>CAVWSU010000019.1:290000-868637 GCA_963757865.1 uncultured Chloroflexia bacterium
GGTGTATGACGCCGGGACCACACCGTGCGGTCCCGACTCCCTCTCCCTAGAAAGGAGGTGATCCAGCCGCACCTTCCGGTACGGCTACCTTGTTACGACTTCGTCCCAATCACCAACCCCACCTTCGACGGCTGCCTCCTTGCGGTTGGCCCACCGGCTTCGGGTGTTGTCGGCTTTCATGACGTGACGGGCGGTGTGTACAAGACCCGGGAACATATTCACCGCAGTGTGCTGACCTGCGGTTACTAGCAACTCCGGCTTCATGCAGGCGAGTTGCAGCCTGCAATCCGAACTGAGACCGGCTTTAAGGGATTAGCTCCACCTCGCGGTTTAGCTGCCCGTTGTACCGGCCATTGTAGCGTGGGTGTAGCCCAAGACGTAAGGGCCATGCTGACTTGACGTCATCCCCGCCTTCCTCCGAGTTTCTCTCGGCAGTCCCGTGTGAGTGATACAACACACAGTAGGGGTTGCGCTCGTTGCGGGACTTAACCCAACATCTCACGACACGAGCTGACGACAGCCATGCAACACCTGTGGCCAGGCCCCTTGCGGGGAGCCGACGTTTCCGCCGGTGTCCTGGTCATGTCAAGCCTTGGTAAGGTTCTTCGCGTTGCGTCGAATTAAACCCCACGCTCCGCTGCTTGTGCGGGTCCCCGTCAATTCCTTTGAGTTTTAGCCTTGCGGCCGTACTCCCCAGGCGGGACACTTAATGCGTTAGCTACGGCACTGGCGGGGTTGATACCACCAACACCTAGTGTCCATCGTTTACAGCCAGGACTACCGGGGTATCTAATCCCGTTTGCTCCCCTGGCTTTCGCGCCTCAGCGTCAAGAACGGACCAGGAAGCCGCCTTCGCCACTGGTGTTCCTCCCGATATCTACGCATTTCACCACTACACCGGGAATTCCGCTTCCCTCTCCCGCCTTCAAGTCGATCAGTATCGAATGACCCTCCCCAGTTAAGCCGGGGGCTTTCACATTCGACTTGAACGACCGCCTGCGCGCTCTTTACGCCCAGTAAATCCGGACAACGCTTGCCACCTACGTATTACCGCGGCTGCTGGCACGTAGTTAGCCGTGGCTTATTCCTCAGGTACCGTCATCATCTTCCCTGAGAAAAGAGGTTTACAACCCGAAGGCCTTCATCCCTCACGCGGCGTTGCTGCATCAGGCTTTCGCCCATTGTGCAAAATTCCCGACTGCTGCCTCCCGTAGGAGTCTGGGCCGTGTCTCAGTCCCAGTCTGGGTGATCGTCCTCTCAGACCACCTACCGATCGTCGCCTTGGTGAGCCGTTACCCCACCAACGAGCTAATCGGACGCAGGCCCCTCCCGAAGCGCCTTGCGGCTTTGATCGCACGAATGAACGTACGACCACATGCGGTATTAGCCACCCTTTCGGGCAGTTATTCCCCACTTCGGGGCAGGTCACCTACGCGTTACTCAGCCGTCCGCCACTAGCCTCCGAGCAAGCCCGGAGACTCGTTCGACTTACATGTCTCATGCACGCCGCCAGCGTTTATCCTGAGCCAGGATCAAACTCTCCGAAAAGAACCGACCTTGCGGCCGGTAGTTGTCTCGGGGTTCGACGCCCGCTCACGTTTACTGGACTTCCTGCCACTCTTCACTTGTTAAGGTGCAGCGTCCGTGCCGTTGGAGGCTCCGGGGCGCAACCCCCATATATTGGGGGTTGGCGGCTCGGGTGTCAACCGCGTATCACAGCCGACCTGGTGGGCCGGGAACGTTCCCGTCGCCATCCGGCGGATCGGTGCCGGTGGCGGCCGCTGGCTCGGTCGGTTGTCCGTCCTGCCAGTGTCCTGATGTCGCGGAGGAGGCCGTGGGCCGTCCTCCCGTTCATCCCCGGTCCGGCATCTCGCCGGTCCGGCGCGCCCTGTCGTTCGGTGGCGCGAGGACGGACATTACCGGGTCGCCGGGGGGCTGTCAAATCGCCGTCGGGAGATCCTCGAGCGGCTGATGCGCGCCCGCCCTCCACGATCGGATGGCGGCTTCAGATCGGGCTCTCCTGCACCAGCAGGATGAACGCCGACGCCGCGAGCCAGCAGAGCAACGCAAGTTCGACCGTTGCCGTTGCCCCCGCGAAGGACACGAGGATCCAGTCCAGCACGGCGCCGAGGATCAGCGCGACCGCGGCCTTGGCCAGCCGGAGCAGGAGCTCGTTGACGAGGTTGCTCATCGCTCGGTCGCCTCCTCGACAGCCCGCCGGCCCTGCATCGCTCGCACGAGCGTGACCTCGTCGGCGTACTCCAGGTCTCCGCCGACCGGGATGCCGCGGGCGATGCGCGTGACGGCGTCGACGTGGCCGCCCAGTCGTTCGGCCAGGTACAGCGCCGTGGCCTCGCCCTCCAGGGTCGGGTTGGTCGCCAGGATCACTTCCGCGAACCGGCGGCCCTCCGATTCCGCGACGACCACGCGCTCGAGCAGCTCGCGCACCCGGAGCCGCTCCGGCCCGATCCCGTCCATCGGGGAGATCGCGCCGTTCAGCACGTGATATCGGCCACGGAACGCGGCCGTGCGTTCCAGGGCGAGGACGTCCAGGGCGTCCTCCACCACGCACAGCCTCGCCGGATCACGCCCCGGATCCAGGCAGATCGGGCAGAGCGGGCCCGTGCTGATGTTGAAGCACGTCTCGCAGAAGGAGACCTGGTCCCTCACGGCCACGAGCGCCGCCGCCAGCGAACGCGCCTCGCCCTCCGGGCTCCGCAGCAGGTGGTAGGTCAGGCGCTGCGCCGTCTTGGGGCCGATCCCCGGCAGGCGCGACAACGCCTCGATCAGGCGCGCGACTGGCTCGACGACGACGGTCACGGGTGCCTCACATGCCCGGGAGGCGAAGCCCGCCGGTCACCGCGGCCATCTTCTGCTCCGCGGTCCGGCGTGCGGCCCCGAGGGCCTCGTTCACCGCGGCCAGGACCAGGTCCTGGAGCATCTCGACGTCGTCGGGGTCGACCACTCCCGGGTCGATCGTGATCGACACGAGGTCCTGCTTGCCCGTCACGACGGCCTTGACGGCACCCCCGCCTGCCGAGCCATCGACCTGCAGCGTCTCCAGCTCGGCCTGCACGCGCGCCATCTCGGCCTGCATCTGCTGCGCCATCCTGGCCAGGTTCCCGAAGCTCATCGCTCCCTCCTCAGTTCACCCGGGCTGCGTCATTCGACATCCGACGCGTCGGCCAGGTCGCCGGCGAAGACTCGCCGGGCGACGTCGAGGTTCTCACGCCCGATCGCTTCGTGCGGAAGCGGCGGCAGGGCCTCCAGGTTGGTCGAAACGCAGCGGATGCCCACGTCCGTTCCCACGACGCCACCGATCGCCTCCTCGAAGGCGGCGTGACGCTGCTCCGCCTTCTCGCGCAGGAACGCCTTGTCCTCGGGAAAGCCGAGCACGACCATCCGCCCTTCGAGGCGGACGGGCCGGCACGCCTCCACGAGCGGCCGGAGCAGCGGGGTCCGCGAGAGCGCGGCCACGATGGCGGGCCAGCCGGTCCGGACGCGCTCGAGCAGCTCGTCGTCGCCTGGGGCCTCTCCAGCGCCCGGGGTCGCACCGGCGACGGACACGCCGGGGCCCTCGCCTCCACCTGCCTCATGGGCGGGATGCGGTGCCGCGCGGGACCCGGCCGCCGGCGCGGCCGTGGCCGGCGGATGCGAACCGGGCGCAGGCCGGGAGGGGGCCGGAGACGTGGCAACCGCTTTCGCGTCGCGAGGCGGGGCCGGAGTGCCGGCCGGCGGTGGTGCTCCGGCAACTCCCCCGGCACGAGGCAGGGGCGCAGTGCCGGCCGACGGGTCCGCGGCGGCAGAGACGATTGCGGTGGCGGCCGCGGCCGGCGGAGCGGGACGAGCCGCAGACGGGCCCCCGGAGGAAAGCAGCAGGAGCTCGAGCTGCAGGCGAAGGCCGCCGCCCCCAGGTCGCGTCACATCGATCGACGCGAGGGCGCGGGCGGCCGCTGCCAACTCCTGCACGGAGCGCGCCTCGAACGGGTGCGGCAGGCTCTCCGATGCGAGCCGGCGGAAGAGCATCCGCCGCAGGCGTTCCACGGCCTGGTCCGTCACCAGGCGCAGGTCGCGCCCGTCGGCCTCCATCCGGTCAAGGACCCGCATGCCCTCCAGCGCGTCGTTGTCGAGCAGCGCGGCCAGGAAGGAATCGACCTCCGCGGAGGCGGCCAGGCCGAGCTGGGCGCGGACCTCGTCGGCGGTCAGCAGCTCCGTCGCGGAACTGAGCATCTGGTCGAGCATCGATTCGGCGTCGCGCATGCCGCCCGCCGCCAGCTCCGCCACCAGCTCGATCGCCTCCGGCTCGGCACCGCGGGCGGCGTCGGCGAGGATCCGCTCGAGCTTGCCGCTGATCTCGGGCACCGTGAGCGGGCGGAACGTGAACCGCTGGACGCGCGACAGGACGGCCGGGCGGATCTGCGTCGGGTCGGTGGTGCAGAACACGAACAGGACGTGCGGGGGCGGCTCTTCGAGCGTCTTCAGGAGGACGTCCCAGCCCTCCTTGATCCGCTGCACCTCGTCGACGATGAAGACCTTGGTCCGCAGGTCGGCGGGCGCCGTGTGGACCCGCGGCAGCAGATCCCGCATGTCGCTGACCGTGTTGTTCGACGCCGCGTCGAACTCCGCAACGTCCAGCGCAGCCCCCTCGCGGATCGCGACGCAGCTGGCGCAGGCATCGCACGGCTCGCCGTCCCGGAGGTCGGTGCAGTTCACGGCCTTCGCCAGGATGCGCGCCATCGAGGTCTTGCCGGTGCCACGAGGTCCCACGAAGAGGTACGCGTGACCGACGCGTCCGAGGCGTACGGCATTGCGGAGCGTCTCGACGGCGGCCGACTGCCCCACGATCTGGGAGAACGTCTGGGCGCGCCAGCGGCGCGAGATCGCGGTGTGCTGGGTGGTGGAGGGCGACGAGTCGGGCGTCATCGGCTCCTGGCATCGGGCGGGGGCATCCGGTCGGGCGAGCCCGGGCGACCAATGATACGGGCGTCCGGCTCGCGCGGCGGCTCGGACCGGCCGCGCCGGGAACGCACGCCGCGCCCCGGCGTCGGGACTTCGGATATGCCGTGCACCCTCCGTCGATCGGAGACGTCCCCGCACTCGTGACGATGGCCGGCTCGGACCAGGCCGATCCGCGGCACCCGGCGAGCAGCGCTTATCGCTGCTTCCTTCCGGACCTGACGAGGTTCACGCGTCGCCGCTGCGCGGGACCCGATCCTCAACGTCGACCAATCGCCGGAGCCCTCGAGAACGCGGACCTCGGGAGGGAATTCGGCCCTGCTGGAGCGGATTGCAGGTACAGGGCACCGCTGGCTCCCCGCCTAGCACGGCCCGGGGATGATACCGCGACTGTGGGCCACCGCGACACCTGCGAGGGACGGAGGCCGGCAGCCGAGGCAACAACATCGGCCGCGACGTGCCAGTGGGCTCGAACCGAGTGGGTCGACCGCGTCCGGCCGGGCGGAGCCGGGGTCTCAGTGGACCGCGGCAGGCCCTTCCAGCTCGATCATGGAGATGCAGCTCTCGACCGGGCAGACGTACTGGCAGAGGCGGCAACCCACGCACCGGTCGTCCTCGACCGAGAGTCGGGACGTGCCGTTCATCCGCTCGAGACGGATCGCCTGGTGGCCACCGTCACTGCACGCGACGTGACAGAGGTTGCAGTGGATGCACCGCGCTTCGTCGATCCGCGCAAGCAGCCGGAACGTCTGGTCGAGGTGGCCCCAGTCCGTCAGCGCGGGGAGCGCACGTCCGACCAGCTCGGACGGCGCATGGAGTGATTTCGATCGCAGGTACGCGGACAGGCCGTCCACCAGGTCGTCGATCATGCGGTACCCGAGCTGCATGACCGCCGTCCCCACTTGCACGGTCGTCGCCCCGACCAGGAGGAACTGGACCGCGTCGCGCCAGTCGGCGACGCCGCCGACACCGGACACCGGGAGCCCCACGCCGGGGTCCGACGCGACAGCCGACACCATGTTGAGCGCGATCGGCCGGACTGCCGGACCCGACAGCCCTCCGTGGCTTCCGCGGCCACGGACGTCGGGGACTGGAGCCCACGTGTCGAGGCCGACCCCGACGAGCGACGTGACCGTGTTGATGAGCGAGAGCCCGTCCGCGCCTCCGTCACGAGCCGCCCGGGCGGGGGGCCGTATGTCGGCAACGTTCGGCGTGAGCTTCACCAGCACCGGGATCCGGGCGGCCTCCACGGCCCACTCCGTCACCATCTTCACGTAGTCGGGCACCTGGCCGACGGCCGCGCCCATTCCCCGCTCGCTCATCCCGTGGGGGCAGCCGAAGTTGAGCTCGATGCCGTCCGCGCCCGTGTCGTTGACACGGCCGACGATGTCGCGCCACGCCTCCGGCTTCGACTCCACCATGAGCGATACCACGACCGCCTGGTCGGGATATCGCCGCTTGACGTCGGCGACTTCCGCGAGGTTGGTCTCGATCGGCCGGTCACTGATCAGCTCGATGTTCGACATGCCCACGAGCCTGCGTCCATCGACGTCGAGCGCCCCGAGGCGGGACGTGACGTTCCGGATCGGCTCGCCGACCGTCTTCCAGACGACGCCGCCCCATCCGGCATCGAATGCGCGGGCGACCATCTCTCCAGTGTTGGTGATCGGGCAGCTCGCGAGCCAGAACGGGTTCGGGCTGCGTATCCCGGCGATATCGGTGGAGAGATCGATGCCGCGCACGGTGGACGAGGAGCGAGTGGCTTCGACCCGGTACCGGACGCCGAGCGCCTCCGCGATCGAGCGCGCGGCGCTCACCCCGGCCCGGACTGCGTGCACGACCTCGCCGCCGCCGTTCGCGATGTCGCCGGCCACCCAGACCTTCGGGCTCGCGGTCCTGCCGGTCGATGGATCGACGACTGCCGGCACCCCATTCGGCGACAGCCCGAATGCGGACAGGAGACTGCCGTCTTCCCGGCCGATCGCCCGCACGACGGTGTCGAGTTCCTCCTCGAACCGCGATCCGGGCACGGGCACGGGAACCCGCCTCCCGCCTGCGTCCGGGGCTCCCAGACGCGTCCGCTCGAACACGACCGCCATGACGTGGCCGTCGCCGACGACGCGTACGGGCGCGACGAGCCATCGGACCTGCACCCCGAGGCGCCGGGCGAGATCGATGGCACGCGGATACGCAGAACACTCGGCCTCGCTCCGCCGGTAGTACAGCGTCACCTGCGCCGCACCGAGCCGCACCGCCGATGCCGCCGCGTCGAACGCCGTGCTTCCGCCCCCGATGACACCGACACGCCGGCCGGCGACCGGGCCGGGAATCCGCGGGCTTCCCCGCGCCGGCATCCCGCCCGAGTCGCTCCCGGCGCCCATCCGATCGGGGCCGGCTCCGCCCCCGTCATCGAGGGTCCGTTCGATGAGCTCGAGCGCGTCCACCACGCCGTCAAGGTCCTCGCCGGGGATCCCCAGCCGCCTGCCGCGGCCCAGGCCGGTCGCGAGGACGACGGCGTCGTGCCCGGCGACGAGCCGCGCGGGGTCGACGTCGGTGCCGACGCTCGTGGCCATCCTGAACACGACGCCGGCGCGCTCCACCTCGGCGATGTCCGTCGCCACCGTCTCGCGCGGGAGGCGCCAGGGGGCGATCCCTCGCCCGGCGAGGCCGCCCGGCCTCGGGCCGGCCTCGAGCACGGTGACGCTCACGCCGGCGCGCCGCAGCTCGGCCGCGCATGCGAGTCCTGCCGGCCCGGCGCCCACGACGGCCACGCTGGCCGCCGCGGGCGGTCCAGGTTCGAAGAACGCCGCGCCCGTCGCCGCCAGGGACTCGATGGCATGTTGCTGGAGCCGGCCGATCGCGACGGGGTGGTCGAGCGCCGTCCGCACGCACGCACCCTCGCAGAGGCTCTCCACCGGGCAGGCAGCACCGCACGTGCCCCCGAGCGGGTTGGCGGCGAGGATCGTCCTCGCGGCGCCTTCGAGGTTCCCCGTCGCAATCTTGCGGATGAACGACGGGACGTCGATCCCGGTGGGACAGGCTCGCGCACACGGGGCGTCGAAACAGTAGAGGCAGCGCTGGGCCTCGGTCCGCGCCGCAGCCGGGCCGAGGGACGGTCGCGGCAGGAAGGGATCCGATTTCGGCACGACCACTGCGTCGAGAGCCATGGCCAACTGTCCTTGCTCGCTTGCCGGTGGCGACGGCGCGGTCCGCGCTCCGCTCGGGAAGGCGTTCCGCCGGTCTGTCCGGATCGCGCGTCCGGGAAGACGTTCCGCCGGTCTACCGGATCGCGCGCCGAGGGAACAGGGCCTTTGGTCACGGCGAGCGGACGTGCGGCATGACCGAACGCGTCGCACCGGGACGCGCGAGCACGGCTCGAGATGGACGGGAGGTGGCGGAGAGGGCGGGATTTGAACCCGCGACAGCTTGCGCTGTACCGCATTTCCAGTGCGGCGCCCTAGGCCACTAGGCGACCTCTCCGCGGGCGTCAGTCGGCACGTGCTGGTGGCGGAGAGGGTGGGATTCGAACCCACGGTGCTTTCGCACACCGCTTTTCGAGAGCGGCACCATCAACCACTCGGACACCTCTCCGTGCCGCAGGATACCAAAGCCGGATGGCCGGCTGCCGCCGGCAGGACCGGCGACTGCCGGGAGCCTCGATCGTGCGGCGCGACTCCGATGGGGCGGTCACCGCCCGCGACCGGCCGCGGTCAGGAGTCGGCGGCCCGTCCCACGACCGCCGCCCGCGCGAGCGCGCGGCGCCTCAGGTCCTCGACCTCCTCGCGCCGGATGCCGCTGACGACCCGCAGCCGCCGGGGAAGGCCCGCGCTCTGCGCGAGCTGCACGGCGCTGCCGGCGGCGCCGTTCTCGGGGTCGGGCGCGGCGAACACGAGCGTCTCCACGTCCGCCTGGAGGAGCGCGCCCACGCACATCGGGCACGGCTCGAGCGTCGTGAAGATCGTCACGTCCGCCAGCCGGTCACGGCCCAGGCGCCGCGCAGCCTCGCGGATCGCCCCCATGACGGCGTGTGCGGTGGGGTCACCGGTCTCCCTGACCCGGTCGCGTGCCCGGGCGACCATGGCCTCGTCGACCACGGCGACTGCCGCACAGGGCGGCTCGCCCTCGTCGAGCGCGAACTGCGCCTCGGCCAGTGCCTCCCCCATGAAGAGCTCGTAGTTCACGCGGCGATGATACAGGCGCCCACCCGCCCCGGTACCATTCGGACGACAGAAGCCGACCAGTCTGGCCGCGCGGCATCGTCGCCCGGATGGGGCCCATTCCGCCCCACGAGTCCTGCGGGCGCCGGACCGGCGCCGAGGAGAGAGTCACCATGGCGACGCACCGGATCGGGATCCTCACGGGCGGCGGGGACGTCCCCGGCCTCAACTCCGTCATCAAGAGCGTGACGTTTCGCGCATCCGAGCTGGGCTACGAGGTGTACGGCATCCGCCGCGGGTGGGAAGGGCTGACCCACATGCGGCCCGGCCCGGAGCTGGATCCGTCGTACGTCGTCCGGCTCGACCGGCACAACACGCGCACGATCGACCGGACGGGCGGCACGTGGCTGCACACGTCGCGCACCAACCCCCGGAAGATGGGCCGCTCGATGCTGCCGCCCACCGTCCCGCAGGAGCAGCTGGACGGGATGCAGGTGAGCGACGGCGTCTACGACCTCACCCCTGTCGTGCTCGACAACATCGGACGCCTCGGGATCGATTACCTGATTCCCATCGGCGGCGACGATACGCAGAGCTTCTCCCACGCACTGGTGCGGGCCGGCGTCCCGCTCGTCGGCATCCCGAAGACGATGGACAACGACGTCCAGGGCACCGAGTACTGCATCGGTTTCTCGACGGCGATCGACCGCGCGAAGGAGCTGATCAACCGGCAGCGCACGACGCTCGGTTCCCACGAGCGGATCGGCGTGTTCCGCATCTTCGGACGCGACGCCGGCTTCACCGCGCTGCTCACGTCCTACGTCACGTCCACCCGCTGCCTCATCCCCGAGGCGCCCTACGACGTGGACCTGCTGTGCAGCCTCCTGATGGAGGACAAGCGGGACAACCCGAGCCACTACGCGATCGTGGTCACGGCCGAGGGCGCGATGTGGAAGGGCGGAACGCTCGCCGAGTACGGCGACACGGACAGCTTCGGCCATCGCCACAAGGTGAACGTGGGCGAGGCCCTGGCCGACGAGATCCGGAAGCGCACGGGAGAGGACGCAGTCGCGAGCGAGCTGACCTACGACCTGCGCAGCGGCGATCCGGACGGAGTCGACACGATCGTTGGCATCACCTTCGCCAACATCGCCATGGATCTCGTCGAGGACGGCCAGACGGGCCGCATGGCGGCGATCCTGAACGGCACGTTCACGCACAGCCCCCTGCCCGACCCCGGGCTGGGTCCGCGTCGCGTCGACGTCCAGGACATGTACAACATGGAGCGCCTGCGGCCGCAGTACGCGGGCCGCAAGGGGCGCCCCATGATGCTGGTGACGGCCGGCTGACCCGCTCGCCGACTGGGAGGGCCCGCCGGGAGGCCGAGGGCCGGTTCCGGCGGCGACGGCGAGAGCGCGATTCAGTCCGGGTCGACGGACACCTCGTGGTTCGCCTGGAAGACGGCGCCGGGATCGTAGCGGCGCCGGACGTCCTGCAGGCGCCGGTACGTCGCGGACGGGAAGATGGCGCCCGCGCCGCCGGCTGTCTCGGCGAAGTTGAAGTAACGGCCGGCGTACCAGGGTGCGAGCGACGTCTCCAGCCGCGTCAGCCGGTCCTCGACGCGTGCGCCCGACTCCGGATCCAGCGCGAGCCCCGCGCCGTAGACCGCCACGGCTGCGTCGGTCCTGTCGAGAGCGCCGTGGCCGGGTGACGACTCCGCCATCGCGCCGCCCAACTGGCGCAGCTCGTAGACGAGCAGTGGCGAGGCCGTCCCGGGGCCGATCTCCGCGAGCAGGGCGTCGATCGCCTCGTCTGGCAGGCCCCCGAGGAGCATGCCGTCCCCGGCGACCGGCGTCGGGTCCTCGGGGTCCATCGCCACCGCGCCGAGCCCGGCAGCCGGCATGACCTGGAACGTGTCCATGTCCGGGCGCAGGTCCCTCCATGGACGAAGCAGCGCGTCCGCCTCGTCCGGCGGGAGCAGGCACGCCGCGCCGATCACGACGAAGGACCGGCCACGAATGGGCTCCGGCAGCTGTGGCAGCGGCGGGAACTGGAACATGCGCACTGCGGAGGTGATCTCGCGGGGCAGACCGTCCATCACGTCCCGCCACGCCGCGATCACGTCACGGGCACGCTCGATCGGCCAGAACATCGACCCGGCGTACAACTGCGCGACCGGAAAGAGCTCGAACTCCAGCGCGGTCACGACGCCGTAGCCGCCGCCTCCCCCGCGCATGGCCCAGAAGAGATCGGCGTCCCTGTCGTGATCCGCCCATACGACGTTGCCGTCGGCGGTGACGACCTCGATGGCCTGCACGGCGTTCGCGGCGAACCCGTACCGGCGGGCGAGCCATCCCATTCCGCCGCCGAGCGTGTATCCGGCGACGCCCACGTCGGGCGAGGAACCCATGAGGCCGGCCAGCCCGAGGCCGGAGGCGGGGCCCGCGACGTCGCGCCAGCGGACGCCGGCGCCCACGCGCGCGCGCCGAGCGGCCGGGTCGATCGACACGGAGTCCAGGTGGGCCGTGCGCACGAGTATGGTGTCATCGAGACCGGCGAGCGGACCGGCTCCATGGCCGCTCCCCTGCGGCGCCACGCGGAGACCGCGCTCGACGGCGACGCGCACGATCGCCTGGACGTCCCGTGCCGAACGAGGCAGCGCGACGGCACGGGGACGCTGATCGCGCGCAAGGTTCCACGGTTGGCGGGACGTGTCCCAGGTCGCTTCGCCCGGCAGGACGACCTGCGCACCGAGCGCTCCGCGCAGCAACGACGGATCGTGATCGACGACTCGGGTCTGCACCCTCTCCCCCTTGTGCGGTCCCCGCCCGGCCGACGGCGGCCGGCCACGAACGGCCCGGCTCGCTCCACGAACGGGGTGGCCAAGTCTCGCCGGCGGCGGCCCGCGCGCACAAGGACGGGTGACGGCAAGGATCGGGCCCCTTCGCTGCAGGGTTCCTGCAACGGACGGGGACGAAGCCCGTCAGCGGCCGAGCGGCGTCCGTCCGAGCAACCTCCGCCCGAGCAGGGCCACCGACAGGCGGGCTGCCGCGCTGCCGCCCAGCGGCCCACCCGTGATCCGCTCGATGCGCGCCAGCCGGTATGCGATCGTTCGGGGCGCGACGCCCAGCCGCCGTGCCGTCTCCTGTCCGTTGAGCCCGGAATCGAGCCAGGCGTCGAGCGTCGCCAGCAGCTCGGGCCCGCCCCTCGGCGCCCGCTCGATGGGACCCAGCTCGTGGTCGACCATGGCCGCGAGCAGGGGCTCGTCGACGAGGAGGGCGCGCTCGACGAGCACCGTATCGGCCGGCAGGATCCGGCCCGTCTGCCCGAGGCGGAGCGCCGCGACGAGGGCTCCCGACGCCTCGAGGTACGCGGCCCGCACCCCCGCCAGCCCGACAAGTGGCGTACTGCGCGCCGCGCACCACGCCCGGCCCAGTGCCGCCGTCACCGTGTCGCCCGCGATCGCGTCGCCGGTACCGGCCGGCAGGACGGCGACGAGCCGCTCGTCGCGTGCCCCGACGAAACCCGCCGTCCGTCGCCCCGAGCGCCGCGACGGCCGTGGAGGGCGTTCGAGGGTCGCGGCAGCAGCTTCGACGTCGGGGTCGGGGCCTCCGCCAGGCGCCGCGGCCACGACGACCTCGTACGCCCCCGACGGGTCGATGCCGACGGTGCTCGCGTGGCGCCCGATCCGCGCGCTGGCGTCCGGCCCGGATGGCCCGTCGAGCAGTTCCTCGAGAAGCTCCGCGCGCGCCGTGGCCGCGCGTCCGGCGACCTGGCGTGCGGCGCTGCCGTGGCCCTCGGCGATGGCGGCGGCGGCGATGTCGCCCGTGCGCAGGAGCGCGGTGCCGAGCTCCCCCATGGCGGCCCGATCCGCGCCACGACGAGACGATGCCGCGCGCTGCCACGCGACCGCCCAGATGACCCAGCCGGCCGACAGGTACCGGTCGATGGCGCGCTGTACCGGATACCCTGCGCGCGCTGCCTCCCCGCCTTCGCCTCGAAGTGCGCTGACGGTCGTCGCCCCGGGCTCCGGACCCTCGCGCAACGAGGCGAGCAGCCGCTCCACCGCCGGCTGCACCTCGCGCTGGACCTCCTCGAGGATCTCGTCGGGACGGGACACGTCGCGCGCGACGGCCGCGACGATCGCGGGCAGGTCTGCCGCGACCACGGTCAGAAGGCGGGCATACCCGGGAGCGGGAGCGACGGCCGGAGCCGTGCGCGGACTGCCGGATGCCGACGCATCTTGCATGGTTGATGCAGTCTACACCGGCCGTCGCTGCCTCATCCGGGCCTTGCGATGCCGGTTCTGCGCCACGAGACTGGTTCGGGACGCGAGGAGAGGCTCCGGGAGGGGACGCCCCGGGGCCTCTCCTCGATGTCCTGCATCGGCGCGGCGGGCCTGCCGCCGCGCCGGCCAACTCGTCCGGACACGTCCGGGCTCAACTGGAGCGCCTCCTCCGCGTGCAACCGCCCGGCGTCCCCGCCGACCGCCCGCACATCCGGCAACTCGCTCGCGATCACGGCCCAACGGCCGTGGCCACTGCGCTGCGCAATCGCCGGATCCTCGGGCCCACGAGATCAGGATGGACCAGACACTCGCCCTCGCCATCGCCTTCGCCGCCGTCGTCGGCGTTGCCCTCGCGCTCGACCTCGGAGTGTTCCACCGAGACGCCCACGTCGTCCCCTCGCGCGAGGCGCTCCGATGGACGGCGGTCTGGGTCGCGATCGCCGCCGCGATGGGCGTCGCGATCCTCGTCATCCGCGGTCCCGTCGACGCGATCAGCTACGCGACCGGGTACGTCGTCGAGTACTCGCTCTCGATCGACAACGTCTTCGTCTTCGGCCTCGTCTTCGCCGCGTTCGGCATTCCGCGCCAGCTGCAGCATCGCGTGCTGTTCTGGGGCGTCGTCGGCGCCCTGGCGATGCGGCTGGGCATGATCGTGGCCGGAACCGCACTCGTCACGCAATTCGAGTGGCTGCTGACCGCGTTCGGCGCGTTCCTGGTCGTCACCGGCCTCCGCATGCTCCTCCGGCGCCGGGATACCGAGGGGAGCCCGGAACGATCCGTCCTCGTGCGCCTTGCGCGCTCGCGTCTTCGGGTCTCCCCCGAGCTTCACGGCCAGCAGTTCATCGTCCGCACGGCGCTCGGGATCTCGGCGACCCCGCTGCTCCTTGCGCTGCTCGCGATCGAGGCGAGCGACCTCGTGTTCGCGATCGACTCGATCCCGGCCATCTTCGCGGTGACGACCGACCCATTCCTCGTGCTCACGAGCAACGCGGCGGCGATCCTCGGCCTGCGGTCGCTCTACTTCCTGCTCGCGGACGCAACGGTCCGCTTCCGCTGGCTCCCGGTCGGGCTCGCCGTCGTCCTCCTGTTCGTCGGCTCGAAGCTCGTGCTCGCACCGTGGCTCCACGTCGACCCGCTCGCGAGCCTGGTCGCCGTCGTCGCGATCATCGGCCTGTCGATCGGCGCGTCCCTGGCGGTCCCACGCGCGACGGCAACGGTCGAGGGAGCCTGATCCGGTCGACTGCCGCCGCCGGACCTCCATCAGGGAAGGGCGCCCGGCGCCCACCTCGCAGCGCGCCCCGCCTTTCCGCGACGGCCGGCGTGGTAGACTGCGCCGCCGACGAGGTCGTGCTCGCGGGCGATGCGCCCCGACCCACTTCCGACCCCGGTTCGGGGTACGTGAAGGACACCGGGGCGGGGCGGGAGGCCTGCAATCACGAACCGGACCGGAGAGGTCGCATAGAGGCCTAGTGCGGCGGTTTGCTAAACCGTTGAGTGGGGTAACCTGCTCCGAGGGTTCGAATCCCTCCCTCTCCGCCAGTTACCGCGCGCGCCCGTAGCTCAGTGGATAGAGCGTCAGGTTGCGGACCTGAAGGTCGTGGGTTCGAGTCCCGCCGGGCGCGCCAACTCCTCAGGCGTGGCGCTGGTGGAACCGCCAGATCTCCGCCGTGGCGTCGATCTCGCGCGTGGTCGCGCCCAGGAACAGCCTCCCGATGAGGCCCGTGTGGCCGCCGGGCCACGTGTGACCGCCGCCGCGAATCGTCCAGAGCATGACCTCGCCGGGACCGCCGTCGCCACCGTATGCCGTCGATGCGAGCGATCGCCCGCCGGCAGACTCGCGCGGGGACGTGGAGATGCCGTTGGCGATCGCCCAGGCGCGGGCCGCATCGGGCACGCTCTCGCGCCACTCCTCACGGCCGCCGCCCCCGTACGGGTTGATCCGGTCCGCCGTGCCGTGGAAGGCGAGCACGGCAACCGTGCGGCCGGGGGGCCGGTCCGGAGCGCGCAGGCCGGCGACGGCGCCGAGGGTCCCCACCGCGTCGCTCCTCGCCCCCGCAAGGCGCGAGGCCATGCGCGCTCCCCCCGACATGCCCGCGACGCAGGCACGCCCGGCCAGCGGATGTTCCAGGCGCAGCCGGTCGACGAGCGCCGACAGGAACGGCAGGTCCGTGTCGGGGTCCCAGCCCCAACCCCGGCCGAGCGGCACGCTCCCCTGCGGGAACGCGACCACGGCCGGTCCCGCTTCGGCCAGGCGATCCATGCCGCTCATCCGGATCTGTCCGGCCGGGTCCGACCGGCTGCCGTGCAGGCACACGACGATGCCGGACGGACGTCCCGGCGGGTCCACCACGAGCACGCGACGCGTCACGGCCCCGGCGGGCACGTCGACGTACCGCAGCGTCATGGTTGCAGCCGTTCCGCGAGGTACCGGATGGCTCCCGGGTAGCGGTACTCGATCGAGCCGTGGCCCGCGTCGAACAGCTCGAAGAACGGTTCGACGGCGCCCGCATCGGCGAGCGCACGGCGGTAGGCCTCGGCCCCGAGGTCCAGGAAGTACTCGTCATGGCTGCCGGCGTCGATGTAGATCGCCCGCAGACCGCGCACCGCGTCGGCGTGCCGCGGCACCATCCGCACCGGGTCCCAGCGCAGCCAGCGGTCCCACGTCTCGGCCTGCAGCCGCCCCGTCGCCGGGTCGAAGGGAGCGTGGATGGTGCCGTCGTCGTCGGCCGAGTAACACGCCGCCATCGCCCACTGGTTCACCAGCACGCCGTCGGACGGTCGCGACATCGCGGGGCGCGTCCGGAAGTCCTGCCAGAAGCGCTCGAACGAGCCGTCGTACTGGTCGCGCAGCGCACGAGCTGCCTGCGCGAACTCCGGGAGGTAGCTGACCTCGAACAGCGCGTCGCCGGCGTGCGTGGCGAGCCCGCCGAACAGGTCGGGCCGGAGCATCGGCGTGACCATCGCGCCGTAGCCGCCGCTCGATTTGCCGGTCACGCCACGGTGGTCGCGCTCGACCAGCGTGCGGTAGTGCGCGTCCACCCACGGGACGACTTCCTCGCACAGGTACGTGTGGTACCGGCCGGTGGCCGGGCGAATCGAGGAACTGGCTCCCGCCGTACGACGTCCAGCAGTCCACGAAGACGACGATGGCGGGCGGTGCCGCGGGGGATCCGCCGGCGTCCGAGAACAGGGCGTCCACCAGCTCGGGCACCGTGGGCCGGAAGGCGTGGCGGTTCCGCCACATGTCGATCTGCCCGGTCATGCCCTGCAGCAGGTAGATCGACGGGAACCGGCGCGCCGGGTCGGCGTCGTAGGCCGGTGGCAGGTACACCCAGACCGGCCTCTCGGCCGGGTCCGCGAGAGGGTTGCCGCGGAGCGCGCGGCTGTCCACGACCGCTTCCTCGAGACGGCCGGCCCGAGGCCGGGACCATGGCTCCATGCCCACCCCCTTGTGCTGCTGTCGCGCGAACCCCACTGCCGATACGGGGACCCGGTCGCGTGACGGGCTTCGAGATCGGACGCTGCGTCCGCCCCGTCGTTGACACGTTCACGCCGGGTCGCGTACTGTTCCGGCCACGATGCGCGACTGCTTCTACTTTTACCAGAGCCCGGCATGACGGCTCGGGGGTCCTGAGACCCGAGGCAGGTCGTGCCGGGTGGGCAGAGGTCTCGGACCTCTGCTTTTTTGTTTATCCCGCGGCGAGCGGCGCCACGGGTGCGCCGGCAGGAGAGCGGCGGCCGGGTGTGGCGGCCGGGAGAGGGTCGATCGGATGTTCGTCGTGATGGCCGTCGGGGCCGGCGAGGAGGAGATCAACGCCGTCAAGGCGCAGGTCCTCGCCGAGGGGCTGCACCCGCACGAGAGCCCGGGGACCGATCGCGTCGTCATCGCCGTGGTCGGCGACGTCGGCCCGCGAAAGCAGGTGCTGATGAACCGGCTGTCGGCTCTGTCGGGCGTGGAATCGGTCACCCCGATCACCCGCCCGTTCAAGCTGTCGAGCCGGGAGTTCCATCCGGCCGACACGGTCATCCGCGTGGGAAGCGCGACGATCGGCGACGGTTCGCTGACGGTGATGGCGGGCCCATGCTCCATCGAGAGCCGCGAGCAGCTCATGGAGGCGGCGCTCGCCGTGGCCGCGGAGGGCGCCACCATCCTCCGTGGCGGGGCCTTCAAGCCGCGCACGAGCCCCTACTCCTTCCAGGGGCTGGGCGTGGAGGCGCTCCGGTACCTCGCCGAGGCCGGGCGCGAGACGGGGCTCCCGGTCATCACGGAGGTGATGGAGCCCGGCCAGGTCGACGTCGTCAACCGCTACGCGGACATCCTGCAGATCGGCACCCGCAACATGCAGAACTACTCGCTGCTGCAGGCGGTGGGCCGGATCGATGCCCCGGTCATGCTCAAGCGCGGGTACGGCGCGACCATCGAGGAGTGGCTGATGGCCGCCGAGTACATCGTCTCGGCCGGCAATCCCAACGTCATCCTCTGCGAGCGCGGCATCCGCACCTTCGAGACGTACACCCGCAACACCCTCGACATCTCCGCCGTGCCGCTCCTCCACCACCTGACCCACCTGCCCGTCATCGTCGACCCGTCGCACGCAACGGGGAAGCGCTGGCTCGTGAAGCCGATGGCGCTGGCCGGCGTCGCCGCCGGTGCCGACGGCATCATGGTGGAGGTGCACCCGAACCCGGAGGCTGCCCTCTCCGACGGCGAGCAGTCGCTGACCCTGGACCAGTTCCGGGAGCTGATGCCGGCATTGCGGGCCGTCCACGGTGAAGTGGGCGACCTGCACCGCGACCCCGTTCTCGAGACCGCGGCGCTCGGCGTCGGCGGCGCGAGCAAGCACTGACCGTGTAGCCACGATGATCGATCACTCGGCGCGCGCGTCCGCCGCCTCCATCCGCCACGCGGACCGGCTCCGCGGCTCCCTGCGCGTGCCCGGTGACAAGTCGATCACGCATCGCGCCCTGATCCTCGCGGCGCTGGCGACGGGAGAGTCCCGGGTCTGGGACGGATCGGACGGCCTCGACTGCAACAGCACGGCCGCGGTGCTGGCCGGGCTGGGCGTCGAGATCGAGCGGCTGGGACCGCCGGACGGTGGGACGGTGGGCCGCCTGGTCCGGTCGCCGGGTCGCGACGGCTGGCGCGAACCCGCGGACGTGCTCGACGCCGGAAACTCGGGGACCACCCTCCGGCTGATGGCGGGCGTCCTCGCGGGCACCCGGATGCGGGCTGTGCTCGACGGGGACCGTTCGTTGCGCGCCCGTCCGGTCGCCCGTATCATCGAGCCGCTGCGTCGCATGGGCGCGACGCTCCACGCCCGAGCCGCAGACACTCTTCCGCCCCTCACCATCGAGGGACGATCGCCCCTCACGGCGATCGTCCACCGTTCGTCGATTCCCAGCGCGCAGGTCAAGTCCGCCGTCCTGCTCGCGGGCCTGTCGGCGCAGGGGACGGTCGAGGTCCGGGAGGCCGTGGCCACGCGCGATCACACGGAGCGCATGCTTCGCGACCGCGGGGTCCGGGTGACGTCGGTGGACGCGGATGGTGAATGGATCATCAGGATGGAGGGCGGTGCCACGGTGCAGGCGCGCGACGAACGGGTTCCCGGCGATGTCTCCGCGGCTGCCTTCTGGCTCGTCGCCGGCGCGGCGCACCCCGACGCCGAGCTCACGCTCGAGGGCGTCGGGCTCAACCCCACGCGGCGCGCGATCGTGGACCTGCTCCGCCGTATGGGCGCGGAGATCCGGGAGGAGCCGCTGGCGACCGATGGCACCGAGCCGATGGGGACGCTGACGGTCTCCACGAGCCATCTGCGGGCCATCGAGCTGGACGGGGCAGACGTGGCCCGGGCGATCGACGAGATCCCGGCACTCTGCCTGGCGGCGGCCTGCGCCGCCGGGACCACGCGGATCCGGGATGCCGGCGAGCTGCGCCGCAAGGAAAGCGACCGGATCGCCGGGATCGAGCGGGGGCTCGGCGCGCTCGGCGTACGGATCATGGTGGAGGGGGACGACCTGGCGATCGAAGGCCAGCCCGACCGTCCGGGTTTCGGCATGACCGGCGCGGAGGTGGAGACGCGTGACGACCACCGGCTCGCGATGACCCTGGCCGTGGCCGGCCTCCTCGCGCGGGGCGAGACGACGCTCGACGACGTGGCTTCGGCCGCGGTGTCCTATCCGGGTTTCTTCACGGATCTCGAGAGGGTGCGCGCATGACCAGGCGAGTCGTCCTGATCGGACATCCGGTCGCCCATTCGTTCTCCGCCCAGATGCAGCAGGCCGCGTTCGACGCGCTGGGCATCGACGTGGTCTACGAACTCCTGGATACGTCCGCCGCCGCTCTCCAGGAGACGGTGGAGACGCTGCGAGGGGACGACTTCCTGGGCGCCAACGTGACCATTCCCCACAAGGAGCGGGTTGCCACGTTCGTGGACCGCAAGAACGAGGACGCGTCCGCGACCGGGGCGGTGAACTGCGTCACGAAGGAGGGCAAGCGGCTCGTCGGGCACAACACGGACGTGAACGCGTTCCGCGTGTCGATCGACGCCCTCGTGGGAAAGCAGAAGATGCCCCGCGCCGCCGTCGTGCTCGGCGCCGGGGGCGGGGCACGGGCCGCGGTTCACGCCCTCATCACCATGGGCTTCCAGCGCGTGATCGTCTTCAACCGCCACCTTCATCGCGCCGAGGGGCTGGTCAAGCACTTCGGCCGCAGCGCGTCGCACATGGAGCTGCGGGCCATGCCGTGGCACGAGTCCGTGATCGAGTCGGAGCTCTCGCGCACGCGCGTGCTGGTCAACGCGACGTCGGTCGGGCTCGCCTCCGACGATTCGCCGATCCCGGGCGAGCTGCTTGCGCCCGACCTGCTCGTCATGGACATGATCTACAACCCGCCGGAAACTCGCCTGCTGCGCGAGGCAAAGGCGGCCGGCGCGGCCGGCGTGATGAACGGCGAGACGATGCTGCTCCAGCAGGGCATGGACGCGTTCCAGCTGTGGACCGGACAGCAGGCGCCGGCCGACGTCATGCGCCAGAAGCTGTCCGAGGCGCGCGAGGCGGGCACGGGACAATCGCCCGCCGAGATGGCCTGAGCGCAATCCCGGCCGGCTCGAGCCTGTCATGCCGTTCCGCTTCCTCACCGCGGGCGAGTCGCACGGGCCCGGCCTCGCCGCGATCCTCGAAGGCCTGCCGGCGGGGATCACGATCTCGGCCGACACGATCGCCACCGACCTCGCACGCCGGCAGCGGGGATACGGGCGCGGCGCCCGCATGCGGATCGAACAGGATCGCGCCGAGATCCTGAGTGGCGTGAGGCACGGCCGGACACTGGGATCGCCGGTGCTGCTGCTCGTGCGGAACCGGGACTGGGACAACTGGACCCGCGTCATGCAGGTCGAGGCGCTCACGGAGGACGAGGCGGCCGAGCTGGCCGCGCTCGCCGAAGCCGGCAACAGGCGCGCCACGCCCGTGACGCGCGTACGGCCGGGCCACGCGGACCTGGCCGGCGCCCTCAAGTACGGGGCCACCGACGTGCGCGACATCCTCGAACGGGCCAGCGCCCGCGAGACCACGATGCGGGTCGCCGCCGGGGCCGTCTGCCGGGCGTTCCTGTGCGAGCTGGGGATCGACGTCTGGAGCTTCACCGCCGAGGTGGGCGGCGTGGCGATGGATCCCGAGCAGGCAACACGCACCCGCGCGGAGGCGGAGGAGAGCCCGCTGCGCTGCCCGGACCCCGGGGGCGAGGCGGCGATGGTGGCCCGCATCGACGAGGCGCGCTCGCACGGGGACACCGTGGGCGGCGTCTTCGAGGTGGTCGCGCGCGGCGTGCCGGTGGGCCTCGGCAGTCACGTGCACTGGGATCGGCGGCTGGACGCCCGGCTGGCGGGCGCCATCTGCTCGATCCAGTCGGTCAAGGGAGCCGAGTTCGGGCTCGGCTTCGAACAGACGCGGCGCTTCGGCTCCGACGTCCACGACGTGGTGACGGGCATCGGCGTGGACGCCGCCTCGGAGCCGGCACCGGGCTTCGCCGGCCCCGTACGCCGCTGGCTCCACGCGACCAACCGCGCCGGCGGCCTGACCGGCGGGATCAGCAACGGGGAGCCGCTCGTGGTCCGCGGCGCGGTCAAGCCGATCTCCACGCTCGCGCGGCCGCTCCCGTCGGCGGACCTGCGGACGGGCGAGGCCGTCGAGACCGCGCACTACGAGCGGAGCGACATCAGCGTCGTGCCGGCCGCCGGCGTGATCGGCGAGGCCATGGTGCTGCTCGTGCTCGCCGACGCGGTGCTGGAGAAGTTCGGCGGCGACTCGGTGGACGAGGTGCGCGACAACATGCGCCGCTACCTCGACCGGACGCTCGCGATGAGCGGCGGCACGGCGTCGACCGGCGACGTGGCATCCGCCGGCTCCGGCGGAGACGACTGAGGCCCGGCGTGGACCTCGTGCTGATCGGACCGCCCGGGAGCGGGAAGAGCGCCGTCGGCCGGCTCGTCGCGGCGCGGCACGGCGTGCCGTTCGTGGATCTCGACGACGTGATCGAGGCGACCGCGGGACGGCCCATCCCGGCGATCTTCGAGGCCGAGGGCGAGGCCGGGTTCCGCGCGCGCGAGCGGGCGGCCGTGCGGAGCGCTTCGCCCGTCGCGGGGCGAGGCGCTCTCGCGGGTCATCGCGGCGGGCGGCGGGAGCGTCGTCGACCCGCGCAACCGCTGGGACCTGTTCCGCGGCCGGCGCGTGATCGCGCTCTGGGCACCGACCGACCTGCTCCTGCGCCGGCTGCGCGGGGGTCCGGCCAGGCCGCTGCTGGCCGGACGGGATCCGCGAGCCCTGCTCGGCGAGCTGGTCGCGCAACGGAATCGCTGGTACGCGGCGGGCGAGCCCGTGGACGGCGACGGGCGCCTGCCGGCGGTCGCGACGCGCGTCGAGGAGCTCCTGCAGTCGCCGCCACCGCCAGGGACCTCGCTGCTGCGCGCCGAGACGGCCATCGGGCGGGTGACGATCGGCGACGGTGACGCCGTGCCGCGCCTGCTCGAGGCCCTGGCGGTCCTCGACGCCAGGCGGGCGGCCGTGGTGTCCGAGCCGGTCGCGTGGCGCCTCCACGGGGAACGGATCGCCGCGGCGGTGCGCGAGGCCGGGATCGACGTCGTCCCGCTCCTCGCGCCACGCGGAGAGGCTGCCAAGACCGTCGCCGCCTACGCGCGGCTCGTGCGAGCCATGGCGGCCGCCCGTCTCGAGCGCGGAGACGTGGTCGTGGCGATCGGAGGCGGCGCGCTGGGGGACGTGGGCGGTTTCGTCGCGGCGACCTACCTGCGCGGCGTTCCGCTGGTCCATTTGCCCACGACGCTCGTGGCGCAGATCGACTCGGCCATCGGCGGGAAGGCCGCCATCGACATCCCGGAGGGCAAGAACCTCGTCGGGGCGTTCCACCAGCCGCGCGCCGTCGTCGCGGATGTCTCGACGCTCGCGACCCTGCCCGTACGCCAGCGCCGCGCCGCCCTCGGAGAGGCGATCAAGTACGCCGCGCTCGGCGACGACCGGCTCCTGGGCCTGCTCGAGCGCGAGGCGGACGCTCTCGCCCGCGGGCGTCGGGCCTTCGGGTCCGGCGCCATGGCGGAGCTCGTCGAACGATGCGCCTGGGCGAAGGTGGAGATCGTGGCGGCCGACGAACGGGAGCATGCGGGCCGGCTGGTCCTCAATCTCGGTCACTCGATCGGTCACGCCGTCGAAGCCGCCGCCGGCTATGGGCGCATCCTGCACGGAGAGGCGGTCGCACACGGCCTGCGCGGCGCGCTCGCCGTCGGCCTGGCCGCGGGCGTGACACCGCCCGAGCGAGCGCAACGGATCGAGCGGCTGCTCGCGGCGGCCGGGCTCGCCCAGGACCCGCCCGGGGTCCCCGAAGCGGCCGTCCGCCGGCATCTCGAGCAGGACAAGAAGCATGCCGCAGGCCGCCTCCGATGGGTCCTGCCGACCGGGTCGGGCGTCGTCGTCCGATCCGACGTGTCGGAGGAGGCCGTGTCCGCCGGCATCGCGGCGGCCCTCTCGGGCGCACGGGTCGCCGTGCCGTGACCCGCGTGCTCGTCCTCCAGGGACCGAACCTCGACCTCCTCGGCACCCGACAGCCCCAGCTGTACGGGACCGAGACGCTCGCCGAGATCCACGAGTCGCTGGCGGAGCACGCCCGCCGCCTCGGCCTGGAGATCGCGTTCTTCCAGTCGAACCACGAGGGCGCGCTCATCGACCGGCTGCACGAGCGCGACTTCGACGCGGTCGTCGTCAACGCCGCCGCCTACACGCACACGAGCGTCGCGCTCCGGGACGCCTTCCTCGCCATCGCGGTGCCGTTCGTCGAGGTGCACCTGACGGACCCCTGGCAGCGCGAGCCGTTCCGGCAGGTCAACTTCCTGCACGACATCGCGCTGGAGACGGTGGCGGGGCTGGGCTCTCGCGGCTACCACGTCGCGCTCGAGTCGCTGGCGACCCGGTTCGGGGAACGTGATGTCTGAGCGGCGCGTCCCGGGCGACCGGGCGGAGACGGCCGAGCTCAAGCGGCTCCGGCGGCGCATCGACGCGCTCGATCGACGAATCGTGGCGCTCATGAGCGATCGCGCGCGCCTCGGGCTCGCCGTGGGGGCGGCCAAATCCGCCGCCGGGCGGCGTGGCGTGCTCGACGCGAACCGGGAACGCGAGGTCCTCCTGCGGGTGGCGATGTCGAACCCGGGACCGCTCCCGCAGTCCGAGCTGCTCGCCGTCTACCGGCGGCTCATCCTCGCGACGCGGCGCCTGGAGGTGTCGGAGCGGCGGGCAGGGACCGGCCGGGCGAACGACGCCCGCGAGGGGGCGGCAACCGGGCAAGCGTCGAACGAGCCGCCGAAACCCGAGGCGCCGAAACTCGAGGCGCAGCCCGACGTGCCGCAGCCGGAGCCGGAGCCGGCCGCCGAGTAGGCCGCCGGCGGGCTACCCTCGACACGGTCAGCGCCCCGGGCTCGCTGCCTTCAGCGCCCCACCGGCTCGGTGCCCTCAGAGCCCCGGGCTCGCGGCCTCAGCGCCCCAGCGCAGTTCCCGCCCGGAGCCTCTCGACCAGCCGCGCCATGGCCCGCACGTCGCGGCCGTCTGCGCCCAGCGCGTCGACCAGCGCGGACGCGACGATGACGCCGTCGGCCACTCGTCCCAGCCGGCGCACGTGCGATGGGCGCGACACGCCGAATCCGACCGCGACGGGAACCGGGCTGGCGGCCCGCACCTCGCGCACGAACGATCCCACCTCAGGCGGCAGCGCGGCGCGCGCGCCCGTCGTGCCGACCAGCGACACGACGTAGAGGAACCCGCCCGTCCGCGCTGCGATCCAGGCACGACGCGCAGGCGGCGTCGTGGGCGTGACGAGGTAGACGACGGCCATGCCGGCGCTCCGCGCCGCGGCCTCGACGGGCGCCCCCTCGTCGGGTGTCAGGTCCGCCAGGATGCACCCGCTCGCGCCCGCATCGGCGAGCGCTCGCATCGGACCGGAAGGCTCGCGCCCCCCGATGACCTGGTTCACGTACGCCATCGGCACCAGCGGCACGGCTGGGCGGGCCGCGTGAACGGCACGGACGAGCTCCAGCGACCGGGCGAGCGTCGCCCCGGCGCGGATGGCGGCGGCCGATGCCCGCTGGAGGGTGGTGCCGTCCGCCAGCGGGTCGGAGTACGGAAGGCCAATCTCGAGCAGATCCGCTCCGGAATCGATCGTGGCGAGCGCGACGTCAAGGCTCGTCCTGGCATCCGGGTATCCGGCGACCACGTACGGGACCAGCGCGATGCGGCCTTCGCCGAGGGCCGCCGCGAACGCACTCCGGATCCGGGCCGCTCCGACCGTGCCGTCGGTGCCGGGTTCACCGTGGTCGTCCACAGGACCCGGCGCCTCGGGTGCCGAAGCCGCGGTCGGGGCCGTCTCGATTGGTGTCACGAGTCCGTCTCCCCGCCGAGCACGCCCATGTCCTTGTCTCCGCGCCCGGACAGGCCGAGCACGACGAGGGCATCTGCAGGGAGCGGCCCCTTCCCGGGCCGCCCGCTCGCGCGCCCGCTCCCTGGTCGTGCGCTCGCGGGTCGTGCGCCCGCGGGTCGTGCGCCCGCGGTCGTGCGCTCGCGGATCGGTCACCGTCGGACCCATCCCTCAGGAGCGAGGGCAGCGCCGCGATCGCGTGCGCGGGCTCGAGCGCCGGGATGATCCCCTCGGTGCGCGTGAGCAGCGTGAGGGCTTCGACCGCCTCCATGTCCGTCGCCGACAGCACCTCCATCCGCCCGGCGTCGTAGAGAGCCGAGATCTGTGGCCCGATCCCCGGGTAGTCGAGTCCCGCCGAGAGCGAGACCGCCTCGACGACCTGGCCGTCGGCGTCCTGCAGCATGTACGAGCGCGCGCCATGCAGCACTCCCGGCGTCCCGCCGGCCAGCGCGGCGGCGTGCCGGCCCGTCTCGATCCCCTCCCCGGCCGCCTCGACGGCGATCAGCCTCACGGACGGCTCGCCGATGAACCGCGTGAACAGGCCGATGGCGTTCGAACCGCCTCCCACGCAGGCCACGACGGCATCCGGGAGCCGCCCCTCGATTCCCGTGAGCTGTGCGGCCGCCTCGTCGCCGATCACGCGCTGGAGGTCCCGCACGACGGTCGGGTACGGGTGCGGCCCGACCGCCGAACCCAGGACATAGTGCGTGGTCCGCACGTTCGTGACCCAGTCCCGCATCGCCTCGTTGGTGGCGTCCTTGAGCGTCGCACTGCCGGACGTCACCTCGCGGACCTCCGCGCCGAGCGCGCGCATGCGGAGCACGTTCGGTGCCTGGCGACGGATGTCCTCCCGCCCCATGAAGACCGTGCACGGCAGGCCCAGCAGGGCGCAGGCCGTGGCGGTTGCGACGCCGTGCTGCCCCGCGCCGGTCTCGGCAATCACGCGGCGCTTGCCGAGCCGCCGCGTGAGCAGCGCCTGGCCGAGCGCGTTCGTGATCTTGTGTGCGCCGGTGTGGTTGAGGTCCTCGCGCTTCAGGTACAGGCGCAGGCGGCCGGGATCGCGGCCGGCCCGTCGTTCGATCTCCGCGGCGAGGCGGTCCGCGCGGTACAGGGGCGACGGGCGCCCGATGTAATCGCGGCGAAGGGTGCGCAGGTCGGACCAGTACCGCGGGTCGTCGCGCAGTTCGAACCAGGCCGCCTCCAGCTCCCGCAGCGCGGAGACGAGCGTCTCCGGCACGTAGCGGCCGCCGAACTGGCGTTCCGTCCCCCATCGCCCGCGCTCGTCGGCGTCGAGGAGTCCGGGCGCCGTGGGGGTGGGCCTGGACGGCGCCAGTGGGAGGTCGAGCCGCGCCGCCCGGGCCCGCTTCACGAAGAGGCCGACGAGGAATGGATCCTTGCGGGGCCGGGGACGAGGCCGCGCCCTTCCGGCCGTCACGGTTCCCGGTTCCGTGCGCGCCGCCGAGATCCGCGTCCCGGCGGACACCTCCACGCCGGAGGCGACGTCGACGCCGACCGCCGGGATCGTGCGCAGGGCCAGGGCCACGTTGGCGGCCGTGAGGCCGCCGGCCAGGACCACGGGAATCTCGCGCGCGACGGCGGCGGCGAGCGGGACGCTTGCCCGGCTCCCGGTGCCGCCGAGCACGGCCGCATGTGCCGCGTCGAGGATCAGCCGCTCGACTCCGGGCCGCCGGAGGATCACGCGGCCGTCGGCCACGATCCTGCCCGCGACCCCGGCCGTCGCGTGGTCCAGGACATCGTCCGGCCCCTCGCGCCCGTCGCCACCGTGATTCGCCACGGGCCCACGGACGACGGCGATGGCGGGCAGGCCCAGGTCGCCGTCGGGAAGCGGCGAGCGTCCCGACCACTGGACGGCGTCGAGCCCGATGTGACCCGCCAGGTCCGCCGCCCGCGCGGGGTCGACGTCACCCAGGACGCCGATCACCCGGGGACGTCCGTCGGCTCCTCGAACCGCGCGGACGCGCGACGCCAGTGCCGCGGCCTCGGACACGGTGAGGCAGCGCGGCGTGCCCTCCACGAGGTTCAGGCCGATCGCGTCGGCACCCGAGGCGATCACGGCATCGACCCCGCGCGGGTCCGTCACGCCGCAGATCTTCACCCACGGCCCGCGATCCGCGGCCGCGATGTCCTCGGCGTCGGACGGGGGCCGGCCGGCTGCCACGAACGCTGCGGTCCGCGCCCGCACGTCGTCGGGACCGGTGCCGGCGCGCATGAGGGCCTCCCCCACGAGTGCGGCATCGAACCCGAGGGCCCGCCACGCGGACAGCACGGCCGGGTCGACGGCGCCGGACTCGGCGACGACGAGGCGGTCGTCCGGCACGTGGCGCCGCAGCGCCACGGCGTGATCCGGATCGACCGCGAGCGAGCGGAGATCGCGGTTGTTGATCCCGATCAGGCGCGCCCCGCTTGCGAGCGCCCTGTCGAGCTCCCGTGCCTCGTGGACTTCGACCAGGGGCTCCAGCCCCACCCCGCGCGCGACGCGAACGAGGTGGCGGAGCGCAGGCGCGCGGTGCAGGGCCGCGATGAGCAGGGCAAGGTCCGCACCGGCGGCACGCAGCAGCGGAAGCTGCCGCGCGTCGACGACGAAGTCCTTGGCGAGCACGGGAACCGGGATGGCGGCGCGGACGGCCGTGAGGTCGGCCATGGATCCGCCGAACCAGTGCGGTTCGACGAGGACGGACACGATGGCGGCCCCGCCGGCCGCATAGGCCCTGGCGCGTGCCACCACGTCCTCCCCGGGCGCGGCGAGCTCGCCCGCCGACGGGGAACGCCGCTTTGCCTCGGCGATCACGTGCAGACCGGGCCTGAGGAGGGCGGCCGTGGGGTCGCGCGGCGGGGGCCCGGCGTGCGCGGCAGCCTCCAGTTCGCGAAGCGTTCGATCGCCGAGCTCGCGGTCGAGGTCGGCCCTGCGGCGGTCCGCGATCTCGCCCAGAACGCCCAGGCGGTTTGCTCGCGTCGCGCCCGCCGCAGTCGCGCGAGCCCAGGCCGGCGCCTGGGCCGTCACCGATCGACTCCGGTTCGGGACCGCGTGCCGGCGAACGTGGACGAGGCCACCCCGTCCGCCTCACCCGGGTGCTCGTTCCTCCAGGTTCGAAGCCGGGCGAGACGATCCAGGGCCAGGCCGTCGTCGATGGTCGAGCCGGCGAGCAGCACGGCCTCCCGAAGGTCGCCCGCCCTCCCGGCGACGAGCAGGGCTGCGCCCGCGTTCAGGGCAACGGCGTCGCGGATCGGACCCGTCTCGCCCCCGAACAGCGCCTCCATCCGCGCGGCGTTCTCCGCGGGCGTGCCCCCGGCCAGGGCGTCCGTGGATGCACGCGGGAGGCCCACGGCCTCCGGAAGGATCTCGTGTCGCGTGATTCCGTCCGGGGTGACGTCGTACGCGACCCCCGTCCCGTCCAGCGGCAGCTCGTCGAGCCGCTCGCCGTGCACCACCATCGCCCGCTCCGTCCCGAGCGTGCGGAGCACCTCGGCCAGGCGGCTGGCGGAACGCGGATCCGCCACGCCGAGAAGCTGACGTCGGGCGCCCGCCGGGTTCGTGATCGGGCCGAGCAGGTTGAAGGCCGTCCGGATCCCGATCTCGCGCCGCGTCGGGCCCGCATGTCGCATTGCCGGGTGATAGCCGCCGGCGAACAGGAATGCGAACCCCACGTCGCGAAGCATCGCCGCCGCCTGCTCCGGCGCGAGGTCGATGGGGACGCCAAGGGCGTCGAGCACGTCCGCGCTGCCGGATGCCGACGTGATCGCCCGGTTGCCGTGCTTGGCGACCGGCACGCCGGCGGCCGCTGCCACGATCGCCGCGGCCGTGGAGATGTTGAAGGTGCCGCGCCCGTCCCCGCCGGTGCCGCAGGTGTCGATCGCTCCGTCGGGGGCCTCCACGCGCACCACGCGCTCACGCATGGCCCGGGCGAACCCGGCCAGTTCGTCGACCGTCTCGCCGCGCATCCGCAGCGCCACGAGGAACGCGCCGAGTTGCGCCGGCGTCGCCTCGCCATCCATGACCGCGCCCATCGCGAGGTGGGCCTCGGCCTGCGACAGTGTCGCGCCGTCCACGACGGCGGCCAGCGCGGCCCGCACGTGGTCACTCATCGAGCCGTCACCTCCGTCCGCATCGCGGTCACGTCCCTGCCCTCCCCGGTCAGGCCTGGTGTGCCGTCCATCACCGTGCCAGGGCGCGACACTCCTTCCGGTCCGGAGGACGAGCTTCGGCGCCTCCAGCCGCGTGTCGCAAACGACGAGCGGGCGGCCTCTTCGAGCAGTTCCGGGTCGCCCTCGCCCGCGAGCCGCAGGAAGTTGGCGAGGACGATCGGGCCCTCTGGCGTGAGCACGGATTCGGGATGGAACTGCACGCCCTCGAGGGGGAGCGTGCGGTGGCGCATGGCCATGACCACGCCGTCGTCTGCGCGCGCGGTGACCTCGAGATCCACCGGCAGGGTGGTCGCGTCGACGCAGAGCGAATGGTAGCGGCCCGCCGCGAACGGCGAGGGCATGCCCGCGAGGACGCCCGCCCCGGAATGCCCGACGCTGCTTGCCTGGCCGTGAACGAGCGTCGGCGCCGGCACGATCGCGGCCCCGAAGACGGCGCCGAGGCACTGGTGGCCCAGGCAGACACCGAGGACGGGGATGCCGCCGGCCGCGGCGACGCGGATGGCGTCCATGGACACGCCTGCCGTGGCGGGGTTGCCGGGGCCGGGAGACACGAGGACGCCTCGCAGCTCGCGACCGGGCTCCGGCGCGTCGGCGAGGCGCTCGATGGCGGCTCGGTCGATCCGGTCGTTGCGGACCACGAGCAGGTCGGCGCCCGCCGTCTCGAGCGCCTGCACCAGGTTGAACGTGAAGCTGTCGTAGTTGTCGATGACGAGGATCATCGGCGACCCCCTCCCGAAGTGGGGGCGAGCGCCTCCGGCGCGAGCGCGCCGGGCGCGCCGGGCGCGCCGGCCGTCGTTCCGGGCCCGCGACCGGCGCCGGCCTCCAGGACACGCGCCGGTGATCCCGGTCCCGTGGCGGCGGCGTTCGCCGGGGACGTGCCGGCGGCGTTCGCCGTTGACGTGCCGGCGGGCTCGGTGGCGAGCTCGAAGGCGCGCCGAAGGGCCGCAGCCTTGTGCTCCGTCTCCTCGAACTCGCGATCCGGCTGGCTGCCCGCCACGATCCCCGCCCCACTGTGGATGTGCACGAGGCCGGACGTGAGGACGGCACTCCGGATCGTGATGGCCGTGTCGAGCCCACCGTCGTAACCGAGGTATCCCACGGCGCCGCCGTACAGGCCGCGACGCTCGCGCTCCAGGCTGGCGATCAGCTGCATGGCCCGCACCTTGGGGGCCCCCGAGAGGGTGCCGGCCGGGAAGACGCTGCGCAGCGCATCGAGCGCGTCGAGCTCGGGGCGCAGCCGCGCCTCCACGTGGCTCACCAGGTGGAGCACGTGGCTGTACCGCTCGACCTCCATGTAACGCGTCACGGCGACGCTGCCGGGTCGCGCCACGCGGCCCAGGTCGTTGCGGCCCAGGTCAACGAGCATGACGTGCTCGGCGCGCTCCTTGGGATCGCGCTGGAGCTCCTCGGACAGCAGCTCGTCCTCGTCGTCGTCCGCGCCTCGGGGGCGCGTGCCGGCGATCGGGTGCGTCGTCAGGCGGTCGCCCTCCACCCGCAGCAGCAGCTCCGGGCTGGCACCGACCACCTCGAACGAGGGCGTGCGGACGAAGAACAGGTAGGGGCTGGGGTTCACGCGCCGGAGGGCACGGTAGAGGGCGAGGCCGTCGAGCGCCTGCCCATCCGCGCCGGCGGGGATCGGGAACGACTGGCGACGGGCGAGCACGATCTGGATCGCCTCCCCCGCGGTGATGGCCGCCTTCGCGTCGACGACGGCCGTCTCGAACGCCTCGCGCCCAAGGCTCGTCGGGCCGTGCGAGGCGAGGGCGGCGGACACGTCGCCCGTGGCCGGCCGCGGTGGCGTCGCCCGCGGCGCAGCCGGGCGTGCCGTCCTCTCCAGGGCTTCGAACACGGCCCGCTCCGCGATCCGGTACCGGCCCTCGAAGTCCGGCGCGTCGGTGTGCAGCGAGGCGATCGCGCTGAGGGTGTGCGTCAGGTGATCGAAGACCAGGACCAGGTCGGTCTCCATGAACGCGGCCGTCGGGGCCGCCACGGGGTCCGCGTCGGGAAGCGGCACGGGCTCGAAGGCGGAGATCGCGTCGTATGCCAGCGCGCCCACGGCGCCGCCGGTGAAGCGGGGCATGCCGTCGAGGGGCGCCACGCGCCGGCGCGGGACGAAGCCGCGCAGCGCGTGCAGGGGGTCCGGGGCGGGCGCCGACGTGACGGGCAGGTCGGGCGCGTACGCGTCCACCTCGACCGGCCGCGTGATCGTGCGCGCGAGGCCTTCCCGCACCTCGAGCATGCGGCGAGGTCCGACGCCGAGGAACGAGTAGCGACCGACGCGCTCGCCGCCCTCGACCGATTCGAGCAGGTAGGCGGGACCGCCATCGTCGAGCGCGAGGAAGGCGCCGACGGGCGTCTCCAGGTCGGCTTCTCGTGAGGCCCGCAGGAGCACGGTGTCGGCCCCGGTCGCGAGGCGGCGGGCCTCGGCGAGGCTGAAAGGGCGTGAGAGCGGCATCTGCGTCTGCCTCCGGGTTGCCGGCACCTGCCGGGAATCGAAACGACCTTCCGTCCTGCCGGGACGAAAGGTCGAAACCCTCCGCGGTGCCACCCGCGTTCGGCGTTGCCGCCGCGCTCGTTGCCGACGGGCCGCCGATGCGCGACCGATCGGTGCTGCCCGCTATCGCTGGCGCCCTGCGCCGGAGCCTACTGGGCGCCACGCTGGCTGCCGTTCGGTCCGGAGGCTCCCGGGTCCATTCGCCGCCGCCCTCGTGCCGGCCTCGCACCATCCGCCGGCTCTCTGGATCGAGGGATCTGACGGGTACTCGTCCCGTTCATTGCCCGCTGTTCGATTGGCCGGCAGTCTAGGCGCCCACGCGAACGGGTGTCAACCGCTCGCCCCGATCGCGCCTCACCCCGCGCACAGGCCCGGTGTCACGGACGCATCCCTGCGCGGACACCGCCGGTCATTCACCCGCGACCAGCAGGCGCGCGACGACGACCTGCCACACGGCGCCGGCGATCACCCCGCCCGCGCCGCCGGCGATGGCCAGCGTCAGCCACGCGATTCCGGCGAGCGGCGCCCAGGTGGCGCTGCCCGACAGTTCCTGCGCCGCCCGGAGGCCCGCGAAACTGCCGATCGTCACGAAGGTGAGGCCGAACGCGAGCGGGCCGAAGAGGGTGCTCCGCCTGGGATCGCGCTGGGGGTCCTGCGGCGGCATGCCCTTGCGCCGGCGTTCCCGTTCACGGCGGACGGCCTCCTCATCCTGGGCGATCCAGACGCCACCGAGGAGCCCGATCCCGAACCCGGCGACGAGACCGGCGACGAGGACCTGGAGGTCACCGGTCACACCCACGAGGCGGAACGCGACCGAAGCGAGGACGGCGAGTGCCAGCCCCAGCAGCCCGCCCACGGCCGTCGCGAGCGACAGGAAGCGGCTCATCGGCATGGTCTCACGGACGCATCGTACGCAGGGGGAGCCGTGCCCGCAGGCCCGGCCCGACGGAGGGGGCTGCATGGGCGGCGACGTGCACCCGTAGGCCGGCAACGACCCGCCGGCCCCGAGGCGGGCCGGCCACGCCAGCCGCACCGGCCGGTGTCCCGCGGGATTCGCGGCCGGCGGACCGAAGCCGGCGACCGGCGGCCGGGAAGCGCCAGTGCGCTTCAGCCGAACGCGACTGGGATCAGCCGACGCGGCCGAGCTCAGTCGTACCGGATGCGGGGATCGGCGATGGCGTAGCCGACGTCCGCCACGAGGTTCATGAACACCACCAGGGTCGAGCCGATCAGGAGGATGCCCATCAGCAGGAAGTAGTCGCGGTCGTTGACCCCCTCGGTAGAACAGCCGGCCCATGCCCGGCCACGAGAAGACGGTCTCGGTCACGATGGCGCCGCTGAACAGGAAGGCGATCTCGAGCGCCAGGTTGGTCACGATCGGCAGCAGGGCGTTGCGGAACGCGTGTCGCACGATGACCTGCGTCTCGCGGATGCCCTTCGCCCGCGCCGTCCGGACGTAGTCCTGGTGCAGCGAGTCGAGCATGGCCGAGCGCACGAAGCGGCTGTCGCCGGCGATGCTCACCGCGATCAGCGTGATCACGGGCAGCACCAGGTGCGCGCCGATGTCCCACAGGTTGGGCAGCGGGTTGGCCGCCAGGGCGGACCAGTACGCCGGTGTGCCGAAGGGTGCCACCACCTGGCGCACGTTGACGATCCCCTGGACGGGCAGCCAGCGCAGGCTGACCCCGAAGATGAAGATCAGGATGAGTCCGAGCCAGAACGTCGGCAGCGAGTAGAACACGTACGCGAGGAACGTCACCGACTGGTCGAAGAAGCTGTAGCGCTTCACGGCCGCGATGACCCCCACGGCGATGGCGATGCTCGCGAAGAGGACGAACGCCGTGCCCATCAGGATGATCGTCGCCGGCAGGCGCTCCATGATCAGGCCGAGCACGGGCTGTCCGGTCTGGATCGAGTAGCCGAAGTCACCGTGCAGGAGGCCGTTGGTGCCGCCGCCGAGCCCGGCCGGCAGGAAGTTCGGCAGGCCGTGCGACGAGAGGAAGCTGCCACCGGCGCAGTTCCAGACACCCAGCCACCCGAGATACTCGCGGATGGTGTCACCGAGCGAAGGCCGCTGGACCAGGCACCAGGACTGAAGCCAGCGATTGATCTGGGCGGTGCTGATGTGCGGGTTCTGGTTGAACTGGGCGGCCGGACCGCCCGGTGCCTGCAGCATCAGCACGAAGCTGACGACCGAGATCAGGAACAGGACCGGTATGGCCTGGACGACGCGACGAAGGATGTAGGTCGTCATGGAATGCACAGCATCCGCGGCTCTTCCGACGAGGAACAGGTCCAAATCCCGGCGGATTCGCCGGTCCAGGTCGGGAGTCGGAACAAGCGGCGGGCCGGCGCGTCATCCGGGCGAAGCCATCCGGGCGCGAACCGGTGCGCCGCGGCACGAAGGACGCGCTTCTGGCACCATGACCAGCCTCGTGGTGCACCCATGAATGAGTCCAGGGGGACTCGCCAGCTGTTCGTCGAATTCGAGCCGCGCCGGGGCGCCCTCAGGCGGAACTTGTGCGAGGCACTGCGGGCAGCGATCCAGCAGGGCAGGCTTCCGGCCGGCATGCGGCTGCCCTCGTCCCGGGGGCTCGCGGCCGAACTCGCCGTCTCACGCGGCGTCGTCACCGACGCGTACGACCAGCTCGTGTCGGAGGGTTACATCTCCGTGCGCCCGCGCTCCGGGCACGTGGTGGCCCCGGTCGCGAGCACGCCGCCTCCCGCGGTCGAGCCGGCCCCGCAGGCGGTGCGGTTCGACCTCATCGCCACGACGCCGGAGGTCAGCCTCTTCCCCCGGCACGCGTGGCTCCGCGCCGTGGAACGTGCCCTGCGCGAGATGCCCGACGCCGCCCTGGACTACAGCGATCGGCGGGGCCGGATCGAGCTGCGCACCGCCCTCGGTCCGTACCTGGCACGCGTGCGGGGCGTGAGGGTCGATCCCGCCCGCATCGTCGTCACGCAGGGCTTCACGCAGGGCCTCTACCTGATCTGCCGGGCTCTGGCGGCCCGTGGAGCGACCACCGTCGCGTTCGAGACGCCATCCCTGCCGGAACTCTGGATCACCGTGCGGGCAGCCGGGCTGGAGCTGGTCGGCTGTCCGGTGGACGCGGAGGGACTCCGCGTCCAGGACCTGGCGAGCCTGCGGGCCGATGCGGTCGTGGTCACCCCCGCACACCAGTACCCGATGGGAGCGGTCCTGACGCCGGCGCGGCGGGCGGCCCTGCTGGCCTGGGCGGCCGCGACCGGCGGCATCATCGTCGAGGACGATTACGACGCGGAGTTCCGTTACGACCGGACGCCGGTGGGGTCCATCCAGGGACGCGACCCCGATCGCGTGGTGCACATCGGCACGGCGTCGAAGACGCTCGCGCCCGGGGTCCGCCTCGGGTGGATGAGCGTCCCGGCCGCGCTGCTCGAGGATGTGCGCGCCGCGAAGATGTCCATGGACCACGGCTCGCCGGCCATCGACCAGATCGCACTTGCCCACCTGCTGGCGAATGGAGCCTACGAACGGCACGTCGCCCGGGTTCGCCAGGTCTACCGGCGACGACGCGACCTCCTCGTACGGGCGATCGCGGCGAGGCGCCCGGAGCTGGGACTGCGGGGCATCACCGCGGGCACGCACGCGCTGTTGCCGCTGGGCGGAGGGGTCGACGACAAGGGCATCGCCCGTGACGCGGCGGCCGAAGGCATCCGCGTCCGGGACCTCACGTCGCAGCGACTCGTCCCCGGACCCGAGCGTGGTCTCGTGCTCGGCTTCGGGCGGCTGCCCGACGGCCACGTCGACGCGGCGCTCGACGCGGTGCTCGGGCTGATCCCGAGGGGCTCAGGCGCCGGGACGGTCCCGACCACCTGGGGTCCGAATCCGCCGGTGCGCCGCTCGGCGCGCGACACGCCGAACGCCGGAAGCCCCCGCGTCAGCCGGTGAGCGGGTCCCGGGCGTCCCAGGATGTCGATCCCGGTTCGGCGAGGACGTCGATCCCCTGCGGAGGGGCTGTCGCGGCGAGTGCCACGCGATTTCTGCCCGCGGCCTTGGCCCGGTACAGTGCCTCATCGGCGCGATGCAGCAGGACGTCGACACCGGTGCCGTGGTCGGGAAAGGCCGCGACGCCGGCCGACATCGTGACCGCCGGACCGTCGGGCGTGAGAGCGTCGACCCGGATCTCCGCGAGGCCGCGCCGGAGCACTTCCGCCCGCCGCTGTGTCTCCTCCAGCGTCGCCTTGGGCAGGATGATGACGAACTCCTCGCCGCCGAAGCGGCACGCGATGTCCTCCCGGCGGATGGACGAGAGCAGGAACGCTCCGACCGACTGGAGGACGGCGTCGCCGACGGCGTGGCCGTAGGCGTCGTTGAACGCCTTCAGGTGGTCGAGGTCGGCCATGATCAGGCCCAGGCTGTAGCCCTCGCGGGCTGCTCTGCGAAGCTCCCGGTCGAGCGAGTCCTCCATGTACCGCCGGTTGAACAGGCCCGTCAGCGCGTCTCGCGACGACTGTTCCCGCAGGACGTCCCGCAACCGGATGTTGGCGAGCGCGAGGGCGATGTCCTCGGCGAGCGAGACGGCGAGCGCCTGGCGTTCGGCCAGCTGGCTCCTGCGCCCCTGTCCCTCGGTCCGCCGTCGCACCTGGAGATGCAGCAGGCCGAGCGTCTCGTGGTGAGCCGTCAGGGGGATGCAGAGCTGACCCACCCGGATCGGCTCCTCCACGTGCCGGCAGCGCAGGCGCACCCCGGTGTCGTCGATGAGGTAGGCGGACCCGCGGCGAAGCGCCCAGCAATCGTCGGGTGCGAAGACGCGCTGCACGGGTGGCGGGTTGCCCCAGGCCACGACGGGGAGCACGGAGGGGCGCCCGGGACGCAACTCGAAGACCGCGCCCGCATCCCGCTCGAACAGGGCGGGCATGGTCCGACCGACCACGGCGTACGCCTCGTCGCTGGCCTGGCAGGCGTGGAGCACCTGCGTGAACTCGGCCAGAAGCCGGCCCCGATGCGCCTCCCGCTCGAGGTCGCCCACACGCCGACGAAGCTCACTGATGACGCGCGACCGACGCGGCACGAACCCCTCCACCCCACCACACGCATGGGCCGCGGCGGAATGCTAGCACCCGCCCGACGCGCTGCCTCGCTGCCGCGACCGTTCGACACGAAGACGGTGCCTCCCCGCACCATCGTTCGTCGAATTGGCGCATCCGCCGGTCCCGGGATCGCTAACGTATGCGTGCGACCGACGACGCCCGGACAGTGCGGCTCGTCGGCGGCGGACAGGAGACCGGACGTGACCCGCGAGGCGACCGCACCGCGATCCGACGGTTCAGTCCTCGAATGGCGCGAGGAGCGCGACGACAGCGAGCTGCGCAGGTCGCTCGATGCGTTCCTTCGAGACCCCGCTTCCCTCCACGTGTCCGGCGGCGCCGCCGGGACGCCCGGTTTCGAGCCATCCGCGGACGCCACGGAGGCTCCGGCGTCTCCGACCGCCGCCTCTCCCCGCCGGAGCGCCCGCTTCGTCGCGGTCAGGCTCGTCCTGCTCCTGCTCGGCGGGGCGCTGGCCGTCGCCGGGGCGGCGCTCATGGTCGACACGATCACGGGGAGCCACGTCTTCGATCAGGCACGCCTGGCCGACGCGTGGCCGCCGGCGCTCGTCCTCGTCGGACTGATCACGATCGCGGATGCGCTCGTGCTGCGCCCCACGACGTCGGCGACCGTGCGGTCCCCGGCCGTCGACGGCCACGTCCCGTCTCCGGGATCGGATGCGTCCGCCGCCCCCCGGCCGGCCGTCGCGATTCCCGTGATGCCCGGTCCCGCCCTGGCCGACCTCCCGGTTGCGCCCCCGAGCGAACCGGCCGCGACACGCGCACAGGACGCACACCGTCCCGAACCCGAGGCGACGCATGCGCGCGACGTTCCGGAGGACGAGCCCCTCACCACGGGCGCCGACGCGCGCCCCGCTCCCGACGCGCTCGCGGTCCTTCTCGAGCTCCAGGCCCTGCGCCGCAACCGTCTGATCTCGCGGAAGCAGTACCGCGCCAAGCGTCGCGCCGTGGTCGCCGGGATCGCACCGCGGTTCGTCGGCAGCCCGTGGCCCGACGCAGGGACCGACGGCCGCCCGACGGAGACCGGAAGCGCCCGGCCCCTCGCCTACTGGGGGCCGACCGCCGAATAGGGCCCTTCGCGGTCAGGACAGGGCGGCGCCCTTCGGCTCGTGGAGGCCGGGGTCGAGAAGCGGCTCGGCCTGGAAGAGGTTGACGCCGCTCGCGACCAGATCCGCGAGCCGGCGCGTCTCCCGCTCTTCCGCCACGTGCTGGGCCATCAGCCACCGGGCGGCCAGCAGGGTTTCGGCGTCGCCCTTCGAAGCGGCGGTGCGCGCGAGCCGGCTCAGGTGCTCGCTGGCCAGGCGATCGTGGTCGAGGGCGGCACGGAGGGCGCGCGCGGGCGACCTGTACAGGGTCCGGGCATCGGGTGCCATGGGCAGGTCGAACTCGACCTGGTTGGCCGCGAGGATCTCGCTCAAGCGGGTTCCGCGCGCGAACGCGGCCGCGGACCGTTCACGGAACCTTCGGGCCCACGCCACGAGGTTCTCGCGCTCGAAGTACAGCGAGATGCCGAGGCTCGTCTGCTGCCCGGCCAGCTCCACTCCGATCTGCGCGACCACGAGCCTGCGCAGGCGTTTGCCGATCACATGTGGTTCCCTCAAGGAAGGCGGGAGCATCGGCGTCCCGGCGATCGGTGCCTGCATGCTTCCGGCCGTGTCAACTGGGCCGTCGTCGTGACCATCGGAAGGCGCTGGCGGGACGCCCGGTGCGCGCATGAAATCCGGCGGCAACGCGCGCTCCTCGGAGAGGCGGCGCGCAGCCATGGCGCGGAACTTGGGCTTGCCGCCACCAATCGCCAGGTCCGGTCACCTCCGTGTGTCTGTCGACGAGGGACAGTATCGCGGGTTCCGCGCTTGGCGTGTGGGGAATTGGGCATCGGACGGGCCGGGGGCGCTCCGCCGGACGGCCATGCGCGGGCCGCCTCGAGTCATCGCCGCGTGAGCTGACCGCGCGTCCACTGCACGATCCGCGGAGCATGCCGCTCCGCCGACCTGGCTGTTCGTGCGGCCACGGATTCCCCTCCCCGGCGCACCGGGACATGGTCGAGGAACTCGCGGGCGACGCGCCGGTAGTCCTCGGCTCCGCTGCTGGCAGGAGCGTATCGGGTGATCGGCAGGCGAAACGACGGCGCCTCTGCCAGGCTGATGTTCTCGCGGACGACGGTGCGGAAACACTGATCCGGGTAGCGGTCGCCCAGGCGCTCGACGACCTCGCGCGCATGCCTGGTCCGGCTCACCCGGCACGCGACGATCCCGCCGAGAGACAGCGCCGGATTCAGCCGCTGACGCACTTCGTGCATGGTCTCTATCAGGCTGACCAATCCCGAGAGCGCGAGCACGTGAGCCTCGACCGGCACGAGCACGTGTGCGCATGCCGACAGCGGCGCGATGGCGAGGTATCGCTGGGAGGGAGGGCAGTCCACCAGCACGTAGTCCCACAGCGGCGGCAGGTTCTCTATGGAGCGGATGATGCCCAGCGCGACGTTGGTCTCCTCTCGGCGGTCGGCCGCCAGGAGCCACGGGCTCGATGGGACCAGCTGGACGCCCGGAGCGCTGGTCGTCACGGCAAGGCCCGACACGTCGCTCTGCTGGAGGTATGCGTCGAGCACGTTCCGTGCGCCGGGCGGTGACCCCAGCCAGCCGGTGGCGGAGCCCTGCGGATCCATGTCGATCACCAGGACCTGCAACCCGAGCTCGCCGAGGGCAGCGGCCAGGTTGACGGTCGTCGTCGACTTGCCGCTGCCTCCCTTGTGGTTCGTGACGGCGACCGTGTTCATCGCGCGAGCCTCGATCCCCGCGATGCAGCCGCGGACAACTCCCGGAGCCTCCCCAGTGGCGAGCTCACCGTCCGCGCCCGAGCCTTCCCGTCTCGAGATCGTCGATCATTCCACCCACCGCGATCCGCGCGTTGTGGGGATCCGCCAAGGCGTCGAAGGGATCCAGCTGGATGGTGCTGCGACCACGACGCGGACGCGGACCGGTCCGGGCCGGGCGCGCAGGCGCCGGCGGCGTGTCGTCGGTTCGGCGACGCCTCGCCCCTCCGTGGGGCGCCTCCGGGGCGATGGCCGTGCCGGCCGGCGGGAGGTCGGCGGTCGGCGCCCGGAGCAGCGGTTCGCCGCCCGCGCCCTTCTCCCGCACCGCCTCCCCAGGCACGGACATCACGGGCCGGAGGCGGACCGAGTGCGACGGCATCGTGGCGGCCGGTACATCGAGCGGAGCGGCGATCCGCGGCGCCGGCAAGGTGCGGCGAGGGGAGCCGGGTGCCGGCTGAGCGCGGCGCGAGTCCCCCGGTACCGGCAGAGGACGGCAGGCGTCGCCTGGCGCCGAGAAGGAGGGGGGCGCGTCTTCTGGCGCCGTGAAGGAGGTGCGCGCGTCTTCTGGCGCTGGCCCGGAGCGCACGCGCGCAACTCCGCCGCCGGATCGCGTGTCCGGGCGGGCCGGAAGGGCGTCCCGTTGCATCCACAGGTGATGGGCGATGAGCGCTACGAGCGCCGTGACGACTCCCACGATCACCGGGACGAGCAGGTCGCTCACGGGTCTCTTTGCTCCGGGTTCAGTCCAAGCCTGAGATCGTGCTCGAGGCACCGAGCGAGATCGCCAAAGGTGGGCTCGTCACCAGCGAGGACGTGGCTCATACGTCCAGGTTCGCGAGGGCCGATATCGGGCCTGGCGAGCGGAATAAACCCTACGAGGACGCGCGGTGTGGTCGCCACCGACCTACCTCCTGGCGCGAGACGGGCCTAAGTGTACACAGCCTCACGCCCATCGGATGCGCTCACCTCGAACGCCCGGCGGACCGCAGGACCTCGCGCTGCCGGCGAGTCGCCGTGCGCGCATGCGCTGGACCGGCACCTCGGACGGACCGGCCGCTACGTGGATCTGACGATGGCCAATCCGGGCCGGGGTGGATAGAGTCTGTTCCTGCGCATGCGACGCAGGATCGGGATGGCTCCGGCGCCCACCGGGACGCCCGACTGCCGGGGGGTTCAGCCGTGCGATTGCTCGTGATCGAATTTCCGGATCGGCCGTCGGCGAAGCTGGCGGTCCACGCCATCCGCCCGGTGCTCGCCGCCTCGGGCTCGACCTGGTGGCTGGAGCAGCGTGGCGAACGATGGCTGATCGGCGGATCCGTGCCACTCGAGTTCGAGGACTTCGTGGCCGAGACGATCAGCGGGCTGGGTGGCTGCGAGCTCCCGGTGGGCGCCGCCACGCGCATGACGGTCCGTCGCTGAGGCCGCCGGTCGTGGCCGGCCACGGACACGCTCGCACGACCTGGCGAGCAGTCCGAGGCGGCGTGGGCTGTGGCGGAGAGGGTGGGATTCGAACCCACGGAGGTTTCCCTCAGCGGTTTTCAAGACCGCCGCATTCGGCCGCTCTGCCACCTCTCCCCCGATCGGAATCGGGCCGGAAGGTCATCTCGACCCACCATCGTCGGTAGGGTATCGCGAGCGCATCAACGCCGTCGCGCGACCTGGACACCGGTCCCCGCCCCGTGCTCGGCGGTCGACGCGTGGCGCAGGGCCACCGCCTCGCTTGCCACGCGGCTGGAGACCCGCGCCGCTTCGATACCGTGACCCGGCAGTCGGTCGCCACGACGTGGTGCCAGGCAGATCAGGGCGCTGGCTGACCGTCGGGACGAACGCCATACAGCCGCGCCGCCTCCGTGGCCCCGGACTCCCCGAGCGTGGCCACGTAGACCGTCCCCGCATCGCCGGTCAGCAGGCCGACCACGAGCTGGAACTGGCCGCTCGTCACGAACGGCCAGCCAGCGCGCGAGCTGCCGTCCGGACCGAGCGCGAGCACCGCACCGTGGTTGGCCCGGACCACCGGGACGTAGATCGTGCCGTCCGCGGCAGACGCCGGGGCACGCAGGTTCCCGCCACCGCCGGTCGTGAACGCCGCCTGCACCTGGAGCTGGGCTCCCGCTGGCAGCCACACGGGCCAACCAGGCCGGACGGTGCCGTCCGGAGCGAGCGCGACCATGCCCTGCGATGCGACATCCCCGCTGTGGTAGGCCGCGAGGTAGGCCGTGCCGTCCCGCCCGACCCAGGGCGGCGAGAGCCGCGGCGGATTGCCCTCCCCGATACCGTACGCCCAGGCTTCGACCCCCGATGGCACGGTGTATGGCCAGCCCGCGCGCACCATGCCATCCGGGCCGATCGCCTCGACGCGCTGCACCTGCCCGGGGTTGCCACCGACCGTCACCAGGATCGAGCCGTCGGGCTCGATGGTGGGCGGCGACGCCGGGCCCTGGATCGTCACCGGCCAGCCGGGGCGGGGGCGCCCGTCGGGGCCCAGGATCGTGTAGGTCGATCGGAGGATGCGGAGCGGAGTCGTGCTCGGCAACCGGACGCCGTTGGTCTCGACGCCCCAGGCGTAGACGAGGCCGTCCGGCCCAAGCGCGAACGCCTCGCCGGGGACGCGCACCGGCCAGCCGGGACGCATCGACCCGTCGGGCCCGAGCGCCACGATCTCGATCGGCGCGTTCGCCGCCGCGCTCGTCGCGACCTGCGCGTAGAAGGTGCCGTCGGTGGCCACGAGCGCGCCAACGGGGCCGCAGCTGACGCCACCGCAGCTCAGTCCCCAAGCCAGCGGCACCGGCCAGCCTTGTTTCGCGTGGCCTTCCAGGTCGAGCGCCACGACCCGCGCGCCGCCTGCGGCCGTGCGCTCGACGACGTACGCGGTCCCGTCGGAGGCGACCGCCAGCCCTTCGGCGCCGCCCGGCACGTCGACGGGCCAGCCCTTGAGCACGTTGCCGCTCGCATCGAGCGCCCACACGGCCGAGTCGTTCGTCGACTGCGAGCCGTTGCCGTAGCGCCAGCCGTTGACGTACACGGTTCCATCTGGTCCGGCCACCGGCGTGTCGAACGCGGCAACGCCGGCGGGCACGAACGGCCAGCCGGGCTTCGGCCCACCAGGCCCGAGCGCAACGAGCGCCCCCTGTCCGTCCTTGCCCCACGGGGCCGTGGCGAGGTAGACGGTGCCGTCGGAGCCGGACACGAATGGTCCCTCGGGGCCGGCGACCGGGCCTGACAGCGACATGGGCCAGCTGGTCGGAGTGGACGGCGGGGAGGTGGTCGTCTGTGATGCAGGCGTCGGCGCGAGACGTGATGCCACCGGGGATGGCACCCCCGACGGGGCGCTCGACGCGGCGGGGCCGACACCGGGGCGCGCGAGCACGAGCAGGCCGCCGACCATCGCGACGGCGACAGCCGCGGCGAGGCCGGTCGCCGGCCGGCGCCAGCTCCGGAACAGCGGCGCGCGCGGCGTGAGCGGTCCTGGCTCCGCGGCATCCTGCGCGCGGGACGCGATGGTGGTCGGGGCCTTCCCGATGACGTCGGCCACGCGCTCGCGCAGCTGGGCCGGCACCTCGTCCGGCGCTCCCTCGAGCAGCACCGCCCGCATCGCGCGGTCGAAGCGATCGTCGCTCATCGGGATCCTCCCGGCAGCCGATCGGCGGCCTCGAAGGCGGCACGCAGCCCCTGCAGCGCGTAGTGGAGCCGGGAGCGGACCGTGCCCTCGCGGGCGCCGGTCAGCGCAGCGATCTCCGCCGGCGTCATGTCCTCGACATAGCGGAGGATGACCACGAGCCGGTGCTCCGCGTCGAGCGTGGCCAGCACGCGCCGGAGTGCGTCACGTTCCGCGGCGGTCACCGACGGGTCGGGCTCGGACCGCGCGGTCGCCTCGAGACGCCCGGTCACCTCGGGCGCAGCGATCGCCCGCACCCGGCGTCGTCGCAGCCGGTCGCGACACCCATTCACCAGGATCCGATCGAACCAGGCATCGAACCGCTCCGGATCCCGCAGGTGGTCGAACGACGTCCAGGCGCGCACCGTCGCGTCGTGTACCGCGTCCTCGGCCTCCACGGGGTCGTCGAGGACGATGGCGGCGAGGCGGTATGCGCGCGACAGCCGGCCATCCGTCAGGCGCGCGAACGCCAGGCGCCGCGCCCCTCCCATCACGGTCCCGGCCGCTGCGGCCTCGTCGGCCTGGCCAGCGCCCATCCGGATCGCACCCTCCACTCGCTGCATCCCCGCCACGCCCTTCCAGACGCGCCGGACGGCGTGCTCGTTCAATCTTCCGCGGAGATCTCACGCCGAGAGTAGTGGAGGACCCATATCCGCGGCGGTCACTCACGCGCCGGTGTCTTCGGCCGCGGCACGGCGAACGATCACCGACGGGTGCGACCGTGCGGCATCCAGGAACCCCACCGCCACGGGATCGTGCGAGAAGGCGCGAAGGGCCCGCACGGCCGCCGCGGCCCGGTACGGGTCGTCCGTCCGTTCCGACATCCGGCCCAGCGGTTCGATGGCGAGGCTCTTCCCGCGGGCTGCCAGCACACCCGCCGCCCGGACGGCGGTGCCTCCGTCCGGATGCTCCAGGGCCCAGACGAGGCGCGCGTCGTAGTCCCTCGGCGTCTCGAGCGGCGCGCCACACCTCGAGCAGGTCGCGGCCCCCCAGGCGTTGATCTCGTAGCACGCGGGGCAGAAGCGCAGCGGGCCCCCACCCGCACCGAGGTGATCGGGCAGCGGGTCAGGGCGGTTCGGGGGCCCGGGAACCGGCCGGGACATGCATCCACCTCCCAAACGTACTGGAGGTAGAAGCCGTCAGCGTGATCGCGTGTCGTCGTCTCGCGACGGGCGGGCTTCATCGCCGTCTCTCGATTGTAGTGCCACCGTTCGTAGGCAGGCCGAGTGCCGCACGGGCCAGACCGGTCCAACCCGGTCGAACCCTCGGCCATGCCATCTGCAGGTAGTATCCGGGACTGGGACGGCCGCTCAGGATCAGTCGGATCGACGCCGTTCCCAAGCGGGCGAGCGGGACCAGCCCGATGGAGCCACCCTCGCCGGCATTCCGCGGCCGCATTTCGGGTGAAACATGCGCCTGCTGATCGTCAGCGACCTGCACGCCAACCTCGCGGCGCTCGAGCGCGTGCTCGACACGGCCGACGCGGTCGTGTTCCTGGGTGACGCGGTCGATTACGGCCCCGATCCCTCGCAGGCGGTGGACTGGGTGCGGCGGACGGCCACCTGGGCGGTGCGCGGGAACCACGACGAGGCCGTCGCGAACGGCGTGCCGACCGGTGCGGCCCCCGCGTGGGCGGGGCTGGCCGAGACCAGCGCGCAGTGGACACGCGCGACCCTCGACGCCGGTCGACCGTGCCTATCCTCGGATCGCTGCCGCTGCGTGCCAGTTTCTCGTTCGGCGGGGCACGCTTCGAGGCGCTGCACGCCGCGCCGCTCGATCCGCTGTACCAGTACCTGCCGCCGGAGACACCCGAGGCGGAGTGGGAGCGGCAGCTGGCAGACGTCGACGCCGACTGGCTGCTCTACGGGCACACGCACCGTCCGCTGCTCGCCCGTTTCGGCGCGGTCACCGTGCTGAACCCGGGCAGCGTCGGCCAGCCCCGCATGGGGGCCCCACTCGCGTCCTATGCGATCTGGGACGACGGGGATGTGTACTTTGCCGCCCGCCGCTACGACACGGAGCGGACGGTGGGGCGGCTGCAGCAGCTGCCGCTCGAGCGCGGCGACACGGCCGAGCTCGTCCGGATCGTGCGGACCGGCGCGACCCGTGGACGTGCGCCCGTGCCCGGCGCCGGAAACGCGGGCCCCTGAACCCGCCTGCCGCCGATCCGCTACGATCGCCCCGGCGGTGAGGCTCGCCCGCAGGCCCGCCCGCGATCCACGGCTCAATGCCGTCGATGGCCTCTACTCTCGAGAGAGGAGACGGCCATGGCATTGCCGGATTGGCGGCCACCCTGGACGTCGCACCTCGCCGGCTCGCCGGGCGTCCCGCCCGGGCCGGCGCGACACCATCCGCTGGGGCCGCTGGAGATCACGTACGTCAGCGAGCTCGGCGCCGGCAGGCTCGACGACCTGGCGACCCGCGTGCGGCTGTGGACGTCGTGGGGCATGTGCCAGCGCCACGCGCTGGGGTTCCTGGCGGTCGAGGCCTCGATCGAGGACGGCTGGCTCTTCCAGGCCGCGGTGCTCTACGCCGAGATCATGGAACGCGCCGAGCATGCCCTGGCGCGGCACTGGTTCCTGGAGCGTGCGCGCGCCGAGGCGAACCTCAGGGTGACGCCTGTCCCCTGTGCGCGCTCGGGCTGACCGCCGAAGGGGCTGCGCCACGGGATGCCGCCCGCAGGGTTGCGGTCGGTGGTCGGCTCGAGGTCCTGCAGGCCCTGGCCTCGAACACGCGCGTGCACTGGTCGGCCTGGGTGTGCGGCTCCTGCGACGGTTCCGGGTCCGGCGTGCGCTGCCGTCCCCACCTCGCCGAGGAGCTGCGTGTCGGGCTCCCCGTCGATCTCACCACCCATCGGGCACGGGTGCGCGAGATCGCGCGGCGGGTCGACGCGTACCGCGCCTCGTTCGGGTGGTCCCAGCGAGGCAGCGGGACACTCGCCGACGAGGCGGCGCTGATCGGCGCCGTGGGATGGTGCTCCGGATGGGGCGCGATCCTCGAGTGGCTGACGTAGATCGAGCAGGGCCCTGCGCGGCGGATGCGCTCGTCTGCCCCCGAGCCGGAACGGGATCTCGCCGCCGGTGGACGACGACGATCAGCGGGATGGCGAGCAACTCCGCGCGACCGACGAGTGGCGGCGTTCGCGGCCCGGCATCGCCGGGAGCGAACGACGAGACTGGTCGTTTGCCGCCGGGCCGGGTGACTCCTATGCTGTCGGCCGGCGATGAGGTCCGCCCGGGCCACCCGGCCCGAACCGCCCGGTTGAGGGGCTGATGGCCCCTGGATGCTGCCAGGGCGCCCGCGCACCTGGCTCCATTCGCGAGGTGCGCAGCATGGGAACCCATCCACGCCGTATCGGGACGCAGGGTCCGCTGGCGGCGGGCCGCTCGATCCGCCCCCCGGTCGTCGCCTCAGTCCCGCGCACGTTGCCGCTCACGGACAGGGACGCACTGGCGTGATCGCGGTGGAACTCGTGGTCGACCAGGCATTGGGACCGGGCGTGGAGGTCGAAATCGACGCCGGGATCGCGCGGGCGGTGGAACCCCGCGCGGGCGGAATCTGGCTGGGGCTCGACCGCGCCCACCTCGTCGACTCGGACGCCGGCGACGGGACCGGGCTTGCCGCCGTGGTCGCCCTGCCGGGGTCGACCTTCGCCGGTTGCCGGCTGACGGCCGAGCTCTGCGGGGCCCTCGTCGAAGGGGAACGTGTCGTGCTCGTCGGGCGCCTGCCCGGCACCGCACTGCCGGCGGAAGCCGTGCTCCGAACCGTCGCCGCCATGCCCGACGCGACGATGATCGGGGCGCCGGCGGCCGAGCGCATCTCGCGGGACGCACGGCAACGGTTCAAGGTCCGCCGGCAATCGGGTCGAGTGCTGGGCGGGCGGGCATGGCGAGCGGCCGCCCCCGATCCGGGCCAGCGCCGGTTCACGACCCCGCACTCCCGCGCTGAGTACCGCCTCGATCGGCTCCCGCCGCGGTTCCTGCGCGGCCTCGCCGGGCTCCTGGACGAGGACGAGCGGATCCTCTATTCGATCGAACGGCCGCCCAATTCGATCCGCACGACGCGCCTCGGCCTCCGCCGGCGGGGCACGGAGAGACGAGCCGGCCTCCTGCTCCTGACCGATCGGCAACTGATCTGGATGGTCGACCACCTGCCCCCGGACCGCTATCTCCTCGACTGGGGCGTCGACGTGCGGCTGATGCCGGTCGAGACCCTGCAGGACGTGCACCTCGCCGGCCGCGAGGTGCTGGAACTCCGCGTGCGCACGGCCGGCGGACCGGCGGCGTTCCAGCTCCCGCTCGAACTGCGCGCCGAGGCCGAGGTGCTCCGGGACCTTGCGGCGCGCTTCGTGTCGCCGGCAAGCGGCGCCTCCCTGGTCCGGCGATACGGGCCGTCGGCCATCACGTTCGACACGCGACCGGCCGCGCTCTTCGGCCAGGAGGCGGACGCCGCGCAGGAGCTGGACGCGTTGCGCGCCCGGCTCGCCCCGGAGGAGCTGCTCGCCGCGTTCTACGCCCCGCGGCGCGAGGGCGCCCCGCGCCCCGCCACGGCGGCACTCACCGTGACGAGGGTCGCACTGCAGCGCCCGGGCGAGTTCCGGGCGATCCCGCTTGACCGCCTCCAGGGCCTGTCCATCACGCTGTCACCGCTCGCCGGCCGCGTGGAACTGGCTCACGGCGCGATCGCCGGAACGGAACGCCTGGCGTTCTCGTACCCGGCCACGACATCGACCGCCGCCACCGCGCTCGTCAGGATGCTGCGGAAGGCGTGGGCCGATCGCGCGTCGATCGGTGGGGCGCCGGGAGACGGCCCGGCGCGGGAAGGGCGTCCCGCGGCCTGAGCCGCCGGGCTCATGACGGCATTCCGGGCCGCCGTCGGCGGCCTGCGGTCGCCGCTACCCGGTCTCTCCCGCACGTGCCATGGCGTCGAGCGCCGCCACGTACGCGGCCTCGTCGCGGGCCTGGCTCGACGGATTGTGCACGGCGTACCGCACGACCCCGTCCGAATCGAGGATGAACGTGCCCCGGTCGGCCTGACCGTCCCGCTCGTTCCACACGCCGTACAGCTTCGCGACCTGCCCCACGGGCCAGCGATCGGAAAGGAACGTGTTCGAGTAACCCTGGTCCTTCCGCCAGGCCCGGAGCGCGTGCGTGGAGTCGACGCTGATGCCCAGCACCGTGGCCCCGCGGCGCTCATAGGCCGCGTAGTCGTCCCGGATGGCGCAGAGCTCGGCCGTGCACGTGGTGCTGAAGGCCAGCGGGAAGAACACGAGCATGATCGGCCGGCCGTGCAGGTCGGAAAGCGTCACCGGCTGCTTGTCCTGGTTCGGAAGGGTGAAATCGGGAGCGTGCTCGCCAACGGATGGCATCGGATGGCTCCTTTCCTCGGACTCAGGCCGCACGGCCCTCAGACCGCGCGCGGTCCACTAGACCGCGATCCGGTCGCCCAGGAACGGCCGCAGCACGTCGGGCACGACGACGGACCCGTCGGGCTGCTGGTACACCTCCAGGACGGCGGCAAACGTTCGGGCCAGCGCCAGCCCCGACCCGTTCAGCGTGTGCAGGATCTCGGGCCTGGCGCCCGGTTCGGGACGCCACCGGATGTTCATCCGGCGCGCCTGGTAGTCGCGGAAGTTCGAGACCGAGCTGACCTCGAGCCACCGCTCCACGCCCGGCGCCCAGACCTCGAGATCGTACTTCTTCGCCTGCACGAAGCCCATGTCGCCGGTGGCCATCAGCTTGACCCGGTATGCCAGGCCGAGCCGTTGCAGCAGCGTCTCGGCGGCCCGCGTGAGCCACTCGAGCGCGGCGCCCGAGTCGGCAGGACGCTCGAACAGCACCATCTCGACCTTGTCGAACTGGTGGACGCGCAGGATGCCCCGCGTGTCCTTGCCGGCGGCGCCGGCCTCCCGGCGGAAGCAGGGCGAATACGCGCAGTAGCGGATGGGCAGGCGGACCGCCTCGATGATCTCGTCGCGGTGGAGGTTCGTCACGGGCACTTCCGCCGTGGGCACGAGGTACAGCTCGTCCCGCGTGACGACGTACATGAGATCTTCCTTGTCCGGGATCTGCCCGGTCCCCCGCGCCGAGGCGGCGTTGACCACGGCGGGCGGCCAGATCTCGGTCATGCCGTGCTCGCGGGTGTGGACGCCGATGAACCAGTCGATGAGCGCACGCTCGAGCGCAGCGCCAGCCCCCCGGTACACGGGGAAGCCCGAGCCCGCGATCTTCGCCCCGGCGGCCAGGTCCAGCATGCCGAGCCCCTCGCCGATCTCCCAGTGCGGGCGGCGCGTCCAGGGCTGGGCGCCATCCGCTCCGGCACCGGCCCGCTCCTCGTGGAGGGCGGGGTCTCCCCACGTCCTGACGATGACGCTCGCGTCCTCCCCGCCCACGGGAACGTCCGGATCGGCGGGATTCGGGATCCGCAGGAGCGCGTCCTCGAGCTGCGATTCGATCGCCGCGAGCTCCTCGTCGATGGCGGCGATCCGGGTCCCCGCCTCGGTCGAGGCCCGCCGGAGCGCGGCGACCTCCGGACCGTCGGGCGCCGCGCCGCCGCGGATCGCGTCGCCGATCTGCTTCGATACCGTGTTCCGCCCGGCTCGCAGCCCGTCTCCCTCCCCCAGCAGGAGCCGCCGGCGTGAATCGAGCTCCAGGGCCGCATCGACGACAGCCGGGTCCTCGCCCTTGTCGATCGCACCCTGGCGAACCCGGTCGGCGTCGTCGCGCAGTCGCTGCATCCCGATGCTCACGCCGTTGCCTCCTCCGGATCCGGGCTCCAGCCCGCTGCCCCGCGCAGGCGCTCGGCGACGAACTCCCGATCGAGACCGGCGAGCAGCCAGCCGGCCCGGGGACCGTTGGTCCGGCCGAGGAACGCGAGGTAGATGGCCGCGAACGCACGGCCGGCGGGGAGTGCGGCCTCCTCGGCGACGCGGAAGATGAGGTCCTGCCAGGCCTCTCCGGACACGGGGCGGGCCACGGCCGAGGATTGCGCCAGGGCTCCGAGGTAGGCACGCTGCTCGTCGGCGAGCCCGTGGCGGGCCTCCATCGGCAGCTCGTCGCGAACGGCGAACCTGGCGCGGTCCGGCGCGTAGGCCTCGAGCCATGCCCTGGCCGCGCGCAGGCGGTCGGCCAGGATCACCTGCTCGGCCACGTCGAGCGGTGCCCCCTTCTCGGCCGCGAGGCGGCCTTCGATGTCCGCGCCCGGGATCTGCACCAGCATCGCGACCTGCGAGAAGTCCGGGCGGAACCGCGCGGCCTCGGCGGCGGGGTCCGCGTCCGGGTCGAGGAGGCTCGTCGCGAAGATGCGCTCGTGGTCGGGGGGCAGCTCGCCCTTCACCTCGCGACCGGCCACCGCGTCCGCGATCCGGTCGAACTCGTCGAAGAGACGCGGGATGGTGTCGCCGGCGGGGTCGAAGTCGATGGCGTGGTTCGGGCGGTAGCGGAGGAACAGGAAGCGGACCAGCTCCGGGGGCAGCAGGTCGACCATCGTGTGCGCGGCCGCGCCCCGGCCCTTGCTCGTACTCATCTTGCGGCCCGAGATGTTGAGGAACTCGTAGGGGAAGTTGAGCGGCGGCTCACGGTCGAAGACTTCGCGCGAGATCGCGTCGGCCCGGTCGCGCGATCCACCCGCGGTCGCGAGGTCCTTGCCGTTGGGCTCGACCGTCACGCCGAAGATGCCCCACTGCGCGGCCCACTCGAGGTTCCAGCCGAGCTTGGCGCGGCCTCCGAACGGCTCGACCCAGCCCGAGTGTCCGCAGCCCCGCGCCCACGCCACCAGGTCCGCGCGGCACTCGTAGAACACCCGCCGGCCGTCCCACTGCGTCACGATCGTGGTGCCGATCTTGCCGCAGTCCTCGCACACCACCTGCACGGGGTGCCAGTCGGATGGGTGCTGGACGTTGGCCACGCGCCGGTAGATCTCGCGGACCCGGTCCGCACGGTCGAGCGCGAGGCGGACGTACGGATCGACGGCGCCGCTCGGATAGACCTCGCTCATCCAGTAGGTCCGGGGATGGATCCCGAGGCCGGCGAACGTGTCCAGGAAGAGGCCGGCGAAATGGCGCGCGTAGCTCGCGGCCCGGCTCCCGTCCGGCGCCGGCACGTGGGCCAGCGGGACGCCCATGTAGCGCTCCACGGCGTCCGGCGTCAGCAGGGCCTGCGCATCCATGGGGTCCATGTCGTCCACGCCGTACAGCAGCTGTGCGTCGAACCCGCGGTCGCGGAGCGCTCGCCAGATGGCGTCGAGCACGACGGGTCCGCGAAGGCTGCCGACGTGAACCGTCCCGGACGGCGTCTTCGAATCGTTGACGACCTGCGGGCCGCTCAGGCGGGACGCGAGCTCATCCGCCCAGTACACGGTTTCCTCCGGCCGGACGCGGCGCGGTCAGCCGATGCTCACGATCTTGTACGTGAAGTCGCCGCTGGGGACGTGGACCACGACCTTGTCGCCCTTGCGGTGGCCGAGCAGCGCGCGGCCCACCGGCGATTCGTTGGAGATGCGTCCCGACGCGGGATCGGCCTCGGCCGACCCGACGATGTGGAAGGACTCCTTCCCGTCCGGCGAGTCGACCACCACGGTCGAACCGATCTGGACGTGGTCGGACGAGTGGTTCTCGTCGATCAGGACGGCGTTGCGGATCAGCGCCTCCAGGGTCTGGACGCGTCCCTCCACGAACGCCTGCTCGTTCTTGGCGTCCTCGTATTCGGCGTTCTCCGCCAGGTCGCCATGCTCCTTCGCGTCGTGGATGCGGGCCGCAACCTCCGCCCGACGGACGTTGACGAGCTGGTCGAGCTCGGCTCGCAGCTTCTCGAGCCCATCGCGGGTGAGGTAACCGGGCTTGTTGTTCACGGACCGCTCCAGTGGGTAGCCTGCAAGAGAAAGAACCCCCGCCGCGCACCAGCGTCGCGCGTCAGGAGTTCGGGCCGGTGCGGGATTCTAGGTCGCCGCGGATGCTCGTGTCAAAGCGGTGCCCGGCGCTCCGTCTGCTCCATCAGCCGTGCCAGCCGCTTGCGCACGCGGTGAAGGGAGCTCCGGTCGGAGAATGCGAGGAAGAGAGTGTCGTCACCGGCGATCGAACCGGCGACCTCCGGCCAGTGGGCGCGATCGAGCGCCGATGCGATGGCGTGCGCGCTCCCGGACAGGCTGCGCAGCACGAGCAGCAGGCCGGCTTCGCGCACGTCCACGGGCAGGTCGCGCAGCAGCTTCGCGAGGCGCTCCTCCGCGCTCGGCTCGGACTCGGAGGGGCGGGTTGGAACGGCGTAGACGTAGAGCCCGTTGCGGTGGACCTTGACCAGGCCCAGCTCGGCCACGTCACGGCTGATCGTGGCCTGCGTGGCACGGAATCCGCGTTCCCGCAGCGCCGCCGCCAGCTCCTGCTGGGTGCGGACGTCGCGCCGTCCGAGCAGGTCGCGGATCGCCCCCTGCCGGATCTGCTTCATCACCTCCACGGTGCGTCCGTCCTCTCCTCGACCGGCCGGCGCTCAGCGCGCGAGCACGAAGACGACCACGAGGGCCGCCAGCACCAGGCGTTCCGCGATGAACGGCGAGGTGGAGTGCCGGCGCAGGTATCCCAGGAGGAACGCGATCGCTGCCAGGCCGGCCACCGCGGCGCCCACCATCCCGGCGCCCAGCGCGAGGAGGTCCGAGGACGGAAGGCCCGCGTGGAGCAGTTCACGTCCCTTCCACAGGGCGGCGCCCGCGATGATGGGCGTGCCCATGAGGAACGAGAACCGGGCCGCGGCCTCCCGTGTCAGCCCGGTGTACAGGCCGGCCGCGATGGTCATGCCGGAGCGGCTGAACCCGGGGAACAGCGCGAACGCCTGCGCCACCCCGATGACGACCGCATCGCGCAGGTTCACGTGGTCGAGACCGCGCCGGAGAAAGGCCAGCTGCTCGGCCATCCACAGGATCCCGGCACCGAGCGCGAGGAAGACCGCGACCAGGATGATGTGCTCGCGGAAGAACGTGTCGAAGAAGCTCTCGAACGCGACCCCGAGGAGCGCCCCGGGGATCATCGTCACGACGATCAGCCAGGCGAGGCGGCGATCAGGGTCCGTGCCGATGCGGCGATCCCGGAGCGAGGCGATCCACGCCAGGAACAGGTCGACGAGCTCCCGCCAGAAGTAGATCAGGAGCGCGGCGAGCGTCCCCGCGTGGAGCATGACGTCGAAGTTGGCGCTGTTGAGGAACGGATCCTTCCAGCCGAGGAACTCGGGCACCACGATGAGGTGCGCGGACGAGGAGATCGGCAGGAACTCCGTGAGCCCCTGCACGATCCCGATGACGAGCGCCTGGAGCACGAGCGGCATGGCGGTCCCGAGCGAGTCGGCCTACGGGGAACCCGCCTCGGGCGATGGCTCCCGGATCGCGACTAGCGGATGAACAGCGGCGCGAAGACCAGGGTGAGCGTCGCGAGCAGCTTGACGAGGACGTGAAGGGAGGGGCCCGCGGTGTCCTTGAAGGGGTCGCCGACCGTGTCGCCGACCACCGCCGCCGCGTGGGCGGCCGTCTTCTTGCCGAGCACGTTGCCGTTCTCGTCGAGCAGGTGACCCGATTCGATGTACTTCTTGGCGTTGTCCCATGCTCCACCGCCGTTGTTGAGGACGGAGGCGAGCAGGACCCCGGCGATGGTCCCGACCATCAGGAGGCCGGCCGCCGCCTGGTAACCCAGCACGAGCCCAACGACGATGGGCGTGATGACGGCCACGGCCCCGGGCGCGACCATCTCGCGGAGCGCGGCACGCGTCGTGATGTCCACCACGCGGGCATAGTCGGGGCGCTGGGTGTAGTCCATGATGCCGGGCATCTCCCGGAACTGGCGCCGCACCTCGACGATGATGGCCTGGGCCGTGGTGCCCACGGCGCGGATGGCGAGCGAGCTGAAGAAGTACACGAGCATCGCCGCGATCAGCGCCGCCACGAAGACGCCGACGTTCGAGAGGTCCACGGACGTCATGAGCTGAACGCCCTGCTTGCCGGCCGCGATCTGTCGCGACAGGATCAGGTTGATCTTGTCGATGTAGGCGCTGAACAGCAGGAAGGCGGCGAGAGACGCCGACGCGATCGCGTACCCCTTGGTGAGGGCCTTGGTGGTGTTGCCGACGGCGTCGAGGCGGTCGGTGATCTCGCGGGCACCGGCCTCGCTGCGGGAGAACTCCGCGATGCCGCCCGCGTTGTCCGTGATGGGGCCGAAGGTGTCCATGGCGAGCACGTACGCGCACGTCATGAGCATGCCCATCGTGGCCACGGCTGTTCCGAAGATGCCGCCGATATTCTGGCCCTGCGCGTTGACGAGGTTGGCCTGCGAGCCCAGCCAGTGGCTGAGCAGCAGCGCGATGCCGATGACGATGGCCGTGGCGAAGGTCGTCTCGAAGCCGACGGCCACGCCGGCGATGATGTTGGTGGCCGGGCCGGTCTTGGAGGCCTCGGCGATTTCCTTGACAGGGCGATACGAGCCGGCCGTGTAGTACTGCGTGATGTAGACGAAGGCGATGCTCGTTGCCAGGCCCACGAGGCCGGCGCCGAAGAACCACAGCCACGTGGGGATCCCGGACGCGCCGGTCTGGCTGCCGGTCTGCATCATCACGTACGTGACGAACAGCATCCCGAGCGCGCTGAGGCCCGTCGTGAGCCAGTAGCCGCGGTTGAGGATGTTCATCGGGTCCTCGTCCTCGCGGCCGCCGAGCGTGTAGATGCTGATGATCGTGGCGACGAGGCCGAAGGCGCGTACGACGAGCGGGAAGAAGATCCAGGACTCCGGGGTGGGCCAGCCGGCCTTGACGGCCACCGCGTAGATCCCCACCGAGAGGATCATCGCGCCGATGTTCTCGACCGCCGTGGACTCGAAGAGGTCGGCGCCGCGGCCGGCGCAGTCGCCGACGTTGTCGCCGACGAGATCGGCGATCACGCCCGCGTTGCGGGGGTCGTCCTCTGGGATGCCGGCCTCGACCTTGCCGACGAGGTCGGAGCCCACGTCCGCGGCCTTCGTGTAGATCCCGCCGCCGAGCTGCGCGAACAGCGCCACGAACGACGCGCCGAAGCCGTAGCCGACGATGAGGAACGGCGCCTGGTCGGGATGGCTGAAGCCGCCGTAGACGACGAACATCGCCCACACGCCGGCCAGCGAGAGGGCGACCACGAGGAAGCCCGAGACGGCTCCTCCGCGCATGGCGACCTTCACGGCCTCGACGAGGCTGCGGCGCGCCGCCGCCGCCGTCCGCACGTTGGACTTCACGCTGACGTACATGCCGATGATTCCGGAGGCCATCGAGCACGCCGCGCCGACGAGGAAGGCGACACCGGTGCGGATGCCCAGGTCCATCCCGTAGACGTCGGTGTCGGACACCTGCTTCGTCTCGACGAGGCCGATGATCACGGCGATGACCACGGCGACCACCACGGCCAGGATGGCGATGGTCGTGTACTGGCGGCGGATGAACGCCACCGCCCCCTCGTAGATCGTGTCGGCGACGTCCAGCATGGCCTGCGTCCCGGTGTCGTGAGACAGCACGTCCCGCGCCAGGTACAGGGCGAACAGGACGGTCGCCACGACCGCGACGGGGATGAGCCAGGGCATGTCGCCCGCAAGACCTGTCACGTCGGAAACGCCTCCCAGGACATGGAAAGGGCCCCGTTTGCAGGCGGGGCAGGCACGGCTTTAGGCGACCCGGAGTGTAACACGGGGCCCCGTTCCAGAGGCGCGTCCGTTATGCGCATGAGCCCGTCCTGGCGCGCAGCGCCCCGGCTGCCGTCGCAGCGGTCGGGACTACGGGAGCCAGCGCGGATCGGATCCGTCGGCGGAGAGCTGGGTCAGCTCGCGGCCGTCCGTGCGGACCACCCAGATGCCGGCGCTCGGCCCGCCGGACGCCGCCACGCGCACGAAGACGATGAGGTCGCCGGCCGGTGAGAAGGCGGGCTGGCGGTCGGCGAGATCGGCCGCAGCGGTGAGCACGGCAGGCGCCCCTCCGCCCGCCGGCTCGAACGCGACGTGCTGGGCCGTGCCGCCGCCCAGCCATGCGAGGGCCCCCGGGGCGGACACCGACAGCCAGTCTCCGCCCGACGCGAGGTGGGCCGGCGGTCCCGTGGTCGGGACCAGCCACGCTGCGGCGGCGAACTGCCCCGTCGCGGTTGCGTCGACCACGAATCCGTGATCGTGGTCGGACCACGCGATCGGTCCGGTCGGGTCGTGCAGCCCGATGGCCGTCGCGGCGCCCGAGGCCAGGTCGATCCTCACGAGGTCGCCGCTCGTGCCCTGCACCAGGGCCGTGGCGCCGTCCGCGGAGACGGCGGCGATGGTCGCCCACGGGTCGGGGGTCGGCGCGGCGAGGGAGTCGTCACCGGGACCGACGGAGCCGGTGGGCGGCGCTCCGCCGGGGAGCAGCTGGCGGGGCTGCTGCCCCGAGTCGATCGGGAGCAGCCACAGCCCCTGGTCCTGGCCCGCGATGGCGCCGCGGCGCCCGACGATCACGCCCGAGCCGTCGGGCACGAGGCGCGGCGCGTAATCGAACGAGCCGGAGGGGGTGAGGACCGTCGGCGTTCCGTCGCCGATGGCGAACGTCTTCACCTGGCCCGCCGAGGCGTACACCACGCGCTGCCCGTCTGCGGTCACGTCGTACGCCGTGACGGGCGTCAGTTCGTCGGTCAGCTGCCGCGGGTTGCTGCCGTCCGGGTTCATCGCCCACACGTTGCGCACGCCGGTCCTCGACGACAGGAAGAGCACCTGGTTCTGGAGCGAGCCGGCGGGGGCGCCCGTCGTGAACGACCAGGTTCGGCCGGCCGCGACCTGGCGCGGATCGTCCGCGCGCTTGACCCCGTCGAGCAGCTGCACGGTGTACGTCGTGTGCGGCGCGAGCGGCGACGAGGGCTGGTACACGACGACGGTGGGCTCCGGGGTCGCGGACGGGATGTCCGAGGGAAGCGACTCCACCCGGGCCTGGCCGGGGGCCGGGGGCGTGATGCGGATCAGCCCGCTCACGCTCGCCGGGTCGACCGGCCCGTCGAACAGCATCGCGATCGGCCCGTTGACGGGAGCGCCGGCCGATCCGTCCGATGGCACGACGCCCGTCAGGCCGAGCCCGGCGTTGACGGTCGTGAAGTCGAGGGTGATCGGCGCCGCCGGAGAGTTGCCGTCGGTGTCCGCCGCCTGGTCGGAGACGGTCACGACATATCGGGTCCCGAACGCCAGCGCGGAGACGGGCGTGAGCGTGACGGTCGAGCCGCTCCAGCTGGCCTGGACGCGCGTGGCCGGGGAGACGGTGATTGCCGACTGCGTGGCGCTGACGTCCATCAGGCGATCGAACGTCAACGTGATCGCCGTGTCCACGGGCACGTCCGTCGCCCCGGCGGCCGGCGTGCTGGACGAGAGCACCGGAAGGCCGATCGTCGCGAACGCGAACGTCGTCGGTCCCTGGGCGACGTTGCCGTCGACGTCCCTGTAGCCCGCGGAAAGCGTGACGGTGAACCTGGCGGCCACGGGGAGTTTCTGGGCGGGCGTGAAGATCATGGTCCGCGATCCATCCCACGTGAACGTCCCCTGGACGTCGGGCACGATCCTGAAGTGGAGCTGCGCCGACGTCCGATCGACGGCCTTGGTGAAGTCGACGTCGATCGTGGAATGCGTCAGGGCGACGTGGGAATCGCCGGTCGTGCGCCCGAGCGTGATCGCCTGCACGGCGGGAGGCACTCGGTCGACCAGCGTCGCGTTCGCAAGAATGAGGAGGAGCGCGACGATCGCAGCGATGCGCGCGACGAGCTCGACGGTGCGTCGTGACACGAAGCCTGACGTTACCACGGAGCCGCCGGCCGCCCGCGGCGCCTGTTCCGCCTATACTCCCGCCTTGTGATCCGACTCCGCCGTCCCGCGTGACACTTCGCGCTCGTGGCTGCCTGCTCGAGGCGGTCGAGACTCTCGTCCTCACCCTCATCATCTTCCTGGTCATCCAGAACTTCGTTGCCCAGCCGTACCAGGTCGAGCAGATGAGCATGGAGAACACGCTGCTGCCGAACCAGTACGTGCTGGTCGACAAGCTCACCCCACGCTTCGACTCGTACAAGCGCGGGGATATCGTCGTCTTCACCCCGCCGGGTGCATCGTCGAACTCGACCCCGTTCATCAAGCGGGTCATCGGGCTGCCCGGCGATACCGTCGACCTGAGCAACGGGCACGTGTTCATCAACGACCAGGAGATCAACGAGCCATACGTGTACCCGGGGCAGACCACGGAGCCGCTCGGCGGACAGGCCCACTGGGTCGTCCCGCCCGACATGCTGTTCGTGATGGGAGATCACCGCGAGAACTCGAGCGATTCCCGCGTGTTCGGGCCGGTGCCGATCGGCAACGTGATCGGGCGTGCCTGGCTCCGCTACTGGCCGCTCAGCTCGTTCGAGGTCATCGCCACCCCGACGTACCCGGATCTGAGCCCGCTGGCGCTCCCGTCGGCTGCTCCGTCCGGGCACGTCCACGTTGGCTCGCCGCAACCCGCGGCGGCCGGGATCGAGCCTCCCGGACCCGGGTCCGGCTCGCCGTTCGCCCGCGCGGCCTGATCGGCGCGGCGTCGTGGAAGCGGCACTCGCCGTGGCCGGCGCGCTCCTCTCGGCCGGAGCCGCGGCCGCAACGCTCGCCGCACGCGGCCCGCGAATCGCGGTCCTGGCCATGGCGGCCGCACTCGTCGTCTCGCCACTCGTGCTCGCGCCACTCCCCCAGGCGCTGCCACTCGCCTTCTGGCTCGTCGCATCCCTCCTCGCGGCCTTCCTCCTGCTCCGGTCGATCGCCGACCCCACCGAGCGCCTTGCGCCCCTCCCACTGGGCGGCTGGCCGGAGGCGGCGTTCGTGATCGCGCTGCTCGTCCTCGGCTGGGCGGCGTCCCCCGTGGCGGGGGCCGGCCGCGGCGCCTCGACGGCCCTGGCCGCCGGGGTTGCGGCGTGCGCGGCCGCGCTGCCACTCGTCGGCTTCGCGCGCGATCCCCTGCGAACGGGAATCGGCACGATCCTGCTGCTCGAGGGTGCGGGGCTCGTGGCGGCAGGCCTCGGCGGAACCCCCGGCGGGGCGGAGATCATGGCTCTCGCGCTGGCGGTGCTCGCGGCGGCGGCTGCCGCACGCGAGGTGATCGCCGCGGCCGTTCCCGGGATCCCGTCGACCGCACCGGGGATCCGGGTGGCCACGCCGGGGACTCAGGCACCCACGCCGGGGATCCCGGCCAGGCGCGACGGGCGCCCGGTGCGCGCGAGGCTGGGCCGGCGGCCCGCCGACGGAGATTCCTCCGGGACCGCGCCAGTCGCCTCGACCGCCGGGTCGGGCAAGGCCCCCTGATGCCGGCACGGCCGGGGATACCTGCATGAGCGCGGGGATCCTGGTCGCCGTCGCGCTCGTCACCGCCGCGCTCGCGGTCCTCGTGTCGCGACAGGATGCGAAGGCCGCGATCGCCGCGGCGGGCCTCGTCGTCTGCGCCTCGGTCGCCTTCGCATCGTCGCCTGTCCGGTCCATCGTCATGGGCGATGCCACCTTTGCGCTGAGTACCTCCGGCGCCGGCGTGGTGGCCGCAGCCTCGATCTCTCTGCTGCTCCTGCTGGGGGCCGCCGTGGGGGGTCGCCGGCGATCCCTTCCGCTGGGCCTCCCCGTGGCGCTTCCGGCGACCCTGGCCGCGCTGGTGGCGTCCCTCGCCGCCGTCGATGGGGCGTTGCTGGCGAATCCCGTGTCCGGCGCATCCGCCTTCCAACCCGTGGGCACCGGGGCGGCGCCCGTCGCGGTCGCGATCGTCGCGGCGACGTCCGTCGTGATCGCGCCCCTCGCCGCGTGGCATCCCGACCCTGCGCTCGCCGCCATTGCCAGGCGCGGGGCGGCGCGAGCCGTGCGTCTCGCGGTCGTCGCGTGCGGGCTCGCCATCGCGGGTATGGCCTGGCTCCTCGCGCCGACGGGGCCGATCGCGCCGGATCCGGCGGGCGCAGCCGCGGGGCTGCTGCTGGTCGCCACGGCGGTCGCGCTCTTCATGGGCGCTCTGCCGTTCCACACCGTCTCCGTGCGTGCCAGCGTGAGTGCCCCACTCGCTCTCACGGCCGCGCGTGGCGTGTGGCTCCCGGCTGCGTTCGCCCTGGCGGCCGTCGCCTGGGATCAGCGGGTGCTGGCTCCTTCCGTCGCCCTCAGTGGCGTGGTGAATGCGCCGCTGTTCGCGGACGCGCGGACGATCGTGGCCCTCGTCGCCGTGATCACGATGGCCGGAGGCGCGCTCGCCGCGACCTTCCACGACGACGTCAGGCACGTCCTGGCCTACGCGCTGGTGGGCGATGCGGGCCTGGCCCTGCTCGCGTTCTCCTCGGCGGACCCGGCCGCGGCGTCTGCGGCCGCCGCGTGGCTGCCGGTGAACGCCGTGGCCCGGACGGCACTCGTGACGTGGACGGTCGCGCTGGTCCTGGCGCGCGGCACGGACGTGGTGGACGACCTGGACGGATGGGCGCGGACCTCGCCCCTCCTCGCCGCGGGCCTCATCGGCGTCGCGGCTGCCACGTTCGGGCTGCCCGGATGGGGCGTCTTCGAGCTGCGCGGCTCGCTGTTCGCGACGGGCGGCGGCCCGGCGGGGCCCGTGATGGCTGCTGCGGGGTGGCTGGGCCTCCTGCCCTACCTGCGCCTGGCGTGGGTGGGCGCCCGTCGCCGGGCCCCTGCCGCAGCTCCGTCCCCCGAGTCCCCTGCCACGGCTCCGGCCGAGCCGGCGGACATGCGGGGCAGTCCCGGGCGACGGGCATGGCGTGCGGGCAACGACGGACATGCCATGCGGAGCGTGGCCGCCCGTCTGTTCACGGCGTGGACCGACCATGCCGGCCTGGTCGCAGCGGGATTCGCGCTGGCCGCCGCGGCAGTCGCGATCGCGGTGGCATGGACGGCCGGCGTGGCGGTGACGGGGATCGACTGAAGGCGGCTCCCGGCCACGCCATGTCCGTTGAGTACGGTGGCTACGCGCCGTCCGGGGCGAGCACCCAGCGGTCCACCTCGCGGTCGTAGTCGAGCAGCTCGCCCGGCGCGAACCACAACGCCAGCTCGGCTTCCGCCGTCTCGGGGCTGTCCGACGCGTGCACCAGGTTCTGCGCCGTCTCGAGGGCGAGGTCGCCCCGGATCGTGCCCGGGTCGGCCTGCGCCGGCCGAGTCGCCCCGTTCATCGCCCGCACGATCGCAACCGCGTCCGGCCCCTCGAGGGCGAGCGCGACGACGGGCCCGGAGGTGATGAACTCGACGAGCCCGGCGAAGAACGGCTTCTCCTGGTGGACCGCGTAGTGGCGCGCGGCGAGGTCCCGGTCGACTCGCACCAGCTTCAGGCCGGCGATCTTCAGGCCGCGCTCCTCGTACCGTGCGAGGATGCGGCCCACGAGCAGGCGCTGCACGCCGTCGGGCTTGACCAGGACCAGCGTTCGTTGGGTCACGTCTTCTCCTCGGAGGGCCGGGCACGCAGCGCCCGGGTCGATTGCTGGAACGCCTCGGCCGCGAGGCTCTCGCGGCCCATGAGGCGGTACGCATCGCCGCGCACGAGGTGCAGGGCGGCCACCTCCTGGACCGGCGGGCCTGCCTGCAGGGCCTGGTCGGCCACGGACAGGATGGCGGGTGCCAGGACGGGGCGCGTTCGCAGGAGGAGCGCGAGGCGCGTGGCCGCACCCGCGAACTCGCCGCTGCCCAGGCGGACCTGGATCTCGGCCAGTTCGCCGGACATGCTCGGCGCGGCGGCGGGGGCCGGCCGAGGCGCGCCCGGACCGCCCGGCACGGCCGGCGGCGGCACGGCCGACGGCGGCATGGCCGACGAGCGCTCCGAAACGACGGCGGGGGGCCAGATGGCCCCGCGAGGCTGCCCGGCGAACAGGTCGTCGAGCCGGTCGCGGCCCCGGGCGAGCACGCGCGCGGCCAGGTTGCGGGCGTCAGCGGACCTGCCGGCGGCGCTCGCGGCCTCGGCGGCGACGCAGATGGCGATGAGTTCGTCCCCACCCGCCTGAAGGTGTGCGTCGGCCGCCTCGCCGGCACCCACAAGGTCGCCCGTGCGCCACCGGACCTCCGCCAGGTCGGCGAGCGCCGGCACGTCGAGGGCGCCGCGCGCGGCGAGCGTCTCGAGCTCGGCGCGCGCCAGTCCGTACATGCCCGTGGCCACGTGGACGTGCGCCAGGCGAGCGTTGGCGTTCGACATCGTCGGTGGTTCCGGCACGACCGGGACCGCCACGCGCCCGGCGGGCTCGGACACGGACGGGGCGCGCGACCGGGTCGCCTTCGGGGCCGGGGTCGGCTCGGTCGCAACGGACGCGTCCTCGTCCCGCGACGGGCCAGCTGCCTCGTCCGGCGACGGGCTCGCTGCGTCCGGCCGTCCTCCCGGTGCGGGCTCCGCGTCATCGCCGGTGGCGGATCGTCCCGCGGCCTCCGCCATGCCGGCTTCGCCGACCTCATCGTCGGCTCCGTCGGGTGCTGGGGCGTCCACGGCAGTCGGCACGTGGTCGGCCGGGTCGGGCAGGTCGGGCGCGACCGGAGCCTGGAGGCTCGGCGTCGGGCGCGACGGGCCGATCGTCCTCGAGGCCGCCGTCCGTCCCCGGGTCGTCCACGGGAGCCGGATCCGTGCCGGCCGGCCAGTCGAGGTCGGACGGCACCTCGCCGCCTGCTGCCACGTCCGCGGCCGCCGGCATGTCGGATCCAGCTTCCTGCTCGTCGGATCCGGCTTCCTGATCAGTGCCACTCCCCGACGTGCCGGCATCCCCGGCCGGCCCCGAATCCCAGATCCCGTCCGTGCTCATGACAGCCGCAGCCGCTGTTCGAGGGTGCGTCCGCGCCGACCGGGGGCGATCGCGGCCAGCGACAGCGCGTCGTCCGTGAAGAGCCGCCGGGCGAGGTCACGCATCCGGTCCGCGGAGACGGCCTGGATTTCCTGCACGGCCTCTTCGAGCGTGAGCGTCCGCTCGTGGAGCGCCTCCTGGGCTCCCAGCCACGACGCGAGGTTCCGCCCCTCCTCCAGCCGCAGTTCGAGGCGCCCGCACGCGTACGCCTTCGCACGCCCCAGCTCGTCGTCGGGCACCACGTTCTCGCGCAGCTCGACCAGCTCGGCCAGGATCGCGTCGAGCGCTCGCGGCAGGTGACGCGGATCCACGCCCGCATAGATCCCGAGCATGCCCGAGTCGGCGTAGTCGCTGATGAACGAGTGCACGTCGTACGCGAGCCCGGCCTCCTCCCGGAGATGGAGGAACAGCCGGCTGCTCATCCCCTCCCCCAGCACCGTGTCGAGCAGCTCGAGCGCCCACGTGTCGGGATCGTCGCGTCGAAGCCCGGGCACCGCCACGCAGAGATGCGCCTGCGAACCCGGACGGTTCACGAGCCGCACCCGGTCGGGGGACGGGAGCCCCGGTGCCGGCTCGAACCTCGGTCCGTCCGGCTCCGGCCCGAGCTCCGAGCCGAACGCCTGGACCGCCATCTCGCATACCTGCTCGTGGTCGACGTCGCCCGCGGCCGCGAGGACGACGTTCGACGGGCGGTACCAACGAGCCCAGAACTCCCGCAGGGCAGGGGCTGTCAGCGCCGCCACGCTGTCCTCGTCACCTGCGATCTCCCAACCCAGCGGCGTGTCGCCGAAGACCGCCTGGTCCAGCAGGTTGAAGACGTACTCGCCGGGATCGTCCCGGTACGAACGGATCTCCTCGACGACGACGGCCCGCTCGTGCGCGACGTCCTCCTCCCGCATCAGGGGCCGCGTGATGAGGTCGCCGAGCATCTGCATCGACAGCTCCGCGTATCTCGACGGAACGCGCGTCCAGTAGGTGGTCGCCTCGCGATCCGTCGCGGCATTGCTCGTCCCGCCGATCCCTTCGATCGCCTCCGACACCGCCCGGGTGGTGGGCCAGCTGGCCGTTCCCTTGAACGTCAGGTGCTCCATGAAATGCGCCATGCCCGACTGGGCGCGCGATTCCATGCGCGATCCGGCGCGGACATAGGCGACGGCGGAGAAGGACCGGGCGGCGGGCAGCCGCACCGTGATGACGCGCAGCCCGCTGGGCAGCGCGGTTCGTTCGAACATCGCGGCGATGGTACACGGCCCGACCCGTCGGCGACTGCCGGCGCCCGCTCCGGTTCAGCCCGATGCGTCGCGCCCGGGCTCGCCGCCCGTGCCCTGCGTGCCCAGGCCCCCCAGCTCCATCTGCACGTATTCGTCGCGCAGGAGCTCCAGGGTGGGCTGGCCGGACATCGGATCGTCCGGGTCGGCGCCGGCCGGCAGGTAGGTCAGCACGACGCGTTCGTCGCCCTGCACCAGCGCGTACGTCACCAGCGCATCGGCCCGGGTCTCGAACTCCAGGTACTCGAACGAATCGACGTTGAGGCAGATGGAGAGCGGCGTGAAGTAGGTCGAGACGTCGGAACGGTCGATCACGATGCGCTCGACGGGGCCGCTCCCGTGCGCGGAGACCTCCCGCCCGCGCACGTACACGTACGCGATCGTCTGCTTGAGGAGTGGCCGGAGGAGGTGGTAGATGTCGGTGGGGCTGCCGACCACACCGCGGTTGACGAAGAACTTGGCGGGCGGAAGCGCGGCCACAGGCTCCTCCAGCACGGGCCCGGATGCGCCGGGGACCCGCCGATGGTACCAAGGCGGGGCCGGGCGCGACACCCCCGGAACCGTGACGCGAGCCCGGTCGGCGAGGCGGGCACGCGTATCATCGCCCCGATGCTGCTCGCGATCGACGTCGGCAACTCCAACATCACGCTCGGCCTGCTGCGCGACGGGCGCGTCGCCGGAACGCGCCGGGCCGCCACGCCGCGCCGCGCCACGCCCGACGAGATGCAGTTGCTGCTCGACGGGCTCCTCGGGCTCGACGGGCTGCGGCTCCGTGACGCCGACGGCGTCGTCCTGGCCAGTGTCGTGCCCCGCATCGGGCGTGCCATCGCGACGGCCGTGGCCGCTCATGGGCTGCCGCTGCTCGAGGCGGGCGCCGGCAACGTGCCGATCGTCATTCGGGTGGACCGGCCGTCCGAGGTCGGACCGGACAGGCTCGTCGACGCGCTCGCGGCGGGGCGCCTCTACGGGAGGCCGGCGATCGTCGTCGACCTGGGAACGGCCACGACGTTCGACGTGGTCGCCGCGGACGGCGCCTTCGTGGGCGGGGCGATCGCGCCGGGCCTCGAACTGGGGCTCGAGGCGCTGGCGCTCCGGACGGCGCAGCTGCCACGCGTGGACGCGCTGTTGCCCGAGCGGGCGATCGGGCGGAACACCGTGAGCGCGATCCGCAGCGGGGCCGTGCTCGGGTACGTCGGCCTCGTGCGCGAGCTGCTCGACCGCATCCGGCGCGAGATCGACCGCGAGTCGCCGGGCGCGCGCGTCACGGTCGTCCTCACGGGCGGACTCAGCGGAGCGTCCTGGGTCGACGAACTGGACGGCGTCGACGCCGTCGATCCCGACCTCACGCTGAAGGGGCTGGCCATGCTGGCCGAAGAGGTCCTGCCCGCATGGAGCGGATCGTCCGGCCGCGCGGCCGTTCCGGAGCCGGCACCGTGACGGCGACCGGGGCGGATACGGGGACCCCGGCCGGCGCCGGCAGGCTGCGCGGCCGCTCCGTGCTGCTCGGCGTGACGGGTTCCATCGCGGCGTACAAGGCCGTGGACCTGCTGCGGCGCCTGACCGCGGAAGAGGCATCCGTGCAGGTGCTCATGACCCATTCGGCGGCCGCATTCGTGGGGCCGCTGACGTTCGAGACGCTGAGCGGCCACCCGGTGCTGACGGATCCACTGGAGCTCCTGCCGGACGAACGGATCGCGCACGTCGTGGCGGCGCGCGAGGCGGACGTCATCGTCGTCGCGCCGGCGACCGCGCACTGGATGGCGGCCATGGCGACCGGCCTCGCGGGCGACGTCATCACTGCCGCATGCCTGGCGGCCGATGCACCGGTCGTCGTCGCGCCCGCGATGGACGCCGGCATGTACGGTCACCCCGCGACCCGCGCGAACGTCGAGCGGCTGCGGGCATTCGGGTACGCGATCGTCGAGCCCGAGACCGGCGCGCTGGCGTCCGGGCTGGTGGGCCACGGACGGTTGGCAGATCCCGAGGCCATCGTCGCGGCCATCGTCGCGGCCCTCGTCGCGGCCCTCGATGCGAAGCGACCGCCGCACGACCTCGCCGATCGCCGGATCCTGGTCACGGCGGGAGGCACGGCGGAGCCGATCGATCCCGTGCGTTTCATCGGCAACCGCTCGTCGGGACTGATGGGCGCGGAGATCGCCCGCGCCGCCCTCGACCGTGGCGCATCGGTCACGCTGGTGGCCGCCCACACGTCCGTCCCGCTTCCGGAGGGCGCGACGCTCGTCCCGGCACGGACCACAGCCGCCATGCGCGCGGCCGTGCTCGAGCGGCTCCCCGACGCCGACGTGCTGATCATGGCGGCCGCGGTCGCGGACTTCCGTCCCAGCCACGAGGCCGCGACGAAGCTCACGCGCGACTCGGCGCAGGTGCTGGAGCTCGAGCCGACCGAGGACATCCTGGCCGAGGCCGCCCGGACGGTATCGGGCCGGGGCCGGCGGCCGCTGCTGGTCGGGTTCGCGGCCGAGACCGGCTCGCTCGACCGCGCCGCCGAGAAGGCCCGGCGAAAGGGCGTCGACCTCCTCGTGGCGAACGACGTGCTCGAGCCGGGGGCGGGCTTCGCCGTCGAGACCAACCGCGTGACCATCATCGTCCCGGGCGCGGCGCCGGACCCCTGGCCGCTCATGTCGAAGCGCGCCGTCGCCGACCGGCTGCTGGATCGCATCGTTGCGATGCTTTCCGCCGGCGCGCCCGGATCACGCGATCCTCGGAATGTGGCAGCATCGCCGTCTGCCAGGGAGGTACCCGAATGAGCGCCACCACGAACAGCGGACGGCTCACCACGCAGGACATTGCACGGCTGTACGCGGACGGCCAGCGGATCCCGATGCTGACCGCCTACGACTACCCGACCGCGCGGATCCTCGACGAAGCCGGCATCCCGCTGCTCCTGGTGGGCGACTCGCTGGGCGAGGTCATGCTCGGATACGAATCGACCGTGCGCGTGTCGATGGACGAGATGCTCCACCACACGAAGGCCGTCGTGCGCGGGACGGAACGTGCGCTGGTCGTCGCCGACATGCCCTTCCTGACGTACGAGCGCACCGACCAGGCCCTGGAGAACGCGGGCCGCTTCCTCCGCGAGGCCGGCGCCCAGGCCGTCAAGGTCGAGGGCGGGGTCAGGACGGGGCGCGCGATCGAGACCATCGTCCGCGCCGGCATCCCCGTCATGGGCCACATCGGGTGGACGCCCCAGGCCAAGCTCGGCATGGGCAAGGTGCGCGTGCAGGGGAAGACCCGCGATGCGGCACAGCGGCTCCTGTCGGACGCGATCTCGGTCCAGGAGGCCGGGGCATTCGCGGTCGTGATCGAGCTGGTCCCCGAACAGCTCGCACAGGCGATCACCTCGCGGCTGCGGATCCCGACCATCGGGATCGGCGCCGGCGCCGGGTGCAGCGGGCAGGTCCAGGTGATCACCGATCTGCTGGGGGTGGGCTCGTTCATCCCGCGGCACGCGCGGCCGTATGCCCACCTTCGCGAGACGATGATGGAAGCCGCCCGCGCGTACGCCGCCGACGTGATCGCAGGCACGTTCCCCGGCGCGGCCGAGTCGAGCCGGATGGAGGAGTCGGTCCTGGAGGATGCCCTGGGCCACGGCGAGCTCGACCGCGCGGCAGCCTCGCCCTTCCTGATCCCGCTCGACCGCGACCTCTAGCCCGTGGAGGCCGCCCCGCCGCCGGCCGCCTCCGCGCCGGCCCGTCCGTCGGTCACGGTGCTGGCGCGCGACCCGGTGTCGCTGGCGGCGGCGCGTGGCAGCCTCCCCTCCCCGGTCGGGCTCGTGCCCACGATGGGTGCGCTGCACGCCGGTCACGTCGCGCTCATCCGTCGCGCCCGGGAGGAATGCGCCTCCGTCGTCGTGAGCATCTTCGTGAACCCGACGCAGTTCGGACCGGGCGAGGACTACGAGCGGTACCCGCGTCGGCTCGACGACGACCTGCGGGTCTGCGAGGCCGCCGGCGTGGACGTCGTGTTCGCGCCATCCGTCGAGGTGCTGTATCCGCCCGGGCATGTGACCACGGTCGATCCGGGTCCGCTCGGAAGCGTGCTCGAGGGCGAGGTCCGGCCGGGCCACTTCCGCGGCGTGGCCACGGTCGTGACCATCCTCTTCGATGCCGTCCGCCCCGATCGCGCCTACTTCGGGCAGAAGGACGGGCAGCAGGCGATCGTGGTCGAGCGCATCGTGCGCGACCTTGCGCTCCCGGTCGAGATCTCGATCGTCGCGACGGTTCGCGAGCCCGACGGGCTCGCGCTCGCCTCCCGCAACGCCTATCTCGGCGTCGAGGACCGCGCCGCGGCGCCGGTCCTGCACCGGGCCCTTCGCGCAGCGGCCGACGACCACGCGCGCGGTGAACGGGACGCAGAGCGGCTTCGTGCCCGGATGCGGGCGGTCCTGGCCGAGGTGCCGCTGGCCGTCCCCGATTACGTGAGCGTGGCGGACCGGGCGACGCTGCGCGAGCTCGACGTGGTCGACCGCCCGGCCCTTCTCAGCCTGGCGGTCCGATTTCCCTCCGCCCGGCTCATCGACTGCTGGCCGATCGGCTGATCGGGCGGGCAATCGGGGCTCGGCACGCGAGCACGGGCATGGTGCGATCCCGGGCGGCGGGCGGGGTCGCGGCGCACCAGCGCATGCGCTCGCGCCTGGTCCGCGCCGGCGCTTCCTCCCGGGCCACGCGCCGGCGGCGGCTCAGGTATCGGGTGCGGCGAGGGCCATGATCCGGTCGACGTCCAGGTGCTCGGCGACGAGCGACTGGATCAGCACGATCTTGTCGTGGTCCTCCGGGTGCGTCTTCACGAGGAGGTCGTGCACCTCCGACGCGACCCGGTACGTGTCCTCGGCGACGCGCATGGCGAAGAGGTCGGCGGAGCGGATCGCGGCGACCACGCGAGGCGGCGGCGCGTGCTCCCCGGTCAGGACGAGCCCGGCCACGCCGGGGTGACGGCCCGCGGAGGGCCCGGGTGCCGCGCCCTCCGTACGTGACGTCCCGGCGCGTCCCATCAGCGTGACCGTGACCAGGGCCTGGACAAGATCCTCGCGGTCGCCCGGCACGATCAGCAGGCTGCCGGGTCCGAGCCGGTCGAGCAGGTGGCCGGCCTGCATCGCGCCGATGTCGATGCGCTCGATGGGACGGTCCAGGTCCGGTCCCGGATGGAGCACCTCGCCCTCGAGCTGCTCGCAGAGCATGGACAGGGTCGGGTTCGACAGGAGCGGCCGGTAGGGCAGGACGCCGAGCAGGGGGATCCCGTGGCGGGCCAGGCCGGCCTCGAGCACCGCCGGAAGCGACGGCTGTGCCTCGACGTCGACCTTGTTGACGATCGCGCCGACGACGTCGACGCCGTGCCGCGCGAACAGCGCCCGGTTCAGCACGATCTCGTCGATCGGCCGGCCGACCCCGCCCTCGCTGACGATCACGGCGCGCGCCGAGAGCATCCGCGCGACCTCCGCGTTGGAGAGGCCGATGACGGCCCCCACGCCCGCATGGCCGGTGCCCTCCACGAGCACGATGTCGCGCCCGTCCGAGACGACGTCGAACGCGTTCCGGATCCGCGCTCCCAGGTCCTCGACCACCTCGCCCCGGATGTACGCACGGGTGAAGCCGCGCGGGATGTGCACCGGGCTCATCGCGGAGAGCGGATCGGCCAGTCCGTAGACCGCCCTGACGAGGATCGCGTCCTCGTCGGCCGGGATCTCGTCGACGATCGCGTAGCGCTGGCCGACCGGCTTCGTGAACCCCGTGGCCAGGCCGCGCGACATGAGCGCGGCGAGCAGGCCAAGCGACGTGGTCGTCTTGCCCCGGTTCATGCCGGTGGCGGCGAGGTAGATGCGGCGGACGGGCTCTCCGCCGCCCCGTGCGCTCAGGCCCGCTCGCGCGGGACGGCGCGACGCTCGACCAGCGCCACGGCGTCCTTGAGCCTGGTCACGGTCTCGGCGTCGACGGTGTCCACCTCGCTGTGGGGCCCGAGCCGCTCGAGGACGTCCGCCACGAGGCTGTACAGGACGCTCGCGTCGGCGACGAAGAACTGCGGCTCGTTGTTGTACCGGACCATCGTGAGGCGGCCCTGGAGGACGCGTCGATCGTCGACGTGGACGATCTGCGTGCTGAAGTTGTGGCCCTGGATCCCGTCGGGGTTGTTGAGGAAGTTGAGGGCGTTGTCGATGGCGAGCCCGAACCGGGCGCGCCAGGCCACCAGTCTCTCCTGGACCTCGGCCGGGATGCGCACCTCGGCGACCTCGTCGAACACCTCCGGCGCCACCGTCAGCAGCCCGACCAGCGTGGTGCCGGCCCGCGGGCCGAGCATCACCTGCAGCGAGCGCTCGAGGGTGAACACCTCGGAATCGAAGCGGGGGCTGGTGATGACGTCGGTGAGCAGGTCTTCCACGTTGTCGAGCGCGCCGGCCTCGGCGAGCGCGTTGGCGAGGTGGAGGATCTCCTCCTTGAACAGGAACTTCTCTTCGTGGTCGAGCATCGGGCGGATGGTAGCACCGGCGAGCGGGCGGCCGACCAGGCACCGCGGGGCGCGAGGCCGTGCCAAACCGCCACGGACATGAAACCGCCGCCGGACGAACCGGCGGCGGTCCCGTGATTCGCGAGGCTGGTCAGTCGATCAGGGGTACAGGCCGCGCATCGCGGTGGCCTGGGCGACCCGGTCGACGGCGAGCAGGTACGCGCCCGTCCGCATGTTGACCTCGTGCTTCAGCGAGAGCGCGAGCGTCTCGCCGAACGCCTTGGTCATGATCTCCTTGAGCTTGGCGTTGACCATCGCCTCGCTCCAGTGATCGCGGTTCAGGTCCTGCACCCACTCGAAGTAGCTGACGGTGACGCCGCCGGCGTTGCAGAGGATGTCGGGGATCAGGAACGTGCCGCGCTCGTACAGGATCGCGTCCGCCTCGGGCGTGGTCGGGCCGTTGGCGGCCTCCGCGACGATCCTGGCGTTGACCCTCCGCGCATTCGCGGCCGTGAGCTGGTTCTCCAGCGCGGCCGGGATGAGCACGTCACACGGGATCTCGAGGATCTGGGCGTTGGAGACGCCGGTGGCGCCAGGGAACCCGACGACGGTGCCGTGCTCCTGCTTCCACCCGATGACCCGCTCGACGTCGAGGCCGGCCTCGTTCTGGATGCCGCCCTGCGAGTCGGAGACGGCGATGACCTTCGCGCCCTCGAGGACCATCAGCTGCGCGGCGATCGAGCCGGCGTTGCCGAAGCCCTGGACGACGGTCCTGGCGCCGTTGAGATCGAGCTTGAGGTGTTTGGCGGCCTCGACGACGCAGTAGACGGCGCCGCGCGCGGTGGCCTCGTTGCGGCCCTCGGAGCCGCCCAGGCTGATCGGCTTGCCCGTGACGACGGCCGGCACCGTGTACCCGACGTGCATCGAGTACGTGTCCATGATCCAGGCCATGGTCTGGGCGTTCGTGTTGACGTCCGGGGCCGGGATGTCGCGCTCGGGACCGATGATCAGGCTGATCTCGGTGGCGTATCGCCGGGTCAGGCCTTCGAGCTCACGACGGCTGAGCTGCTTCGGGTCGACGATCACGCCGCCCTTGCCGCCGCCGTACGGGATGCCCACCACGGCGCACTTCCAGGTCATCCACATCGCGAGGGCCTTGACCTCGTCGAGGGAGACGTCCTGGTGGTAGCGGATGCCACCCTTGGCCGGGCCGCGGCTCAGGTTGTGCTGTACCCGGTACCCGGTGAACACGCGTACATTTCCGTCGTCCATCTTGACGGGGAAGTGGACCGTGAGCTCGCGCCGGGGCTCGCGGAGCACCCGTCGAAGGCCGGGATCGAGGTTCAGCTTCTCGGCGGCGAGATCGAACTGCTGCTGTGCCACAGCCCAGGCATTGATCGCGCCGATCTGCTCTGTCGCCATCTGGCGAACGTCCTCCGTGACCGACGCCCTGCGACAGGACTCGGACTCGCCCGGCCCGCCCCGGGGGTCGACTGCGACCCCGCGAGGCGCCGGTGCGTGGCCGCACGGTCGTCTCGGCCGCGACTATACGCCGGGTGGACGCCACCCGAAGAGCCGGATGGCCCCATACCGGGGGGACGAGCGATGCGCGCGTCCCACTCGAACGTCAGGGGTAGATGCCCCTCTCCGCGGTCGCGTCCGCCACTCGCTGGACCGCCAGGAGGTAGGCGGCCGTCCGCATGTCGACGTCCTCGACCCGGCTCATCGTGAGCACTTCGTCGAACGCCGTGAGCATGATCGCGCGAAGCTTGGCGTTGACCGTCGCCTCGTCCCAGCGGTCGCGGTTGAGCGCCTGCACCCACTCGAAGTAGCTCACCGTCACGCCGCCCGCGTTGCAGAGCACGTCGGGGATCAGGAACACCCCGCGCTCGTGGAGGATCCGGTCCGCTTCGGGCGTCGTCGGACCGTTGGCCCCCTCGGCGACGATATGCGCCCTGACGCGCCCCGCGTTCTCAGCCGTGATCTGGTTCTCGAGGGCAGCGGGTACGAGGATCTCGCAGTCGGTCTCGACCAGCCCCGCCGGATCGATCGGCTGCGTGCCCGGGAGCCCCTTGATGGTGTGGTGCGCGGCCGTGTACTTCATGGCGGCCGGAATATCGATGCCGGTCTCGTTGGCGACGGCGCCGTAGGCATCGCTGATCGCGACGACCTTCACGCCGTCGAGACGGGCGGAGTCCGCGAAGTAGGAGGCGACGTTGCCGAAGCCCTGGATGGCGACGCGCTGGCCCTCGAGCTTCTCGCCCAGCGCCTCCGCTGCGGCCTCGAGCGTGAACGTGACGCCGCGCCCGGTCGCCTCGCGGCGTCCCAGCGAGCCGCCGAGCGAGACCGGCTTCCCGGTCACGCATCCCGGAACGGTGTGGCCGGCGTGCATCGAGTACGTGTCCATGATCCAGGCCATGGTCTGGGCGTTCGTGTTGACGTCCGGGGCCGGGATGTCGCTTTCGGGACCGATGATCAGGCTGATCTCTGTCGTGTAGCGGCGCGTGAGCCCCTCGACCTCGCGGCGTGACAGCTTGCTGGGGTCGACGATCACGCCGCCCTTTCCGCCGCCGTACGGGATACCCACCACGGCGCACTTCCAGGTCATCCACATCGCGAGGGCCTTGACCTCGTCGAGGGAGACGTCCTGGTGGTAGCGGATGCCACCCTTGGCCGGGCCGCGCGACATGTTGTGCTGTACGCGGTACCCGGTGAAGACCTCGATACTCCCGTCGTCCATCTTCACGGGGAACTCGACGATCAGCTGGCGCTCCGGCTCGCGCAGGATCTTGCGCAGCCCGCGGTCGAGCCCGAGCCGGTCGGCGGCGAGATCGAACTGCTGCTGCGCCACCGCCCAGGGGTTGATCGGGGTGGACGTGCGCTCTGTCGTCATCGACAAAGTCCTCCGCGCTGAGCGCCTCGCCACGATCAGCGCGGGCGGGCCGGCTCCGCGGCAAGTCTAGCGATGGGAGGGACTTGGCCCCGCGGCGGTCTCGGGACGCCGATCCGAACGTATCCCGCCGAGGGGCGCATCGCCGCGGCCGATCCGGCTACGGTGCCTCCCCCGGTGATTCCCGATCGATTCCCGGGTGTTTCCCGGTCCGGCTACTGGTGCTTCCAGAGCACGACGGCGCCGTACGCGCCGGGTCCGACATGCGGCCCGATCGACGCACCGATGATCTGGGTGCTGAGCGTCGCACGGTCGATACCGGCCGCCCGCGCAAGCTCGTCGCCGAACACCTCGACGTTCTCCTCGTCCGGGGTGTGGAGGAGCGCGAGCCGCTCGACCGGCCTGGAGACGATGAGCTCCAGGAGCCGCTGCCGTGCCCTGGACCGGGTTCGCGGCTTGTCCACGATGTCCACGACGCCGTCGAGCACGGTCATGATCGGCTTGAGCGACAGCATCGCCCCCACGAGCGCCCGGCCGCGTCCGATCCGGCCGCCGCGCACCAGGTACTCGAGCGTGTCGAGGACCACGAACAGCCGGAGATCCGGGATCCGGCGCTCCATCTCCGCCGCGATCTCGCCGGCACTCGCGCCGCCGTCCGCCATCTCGGCGCCGATCCGGGCCAGCATGCCCTCGACCATGCTGGCGCCCCAGCTGTCCACGACGTGGATGTCGCGGTCGGGCAGCGCATCGCGTGCCATCTGGGCGCTCTTGAGGGTCGCGCTGAGGGTGCCGGCGACGGTCACGCACACGATGGACTCCGCGCCGTCGGCGAGACACTGCTCGAATGCCTGCTGGAAGGCTCCCGCGCTGGCCGCCGCCGTGCGCGGGAACGGCGCGCCCGGTGCCGTCAGCCGCGCCCAGAACTCGCGGGGCGTCAGGTCCTGCCCGGCGCGATACTCCTCGTCGCCGAAGATCGCGATCAGGGGGACGAGAGTGATGGCCTCCGCGGCGGCCATGCCGGCGTCGAGGTCGGATGCGGAATCGGTGACGATCGCGACGCGGCGCATGCTGCCCTCCGGATGGACTCCGGCGGATGATAGCGGTCGTCAGACCCGTTCGAACGCCATCGCCACCGACCCGCCACCTCCCAGGCAGAGGGTGGCGAGCCCATAGCGGCCCTGACGCCGGCGGAGCTCGTGCAGCAGGGTCGCGACGATGCGGGCGCCGCTCGCTCCGATCGGGTGGCCGAGCGCGATCGCCCCGCCGTTGACGTTGACCTTCGCCCAATCGAAGCCGAGCAGGCGGCCGTCCGCCAGCGTCTGGGCGGCGAACGCCTCGTTGATCTCGACCAGGTCGAACGCCTCGATCGGCAGCTCGATCCGGTCGAGCAGGCGCCTCACTCCGGCGACGGGGGCGAGGAACAGCCACTTCGGCTCCACTTCGGCCTGCGCGTACCCGACGATGCGGGCCAGGGGCTTCAGCCCGTACCGCTCGACGGCCCGCTCGCTCGCGACGACCGTCGCGGCCGCCCCGTCGGTGATCCCGGGCGCATTGCCGGCGGTGACGGTTCCGATGCCCGAGGCAGGCGCGTCCTCCCCGACCGGCAGGTCGAATGCCGGCCGGAGTCGCGCGAGCGCTTCGAGCGTGGTGTCGCGGCGAGGTCCCTCGTCCGTCGTGAAGAGTGCCTCCTCGCGGCCGCGGCGAACCGGGACGGGCACGATCTCGTCGGCAAATCGTCCAGTGTCGATCGCGGCGATCGCCCGCCGGTGGCTCTCGAGCGCGAACGCGTCCTGGTCCTCGCGGCTCACCTGCTCGTGACCCGCGACGCGCTCGGCGTGCGTGCCCATGTGGCAGCCCTCGATGGCGCACCACAGCCCATCCTGGACGGTCGCGTCGACCAGCGCGCCGTTGCCGAGGCGGTACCCGAACCTGGCTTTCGGCAGCAGATAGGGGCCGAGGTCCATGTTCTCCATGCCGCCCGCGACCACGACCTCCGCGTCCCCGGCCCTGATCTCGGCGGCCGCGAGCATGATCGCCTTCAGGCCGGAACCACAGACGCGGTTGATCGTCGTCGCGCTCGTGCCGGCGGGGAGGCCGCCGTTGAGTGCCGCCTGGCGCGCAGGGGCCTGCCCGGCACCGGCCTGGAGGACCTGTCCCATGAGGACCTCTTCGACCGACTCCGGCGGCACTCCCGCGCGCTCGACGGCCGCCCGAATGGCGATCCCGCCAAGGGTGGTCGCGGGGATCTCGGCGAGGGAGCCTGCGAACCTGCCGATCGGCGTCCGCGTGGCCGAGACGAGGAAGACGGAGCCGGATGGGCCGTCCGGCGTGTGCGGCTGGCTATCCATCGGGGCATGGTAGCGCGTGCGTGCCCGCCGTCGTCCTCATCATCCTCGGCCCGTGGCTGTTCCTCGGTCCGTAGCGGTTCCTCGGTCCGTGGCCGTTCCTCGGTCCGTGGCCGTTCCCCGGCCTGCGGCGGTTCCTCGGCCCGTGGCGGTTCCCCGTGCGGCGGTTCCCGGCCCGTGGCGGTTCCCCGGCGTGCGGCGGTTACTCGGCCCTTGGCCGGAGTTTCCTGCAATTCGCTTCGCTGCAGACACGTATGTCCGTTGTGACGCGGTCCGCGCTCGTCCCTTGGCCATGGGAGAGCAGCCAAGCGCTGACAAGGGGCCGATTCCGTGCTCGGCCGTGCTCCTCCGTGGCTGCAGGGGCGTCCTTCGGCGGCGTCGAACATCGGATGTGCCGGAGCCCATCCGACATACGTCTCCGTGAGAGAACGATCTGCAGGAAAGAGGACCGGAAACGATGCCTGCACGCTGTGCGGGCGCTGTCCGGGCACCAGCTGGGACGTCTGCACGCTGTGCGGGCGCTGTGCGGGCGCTGTGCGGGCGCAGTCCGGGCACCAGTTGGGACGCCTGCATGCGCCGCGAGCCCACCAGAGCGCCAACTCGAGGCCCGGTGCGCCTTGTGCCTTCGGCTACCGGGCGATCGGCCGAGGCTGGGCCTCGTGCCGGGTCGGGCATCAGCCGCCGAGCCCGAGCCCCTTGATCAACTGGTCAGCCACGATCAGACGGTGAACCTGGTTCGTGCCCTCGTAGATCTGGGCGCCCTTCGCGTCGCGCATGTAGCGCTCCACCGGGTTCTCCCGGCTGTATCCCGCGGCGCCGAACAGCTGCACCGCGTCGCTCGCCACGCTCATCGCCGCGTCGGACGCGGTCCACTTGGCCAGTGACGACGCCTCGGCGATGGGCTCGCCACGGTCCTTCGCCCCCGCGGCGGCCCATGTCAGGGCGCGCGCGGAAGCGACGCGCTGGGCCATCTCGGCGAGCATGAACCGGACTCCCTGCTGCTCCACGAGAGGACCGCCGAAGGCGCGCCGCTCGGCCACGAACCGGGTCGCCGCCTCGAGCGATGCTCGGGCGATCCCCGTGCAGGCGGCCGCGATCGAGATGCGGCCCTCCCCCAGCGAGGACAGCGCGATCCGGTAGCCCTCTCCTTCCCGGCCGAGCCGGTTGGCCGCCGGCACCTCGGCGCCGCGGAAGACCAGCTCGCTGGCCGGGTTCGCGCGGATCCCGAGCTTCCGCTCCTTGCGTCCGAACTCGAACCCGGGCGTGCCCTTCTCGACGAGGAACGCGGTGATCGCGGACGGCCCCGCCTCCGGATCGAGGGTCGCGAAGACGAGGTAGTGCTCGGCCTCTGGCGCGTTGCTGATCCAGATCTTGGTCCCGTCGAGCCGGTAGCCGGCGGGCGCGTCGGCCGGACCCACCCGAGTCGCCCGCAGCCTGATGGCTGCTGCATCCGACCCCGCCGACGGCTCCGTCAGGGCGAACGCCCCCATCCGCTCGCCGCGGAGCATGGGCGCCAGCCAGCGAGCCCGCTGCTCCTCGGTCCCCCATCGGACGACGGGCGACTGCGACAGGACGTGGACGCTGAGCGACACGGCCATCGCCATGTCCACGGCGCCCAACTCCTCCATGACCAGGGCCCACGCGCGGTACCCGAGCCCGCCGCCACCGATCTCCTCGGGGAACGGCGCTCCCGCCAGCCCGAGGCCGGCCATGCGGTCGAACAGGGCCCGATCGTAGTGCTCGTGCTCGTCCCGATCGGCGGCGCCCGGCGCCAGCTCGCGGGCAGCGAACTCGCGGACCGTGTCGCGAAGCAGCCGCTCTTCGTCGGTGAGCGCACCGTCGAACACCGCGTCCTCCCTGCCGGCGTGAACTCCCGCGATCGTGCACGAGCCCGGACGGGGCTCCCGATGCCGGTCCGGGATCGGCCGATCCTACGCCTTCGAGGGCCGCGGATACGTGTAGAAGCCCCGGCCGCTCTTCTGCCCCAGGTACCCGGCGTCGACGAGTTGCCGGAGGATGGGCGGCGGTGCGAACTGCGGCTCGTGGAAGCCCTCGTGCAGGACCTCCATGACGTGCAGGCAGACGTCCAGCCCGATGAAGTCGGCCAGCTCGAGTGGCCCCATCGGGTGGTTCAGGCCGACGCGCACGCCCGTGTCGATGTCCTCGAGCGTGCCGAGCCCCTCCTCGTAGGCGCGCATCGCCTCGACGAGATACGGCATGAGCACGCGGTTCACGATGAAGCCGGGCCGGTCCTTGCTGACGATGACCTGCTTGCCGAGCCCCGCGGCCAGCTCCCGGATGTCGGACTCGGTCCGGTCCGAGGTCTCGGCGCCGCGAACCAGTTCCACGAGCGGCATCACCGGCACGGGGCTGAAGAAGTGCATGCCGATGAATCGGGCGCGTCGGGGCGCGCGTACGCCGGCCGCAAGGCGCGTGATGCTGATCGAGCTGGTGTTCGAGGCGAGGATCGTGTGCTCCGGGGCCCGCTGGTCGAGCTCCGCGAACAGCGAACGCTTGACGGCTTCGTCCTCGAAGACTGCCTCCACGGCAAGGTCGCATTGGGCAACCGCACCACCCAGGGCGTCCGCGATCCGGATCCTGCCCAGGGCAGCGCGTCGCTCGTCATCGGTCATGCGCTCTTTCGACACGGCGCGTTCGAGGTTCCCGCCGATCCTGGCCAGGCCGGCCTCGGCCCGGGCGCGCTCGGGCTCGAAGAGGAACACGTCGTGACCGGAGACCGCGCAGACCTGGGCGATGCCGTGCCCCATCAGCCCCGCGCCGCAGACAAGGACCGTCCTGATGCTCATGGTGCCGAAGCGTACTGCAGCGGCGCTGGAGCCGGACCGCGGTCCGGCACGGCGGTCCGAGTGCGGCAGGATCAGCCGCGGTCCGGCACGGCGGTCCGAGTGCGGCAGGATCAGCCGCGGTCCGGCACGGCGATCCGAGTGCGGCAGGATCAGCCGCGTTCGGCGGTCGGCCGGCGGGATCAGCCGCGATCGGCCGCGGGCAGGTCGCGCTCGGCGTCGTTCGCCGGCGCGCCGCCGTCCAGCATGGCCATGACCCGGTCCGCGGCCGCGTACGGGTCCAGCTCGTGAACCGCGATGGCCGCCAGCAGCGCATCGATCCGCTGCCGGTGCCGGCCGTCGCGGATCCGCGCGCGAAGCCGCTCTGCCATGACCGCGTCGAGCTGCGCCGCCGCACGTGCCAGCCCGGCGGGCTGCAGCGTGGCCGTATCGCGGCCGGCAGCCCGCCGGTCGAGCGCCGCGAGGAGCTCGGGAACGCCGTCGTTCGTCGGGGCCGTCACCAGCAGGACCTGGGGCCGCTTGGGCCGCCGCCTGCCGCCGGCTTCTGCGCGTCGGGCCGCCTCCGACTCGTCGGTCGCGCCCACCGTCAGCATCGCCCGCAGCTGGGCGGCGGTGCGCTGCGCCCCGGGTCGATCGCCCTTGGTCACCACCACGATGTCGGCGACCTCCAGCAGACCGGCCTTGATCGCCTGGACCTCGTCGCCCATCTCCGGCGCCTCGACGACGACGGTCGTGTCGGCGATCGACGCCACCTCGACCTCGCTCTGCCCGGCCCCGACGGTCTCCATGAACACGATCGGAAAGCCCGCGGCGTCGAGCGCGGCCGCCGCGTCGACGGACGCGGCCGCGAGTCCGCCCGCGTGCCCGCGCGAGGCCATCGAGCGGATGAACACGTCGCGGTCGCCCGCGTGCTCCTGCATCCGGATCCTGTCGCCCAGGATGGCACCGCCGGTGATCGGGCTGGACGGATCGATGGCGAGCACGGCTGCCGGCCGTCCCGACGCTCGAACGGCCCGGGCGAGAGCCGCCACGAGCGTGCTCTTTCCGGCACCGGGCGCGCCCGTGATGCCGACGAGGTGGGCGGCGCCGACCATCGGGTACAGCACCCGCAGGGCGGCCTCGGCAACCGCGCTGCGATCCTCGATCTCCGTGAGCAGCCGAGCGAGCGCCCGACGGTCGCCTGCCCGGACGCGCTCCGCCAGCCCGGCGCCGCGGTCCGCCGCCGTCACGCGGACTCGCGAGGTCGAACGTTCCCGCGAAGGTACTCCGCGACCTCCCCGATCGTCGTGCCGGGCCCGAACACGCGGTCGACCCCGGCTTCCCGGAGGGCCGCGATGTCGTCGTCGGGGATGATCCCGCCCACCGTGACCAGCACGTCGCCCAGTCCCTCGTCGCGCAGCATCCGGCAGACGCGGGGAACGAGCGTCATGTGCGCGCCCGACAGGATCGACAGGCCGACGACGTCCACGTCCTCCTGCAGCGCCGCGGACGCGATCATCTCCGGCGTCTGGCGGAGCCCCGTGTACACGACCTCGAAACCCTCGTCGCGCAGGCCGCGGGCGAGCACCTTGGCGCCACGGTCATGGCCGTCGAGCCCGGGCTTCGCGATCAGGACCTTGATTCGACGTTCGGTCATCGCCCCGCATCATACGGTGAGGCGCGAGCACGGTCCGTCCGCATCCCCACGACCTACTCGCCCGGCGCCCGACGCTCCAGGTGCGAGAAGAACTCGGCACGCGTGCGGTCACGGCGCCGGAAGACCCCGAGGACGGCGCTCGTGGTCATGACCGTCCCGCTCTTCTTGACGCCGCGCATCACGGCACACAGGTGCGTCGCCTCCAGGACGACGCCGACACCCATCGGGTCGACCGTCTCCATGAGGAAGTCGGCGATCTGCTGCGTCATGCGCTCCTGCACCTGCAGCCTCCGGGCGTACATCTCGACGATCCTCGGGATCTTCGAGAGCCCGATGACCCTGCCGTTGGGGATATACGCGACGGCCGCGTTGCCGAAGAACGGCAGCAGGTGGTGCTCGCAGAGGCTGTAGAACGGAATGTCCTTGACGACGACCATCTCGCTGTAGCCCACGTCGAAGATGGCGCCGTTGACCAGTCGTGCGGGATCCACGTGGTACCCGGCCGTGAGCTCCGCGTACATGCGGTGCACGCGCCCCGGGGTCGCCGCGAGCCCCTGCCTGTCCGGGTCCTCGCCGATCTCGACGAGGATGTCCCGCACGGCCTGCTCGATGGCGGCAGCCGAACCCGCGACCGCGGGCGCACGTCCGTCCGGACCCGCCGGACGGCCCTCGATGATCTCGGTGGGGGTGGGCGCTCCGCGCCCGTCGTCGGCACTCTCCTCACCGATCTCGGTCTCGATCTCGGTCACGAGGGCACGGATGTGCTCCGGCAGCATGCTCACGGCGTCAGCGGTCGCCCGGCCTCGTCTCGTCGGGCGCGTCGCCGGCGGTGTTGCCGGCGTCATCGTCGTGCTGCACCTCGCGCCTCACCGCCCGAATCCCCTCGCCGAACATGCGTCCGAGCTGGGGAAGCGTCTTGGGACCGCGCCACACGAACACGGCGATGAGCAACACGATCAGGAGCAGGCCGACGTCCACGGCGACATGGTACGCCTGTGGTGGACGAGGCCGGACCGGATGCACGCCTCGACGCACGTGCTGGACGAGACCGGACCGGTAGCACGCCTCATCGCTCGGTCAGCGGCCCGTACGTCTCCGGGCGCCGTCCCCGCAGGTACGACCCGAAGCCTCCGGACGCCTGCACGGCCCGGTCGTGCAGGTCCGCGATCACGAGCCGTGGGCGGAGGTACCCGGCTCGGGCGAGCGAGCCGTCCGGACCCGCGACGCCGCTCTCGCCGAAGAACACGACGTCCGGCCGGTGGTCCGCGGTGTTGGCCAGCGCGACGTACACGTTGTTCTCGATCGCGCGTGCCATGAGCTGGCTCGCCTGCTGCGCCCGGAAGGGCTCCATGTCGGCCGACGGGATCGCGAGCAGCTGCGCGCCGCCGAGCGCGAGCAGGCGCGGCACCTCCGGGTACTCGATGTCCACGCAGATGCAGACGCCGACCCGTACCGGTGCCCCGGACCCGTGCAGGTGGAGATCGAACACCGGATAGGCGTCGCCCCGGGCGAAGACCTCCGTCTCCCCGCCGAACAGATGGGTCTTGCGATACACGCCGGCGACCCGCCCGTCCCGATCGACGACCAGCGCCGAGTTCCATGGGCGGCCAGGGTCGGACCGGTTGGATTCGATGAAGCCCGCCACGATCCCCACCCCGTGCTCGCCGGCCATGGCCGCGAGCGCCCGTGGGCCGGCGCCGTCCGCCGGCTCCGAGCACGAGGCCGGATGCGCGCCCAGCTCGTACCCGTGGAGGTAGCACTCCGGGAACACCACGAGCGAGGCGCGGCGCTTCGCGGCACGCTGGATGATCCGCCGGGCGACCCGCAGGTTGTGTCCCGGGTCGCCCACCCGGGCTCCCACCTGGGCGACGCCGACCCGCAGTCCGTCGAGCACGGCGGGACGACTCCCGCTCGGCGACGGAGCCTCCGTCCCGCCCGTCGGAGTGGCCTCGGGCCCGCTCGTCGACGGAGCCTCAGACCCGCTCGGCGACGGAGCCTCAGTCCCGCCCATGCCCGACTTCCTCGGGCTCCTCGTACCACTTCACCTTGTCGCCGACGCCGGACCGGATCTTCCATTTCGTGGACTTCCGGCCGGCGTCGATCGCCGCCCGCAGGTCGCTCAGCTGGCGGAGCACGTCGTGGCGGTGCGGCTCGCCGAAGTCGAGCTCGGCCGGGCGCAGGTCCACCCGGACGAACTCCTCGAGCTTCGCCAGGTTCCCGGTGACGGTCCGCCACCAGCCCCAGTCGTTCGAGGTCAGCTCGACGATGCGCGGCACGTTGATGGCGTCGCGATCGTGGTCGGCGAGCGGAAACTCCGCGAGCAGGGCCAGCGAGTCGGTGATGTCCTTGCGGTTGATCTGGACGATCTGCAGTTTCGAGAGGAGGAGCTCGGCCAGCGGGAGCGTGGGCCGGTCGGCCTCGAGGCGCGGCGTCAGTTCGAGCCGGTGGCACATCTCGAGCCGGTCGACCAGCACGTCCATGGGCCGGTCGTGCTCCGGGTCGACGAAATACAGCTGCTTGTGCCCGTAGAGCGCGTTGTACTGCTTGTCGCCGACGTACCCCTCCCTGGAGAGCAGCTCGGACACAGCCTTCCGGTCCCTGCTTCGCGTGGCGATGTCGATGTCCTTGCGCGCCCGCCCGACCCGGGCCGTCCATTCCGGCATCCGGGCGTGGAAGGCGAGGCCGCCCATCAGGCGGACCACGAGCCCCTGACGGTCGCACAGCGCGACCACGCGGAGTGCCTCGTCGAGGGGATCGTCGAGCGTGCGTGCCTGGCCCGCCGCGATCGGTTCGCCCGCCCGGGTCATGCGAAATGCGTGCTCATGGGCGGGACGACATGCGAATCACGTCACCAGGGGGAACGATTCTGCAAGGTGACACGGTGCGGGCGAGTATACTCGCGCGACGTCCCGGGCCCCCGGGCGTGCGCATCGCCCGGACGGGCGAGGCGATGGGAAACGGCGACCGCGGCGGGGAGGTCACCGTTCGCGGCCGCAGTGGCAAGAGGAGGCCCTGCGTCCCATGGCTGCCGGCACCTCGGGTAAGACGCTGTTCACGCGCCAGTCCTCGGGCCTGGTCCGTGAAGTGAGCGTCGTGAATGCCCTCTTCTTCAACACCGCCGCGTTCATCGGCGTCGGCCTGGGGTGGTACCCCGTCTTCTACGCGTTACCGGGCATCGAGATCGGCACCCTCGGCGCGTTCACGACGTACGGCGTCGCCGCGATCGTCGTCGGCATCTTCTGCGTGGTGCTGGCCCTGATCTTCGCCTCGTTCACCAGCGTGATGCCGCGTTCCGGCGGCGACTACGTGTTCACGAGCCGCATCGTCCCCAGGGTCGGCCCGTTCCTGGGCTGGCTGGAGAGCTGGACGCTCGCGTTCGCGTCGCTGGGGATCATCGCCTTCGAGGTCCCGATCGTCGTCCGCAATCTGCAGATCACGGGCCGCATCGTAGGGATCGGAACCGGCAACTCCTTCTTCAACGGCGCGAACAGCTGGTTCACGGACTCGACCGGGTCGGTCACGGGCGTGCCCGGCTTCATCGCCGCGATCATCGTGCTGGCCCTCGTCGGCGTGGTGGTCCTGCAGCCCACCCGGCGCTTCCACAGCATCATCACGAGCCTGGCGATCCTGAGCCTCATCGCCGGCGTGGTGATGTTCGTGCTCGGCGTGACCGCGATCGATCCCGCCACGTTCGCGAAGAACCTCCCGCAGTACACGGGCGGCGTGACCGTCCAGCAGCTTTCCGACGCGGCCGGCAAGGCCGGGCTGTTGAGCCCGAACGGGGCGATCGACTTCTCGCCCGCCGTCTTCATGTTCATGGCGTCCGTGCTGCTCTTCCAGTACATCGGCTTCCAGTACTCCGCGTACATCGCGGGCGAGGTGCGCGGCAACGTCCGCCGGACCGTGCTGGTGGCCCTCCTGGGCGCGCTGCTGATCGGCGTGGTCATGAATTCCGTCTACACCGACTTCATCGCCGGACGGCTCGGGATCGACGGGCAGGTCGGCTGGGGTGGTGCGTTCTGGGGCTACATCACGAACCCCGCGCTGCCCATGGGTCAGCCCGCCTCGATGCCCCTGATGGGCGCCGTGGCGAGCCCCGGCCTCTGGCCGCTGTGGACGATCGTGAGCCTCGCGGTCACGCTCTTCCCGTTCCTGCTCTGCCCCGTCTACATCGTCTTCCTGAGTCGCGTTCAGCTGGCCTGGAGCCTCGACCGCCAGGTGCCCGAGTGGTTCGGCGCGGTCTCGGAGCGGCTGCACGCGCCCGCCAACGCGATCATCGCGGCGCTCGCCGTTGCCGCGGTCTTCGCGCTGCTGCAGAACTTCCCCATCCTTGGTCCGCTGGCCGCGTCCAGCGATGGCAAGCTCAACCTGATCTCGACCGCGTGGTTCAGCATCTTCGCGTCAGGTCTGACCTGGGTCATGCCCGGAGTCAACGCGCTGCTGGCACGCTTCACGCGCCCCGACCTGGTCAAGGACGCCCCCTGGGGCCGCGGACTGCCGGTGCTGGGCGCGATCTGGCTGGTCTTCGCCTTCGTGCTGTACTGGTTCGCGGGCGTCGTGCCGATCTTCAACACGCTCACGACGCCGTCCAGCGGCCAGACGGCTCTCAGCTACCTCAACAGCAGCGGCGTGACGTTCGTCGTGGCGCTGCTCGTCATCGGCGCCGTGATCTACGTGATCCAGGCGCTGCGCAACCGGGCGGCGGGCATCGAGACGTCGCTCATGTACCAGGAGCTTCCGCCCGACTGATCGGGCGGTCAGCCGATCGGACCAGCGAGCCGGAAGGCGTCCGGCTGCCCGATCGGGCGAGGGGTGGATGGTGCGACGCCGAGCGGACGCCGTCCACCCCATCGAGCAGCCTGTCGGGATCACCGGGGAGAGCGATGGCAAAGCCGTTCCGGATCTACGTCTGCAGCGATATCCACGCCTCCGAGCGCGCGTGGCGCAAGTTCCTCAACGCGATGAAGGCCAACGTCTACAAGGTCGACGCGGCGCTCATCGCGGGCGACCTGACGGGGAAGGCGCTCGTGGCCGTGGTCAAGGGCGAGGGCGGAGAAGCCTGGACGGCGACCGTGCTCGGGCAGCGTCGGGTCGCTCGCGACGAGAAGGAGCTGGCGGATCTCGAGCGCTCGATCGCCGATCTCGGGTACTACGCGGTGCGCGTCACAGCGGAGGAACGGGCCGCCATGGAGGCGGATCCGGCGCTGGTCCGGCGGCACTTCGACGAACAGATCACGGGGCGCGTGCGGGCGTGGATGGATCTCGCGGCCGAGCGGCTGGATGGCAGCGGGGTGCCCGTCTACCTCATGCCGGGCAACGACGACGACATCGAGATCGACCCGATCCTGGAGGCGTCCACGTACTGCCGGAACGTGAACGAGCAGGTGGTGGAACTCGGGCCCTGGCACCAGCTCGTCAGCATGGGCTGGTCCTCCCCCACGCCCTGGTCGACGCCACGAGAGCTGCCGGAGGAGGAGTTCCTCGATCGCCTGTCTGCCCTGCTGAAGGGAGTCAGGGACCCACGCAAGACGATCATCATGACCCACGTGCCGCCGTTCGACTCGGGGCTCGACACGGCACCACTGCTGTCGCCGGACCTGCGGCCGACGATCAGCGCCGGAGACGTCCTCCGTGGTCCGGTCGGATCGACCGGCGTCCGCCGGGCCATCGAGACGTTCAAGCCGGTCCTGGGCGTGCACGGCCACATTCACGAGTCGGGAGGAGAGCGGAAGATCGGCGAGACGATCTGCGTCAACGCGGGATCCGAGGCGAACCACGGAATCCTCCGGGGGTACCTGATCGACCTGGGTCCGGACGGGGTGCAGCGCACCCTGCGGGTCGAGGGTTGACCGAGGTGAACCGCGTGGTCCGTCTCGCCGGCGTCCAGATGGCGATGGTCCCGGACCGTGCCGCGAATCTCGCACGCGCGCTCGCCATGACGGACGAGGCGGCATCGCGGGGCGCGAGTCTCGTCGTGCTGCCCGAGCTCTTCACGGGCCTGTACTTTCCCCAGTATCCCGATCGCGCCGAGTTCCTGGACTGGGCAGAGCCGATCCCCGGACCCACGACGGCGGCACTCGGCCTCGCCGCGGCACGGCAGCGCATCACGCTCGTGGCGTCCGTGTACGAGCGCGCCCTCCCCGGCCTCACGTTCAACACGGCGGTCGTCGTCGGCCCCGACGGCTCACTGCTGGGACGCACGCGGAAGGCGCACATTCCCGAGGGGCCCGGATACGCCGAGAAGTTCTACTTCGCGCCGGGCGACTCCGACTATCCGGTCTTCGACCTGGCGCCGGGCGGCGTGCCGCTGCCCACCGCGACTCCGACGTGCTGGGACCAGTGGTTTCCCGAGGTGGCGCGCATCGCGGCGCTTCGCGGAGCCGAGCTGATCGCGTACCCCACGGCGATAGGGTCGGAACCGGCGTATCCGGGCGTGGACACGCACGATGCGTGGCGCACGGTCATGCGGGGCCACGCGATCGCCAACTGCCTGGCCGTCCTGGCCGTCAACCGCTGCGGCACCGAGGACGCGATCACGTTCTACGGCGGCTCGTTCCTCGCCGGACCCATGGGCGAGATCCTCGCCGAACTCGGCCCGGACGAGGGGATCCTCGAGGCGGAGCTCGACCTGGCCGCGATCGACCGTGCCCGCGCGCTCTCGCCGTTCTTCCGTGACCGCCGCACGGACACCTACGGGCCGTTGCTCACCCGGGGCGGCGGGCCGGCGAGGTGACGCCGCAGGCGCAGCGGGAGGCCACCGGCGATGCATGATGGAGGCCCGGCCGACCTGATCCTTGCGGGGGGCGCGGTCCTGACGATGGACATCGTGGGCCGCACGGCCTCTGCGGTCGCCGTCAGAAGGGGCCGGATCGTCGCGCTCGGATCGGATCGGGATGTCGCGACGCTCGCGGGTCCCCGCACGCGGCGCATCGACCTCTCGGGACGGACGCTCCTTCCTGGTTTCCAGGATGCGCATGTCCACCCATCGCTCGCGGGCATCGGTCTGCTGCGCTGCCCGCTCCACGAGCAGCCGCGCACGCTCGAGGCCTACCAGGACACCATCCGCGCGTATGCCGGGGCCCATCCCGATGTGCCCTGGGTGCTCGGCGACGGCTGGTACATGGAGGCGTTCCCCGGTGGCACGCCCCGCCGCGAGGACCTGGACGCCGTCGTGCCGGACAGGCCGGCCTTCTTCATCAACCGCGACGCCCACGGCGCCTGGGCGAACAGCCGGGCTCTTGCGGCCGCCGGGATCACCCGCGACACGCCGGACCCGGCCCACGGTCGCATCGAGCGCGACGCGAACGGCGAGCCCAGTGGGACCCTCCACGAGGGCGCCATGGAGGACGTGAAGCGGATCCTGCCGCCGGCCACGGTCGAGGACCGGGCGCGAGGCATCGAGCTTGCGCAGGCCTACCTGCAGCGGCTGGGCATCACCGCCTGGCAGGACGCCTGGGTGACGCCGGACGACCTGTCGGCGTACCGCCTGGCGGCCGAGCGGGGCCGTCTGACCGCGCGTGTCGTTGCGTGCCTGTGGTGGGAGCGCGAGCGGGGCGGCGAGCAGATCGACGAAATGCTCGAACAGCGCCGCACGGGGACGGTGGGTCGCCTGCGCGCGACGACCGTGAAGATCATGCAGGACGGCGTGGCGGAGAACTTCACCGCGGCCATGCTCCATCCATACCTCGACGGGCGGGGAAGCCCGACGGAGAACCGCGGCATCAGCTTCGTGGAGCCCGAGGCCCTGAAGTCCCACGTGACGAGGCTGGACGCCGAGGGGTTCCAGGTCCACTTCCACGCGCTGGGCGATCGGGCGGTGCGTGAAGCGCTCGATGCCGTCGAAGCCGCGTTGCGTGCGAACGGCCCGTCCGACAACCGGCACCACCTGGCGCACCTCCAGGTGGTGGATCCGGCCGACGTGCCGCGCTTCCGCCGGCTGGGCGCGACCGCCAACATCCAGCCGTTCTGGGCCTGCAACGACCCGCAGATGGTGGAGCTGACGCGGCCGTACCTCCCGCCCGACCGGTTCGCCATGCAGTACCCGTTCCGCTCCCTGCACCGTGCCGGAGCCATGCTCGCCGGCGGCAGCGACTGGACCGTGAGCACGCCGAACGTGATGGCCGAGATCGAGGTGGCCGTCACGCGTGTCTCGCCGGAAGACCGTTCGGCCGATCCCCTGCTACCGGACGAAGCCCTCGAGCTGCCCGATGCACTGGCGGCCTACACCATCGGGTCGGCCTACGTGAACCATCTCGACGGCAGCACCGGCACGATCGAGGTCGGGAAACTGGCCGACCTGGTCGTGCTGGACCGCGATGTCCTCGACCCGGGCGCCGGCCCACTCGGGGACGTCCGCGCGCTGCTCACGTTGATCGAGGGCGAGGCCGTATACGAGGACGGCGCGCTCGAAGACCGTTGATCGCCGGCGATGACCGCCCGCGGATCGACGGCTACTGAGACACCCGCCGGGTCTGCCAGATCAGGTGGGCAGGATCGACCGCGACGAAGGCGGCGACCACGACGGCCACGACGGGGCCGGCTGCCTCGGGAAGCCCGAAGGCGAACGCGGCGAACCCGTACCACGCCGACACGGCGACGAACCAGAAGACTGCTGCCAGTGCTCTCCGAACCATGTGCCGCATGGTGAGATGCCGCCCTCCCGGCGCCAACCATCTGGTCGTACACCCGCGGGCCGCCGATGGTCCCATCCGGGGCGTTCGCGCCCACGGGAGCCCGTGCGACGGCGGCCTATCGCCCGGACGCGACCGCCAGGAGCGCGGCCAGCTCCCGGGTCAGTCCCTCCGGCACGTAGCGGGCGAGGTTGTGCCCGGCCCCCGGGTAGCGCACGAGCCGGGCCGGACCCGCGAGCAGCCCGACCGCGTCGCACAGCTCGAGCGCGCGGTCGCGGGCGGTCTCGTCGTCGGACGAGGAGGGACCCGCGACCGCCACCAGCACGGGAGCGGACACGAGCGGCAGCAGCTGGTCGGGCCGGTACGAGAGCATCGACGTGACGGAGGCGAGCAGGGGGGCGCGGCCGAGGACGGGAACCACGTGTCCGGCGTGCTTCTGCGTCACCTGCGCCCGCGCGGCCCGCTCCTGGTCCGCGTCCCAGGTGGCCGGATCGAAGCCTCGTCGGTCGGCGAGCCAGGAGTCCATCGACCGGAGGACCTCGGGCGGTTCGGCCAGGGCCTTCACGACCTGCTCGGGGTCGTCGCCCGCGTTCCGCCCGACGTCCTCCCATCCGCCGTCGACCAGCGCCAGTCCGGCCACCGCTCCCGGGCGTTCGGCCGCCGCGGCGACGGCGACCTGCGCGCCGAACCCGTGGCCGGCGATGACCGCCGGTCGTCCCGCCGCGTCGGGGCCCCAGCCGTTGGCCACCATCACCGTCAGGACATCGATGGCCAGCGACTGGAGCTCGTATCCCGAAGCCGGCGCGTCCGAGGCGCCGTGCCCGCGCACGTCCAGGGCCACCACGCGTGCCAGCGACCGAAGGCGTCGCGCGATCGGCGCCCACCACCAGCAGGTCTCCCCGATGCCGTGGATGAGCAGCAGCGGTGGAGTCCGGGAGTCCGCCGGCGGTCGACCGCCCCAGTCGAGGTAGTGGATGCGCACGCCCGTGTCCATGGGCACCACCAGCGACTCGGGCTCGGCGTACGCATCGGGTGAGGGCACGGGCACGGCGTCCGGCACGTCCCAGTCGGATCGCGCGCACGGCTCGAGTGCGGAAGGCACGTGCGTAGGATAGGCACATGCCGATCCGTCGCCGCGGCAGCCAGGCCGCCAGGCATCGCTCCCGCCGGCCACGGCCGTCGTTCGGTCAGTCGTTCTTCGAGCGAGCCCTCGAGCGGGCCATCGACACGCTCCCGGTGCCCCTCCGGCCCATCCTCGACGAGCTGGCGATCGTGGTGGACGACGTCCCGAGCGCCGAACAGCGCCGGACGGCCGGCCTCCGCCCCGGCGAGATGCTCTACGGGCTGTACGAGGGCGTTCCGCCGACGGAGTACGGTGCCGACTGGTCCGCCATCCCCAACAAGGTGACCCTGTTCCAGCGGCCGCTGGAGGAGGACTTCCCCGACCCGATCGACCTGGCCGAGGAGATCCGCGTGACGCTGGTCCACGAGCTGGCGCACCACGCAGGGTTCGACGAGGACCGGCTGGCCGACTTCGGGCTCGATTGACGTCCCGGACGCGCGGATCTGCTTCGCGGCTCGCCCGGCTGACGTGAGAGCTGGGCAGGTCAGCGGCGACCGGGGCCCATGCGCTCTCGCTCGAGTGCGACCAGGTCCATGAGGATCGCGTAGGCCGTCTCCTGGACGGGCGCGTCGAGCAGCGTGAGCTGCAGCCGGCCGCCGAACTCGGATGCGACGCGGAGGGCCATCGACGAGCCGCCCACCGCGGCCAGCGAATCCTCGAGCGGCAGCTCCTCGGGGCCGACCCAGGCGCGCACCGACCGCCGGCGTCCGTCCCCCTCGCACGTTCCGTGCGCCACGAGCCGAACGCGTGCGCCGCGAGCCGCCGCTTCGGCCGGCCAGGCTTCCGGGACGGCCTCGAGACCGCGCCGCTCGACCGCGTCGGGCCGCAACGGCTCCTCGGGATCCAGCAGCAGGTTGGCCAGGATCGTCGCCTTGAGGGCGGCGTCGTGCCCCTCGAGATCGTTGCGCGGGTCGGCCTCCGTCACCCCGGCACGCTGCGCATCTGCCAGGGCGTCGGCCGCGCCGCGGCCCTCGGCCATGGCGGACAGGATCGCGTTGGTCGTGGCGTTGACGATGCCGGCGAACGACAGGATGCGGCCCACGGGCACGAGCGACTCGCGGATGGCGTGGGTGGGCAGGCAGTCCATCAGGGCGGCCTCGTAACGCAGGCGTGCGCCCGTGGCGGCGGCGAGAGCCTCGAGCCCGGACGCGTGCCAGGCGATGGGGCCCTTGTTCGCGGTCACGACGTCGCGGCCGGACCGAAGAGCGGCGCGGATGTGGCTCGCCGCCGGCTCCCCGTCGGCCGGCGACTGCGTCGTCACCTCCACGAGCACGTCGTAGGGAGCCGACGGATCGGCCAGGAACTCCGCCAGGTCTCTCCGGGAGCCGGGCATGGCGGCCGCGTCGCCACGGGAGATGGCGGAAAGCCGCTCCGCACCGATGCCGTCCGGGTCGACGACGAGGCCCGCCCTGCGCGTGCCGATCGCGGTCACGACGAACGTCGTCGCGAACCTCAGCTCGATCTCGTTCCCCGTGCGGCCGAGCAGCTCGGTCAGCGCCCGGCCGACCGCGCCGTATCCGGCAAGGGCCAGCCGTCGCGGGGCGGGTGCCGGGACATCGCTCACGGCCAGGCCGCGTCCGGGGCGAGCGCGAGGATCGACGGCAACCGGCCGAGGTCGACGTTCCCGCCCGAGGCGACGACGCAGACGGTGTCCCCGTCGCGAAGCGGGATTCGCCCGGAGATCACGGCGCCCAGGGAGGCGGCACCGGCCGGCTCGAGAAGCTGCTTCATCCGTTCGAGCGCGAACCTGACCCCGGCGGCGATCTCCGCCTCCTCGAGCAGGACGATCCCGTCGAGATAGCGGCGGGCGAGCGCCATCACCCACGGGCCGGCGAAGGGGGCGCCGAGGCCGTCGGCGATGCTCACCGGATCGAGATCCACCACCCTCCCGGCCGCCAGCGCGAGCGAGAGCGCGTTGCTTCGGACGGGCTCGACGCCGATGACGCGGACCGAGGGTCGCAGCTGCTTCGCCGCCGTCGCGATGCCGGTGGCCAGGCCGCCGCCGCCCACGCCGACGACGATGACATCGACATCCGGAAGGTCCTCGACGATCTCCAGGCCGATCGTGCCCTGGCCCGCGATGATCGCCGGATCGTCGAACGGATGGACGTACACGAGCCCTCGCGCCTCGCGCAGTCGCTCCATGTGCCGGAACGCGTCGCCCACGTGCTGGCCGTGCAGGACGACTTCCGCCCCGTACCGGCGAGCGGCCGCCGCCTTCGCCGCCGATGCGCCGGCCGGCATGACCACCGTGACGGGAATCCCGCGACTCGCCGCGACGTACGCCACGGCCTGCGCGTGGTTGCCGGCGGACAGCGCGATCAGGCCGCGACGGCGCTCGTCATCCGTGAGCTGGTCGGTCCTGTTGGTGGCGCCGCGCGGCTTGAACGAGCCGGTCAGCTGGAGATGCTCGGCCTTGACGAAGACGCGCGGCTGTCCGTCCGCGACCGGCCCCGCCGACAGGTCGATCCCCTGCGATGCGCGGACGACCAGGCCCGCGGTGCGCGACGAGAGCAGGGGCGTGCGGTGGACGCGTCCACGGATGCGCGCGGCGGCCTCCCGGACGGCCTGCAGCGGGATGTCGAGGGACGACGCGGACAGCTCGTCGGTCACCGGTCGAGTATCGCAGCAACGGCCGCGCGGGGCGACAAGTCACGGCTGGCTGCGCACGGGGCGCGGCCACGAGACGGTGCCGTCTGCGAGCCGGCGCCGTCTGCGCTGCGTGGCCGCGCAGGCTCAGACGGGCGGCGCCGTCGCCCGGGCCACCATCCGGCAGGTCGAGATCGGCCGTGTCAGGCGGGTCGCCCGCTTCCGGCCGCTGCCTGAGCCTGCACGACGAAGCCGCCGAAGAACGCGATCCCCTCGATCACGAGGACGGGACCGTGGTCCGGCCGCGCGCCGTCCGGGCGCGCGTCGACGATCCCGCCGAACAGCCCCAGTCCGTGCACCTCGACGCGCCACGACGCCGGGACCAGGATCTGCCCGCCGCCGAAGATCGCGGTGAGGTGGAGGGCTGCCCCCGTGGGGTCCATGGTGGCCTCCGACAGGTCGAGCACGCCTCCCCCGAAGCCGCATCGGACGGACCCACCCTGGAACGCGGCCGCCCGGCTGCGGAACTCGAGCTGGTCGAAGAAGGCACCGAGCTCGATCCGGTCGCTTTCGGGTGTCCCGCTCGCGACGAACCGGCGCCGGGACGCGACGGCCCAGGCCGCCGACGCCACCCATGCCGCCACCGTGAACGCGAACAGCAGCCGGAGCACGCGCCGCAGCAGACCCATCGTCATCCGCCTCCCTCTCCGAATCGGGGGACGCGCGCCAACTCTACGTCGGCGCGGGATGGCCGCGCCGGCCGCACGGCACGGGATGGCCGCGCCGGCCGCACGGCGCGGATCGCCGGCGCCTACTGGTCGCTGGCTCCCACCGCCAGGCCCGGGTCCATCGCCGCCGCCCCGGCGGCTCGCACGATCGACTCCCCGCTCGATGGGCCGACGGCGCCGGCGTCCGCGGCGATGCCGAACAACTCCAGCACGCCTGCCACGGCGCCCCTGTGGGCCGGTCCGTCGAACTGGAGGATGTCGTCGCCCGGCAGGACGTGCTCCGTGACCGCCCCACCGCGCCGGGAGTACAGGACCGGGTAGATGCCGCCGGCGGCGTCCCCCTCGATCGTGGCGGCGATGGCGTCCGCGCCGCCCGCATCGAGGAAATGCGAGAGCGGCACGATCCCGGCATCCGCGATGCCCTGGTCCGGGTCGATCTCCACGACCCGGGCCAGGTACGCGCGCTGGTGCCACAGCTCCGGAGCCCGACAGATCTCGTCCACGAGGAACGGCAGGACCGCGTCCCGGTCCAGGGATCTGCGGTACGGCGCCACGCCGAAATGCGTCTCCGCCAGGTGCCGGGCCAGGACCCGCGCGTTGTACCGCGCCCCCTGGACGGCGCCCGAGTTCGCGGGCATCCCGTGCTTCTTCAGTCCGGCGGCGCCCGAGCTGATCGTGCCCGCGAAGTAGATGCCGCTCACCGTCGCGCTCTCCCAGAACGGGGTCTGTGCGGGCAGGCGGGCCTGGCCGAACGTGACGACGCCGATCGACGGCAGGTCGCGCAGCGGCGTGACGAACCCGGTCGCGGCGATGACCTCGTCCGCCTCGTAGCTGCGGGGGTCGCCGCCCTGGCTCGGCCGCGTGACCACGCGGATCCCCGAGTCACTCCGCTCGATGCGGTCGATGGCGGCCTCGAGGATCGCCACTCCGCCGCCGAGCACGTAGTCCTCGTACGGCTGCAGGTAGCGTGCGCGAATCCCCACCAGGGAACGCGTCAGCACCGAGAGCTTGGCCGGGCTGGGCGACGCGAGAACGATGCCACGAGCCCACGGGAGCAGGCCCGTGGCGAGCTCGAAGCCGGAGTTCTGCTTGCCGATGATGAAGAGACGCTTGTCCGCGTACGTCTCGGCCGGGCGGGTGTCCGCGTAGTGGGCTGCGAGCTCGATGCCGGGCGTCGTCGGGACATGGGGATCGGCGGCGCCCACGGCGAAGACGGCGAGCGGCGTGCGGTACCGGCCATCGGTCGTGTCGAGCACGAACCGGCGCCCGTCGGGCCCGTCCTCGACGCTCGTGCTCTCCCAGGCGCAGTCATAGCGGATCCGCCGGCCGGTGCGCTCGGCGAACGTCCGGATGTTCAGCTCCATTTCCGGGCGGGACGGGAAGTAGGACGTGCCGTCCATGAGCCCCCGCATGAGCGACGAGTTCTCGGGTTCTTCGGCGAGCAGGCTGTTCCAGTCGAATCGCTGGTACGCCCGGGTGCCCTGTTCCTCCGGCGCGTACGGCTTGGTCCAGCTGAGGAGTCGCTGGAAGAAGGGGAATCGGCGGAACATTCCCCCCGCAGCCGGGTCGGACGAGATCACGGCGTGATCGACGCCCAGCCGGGACAGGCTGTAGCTGAGCTGGACGGCGCCCGGTCCGCTGCCGACGATGACGAGCGGGTAATCGCCCGGGGGGAACGGGCGCTCCCCTACCGCTGCCACTTGCTCGCACTCCGCAGCCTCCGGGTCTGCTCGAGCAGCATCCGGAACGTGATGGCCGGATATGCGAGCAGCAGCTCCTGGAGTTGCGCGGCGGGCAGATGAAGGCATCGCACGGCTCGCAGCGCGACCACGTCCGCCACCGGGGGCTCGTCGAGCAACGCGGAGATCTCGCCGAAGAAGTCGCCGCGCCCGATCGACGCGACGTCGATCCCGTTCGCGCGGACGGCGACCTCGCCTTCCAGGACGACGTAGAAGCCGGACCCCGTCAACCCCTCGCGGAGGATCCGCTGGCCTTCCGGGAACCACTGCTCGTCGAACGTGTGCGCCACGCCCTGTCGCTGCGCCGACGTGAGGTCGGCGAAGAGGCCGAGCCCGGCCAGCTCGTCGGCAACCTCCATGCGCTGGATCACCGGCCGCCTCCTGTCGTCGGGGCCGCTTCGGCTGGGACGCCTCAGCGTGCAGCTGTCACCACAAGGGTCTGCGTATCTCTACAAGGGTCTCGCGCCGCTGGCAAGTGGTCGACCGGATCAGGAGCCGCCCACGATCGCCTGCTCGAGGTAGCACCAGAGCCAGTCCTCGCCGGGCTCGAACGAGCGGACGATCGGGTGGCCCGTGGCCTCGTAATGGGCCGTGGCGTGACGGTTGGGTGACGAGTTGCAGCACCCCACGTGACCGCAGGTCATGCACATCCGCAGGTGAACCCACCGTCCGCCTGACCGGAGACAGTCCTCGCAGCCCTTCGCGGACGGCACCACTTCGCGGACCTGGTCCAGATGCGAGCAGCCGTCCATGCAGCCCCCTGATCGCCCGAGGTCCCGGCGCGGGGCCAGCCTGGCCGGCGCGTGTCCCTCGGCCCGCACAGTATGCGCCGCGATCCCGAAGGACCGCCTCCGGGTCCGGGCTCCGCGGATCGACCGGCGGAGCCTCGTTCGCCTCCCGGCCCGGCCGCCGGCGCCGAAGGCTTCAGGAGGTATTCAGCCGCCCGGACTACCGTCGGCCGAGGCCGCAGTCGTCGAGCTCGTCGAAATCGCTGCATCAGAGCGGGCGCCCCGTGGCATGCTCGTGGGGGCGGGGGCGGCCCGTGCCGCACGAGGTTCGGTCAGGAGGGGTGGCGAGGTAGCGCACTCAACGAGGGCTGCCGCCACGGCGTACTCCCGCGTCGACCAGGTCCTGGTCGCCTCGATGGCCGTGTACGGGCTCGTGCTTGTCGCGCTGGCCGTGAGCCACGGCATCGACCTCACGCCGCCCGTGCTGCTCATTGCCACGGCGCTGCTCGTCCTGCTCGCGTTTCGCCGGCGCCTGCCCCTGCGCGAGTGGCTGCCGTTCGTCGCCATCGCGCTTGCCTACGAAATGATCCGCGGCTACCAGGCCACGCTCAACGCCATGGTGCACGTTGCCGGCATGATCGATGCCGAACGGTCCCTGCTCGGCGGCAATCTCGCGCCGGCCATCCTTCAGTCGGCGTTCCATCCGGCCCACGGACCCGACCTGGTCGCGGCCGCGGCGACCGTCGTGTACGTCCTGCACGTGCCACTTCCGATCGCGGTGGGCGCGTTCCTGTGGTTCCGCAGCCGCACCAATTTCCCGGACTACGTCGCGGCGATCCTCGTTCTCTCCACCGCGGCGTTCATCACGTACCTCCTCCTGCCGGTGGCCCCGCCGTGGTGGGCGGCGGCGCATGGGTACCTCCCCGGACCGGGCGGGCATCCGCTGATCGCCTACCTTCAGCCGGCGGCATTCGCCTCGATCATCGACAGCGCAGGCCTGGACGGCCACACCGTGTTCGCGCTCGCGTTCGGGGACATCAGCCCCGACCAGATCGCGTCGTTCCCGTCGATTCACGCCGCCTACCCGTTCCTGGCCTACCTGTTCGCCCGTCGGGTGCTCGGGCGCGGACGCTGGGCCGTGCTGGCGTACGCCGTGGCGGCGTGGTTCTCGGTCATCTACCTGGGCGATCACTACCTCGTGGACGTGGTCGGCGGCGTCGGCTACGCACTCGCGGCCTACTGGCTGGTGACGTCGGCACCGTCGATGCTCGGCCGACTATCCTCCGGCCATGCGGGAGCTGCAGTTTCCCGATGGCTTCCTGTGGGGCGCCGCGACGGCCGCTCACCAGGTCGAGGGGAACAACCGGCAGAGTGACTGGTGGGCCTGGGAGCGGGCCCCGGGAACGCCGTGCCGCGAGCCGAGCGGCGACGCGTGCGATCACTACCACCGGTACCCCGAGGACCTCGATCTGCTCGCCTCCCTCGGGCTGAACACCTGCCGGTTCTCGGTCGAATGGGCGCGTGTCGAACCGTCCGACGGCGTCATCGACCACGCGGAGGTCGACCACTACCGCCGGGTCGTGGCCGCCGTTCGCCAGCGGGGTCTGATCCCGATGGTGACGCTCAACCACTTCACGCTGCCCGCCTGGCTCGGCGCAATGGGCGGCTGGCGCCATCCGTCGGCTCCCGGCCGGTTCGAGCGGTACTGCCGGACCGTGGTGGCCGCACTGGGCGACGCGGTGGACTGGTACTGCACCGTCAACGAGCCGGGCGCCGTGGCGTTCGGCGGCTACCTGGGCGTGCTGGGGTTCCCGCCCGGGTCCCGGGATGTGGGCTCGTGGAAGCGCGCGATCTCGGGCCTGACGGAGGGGCATCGCCTGGCGGTGGAGACTGTCCACGCGCTGCGGCCGGGTGCCCGCGCGGGGGCGACCCATTCGATGCAGGAGTGGGAGGCCGATACGGGCGGGCGGGCCGCGGCCGACTACCTCCGGCGCATGAACGAGGACGTCTTCCTCGAGGCGTCCGCAGGCGACGACTTCGTGGGCGTGCAGACCTACACACGCGCGCGGGTCGAGGCGCCGGCGATCGTGAGCCCGCTGATCAGGACGGCCCTCGCGCTGCCCAGGCTCGAGGCGGCACTGGTGCCGCTCGCGGTCCGGTGGGGCATCCGGCATGCGACGGGCGCCGTGGCCGGGCGCCGCGAGCGACTCACGCAGATGGGATACGAGTTCCGGCCCGAGGCCGTGGCCGCCACGATCCGCAGGGTCGCCGGGCTGTGCCCGGGCAAGGACATCGTGGTCACGGAGCACGGCGTGGCCACGGACGACGACACGGAGCGCGTCGAGTTCATCTCGCGCGGCCTCGTGTCGATCCACGCGCTGATCGAGGCGGGAGTGCCGGTCCGCGGCTACGTCCACTGGAGCCTGCTCGACAACTTCGAGTGGGCATACGGGTACACGATGACCTTCGGGTTGGTCGGCGTGGATCGCGCCACGCAGCGCCGCACGGTCAGGCCGTCCGCGCGGTTCCTCGGGGAGGTGTCGCGAACCGGGCGGCTGGTGGTGGCGTAATTGCAGGTGGGGTGACTGCCGGTGGACGCCGCCTCGAGTCGCGCGTACGGTCCGAACCGCTCTTGACCGCCCGATCCGCCGGCCCGAGCTTCATGCCATCGGGTCTTGAGGCGAAGGGAGCGGTGACGTGGTCTCGCTGGATCTGGGAAGCGCCCTGGCCGGGTTCGGGAGCCACGACGGGCTCCTCGCCGTCCCCGTTCGATGCCGTCGACCGGCACCGCCTCGCCGGCCCCACGGGAAGCCATCCGCTGCACGGGGTTTCGATCGACGAGCTCGTCCGGCCCGCATCGGGCGAGGCCACGGCCGATTTCGTCCTCGACCGCCCGGTTCGCGTGGGAGAGGGCATCAGCGGTCGCGTCCGCGTGTCAGCCGTCGAGGCGATCCAGGGCCGGTCGGCTCACCTGCGGCTCGTCGGGCTCCGCCTGGTGGAGAACCGGCGCAGTCGCCAGGATCACGATGCCAAGGGCCGCGTGACCCACACGGAGACCTGGGTCGAGGTTTCAGGGCAGCTGTTCGTCGAGGATGCCTTTCCCGAACCCGCGATCCCGGCCTCGCTCGCGGCCGGAGAGACGTTCGAGGCGCCCTTCGCGGTCCCGGCACCTCCGCTCGGGCCGCCCACGGCCCATCTCGGCGAGGCCATCGTGGCGTGGGCCCTGGAGATCCGCTGGGACGTGCCGCGCGCCCGCGACACGTTCGTGGCCGTGGGGGTCCCGGTGGCCCAGCACCCGGATCTCCTGCGCGCCGGCGTCGGGAAGCAGGGCGGCCTGTCGCTGATGGACTCGGTGTCGGTCGACGGCTCGACCATCGACGTCACGTCTCCACTGCCGGCGACGATCGGCTCAGCCATCCAGGTTCGGGTCCGCTGGCCGGATGCGCCCGGCGGGCGCGAGGCGCGGATCGAGCTGCACCGACGGAACAACGCCCCGAACGCGGCGGAGGGGATCGTCGCGTCAGCGTCCGTCCCATCGGACTCGCTCGCCGGTGGCGACGCCGCGGCCCAGCTCGTGGTCCCCGGGGGCTCCCCTCCCTCGTTCGATGGGGCCGGGCTCGAGATCGCCTACGTGATCCGCGTGCTCGTCGATCGCCGGTTCATGCCGGACGCGGCAATCGAGCGGCCGGTCGGAGTCGCCTGAGGCCGGGCGGCGGCCTCGACGACCGAGGGTTCACGCTCGAGAGCGGCCGGCGCCACCTGCGCCCCGCTCCATGCGCCCCGGGAGACTCTGTGCACGCCGGCGCGTGCCCGCCTCGAACTCCCCGCGTCCGATCACGCGACGCTCACCCGGGCCCTGGCGCGGGCCGCGGTCCGGTCAGGCGGCACTCCCCGCGGTCCGTCGGCAGGTTGCCGGCCACGGTCCCGTCAGGCGGCACTCCCCGCGTCCGATCGCGCGACGCTCACCCGAGCCCTGGCGCGGTGGCGGCCCCTCCACTGGCCGGGAGGCCACCTTTCCTGCAGATCGCTTCGGCAGGGAAACGTATGTCGGATCGAGGAGCGGGTCCGGGGCTCGAGATGCGCCCGGCGAGTCGGATCGACGGGCGAAACGTGCGGGATCGAGCACGAACTCGAGGTCGGAGAGCGGCGGCGGGAACGGCATCTCACTGCCGGTGGGCCCCGTACCCGACATACCGTTCCACAGGAGCGCGAATTGCAGGAAACCCGGGGGATCGCGGGCACGGCCGGGGATCCCCGGGCACGCTCGGGGATCGGCACACACGCTCGGGGATCGGCGCGCACGGTCGGGGATCGGCGCGCACGGTCGCCGATCGCCGGCGCGGTCGGGGTCCGGCCCCCTCAGTTGGTGGCGCGCTCCGGGGCGGGCTCGTCGAGTCGGGCGCCATCGATGGGCACGGACAACGCCAGGCTGCTGGGCCACCAGTTCCACCTGCCGAGCAGCACCACCACCGACGGGACGAGCAGCGAGCGCACCACGAAGGTGTCCATCAGGACCCCGGCGGCGATGCCGTAGCCGATCTGCTGGATCTGCGCGCCGCCCGCCGTGCCTCCGGCCGCGATCGCCAGCACGGCGAAGCTGCCCCCGAGGATGATCCCGGCCGTCGTGACCGTGCCGCCCGTCTTGCCGATGGCGCGGGCCACGGCGTCACGGAGGGGCATGTGATGCGCCTCCTCGCGGATCCGGCTCATGACCAGGATGTTGTAGTCGGAGCCGAGCGCCATGAGGAAGACGAACATCAGGAACGGCAGCACGAAGTTGAGGCCGGCCTGGCCGCCGAGACGGACGAACAGGACGCCGGTAAGGCCGAGCGCCGCCAGGTACGAGAGCACGACGCTGGCGACGAGGTAGAGCGGGGCCACGAAGCTGCGCATCACGGCCGCGAGCAGGAGCGCGATGAGGATCGCCACGATCGGAATGATCCGCAGCAGGTCCGTGTAGGAGATGTTGCTCACGTCGTACGAGAACTCGACGGTCCCGAGCAGCCCGCTGGCCGACGCTCCGGCCGCCGATGCGACACGCGAGACGTCCGCCCGAAGTCCCGGAACGGCATCGAGCGCGCTCGGGCTCGTCGCGTCGCCGTTCCCCACCTCGGCCGAGAACTGGATCGTCCGTCCGTCGGGGCTGATGAGCTCTCCAGTCGCCCGATACGCGTTGTAGAGCTGAGGCGGGATGCTGGTCCCGGTCGCGACCGGTGGGAGCTGGCGTGCAGGCCCGAGCGTGGAGTGCAGCTGCGTGATCTGCGCCAGGGTCAGCGGGATGCCGTTCGGGTTGAGGGGCCCGACCAGGCTCTTGAACTGCGGCAGTGCGGCCAGTCCCGACTGTGCGGCCGCGAGCTCCGATGGCTGATCCCACACCGACGTCGGGAACTGCATGAGGACGGCGGTCCGGCTCACGGTGGAGGACGGGAAGTGCGCGTCGAGGAGCGCCGTGCCGGCCGCGGAATCGGTGCCGGCGGCGCTGGACGTCACGTCGCCGAACCCCGCGACGCCGGTCGTGAGCAGGGTTCCGGCAAGGCTGCCGAAGAGGATCAGGCCCGCGAGCAGCGTGACGGCGGGGCGCCGCGTGGCGATCTCGCCTACGCGGTCCCACAGGCCGCGGCCCTCCACCGGCTGGTGGCTGATGTCACTGGGCCAGAACACGGCTCGGCCCAGGATGGCGAGGAGCGCCGGAAGGAGTGTCAGGCCGGCGAGGAGCATAAGCGCGATGCCGATGGCAAGTGCGGGGCCCATGCTCTGGTACAGGCCGAACTGCGCGAGCGCCACGCTCGAGAGCGCCGCGATGACGGTCAGCGCCGAGAACGTGATCGACTCGCCGACGCGGGTCACGGCCCGCACCACGGCGTCCGGGCCGGAGAGGCCGCGTCGCAGCTCCTCCCGGACGCGGAACACCAGGAACACGCCGTAGTCCGTCCCGGCGCCCAGGATCAGGACGATCAGCATGAACTGCGTGATCGACGAGACCTGGATGCCGGTGCTGGCGGCCTCGGCGATAACCGGGCCCGCCAGGATGAGCACGAAGACCGACGGCACCAGCGTCACGATCGGGGCCAGGAGCGCCCGGAACGCGAGGACCAGCAGCACGACGATGAACAGGAGCGAGAGGGCCTGCGTGCGATCCTGCGAGCTGCCGGAGGCCGCGGCATTGTCGACCTGCGTGGCGATCTCGCCCGTCAGGTGCACCTGGAGACCCGATGGCGCCGCGGCGGTGGCCGCGTGCCGGATGGCCGACACGAGCGCATCGCCCGTCCCTCCACCCGCGAACTGCGGCACGTCGGCCTCGATGAGGACCTGGCGCGCAGCGCCATCGCGGGAGATCCCCAGGTCGATGACCCCCTTGACGTGAGCGATCTTCCCGATCTGCGTCTCCAACCCGTCGAGGGCGGTGTTGTCGGCAGCGGTCAGGCCACCCGGCCGCGCGGCGATGAGAGTGGCGGTCGCAAGCGTGGCGTTCTGGAAGGGAGATGCCATCGTGGCGGCCTGCATGCTGGGCACGTTGGCGGGCAGGAATCCGCTGGTGGTGTCCTTGGCCACGCTGCCGATGGACGGAAGCGTCCGCACGGCGAGGATGGTGATCACGATCCACGCGGCGACGATCGGGTAACGGAAGCGCACGCTGGCGCGGCCGAGCATCGCGAACAGACGGTTCAAGGTTCCCTCTTTCGGATTCGCTGCCCGGCCACTGGGCGGCCGGACGGCGGCGGGCGTCTGCGACCGAAAGGCGCAATCGCCCGTTCATGCATGTCGGTGTCGGATGCCCGTCCCGCGCGTCACCGTCCGGGGCCGGCTTCCAGGTACCGCGACAGAGTACCCGCGAAATGTGAAGCAGACGTGAACGGACGGTCGGCTTGCAGAGGACGTCGGGCGGCAAACACACTACTTGCGCAATTGCGCAAGTTGTGGCACCATCCCTGCGTGGCCGCAACGACGTTTCCCGCCGACCAGGACCTGCAACGGTACACGACCGTCATGCGGGCACTTGCCGACGCGAAGCGATTATGCGTCCTCGAGGTGCTCGCGGCAGGCGAGCGCTCGGTCTCGGAGCTGTCGCACGAGATCGGGTGCCAGGTGCCGAACATGAGCCAGCACCTCTCGGTCCTGCGCAGCGCCGGCCTCGTGGCCACGCGGCGGCAGGGGAACACGGTGTACTACCGGCTCAGGGACCCCAGGGTCCTCGAGGCATATCGGCTCATCCAGACGTTCGCCCGCTAGAGGGCGCAGGTCGTCCGGTCGGACGGATCGGACAGGCAGGCCCCGTCCAGCGGGGGGAAAGGAACCAGCGAGGTCATGGCCAACATCAAAGCCGTCACGGACGCGGATTTCGAGCAGCAGGTACTGAACAGCGACAAGCCGGTCGTCGTCGACTTCTGGGCGACGTGGTGCGGACCCTGCAAGCTCGTCGCGCCCGAGATCGAGAAGCTTGCCGCGAAGTACGGCGACGCCGTGCAGTTCGTCAAGCTCGACGTCGACGCGAACCCGATGATCTCGCAGACGTTCGGCATCATGAGCATCCCGACGATCGCGTTCTTCCGACCCGGCGAGACGCCCGTGGGCGTCGTGGGCTTCCGGCCCGCCGACCAGCTGGAGCAGGCGTTCAACCTCGGGCAGTACGCGCCGGCCGGCCAGCCCTCCTGATCCCGGCACCCGGCGTCGGCCGGGTTCGACACTCGACCCGACCGCGGCCCGGCTCGACCTGAGTCGGGCCGTTCAATTCGTTGCCTGCGGCCGCGCTGTTCAATTCGTTGCCTGCGCGCGCGGCGCCGACGCGGGGGCGATCCGCTGCCGGCGGACCAGCCAGCCGGCGCGAGGATCAGACGGCCGTGGCGAGGATCGCGGCCAGCTCGGCCTCGTGGTTACCGTAATGATCGAGCGTGCACTCGAGGAAGAAGTCGAGCCGGGCGGAGTTCTTGACCCAGCGCGTCTCGGGCACGACCGTGAGATAGCCGCGCAGCTCCCCGGGCGTCGTCGGAACCGGCGGCGCACCTCGTCGAGCGGCAAGCGCGCGCCATTCGGCGGCGATGCGGGCGTTGATCGACGTCGCCGCCCACGGCGTCCCACTCGGAGTTGACGCGGTCGATCGTGGGGCTGGCGTCGTTGACGGCGAGCTCGCGGGCCGCCTCGAGGGCGACCTGCTGCCACGCCGACAGGTGGGCCATCAGGTCGCGGCCGGACCACCCGTGCGCCGGCCCGTCGCTCCGGCAGCGACCGTTCGAGCTCGTCGTCGGACAGGCTTGCGAGCGCCTCGAACGGCGTCCACGCCTCCCGCTCGTCCTCCAGGAACGACAGCGCGTCGATGTACATGCTTTCCTCATCCCTTCTCTGGCGGATGCGCCGCGGGCATCAGGCGCTCGCGAGGTCGGGCGCTGGCGCGCCTCGGCGTGGCTGCGGGTCAATGCGTGCGGCCCGGCGTCAATGCATGCGCCTCTGTGGCGACTCGGCCGCGAACCGCGCCGCGGAAGCAAACCAGCTCGGGCGCGGTCGAGCGCGAACTGGTCGAGGCGCCGGGCGCGCAGCTCCACCCATCCGGGCGCGCGCCGCCCGCGCGCACGTCGGGCGTCTTCAGGGCAGCCTCGGCCACGTCGGGACGAAGCCGGAACGCCGCCGTCGACGACGGCGAACAGCACCCGTCAGCGAGTACCGATGCCACCGCGTCGGCGCGCCGATCGAGGCCCTAGCGAGTCCCATCGCTGCACAACGCGGCGCTCGATGGATCGTCGATCGCCGCGGCGGTCGCTCTCGCCTGCGGTCGGCCAGTTCGTCCATCGAGACTCTCCCCAGCTGCCAACCGAGTGGCGTGGCTCGTTCCGGCTCCGCGCGGACGCTACACCGCCACGCGCTCGCGATACTCGCCGTAACAGCTCCGGAACACGCCGCACATCTCGCCCAGGGTGGCGTAGGCGGCCGCGCACTCGATCAGCGCCGGCATGACGTTCGTGTCGGTCGATCCAGGCCGCCGGGCAGCCTCCTGCAGCCGTGCGAGCGCCGCCTCCACCGCCCCTGGATCGCGTTCCCGGCGAACGCGCGCGAGGCGCTCGAGGTGCCGCGTCCGGCTGGCCTCGCTCACCTGGAGCAGCGGGATCGCCAGCACCTCGTCGGGATCGGCGTGGGCGTTGACGCCGATCACCTGGCGCTCGCCGGAGTCGAACTCCTGCTGGTAGCGGTACGCGGCGTCGGCGATCTCCCGCTGCGGGAACCCGGCCTCGATCGCGGCCGGCATGCCGCCGAGGCCGTCGATCTCCTCGATGTACCGCCAGGCCTGTCGTTCGACCTCGTCCGTCAGCGATTCCACGTACCAGGATCCACCGAGCGGATCCACGGTGCTCGCGACGCCCGTCTCCGCGGCGATGACCTGTTGCTGCCGCAGCGCCAGCAGGGCCGCGTCCGCTGAGGGGACCGCCCACGCCTCGTCATACGCATCGGTGTGGAGCGATTGCGCGCCGCCGAGCACCGCGGCGAGAGCCTGAGTGGCCACGCGGGTGAGGTTGTTGAGCGGCTGCTGGGCGGTCAGCGAGACGCCCGCCGTCTGCGCGTGGAACCGCATCCAGGTCGATCGCTCCCGCGACGCGTGCCAGCGGTCGGTCATCAGCCGGTACCAGATGCGGCGCCCGGCACGGTACTTGGCGATCTCCTCGAAGAAGTCGGAGTGCGCGTTGAAGAAGAAGCTCAGCCGCGGCGCGAACTCGTCCACCGCGAGCCCCCGGCCGAGCGCCTCGTCGACGTACGCGATCCCGTCGGCGATCGTGAATGCCAGTTCCTGGACCGCCGTCGAACCGGCCTCCCGGATGTGGTACCCGCTGATCGAGATCGTGTTCCACTCGGGCAGTTCCCGCGTCCCGAACTCGATCGTGTCGGTCACCAGGCGGAGGGACGGCGCGACGGGGAACAGGTACTCCTTCTGGGCGATGTACTCCTTCAGGATGTCGTTCTGGGTGGTGCCGCGGAGGACGGCGCGCGGGAAGCCCCGCTTCTCGGCCGCCGCGATGTACATGGCCCAGATCGGGGCGGCCGGCGAATTGATCGTCATCGACGTCGAGATGCGGTCGAGCGGGATGCCGTCGAGCAGGACCTCCATGTCGGCCATCGAGCTGACGGCGACGCCGCACGTCCCGAACTCGCCCTCGGCCTCGGGGTCGTCCGTGTCGTACCCGTACAGCGTGGGCATGTCGTAGGCGATGGAGAGGCCGGTCTGGCCGGCAGTGAGCAGCTGGTGGAACCGCGCGTTGGTGTCCTCGGCCGACCCGAACCCGGCGAACATGCGCATGGTCCACGGGCGCCCGCGGTAGCCCGTGGGGTGGATGCCGCGCGTGAAGGGCGGCTCGCCGGGGAACCCCACCGACTCGAGGAGGTCTCGACCCGCCAGGTCCACGGGCGTGTACAGGCCGCGGACCTCGATGTCGCCGAGCGTGCGGAAATGAGGGCGGCGCTCCGGTGCCCGGGCGAGCGCGGGGTCCAGCCGATCGCGCCGCCAGCGCGCCTGCGCTTCTCGCCAGGCCTCGTCCATGGCGGCGACTGTAGCACGGGGCCGTGTCCCGTCCGAGCCTGACGGAGCGACGACGCGCGTGTCGGGTCGATCGCGGTCGAAGGCCGGTTCGGGAGCGTGAACCCCTGCCCGATGCGACAATCCGCCCCGTGCCGACGTTCCCCCATCGCGCGATCCCGCTGCTTGCGGCCGTCCTGGCGGGCGCGTCGCTCCTCGCCGCCTGCTCGGCCTCGGCCAGCCCGCCCAACCCGTCGAGTCCCTGCAACGGCGCCGACGAGCAGAGCACGGCCGGCTTCTACCCCGACCTCGAGGCCAGGCTGCCGGCGCACGTCGGCGGCCAGTCGCTCACCAGCGTCCGCAGCGGTCGGTACTGTTCCGCGCAGACGCTCGGATCGCTCACCAAGGTCGGGATCCACGAGCTGCAGTTCGCCGGTGGCGCGCTCCCCGACCCGACCAACAAGGGGGCCGGCATGGCGCTCGTGGTGTATCGGGCGTCCGGCATGACGCTCGACGAGCTGGCGGACGCCCAGGCGAACGGAGCCGGGAACACGCAGGGCGCGGCCGGCGTCGTGGCCCAGCGGACGAGCATCGCGGGTCATGCCGGCATCCGCATCGACGTCACCGTCCAGTCCGGACCCGAGATGATGTTCTTCTGGCCGACGACGCTTCCGGGCACGTTCGACGCAGTCACCGGGATCGGGGCCAGCGAGACCCAGATCCAGGTGGCCGTGAAGGCATTCGGGTCGGCACCGGCGGGCTCGCCGGGCGGCACGGCACCCGCGGCGGTCGGGTCGGCACCGGCGGCCTCCCCGGGCGGCGCATAGGCGCTCGCCGGGCGGCACGGCGCCCGCGGCGGTCGGGGCGGCACCGGCGCCCTCGGCGGTCGGGTCGGCACCCGCGGCAGCCTCCCCGGGCAGCGCATCGGCGCCCTCGCCCCCGCCCGCGTCCCCGTCCGGACCGTCGCCGTCCCGCTAGTCTCTCGATTCGCAAGTCGCTCGCGGGTCCCCTCAAGACCGGACGTGCCGGTTCACGTGCCTCTCACGTCGTTTCCTGCAATTCGCGCTCCTACAGAACCGTATGTCCGTTGCGAGCGGGTTCGTGGGCCGGTGCGGGCCCATGGCCGGGGTCCTGCACGCTGACTTCGTGCCTGCCCACGTTCGGATCGGCCCGCGAAACGCGGCTCCCGGCAATCCGGACCCGCTGCAGGCCGTCCCGACTCGACATACGTTTCCCTGCCGACGTGATCTGCAGGAAAGCGGCCGCGCCGTGAAGGCGTTCGGGTCGGCGCCGGCGGGCGCAGGGCGGCGCAGCCGCGCCCTTTCCTTGCCCGGATCCCCTTCGGACGGTCGTCGTCCGGCTGGCGGGCATCATCCGGAACCGTTGCGCCGACGCCATCGACCTTCGCCGACCCCTCCCGGTACCCATGGCCCATGGCCGGCACTGCATCCGGCCACGACGATGTGGCTGGCCGCCGATCCAATGGGCCGGAGATACCCGAGGCGTCGACAACCGGGCTCCACGTCGTCGTAGCCCTCGCTTTCAGGGGCGGTGGACTCCACCGCGGCAGAGGACGCGGCGCGTGCCGCAACGGGTCGAGTGACTGGAATGACCGGCCGGCGGGCCGGCAGAACGGGTCGGCGGCCGCCACAGCGCGGGGCTCACGCATCTCGGCCGGGGCTAACGCATCTCGGCCGGGCTCACGCATCTCGGCCGGGCTCAGGCCTCTCGGCCGGGGCTCACGCATCTCGGCCGGGGCTCACGCATCTCGGCCGGGCTCAGGCCTCTCGGCCGGGGCTCACGCCTCTCGGCCGGGGCTCAGGCTCTCGGCCGGGGCTCACGCCTCGCGGCGGTCTCCGAAGCTCGGCGTGGCCGGTCGCACGTGCCGCTGGACGCCCCGCGCGTCCATGTCGTCGCGGATCACGCGGGCACGCACCACCAGGTCGTGGTCGCGCGTGATCGTTCGCGCGATCCAGTCGATGTACGTGGGCTCCTGTCGTTCGACCTCGCCCAGCGTCCTGCCATGGAACTTGCCGAACGCCAGCTCCGTGCCCCGGGCCTCCTCCAGCGACGGCAGGCGCGGGGGCCGGCCGGAACCACGCCGGCGGAGGATCGGCCCGCACGGATCGCTCGACCGCAGCGGTTCCTGCTCCATCCTGCGCTCCCGGTTCCCGATCGGCCTGTGGCCGTTGAGGACAGGGTTGCCGCGGCGCAGCGTGGTGTTTCGGGGCCGGTAGACCTGCGACGTGTCGAATCGCGCCGTCACCGGCCGCGTCGGCCGCGGGGCCGGCGCCTCCCACGCAGGATCCGGTTCGTCACCCGGGAACCCGCGCGACGGCTGCGTGCCCTCGCTCCGCTGTCGGGCATCCACCCGGGCGCGGCGTTCGGGATCGCGCAGCACGTCGTAGGCCGCGTTGATGCGGGCCATCTGCTTGGTGAGTCGGAGTGCTTCCGCGGGGTCGGCCGCCCGATCGGGGTGGTGCTCCCGGGCCAGTTCACGCCAGCGGCGTTTGATGGCAGCCTCGGAGGCGTCGCCGGGAAGGCCGAGGACTCGATACGGATCGCCATGGAACGTGGGATGGGGCATTCATGACGAGCCTACCGGAAGCCGGGGCCGCGCGCTGCCGCGGTGCCACTGCGGCGGTGTCGCCGGGCGGTGGTGCCGCCGGGCCGGGGCGGTGCCGCCGGGCCGGGGCCGTGCGCTGCGGCGGTGGCGCCGCGGCGCTGGTGGGCGGTGGCGCCGCGGGGCGGTGCCACCGGCAACGAACCCGCGAGCCCGGGCAGTCCCCCTGCGGCGGTGGCGCCGCGGCGCTGCCGGGCGGTGGGCGCGGCTGCGGCGTGCCGCAGCGGCGCACCGGCAACGAACCCGCCGGGCCCTTCACCACGTACCATCGTCCTGAGTGTCACGCTGTCGAGGTCCGGCGATCTGGCTCGTACCATCGTTGCCCACCGACGGGTGTGGCCTCGCATCGAAGTGCCGGTCGCCGGACATGGATCGGACCGACCGGTGTGACTTCATAGGAGCGTGGTAACCGCCCCCACTCAGGCGTGTCCACCGGCCGGTCCGGAATGGGTCACCCCTGATCAGGAGGCGACGGAGGAATGATCGTCATCGGCATCGATCCGCACAAGTCCACGCACACGGCGGTGGCTGTCGAGGGGACCGGCCGCAAGCTCGCCGAGAAGACCGTGGCGGCCCGCAGCGCGGGTCACCTCGAGCTGGTTCGGTGGGCATCGCGCTTCCCCGAGCGCCGCTTCGCCCTCGAGGATGTCCGGCATCTGTCCCGGCGCCTCTCGAGCGACCTGCTCCTCGCCGGCGAGACGGTGGTCCATGTCCCACCCAGGCTGATGGCCGGTGCCCGTCGCTCGTCGCGCGAACGGGGCAAGAGCGATCCGATCGACGCGCTCGCGGTGGCCCGGGCAGCCCTGCGCGAGGATCTCCCGGCGGCCGTCCTCGACGGACCCGAGCGGGAGGTGCGCCTGCTCGTCGACCACCGTGACGATCTCGTCGCCGAGCGGACCCGCATGCAGAACCGCCTGCGCTGGCACCTCCACGAGCTCGATCCAGGGAACGAGCCGGTCGCCCGCGGTCTCGACCGGACGGTCGTCCTCGACGCCCTGCGCGAGCGCCTGGCCGATGCCCCGGGCACGGTCGGACGGATCGCCCGCGAGCTGGTCGTCCGGATCCGTGAGCTGACCGCGGCGATCAATGGCCTCGAGCGCGAGATCGCCGGGCTGGCTGCCTCCCTCAGCCCGATCCTGCTCGAGCTGGCTGGCTGTGGGTCACTCGGTGCCGCGAAGCTCGTCGGCGAGACGGCTGGCATCGCGCGCTTCCGCTCGGCCGCAGCGTTCGCCCGCCATAACGGGACGGCGCCGCTGCCGGTCTGGTCCGGCAACACCGAGCGTCATCGGCTCAGCCGGACAGGCAACCGTCAGCTCAACCTCGTCCTCCACCGCATCGCCATCACCCAGATCCGACTGGGTGGTGTGGGTCGGGCGTATTTCACCAAACGCCTCGCCGCCGGTGACACCAAGACCGAGGCCATCCGGGCCCTGCGGCGGAAGATCAGCGACGAGGTGTACCGCCGGATGCGCGAGGATGAGCAGCACCGGGCGACCCCGCGAGCCAGGCTCGCGGCGGCCGCTTGACATAGGAGCTTCGATGCCGCGCCCGAGCCCGACCGCACTCAAGGCCTACATCCGCGACGACTACGACGCCGCTGCCCCGGGCTGGGAGTCGTACATGGGGCCCTACTTCCGGGTGCCGGCCGAGCGCCTCGTCGCGGATCTCGCACCCCGCCGGTCCGACCGGTGCCTGGATCTCGCCTGCGGCAGCGCCCTGGTCGCGCGCGCATTCGCGAGCCGGTCAGATCCGCAACGCGTCGCGGCATGCGACCTGTCGCCCGTGCAGGTGGCGGAGGCGCAGGCGGTCCTGCGCGCCGCCGGCCTGCCGGACATCGAGGTCAGCGTCATGGACGCCGAGCGCCTCGCCTACCCCGAGGCAAGCTTCGAGCGCGTGGGCTGCGGGTTCGGACTGAACCACTTCCCGCGTCCGCTCGCCGCGCTGCGCGGCGTGCGCCGCGTGCTGTCTCCCGGCGGCAGGGCCGGGTTCACCTACTGGGGCAGCTTCTCGCCCGACATCCGCAACCGGTTCGACGAGTGCCTCCTCGAGATCGTCCCGGCGATCGAGGCCTGGACGGCGTCCCCGTGCGAGATCGCCTTCGGGAATCTCGCCCATCGCAACAGCCGGCCGGCCCGGCTCATCGACCTGATGGGGCGGGCAGGTTTCGTCCGAGTCGAGCAGCGGTCCCACCGGTTCGCCGCCGATTACGTGGACGCGCCGACGTTCGTGGACGCGATGCTGTCACGGGCCGAGCGCGACCTCCGCCGGGCCGAGCTGGGCACGGACGAGCGTGCCGACGTGCGCGCGAGACTGATCGTCGAGCTGTCCGCCTATCCGAGACAGGCCTTCGTCGTGCAGCGCGCGTACCACACGCTGATCGGACGCCGGCCGCTTGACGGCTAGGAGCCGGGGACGAAAGCAGCCGAACGGATCGGCTGATCCGCGGCACACATGCCGCAGGTGGCGCCCACCGGCCCGGCAGGTCGGCTGATCCGCGGCACGGCTCCCCCGCGGACCGCGCTTACTCCCAGCGGAAGAAGCGAGCCGAGATCCCCAGGCAGACGACCAGCCACGCGGCGAGGATCCCGAGATCGAGCGGCAGCGGGGCATAGGCGGAGCCCCCCACCATGACCTGGCGCAGGGCGTCGCCCAGGTAGGTCAGTGGCAGGATCGCCGCGACCGGCCGCAGCACCGAGGGCATGATCTCGAGCGGGAAGAAGACGCCGGACAGGAACATCATCGGGAACTGGATGACCTGCACGACACCGTTGGCGGCATCCTCGGTCCTCGCGAACGACGCCACGACGTACCCGATCGAGACGAACGTCAGGGCGCCCAGCACCACGATGGCCGCCATGAGCCACAACGCGCCGAGCACGGTGACGCCGAAGACCGCGATCCCGATTCCCATGATCAGGGCCGCCTGGGCGAGCCCGATCAGCAGGCGGAGCACGACGTTGCTGCCGACCAGCGTCCAGCGGTGCAGCGGCGTGGCGCTGAGCCGCTTGAGGATGAGCTTCTCGCGCTGGGCCACCAGCGGCACCGCGGCGAACACCCCGAGCTGCATGAGCGCCATGCCCAGGATGCCGGGCACGAGGAACGCGGCGTTCGACAGGTCCTGCGTCTGCAGCGACCGGTCGGTCACGCCGAGGAGCGCGGGGCGGCCGGTGAACGCGAGGTTCAGGCTCCCGACGACCTGCGCGACGACCTGCCGGATCGTGGTGCTGGTCGTCTGCTGGCTCGGGTCGGTGTAGAGCTCCAGCCCGATGCCCGGGCCCGCGGTCGACGATGCGGGAGCGCCCTCGACGCCGGGGCCGACCGACGGGGCCGGCGTGCCCGGAGCGGACCCGCCCCCGGGAGTCCCCCTGGACGCCGCGACGGCCGCGCCGTACCCCTTCGGGACGACGACGACTGCGTTGACCGAGCCCTTGCGCATGGCCTGCAGTGAGGCGTCCAGCGACGCGTCCTGGAGCTTGAAGAGCGAAACCTGTGCGAAGGCCTCGCGCAGCTTCGACGACGCCTGCGTCCCGTCCTGGTCCACCCACCCCACGTTGTACGAGGGGGCGCTGCCGCCGGAGAAGATCGCGCCGAACAGCAGGATGAAGATGACGGGGAAGGCGAAGGTCCAGAAGAGCGACGTCCGGTCCCGCACGAAGGTCCGGATGTTCGCCGAAGTGAGCGTCAGGAACGCAGCCATGGCGTCACTCCCGCAGCGCGTGGCCGGTGAGGTCGAGGAAGACGTCCTCGAGCGTGGCGCGCCGGATGCCGAGGTTCCCGGGCTCGCGCCCGAGCGCATCCGCGCGGGCGAGCAGCGACCCGATAGTGGTCGACACGTCCGAGGTGTACAGGACGGTCTCCCCGTCCTCGATCACGGCCCGCGAGACACTGGGCAGGGCGCCCAGTTCGGACAGCTCGAGGCCGGGGATCGTCTCGAAGTGGACCGCCCGGTCCCGGAAGCGCCGGGTGACGAGCTCCTCGACCGTGCCGAGTTCGAGCACGTGCCCGTGGTCCATCACGGCCACGCGGTCGCAGAGCTGCTCCGCCTCCTCCATGTAGTGCGTGGTGAGCAGCACGGAGGTTCCGTCCGCGCGGAGCCGCAGCACGAGATCCCACAGGGAACGTCGGGCCTGAGGGTCCATCCCGGTCGTCGGCTCGTCGAGGAAGAGGAGCTCGGGCTCGTTCACGAGCGCGAGTGCCACCGACAGGCGCTGGCGCTGCCCGCCGGACAGGTGGCGCGTCTGCGCGTGTCGGCGTTCGCCGAGATCCACCGCCTCGATCAGCCACTCGGTCGGCCGCGAGTGAGCGTAGAAGCTGCGGAAGAGGTCGATCACCTCCGTGACGGTCAGGAACGGGTACAGCGCCGCCGTCTGCAGCTGGACGCCGATCCGCTGCTTGATCCGTTCCGGAGCGTGCGCGGCATTCATGCCCAGAACGTGCACCGTTCCCTGGTCCGGACTGCGAAGCCCCTCGAGGATCTCCACGGTGGTCGTCTTCCCGGCGCCGTTCGGGCCGAGCAGGCCGAACACTTCGCCGCGCTGCACCGTGAACGACACGCCGTCCACGGCCTGGATCTCACCGTATCGCTTGCGGAGCCCGGCGACCTCGATCACGGGCGCGTCAGCGGGAAGGGACATGGCCGGCAGTTTATCGGGTCCCGCAATCTATCGGGTCAGGGCAATCTGTCGGTGTCGGGGCACGCTACCGGGGTCGGTGCTCGCGCGGAATCGCGACCAAACCGGCCTCCGGAGACGGACGCGCCCCGGCCTCGAACTCCGCCAGCATGTAGACACCGGTCGGCTCCTCCACGCCGAGCAGGCGCGCGGCCGATTCGACGGGCGCGCCCCGGCGCAGGAGCGCATCGATGGCCACCTCGTCGCCCACGTCGCGTCCGGCCTCCTCCGACAGGAGCCAGCGCACCTCCAGCAGATCGCAGTACGCCTGGACCAGGTTCGTCACGGGCAGGGCCAGCGCGGCCAGCCTGGCCAGCGTCGGCCGCAGGATCTCCGCCATCCACCGCTCGGCCGCGTCCGCCTCGCGCATTGCACCGCCGTCGTGCCGCTCGAGCGTTCCCATGTACGCCCGCAGGTCGTTGAGCAGCACGGTCGCCTGCCCCTCGCCGACGTCGAGGCCGGTCAATCGCCGCAGCTCCGCCGCGTGGAACCGGCGTCCCGCGACCGCTACGCGCAGTCGCAGCCGGTCGCCTCCCTGCCCGTCTCCGTCTTGCCCTCCGTCGGGATCGAACGCAAGCTCATCCACGGCGAAGCCGAGGTCGTTGAGCCGGCGCACGCGCGCCTCGACGCGGAAGCGGTCCCCCGGTCCGATCGTCTCCTCGCGATGGAGCTCGTCCCACAGGGCCCGGTACTGCTGGCCGACACGCTCCGCGGCCTCAAAGTCCTCGTCGATCAACTCCTCCGGGCGACCGACCTGCGCACCGATGTCCGCCAGGTCGCCCGTCACGTTCTCGGCGAGGATCTCGAGGTCGAGCGCCCGCTGTCCATCGCTCAGCGTCGGGTGGATCTCGCTGGTCTCGGCATCGACCAGGAACGCCTGGAGCGACTGCCCGTCCCTGCGGAACAGCGTGTTCGAGAGCGAGCAGTCGCCCCAGAAGACCCCGTTGCGATGCAGGTCGACCATGAGCCAGGCCATGGCGTCGAGCAGGCGGTCCCGGTGCTTCCGCGCGCTGGGCGGCAGACGCTCGAAGAGGCGGCGGAACTGGAAGGATCCGTCGAGGTAGTCGGTCACGAGGATCGCCCCCTCATCGGGACCGCGCTCCACGAGGCCGAGCGGGCGCACGGACGGGAACTCGCGTCGTCCGAGATCCCGCAGGATGTCGTACTCGCGCCTGGCCACCCGGATCGGCAGTTCCTTCAGCGCGTAGAGCACGCCGTCCACCTCGACGAACCGGACGACGTGCCGGCTCGCGCCGACGGGCATCTCGCGGAAGGTCACGCCCTCGTCCTGCCAGGACTCCAGCGGTCGCAGCCACGGGAGCGCGAGCAGACCGCTGGTGGCGCCGCTGAGGCGGATCGAGATGGGCAGCATCGGGTCGAGTCTACCGGCGGACGCCCCGGCACACCGCGAGAGAGCCGCCCCGGGCGGCTCCAGGAAGCCGCTAGTATCAGGCCCGGAGGGAGATCTCGCCGGAGCTGCTGATCGCGATCGGGAGCTCCGTCAGCGGCACGTTCGTGGGTCCGGCGACGGCCTGGCCGTTGTTGCGGGGGTCGAATGTTGCCCCGTGGCACGGACAGATCAGCATGCCCGCCCCGGGGTCATAGCCGACGGTGCAGCCTGCGTGGGTGCACACCGCGTCGAAGGCGGCGTACTTGCTGCTCCCCAGCGACACGACGATTCCCGGGTCGCCGGGAGAGGCATTTCCCACGGCGACGGGCACCTGGAACTGGAACGCGCCCGCCTGCGCGACCTGGGCGGTCGTCGCGATCGCGAGCGCCGAGGCGCCGCCGGCCGCGGTCCCGGTACCGGCAACCGGGGCGGTGCTCGCAGCAGCCCCCGGCGCGGAGCCACCGGGCGCCGTCGCCGCTCCCGCACCCGCTCCGTTCGCCCCGGCCGTGCCGCCCGGCATCAGCAGGTCCTTGAGGGGCCGCGAGATCACGGCGAGCACGAACGCCGCCACGGCCAGGACGCCCGCATGCAGGAGCAGCCGTCGCTCCGGCGACACCGGCGGCGGCTGAGGCGCCCTGCGGCCCGCCGGGGCGCCGGGGCCAAGCTGCCGTTCGAGCCACGGGCCGAGCACGTACAGGTCGCCGTGGCCGGCGATCGCGAGGGTCACGAAACCCATCAGGTACGGCAGGTCCTGCCCGTAGTAGAAGGGATGCACGCTCCACGAGGCGGTCAGGAAGAACAGCAGCGAGAGCGCGGCCCCGCCGGTCGCCGCGAGCCGGAACGCCAGTCCCGACAGGACCCCGAGGCCCACGGCGATCTCGGCCAGCGCGATGCCGACGCCCGCCAGCAGGGCGTTCGGGACGGCCAGGTCGGTGATGAGGGCGGCGATCGGGGACGCGTGTGCGTACCCCTGCAGCTGCGCGAGGATGCTGGTGCGCGACGACAGGTCGAGGAAGGTGGGGTCGAGGGCGATCTTGTCGAGCCCGGCGTAGAGGAACGTGAACCCGACGAACAGGCGCAGCGGAAGCAGCGCGGAGGCCGGGATCCACCCCGCGTGCGTTCCGGCTCGCGCCGGCTGGGTGGACGGACGGGCGCCCGCGGACGCCTGCCGGAACTGCGAGGGCCGGGGCGGTGCTGCCGGCGTCGCCGCGGCGCCTGCCACGGCCTCTGTCGCGTTTGCCGTCTCGGTACCGTCGTCGACGATGCGGTAGCCGGCGCGGACATCGGGTGAACGCCTGCCGCTTCGTCGTGAACGCGCCAATGCCAACCTCCTCGCAGTACTCCGCCGGAGTGTGACAAGTGCACGTTGCGGTCGCGGCAGGAGGAGGGTGAAGGTTTCGCCACGGTGCCGTCATGGCGCCGAACGGTGCCGTATGGCGCTGAACGGTGCCACTGGCGCCGGGTGTCCCGGTGCACGGGGGTCCCGAGGCGTCGGGAGTCGCCCGGCTCAGATTCGCTTGCGCAGGTAGACGCTGACGCCCGCCTCGTACCCGACCGATTCGTAGAGCTGCCGCGCTCCGGGCCGGTGGCGTCCCGCCGTGACCTCGATGAAGCCGCATCCCTGCTCGCGAGCGTGCCCTTCCGCGGCGAGCATCAGCTCGCGCCCGAAGCCCCGCTCGCGGACGCCCTCGTCGACGACCAGGGCGAGCACCCGGGCGATGCGGTCGCCATGTTCGAACCGTGGCATCACGTGCACGGCCACGAAACCGACCACCTCGCCGGAGGCGGTGGCGACCAGCACGGCGGAACGGTCGTCGCGGAAGGCCGCGAGACGTTCCGCGATGTCGCTCGGACCGGCCGGGTAGCCCTCGGCGGTGAGCAGGGTCGCGATCGCGGGGGCGTCCTCGTCCGTCGCGGCCCGAAGCCCGGGCCCTCCCCGGTCCGTCACGGCCGGCGCCTGGAGACGCGACCGGCCCACCTGCCGGCAAGGGCGGCCCGGTCCGGGGGCATGAACCACGCGCGGGCCGCGACGAGTGCCGCGAGCACCGCACCGGGCACCACGAGGTATGCGACGAAGTACGCCCAGAAGCCGGGGTCGGTGAGCAGGGCGCCGGGACGGAGCATCCCCAGGTCGGCGATGCCGGAGACGAGGTAGGCGACGCAGGCGGCGATGCCCAGTATCCATCCCGCCAGCGCCCGGGCCGGCAGACCCAGCGCCCCACCCAGCGCCAGCAGCGCAAAGACCGCCGGCCAGAGAGGCGATGGTGGCGTGATGGCGACGACCTCGGGGCCCGGAAGGGCGAACACGCCTCCGCGGGCGATTGCCACGGTGTCGGCAATCCCGAGTACCGCGCGGACGAGCAGCGCCAGCGTCAGCGCCACCAGGATTCCGCGGCGATGGCGCTCCGCGACTCCATCCACACGCGCACCGTATCACCGGGCGTCAATCCGGGCGTCCGGCGGCGAGCCGGCTGCCGGGCGGCGGGCGAGGCACGCGGCGGACCGGCGTACGCGAGGTACCCGCGGCCGGCGTGCACGGGGTACCCGGCGGCCGGCGTTCGCGCGGGAGCCGGGCGGCCGGGCGGCCTGCGCGCGGTACGATGACGGCGAGCGCGGGTGGACACCTGCGCCGCCGATCGCAAGGACACGGTGATGGACCGTCTCGCGCGTCCCGTCGGCCTCGGACTCGCAGCGCGCGGCGAGGTGGACGAGGTCGTCACGTGGAGCGGCCGGGCCCGGGCCGCCGGGCTCGACTCCGTCTGGATCCACGACAGCTACTTCGAACGGGATGCCGTCACGTTCGTCAGCGCCATCGCGTCCGAGCTGGGCGCCGACGAGACGCCCGATGGATTCCGGATCGCGCTGGGCGCCGTCAATCCCTACACGCGCCACCCGGTTGCGCTGGCGATGACGGGCTCCTCGCTCGACGAGATGGCCCCCGGCCGCATCGTCATGGGACTGGGCACCGGCCTGCCGCTGCGCCTCAAGCAGATGGGCATCCCGTACGACCCCGGCGAGGCCGTGGAGCGCGTCAGCACGGCCATGGACCAGATCCGGGCGCTGTGGGCCGGGGAGCGGCTGCCCTCGGCCACCCCCGGGCTGCCACCGATCCAGCCCATGTTCGAGCCTCCCCACCGCATCCCGCTGGTCATCGCGGCGTACCGGCGCGACTTCGTGATGCTGGCCGGCCGGAAGGCGGACGGGTATCTCTCCCGCCCGGCCGAGTCCATCCCGTCGCTCACCGGCATCCTGGCCAGGCTGCGAGCGGCCGCGGAGGACGCCGGACGGGACCCCGGCTCGATCGAGACGGCGGGGTACCTGCTCTCCCTGGTCGACCGGACCCGGCGCGAGGCGCTGAACCGCGCCAAGCGCGAGCCGTTCGTGATCTACATGCTCTCCGTGCTGAGCGACGTCTCGCTGGCACGTGCCGGCTTCGACCGCGAACTGCGCGACCGCGTGGCGACCGCGTGGCGGGCCGAGGACTATCACGCGGCCGGCAATCTCATTCCCGACGAACTGCTCGACGCGTTCATGCTGTGCGGCACCCGCGAGGACGTCGCCGCCAGGGCCATGGCGTTCCACGCGGAGGCGGGGCTCGGGCTGCCGCTCCTGCAGCCGGTGATCCAGGAAGAGCGGCAGGTGGCCGAGCTGGTGGCGGCGGCCACGCTCTACGCCGCGCTCCCGGAGCCCTCCGCGGCCCGGCCCGGGGAGGCCCCCGTCTTCGTCGGCAGCACGAGCGCCGGCGTTGGGGGAACCCCGACGGCGTCGCCGAATGCGCCCGCCGTTGCCGCAGCCTCGGCCTCGCCGTCCGCCGGCGTCGGAATGGCCCCGCCGTCCGGAGCCCCCGGAGGCGGACTGGCCGGCGACCACCGGCTCGGTCTCGGGCCCTGGCTGTGGAGGCGCGCGGGTGCCGTCCGGGAGATCGTCCGGCCTTTCGCGTACACGGCGTCGGCCGTCCCCGTCGCCGCGGGGGGCGCGCTGGCGTTCACCGATGGCCACTTCGACCCGGGCCTGTTCCTGCTCGCGCTCTTCGCGGGCATGCTGCTGCACTCGGGCACGAACATCGTCAACGAGATCTACGACGTGCGGCAGGGGATCGACACGATCACGTCGCCCCGGGCAAGCCACGCCATCGTCAAGGGGCGGATGACCGAGCGCGGGGCATACGCACTGGCCATCGCCTGTTTCGCCGTCGCGTCGCTGCTCGGGATCGTGCTGATCGCCGAACGCGGCCTGCCCATCGCCGGGCTCGGTGTGCTGGGACTCGCCGCCGGCTACTTCTACACGGCCCCGCCGTTCCAGTACAAGTACCACGCGCTCGGTGTGCCGCTCGTGTTCCTGCTGATGGGCCCGATCATGACCGTGGGCGGCTACTACGCCGCATCCGGCGCCTGGTCGCTCAACGCGCTCGTGCTGTCCATCCCCGTCGGGTGCCTGGTGGCCGCGATCCTGCACGGCAACGAGTGGCGCGACATCAGCGAGGACACCAGGGCAGGCATCGTCACGTTGTCCTCGCGGATCGGCAAGGAGTTCGCCCATTACGCCTACCTGGCGCTGATCCTGGGCGCGTACATGACGCTGTCCGTGGCCGTGGCGCTCCGCCTGGTGCCGATCGGAGCGCTGCTCGCGATCCTGTCGCTCCCCTTCCTCGCACAGGTGCTCCGCTCCGCCGAGCTCGGGGCGAGCGGTCAGGCCCGGGCGATCTCGATGCTCGACCTGCAGACGGCCCGCCTCCATCTCGCCTTCGGAACGCTGCTCGTGGTCGGAGTGGCCGTGAGCGTGTACCTGCATTGAGGGGCACATCGAACGCGACCCCGACACGAGAGGACGGCGGCATGGGCAGGATGGTCGGAAGGCTCGGGCGCGCGTTGCGCGGCGCCGGTGACGGGCGCGGGGCCGGTGCCGGGGCGGGGGCCGGCGCCGGTGGCGGGCGCGGTGCCGGCGCCGGTGACGGGCGCGGTGCCGGGGCCGGGGCCGGGGCCGGGGCCATCGAGCGTGAGTCGATCGCCGGCGGCGTGGAAGCCGGCCTGTCGGCCCTGGCGGGTGCGCGGCCCTCCTGGGGGGCCGTGACGTTCGGCCTCGGAGCTGCGCAGGCCGCATTCGCCGCCACCTTCCGCGGGCCGCGTGAGCGCTTCTGGCCACGCATGACCACGACCGGGCTCGCGCTCGGGACGTACGCGATCCTGGCCCGTCCCGCGCTTCGACATACCCGCGTGCGCCCCTGGCACCTGCTGCTCGGCGCCTCGTCGGCCGGCGTGCTGTACGCCACGTTCGCCGCCGGCGACCGGTTCGCGCGCCGGTTCGTGCCCGGTGGGACGCGCGACATCGCCGACATCTACGCGCTCCGGGAACTGCGGCCGCGCGGCGAGATCGCCGCGCGCCTCGTCACGGTCATCGCGCCCGCCGAGGAGCTGTTCTGGCGCGGCATGGTCCAGGAAGGCCTCATGCTGCGGTTCGGTCGCTGGCGGGGCGCCGTGCTGGCCACCGCAGCCTACGGCGGGGTGCACGCGGTGACCGGGAACTTCACGCTGATGGGGGCCGCGGGCGTCGCGGGCGCGCACTGGTCCGCGCTCTATGCGGCCGGCGTGCCGCTCGGCGCGCTCATCGTGAGCCACCAGCTGTGGGACGTCTGGATCTTCCTGGTCCAGCCGACGGGGACCACGACCGCTCCGGCCTGACGGCGTCCCGCTGCGTCGCGCCGACGTCGCGTTCCCGGGCCTTCCATGGACGTACAGTTGCCCCGACGCGGTCCGCCCGGCCGCGTCGCCATCGCGGCGCCAGGAGGACCCCATGCAGACCAGTCTCGAGATCGCGAGGTCCGTCGCGCCGCGCCCGATCCTGGAGATCGCCCGCGAGTTGGGACTCCGCGACGACGAGGTGGAGCTGTACGGTCCCACCAAGGCCAAGGTCCGGCTCGAGGGGATCGACCGCCTCGAGCAGGAAGCCAGCGCGGCCGGCCATCGCGGACGGTACGTCGTGGTCACGGCGATCACGCCGACGCCCCTGGGCGAGGGCAAGACCACCACGACCGTCGGGCTCGCCCAGGGCCTCAACCGCATCGGGCGGCGCGCCGCCGTCTGCATCCGGCAGCCGTCTCTCGGCCCCGTGTTCGGCATCAAGGGCGGGGCGGCCGGTGGCGGCTACAGCCAGGTCATCCCCATGGAGGACTTCAACCTCCACCTGACCGGCGACAACCACGCGGTGGGGGCGGCCCACAACCTGGCGGCGGCATTCCTCGACAACTCGATCACGCACGGCAACCCGTTCGAGATCGATCCGCTGACGATCCTCTGGCCACGCGTCGTGGACATCTCCGACCGCGCCATCCGCCACGCCGTCATCGGGCTCGGTGGTCGCGAAAACGGGTACCCGCGCGAGGCCGAGTGGCAGATCACCGTCGCGTCCGAGGTGATGGCGATCCTCGCCCTGGCGACCGACCTGCACGACCTGCGGGCCCGCCTCGGCCGGGTCGTCCTGGCGACCACGCGGGATGCGCGTCCCGTGACCGCCGAGGACCTCCGCGTGGCGGGCGCGATGACGGTGCTCCTTCGCGACGCGCTCAAGCCGAACCTGCTCCAGACGCTGGAGGGCGGACCGGCGTTCGTGCACTGCGGGCCGTTCGCAAACATAGCCCACGGCAACTCCAGCATCCTCGCGGACCGTCTCGCGCTCGCGTCCTGCGACATCGTGTGCACCGAGGCCGGATTCGGCGCCGATCTCGGGGCCGAGAAGTTCTTCGACATCAAGTGCCGCGCGTCCGGCCTCAGGCCCGACGCGGCCGTGCTGGTGACCACGGTCCGCGCCCTCAAGATGCACGGCGGGGTCGCCCGGGTCGTGGCGGGACGGCCGCTCGATGCCGCGCTCACCACCGAGGACGTCGAGGGGGTGCGGCGTGGCTGCGCGAACCTGGCCGCGCAGGTGGAAGTCGTGCGCCTGTACGACGTGCCCGTCGTCGTGGCGATCAACAGCTACCCGACCGACACCCCGGCGGAGGTCGATGCCATCCGCGAGGCGGCCCTCGCGGCGGGCGCCCGCGACGCGGTCGTGAGCCACCACTTCGAGACGGGCGGGGCCGGTGCGGAGGCACTCGCCCAGGCGGTATGGGACGTGGCGTCCGAGGGCGCTCCCGACTTCCACTTCCTCTACCAGGACGACCTGCCGTTGCGCGAGAAGATCGAGGAGATCGCCGTCCGCGTGTACGGGGCGTCGGGGGTCGACGAGCTGCCGGCCGCGACGCGCGCCCTGGACACCTACGAGCAGCTCGGCTTCGGGCGCCTGCCCGTGTGCATGGCCAAGACGCACCTCTCGCTGAGCCACGATCCGAGCCGCAAGGGACGCCCGACCGGCTTCCGAGTCCCGATCCGGGACGTTCGGCTCTCCGCCGGGGCGGGGTTCGTCACGCCGCTCCTCGGCGAGATGCGGACCATGCCCGGGCTTCCATCCCACCCCGCCGGCGAATCGATCGACATCGACGAGGCCGGCGAGATCGTGGGCCTGTTCTGACGCCGCCGGCTCCCGACGACACGGCACCATCGAGGACGAACGAGGAGAGGACGATGGCGGACCAACCAGTCTCCACGGCCGATCTGCAACGGCTCGGATTGTTCGGCGGGCAGGCAGAGGCCGACCTCGCCCCGCTCGCCGCGGTCGCGCGGCGCCGCAGGCTCGCCGACCGGGAGGTGCTCGTCACGAAGGGCGAACCGTCGACCGAACTGTCGTGGGTGCTCGCCGGCCGCCTTGCCCTGTCCGTCGAGCACGAGGGGCGGTCCGTGGTCGTGATGACCCTGGGCCCGGGCGACATGCTGGGCTGGTCCACGCTGCGGGACGATCCCACCGCGCTCGCGACGGCGCGCTCGGTGGGCGCCACGGACCTCGTCTGCATCCCCGCGGACGGCATCCGGGAAGCGCTGACGGCCTGCACGCCGATGGCGCAGACGCTGGTCCGGCGGCTGCTCGGCATCGCGGCCGCCGACCTCGATGCGACGCGGACACAGCTGCTGCGACTCGGCAGGGAGGGCGTGATCACCGCCGGCTGACGCGAGCCGGCCGCGTTCAGGCCGCCGCGAGGCCTGGCCCGAGCCCGGATGGCGGGAGCCGGACGGGGCGGGCCTGTACCTACGCGTCCGCCAGGATCGTCCTCGCCACCCGTCGCGCGAGCACCATCACCGTGACCATCGGATTGACCCCCGACGCTGTGGGGAACAGGGACGCATCGGCGACGTACAGGCCCCGCACCACGCCACCCGATGTGTCGGATCTGACCCTGCCCCACGGGTCGCAGGCGCTGGTCCGCGGGTTCGAGCCCGCTCGCGCCGTGCCCATCTGGTGGGCCGAGAACAGGAACCCGCGGTTGGGCCTGAAGTCGAACGACGCAAGCCGGCGCAGGTAGGCGTCCCACGTGTTCGACGACACCTCGGGCCCGGAGCCGGCGACGGCTTCCGGCGTCCCGAGCGCGACGACCTCGAGCGCCCCGGCGGCGCGGGCCAGGCGGGCCATCTCGACGAGCGCGCGCCGCGCCGTATGAGCATCGGCCCCGCCGATCGAATAGTCGATCCTCACGTGGCCAGATCGGGAGGTCCGGACGTGGCCCGATCCGGTGTCGCGGACGATCCCGATGAACGGCGCGTACGAGCGCACCCTGGTCATGCGCACGGCGTGGTCGGAGGCACCAGACCACGGGAATGCGAGCGCGATCAGCCCAGGGTGTGCCGGCGCCGATTCGACGATGAAGCCACCGTGCGCTGGGGCGTGGACGTGGCCGTCGGCGTGTCCGGGCCGGACGAACCTGTTGCAGCTGGCTGCCTGCATGGTCCCCCGCCACATCTCGACGGGCCAGGGCATGCGGCCCGCGACGACCGCCACCGGATGCAGCCGCAGGTTCGCCCCGATCGCCGGATGCTCCAGCCCGCTCGCGGCAAGGAGGCCCGGGGTGCGGAGGGTTCCGGCCGATGCGACGACCTGTCGGGCGCGAACGGTGAACGGCACGGCCGAGCCGTCCGCACGCTCGACCCGTCCGGTCACCCCGACCACCGCCCCGCCCTCGATCAGCAGGCGCTCGGCACGCGCCCGGACGAGGACGCGCGCTCCGTGTCCGGCCGCCTCCGCCAGGTGTGCGCGCGGGCCGGATCGCTTGGTCCCGCGCCGGCATCCGAAGCCGCACGCCCCGCAATCGCCGCAGCCCTCGGCGTCGCGTTCCAGTGGCGCCGCGTCCCACCCGAGCGCCGAGGCTCCCTGCAGGATCGCGTCGTCCTTGGGCGGGATCCCGGGCGGAGGGGCGAAGGCCAGCTCAGTGCGCAGGGCCGCCACGTCGGCGGCCGTCTCCGGTCCGTCGAACCCCTCCAGTCCGTGCCCGGCCGCCCACTCGGTACGGAGCCAGTCCGGGGGCGCGAAGCACGTGGCCCAGTTCACGACCGTGCCGCCGCCCAGCGTCGATCCGGCGAGGATCGCGATGCCCAGGTCCGAGGTCGAGGTGAGCCCGTGGTCGAGGTACAGGCCGTCGAGGCCGTCGAGCTCGCCCGGCGACATCGCGGTCTCCGGCACGAACGCGCCGGCCTCCACGACGAGCACGTCGCGGCCCGACCCGGCGAGCACGGCCGCCACGACGCCGCCGCCCGCGCCGCTGCCGACGATCGCGACGTCCGCGTCGAGCACGATCGGGCCCCTGCCGGCCGGCAGCTCGAGCGGACGGATCGCCGGCGCGATCGACGTGACCGGCTCCGCCACCGGCTGGTACCCGATGCGTGCCCAGAGCGGGTTCACCGCGCCCGCCGGCCCGGGGTCCGCGTAGGCGAGGAAGCAGGCCAGCCTCTTCAGCGTCTGGAACGCCGTGCGCCGTTGCCCGATGCGACTCGTCGCCCACGACAGCAGCAGCGCCTCCCGCCGCTCGGGCGGCAGGTCGCGGAACCGCACGGCGCCCTGGCGCAGCAGCGCGTTGGCCGCCCGGCTGTCGAGCGCCCTCAGGGCAAGGCGGAGGGCCCTGGCGTCGGCCGGGTCGGCGACGCGGGACAGCAGCGACGCCGCCATCGTGGCCCGCCGAATGGCCGCGCCGGTGACGAACGTCTCGAAGACGGCCGCCAGCCGCGCCAGGTCGCGCGCGCTCCAGTCGGCAGGGGCGACGGGCTCGGGCGGGGCGGGCACGAGCCTCCCGCCGGCCGTGCCGCTCGCGCCGGGCCCACCTCCCGGTGCGCGGCCCTGCTCGGGCTCGCCCGAGGCCGGCGATTCCGCCGGGCCCACCTTCGGGTGCGCGACCCGGCTCATCGCCCTGCATCGTCACCCGCGCGCCTCAGCCGCGCTCGAAGCCCTGCGCCGGGACGGGCGGGCAACGCAGCGGGCGGTCTTCGCGGTAGCCCAGCAGGTAGTCGGCCTGGATGAGCGTGTGCAGCTGGCTCGTGCCCTCGTAGATCACGGCCGCCTTCGAGTTGCGCAGGTAGCGCTCCACCGGGTACTCGCTCGAGTAGCCGTAGGCGCCGTGGACCTGGATCGCGTCGAGCGCCGACGCCACCGCGTGCTCGGTGCAGAACCACTTGGCGAGGCTCGTCTCGCGCGTGTTGCGCAGGCCGCGGTTCTTGAGCGCGGCGGCCTGCCAGCACAGCAGCCGGCCGGCCTCGATCCCCTGCCCCATCTTCGCGATCATCTGCTTGACGAGCTGGTGCTCGCCGATCTCGCGCCCGAACGTGTGGCGCTCGTGGGCGTACGCCACCGACGCGTCGAGGCAGGCCTGCGCGAGCCCGACCGCCCCCGTCGCGACCGTGTAGCGCCCCTGGTCGATGGCGCTCATGGCGATGACGAAGCCCTCGCCCTCCTCGCCGACGCGGTTCTCGACGGGCACGCGGACGTCGTCGAAGAAGAGCGTGCCCGTGTTGCCGGCGTGGATGCCCATCTTGCCCGTCGATGGTGCCGGTGCCGAAGCCGGGCATGCCGCGCTCGACGACGAAGGCCGTGATGCCCCGGTGGCCCTTCGCGCGGTCGAGCGTGGCGAAGACGAGGAAGTGGTCGGCCACGTCGGCCAGGCTGATCCACATCTTGGAGCCGTTGAGGACGTAGGCGTCGCCGTCCCGCCGGGCCGTCGTCTGCAGGTTCGCCGCGTCGGTGCCCACGCCGGGCTCCGTGAGCCCGAACGTGGCGAGCTTCTCGCCCCTGGCCTGCGGCACGAGGAAGCGTCGCTTCTGGTCCTCCGTGCCCCACTGGAGCAGCGTGAGCGAGTTCAGCCCGACATGGACGCTCATGACCACGCGGAAGGCCGTGTCGGCCCGCTCGAGCTCCTCGCACAGCAGGCCGAAGCTGACGTAGTCGAGCCCGGCTCCGCCGTAGGTTTCGGGAACCGGCGCCCCGAGGTAGCCGAGCTCTCCCATCCGGGTGAACACCTCGCGGTGCACCTCGCGTCGCTCGTCCCACTCGCGGATGTGGGGCAGGATCTCCGCGGTGGTGAACTCCCTGGCGCTCTCCCGGACGAGGCGCTGCTCGGGGCTCAGGGTGAGGTCGATCACGGGTGCGATCCTCTCGCGCGACTGGACTGGGCTGTTGCGTCGTCGGGCTGTGCGCCTGAACGTGGGCGGGGAGACGAGAGCCGGCTTCGTATTGTATGTGGGCGGTCGGCCGCGTCACACCGTGCCCGGGGTCACCACGAGACTTCGGTCGTGTTCCGCGCCCTCCCGGCCATGCCGCCATGGCGATGTGTCAGGCGCGCCCCCCGTGCGCGGGTCGGGGTTGACCGTAATAGGCGCCAGGCCCGTGCTTGCGTCGGAAATGCCGGTCGAGCAGCGCCTCGGGGATCGGTCCCGTGTCGGGACGGATGGCCAGCGTATGGATCGCGATCCCGGCGACCAGCTCCAGCGCGATGGCGTTCACCAGCGCCCCCTCGGGCGTGTCGCCCCAGGTGAACGGCCCGTGGCTCGCATCCAGGCAGGCAGGCACCTCGGCAGGGTCGATCCCGCCCGAGGCAAAGCGCTCCACGATGACACGCCCCGTGTTGAGCTCGTAGTCGGTCGCGATCTCGTCGCCCGTGAGCGCCCGCGTGACCGGCACGGGGCCGTGGAAGTGGTCGGCGTGCGTCGTCCCCAGGCAGGGGATCTCCCGTCGAGCCTGGGCCCACGCGGCCGCGTGTGCCGAGTGGGTGTGGACGATGCCCCCGGCCTCGGGGAAGCTGCGGTACAGGAACAGGTGCGTGGGCGTGTCGGACGAGGGCCGTCCGGTGCCGTCGACGAGCCGGCCATCCTCGAGCGCGACGACCACGATGTCCTCGGGGCGAAGGGTCGCGTAGTCCACCCCGCTCGGCTTGATCGCGACGATGCCCTCCCCGCGATCGACGCCGCTGGCGTTGCCGAACGACAGCACCACCAGGCCCGCCTCGACGAGGCCGCGGTTCACGTCGCAGACACGCTCCCTCAGCTCCGGGTACCGCATGCTCGATCCTCCCCGCCTCCGACCCCGCGACCGTTCAGCTCAGCGCCTTCACGGCCTCGCGCTCGATGGCGAGGCCCCTCCGGTGGCGCGCGAAGTACTCCGCGAACCCCTGCACGTCGCGCGGGTCGGGCCTGACGGGCGTGCCGATGCTGCCGGCGATACGCCCGTCGAGGTAGTCGGGCAGGGACTGCCCGACGTCGGGCCGGAGCATGAAGGCGGCCAGCACGGCCATGCCCCAGGCCCCGCCCTCGCCCGCGGTGGCGGCGATGCTGACGGGGACGTCGAGCGCGGCGGCCATCATGCGCTGTCCGGTGTCGCCGCCCTTGAAGAAGCCGCCGTGGCCGCGGATCTCCTCGATGACCACCCCCTCCTGCTCGGTGAGGATGTCCATGCCGGTCCGCATGGCACACAGCGACGCGTAGTACATCGCCCGCACGAAGTTCTCCAGGGTGAACCGGCTGTCCTGGTTGCGCGCAAAGAGCGGCCGGCCCTCGGTGAAGCCGGTCATGTGCTCGCCCGAGACGTAGTTGATGGAGAGGAGCCCGCCCGCATCCGGATCGCCGTTCAACGCGAGCGGCAGCAGCCTGGCGTACAGATCGTCGAGTCGTGCGTCGGCACCGAGGGCCCGGGCGACCTGTCCGAAGAGGGCGATCCAGGCATCGAGGTCGGACGATCCGTTGTTGGAGTGGGCCATCGCCACGGGGCTGCCGTCGGGCGTGACCACGATGTCGATCTCCTCATGGACCCGCGCCAGGTTCTTCTCGAGCACGATCATCGCGAACACCGACGTGCCGGCGGAGACGTTCCCGGAGTGGGGGCGAACGGCGTTGGTGGCAACCATGCCCGTCCCGGCGTCGCCTTCCGGCGGGCAGAGCGGAATTCCGGCCTGGAGCCTGCCCGATGGGTCGATCAGCCTCGCGCCCTCCGGGGTGAGCGTTCCGGCGGTCCGGCCCGCGGGCAGGACGTCGGGGAGGATGTCCCGGAGCGACCAGCCCGGCCTGGTGCGCGCGATCAGGGCATCGAACGCCGCCAGACGCGCGGCGTCCCAGTCGCAGGTCCGAGGGTCGATGGGGAACATGCCCGAGGCCTCGCCCACGCCCATCGCGCGTTCGCCGGTGAGTTTCCAGTGGACGTACCCGGCGAGCGTGGTGAGGTGGGCGATCCGGGAGACGTGCGGCTGCCCGTCCAGGATCGACTGGTACAGGTGCGCGATGCTCCACCGTTGCGGGACGGCGAAGTCGAGCACCGGCGTCAGCTCGGCACAGGCGTCGGCGGTGATGTTGTTGCGCCACGTGCGGAACGGCACGAGCAGCGTCCCCTCGGCGTCGAGGGCCACGTAGCCGTGCATCATCCCGCTGATGCCGAGGGCCGCGACGGCCGTCAGCGACTCCGAGTACCGGGCGCGCACGTCCTCGACGAGCGACGCGTAGCAGGCGGCCATCCCGGTCCAGACGTCGTCCATGTCGTACGTCCAGATCCCGTCTCTCAGCCGGTTCTCCCAGGCATGCCAGCCCGACGCGAGCGGCGTCGTGTCAGGTGCGATCAGGGATGCCTTGATGCGGGTCGAGCCGAACTCGATCCCGAGGATGGCGCGGCCCGACCGGATCAGCTCCGCAGGGCTGGACTGTGGCTGGTTCACAAGGTCCTCCTCGGCAGACAGTCCCATCTCGGCACGCAGTCCTGTCAGCCTCCTGCGTCCAGCGGCGTCGCTCCACGCACCGGCCCCGTCGAGCCACGCACCACGAGCGTGGGGCACAGCACCAGCTCCAGATCCGCCGACTGCCCGGGTGTCACGTCGATGACAAATCGGATCGCGGCTGCGGCCATCTGCGCCATCGGCATCCGGACCGTCGTCAGCGCGGGGACCGTGTAGGCGGCCATCGGAATGTCGTCGAAACCGACGATCGACACGTCTTCGGGGACGCGGCGTCCCGCCCGGAATGCACCGTGCAGCGCGCCGATCGCCTGCTGATCCGTGGAGGCGACCACGGCAGTGGGTGGACTGGGCAGGCCCATGAGCGTCACCATCGCCTCGGCCGCCTCCGCCGGGTCGTTGGACGCGTGCTGGATGTGCGTGGCCGGGAGCGAAGCGCCGCGCGACGTGACGTACTCCACGAAGGTGGCCCGGCGCTGGTGGATGTCGCCGAGCGACCGCCCGCCGATGAACGCCATGGATCGATGCCCCAGGCCCCAGAGGTGGTCGAGTGCATCGGTGATTCCCGCCCGGTTGTCCACGTTGACGCTCGCGATGCCGGGCAGGGCGGTCCCGTGCCACAGCGCCACCACGGGCACGTGCGTGGCACGAAGGTCCTCGAGCAGCCGCGGCTGGTCGCTGGTGTCGCCGAGCAGCACGATCGCATCGACGTGCCGCGTCTCGAGCACGGCACGCAGGGCGATCGCCTCGTCGGCACGGCCGTGGGCGTGGCCGAGCACGACGTTGTACCCCCGCACGCTGGCCTCGGCCGAGATGACGTCGATGGCGCCGGAAAAGAACGGGTCGGTGATCTCGCGGACGATGACGCCGACGAGCATGGTGCGGGCTCCCCGGAGCCCACGGGCGAGCGGGTTCGGGCGATAGCCCAGCCGGTCGGAGACGTCCACGACGCGGGCACGTGTCTCGGGCGCGATCGGGATCGCCGAGGACGCCCCGCTCAACACGCGTGAGACGGTGCTCTGGGACACGCCTGCCGCGTCCGCGATGTCGCGCATCGTGATGATTCGCGCCGGCATCGCCGACTGCCTGCTCCCGTTCGTCTCGCTCCCCACCGCCGCGCACGACCTCCGTACTCGCCAGTATCGCCGACGCCCGGACAGTATCTCCGGAGCCCGGAATCCCCGCCGCAGCGCCGCCGTCCCGCCTGCCCGACGTTCCGCGGGCGCATGACCACGGTCCTGCAAAGCATTGACAGCATACCATTGACCGCATAGGATTTCGCCGACAGAACCGGTCGGTCGTCGATCCCCGCGGCGCAGGGTCCGGGCCGGTGTCCGAGCCAGGGAGACATGCCGAACGCCGCGCGCCCGGAGGGGGCGCGGCGGATGGACCGGGGCGGCGTGGATCCGGGCGCGTGTCATGAGAGAGAGGCTGGGAGCGGGACGGTGCCGGCGCTCGACCGATACGAAGTCTGGCTGGTGACGGGCAGCCAGCATCTCTATGGGCCGGACGCGATAGGGCAGGTCGCCGAGCACGCACAGCGGATCGCACGATCCCTGGACGAGGCCTCGTGCATCCCCGTGCGCATCGTGGCCGGACCCGTGCTGACAACGTCCGAGGCGATCCGCGCAACCATCCTGGAGGCGAACGCGAGCCCCCGCTGCGTCGGCCTGATCGCCTGGATGCACACGTTCTCCCCGGCCAAGATGTGGATCGCCGGCCTCAGCGCGCTCCAGAAGCCGCTCCTCCACCTGCACACGCAGTTCAACCGCGATCTGCCGTGGGCGACGATCGACATGGACTTCATGAACCTGAACCAGTCGGCACACGGCGACCGCGAGTTCGGGTACATCGAGACGCGCCTGCGACGGGATCGCGTCACGGTGGTCGGCCACTGGCAGGATCCCGAGGTGCTCGTCCGCATCGGCGCATGGTCGCGTGCGGCCTGCGCCCGGCAGGAGGCACGCACCCTCCGGGTCGCCCGCTTCGGCGACAACATGCGCCAGGTCGCGGTGACGGAGGGCGACAAGGTCGAGGCGGAGCTCCGGCTGGGCGTGTCGGTCAACACGTACGGCCTTGGCGATCTCGCGGCAGCCGTCCGCGCCGCGACCGAGGCGGACGTGGACCGCCTCGTCGACGAGTACGACGACGCGTACGAGATGGCGTCGGAGCTCCGATCCGGCGGGGCGCGCCGGGAGGCCCTCCGCGACGCGGCGCGCATCGAGGTCGGGCTGCGGACGTTCCTGGAGGCGGGCGGATTCGGCGCCTTCACCGACACGTTCGAGGATCTCGAGGGGCTCGCCCAGCTCCCGGGGATCGCGGTGCAGCGCCTGATGGCCGACGGTTACGGGTTCGGCGCCGAGGGCGACTGGAAGACGGCCGTGCTCGTGCGCCTCATGAAGGTGATGGCGGCCGGCCTGGACGGCGGCACCTCGTTCATGGAGGACTACACGTATCACCTCGACCCGTTCGCCCCGATGGTGCTGGGCGCGCACATGCTCGAGGTGTGCCCGTCCATCGGAGCGGGCCGGGCGTCGTGCGAGATCCATCCGCTCGCCATCGGAGGTCGAGCCGATCCGGTGCGCCTGGTCTTCACGGCCAGCCCCGGCCCGGCCATCGTCGTCGGGCTGCTCGACCTGGGGGACCGGTTCCGGCTGGTGCTCAACGAAGTGGACCTCGTCGTTCCGCCGGAGGCGCTCCCCCGGCTGCCGGTGGCGCGGGCGGTCTGGCAGCCGCGCCCGGATCTGCGCACCGCTGCCGAGGCGTGGCTGCTGGCCGGGGGGCCGCATCACACCAGCCTCAGCAGGGCGCTCACGACCGAGCACCTCTCGGATTTCGCGGACATGACCGGCATCGAGCTCGTCGTGATCGACGGCGACACGCGGGCGCAGGCGATCAAGAAGGAACTCAGGTGGAACCAGGCGTACTACCGCCTGGCCGGCGGCCTGTGATGCGCGCCGCACACGGGGGACGGTCCGCGAGGCCGATCCAGCCCCGGGCGGCGCCGCGGGCGCCGGGTCGAGCTGACATGCCAGGTGAGGAGGAGGCGGCCTGAGAGAATCGACGATCGGCACGGAGGGCAGGGTTTTCGAGGTCCGCTCGTGTGAGCGGAGCGAACGCAAGGAGGAGGTCCCGCATGCGAGGTTCTGGATCAGGACTGCGGTGGCGATTGCTGGCGACGACCGCCACGCTCGCCGTGCTGGTCACCGCGTGCAGCTCCGCGGCGACGACCGCGCCGCAGGGAAGCGCGGCCGCGGGCGGCAGCACCGCTTCCAGCAGCGGACAGTTCTGCAAGGGCGTCAAGCTCGTCTTCTTCCCGGGCGGCACGCCGGGCGGCGGCTTCGAGACCGTCGTCTACAACGGCGCGAAGGCCGCGCAGGCCGCGTTCGGTCCCGACGTGACGTACCAGTGGTCCGACTGGGACCCGAACAAGATGATCACCCAGTTCCAGCAGGCGATGGCCACCAAGCCGGACGGCATCGCGGTCATGGGACATCCGGGTGACGCGGCGTTCGACCCCTTGATCAAGCAGGCCGAGGACCAGGGCATCCTGGTCACCGTCATGAACACCGAGCTCCCGACGGCCGAGGCGCAGTACCAGTCCGCCGGCATGGGCTACGTCGGAGCGGTGCTGCATGACGCCGGCGCGTCTCTCGCGAAGGAAGCGGAGAAGCGCGGCAACCTCAAGTCCGGCGACGAAGTGTTCGTCTGGGGCCTCAAGGCGCAGCCCGGTCGCGGCGAGCGGACGCTCGGGATCACCGACCAGCTCACCGCAGACGGCCTCAAGGTCGACTACCTCGAGATCGACGACGCCACCAACGCCAACGCGTCTGCCGGCGTGCCGGTCTTCACCGGGTTCATGTCCTCGCACCCGAACGTCAAGGCGATCTTCATCGACCACGGCAACCTGACGTCCGCGATCCCGACCTTCATGAAGGCCGCCAACAAGGCGCCGGGTAGCCTGTTCGCCGCCGGGTTCGACATGTCGGCCGCGACGGTGCAGGGCATCAAGGACGGCTACATCAGCCTGGTCATCGACCAGCAGGAGTACCTGCAGGGCTTCTTCGGCATCGAACAGCTCTGCCTGTCCAAGCAGTACGGCTTCGGTGGCCTGTTCATCAACACCGGCGCCGGGTTCGTCGACAAGTCGAACATCGCCGCGATCGCGCCGCTGGTGGATCAGCAGATCCGCTAGCCTCGCTATCGATACCCAGCGTTTACTACCCGGCCGGCGGGCGCGCAGTCTGCCGGCCGGGCAGTCGATACAGGAGACCGGGGCCATGGACCGGACCGTCAGATGAACGAACCCGCCACGAACGGCGAGCTCCGCCTCGAGCTCCGTCACATTTACAAGTCGTTCGGCGGCGTCCACGTGCTCCGGGACGTCGACTTCAGCCTGGGGACGGGCGAGGTGGTCGGGCTCCTGGGCGACAACGGCGCCGGGAAGTCCACCCTGATCAAGATCATCACGGGCGTCCACCAGCCGGACGAAGGGGAGATCCTCTTCCGCGGCAAGCGCGTCGAGGGCCTGACGGTCCAGAAGGCGCGCTCACTCGGGGTCGAGACGGTCTACCAGGAGCGAGCTCTCGCGGACCAGCTGCCGCTCTGGCGGAACATCTTCATGGGCAGGCCCGTCAGTCGAGCCCTCGGGTTCCTGGACGTCGGCAAGATGCGCCGGATCACGCAGGAGCTCATGGGCGAATCCATGGGCTTCACGTCCGCCGTGCTCACCCCGGACACGAGCGTGACCGGCCTGTCGGGCGGCGAGCGCCAGGGCCTGGCGATCGTCCGCGCCCTCCACTTCCAAGCCGACATCATCATCCTCGACGAGCCGACCATGGGTCTGTCACTGAAGGAGACGGAGAAGCTCCTGGTCTTCGTCGATGGGATCCGCGCAGCCGGGAAATCCGCGATCTTCATCGACCACAACATCTTCCACGTCTACTCGGTGTCCGACCGGATCGTGGTCATCGACCGCGGACGCGTCGCCGGCCAGTTCCCGACGTCGCGCTACTCGCTCGAGGAGTTGATGAACATCATGCGCGAGGTGGCCGTGACCGGCACGTTCACCGAAGCCGACCGATACCGGCCGGCGCCCACGGAGGCGACCGGCGCAGTGTCGGAGGCGGCCCGATGACCGTGTCCGTCGCCGGGGCCGTCGAGCCGCGCCGTCGGAGCGGCCTGACGGCGTTCGCCTCGAGCTGGGCGTCGCAGCTCGGAATCACCGTGGCCTTCCTGGCCCTGTGGCTCGTGTTCGTCATCGCCGCCCCGACCACGTTCACGTCCGACCTCATCTACATCTCGTTCGCGCGGACGACGCCATACACCGCGATCATGGCGCTCTTCCTGACGATGGTGATCATCGCCGGCGACATGGACCTCTCGTTCGGGTCCGAGATGTCACTCTCCATGGTCGGCTTCGTGTGGGTATGGCAGGCGACGGGCAGCGCCGAGCTCGGCTTCGTGGCCGCCCTCGCGGTGGGCGCGGCCTGCGGCTTCTTCAACGGCGTCGTCGTGACGGTCGTCGGCATCCCCTCGCTCATCGTCACGATCGGCACGATGTTCCTCTTCCAGGGCCTGACGCTGGTCCTGATGAACGGCCGGTCGATTCCGCTGGTCACCACGAACTCGTCGCCGACGTACGCGACGCTCGTGGGCCAGATCGGCTCGGTGCCGATGCAGTTCATCTGGCTCGTGGTGCTCGCCGTCGTTGCCTGGCTCCTGCTCAACCGGCACCGCCTCGGCCAGAACGCCTACGTGGTCGGCGACAACCTCCAGGCGGCCGGCCTGATGGGGATCCCGATCCGCCAGACGAGGATCGCGCTGTTCGTGCTCGTGGGCATGTCGGCGGCGGTGGCCGGCGCCATGAACAGCCTCGCGATCAACAACTTCTACCTCCAGACCGGCAGTGGATACCTGCTGCCGACGATCGCGGCGGTGTTCGTTGGCGGAACGTCCGTCTTCGGTGGGCGCGGGACGATCTACGGCACGTTCCTCGGGGCCTTCATGATCGGCGGCATCCAGGCCGGGATCGTCGCGGCGGGATTGACCGACTACTACACGCAGGCCATCTACGGGGCCGTCATCCTCATCGCGGTCGCGATCCACGCGGTGATGCAGAAGCGCCTCGAGCACTGACGGACTGCGGCAAAGAGCTCGGGCCGTCGTCTTGCCCGGCCGCACGTCGTTCCTCGTCGGCGCCCACGGCGTCGAGCCGTGGGCGGGTCGACCGTGCGCGGGCACAGCCCATCGGCCGGATTGATCGGCCGCGCCCGCCCCGGTCCCGACCTCCCGCGTCGGTATACTTGGCCTTCACCGTCCCTGCCTGCTCGCCGCCGTGGCGGACGGCCCGCGCCAGAGGCCAGCCATGCTCGAGACCCGGACCATGCCCGACTTCGTGACGCTCGCCCGCGAACACATGTCCCCCGTCCTCGGCCTCAAGGCCGAGCGTGCGATGGTGCGGGGTGAAGGCCACCGGCTCTACGCCGTCGACGGCTCCTCGTACCTCGATTTCGTGTGCGGCATCGCGACGTCGGTGCTGGGGCACGGCCACCCCGCCGTCTCCGCCGCCATCCACCGGCAGGTGGACACCCTGATGCACGTCAACGGTGCCGGGTACGCCGAGCCGACCGCCCGACTCGCCGCCGAGCTGTCCGCGGCGCTGCCGGACCCGCTCGACACGGTCTTCTTCTCGAACGCGGGCACGGAGGTCATCGAGGGCGCGGTCAAGCTCGCTCGACGCGTCTCGGGTCGCCCGGGCGTCGTGGCGTTCCGTGGCGGCTTCCACGGCCGGACCCTCGGTTCGGTCGCCCTCACGAGCACCAACCTGAACTACCGGTCCGGCTACGAGCCGCTCATGCCGTCCGTGTACCACGCCCCGTTCCCCGACGCGTACCGGATGGGCGGCGACGACGAGGCCACTCGACAGTCCCTCGCGGCGCTTCGCGACCTGCTGGTGAGCGAGATCCCGGGGCGCTCCGTCGCGGCGCTCGTGCTCGAGGCCGAGCAGGGCGAGGGTGGCTACCGCCCCGCACCGCCGAGCTTCCTGCAGGGCGTGCGCGAGATCTGCGACGAGTACGGGATCCTCTGGGTGGCCGACGAGATTCAGTGCGGCTACGGGCGCACGGGGATGATGTGGGGCTTCGAGCACGCGGGCGTCGTGCCCGACGTGGTCTGCGTGGCGAAGGGCATCGCGAACGGCCTGCCGCTGTCGGCGCTGGTCACGAGCCGCGACCTCCAGGAGCGCTGGGGCGTGGGCGCGCACGGGACGACGTTCGGCGGCAACCCGGTCTCGTGTGCCGCCGGTCTCGCGGTCCTCGACACGATCCGCAGCGAAGGCCTCGTGGCGAACGCGGCCGACAAGGGACGCGAGCTCCGGGCCGGCCTCGAGCGGCTGCAGGCGACCGACGAGCGGATCGGCGACGTGCGCGGGTACGGGCTGATGATCGGCGTGGAGTTCGTCACCGACGCGAAGTCGAAGGCGCCCGACGAGGCACGCACGAGCCAGGTGCTGGCGAAGGCCGCCGACCTGGGCCTCCTGCTCCTCAACTGCGGCACCCACCACAACGTGATCCGCTGGATCCCGCCGCTCAACGTGACGAGCGAGGAGATCGCCGAGGCCCTCGACATCTTCGGGCGCGCGGTCGGGGACGCGTAGCCCCGCGGGGAGCGCGACGCCGGCCGGTTGAGGCCCGCGGTCGCGGAAGCGTACCGGCGCTGGGAGACGTGGCGCGCGGTCGGCCGGGGCGCCCGGCGGGGAGTGCCGGCCGGGCCGGTTGTGGCGCGGCCGCCACAGGTCCCCTGGTTGTCGTTCCCGGGGTCATTGAGACACGCATGCCTGATCGGTTCGTCGCGGGGGCGTGCGCCCGTAGACTGGCCCCGGATGGCAGCTGATCGGGCAGTGTCGAACGCCCCTCGGGTGACCCGACTGACGGCACACTGGATCGCAGCGGCACGGGCCCGGGAGTCGTCCCGACCCGACGCCCTGTTCCACGACCCGTTCGCGGCCGCCCTGGCCGGCAGTCACGGCGAGGCGGTGCTCGCCGCGTCCGAGGCCGCCTCGGGCGGCGAGAACACCTTCCTCCCGATCCGCACCCGCTTCTTCGACGACCTCCTCCGGGGCGAAGCGGATCGGGTGGACCAGGTCGTGCTCCTGGGCGCCGGCTTCGACACGCGTGCCTTCCGCCTGCCCGCGCCTGCACAGGTGCGCTGGTTCGAAATCGACGCGTCCGCGCTCTTCGCGGAGAAGGAGCCGGTCCTCGCATCCCTCGCGGCCGGCGGCCCCCGGACGAGGGTGGTGGTCGCTGCCGACCTTGGCGGCGATTGGGAGAACGCGCTGCTGACGGCCGGGTTCACGGCCGGGCTGCGGACCGCCTGGATCGCCGAGGGACTCCTCTTCTACCTGACGCCTGCGGCGGTGGACGGGCTCCTCGCCGGTGCGCGCGCCCTCTCGGGATCGGGCAGCGTGTTCGCCGCGGATGCGTCGGGCAGCGGCCTCCTGGCGCTGCCGATGATGGAGCCCGCGCTCCGGGCGCGTGCCGCCCACGGGTTGCCGCCGCCCTTCACCACAGACGATCCACAGTCCCTGCTCGCCCGTGCGGGCTGGCCGCAGGTCGAGCTGGCCGACCTCGGGCGGCTCGCGCGGGCATACGGTCGACCACTTGAGCCGCCGTCCTGGGCCCGGGATCCCGCGCGTACCGAGACACTCCGCACCCATCTGGTCGTGGCGAGGACGTAGTCGGCCGATCGCGCAAGCGGGTCATGCCCGCCTGACCGCGATATGTCTCAACAACCCCGGGAACGACAGCTAGTGGATGGCCGTCCCGACCAGGTGCCCGATCGCGAACGTGATGGCGGCGGCCACGAGACCGAACAGCACCTGGCGCAACCCCGAGCGCAGCGCGCTCTGGCCCGTGACGATCGTGATCGCCGCGCCCACCACGAACAGGGCGATACCGGCAAGGATGAGCGAGGCCACGATGGCCGGCGTCCCGCTCGACACCAGGAACGGGAGCAGCGGCACGAGCGCCCCGGATCCGAAGAGCAGGAAGGAGGTGAAGGCCGCCTCGTAGGCCGAGCCGCCCAGCTCCTCCGGGTCGATCCCGAGCTCCTCGCGCGAGAGCGTGTCGAGGGCGACGCGCGGGTCACCCTGGATGATCTGCCGCGCCAGCTGGCGAGCCTGCTCCGCACCCACGCCCTTCGACTGGTAGATGAGCGCGAGCTCGACCTCCTCCTCCTCCGGAATCGCCTCGAGCTCCTCGCGCTCCACGCGGATCTGGTGTGAGTAGAGTTCCCGCGCGCTCTGCACCGACAGCCATTCGCCGAGCCCCATCGAGAACGCGCCGGCGAGCAGGCCGGCCAGGCCGGCGATCACGACGGCCCCGTTGGTGATGGATGCACCCGCCACGCCCATGATCAGGCTCGTGTTCGACAGGACGCCGTCGCTCGCGCCGAGGACCGCAGCGCGAAGGGCGTTGCCACCCGTCGAGCGGTGGCGTCCCTCGATGCGTGCCAGCTCGCCGCCCGCAAGCCCCCCGCCGCCCGCCAGCTCCCGGAAGAGCCGCGCGTGCGACCGCTCGTCCTGGGGGAGGCTCGTGCCGGCCGCCTCCGGCTGCGCGTCGTACATCGCCTGGGAACGTCCCTCCTGCTCCGCGACGGTCGGGGCGACGACACCGGCACCGAGCCTGCGCGCCGCCACGCGGAGAACCCGCGCCCGCCACGACGGACCCATCCGCGAGGTGTCCACGCCCGCGTCGCGGAGGCGTTGCTCCCAGACGGCGCCGTGCCGCTTCTCGGTCTCCGCCAGCCGCTGGTAGAGCTCGATGAGCGGCGGGTCCTTCTCGCCATCGGCCATGGCAAGGTAGACGGCAGCACCGTCGATCTCGCCCTGGAGGTTCTCGCGGTAGCGACGCAGGTCGTCGTCGGTTGCGGTGGTCATGGCTCAGAGTGTATGAGCCGGGCGCGCCTCGTGGTCGGCGAAATACCGGCGCCACGGACCGCTCCCGACGATGAAGGGCTGCATGATGGCGCGCTCCGCCTGGACGGTGTGCATCAGGTCGTGCGCAGCCCACTCGTCGAGCAGCTGCTCCAGGGTCACCGGGCCCAGCTCGGCGTGACGAGCCGTGCGGCCCAGGTCGTCGGGCGTGAGCGCCGCGACCGTCTGCATGCTCCGGCCGCGGAGCGTCTCGAATTCCGCCACCAGGTCGGCGGGATCGTCCGGGCCCGACGCGGCCGCCGCGTCGGGGTCATAGGCCTCGAAGTCACGCCCGGCCATGAGGGCCGCGAGCCGGACGGGGAAGACGTCGCGCTCGGACGCCACCAGGTGGCGAAGGCAGTCGAGCGCGGACCACTCCCCCGGCGCCGGGGGCCGGGACAGCAGGTCGAGCTGCACCGTGTGCGCCAGGGCACTCCACCGCTCCGGTGTCGTCGACAGCACCGAGAGGACGTGCGGAAGCAGGTCGTCCACGGTCATTCCCCCTTCGTCGTTCGGCCCCTCGGGCCGCTGGGTCGCCTCGTCGTCGGCCGCCAGGCGGCTGGTTGCTTCGTCGCCGGTCGCCTCAGGCGACTCGTTCCGTCGTCGTCGGCCGCTCAGGCCGCCGGTTGCATCCCCGTCGGCCGCCTCAGCCGGCTGGTTGCCTCCCGGAGCCGGAGCCGACGACGGCCTCGGCCTCGATCTCGACCTTCCAACGCGGGTCGAGCAGCCCGGCGACGATGATCATCGTGCTCGCCGGCCGCGTCTCGCGGAAGACCTCGCCGTGGACGGCGCCCACGGCCTCCCAGTCACGTCGGTCGACCAGGTACGTCCTCGTGCGCACCACGTCGGCGCGCGTTGCCCCGGCCTGTTCGAGCGCCGCTTCGATGATCTCCAGGCAGCGGCGCGCCTGCGCCGCGGGATCGGGATCGCACGAGCCGTCCGCCCAGACGGGCGCCGTGCCGCTCACCACCACCCGGTCGCCGACGCGCACGGCCCTGCTGAACCCGATGGTGGCCTCGAACGGGGAGCCCGACGAGATGTTGCGACGATCCACGCACCGAGGGTAGCAGGAAGCGTCACGGATCCGCCTCTCCGGTCGCGGGTGGCGCTGCCTGCCAGCCGACGGAGCGCCGCTCGCCTACCAGGCGACGGGAGCCCCCTCCACGTGCTCCTCCCACAGCCGCCGGATCGCGGCGACCGTCTCGGCCGGCAGCGTGCCGCCGGCCGCCGCCACGTTGGTCCGCAACTGCTCGACCGACCTCGCCCCCGGGATCACGGCGGTCACCCCGTCCTGGGCAAGCACGTAGCGGAGGGCCGCCTGCGCGACCCCGAGTCCGGGCGGCAACAGCTGCTCGAATCGCCCGACCAGGTCCGCGCGCCGAGCGATATCCTCGGCCGTCCAGCGGCTCCTCACGCCCGAGAACGTGCTGCCGCGCCCGTACCTGCCCGCGAGCCAGCCCGAGTCGAGCGGGACCTTCACGATCACGCCTACGCCTTCCGAACCCGCTCGCGCGATCCCCGGGGCAGGATCCTGGTGGAAAGCGTTGAAGAGCACCTCCACGACGCCGCTCCGGGTCGTGTCCAGCACGCGCTGGAGCGCCCGGTCCCAGTCGAGCGAGACGCCGTAGGCACGGATCATGCCCAGGTCGCGCAGGCGTTCGAACTCCGCGTACTGCGGCGCGCCGCCGTCCATGAGCTCGTCGGGCGGGCTGTGCAGCAGCAGGATGTCCAGGTAGTCGGTCTGCAGGCGGCGCAGGCTCTCGCGCACCGACGGCTCGATCGCGTCGGGCCCGAAGTCGCTCCGCCCGTCGGCCGTGTGCCCGAACTTGGAGCAGATCACCACGCGGTCGCGCCGGTCGCGCAGCGCCCTGCCGAGCAGCTCCTCGCTGCGCCCCTCGCCGTACCCGGGCGCCGTGTCGAACAGGGTGCACCCCAGCTCGATCGCCTCGTCCACGATGCGGAGGGACTCGGTCTCGTCCGGCCCGTCCCACATGGTCGTGTTGCCGAGCTGCCACGCCCCGAGCCCGACCACGCCGACCTCGATCCCCGTCGCGCCGAGCGCCCGCTGTTCCACCTCGCGCCTCCTTCCCGGACAGGCTACGAGCTTCCCGGACAGGCTACGAGATCGCCGGCCTCGAATGCAGCGGCTCGAGCACGATCTCGTTGGGCAATCCCGCCTCCAGGCTCTGCCTGAATGACGCCGCCACCGACGCGGACACGACGTTGCCCTTGCGCTGGAATCGCTCTCTCGCCTGCTCGGCGGTCTCGGTCGCCTCGCGCACGCGTCCGCACAGGCAGAAGACCTCTGCCAGGCTCAACAGTGCGTTGCCCTGCGACTCGATATCGTCCGATTCGCCGATCAGCCGCACGCTCTCGGTCGCCAGCGACACCGCTTCGTCGCAGTCGCCCTGGCGCGCGAGGACTTTCGCGCGGACGTGGCGCCACAGGAACTGCGTGGACACGTCGTCGGGCGCCGCGATCTCCTGGCTGAAGGCCGTCATGGCCTGCGCTTCCTCGTACCGCCCCTGCCTGTAGAGCGCCTCCGACAGCGACGCCGACGTCGTGGAGATGTACATCCGCTCGCCCATGGCGTTGAGCGTCTCGTAGTCCCCGCGGAGCTCCCGCTCGGCGGCGACCGGATCGCCGGCGATCATCTCCACCCAGCCCGAATCGAGTGACGTCAGCGCGGCCAGGAGCTTGACACCGAGCTCCTCCAGGGTGGCGCGGCTGCGCCGGTAGAGGACGCGCGCCCGCTCGGCATCGCCCCGCATCGCCTCCAGGTGCGCGAGCACCGCGAGGATCAGCGACTCCGACTTGCGGTCGCCCTCGGCCTGCTCGAGCAGCTGCTCGCAGCGCTCGATGGCCTGGGGAACGGGCGTCTGGCCCAGCAGGGCGCACATGGCGAGCGAGGATCGGGAGCGCGTCTCGATCAGCCTGTCCTCGGCGATCCTGGCCTGCTCGATGGCCCGCTCGGCGGCGTCCTCCGTGAACACGTACCGGCCGGTCCCGAAGCCGATCATCGTCATCAGGCGCCACGCGCGGGCGAGGCCCTCGTGATCGGCCGCCTGCTCGAGGACCGGCAGCAGGCCCTGGACCTGCGAGATGACGTCGGGTTCGCCCTCGCCCGTATCGGACTGATAGAAGCGGAGCTGCATCCGCATGATCGCGGCGGTCGTCTCCATCCCGGCGTCGCCCAGGGCCGCGGCGCCTTCGCGGGCGGCCACGAACGCCTCGTCCGCGGCCGCGAACTCGCCGAGCTCCATCAGCGCCTCACCCGCGTCGCGAAGCAGTCGCGGGCGCGTCGCGTGGTCCTCGGGGACCAGGGCAGCGCCGCCGCCGCAGGAGGCTCGCGGCCGCCGGCATGTCGCCGCGTGCCATCGCCCGGCGCCCGGCCGACGCGAGACGTCGCGAGGCGTCGACACCGACGGCCACGCCGTGCTCGTCGAGCGGTCCGAGGTCCTGCCGGTAGCGATGGGCCTGCTCCAGGTGCCAGCCGAGGATTTCCTCGAACTCGGTGGTCCGCCCCGCCTCCGCGTTGACACGGTCGGCCCAGACCACGAACCGCTCGTGGAAGATCGCCCGCGAACGCTTGAGCAGCCCCTGGTACGCGGCGTCCTTGATCAGGATGTGCTGGAAGCGATAGCTCGGGTCCGACTCGGACGCCGCCTCGCCCGCGCGGACGAGCTGCTTGGTCGCGAGCGACGACAGGTGGGTCATGAGGTCGCTCTTCACGTCGTCCGGAGCGAGCTCCTTCACGGCGGCCGGCGCGAAGCTGAGACCGATGACGGACGCGGGCTCCACCACGGACCGCTCCACCGGCGGGAGCTGGTCGAGGCGGGACGCGAGCAGGGCGTGGATCGTGGGCGGGATCGAGATGTCGGAGAGGTCGACCGTGGGCTGCCAGCGATCGCCGGCGAACCGCAGCGACCCGTTGTCGATGAGCATGGAGAGCAGCTGCTCGACGAACAGCGGGTTGCCCTCGGCGGCGGCGACGACGCGCGCCCGCACGCCCTCGGCGAGGCCGGCGCGTCCGAGGAGGTTCTCGACGACCAGGCCGGCGTCGGCGTCGGACAGCGGCGTCAGCACGATGCGGGCCTGGTTCGGGCCCGTGGCCCAGTCCTCGTGGCGCTCCAGCAGCTCGTTGCGTGCGGTGCACAGGAGCAGGACGGCCGCCTCCTGGCTCGTCTCGGTCAGGTAGCCGATCAGGTCGAGGAACGTCGCCTCGGCCCAGTGGATGTCGTCGATGTGCACGACGACGGGCTCGTCTTCGGCGAGGATCTCGAGGAACCGCCGGATCCCCCAGAAGAGCTCAGAGACGGGGAACGGCGTGTCGATCAGGCCCACGGCCGACGCCACGCGCTCGGCGACGTCCTGGTTGTCCGATCCCAGCAGCGAGAGCAGGCGGGCCCGTGCACTCTCCGGGGGATCGCCTTCCCTGATGTCCGCGGCCTCGCGCACCACCTCCACGATCGGCCAGAACGTGATGCCGTCGCCGTAGGGCAGGCAGCGACCGCGGATCACGCGGGCACGCGACTTGACCGAGTCCAGGAACTCCTTCGTGAGCCTGGTCTTTCCGACGCCGGCATCGCCCACGAGCGTGGCCATCCGGGCGCCACGCTCCCTCATCGACTCCGCGAGCATGCCGTTGAGCTGCGCCATCTCGCGCTCGCGGCCGACCATGGGCGCGTCCTGCCGGCGCGCGACGGCGTCCCCGCTGCGGACCGCCAGCAGCCGGTAGGCGGGGACCGGCTGCGCCTTGCCCTTGAGCGTGAGCGGCTCGACCTCCTCGACGTCGACGGCGTCGCGCACGAGCCGGTAGGTCAGGTCCCCGATGAGGACCTCGTGGAGCGGCGCGGCCTGCTCGAGTCGAGCGGCCACGTTGACCGCGTCGCCGGTGACCAGCCGCTGCCCCAGGCTGGCATCGCCCGCGACCACCTCGCCGGTGTTGACGCCGATCGCCACGTCGAGCCGGATCCCCTGCTCGCTCGCCAGGCGTGCGGCCAGCTCCGCGAGGCCGAGCTTCATGTCCAGCGCGGAGCGGACGGCCCGGAGCCCGTCGTCCTCGTGCCGCACCGGGAGCCCGAACACCGCCATCACGGCGTCGCCGATGAACTTCTCGACCGTGCCGCCGTGCTTCTCCAGCACGCGGCGCGATTCGTCGAAGGCGGCCGCCATGACGTCCCGGAGCGTCTCGGGAGCCAGCGGCTCGCCGCCGGCCCTGCTCGCCTTCAGGTCCGAGAAGACGATCGTGACGGTCTTGCGGCTCTCCTGCGCGCGCTGCCGGGCCGCGAGCCCACCGCCGCAGGAGCCGCACCAGGTGAAGTCCTCCGGGTTCTCGTCGCCGCAGTTGGGGCAGACGCGCACGTCGGGCCGGTCCACCGCCGCCGGCGGCTGCGCCAGGGCCGCTGCGTCGGTGTTCACGCACACGAGCCGGAATGCCGCGACTGCCTCGGTGGCGCCCTTGGGGACGACCGGATCGACGGCCTCGACCTGCACGTCGTCGGCGATGATCTGCAGCGTCGGGGCACCGACGAGCACCTCGTTGGCCGGGGCCGACTGCTCGAGCTTGTTGGCGAGCTGCACGACCTCGCCGGTGAGGATGTGCTCGCCCGCGCTCGCGTCGCCGATGATGGCCTGGCCGGTGGCGATCCCGGTGCGGTTCGTCAGCTGCACGCCCCAGGTCCGCTGCAGCTGCTCGTTGAGCGCGGCCAGCGCGCGCTGGCTCTCGGCCGCGGCGGCCACCGCCCGGAGCGCGTCGTCGTCGCGCGGAAGCGGCAGACCGAACACGGCCACGATGGCGTCGCCGATGATCTTCTCGATGGTGCCGCCGTGCGACTCGAAGACGGCGCGCATGTCGTCGAAGTAGAGCGTCAGGACCTCGCGGAGCGACTCGGGGTCGAGCTTCTCCCCCAGGGCCGTGGAGCCCTTGAGGTCCGAGGTGACGATCGTGACGCGACGGCGGATCTCCTGGGGCGGCCGGTCGTCCGCGAGCTGCGTGCGGCAGTACCCGCAGACGCGATAGCGGGGATCGACCGACTTACCGCAGTTGGGACATGACGCCATCGGCGAAGTCTACGGTATGGGGCCCGCCGGGCCGGCGAGCGCGGCTTGCCCGGATGAGCAGGGAACGCCGCCGGGAATGACCCGCGGCGGCGTTCCGGTTCGGTGGTGGATCCCGCCGGTCGCGGGACCTCTTCAGGCTAGCGTCCGAACGGGTCCCCGGCGACGGCATCGACCGTGACCGTGAGCCCACTCACGCCGTTCAGGGTTCCGTGAACGCGGCTCGCGATGCACGGCGCGCTCGCGGAGTACCCGCCGACATCCTGGCAGTCGGGCAGGAGCCCGCGGTACCAGGTAGCCGTCCCATGATCGCGGCTGACCACGCTGTCTGGCTGCGCGAGCCCGTTCGCCCCGTTGGTCAGGCTGGCCGGCGTCCAGGCGACCGGGAACTGGTATGGCGCGCTCATGCAGACCATGTAGTGGACAGCAAGGAGCGGGTCGACGTTCGTCTGCGTCAGCAGGGAGTCGGGGATGAAGATCTCCGTCGTCTTGCTGCCCGTCGCAGCGGGGTTGTACCGTCGTCCAGGTCACCGTCTGGGTGTTGGGGATGGCGCCGACCCCGCCGTAGATCGCGGTGGAGCAATCGAACGACACGATGTCGAACGAGGCGCCAACAGCCCCCTGGTTGGAGTCGGACGAGATGTTGAGATTCTCGCCGTTTGACGCACCCAACGGCAGCGTGCACCCGCTCGTCCCGCACGTCGCGGCGCCACCCCAGATCCGGAACGACGTCGAGGTGTCGGGCGCGATGGCGGAGTTGGACGAGGTCGCGGTCAGAATGAAGGTGCCGCCGACGTTGACGCTCGCCGAGAACGTGGCCTTGCCGGTGGCATCCGTGGTGACCGGCCCGGCGCCCGTGAGCGCGGCGGTGCCTCCCGCGTCATCCAGCCGGACCGTGTTGAGCGACAGCGTGACGTCGGTCACGACGGGGATCGGCAGCTGTGTGGTCGCATCGATGACCTGGACGGTCACGGGCGTCCCGGTCCGCTCGGCGTGAGCGCCGTGCCCGTGATCGTCTGGTTCGCGCCCGCATCAGCGGGCTCGACGCCCGACGTGCCGTCCGGACCGTACTTGAACGCAAGTGCGCAGGCATTGCCGGCCGACGTCGGCTGCGAACCCTTGAGGGTCAGGTAGTTCGCCCCGTTGCCGCTGGTCCACTGGTTGGCCTGCTGGGCCGTGAACGTCCACTGGAGCGGGGTGCACCCGGGGGCGACGACGTCGGTGATGCGTGATGGTGGCCGTGTTCGTCGGGCTGCAGGTTGAGGCCCTGGATCTGCAGCATGGAGGGACTGACCAGGCCGACCGACGGACTGGCGTTCGGGTCCCGTGACGTGACCGTCGCGAGAGGGCTGCCGCTGAAGGTGAAGCCCGACGACAGGGCGATCTCGAGCGAGCCCAGCTGCTGCGTCTTGGTCAAGTCCGTGACGGTGAGCGTGATGGGCGGGTTGTCGCCGGCCTGGATCGTGCCGGGCGTGCCCGTCACGGAGAACGGCTTGTTCGACGCGGCGAGCACGTTCGCGCTGAGCAGCGTCGCCAGCAGGACCGCCACCGAGGCACCTGCGGCAAATCGCACAGTGGCCGATGGCCGGCCCAACCGACCCATGGATGTCCTGAACTTCACCGAACCCGCCCCTCTTTCCGTAAGACCGGTACTACCGTCGACCGGTACTGTTGGGCCACACCACCGGCAAAGTCAACGTGTTGCGATCAGAAGCGTTGACAACTGTCAAGGGCCGGAACCCCCGAAGTCCCCCTGATCCTACAGGACTTCCGGGCTATTCGTTGCCATAACTGGCATCGACCTTGCAGATTCGTCTCCGAGGCGCGGGCGCCGCAAACGACCGCCCTGGCGGCTCAGTCGCGGGCCGTGACGAGCCTGACGAGGGGATTGCCGCCCAGGTTGAGCCCGTCGACCTGCCCGCCCTCTCCACGCAGGAACAGGGCCGGTTCCCCTCCGTGGCGACCGCCATGGACCGTGAAGACCAGCGGATCGGCCGTCGGCTCGAGGCGGTGAGGGTCGTCGGGCGTCTCGGGGATCACGCACACCAGGTCACCGACCCGGCACTCGACGTGCACGTCCCAGGCGAACTCCTCGTCACGGTAGGTGCCGAGGAGCTCGACCCACTCCGGTCGCGTCGGCGGTGGCGGCTCGGCACGCGCCCCGGCGACCAGCCGTGCATCGCGATGCGCCGGCAGGACGTCTGCGAGAAGGCCACGGGCGAGCCTGTCGGCCGGACCGATCCCGTTGAGCAGGACGATCGCCCCGAGGGCCTCCTCCGGTTCGAACATGACGTTGGTCGTGTATCCGAACATCGCGCCGGAGTGGCCCACCCAGCTGACCCCGTCTTCGCGGGTCGTGTACCAGCCGAGGCCGTTCGCCTCCGTCCAGCTCCCGTCGTTGAGGACCACGGCCCGATGCATCTCGCGCAGGCTCGGACCGTCCAGGATCTGCCCCGGGCCCCGCCTGGCGTCGTCCGAGCGCCGCATCTGCTGGGCGACCCAGAGCGCGAGGTCGTCCACCGACGACCAGAGGCCGGCGGACGCGCCTACCGCAAGGGAGTCGATCTCACGCGAGATCGGCGTCCGGTCCTCGAAGCAGCGGGCGTCGTATCCGGTGGCGCGTCGTCGCGCCAGCGCCCCCATGGGCTCGCAGGCCGTGGCCCGCATCCCGAGCGGCCCCGTGATCCGCTCCGCGATGTAGCTCTGCAGGTCGAGGCCGGAGACGCGCCGCACGACCTCGCCGAGGAGCTCGAACCCGAGATTGGAATACTTGAAGGCCGAGTCCGGGGGGATCGCCACGCGCACGCGGTCCAGCAGGCCGAGAAGCTCGTCCGGGCGGACGAACGTCAGGACCCGCGGGTCGAGGACCGGTTGCTCGCCCTGCAGGCCCGACCGGTGCAGGAGCAGACGGCGGATGGTCACGTCCTCGATCGGTCCGAAGGGGTTCACGACCGACGCGAACTCGGGCACGTGCGCGACGAGCGGATCGTCGAGGCGGAGCTTCCCCTCGTCGCGGAGCTGCACGATCGCCGCCGCCGTGAAGGTCTTGGTGATCGACGCGATCCGGTAGAGCGTGTGCGCGTCCGGGCGAGCACCGGTCGCCAGGTCTGCAAATCCCGCGCCGGCGGTCCACGCGAGCGTGCCGTCACGGACGATGCCCACCGACGCGCCGGGCAGGCGATGCTCGTCGACGAAGCGGACGACCTGGGCGGTCAGCTTCGTTTCCAGGGAGCCAACGAGCGGGTCGATGTCCGGTGCCCTCCCCTGCCGCGCCCCGCGTCCGCCAGGCGGGACGCCGAATCGCCGCGCGAGAGTACAGCGCGCGAGGAACGGCCGCTTGCGGGCTCGAACGGCCGCGCCGGCGGCGGCCGCGTGAGGCGCCCCTGTTCGCCCGGACCTACAGGAGCAGGTGGGTCTCGGTCGGCTCGCGCGCGCCGGAGGATGTCGGTTCGCCGCGCGATTCGACCGGCTCCCCGGGGCCGCCGGGCGTGCGCCGCACGTTGATCTCGACGACGTCGCGCGGCAGGAGCAGGTCGGCCGTCCAGTCGAGTGCGACCCGGACGCGCCGATCCCACGTGGGCAGGCGGAGCAGGTAGTAGCTGCGCCAGATGAACCACGCGATGAAGCCGGACACCTTCACCCCGAGGACGGAGCCCGCGCCCTTCCGCCGCCCGAGCGAGACGAGCATGCCGAGCTGCCCGAAATGGAACGGCGTGCCCTGGCCGCCATCCAGGACGGCAAGGACGTTGCGCGCCAGGTGCGGGCCTTCGCGGATGGCGTGCTGGGCCGTGGCGGGCATCGGCCGGCCGGTCTGCGGGTCCTCGATGGTCGCGCAGTCGCCGCCCGCCCACACCCGGTCGAGCTCCTGCACCGCGAAGGTCGCGTCCGCGCGGATCCAGCCATGGGCGTCGTAGGCCGCCGGCAGGCCCCGCAGGACGGGGTTGGGGGCATTGCCCACGGTGCTGATCACGGTCGCGGACTCGATGCGGCGGCCGTCGTCGAGCGCGACGCCCTGTGCGTCGACCCGGGCGACATGCCGCCCCAGCACGAGCTCGATGCCCGCCCGCGCCAGCAGCCGCGTGGTGTACGTGCCCAGCCGGCGACCGAACTCGCCGAGCACGATCTCGTGGCCGTGGATGAGCACCACGCGCGGCGACAGCGCCACGCCCCGGAACGTCGCCGCCGCGGCCTGCACGAGGTCCTGCAGCTGGGCCGCGACTTCGACGCCCGTGGATCCGCCGCCCACGATCACGAAGGTCACGAGTCTGCGGCGACGCTCGTCGTCGGCCTCCACCCGGGCAGCCTCCAGCATGTCGAGCGCGCGGTTGCGCAGGTAGAACGCATCGCCGAGCGAGCGCATTCCCACGGCGTGCTCGGCCATCCCGGGCACGACCCGGAAGTCCGTCACGCCGCCGAGCGCGAGGACGAGGGCGTCGTACGAGAGCTCGAACGGGGCGCCGTCGAGCGGACGGCGGAACCGGACGCGACGCTGTGCGACGTCGAGGTGCTCCACGATCCCGACCTCGACCTCGACGTGCGGGAGCAGGCGGCGCAGCGGGACCACCGCGTGCGTCGGCTCGATCGTCGCCGAGAGGATCTCCGGCAGGAACGGCTGGAACACGGAGTAGTTGTCGCGGTCGACGAGGACGACCTCGACGGCGTCCTCCGATGCCGGAGCAGCCGCCTCGCCCGGCGCCCGCACCCTCGGCGGCTCGACCAGGCGTCGCTGGCGACGAAGCAGCGTCGTGAGCTCGGCGGCCGTGCTCACCCCGGCGAACCCACCGCCCAGGATCAGGATCCGTCGCGTCATGCCGACATGATGCCGCGTGCCGGCAAGCGCCTCCGAGCCCGTCCTGTCGCCGCATCGGCGTGGCAGCCCTGGCGACGCACTCTCGCCCCGGAGCCGTATGCTCGCCTCCGTGCGCACGACCCTGGTGGCGCGACGTACGCGCAACTCCGACGCCGCGGCCCTGCTCGAGAGCTTCCTCGTCTCGGCCGTGGTCTCGTTCCTGGCCATCAGGGCGTTCCTGGCGGCCACGGGCTACCCGCGGATCGGCGGGGGTGGCCTGCACATCGCGCACATGCTGTGGGGCGGGCTGCTCATGCTGGTCGCCCTGGGCATGCTCCTGGTGTTTCTCGACCGCTGGACGCAGCACGTCGCCGCGATCGTCGCGGGCCTGGGGTTCGGCACGTTCATCGACGAGATCGGGAAGTTCCTCACCTCCGACAACAACTACTTCTTCCAGCCGGCCGTCGCGCTCGTGTACGTCATCTTCGTGACCCTGTTCCTCGTCGGGCGCGCCGTCATCGGCAACCGCCCGCTGAGCCCGCGCGAACGGCTCGCCAACGCCCTGGACCTGCTCGAGGAGCACCTGGACCGGCCGATCGAGCCGGACGACCGGGCGCACATCGCCGCGCTCCTCCGACAGGACGGCCCGGACGCGCCATTCGCGGCCGATGTCCGCCGGTACGTGGACGGCCTCCCCTCGGCGGAGGATCGCGACGCGTGGCTGGAGGCCCTGCCGGCACGGGTCAGCGCGCATGTACGTGCGCCTCGCGGCCAACGCCTCGTTCGATCGCGCCGTGGTCGTGGTGGTCGTGGCGTACGCGGTCGCCGCCGTCGCGGGCGTGCTGGCGCTCGCGATCGCGACCGGTTCGGCGGGAAGCTCGGATGCCTGGACCGTGTCGCACGTCGGATCCGGCCTCTCGACGCTCGTGGGCGCGGCTCTCGTCGCTCGCGGCGTCGTCGCCCTGCGGAACTCGAGGGCGGCCGCCTACCACTGGTTCCTGCGCGGCCTGCTGGTCTGGATCCTGGTCACGCAGGTGTTCGTCTTCTACGCCTCGCAGCTCGCCGGGCTGGGCGGCCTCGTCGTCGACCTGGCCGCCTACGCGAGCCTCCGGGTCGCGTTGCGGAGCGAGACCAGGGCCGGGGGGATTGCGCCGGCGGCACGAGCGACGCGGACGACATGAGCGACATGGGCGACAGGGGCGACATCACGACGGCTGCCCGCGTGATCGAGCTGCTCGGACTCACGCGACTGGAGCCGGAGGGCGGCCACGTGCGGCAGACGTGGCGGGACGACGCCTCGAGCGCGATCTACTACCTGATGGCCCGTCCCGACTTCTCCGGGCTCCACCGCCTGTCCGGCCCGGAGATCTGGGCCCACCACCTGGGCTCGCCCGCGCGCATGCTGCTGATCGACCCGGACGGACGCGTGACCGAGCCGATCCTCGGTCCCGACCTCGAGGCCGGCCACCGGCCGCAGCTGGTGGTCCCGGCCGGCACGTGGCAGGCGGCCGAACCCCTCGGGCCCTGGACGCTCGTCTCGACGTTCATGGCGCCGCCGTACGCCGATGACGGCGTGACGTTCGCAAGCTGGGACGAGATGGCCGGCCTGCATCCCGGCCACGATGATCGCATCCGGCGGCTGTGCCGGTTCTGAATGCCTGAGGGAGCCGTATGAGCCTGAACGCCTCGAGCGAGCCGCCGCCCGTCCGGAACCTGCTGGACCTTTCCGGCAGGGTCGCGCTCGTGACCGGCGCGAGCCGGGGGATCGGCGCGGAGATCGCCGTGCGCCTCGCGGAGGCGGGCGCGGACGTCGCGGTCGCCGCGCGAACCATCGACGCCGGACCGGGCAGCACGGCCGCTCGGATCGCCGCCCTCGGGCGCCGCGGCGTGCCGGTCCCGCTCGACGTGTCCGACGACGCGGAGGTGGCGCATGCCATGGACGGCGTCGTGGAGGCCCTGGGGCGGCTCGACATCCTCGTGAACTGCGCGGGCGCGCAGCCGGCACGGCCCCTGCTCGAGCAGTCGGCGCGCGACTGGGAGGAGATGGAGGCCACGAACCTGCGTGGCGTGGTCGCCTGCACGCGGGAGGCGGCGCGCGTCTTCATCGCCGGGGGCACGGGCGGGGCCGTGGTCAACGTCGCGTCGATCGAGGGCATGCAGCCTGCCTGGGGGCACAGCCACTACAGCGCCACGAAGGCGGGCGTGATCATGCACACGCGGGCTGCGGCGCTCGAGCTGGGCCGGCACGGGATCCGCGTGAACGCCGTGTCCCCCGGCCTGATCTGGCGTCAGGGCCTCGACGAGTCGTGGCCCGACGGTGTCCGGCGGTGGCTCGAGCACGTCCCGCTCGGGCGCCTCGGCGATCCCGACGACGTGGCGGACGCGGTGCTCTACCTCGTGTCGCCGATGGCGCGCTTCGTGTCGGGGGCCAACCTGGTCGTGGACGGCGGCATCCTGGCCCACCCGACCTGGTGATCCGCGCGCCGGCCGCCCGGGCCGGCTGCCGCGAGGGCCGGGTGATCGGGCCGACGGTCAGGTGATCGTCGAGGGTCAGCTGATCGGGCGCGATGGTCAGGTGATCGGGCGCGGTGAGACCGTCGGCTCCGCTCCCTGGTCACCCTCCGGGGCCACGCCCGGGACCGCCTGTGCTCCTGCGTCGGGCCGCACCACCGGCTCGACCGGATTCCTGATGGTGCCGGCCGGGTTGACCGACTCCCACCGCAGGACGCCGGCCTCGCCGTCGAGCGCCCGCATGGACGTGGCCAGCTCCCGGTTCACGAGCAGGGTGGCGAACTCGTCCTTCACCTGTTCGCCCCCGGCCGAGTACTGGATCGTGGCGTCCGTGAGCGGCACCCAGGACGGTCTCCGCAGGACCATCCCGAGAGGGTCTCCCGCCGGATAGCCGTGCAGCGCCCCCTCGACGTGGTACGGGCCGAGCTCGACTCGCACGCGCGTGACGTGCGTCCTGATGCGCCGCGCCAACTCGCCGCGCGGACCGCTGCCGCCGACGGCGTACAGTTCGTCACGGCCGGTCGTCAGCTCCGGCATCTCGACGACGTGGCCGTCGGAGAGGCTCTCCAGGCGGACGTCCCTGATCACGACCTCCCCGGAGGCGTTGAGGGCGTCCGTCAGCCGGCCGGCGCCGACCTCGAGACGGCCGTGGACGCGGCAATCGGCAGCGTAGGCCTCGAGCTCGACCATGCTCCGCCCATCGTACGGGCGCCGTCCAGTGCAACGCCGAGTGCCTCGCCGAAGAGCGGGTCGAACAGGCTGCCCCACGAGCCCGGGCCCAGGGCACGCTCGCGGGCAGCGACGGCCTCCCGCGAGACCACGAAGGCCCCGATCGCGGCCCGTTCGGATGCGGCCAGCCGCGTCCCCCGAGACCTGGCGAATTCGCGGGCCATCGCCGCCGTCAGGCCCGCTTCGACATGCATGGTGATGTGGCGCTCGAACTCCTCGACCGCGGCAAGGAGCGCCTCCGCGTCGGGCAGCATCTCGCCGAAACCCTCGAGCGTGTGCCGGAGGCGCTCGGCGGCCCTTCGCAGCCGGGGCAGGGAGGCCGTGTCGCCAGCGTCGGGGAGCGAGTGGCAGGACCAGGTGCGTTCGTACGCGTCCCACACCCGCGAGGACACCCGATGGGCCACGCTCATGGAGGCGCCGGCCCTCCCGACGGCCGCCGTCTCGTCCTGGAGCCCGTCCCACAGGGCGCCGATCCAGCGCCGGCAGCGGCGCGGGGCGGCGTCGCGCGCAAGGCGTCGCCGGGCGGCTTCCCGCTCGTCGCGCCACGACTCGCGCAGGATGTCGAGGCCCGCCGCCCGGTCCGGGGAGAAGCCGGTTCGGGCGTCGTCGAGGTCCCGCAGCAGGGCGTCCAGCACCATGACGGTTGCCAGGCGCCGGTCGAGCCGGCGCAGCTCGCGGCGGATCCGCCCCTTCTTCTCCAGCATCCCGTCCAGGTCGAAGATGCGCCGGCCGACCGGAGGTGACGGATCGCCTGGCTGGCGGCGCCGATCGCGCGCGGGTCTCCCTCCCGCGCCCCGGGGAGACTGGACGCGAGCCGTTCGAGGTGGAACAGCATGACCTTGCGCCCCGCGGCCGCCAGGGTATCCGTGGCGACGATGCCGGGCGACGGCAGGAGGTCGATGTCGGCGCCCGTCGGCTGCGTTCCGGGCAGTCCGCCCGACCCCGCGAGCGGATCGATGTCGGCGCTCATGGGCGGTGTTGCGCCGGCCGGCGCCGGCGTCGCGAGGGCGTCGGCGCCGGCGAACGCGGCCGGCGTCGACCGGCACGGAGTCCGGACCGGGCTCCCCAGCAGGGAGCACGCGGGACGTGGATTCGGCCGCGTCGAACAAGGTCGTCCGTCTCCTCCCCGGGCCGTCACGCTGGCATGGAACAGGCGCGAATCGCGATCGAGCGCGTAACGCGGTCGTGCGCGAGCCGCGGTCGCGGGCGTCGCGTGGGATTCTAGTCGCAGCCGGGACGATCGACGGGGCCGGATCGCCTCCGGCCCATCCGGTCCACCCGCGCCTCGTCAGTCTCGAACGTCTCCGGAACGGTCGTGGATCAACGCACGACCACCGGCTGAACCGTGACCCGAAGCTCGTGTTCCCCGACCAGCCGCATCCATTCGGCCAGGTCCCGATTGACGACGATGGTGCGCGCCGTGGCCAGCTGGGGCACGCCGCCGAGCGCGTATTCGATCGACGCGTCGGTCAGCGGGATCATCGACCTGCGCCACCGGGCGCTCGCGAGCGGCTCCGCGCCGGGGCGTGCGTGAAGGTAGCCACGGACCAGGTACGCCCCGCTCTGGACGGCCACCGGATGGATGAGCGTGTGGGTGCGGCGCGCGGGATCGCCGCGCGGGCGATCGGCAAGCACGGCGACGAGCTCGGAACGCGAGACGGGGACCTCGGCCGCCCGCACGGATCGACCGTCCGCGAGGCCGTGGACGACCACGTCGCGCAGCGTGAACTCCTCGTGCGTGTTGAGCATGTCACTCAGGCGGTCCGCGTCCAGGGAGATGCGGCCGACGATGAGGCAGTCCTCCGTGAACGCGATGAACTCGACCTCCTCCGGCTCGGGCCCGGGCTCGGGCACGCTCGCCACGGGAGAACGCCTCGCAGGATTGAGCACCACCCTGAGGCGGTCGTGGAGGCGGCCGACCAGGGCGAGCCGTCCGCCGGCGTCAGTTCGGTCGTGAACGCCGCGCGAGGACGACGTCCGGATGTCGGGGCTCATGAGACTGCCCTAGACCGGTCGGGAATTGGGCGCAGGCTCGGTCGGCCACGCGCCGGTGCCCACGTCGGTCAGTGCGGCGCGCCGCTCGGCGATGTAGCGGAGCCGCTCCCGGATGAGGTCCTTCGGCTTGCCCGTCGGGACGGCCGGTTCTGGTTCGCGATCGAGCAGGGCGGGCCTGGTGAAGAACGCGGCTTCCTGTCGCTCGTCCCCGTGCTCCGCGGCCATGGCCGGCTCGGCCTCGAGCTTCTCCGTGGGATGCTCGTCGGCCATCGCGACCGGGACGGCAGGCGACTCGGCCTCCGGGCCGCGCACGAAGTCGGAGTCCCACCCGAGGTCGTCGCGTGCCGCCGGTGCCGGTTGCCCCACGCCGTCCGCGGGCTCGAACCCGGTACGGGTATCGTGGCCCTGCGCCGACGGTTCGAACGAGTGGAGGACCGGGAACGTCTCGGGCGTCGCCGTCGCGGCGTCGATCGTCGCGGGCGTCGCCGTCTCCGTCACCGCCTCGACCGCCTCAGGGGTCGGCGCCCATGTCGCAGTCTCGACCGCCTCTGCGGTCGGCACCGGTGTCACGGCCTCGATCGTCGGGGTGGTCGCAGCCGTCGCCGCCTTCTCGAGGTCCGGCGGGGCCGGAACGCGGGCCGCCAGCTGCGCGATCACGGCGGGGTCCGCCTCGGCGTCGAGTTGCGAGAAGAACGCCTCGATCTCGGCCCGGTACGCGGCGACCCTGGCACGCGCCTCGGCGATCTCCCGTTCCACCCGGGATTCGTGGGAATCCAGCCGTTGCTGGAAGTCCGTTCGCGCTGCGTCGAGCTTCTGCTCGCGCTCACGCTCGATGCGCTCGAGCTCCGCGGCGGCCCACGAGGCCACCTGCGAGCTGACGTCATCGGCAGTTGCACGCATGGCATCGACCTCGGCCGATGCGCGGCTGTGGACCGCACTCACGTATGCGGCCTGGCGCTCCTCCACGTCGGAGACGATGCGACTGTGCTGGGCCCGCGCGGCGGCGTGCATGGCGTCGACCAGCTGAGTACGGAAATCGGCCGACCGGTCATGGCCGTCGGCGTCGGGAACGAGGGATACGACGGGCCCGCGCCCGGCCTCATCGGAGTCGGCGGAACGATGCCCGCGGCCCCCGGCCGAGACGTGGTCGTCGGCGGGTTCGGGGTCGCGGCGTGGTCGAGACCACCCGCGCCCTTCGTACACGTGGTGGTCCAGCGCACTCGCGTCCATCCCGCGAACCTCCAAATCCAGGCACCGGTCGTGCCCGAGGGACGTACGGGCAACCTGTATCCATCGGGCAAGGTAGTCCGGGCGTCCCACGAACGCCCTAGCACCAAAGGCCCACCCTCATGCGGCAGTGGTCCGGGTCGGCGCGAACCGGCTGGGCGTACGAGCCGCGGCATGGGCGGGTGTCAGGCCTCGGCCGCGTGCGGCGGGCCTCAGCGCCGGGGCGCCAGCCTCGGCCGCGTGCGGCGGGCGTCAGGCCTCGGCAGTGTGCGGCGGGTGTCAGGCCTCGGCGACGAGCGGGGCGTCGGGGGGCGCGCCCAACGGGCCGGCCGCCACGGGCGTCCGCAGCTCGCGCAGGTCGGACTGGTCGAGACCGCCGAGCTTGGGCAGTTCGGTCAGGCTGGTGCGGGCCAGTCGCTCGCTCATCTTGCCCATCACCAGCTCGCTCATGCCGGGCGCCTTCATCAGTCGCCGCATCGTCGCGGCAGGCACTTCGAGCAGCGTCAACGGCTCGGCCGCCACGACGTTGGCCGTGCGCGGGGCACCCGTGAGGGCGGCGATCTCGCCGAAGAAGTCGCCCGGCCCCATCTCCGACAGCGACCGGTAGGCTCCGCCCGACGGCGTGCCCGCCACCGCCTTCCCGCCGAGCACGAAGAAGGCCGCGTCGCTGGGATCCCCCTGGGCGACGACGCACGCGCCCGCCTCGGCCTCCCCGATCTGGCCGTGGACCAGCAGATCCTCGCGCCCCGAGCGATCGAGGTTGCGCAGCGTCGGCACGAGCCCGATGAGCGATTCGAAATCGGTCAGGGTCACCGGTCGGAGCGTGCCCAGCGCTCCCCGGGCCGGGGCGGCGTGCAGCACTTTGACCAGGCGACGCCACTCGGCTGCCGGCTGGCCGAGCCCCGGGAGAACGGCGGCGAAGAGCCCGACGAGGATCGTGGCCAGAGAGGCCACCGCGATGAGCAGCCTGATGTCGATCACGTCCGCGAGGCCTGCCACGACCATGCCGATGATCCCGAACACGCTGGTGATGACCGAGAACGCGCTCATCACCCGGCCACGGAACTCGCGCGGCGTGTTCCGCTGGCGGATGAGGCGGCCGGCCGTGCTCGTGAACGCGTTGGCGAACCCGCTCACCGCCACCGCCGCGATGGCGAGCGCGATCGAGTGGCTCAGCCCGTAGGCGAGTCCCATGACGCCCATCGCCAGGTAGCCGATCACCATCCACTGGCCCTCGCGGAGACGTCCGACGAGCTGGGCCATGACCAGGCTGCCGATCACGAACCCCACCGAGGTCAGCCCCTCCTGGAGGCCGTACTCGAACGTGTTCGCTCCGAGGGCCCGGATGGAGAACGGGAGGAGCAGCGCGTTCCAGATCCCCACGCAGGCGACCGCGTACACGATCGAGATCGGCAGCATCGAGCGCAGGATCGGCGTCTGGACGAGGACCCGCATGCCGTCGCGCAGGTTCTTGCCGACCGCCCGGATCGACGTGTCCCCGCTGACCGGGATCCTGGGAATGGAGGCTCCGTACGTGCAGAGCGCCGAGAAGGCGAAGCTGACGGCATCGAGCAGGAATGCGAGCTGGACGTCACCCAGGGCGGCGATCAGGCCTCCTGCCGCGAAGCCCACCGCCGTCGAGCCGAACGAGCTGATCGCCATCAGCGAGTTGGCCGCCCCCAGCTCCTCGTCGGGCGCGATCTCGGGCAGGGTGGCATCGAGCGCGGGGTTGAAGAACTCGCTCACGGCGGCGGACGCGGCCACGAGCAGGTACAGGAAGACGAGGTTGATGCTCACGAGGATCGGGATGCGAGACCACGATCAGCGCACGCAGCACGTCGGCCGCCAGCATGATGCGCTTGCGGTCGTAGCGATCGACCACGACGCCCGCGATCAGGCCGACCACGAGTGCGGGGGCAACGGTGGCCGCCGCCATGAGGCCCACGCTCAGCGCCGAGTTCGTCCTCTGGAAGATGAGGATCCCCGCGCCCGCGATGAGCAGCGCGTCGCCGATGGTCGACACGAACTGGCCGGTCCACAGCAGCGTGAAGCTGCGGCGGCGGAAGACGGCGAACGCCGACGGCTGTGCGAGCGGTAGCGCTGAGGCCATCGCGTTCCCCTCCTGCCAGATGGTCGGCGAGCCGCGTCCGATTGGCGGAGTGTAGGGGAGCGCCCTGCGTGAATCCACAACCAGTTCGGACGGACCTGGGGCCCGGGGTGGCCGCCAGGGTCGGGCCCGCGCCGGTCGATTCCTGTGCCGGTCGATTCGGCCGGCCGGCCTGACAGGTGGCACCCGTACTGGGCCGAAGGGCCACTTGACGCGAGGCCGAACCGTGTCACTGTGCACGCAGGGCCGGGTGCAGGCTGCGTCCGGCGACCGAGGGAGGCTGACGATGTACCTGCCCCACGCCCGTCGCGGGGGCGTTCGCCTGGCTGCGGCCGTCGTCGTGGCGAGCCTGTTCGCCGGATGCGGCGCGGCTGCGACGCCAAGCCCCACGCCCGTCCAGGACCCATCCGCCCTGCTCGGCACGAGCCTCGCGGCAACGGCGAAGCTGACCGGGCCGATCGACGTGACGCTCTCGCTCGACGGCAAGCTCGCCCAGTCCGACGGAACCACGTCCGATGTCTCCGGTTCGACCGTGGTCGCGACGATCGACCGCGCTGCCGCCCAGGGCGAGCTGACACTCGACCTCAAGGGCGTGCAGGGCGCCACGGACATCAAGGCGGATGTCCGGGTCGTCAACGGAACCGCCTATGTGCAGGCTGACATGCTCGGTGCCACCTGGTACTCGCTGCCCCTGTCGGCCGCCGAGGCACTCATTCCGTCCGCGGTCCCAGTGCCCTCCGCGATGCCGTCGTTCGATCCCGCCGCCGTGCTGGCGCCGCTCCTGAAGGACCCCGGCCTGAAGATCACGTCCGGCGGCGTTCAGCAGCTCGATGGTCGCGACCAGGACGTCGTCACGGTGACCCTCAGCGCAGCGAGCATCGCCTCGTGGGCCGCGCAGGCCGAGGCGATGGCCGGCACGAGCGGTGTTGCCCTGCCCTCGATCGCACCGAACATCCCCGACATCCCCGTCACGGTCTGGATCGACCGTCAGACGCAGCAGCTCTCGAAGATCAGCACGTCGATCACCGACTCCGGCAGCTCCCTGACCGTGGCAATCACGATCAAGGCGCACAGCGGGAGCGTGTCGATCCAGGCGCCCCCTGCCGACCAGACGCAGGACGCATCGCAGCTCCTGCAGATGTTCATGGGGTCCGGGAGCGGCGGAGCGAACCCGTTCGGGAACCTCTTCGGCTCGCCGGCGCCCTGACGGGGCCGCGTTTCAGTCGGGCAGGCTGAACCAGACCCGGGTCAGCCCGCCCGCCGATTCCGCACCGACGTCGCCGCCCAGGCCTTCCACCAGCTGCTTCACGATCGCCAGGCCGATGCCGGCGCCGCCGCGCTCGCGATCCCGCGACTTCTCCACGCGATAGAAGCGCTCGAACACGTGCGGCAGGTCCGCGGCCGGGATGCCCTCGCCCGTGTTCGACACCGACACGAGGACGTCGGACCGGCGGTGTTCGGCCCGGACCGTCACGCGGCCCCCGGGAGGCGTGTAGCGCAGCGCGTTCTGCATGAGGTTCGCGAGCACCTGGGCGAGCTGGTCGGGATCGCCACGAGCCGGGAGGTGCGGCGGAACGTCCAGCGCGAGCTCGAGCCCGGACGCCCGGGCCGAGGGGCGGACGAGCTCCAGCGACGACCGCACGGCGTGCGCGACGTCGATCTCCACGAGCGGCCGCGGTCCGGCGGCGTCGCCTTCCGCGAGGACGTCGAGGGCGTGCGACAGGCGGACGAGCCGCTCGGTCTCGTCCCAGAGCGACTCGAACGTGGCCCGGTCGGGCGCGATCACGCCGTCACGAAGGGCCTCGAGGTACCCCTTGAGATTGGTCAGCGGCGTCCTGAGTTCATGGGCTGCATTGGCGATGAACTCCCTCCGCGTCCGTTCCTGCTCCTCCAGGGCACCGGCCATCTGGTTGAACGAATTGGCCAGGCTGACGATCTCCTCCGGCCCGTGCCGAGGGATGCGGATCTGGTAATCGCCCCGGGCGATCCTGCGGGCCGCCTGCCCGATGTCGCGAAGGGGCCGGCCGAGCCGCGCACCCAGGATCGCCGCGAGCACGACGGCGGCCGCGACGGAGACCGCAAGCGCGACCAGCAGGACCTGGACGACGGAGTCGCGGAACATCGCGTCGCTGGACGCCGTGCTGAAGCCGTGCTCGGCCATGAGCCCGGCGAAGGTCGACGATCCGGCGACGATGACGCCCACCGGCCAGGATGACGAGCGCAACCGCGGCGACTGCGATCGCGGCGATGGCGATGCGCGCGCTGACGCCGTCGGGAACGCGCGGCCCCCGGCGCGGTGGCACGCTCACCCCGCGTTTCCGCCGGTCTCGACCGGAGCGGCACGGTAGCCCGCTCCACGGACCGTGGCCACGTACCGCGGCCGGTCCGCGTCGTCGCCGAGCTTGTCACGGAGCCGGCGCACGTGAGCGTCGATCGTCCTGTCGAGCACCTCGCTCCCGTCACGTCCGTAGACCGCGTCGAGGAGCTGGTCGCGCGACAGCACCCGGCCTCCGGATCGGAGCAGCACGGACAGCAGCCTGAACTCCACGGCGGTCAGGTCGACGCGCCGGCCGGCCACGCTCACCTCGTGCCGGTCTGGATCGAGCACGAGATCGCCGTGGCGGATGGGCTCGGTCGGAGGCGGAACCGGGATGGCGGCCGGCCTGCCCGGGTCGGCTCGCTCGAGGACCCGGCGGACGCGAATGACGAGCTCCGCCGGTGAGAACGGCTTCGGCAGGTAGTCGTCGGCGCCCTCGGTCAGGCCCGCGATCCGATCGGACGTGGTTCCTCGCGCGGACAGCACGACGATGGGGGTCCGGTCCGTGCGCCGCACCGCGCGGATCACGGCCAGCCCGTCGACCTCCGGGAGCATGAGGTCGAGGATGACCAGCGATGGCGCCTCGAGCGCGATGGCCGCCAGCGCCGACCGCCCGTCGTTGGCCTCCACGACCGCGAACCCCTCGCGCTCCAGGTACGTGCGGACGAGCCGAACGATCTTCGGATCGTCGTCGACGACGAGGATCGGACCGCCGATTCCTGCCACGCCCGGCATCCTACCGGCAGCGTCGACCCCGAGCACGTCCCGCCTCCCCTCAGTGCACCGAGACCGCCACCTGGTCATACCCGGTCGCCCCGGCCGGAGCGGGGCCGCCCCGGGTGGCCGTCTGCACGGCGCCCGTGCCGTCGGTGGCGCGCACCTCGAGCAGGTGCTCGCCCGGGGTGGCCTGCCAGGGCAGCAGCCACTGCACCCAGGTGGCCCGCGAGAGGGCGCGCCCGAGCTGCGCCGCCTGCCAGGCGCCCCCGTCGACGACAGGTGGGGGGCCGACAACCGCTCGGCGATCGTCTGCGGCGGCTTGCCTGGGTCCGCCTCCGGTGAACATCAGGCCGCCATGCTCTCGAACGACCATGACCTTGGTACGATGACGGCCTGATGACGCCGGGCTGCAAGGCGCCCGCGCGGCGTACACGGTATCGTTGCGCTGACAACCATTTCACGCGGAGGCGCCGATGAACGACTTCACCCAGACCCTGATCACCGAACTGCGCAGCCACGGCGGCAAGGTCACCCAGGGCCCCATGGCGGGCACGCCACTCATGATCCTTACCACGACCGGGGCCCGCACCGGTGAGTCCCGCACGACGGTGGTCGACTACAGCCGCGACGGCGATTCCTGGCTCGTCGCGGCGAGCAAGGGCGGCGCCCCGACGAACCCGGCCTGGTACCACAACCTGGTCGCACATCCCCGAGTGACCGTCGAGGTCGACGGAGAGCGCTTCGAGGCAGTGGCACGGGTCGCCACGGGCGCCGAGCGAGACCGGCTGTGGAACCGGCACGTGGAGACCATCCCGCTGTTCGGGGATTACCCGGCCAGGACGACGAGGGTGATCCCGATGGTCGTGATCGATCGCGCGTCCTGACCGGACGCCTTTGGCGGCGATGCCGCATCCCCGAGTTCTCCGGGCCTCGCTCACGACCGCCTCACAACCCGGCGTGACCATCGACTGCATCGCGGCACACGCCGCGCCAGACGACGGACGATGCCGGAGGATGACGTGAACGACAACTGCCGCAACAGCGGTCCGGACCTGAGGCTGCTCCTGATCCCCGCGGCGGTGATCATCGTGAAGGCCGCGATGCACCGGCGCCACATGTGGGCCTCGCCCTGGGGCCCCGATGGTGGCGGTCCCGGACCGGGACGCGGTCACCATGCCGGGTTCGGCGCCGACATGGAAACTGGCGGCCGCCCGGGCTTCCGGCTGCCGCCCCGGTTCGAATGGATCCTCGATACCTGGCACACGCGCGCCCACCAGGCGGCCAATGCGCCGGACGCCGCCACCGCCTGACGTGCACCAGTCCGGAACTGCGCCCGGGCCGGGAGTCCGAGCGCAGCCTCCGGGCACAGCTCCGGCGCCGTTCGTCTGCCTGGGCGCTCGGCGTGATCGCTTGGTCGTCACTGCTGCGCGGCCTGGTGGAGATGCACAAGGGGCCGCGGCAGTGAGGCGGGAGGGAGGGCTCCGGAACGCCTGACCGCTACAGCCAGGTTCGGCGCCGGGTTACGGCACGCGAGGTCCCCCATGCCGTGTCGGTGAGCTACTCGGGCTCCACGCGCTTGACGGTCCCCACCCGGTCGATCCCACGGTCGAACGAGACGATCTGGCCGAATCCGCTGCGCTCGGCGCTGGCCACCAGGTAGGCGTCGGCGAAGTCGAGACGGTGCACGTCGTACACCTCGACCGCCCGCAGCAGCAACTCTGCATCGACGACTCGAGTGGACGGGAACGCGATGATCGCCCGGAGGGTCTCCGCCACCTGGGGCCTGGGCGTCTCGTAGAACGACTCGAGGACATACGCGACTTCGGCGACGATGAGATCGGGCAGGAGCAGCTCGTCCGCAGTCCCGAGGTAGCGGGTGGCGCCGGCGGCCTGGGCCGGAGGTTCACCGGTGAGGTGCCGAACCAGGACGTTGGTATCGATGAATGCGGTCACCGCAGGGTGGCCGCACGTGCCTGTCGCGTCTGGCGCAGGACCTCCGCCCACGGCGTCCCGCGTTTGGCGGCCGGGACGCTGACGGACCCAGCCAGAGCAATCAGATCCGGCGTCCGCGCAAGAACAGCATGCTGGCCCACGACCCGAAACACGACGCGATCTCCCTGTGTCGAGGGACAGCGCCTCGCGCACGGCTCTGGGCAGCGTGACTTGGCCCTTCGAGCTCAGGCGGGCACTGTACTTCCATCGTCGTCTCCTTACAACCAACGGGATGTAAGGATACTCCGGCGCGGGGTGCCGACGGATATCGCCGGTGCGAACCCGGTATCCCGGCCCAGCCCGCCGGCCGCGGGGCTCATGTGTCACCGATGTCGACGACTCAAGACTTGGCGTCCCCGGCAGGATTCGAACCTGCGACCGACCGCTTAGAAGGCGGTTGCTCTGTCCACTGAGCTACGGGGACCCGCGTGAATCCTACCGTGCGCGGCCACCGGGACACGGCCCTCCGCCGGCGGGAACGTATTCCCGGGTAGGTCATCGTGGCGGCCGGGTGCTAGATTCGCGGGCCCGTGCCCGGTATGGGCGCGCACGAGGCACCGCACGTGACGCTCGCGCTGCGTCCTGAACTCGCGCTCCAGCATCCGGAACGTCCCGGGCCCGGCTCCTTCGGCACGCCGGCGGATGGGCTGCCGCCCTTCCCCATCGACCTCGAGTGGAAGGCCGAGCGGCGCCTGTGGGGTCACGCCTTCCACCCGATGTGCAGCTATCTCGCGGCGTTTCCGGCGGGACTCGCCCACGCGTTCATCGCCCGGTACACGCGCCCCGGCGACGTCGTGCTCGATCCGTTCAGCGGACGTGGCACCACGGCACTCCAGGCATGCGCCGAAGGCCGGATCGGCGTGGGGAACGACCTCAACCCGCTCGCGCACCTCCTGACCGGAGCCAAGGTCGACCCGCCCGAACCGGAGGCGCTCTTCGACCGGCTGGCGGACCTTCGGGCGGGCTGGCTGGCGGTGGATCCGGGATCGGCGGACGTCGACCGCACGGTCCCCCCGGAGGTCGCCGTCTGCTTCCATCCGGGCACGCTCGCCCAGCTGGAGTTCCTGCGCGTCTCCCTGGACCCGGCCGATCGCGTCGACCGGTTCATCGCCGCGACCACGACCGGCGTGCTGCACGGCCGGGGTCGCGCGTTCCTGTCCGGCCTCATGCCCAACACCTTCTCGATGCCCGCCGCCTACGTCCTGCGGTATGCCCGGGAGACGGGCTACGTGCCGGAGCTGCGGGACGTCTTCGATGTGCTGGCCACGAAATCGCGTCGTCTGCTGCGCGACCCGTTGCCGGCGGCCAGGGGGCTGTCGATGCTCGGGGACGCGCGTGACGCGGGCACCCGGACGAGACGGCTGCTCGAATCGCGCTCACTGCCGGGCCGCGTCCGGCTGGTCGTCACGAGCCCGCCTTACCTTCGGGTCGTGCGGTACGGCAGCGCAAACTGGTTGCGGCTCTGGTTCCTCGGACTGGACCCGGCCGAGGTGGACGCGGCCCTCGACCAGGCACATCGGCCGGCGGCCTATCTCCGGTTCCTCAGGGAGGTGCTGGCAGACCTGCGCGGATGCCTCGCGGACGATGCGGTCGTGGCGCTCGTGCTCGGGGATGTCGAATCCGACCGCGGCCATCGCCTCAGCCGGACGGTCACCCTCGCGGACAGGGCGTGGGAGGAGTGCGCGGAGCCGGAGGGGTACCGACTGGCGGGCGTCGCCATCGACGAGATCGCTGCACACCGGAAGTCGACGCGGATCTGGGGCGAGGAGGCAGGGCGGGCAACCCGCGTGGATCGCCTGCTCGTCGTCTCACCGTCCGAGCAGGGCCGGCGACGGGCCCTGGCCTCGGCCTCCTTCCCCGTCGACTGGACGTGGCCTCCGCGGCCGCGACTCCGCCTGGTCGTCGATCAGGGAAGCCGGTAGAGGCAGGTCCGCCCCGGGCCCCAGGAGAGGCACAACTCTCGCGTGCGCGCCGCCCATGCCCCAGGGTGCAGGGCTGCCCACTGCGGGGGATCGCCGGTGGTGAGCACCCAGCGGACCCCGCGGCTGACGTACAGGTCGCCCGCGTTCACGTCGGTTGCGGGCCGCGACACGATGGTCTCGGCGCGGGTGCGCATCGCGAGCACGGGCGCCAGGTCCCCCTGCACGGCAGCCCCGGGCGGAACGATCGACGCGATCCGTGCCTGGAGGCCGGGCAGCGTGGACGGCGCCGACGTCACCCAGCCCGCATAGGTCGCGAGCCCCGGGAGGACCAGCACGATCCCGAGGACGAGGGCGAGCGCGGCCGGAAGAAGACCCGGAAGGCGCGGGTGGTGGCGCCGGCCACCGTGAGCGGCTTGGCGGCCCGGACGCGCGACAGGAACGGAGCCCGGAGGCGCGGCCGCAAGCGCGGCATGACCCGGGCCCCTGCTCCATCCGGCGAGCCGGGGCGCACCGCCCTCGGTCAGTTCCAGCTCGCTTGTTCCATCGACGGCGCCGGGACGCTCCCCGCGCCGGGCTCGACCGGAGATCCAGCCCATGGCCAGCGCGAAACCGAGGCCGGCCACGATCGCGAGCGGCGGCAGCAGCGGCACGAGGTACCGGTTCGGCCGGTACGGGACGATCAGCAGGACGCCCATGCCGGCCACGAACCAGCCCACGCACGCCGCCGCGAGCCGGCGCTGACGAGCGTCGAGGCTGCCGCGCCGCAGGACCACCGCGAGCACGCCGAGGGCTCCCGCGACCAGCAGCGGCAGGGCAAACGGGATCCCGCCGTCGCTGCGTCGCGGGTATCCGTCGATGCGGCCGATCAGCTGGGCCAGGCTGCGCGGGAGCGGCTCGGAGGCCCAGATCCGCAGGTCCGTGGCCAGCGCCGCCGGCTGCGGCACGACGAACACCGCGGCCCAGACGATCGCAACGCCGACCGCGGCCACCACGACCCCGGCGAGGGCGCGGCGAACGCCCGCGTCGCGCACGCCTGCCAGCGCGAACCCGGCCAGCATGCCGGTGACGGCCGAGGCGGCACTCGCCTTTGTCGCGATCGCCAGCGCCAGCGCGATTCCCGCGACCAGGCCGGATGCGAACGACGGCCTCTCCCGTACGAGGGACAGTAGCCCCACGACGAGCCAGAGCACGACCATCGGCTCGAGGTACGCGAGCCGTCCGTAGTAGAGGACCAGCGCGGAACCGCCGAGCGAGGCCTCGGCCAGCGCCGCGCCCGGGCCCCCGAGCTGCCGTCGCAGCCCCACGCCGATGGCGGCGAGCGCGAGGGCGCCGATCGCGATGACGAGGAGACGGGCCTGCACGATCCCGACTCCGGCGACGGCGAGCCAGGCGGCCTGCAGGAGGCTGAACGGGTAGTTGACGATGTACATGTCCCATGCGTCCGTGGACCAGCGGCCGAAGACGACGAGGTTGCGCGCATTCAGCACGTTCCAGCCCTCGTCGGTCCAGGGGCTGGTGCTCGCCGTGACACCCGGCGCCGGGTCGACTCCGGCGAACGCGGCGAGCAGCACGAAGAAGGCAAGCGCGATCAGGACGGGGACCAGGACGCCGCCCTCGCTCAGCGCGCCGGGAACGCGTTGTCGGACGCGAGGCGCCCACATCGTGTCAGCGCTCAGGCGCGGATCTCGCGCCTCGCCATCTCTCCTTCGATCTGGCGTTCGGCCTCGACGTAGCGATCGATCTCGTCGCGCACCTGGTTCGCCTCCGGCGTGTACAGGTGCACCTGCTGCTGGAGGATGTAGCTGAGGCGGCGGCTCGTCATCCGGACGTGGTCGAGGTTCTTCATCAGGACCAGCGGATCCATCGACGCAAGGTCGTCAGGGTGATACATCTGGCGCATCGCCGCGAGTATAGGGTCGGGGCCGCGCAGCCGCCGGGAACCACCGGCCGGCCCCTCGCCCGAGAGCCGTCTCGGGTCATGGCCGGCGTATGGGGAGCCGGGCCGGATGCTTGCGCGACGAGGGCCGCCCCCGCCGATGGAGAAGATGGAAGGACGCCCCGCGGTGATGCGGGGCGTCCTGGTTTCGGCAAATGAACTGCCGTGGTGAGTGCTGCCGTCGTGCCGGGCCTCGGGACTGCGTGCCCGCCCGGCCGGCTCAGCCCGCTGGGACCGGCGCTGGTGCCACGCGCCGGTGCGCCACGTTGCCCTCGGCGGCCTTCCGTTCCGCCGCCAGGGCACATTCCGTTCGAGCGACGATGGCTACGAGTGCGGCGAGACCGGGAAGGTCCGGGAGTGTGAACCGGATCCCGTGCTCGGCAAGCTCCGTGTACCCCCATCCTCGATACAGGCCCCGGGACGCGACTGCGCTCATCTCGTCGTAGATCTGGGGCCATGACACGGGGCGTCGCGCATAGCAGAACCGCACGAATTCCATCGCCTCGGACGGCGTTCCCGCACTGCGGGACTCGTCGGGGTCAGCCAATACGAACTCCCTCCTCTCCTCCACGCGCAAACGAATCCCCGTGAACGAACGGGCCGCCCTCTCGCCCGGCCCGCCTTCGAACTGTCGTCCCCGACATGCTAGGAGCGGCCGTCGGGCGGAGGAAGGGGTTCTGTCCACGACGTTGTCCACCAACTTGTCCACATCGCCCCGGCAGGGCGCCGCGCGGCCGCACCGGCGTGCCGATGGTCCGCAAACCACGGGCCGACGGGCCTCTGGTCAGCCGGGCTGCGGCACCCCCGGGGCGCGTCGCCGGACCCCCAGCCCGGGACCCGGCGACAGCATCCAGCGGCAATCGTCGCCCAGCTCCAGGCCCTCGAACGGGTCGGATGCGAGGAGGAGGCACCCGTCCAGGTCCACCCAGTCGGCCAGCGAGGCGACCGCGGCGGACGCGGCGATCCCCACGCTCGTCTCCTCCATGCAGCCCAGGAACGTGCGGAAGCCCAGCTCGCGGGCGCGTTCCAGCATGCGCTTCGCCGGCCCGACGCCCCCGCACTTGGCAAGCTTCACGTTGACGCCCTGCACGACTCCCACGAGGCCCTCGAGGTCGTCGAAGGCCACGCAGCTCTCGTCGGCGACGATCGGGAGCCTCGAGCGCTCCTGCAGCCAACCGAGCTGGTCAAGCCTGTGCGCCGGGAACGGCTGCTCGATCAACTCCACGCCGAGCCGCTCCAGCTCCGGGAGCACCGCGGCTGCCTGCTCGGGCTGCCATCCCGTGTTGGCGTCGACCCGGATGGGGCCGCCGTAGACGGCACGCACGGCCTCGAGCACCTGCAGATCCGCCGGACCACCCACCTTGACCTTGAGGGCCGGGAACCGTGCGGCGCGGGCCGCGCGCCGGCCCACCAGCTCGGGCGTGTCGATGCCGATGGTGAAGTCGGTGGGAGGGATGTCGGGCGACAGGCCGAGCAGCTCGTGCACGGACACGCCCAGGCGCCGGGCCGCCAGGTCGTGGAGCGCGATGTCTACCGCGCACTTCGCCGCCCCGTGGTGCCGGATCGCCGCGTCCATCGCGTCGGACGCCGAGGCGAGCGCCGCGCGGGTGCCGCCCACGGTGCCGCCGAGGGATGGCTCGAACGGGTCGACCGCCTCCAGCAGCAGCGGCATCACGGCCGCCATCGTGTCGGGGTTTTCCCCGTAGTACGTGTCGGGGAACCCCTCCCCCGTTCCGCGGAGGCCGCGCTCCCGGTCGGCCGCCCACGAGATCCCGGCGACGACCGTGACGGCGACCTCCCCGCTCATGTCCCGGGCGATCCGGAACGGGTCGCGGAACGGGATCTCCAGCGTCTCGGTCTCGATGCGCAGGCTGCTCATGCCGTCACCTCGGCCCCGGAGACCCACGGAAGCGCGTCGACTCTCGGACACAGCTCCGCCAGCAGCGCGTCGGGCCCGAAGCGGAACGGATCGTCGCACGGAAGGCCGGTCTCGGCGGCGGTGCGCTCGATCTCGCGGCGAGCGGCCTCCTCGTCGAGCAGCGAGGTGTTCAGGGCAACCGCGACGACCCGGCTCGGCGCCACGAGGCCGGCGATCTCCTCGTGGATGCGGATCATCGGGGACAGGGGGCTCAGCGGGAACGAGCGTTCCGGCAGGTGGTCGAAGTCGTGCTCCGCGAGGCCCGGCTTGTGGACCAGGACCATGGCGTGGGGCGTGAACCCGTGGATCAGCCCGAGGGTCACGGAGCTGTAGGCCGGGTGGTCGAGCGAGCCCTGTCCCTCGACGAAGACCCAGTCGCCACGCGCCTCGCCCTCCTCGCACATCCACTCGCACGTGCCCTGCACGAAATCCGCCACGACGCGATCGATCGCGACGCCCCAGCCCTCGATCATGATGCCCGTCTGCCCGGTCGCCACGAAGGACGCGGACAGTCCCGCACGCCGGGCCGCGTCGCGAAGCTCGAGCGCCACGCTCATCTTGCCGATCGCGCAGTCGGTGCCGACCGTCAGGATCACGCGCGATCCGGGCCGGTGGAGGCGGCCCAGGGACGTCTCCATCCGTTCGGGGGGCTTCCGGTAGTCGATCAGCTCCACTCCCGCCTCCCGGGCCGCGGCGACGAACTCCGGGTCGTCCGACACGAAGGTATGCAGGCCGGAGAGCACGTCGAGCCCGGCGCCGATCGCCCGCAGGATGATCGATCGCCAGGCGGCGGGGAGGCGGCCACCGGTGGGGGCGATGCCGATGAGGAGCGCGGTCGGCCCGAGCGGCAGCACCTCGTCCAGGGTCGCCACGACGGGGACGTCGAACGCCGGGCCGAGCAGATCGCTGGCGTTTCGCCCGGCGCGCGTCGAGTCGATCACGGCGAGCACCGGGTCGGGGCCGTAGCGGATCACGCCAAGCGCGGTCTTCGCCGCGTGGAACCTGAACTCTCCCTCGGCGAGGATCACGAGACGGCGCAGCCTGCGGGACATGGAGCCTCCGACGGGTCCGGGACGCGGGGACGTCCCCCGCCGCCCGGAGTGTATCGATCTGCCCCCGGTCGATGCGTCAGCCTCCCCGGCCGACGATCGACGCTCAGACCGGAACCGCGCGCCGGACCGCCGCGAACTGCACCGGAATCGCCTGGAACGTCAGATAGCTGCCGGTCCACGGCGTCGGGGCGAAGTGGAAGCGGTACGGCAGCAGGAACTGCCGGAAGGCCGCGTACGAGAGGCTCGTGTCCGGGGGCGAGTCGTAGCCGCCGATGCTCTGCCGCCCGTAGAGCGGGCCGACGACGCGGACGCTGGTCACCCGGAAATCGGACGTCCGGGCCGGATCGGCGGTGGTCGAGAATCCCGTGAGCACCCATGCGTGACGCCCGGCCGCGACGATGAGGGCCACGGGCTCGCCCGTCAACCGCAGGCGCGTGACCGCGGACCGCACCGCCTGGTCGTACGTGGCGCTCGCGACGAGCGTGTACCGGGGGTCGACGAAGTGGCGGAGCCCGGCGAGGAAGCCCTGCGGGTCGATGCCCCGATGGCCGCCCAGCTGGTACCGGTTGCCGGCCTGCATGTAGTCGAAGAAGGCGCCCTGCTGGGTGCTGCTGTGCACGCTCTGGTCGAGCAGGATGTTGCGCATGATCTGGACGCTCGCAGCCGTGCACCACGTCCACGTCGCCTGCATCGAGTACACGCCCGGGCGGTACACGTCGTAGGAGATCGAGCCCGGGGCCGGGGCCGCGGACGCGGCAGCCGGTGCAAGCGCCGACGCGGCGAGGACGAGGGCGGCGGCGAGGAACCGGGCGCGCCAGCCGAGGCGGCGTGGGGCGTTCACGGTGGCATTCTCGCACCCCGTCCCGCCCCGGCCGTTGGTCGTGCCCTTCCGTGCCCGTGCCGATGATCCCGAATGCAGCGACGTCGCGTAGACTCGACGATCTCCCGCCGGTGTCCGCTGGAGGTGCCTCCAATGGCCGTCAACATGCAGACGTTCACCGGCTTCACGCCCGAGGCCATCCAGTTCCTCGCGGACCTGGCGCAGCACAACGAGCGGAACTGGTTCCAGCCGCGCAAGGCCGACTACGAGCGCCTCCTGAAGGAGCCGCTCGAACTCATGGTGGCGGCGCTGGCCGAGCGCCTTGCGGCTCGCGATATCCCGCTCAGGGCCGACCCGCGGCGCTCCCCGTTCCGCATCTACCGGGACACCAGGTTCAGCCGCGACAAGTCGCCATACAAGAGCCATCTCGGGGCGTCCTTTCCCTGGGTCGGCGCCGGCGGTGGCCCCGATGGGCCCGCGGAGGACCACCCTCACGGCAACGGCGGCTACTTCAACTTCGCGCCGGGCGAGATGTTCGTGGGCGGCGGGATGTGGATGCCCGACCGCTCCCGGATGGAGGCCTTCCGTCGCGCCATCGTCGACGATCCCGGGCGGGTGTCCGGGGCGATCGGGGACGCGGCGTTCGTCGCGTGGTTCGGCGACGTGCATCCGCACGAGACGCTGAAGCGGATCCCGTCGGGCTATCCGGCCGACCACCCGATGGCCGACATGTTCCGCTGGAAGGACGTGGTCTTCGGCCGGCGGCTCTCCGACGCCGAGGTCTGCTCGCCGAGCCTCCCGGACACGATCGCCGAGGGCTACGCGGCGGCGCTACCCGTGTTCCGCTTCCTCGCGACGCTTGCCTGATTCGTCGAGATACATGACATTGTCTGTCAGGATCAGCCGGATAGCATCGCCCGCGTGACACCCTCACCGGTTCCCGCCGCCGTCGCGCGACGCTTCCTCGTCCTGCGCCATCTCCTCGCCCCACCGCGTTCGCTCGCGCCCGGCGAAGAGAGCGTCATGCGGGTGTTCGATCGGCTGGGCAGCATCCAGTTCGACCCGCTCGAGATCGCCGGCAGGAACCACGACCTCGTCCTTCTCGCGCGCGTCGCGGGCTACCGCCGCGAGATGACCGACGCGCTGCTCTACGAGCACCGGGTCCTGTTCGAGGCCTACAACAAGGGCCTCAGCCTGCTGCCCACCGAGGAGTTGCCCTGGCACCGAGCGAGCTGGGATCGGGCCCTCCAGCGGCACCGGGGAGCGACGTTCGACGAGCACGCGCCGCTCGTCGAGGAGCTGCTGGAGCGGATCCGGACGAGCGGGCCACTGTCGGCCGCGGACGTCGGGCCGCGCGCGGCGATCGACTGGTACTGGCGCCCCACGAACCAGGTGCGCGCAATCCTGGAGGCCCTCGCGGAGGCCGGCATCCTGGGACTCTCGCGGCGCGACGGCAACCGGCGCGTGTACGACCTCGCCGAGCGGCTGTTCCCCGCGGAGGTCCTGGCGCACCGGCCGGCCGTCCGCGACCAGTTCCGCCACAAGCTCCTGTCGCGCTACCGCGCCCACGGCCTCCTCGGCGCGACCGGGAGCGCGGAGCTGTGGCTCGGCACCTCGCCGAGCTCGGCGCTCGGGATCGAGGACGGCGTCCCACTCCAGACCGCGGGGCGGCGCGCACTCCACGCGGAGCTCGTCGAATCGGGCGAACTGGTGCCGGTCGCAGTCGAAGGGCTGAAGGCGCCGCGCTACATCGTCGCAGCCGACCTGCCGTGGCTCGAGCAGTCCGAGCGCGAGGTTGCGGCCGAGGCCATCGGGGGCTGCCCTCCGGCGCCGGGTGGATCGCCGGCCGGCGCGGCCTTCCTCGCCCCGCTGGATCCGCTGGTGTGGGACCGGGATCTGCTGCGCAGGCTGTATGGGTTCGACTACCAGTGGGAGGTCTACGTCCCGGAGGCCAGGCGCCGCTGGGGCTACTACGTGCTCCCGCTGCTGTATGGCGATCGCCTCGTTGGGCGCATCGAGCCGCGGATCGAGCGCAGGACCGGCACGCTGCGGATTCGCGGACTGTGGTGGGAGGACGGCTTCGACCCCCTCGACGAGGCGCATGCAGGCACTTTCGCCGCGGCCGTGGCCGACGCCGTCCGCGCGCACCTGGAATTCGGAGGGCTGGACCGCGTGGCCTGGCCGCGTGCGGTGCGCCACCGGCCGTTCGTCCGGGCGGTGCAGGCGAGCCTGGGGATCCGGCCGGCCGCGCGCAGCGCAATCCGGCGCAGCGCGACCGGGCGGAGCGCAACCCGGGCCATCGCAACCCGGCGGCGAGTGTCGGTCGCCGCGTCGTCGGCCACCTGAATCACGGATGCGGGCCTGGCTTCCCGCTCGACCCGGCCCTCGGGACCGGCATCGCACGCGACGGTAGGCGGCGCGGTCAGCCAGAGACGGACAGCCGTGCCGGCGGTTGCGATCAGGCGGAGCGCAGCGCGTATGCCTCCGTCGGCTCCACCCGGCCCTTGACGTTCACCGGCCCGAGCGACGTGAGCTCGAACGGGCCGTCGAGGTTGGCGGCCGTGAGCGGGCCGATGACCACCTCGCCGGGCCTGGCGATGCCCTGGAGCCTGGCCGCGAGGTTGGTCGTGTCGCCGATGGCCGTGAAGTTCCGATAGTCCTCGTTCCCGATGTTGCCCACGAGGGCCGGACCCGAATTGACCCCGATGTGGAAGCGGGGCCCTTGACGCGGGCCGGTCGCCAGGGGCTCGGTTCGCGCGAGGATGGCGAGTGCTGCCCGGCAGGCGCGCGACGCATGATCCGGCTGGGGCTTCGGGGCGCCGAACACCGCGACAACGGCGTCGCCGGCCAGCTGCATCGGCAACCCGCCGAGCTCGAGGATCGCCGGCAGGGCGATCGCGAAGTACGCGTTCAGCATGTCGACGACCTCCGCAGGACCCCGCTTCTCGGCGTACGTCGAGTAGCTGCCGAGGTCGGCAAAGAGCACGCTGACCAGGGCGATCTCCCCGCCCAGCTCGGCGCGCCGCGGGTCGGCGAGGAGCACCTCGGCGAGGTCGGCCGGGATGTAGCGCCGGACCATCCCCCGCACGCTCGCCAGCGCTCCTTCGCGACCTCCAGCGAAGAGCCGCACGAGCAACCAGGCAAGCAGCGGGACCGCAGTGAGATTGAGCATGAACAGCGCCTCCCGCAGCCCTGCCGGCAGCGGCTGCGCGGGGGCCGCGGGCACGATCACCGAACCGGCCATGAGGACCGCGTACCAGAGGGCGAGCAGGAGGCCGGCTCGGCGGTGGCCCAGCAGGAGGGCGGTGACGGGTCCGAGGCCGGCCCACAGTGCCACCGCGCTGCCGGAGTCGAAACCGCCCAGGGTCCACATCAGGACGAAGGGCAGGGTGACATAGGGTGCGAACTGGCCGACGGCCAACCAGCGATAGCTGCGCGTCACGCGGAAGGCGATCAGGCTTGCCAGCGAGATGACGACGAAGAGCCACGGGATCACTGCGGCGCTCGCCGCCCCCGCCATCCAGTAGACCGCTCCCCAGACCACGGCGAGCGGCGTGATCGTCAACGCCGCGACGAGCAGCAGGAGCTTCCGGAGGCGGGTGTCCTCGTCATCATCGGCTGCGACGCCCACGGCGAGCAACCGGGGAAGGAATGCACTCACCGGCAGACCGCCTGACACCTGCCGCGCGGGAGGGTTTCTCAGGGACGGCACTTGGAGTGTCGCGACGCGACGCGCCCACGTACAGCTCGTCCCTGGCCATGCGCTGTGTCAGGTGAGTGAGCCGCGATGGTGCGGTCCACGGAGACCAGCCCGAGCAGGTCATGCCGGAGCAGCTTGCCCACCGCGTTGCGGGGGAGTGCGTCGACGAACGAGATCGTGGCCGGGACCTGGTACGCGGCGAGCCGGCCGCGACAGAACGCAAGGAGCTCGTCCGCGGTCGCAGCGGCCCCGGGCACCAGGACCACGAATGCGGCGCCGGCCTCGCCTCCGCGCGCCGCAGGGACACCGACGACGCCTGCGTCGGCGACCGACGGATGGGCCAGCAGTGCCCGTTCGACATCGCCGGGGTAGACGACCTCGCCCGCGGAGACGAACCGGGCCTCCAGGCGATCCACGATCCAGACGTAGCCATCGTCATCCACCCGGGCCGCATCGCCGGTTCGGAGCCAGCCACCTTCGACGAGCATCTCGCGAGTCTCCGCGGGCCGCCTCCAGTAGCCGGTCATGACGTTGGGACCGCGAACCAGCAGCTCCCCGGTCTGGCCCGGCGGGACGTCGCTTCCGGCCGCGTTGGTGATTCGAACGTCAACGAACAGGGGCGGCTTGCCGGCCGAGCCGACCCTGTCGAGCGCCTGGTCGGCGTCGAGCAGCAGCGCGAGCGGCGCCGCCTCGGATAGCCCGTAGCCCTGCAGCAGCGTCACGCCTCGATCGAGAAACGTGCGGATGAGTCGCTCCGGTACGGGGGCACCACCGGTGATCACGAAGCGGATGCTGGAGAGGTCGACCAACGGCCACCGGTCGGCGTGCGCGAGCGCGTCGAGGAGATCGGGGTTGGCGAAGCCCACCGTCACCCGGTGCTGCTCCATCAGCCGGAGGATCCCATCGGGCGTGGGATCGTCGGGCACCACGACCGTTCCGCCGAGGAAGAGGACCGGCAGGACGTTCACGCCCGTCCCTCCGACCCGGAAGAACGGAGCGATGGCGATCGTCACGTCGTCGCTTCGGAAATCGGCGCTGGTGAGGAAGTTCACGGCATTCCAGGTCACGTTGCGGTGGGTGAGCATCACCGCCTTCGGGTCTCCCGTGGTGCCCGACGTGTGGGGCAGGAGCAACAGGTCGTCGAGGCCGACCGATTCGCCGATCGGATGATCCGGTGTCTCGGCGACGAGCGCCTCGTAGTCGATCGTCCGCTCGAGCGAGCCGCCGACCATGATCCGGTGCCGTATCGAGCCCGTCTGGATCGGCTCCGCCATGTCGTGCTGGATCAGGACGATCGGTTCTGTCAGCGCGAGAACGGACGCTCGCTCATCCGGCCCGAGACGGTGGTTCACCGGTGCCAGCACGGCTCCCAGCCGGCCCACCGCGAACAGCGACTCGAGGAAGGCGGTGTGATTCGGCCCCAGCCATGCGACCCGGTCTCCTCGCGCCACGCCGAGCCGGCGAAGGCCGTTGGCCAGGCGCCGGACCCGTTCGGCCAGTTCGGCGTACGTGAGAGATCGGGCGCCCGCGATCAGGGCCGGGCGATCAGGCGTGACGCGGGACCGCCGCTCGACCCACGAACCGACGCCGAAGTCCCCCGTCGTGACGTGGCTCACCGGGTCAGGATGACAGACCGCGTCTCCGGTTGGGAAGACCTGACCTCGTCTGAGCAGTGGCGTCGAGGGAAGCAGGCCCCCGGGGGGAGTGGTACCGCATATCGGATTCGAACCGATGATCTCCGCCTTGAGAGGGCGGTGTCCTGGGCCTCTAGACGAATGCGGCACGGTCGCGCGGCGGGCGCGTGAAGCGGCGCGAATGGTACCACAGGCCACCCGTTCCCCGGCCGGACCGGCGGCACGAAGGCGCTGCCCGAAACCTACAGGCGGTGCAATTCCAGGAAGTGCCTGATCGCCTCCGCGACCTGCTCGTAGCCCTCCGAGCCCAGCACCAGCCCGTAGTGGGAGTGCGCCCCGAACGGCTCGTACTGTGCGCCGAGCCAGGCCGCCAGCCGCTCGCTGTCGGGCTCGGGGAACCAGCGGTCCAGACCTCCCCCGATGACGAACGTCGGCGTGCCCTCCAGGCGCTCCCGTGCCACCTGCACGCCGGTCAGCATCGTGCGCCGCGCGGCGCCCGATTCCTTCCCCATGAGGTGCTGGACCCGGAGCACGTCCTCGATCGTCAGGTCCGGGTTCATGCGCCGCAGCTGCTCGGGGAGCGACTGCCAGCCGACCAGCTCGCGGCCGAACGTGTCGGGAATGTCGCGGAGGACGTGCAGGCGGGGCGGCGTGCGGAGCTCGGCGGGCAGGGCGGGGCTGATCAGGACCAGTCCCGCGACGTGACGTTCTTCCGCGGCGCGCATCGCGATGAGCCCGCCCATGCCGTGGCCGATCAGGACCGGGTTCTGCGGGATGTGGTCGAAGGAGGCCAGCACGTCGAAGACATACGACTCGAAGTCGATGCCGGAGACCTCGGTCGTGTCGGACCAGTAGTGGGCGCGCAGGTTGATCGCGTGCCCCTCCCAGCCGCGGTGCGCGAAGTAGCCCAGGTACTGCTCCCAGAGCCAGGAGCCGCCGAGCTCGCCGTGCACGAGCACGAGGGGCCGCCTGCGGGAGCGGCGCTCCGGCAGCCAGGACTCGATGTAGATGCCGCGATCCTCGAGGACGACCTCGTCCTTGCGGATCGGGCGCTCGGCCGGGTTCACCATTCGTGCGGGTTCATCACGAGCCCGGTGAGCTGCTTCGGATAGAAGTAGGTGGACTTCTGCGGCATCACCTCGCCCGCGGTCGCGACCTGCAGCACGTCCTCCACCAGCGTCGGGTCGAGCAGGAAGGCCGACGCGGCCTCCCCGCGGTCCACCAGGTCGAGCGCCTCCGCGGCGTCCTTCGTGTACGCGATCCCGCCCCCGGCGGTCGCGGCGCGGTCGATACCGGCCATCCGCTCGAGCGCAACGGCGAGGAGGTTCACGTCGAGCCAGCGCAGCGTGGGCGATGCGGAGGGATCGAGAAGCGCCTCGAACGATGCCGGCCGCGCGTGCAGCGTGGCGGCGATGCCTCCGGTCCAGAGCCCGAAGCGATGGGCGCGCTCCGCCGGCGGGACGCCGCGCCGCCGATCGGCCGCCCCGGTCGCGCCACCGGCGAATGCGGACAGCAGTGCGTCGCGGGACGCGAGGCGCTCCACGTCGAAGAGTGCCGCGGCGGCGGTCACGAGCGCCTCGCCGGAAGGACCGTCACGCACGACCCGGTGCGTCGGCAGCACGGTGAGGGCCTGGCCCACCGGCAGGAGGAGCGCCAGGAGGTAATCGAAGGGAGCGAGCTCGCAGCGCTGCCTGTCGCGGTGCCGCTCGTCGTGATAGCGAAGCGCCGTCTCGTAACGGTGATGCCCGTCGGCGATGGTGAGCGGCCCGGAGCCACCGGCGGCGAGGAGCGCCTGAGCGAGCGGCCCCAGGTCCGGATCCTCCGCCGGGAGCTGCCACAGCCGGTGCCGCACGCCGTCGTCGTCGGTCACGTCCGACAGCGGCTCGAGCCGGGACGCCGCGTCGAGGGCGCGCATCGCCGCGCCCTCCCCGTCGGCGAAGAGCAGCACCACGGGGCTCGCGTTCATTCCCGTCGCCCGAAGCAGGCGATACCGGTCCTCTTTGGGCGCGCTGAGCGTGCGTTCGTGCGGAAGCACGCCGGAGTCCGGCCCGAAATCCTCGACCCGCAGCCGGGCGAAGAACCCACGCTGCGCCCGCTGCTCCGACGAGCCCGGCACGGCGTAGGACTCCTCGTAGACGTACACGGACGGCAGGCGGTCCTTCCGAAGCGTCCCGTCGGACCGCCACGCCGCCAGGTCCCTGGCCGCCCGGCGGTACCGCTCGTCCGGCGGGTCGCCGGCCTCGTCGAGCGGCAGGTCGAGCCGCACGACGTTCCGCGGATGGCGCCGCGCGAGCACGCGCTGCTGTGCCGGCGAGATGACGTCGTACGGCGGGCTCACGACGTCGCGGAGATCACCCACGGCTCCGGCGTCGTAGCGGAGCGCGCGGAACGGTCTGAGTTCGGGCACGGGACGCCATGGTACGACACGGGGTGGTAGCCTCGCGAACGATGTCGAGGAGGGAGCCGCACGACCGGCGGCCGATCGAGCACGGTCGGGCCGGCCGCGCCGTCACCGCCGCCATCGCGGTCGCCCTCCTGGCGGGCGCGTGCGCCGGCCCGCCGGTGCCCAACACCCCGGTGCCCGCCACGGACGTGTTCCAGGAGCTCGCCCTGGCCGGTGCTTCGACGGTGAACCTCGTCAGCGGCGACCCGGGATGCTCCGACGCGGACATGATCCCCTACGCGATCCACGCGCAGGTGAAGATGCCGCCCGGCGCCGCCACGAGCAGCGACGTCTACCTCTTCACGTGGGCGAGTCGAGCGGGCTGGACTCGCGGAGCCGTGGCCTTCGAGTCGTGTCGCTCCGAGTTCGCGGCGGGCCCGAAGGCGGCCGGCCGCCAGGTGGACGAGATCGACATCAGCCCCTACCGGATGTTCGGGGCCGGCTGGTCGCCCGCCCTCAAGACCGCCCTGACGCAGGCCCTGACGCAGGCGGCCGGCGACGGGGGTTGACGGAGCGCGTCCACGGCGACATGCCCCGGTGGTAGGCTCGAACCGATGGACGACCGCCCCTCGGACCAGCGGCACGCCCCGACCTCGCAGGCCCTGTTGCTCGCGCTGCGCCGGCAGGGCCCGCTGAGCCCGGACGGCCTCGCCGCCCAGTTCAACATGAGCCGCACCGCGGTGCTGCAGCAGCTCCGGGCCCTCGCATCCGATGGGCTCGTGGAGCGACGCAGCCTGCGCCATGGGGTCGGACGGCCGCGGCACCTGTACGACGTCACGGAGCGCGCGCAGCCGCTGCTTCCCGCCAGCTACGACAGGCTGTCGGTCACGCTCCTCGGTGCGGTCCGTGAGGTCGGTGGGTCCGAGCTCCTCGGCCAGGTCTTCGAGGCGCGCCGGGCCGCGCAGGCGCGCGCCATCCGGGAGCGATTCGAGCGCCGCGGACTCGCGTCGGCGCCGCTCGTGGAACGCGCGCGGGAGCTGGCGGTGATCCAGTCGGAGCAGGGCTACGTCTGCGAGCTCCGTGAGGCCAGCGACCTGCGGCTGGTCGAGCACAACTGCCCCATCCACCAGGTGGCGACCGACGTCCCGGCGGCCTGCGAGGCCGAAGTGCGGCTGTTCAGTGACGTGCTGGGCGTCGAGGTCGTGCGCGAGCGGCACATCGCCTCCGGAGAGCGGTGCTGCGAGTACCGCCTCGTCGCGGAACCCTCCGATGGCGCGCTCCGCGCGGGCGCGGGACAGGAACCGGCCGCGCTCCAGTAGCCTCGCGCCGGCAGGTCTACGCCTCTTCGCGCTCGACCGTCTTGCGGGCCGGCGGCCGCCGCCGGGGCGCCGCGATGTCGGCCACGCCCTCGACGAACGACGCCTGTCGGGCCCATTCGGCCGCCTGGAGCTGCTCCTCCACCGAGAGGATGCCGAGACGCGTCAGCGTCGCCAGCTCGTCGCGGATGTAGGTCTTGAGCATCTCGGGCCCGTCGGTGTTGATCGTGTACTTCACGCCGTTCCGCCGGAACGTGTCGAAGATCCAGCGGAACTCGTCCCAGCCCGACACGACACCGGTGTTCAGGTTGCTGGTGGGGCAGATCTCGAGCACGATCCCGCGCTCCCGGATCATCGCCATGGTCCGTGGGTCGTAGGCCGCCTTCACGCCGTGACCGATGCGCGCGGGCTGGAGCTGCTCGATGACCTCCGCGACCTCCTCGACCGGACCCGCCTCGCCGGTGTGCACGGTGACGCCCAGGCCGTGCCGGCGCGCCCGGTCGAACAGTCGCCGGTACTCGCGGACCCGGAACGATTGACTCTCCGGGCCGGCGACGTCGATCCCGACCACGCCGCGCCCGAAATAGGCGATCGCCTTCTCCGCGATGATCTCGTTGAGCTGGTACGGGAACGCCCGGTCCAGGCACAGGATCAGGCCGGGCCTGACGGGGTACTCGAGCACCGCGCGGTCCATCCCGCGGATGGCGGCGCTGATGATGTGGTCCAGGTCCTGCTCGCCACCGCGGTTCCGCTTCATGGGATTGAAGCGGAGCTCCATCGTGGCCACGTTGTTCTTGCGGTACGCGCCGCCGACCACTTCGTACACCGAGCGCTCCACGGCGAGCGGCGAGGACTGGATGAGCTCCGTCCAGTGGAACAGCTGCAGGTAGCCGTCGAACGAATGCCCGCGACGCGGCGCCACCGTGATCATGTCGCGGAATTCCCAGTAGTCCTTCGTCGGCAGCTTGATGCCCTGAGCGTGTGCGATGCCCCACATGATGGCCGGCGTGACCGCCCCGCCGAGGTGGCAGTGCAGCTCGGCGAGGGGCATGCGGCGAGGGAACGAGGCTGGCATCAGTCGAGATCGTACCGCCGGGCAGCCCGGCGGACCCCACGGGAGGCCCTCGGCACCCCCACCGCCCTGTGCACCCCGCGGTGACCCCTCGGGTCCGTCACCGCCACATCGGCCGGTCCTCGTGCGCCCCGGCGAGCAGCCTCCCCTCCGCGAAGCGCTCGAACGAGAACGCGGAGATGTCGACCGTGCTGGCGCGGCCGTCGACGATCAGCTCGGCCATGCACGCTCCAACCGCCGGTGCGGTCTTGAACCCCGTGCCGCTGAAGCCGCACTGCAGGTAGAAGCCGCCGGGGCCTGCGGCGCCCAGGATGGGGCGCTGGTCGGGCGTCATGCCGTCCTGGCCGCGCTGCGCCGAGTGGAACTCCCCGTCCGCCATGGCCGGCACGCGCCGGCAGATCCGGTCCACCACGCGCTCCACGAACCTGTCGCCCGGCCGGAGGTTCTCCTCCGGCTCCCCGCCGATCGCCGCGTCGTCCTCGAGGCCGATCAGGGTCAGATCGTGGCCCTCCGGCCGGAAGTACATCGCGTTGCCGTCGTCGATCACGGTCGGGTGACCGGCACGCAGGGCGGCGGGCCGGCGGATGTATGCCGTGTCGTGACGCCAGACGGTCACGGGGGCGTCGACGCCGGCGAGCAGCGCCACCTGGCGCGCCCACGCGCCCGCGGCATCGACGACGACGGGCGCCGAGAAGTCGTCCCTGGTGGTCTCCACGCCGACGACACGCCCGCCCTCGACCCTGATCGCGGTCACCGCACATCCCTGCACCAGCCGCGCACCCCGTTCGCGTGCCGCGGCCATGAACGCCGACGCGGTCCCGGAGGGGTCGGCATATCCGGATTCCGGCTCGTAGGCCGCGTGGTCGATGTCGCGAAGGTCGAACTCGGGCGCCAGGCGGCGCGCGTCGTCGGCGGTGATCAGCAGCGTGGGGATGCCGATCCGCTGCTGCATCTCGACGTTGTCGACCAGCCGCGCCTCGGACTCCCGCGGATACAGCTGCAGGAAGCCCGTCCGGGTGAACCCGCACTCTCCGCCGACGCGGTCGCGCCAGTCCCGGAAGTACGGGAACGACGCCCAGGCCAGCCGCGCCTCCGGCTCGAGGTCGTAATGCATGCGGACGAGCCCGCTCGACCTGCCGGTCGCGCCGCTCGCCAGGGCCCCCCGTTCGAGCACCACGACCCGAAGGCCCCGTTCGGCGAGATGGAACGCGAGGCTGGCGCCCTGGACGCCACCACCGATGACGATGGCGTCCGCGGTCTCGGTCATGTGCTGCTCCCGGCGGCGAAGACGGATGAACCAGGCGAGATCTGGGGAGATGGTAGGCGCAGTCGCGGCGTACCGGCGAGGCCGGTCACCATATCGGCCGCATGTCGCCACGGCGCAGTCCGGCCGTGCTCGCGCGGTAGAATGCCGCCTAACTTCGCGAACTCGTGAACGTCACGACTGGGGTTGCGCGATGACGCGCGACTTACGCAAGGAGGAGGCGTTTGACCCCATGAGGCGCTCCATCGTTCCCGCGACCCTGCTCGCCGTCGTCACCCTGGTGGGCGCGTGCAGTTCCGCGGCGACCCAGGCACCCACCCAGGCTCCGGCCAGTGCCGCACCGGCATCCGTGGCGCCCGCGAGCGTCGCTCCGGCGAGCGTGGCACCGGCCAGCGTCGCCCCGGCGAGCGCGGCCCCCGCCAGCGCGGCGCCCATTGCGGCCGTGCCGTCCGGTCAGCTGATCTTCCCGGGCAAGCTGGTCATCTGCTCCGACATCCCATACCCGCCGCAGGAATTCTTCGACGCGAACGGTGATCCCACCGGTTCCGACATCGACCTCGGCGCCGAGATCGCGAAGCGGCTGGGCCTGACCATGGTGGTCCAGAACTCCGTCTTCGACACGATCATCGCGGCGCTGCAGGGCAGCAAGTGCGACCTGATCATCTCGGCGCAGAACATCACGACGTCCCGCGTCAAGCAGGTCGACATGATCCCGTACTTCCAGGCGGGCCAGTCGTTCGTGGTGGCCAAGGGCAACCCCAAGAACATCACGACCCAGATGGACCTGTGCGGCAAGAACATCGCCGCCGAGAGCGGAACGACCGAGATCGACTACCTGAATGGGTCCGGTGACTACAAGGGCCAGGGCCTCTCGGCCGCCTGCACGAAGGCCGGTAAGTCCGCGATCACCGTCAAGGAATTCTCCAAGGACAGCGACGCGCTCCTGGCGCTGCAGGCGGGGCAGGTCGACGCCTACTTCGCCGACTCGCCGGTCGCCGGCTACTACACCGTCCAGCACCCCGACCAGTTCCAGCTGTCCGGCCTGACGCTCGGCGTGGCGGACGAGGGCATCAGCGTCCTCAAGTCCAGCACCGGCCTGCGCGACGCCGTCCAGCAGGCGCTGATCTCGATGATCAACGACGGGACGTACCTCACGATCCTCACGAAGTACGGCGACGAATCGGGCGCCGTCACGGCCGCGATGGCCGCCAAGCTCAACTACATCGGGCAGTAACGTGAAGGGGTCGGACGCGATGGCAATGCGCGACCGACCAGCGAGACACGTCGGGGGGCTCCGGCCGGTCCTGGTACCGGTCGGAGCCCTTCTCGTCATGGTGCTGGTCGCAGGCTGCGGTGCCTCGAACGGCGCGCCGCCCTACAAGTTCGACTGGACCACGTTCTTCAACTCGATCTTCCATCCAGACCGCCTGATCCTCTTCGGACTGTGGCTGACCGTGTCCATCTCCGTCGTCAGCCAGGTCATCGGAGTCGTCCTCGGGGTGTTCGGAGCCCTCGGCAAGATGTCGAAGGTGCTGCCCATCCGGCTGCTCGCCAACTTCTACATCTGGGTCTTCCGCGGCACGCCGCTGCTCGTCCAGATGACGATCCTCTACTTCGGGCTGAGTGTGACCCGCATCTACACGTGGCCGCCGATCACCCTCATGGGCATCACCGTGGGACCGGAGATCCAGGCGGGCGTCTTCGCGCTCGGCGTCAACGAAGGCGCCTACATGACGGAGATCGTGCGCGCGGGCATCCTCTCGATCGATCCGGGCCAGCTCGAGGCGGCCAAGTCACTGGGCATGACGTTCGGGCAGGCGATGCGGAGGATCGTGCTGCCGCAGGCGGCTCGCGTGATCGTCCCGCCGCTGGGCAACGAATTCAACAACATGCTCAAGACCACCTCGCTCCTCGTGATCCTCGGCAACGTGCCCGAGCTGTACGTCACCTTCTCCCGCAAGAACGGCACCATCTTCGAGCCGTTCGAGCTGTTCCTGGCCGCGGCCGTGTGGTACCTGCTGCTCACCACCATCTGGAGCATCATCCAGGCCTACATCGAGCGGCGCCTGGCCAAGGGCGTCGCCGGCGCGGCAAGCGGCGGACCGAGCCTTCGCGAGCGCCTGTTCGGCAGCCGTCAGCCGGTCGAGCCGAGCATCGTCAGCGGAGGACGCTGATGGCAGAGATCGCGCACGACCTGCTGGCCGCCATCGGTGGAGTCCCGAGGCCACCCACCGAGGTCGTCGTCCAGGCCACCGACGTCAACAAGTACTTCGGGCGCCTCCACGTCCTCAAGGGCGTGTCGATGACGGTGAAGCGCCAGGAGGTCGTGGTCGTCATCGGGGCGTCCGGCTCCGGCAAGACCACGTTCATCCGCTGCGTCAACCACCTCGAGAAGATCCAGTCCGGCCGCATCTTCGTGAACGGCCACCTGATCGGCTACCGGGAGAGCAACGGCAAACTGGTCGAGGACAAGGAATCCAACATCGCGAAGCAGCGCCAGGAGATCGGGATGGTCTTCCAGCGCTTCAACCTGTTCCCCCACAAGACCGCCCTCGAGAACATCACCGAGGCGCCCACGCTGGTGCGCAAGATGCCGCAGGCCGAGGCCATCGAGATGGGCAAGGCGCTGCTCGCACGCGTGGGCCTCGCCCAGAAGGCGGACGTCTACCCGGCGCAGCTGTCGGGCGGCCAGCAGCAGCGCGTGGCGATCGCCCGCGCGCTCGCCATGAAGCCAGCCCTGATGCTCTTCGACGAGCCGACCAGCGCGCTCGACCCCGAGATGATCGGCGAGGTGCTCGAGGTCATGAAGGAGCTGGCCCGCGAGGGAATGACCATGATCGTGGTGACGCACGAGATGGGCTTCGCCCGCGAGGTCGCCGAACGGGTCGTGATGATGGACGACGGTCAGATCATCGAGGAAGGCACGCCCGAGCACTTCTTCACGAACCCCCAGCACGAGCGGACGAAGAGCTTCCTCTCGAAGATCCTGTAGCCGATGCCGATCCGACCTGCGACACCGACGGCAGGGAGCGTCCCCGCGCCCAACCCGCTCCTCGAGACCTGGCGGTCGGGCCGCAGCATCGTCGCGACGTGGCTGACCGTCCCGCACGTGGTCGTGGCGGAGATCCTCGCGGCATCCGGCGCGGACGCGGTCGTCGTGGACCAGCAGCATGGCGGCGCCACTGCCGCCGACCTGATCGGGCTGTTCCTGGCCATCGAGGGGCGGGGAGCGTCGGCCATCACCCGCGTGCCGGAGAACACCGTGGCCGCGATCGGCCGATCGCTCGACGCAGGCGCGCTCGGGATCATCGTGCCGATGGTGAACACGCCCGACGAGGCCCGGGCGGCGGTCGCGGCCTGCCGGCATGGGCCGTCGGGCAGCCGATCACACGGGCCGATGCGGGCGCACGGACTTCCCGGGCCCTCGGATCCCGGCGATCTCGTCCGGCCGGCGCTGATCCTGCAGATCGAGACGACGGCGGGCCTGGCGAACGTGGCGGCGATCGCGGCGGTTCCGGGCGTGGACGCCCTGCTGGTGGGACCGAACGACCTCGCCCTGTCGCTGGGCATGCCGGTGGCAGCCGCGGACAGGTCGCCCGAAGAGGCGCGCGTCCACGCGGAGGCGGTGGAACGCGTTCGCCTCGCGTGCGCCGCGCACGGCGTCGCCGCGGGCATCTACTGCACCGACGGCCAGTCGGCGCGCGCGTTCCTGGACCGGGGCTTCCGCTTCGTCTCGGCCGCGACGGATTCCGGGGTGCTCGAGACGAGCGTGCGCCGGGAGATCAGCATGGCGCGGCCGGCCGGGCGGTAACCCTCGGGTACGGGCCGCCTTTCGGGAAGGGCCGGCCATGCGGGTCAGTCCGCCGCTGCCCTCGCCGAAGGTGCCCTGGCCTGCCGGACTCAACCGTCGGACGAACGGCGCCGCTGCAGACGGTCGGCGTCGCGAAGCCCGTCCTCGAGCGCCGCGATCGGCTCGACGATCGGTGCCAACACCGTCGCGCTGAGCGGCAGCGACTCCAGCCACGCCCGGCATCGGGCGGCCTCCTCGGCCTGCGCGCGTGCGTCGGACCGGTCGCGGAACGCGTCGCGGATGGCGGTCGTCACCGCCTGCTGGGCCATGTATGCCATCGATGGGGCTCCGTTCGCGATCGCTCACGCCCGCCCGACAGCGGCGGCGAGACGATCGAGCGTGGCCCGCTCGAAGAGGGCGCCATCCTCGTAGCACCAGATCCAGCCCTCGCGGAGCCGGATCGAACGGAAGATGGCGTGGCCCGTCTCCTCGTAATGCCGCCGCATGTGCTTGCTGACGGAGGTATCGCAGCAACCGACGAACCCGCACACGAGACACATCCGCAGCGCCGGCCAGTAGCCGCCTCCCGCGACGCACTGTGGACACACGTCGGTCGAGGGCTCGAACACCCGGGCGCTCGCGAGGTGCGCGCACGGCTTGTCCTCCGCCCGGCCCGTGAAACCGAGCTTGAGGAGGAACTCCGGCGGCCGGATGGGGTTGCGGGGCGGCAGGTGCATCTGGTCGGCCGGCGGCATGACACCAACCGCGCGCAGGGCCGCAACGGCCGCCGACGGCGCGGCGTCCCCGTTGATCACCCAGCCGTGGCCCGTATCGCGCAGCGTCAGGGGAACATCCAATCGCACGGCCGTTCCCGTCGGCGGCGAGCCCCACAGCTCCCCGGTGTGGGTGCCGCTGACGATCGCCTGGACGTGCACGAGACCTCCGTCCCGCGCGACGTCCTGGATCTCGACGCGCAGGTCCGGGAGCCCCGCGACGACGTCCGGCACCAGCCCCGCCCAGCGGTCCGCCTGCGAGGGTTCGTCGGGCCGGCGCTCATGTCCGAAGTAGTCGACGGACAGGAAGCCCCGCATGCCGGCCTCGTCCGCGGTCTCCACCGCCCGTGCGAATGCCGCCACGCTCGCGCGTACCTGGTCTGCCGCCATGGCGCGTCCCCCCTCGTGCCCCTCTGCGCTGTCGCGTGCCCAGATTACGATGGGGCTCAAGGGTCGTCGTCGGGCGTCGCCATGGACGAAGCCCCAGCCGCGTTCACTGGACGCAGAACTCGTTTCCTTCCGGGTCGTTCATCCGGACCCAGTACTCGCCGTCGCGCTCCATCACCCCGCGCTGGTCGGTCGCGCCGAGGGTCTTGAGCCGGGACACCTCGGCGTCGACGCGACGCTTTCGCTCCTCCAGGGCGATCCCGTGGCCGCCGGACGCGTTGAGATCCATGTGCATCCGGTTCTTGGCGGTCTTCCCCTCGGGAACGCGCTGGAAGAAGATCCGGGGACCCACCCCGTCGGGATCGACGATCGCCGACGCATCGTTCCACCGTTCCTCCGGAATGCCCTGCTTTCGCAGGAACGCCTCCCAGGTGTCGAAACCGTCCGGGGGTGCCTGGAGCCGGTATCCGAGGGCTTCCGCCCAGAACCGGGCCTGTCGGTCGGGGTCGCCGGTGTCGAACACGATCTGGATCGAGCGGGACATCGCCACATCCTCCGAGACCCTTGTGCTGGCAACCCGAATCGTACCCGTCGATTTCCCGGGCCGCGGCGGCCTGCGTCCGAGGGCTACGGAGCCGCGGGCGCCGCCTCACATGCGCCTCGGGGCCGAGGACGCCACCCGCCATGCGCCTTCCGCGCCGGCGCGGTAGGGTTTGGCGATGAGCAGACCGTTGCTGGAGGATGCGTTCGCGCACCACGTGTGGGCGACGCTCACGTTGATCGATGCGTGCCTTCCCTTGAGCCCCGACCAGTTGGGTGCGAGCGCACCGGGAACGTACGGATCCATCCTGGCCACGATGCGCCACCTCGTCGGTGGCGACGCCTCCTACTTGGCCGTCCTGACCCATGGCCGAGTCCTCCGCATCGACGAGGACGGCATGGACCTGACGGCGCTTCGAGCCGAGATGGAGCGACACGGACCCGCCTGGTCGTCACTCCTGGCCGAAAATCCCGAAGCGGAAACCATCCTGGTGAGGCGGCGCGACGACGGGTCGGAGGCCCACGCCCCCGTTGGGATCCGGATCGCGCAGGCGCTGCACCACGGCACCGACCACCGCAGCCAGATCTGCACCACGCTCACGACGCTCGGCATCGAGCCGCCCGCGATCGACGTGTGGGACTACGCCGTGCAGGTCGGCCGTCTCGTCGAGGTCGAGCCCGCGCACTGAGGCCATCCGGTCCGTCGCGGGCCTGTCGCTGAACGGCACTTGCGTCGGCGGTCCGGTCGGGCGAGACTCCGGCCGCGAGCGTCCCAGGAGGCCGTCCTGAACAGGCGCCGGGCCGACGTGCGATGGTGGATCCCCCGGCTCGCGCTCGCCGTCGTGATCGGGCTCTCGGGTGCCCTGGTCATCGACGTGTGGCGCGTCGGCGGCTGGCAGACCTGGATGGTGCGCCACAGGCTGCCTCCGCCCTACGTTGCCGGCGGCCTGCTCGTCGACGTGAACGGCACCCGGGTGTACCTCGACTGCCGTGGCACCGGCAGTCCCACGGTCATCCTCGATGCCGGCCTCGGTTCGGGAGCATCGGGCTGGGGCTTCGTCCTCGACCGGCTCGCTGCCCGGACGAGGGTCTGCGCCTGGGATCGGCCGGGCGTGGGGGCCAGTCCGGCGATCGGACGCCACACGTTCATCGACACGGCGCGTCTCCTGCGGGCGACGCTCGATACGGCGGGTGAGGTGCCGCCCTACATCGTGGTGGGACACTCGCTGGGGGGCGTCTACGCCCGCGTCTTCGCTTCGGCATTCCGATCGGACGTCGGTGGGGTGGTGCTCGTCGACCCATACATGCCCGACGTCCATCCTGTCGACCAGGTGGCGCTCGACCCCGGCCTGCGCGAGTCCTGGCTGGCCGGTCTGCGGGCGACCAACGACAGCGTCGCCGCCGCGGAGGACCTCGACTGGGAGCCCTCCTATGCCCAGCTGTCGGCCGCCTCCATCGACGGCCTTCCGCTCGAACTGCTCTTCGTCGATCAGCGCCTGCGATGGGAGGGACCGTTCGACGTCGCCGAGACCGACCTGATCGCCGCCTGGCGCCGGCTCGTGGAGAACCTTTCGACCGATCACCGCCTGACCATCGCCGAAGGCAGCACCCACATGATCCAGTACGACCGACCCGATCTCGTCGTCGACGCGGTGCTGCGGCTGGTGGATCGATCGAGGCCCGCTTACCCGTCGTGATGGCCGAGGCGGCCGCCCGACACGCCGCGCGTTCGGACAGCCTGCCCTGATCGGGAACCTGCGTGGGTCCGCCACCGGCGGCCAGCGCAGGGCTGCTTCCGGACCGTGATCGGGTCCGCCACCGGCGGCCGGCGCAGGACTGCTTCCGGACCGTGATCGGGTACCGTTGCCGATCCGTCCGGGCAGGACCGGGTGGCGGAGCACACCACGGCACGAGGAGGTCCACGTGGCCGACGACTGGAAGTCCGGGCGGCACGAGATGCGCGAGGACGAGATACGGGCGGCCTGGGTCGTCGAACCACCGCGCCTGGACGGCCCGGTGGTGCTGGTCGATTACGACCCCGCCTGGCCTGCCCTCTTCGCGCGGGAGGAGGTGCGGATCCGCGCCGCGCTCGGCGACGTCGTCCTCCAGCTGGAGCACACCGGGTCCACGTCCATCCCGGGGCTCGCGGCCAAGCCGATCATCGACATGCTCCTTGTCGTGCCCGACTCCTCCGACGAGCCCGCCTACGTGCCGGCGCTGACGGCGGCCGGCTATCGGCTGGTGATCCGCGAGCCCGACTGGAACGAGCATCGGGTTTTCAAGGGACCCGACACGAACGTCAACCTGCACACCCTGTCCGACGGGAGCCCGGAGATCGACCGCATCCTCGGCTTCCGCGACTGGCTGCGGACACACGACGACGACCGGCTGCGCTACGAGCGGACCAAGCGCGAACTGGCCGGCCGGCAGTGGGAATACGTGCAGAACTACGCCGACGCCAAGACCGAGGTCGTCGAGGCGATCATCGCGCGAGCCACGGCCTCCCGCGCCAGCTGAGCAGTCGCTGGAGGGCCGCGCCCGCCGTCACCCTTCCGGCGGTCTCGCCCGGCGTTCCGTCGGTGCCTCGCCCCGCGCGTTCCGTCGGTGTCTGCCTGCGCCACTTTCGTGCAATTCGCGCTCCTGCAGAACCGTATGTCCGTTTCGCGGCCTCGAATGCAGGCGGAGGACGTGGATGCGCCACTCTCTGAACGTGGGCCCGGCCGAACGTGGCTGCCGATGAGGCCGAAAGGGGCTCCGGACCCGACTTAGCGGTTCGGAGCCGAAAGGACTGCAGGAAAGACCCGCGGCCGCCCCGTGGTCGGCGCAAGGGGGCCGCCCCGTGGTCGGCGCCAGGGGGCCGTCGCGCCGCCGCCCGCCCGCGGCCGCCCCGCGGCCGACGCCGTGACCCGCCCTCAGTCGGCGAGCGTCGCTCCGCCGGCCTCGGCCGCCGCACGAAGCGCGGCTCGCTCCAGGGCCCGCCGCTCCGAGTCCGGCACCTGGTCGCGGGCGTGGTAGCTGGACCGCACGAGCGGCCCCGACTCGACGTGCCTGAAGCCCAGGGCGAGCGCCTCGTCGCGGAGCGCGGCGAACTCGGCCGGGTGGTAGTAGCGCTCCACCGGCAGGTGCTGCTCCGAGGGACGCAGGTACTGGCCGATGGTCAGGATGTCGCAGTCCACCGAGCGCAGGTCGCGGAACGCCTGGAGCAGCTCGTCGTGGTCCTCGCCCAGGCCGACCATGATGCTCGACTTCGTGTGCACCGTGCCGTCGCGCCCGGCGATCTCGCGGGCGTAGCCCTTGGCCCGCTCGAGCACGCCGAGCGAGCGGTCGTAGCGGGCCCGCTTGCGCACCGGCTTCTGCAGCCGCGCGACCGTCTCGACGTTGTGGTTCAGGATGTCGGGCCCGGCCTCCATGACCGTGCGCAGCGGCGGCGTCCTCGCCGTTGAAGTCGGGGATGAGCACCTCGACGCCCATCCCCGGGACAGCGCGCCCGCAGCTCGCGGATGGTGGCGGCGAAGGCTCCGGCGCCCCCGTCGGGCAGGTCGTCGCGGGCCACGCTCGTGACCACGCAGTGGTCGAGGTCCATGGCCGCCACCGCCTCGGCCACGCGCCGCGGCTCGTCGTCGTCGAACCAGGTCGGCCGGCCGGTCTTGATCGCGCAGAAGCCGCAGGCGCGCGTGCAGACGTCGCCCAGGATCATGACGGTGGCGGTGCGCTGGTCCCAGCACTCCCCGATGTTCGGGCAGCGGGCCTCCTCGCACACGGTGTGGAGCGTGAGGCCCCGCATGAGCTCCTTCAGGCCGAAGTAGCGCTCGCCGGTAGGGACGCGCGCCCGGATCCACTCGGGATGCCGGCGCGGCGCGACCGAACCGCCCGTCCGGCCCGCTCCGGACGAACCCTGGGCCCTGATGCCGGCCACCGCGGCGTTCGCCGCCTCGTCCAACCCCGCGCCCCCCATCGCGATGGTCGGTGGCTCGAAGGCGTGGGCGTGCCCCGACGGGGGCTGGAAGATCGGCAGCTCGCGGCTCATGGGGTCAGTCTAGCGCCGGGCGCGGGTAATCCCCGCACGTGGGCCAGTGCTGCGACGCGGGCGAACGTCGCGCCTGACAGCCCGTTCGCCGCGTTCACCTGCACCCCGCTGCGGCCTGGTACACGCGCGCCGCGATCGCCGGGGGCGAGTAGACGAGGACGTAGGCGCGCTGCACGCCCTGCGCCGTGTCCTCGTCGTAGAGCAGGCGCATGGCCCCGAGCGTGTAGCCGGACTCCGCGTAGGTGGTCTGGCCGACCTCCGGCGCCGGCACCGGCCGGATCGCGGACGTCAGCACATACACGGTCGCGTCGACGCGCAGCCACGAAGGGTAGACCTCGTCGTGGACCCCGTCGACGGCGGCACAGCCCGCCAGCTGCTGGCCGGACTGGACGGTCGCGGAGGGTCCGCTCCAGGTGTCCACGCGCTGCTGGCGCAGCCAGTCGCCTCCGACGCGGAGAACGCCGTAGAGGATGACCCCGGCGACGATCGCGACGATCAGGCGCCAGAAGATCGGATTCCAGGCGACGTGGACCCGCGTCTCCGATTCGAGGGGGATCTCGCGACCGGCCCGCAATGCCCGCACCAGGTGGTTCCACCGGTCGCCGGGTGAGGCCTCGATGCGGTCGCGTCGCGCCGCGCGCTCCTCGATCGTCGGACGCGTAGTCCGCGGATCGTCCTCCCCCCGACCGGGTTGGCTCACCAGATGGCGGTCCTCTCGTCGACGGACTCCAGCCACTGCTTCACGTCCTGCATGAAGCGGCCCATCTGTGCCCCGTCGGTGGCGCGATGGTCGAAGGCCGAGCAGATGTACATCATCGGGCGGATCGCGATCGCCTCGCCCCCGGGCGTCCCGACCACCACGGGCCGGCGCTGGATCGCCTCCATGGTCAGGATCGCCACCTCGGGGACGTTGACGATGGGAGCACTGACGATCGAACCGAACCAGCCCGTATTGTCGACCGTGAAGGTGCCGCCCTGCAGCTCGTCGAGGCGCAGCCGGTTCGACCGGGCGCGTCCCGCCAGGTCCACGACGCCGTGGTTGAGCCCGTTGATGCTGAGCCGGTCCGAGTCGTGGATGACCGGCACGATCAGGCCGTCGTCCACGGCGACCGCAATCCCGACGTTGACGTGCGAGCGCCGCAGCAGGCCCTGGTCGGTCCAGTGCGCGTTCAGGTCGGGGTTCCGGCGAAGCGCCTCCACGACGGCCTTCGTCACGATCGCGACGTACGAGAGGCCGACGCCCTCGCGGGCCTGGTATTCGTCCTTGATCCGCTCGCGGAGACCGACGACGCCCGACATGTCCACTTCGAGCGTCAGATACGCCATCGGGACGCCCGCGGCGCGGGTCATCTGGGCGGCGATCCCCTTGCGCATCTGGGTCATGGGCTTGAGCTGGTCGCCGTCGCCCAGGACGGCAGGCGGCGCGGATGGCGCAGGCGCCGACGGAACCGGCGGGGCCGGGATGCCGGAGGATACGGGCCCCGGTTGGGCGGCGGACGGGGCGGCGGCAGAAGGGGCGGCCTGGGCGGGAGCCGCTGGAGCGCCCTGGGCGGCGCCACCGGGCTGCGTGGCCGTGCCCGCCGCACGCGACTCGATGAAGGCCATGATGTCGTCGCGCGTGACACGGCCGCCATGGCCGGTGCCCTGGACCTGCCCGAGATCCACGTCGTTCTCGCGGGCAAGCCTCCGCACGGCGGGCGTGACGGGGCCGCGGTACTCCTCCTGGGGCTCGGAGGCCGGGGCCTGGGCCGCCGACTCGGCCGGCACGGACGGCGGGGCGGCAGGCGCAGGCGCTTCGGCGGCCGGGCTGGGGGCCGGCTGCGCGAGGGTCGCCGGTTCGGGTGACCGCGCGGGCGCCGGGGCCGGGGATCCAGGTGCGGCCGACGCCTCCCCGGAGGACGCCGCCACGGGAGCCGCCGCCGTCGCCGCGGCCCCCTCCTCGATCACCGCGATCTCGGCGCCGTTCGGCACGGTCGCGCCTTCGTCGACGAGGATCTCGGAGAGCGTGCCCTCGAACGGCGAGGGCACCTCGGCGTTCACCTTGTCGGTGATCACCTCGACGATGGGCTCGTACTTCGTCACGTGGTCGCCGACCTGCTTCAGCCAGCGGCCGATCGTCCCCTCCGCGACGCTCTCACCGAGCTGCGGCATCGTCACCCTGGGCACTTGCTCAACCTCCGAGGATCCGCGCGAGCGCGGAGCCGGCCGCGCCTTGCGGGGCCGTGCTCGCCGTCGTGTGCAGCATGCGCCTAGTTTCGCCGATCTGGCCCGGACGTGGATCGCGCGGCGGCCGGGGGTCGAGTGCCGGCGGTGCCGGCGCACGAGCAGGCGGCGCACCCGCGACGTTCTCGGGCCGGCCCGGCGCCGTCAGTAGGCCGCGAGTCTCCGGATGCCCTCGGCGATCTTGTCGGGGCTGACCATGAACCACTCCTCGAGCGCGTGGGCGTACGGCACCGCGGGAACGTCGGGGCCCGCGACGCGCACGATCGGGCCGTCGAGGAAGTCGAACGCCTCCTCGGCGAGGATCGCGGCGATCTCCGAGCCGTATCCACCGAACTTGTTGTCCTCGTAGACCACCACGCACTTGCCCGTCCGGCGAACGCTCGAGAGGAGCGTGTCGAGGTCGAGCGGACGGAGCGTCCGCACGTCGATCACCTCGGTGCTGATCCCCTCGCGCTCGACCAGCTCCGCCGCCTCGAGCGCGTAGTGCGCCATGAGCCCGTAGGCGATGACCGTGATCTGCGTTCCGCGGCGCGTCACCTGGGCCCGTCCGAGCGGCACCGTGTAGTCCGAGGCGGGGACCTCGCCGCGCACCGACCGGTACATCTTCTTGTGCTCGAAGAACAGCACCGGATCGGGGTCGCGGATCGCGCGACCGCAGCAGGCCCGCCGCGTCGTACGGGGTGGACGGGATCACGACCTTCAGCCCGGGGACGTGCGTGAAGAACGCCTCGAGCGACTGGCTGTGGTACAGGGCGCCGTGGACGCCGCCCCCGAACGGCGCGCGGATCGTGATCGGGCACCCGAACGCCCCGTTGGATCGGTAGCGCATGCGCGCCGCCTCGCTCACGATCTGGTTGAACGCCGGCAGGATGAAGTCGGCGAACTGGATCTCCGGCACCGGCCGCAGCCCGTTGACCGCCGCACCGATCGAGGCGCCGACGATCAGCGACTCCGTCAGCGGGGTGTCGATCACGCGCTCCGGCCCGAACTCGGCGAACAGCCCGTCCGTGGCCAGGAAGACCCCGCCCTTCACGCCGACGTCCTCGCCAAGGACGATCACGCCGGCATCGCGCCGCATCTCGCTCGCGAGTGTCGAGCGGATGGCCTCGATGAACGTCTGGACGGCCATCAGCGTGCTGCGAGGCCTCCGGCTCGGCGTAGACGTGTCGCAGGGCGGTCGACGGATCCGGCTCCGGCTGTCGCTCCGCCCAGTCGGTCGCGTCTTCGACGGCGGCCCGGATCTCCGCCGCGATCGACGCCTCCTGCTCGTCGTCCAGCAGCCCCGCGTCCCTGAGCTGCTGCCGAAACCTCGGCAGCGCGTCGCGTGCGCGCTCCGACACCAGCTCCTCCGGCGAGCGGTACTTCGTCTGCTGATCGTCCGAGGAGTGCGCCGTCAGCCGTGTCACCTTGGCCTCGATGAGCGTGGGGCCGTCCCCTCGCCGAGCCCGGTCGATCGCTTCGCGGCCGGCCCGGTAGCAGGCAAGAACGTCGCTGCCATCCACCACCACGCCGGGGAAGCCGTACGCGGAGGCGCGATCGGCGATGTCGGCGATGGGGCTCTGGAGGGACATCGGGACGCTGATGGCATATCCGTTGTTCTCGACGACGAACACGACGGGAAGCCGGTGCACTCCGGCGAAGTTCAGCCCCTCGTGGAAGTCGCCCTGGTTGCTGGAGCCCTCGCCGAGCTCCGTGAGCGCGACCTGCCCCGTCCGCCGGATCTTCGCCGCCAGCGCGATCCCGACGGCGTGCAGCAGCTGCGTGGCGACGGGCGAGCTCGTGGTCAGGACGTGGTGCTCGGCCGACCCGTAGTGGCCGGGCATCTGCCGTCCGCCGGAGGACGGGTCGTCGGCGCGCGCGAACTGCGCCATCAGGATGTCGCGAGGGGTCATGCCGAACGTGAGGACGCCGGCGATCGAGCGGTAGTACGGAACGAGCCAGTCGAAGCCGGGCCGGAGCGACGCGATGATCCCCACCTCCGCGCCCTCGTGGCCCTGGCCGCTGATGACGAACGCAGCCTTGCCGGCGCGGTTGAGGATCCACATCCGCTCGTCGATCGCCCGGGCCAGCGCGACGAACCGGTACATGCGCAGGAGGTCCTCGTCCACGAGGCCATGCTCCGCCGCCAGCTCGCTGGTCCCGATCGGCGCCTCGGCCACGGCGGTCCTCCCCTGGGAAGCCCTAGAAGTTGATCGATCGCCCGGCGACGGCCATGGCCGCCTCGCCGATCGCCTCGGACAGCGTGGGGTGGGGATGCACGGCCGTGGCGATCTCCCAGGCCGTGGACTCGAGCAGCATGCCGACGCTCGGCTCGGCGATGAGATCCGTCACGTGCGGGCCGATCATGTGGACGCCCAGGACCCGGTCGGTCTCGGCGTGCGCGAGCACCTTCGCGAAGCCGTCGTACTCGCCACCGATGATGGCCTTGGCGTTGGCCGTCCAGGGGAACTTGCCCACGGTGTACGGCACGCCGTCGCGCTTGAGCTCTTCTTCCGAGAGCCCGATGGACGCGATCTGGGGGCGCGAGTAGGTGGCGCGCGGCATGATCGTGTAGTCGATGGGATGCGGCTCGAGGCCGCAGATGGTCTCGACCGCCGTGATCCCCTCGTGCGCCGCGACGTGTGCGAGCAGCAGGCCGCCGACGAGGTCCCCGATGGCGTACACGTGCGGCTCTCCAGTGCGCATCCGCCCGTCCACCTTCACCACGCCCCGCTCGACGACCGCCCGTGTCTTCTCGAGGCCGATGCCCTCGACGTTGGCGGCCCGGCCGGTCGCGACCAGCATCAGGTCGGCGCGGAGCTCCTTCGGTTCCTTGCCCTCGGGCCCGACCGTGACGCAGACCTCGTCACCCTCGACGGAGACGGCCGCGGGGTCGAAGCGCGCGTTCGTCATGACGGCGATCCCGCGCCGCTTGAATGCGCGTTCCAGGACCTGCCCGACCTCCGCGTCCTCGAGCGGCACGACCGAGGGCAGGTACTCGAGGAGCGTGACCTCGGAGCCCATGTCGCGGTAGAAGGAGGCGAACTCGACGCCCACCGCGCCCGCGCCCACGACGATGATCCGCTTCGGCAGCGAATCGCTGCGCAGGACGTCGTCGCTGGTGACGATGTGGCGGCCGTCGGGGACGAGGCCCGGCAGGCTCTTCACGCGGCTGCCCGTGGCGAGGATGACGTCTGTCGCGTCGAGAAGCCGCTCGCCGCCCCCGCCGGAGGTGCCGTCCTCGCCGTTGAGCGACACCCGGATCGACGTGGGGCGCTCCAGGACGCCGCGGCCCGAGACGAACTCGACCTGGTTCTTCTTCACGAGGCTCATCAGCCCCTTGGTCAGCCGGTCCACCACCTGGGTGCGCCGCTTCGCGATGGTGCGCATGTCGACGCCGGTCTCGCCGACGGTCAGGCCGAAGGTCGCGGCATCGCGGATCCGGGCGTACAGGTCGGCGGACTCGAGCATCGCCTTCGTCGGGATGCAGCCCCAGTGGAGGCACGTTCCGCCGATGCGGGCCTCCTCGACGAGCGCGGTCCTGAGGCCCATCTGCCCTGCGCGGAAGGCGGCGGTATAGCCGCCGGTCCCGCCGCCGAGCACGACGAGGTCGAACGAGTTGGACGATCCGACGGCCACGGGCTCAGCAGGCTCCTCTGCGATGGGAGGGCGCCGCGGGTCGGCGCGGCACGGGGCGGGCGCAGGTCACGACGGCGATGGTACGGGGGCCGGGATGGGCGCGCAACCGCGCGGCGCCGCGGGCCGGTGGAGGTCGCGTTGCAGTCCGGGCCTCACCCGTGTCGCATGGACGCCCACAGCGCACGCCCGAGCACGACCAGCGTGACGACGACGAGCGCCACGATCATCGTCGGAGGCCGGCCGAGCGCCTCGTCCAGGGGCGGGAAGATGATGCCGAGGAACTGCAGGCCGAGCACCACGGCCACGCAGAAGGCGGCCAGCACGACCACTTCGCGGTCGCGAACGTGGTGGCCCCGGGACGTCGGATCATCCGCCGAGCCCGGCGCACCCTTGCCGTCTCGTCCGGCGTCGTCCGCTCGGGATCATCGCGTCCCCCGGCACGGTGCCGCCGCCCGCCATCACGTGCGGTCCGCGTCAACGGGGATGCCGATCGGCGCGACCAGGACGCGTCCCGCCAGCGCGCGGCCGTTCCTGGTCCGGAGCCCGACCTTCGGCCGGTGGAAGGTGATCGTCGCGTCGGCGCGCACGACGGGATCGGATGGATCGCCACTCGTGAGATCCAGGGCCGTCGGCGTGTCGACCGCGAGGACCGGGACGCCGGCGGCTCGTGCCCGGCGCGCCAGTTCGACCGCGCTCCGGATGGGTTCCCGAAGCTCGCCGCGGACGCCGGTTCCAAGCAGCGCATCGACGACCACGGAGGCCTTCTCGACGCCCTGCGCAAGCATCTGCAGGTCGCGTGGCTGCGCGGCGTGGATCCGCTCGACGCCGGGGACCGCCGCCAGCGAGTCCCAGTTGCGGGCCGCGTCGGGCGTGCCGGGGCGCGTCTCCCCCGACACGAGCACGACCACCACGCGGAGGCCGCCGCGCGCCAGGAGCCGGGCCGCGACGCAGCCGTCACCGCCGTTGTTGCCGGGCCCGACCAGGACGAGCACGAGTCCCTTGCCGGCCCGCCCCGTCGTCTCGAGGAGGCCGCGCGCCGCGGCGGCCGTGGCCGCTCCGGCCTGCTCCATCAGCCAGCGGCCCGGCGTCCCCATGAGCTGCGCCTTGTGATCGGCTCCGCGCATCTCCTCGCCCGTCATGGGCGACCGGGCGGCCGCCTCGTGCCAGTGGGCCGCGAGCGCGTCGAGGTCGAGCGGCTCGCCCCGCAGCGCCGGGTCGTCGGCCGGGAGCGGCGCGTCGTCGGGGACGGGGGCACGCGACACGGGTGGAGGGGCGGCAGGGCTCATGGCCAGCATAGGGTGCCACATGGCGGGCGGAGGCGAGTCACCACGTGCTCCCGGCCGGCGGGCGGCTCCTCCGTGGACCCCCGAACCGGGCCGCCCAACGGCCGACGGCCAGATCCCGATGAAGGCGCCGCGTGGCCTGACCGCCGGCGCGGCGAGGCCGATACGTCGGCGCGCGACCGGCCGTCGAGTGTTGCCGGCGTCAGGCGCCGGGGCTCAGCCCGTGCCCTGGAGGCCGGCCGCGACGCCGTTCACCGTCAGGCGGACCACCCGCAGCAGCCGGTCCCGCTCGGGATCGTCGGGAGCCAGCGAACGGAGACGCGCCAGCAGCCGGAGCTGCACCTCGCTCAGCGGCTCCACGTACGGGTTGCGCAGCTCGATGCTGCGCTGCAGCACCGGCGCCCCGTCCAGCAGCTTCGCCCGTCCGGTCACGGCCAGCAGCGCGGCGACGCTCAGCTCGTACTCGTTGCGGATGACCCCCCACAGCCGCTCCGCGCCGGGCAGGCCGCGTGCCAGCGCCGCGTACGAAGCCGCGACCCCGATGTCGACCTTCGCCAGGACGAGCTCGGCGTTGTCGAGCGTGGTCGCGAAGAAGGGCCAGCCCGCGTACATCGCCCGAAGCTCACCCAGCCCGGCTTCGCCGTGCCGGGCACGGTACGTTTCCAGGGCGGTGCCGAGCCCGAACCAGCCCGGAACGAACGCGCGGCTCTGAGACCAGGCGAAGACCCACGGGATGGCACGCAGCGATTCGAGGGGGGCGGGCGGCGGGAACGCCCCCGGAACGGGATCGTTCGACGGGGGCTGACCCGGCGCGTCCGCGGACGGACGTGCGGCGCGCGAGGCAGGCCGCGACCCCAGGTTGAGGCCGGAGATCTCCGAGATCGGCGTGGCGGCGGCGAAATACGCCTCGAACGCCGGCTCGTCCCACACCAGCCCCCGGTAGGCATCCCGGGCGACGGCGGCCAGCTCGTCGATCGCGGGCCCCCACCGCTCGGCGGCCTCCGCCACGCGCCGATCGTGCTCCGGCGTGGAGGCACCGATCACCGCATGGGCCGCCTGCTCGAGTTCGCGCAGGGCGATGGCCGGGTTTCCGTAGTGGGCAGCGATGACTTCGCCCTGCTCGGTGTTCTTCAGGCGCCCTCGTACCGACCCGGTCGCCATCGCGAGGATCGCGCGGTTGGTCGGCCCGCCCCCACGCCCGATGGCGCCGCCGCGTCCGTGGAACAGCGTCAGCTCGATCCCCTCCTCCGCCGCAACCTGCGCGAGCTCGGCCTGCGCGCGGTGCAGCGCCCACGACGCCGCAAGGAAGCCGGACTCCTTGTTCGAGTCGGAGTACCCGAGCATCACCTCCTGGCGCCGGCCGCGGCGCTCGAGGTGCTCGCGGTAGCGGGCGGAGCGGAACAGCTGCCGGAGGAAGGATCCCGCAGACTGCAGGGTGTCGAGCGACTCGAGGAGCGGGACGACATCGATCCGGTCGGCGAGCGCCCCCGAGGGGTCGGCGACACGCGCCAGGTCGAGCACGGCGAGGACGTCGGCCGGTTCGTGGGTGAAGCTGATCACGTAGCGCCGGCAGGCCGCCTCGCCGAACCTCGCCTGCAGCTCTCCGATCGCCCGGAACGTGTCCACGACTTCGTGGACGGTCACCCCGGGAGAGGCTTCGATCTCCCCGGGCCCGGCGACCACGCCCGAGCCGCCCCGTGCGACACCGCCTGCCGGTCGCCCCAGCCCTCCCGGTTCGCCCAGGATCCGGAGGGCCGCCGCATGGACGGCCGAGTGCTGCCGGACTTCCAGCTCGGCGAGGTGGAAGCCGAACGTCTGGACCTGCCAGGCGAAGTCCTGCACGTCGCCCCACGCGACGCGACCGGCTCCGCCGGCGACGAGCGCGTCCTGGATGAGGCGGAGGTCGTTCAGCAGCTCGACGGGTGAGCCGTAGCCGCAGGTGGCAAGACCGGTCGGGGACGCGGGAGCGTCGTTCGCCGGGGTGTCCGCTGCCGGGAGCGTTCCCGCCGCAGGCATGCTCCTGTCGTCCGGCCCCGGGCGGCCGGAGGGCATGGAGTGGGCCATCGCGCTGCCCGTCCCCCTGTCGGCGGTCGGTAACCCCGTGAGGTCGTCGGCGAGAGGCGCCGTGTCGGCAGAAAGGCCGGAACCGACCAGGCTCTCGCGCGTCTCCCGCAGCCGCGCGCCGATGAACCCGAACGCCCGCCGATATGGTTCGGCGGCGAACCGGTGCCCCAGCTCGTCCGCAACCTCCGGATGGGCCGCGGCTTCGCCCTCGAGCCACGCCTCCAGCTCGGGCGGCGTCCCGGTGGTCGTCGCCGAGACCGCTACGGTCTGCAGGAGTCGCTCGGCCACGTGCTCGTAGGCCCGCAGCACGTGGTCCGCCTGGATCGCGAGCGTGGCACGGGTCACGTCGGCCGTGACATTGGGGTTGCCGTCCCGGTCGCCACCGATCCACGTGCCCCAGCGCAGGAACGCGGGCACGCGCGGGGGACGGGTTCCCGAACGCGTGTCCGTTCCGTTCGCGCCGCGCCGGCCCGAGTCCGACCGCGTGCCGCCCGCCGCATCGGGCAGCAGGTCGAGCGCCGAATCGAGCGCCCGCAGCACCCGCGGGGCCACGCCGAACAGCGTCGCGTCGAAGAACACCATCGCCGAGCGGACCTCGTCGAGCGCAGACGGGCGTACGTCGCGCAGATCGTCCGTCTGCCACAGCAGGGTGATCGCCTCGCGCAGCCGCCGTCGCACCTCCCGATCCTCCCGTGGCGACAGGCGTGGGTCGTCGAGGCGGTCGAGCTGCGCGTAGACGCGCCGCAGCGCCACCAGGAGGGTGCGGCGACGTGCCTCGGTGGGATGCGCGGTGAGGACGGGGTGGATCGACAGGCCATCGATCAGCGATTCGATCCGCGATCGATCCCAGCCCCGGGCCGCGAGCTCGCGGACGGCCGCACCGAGGCTCTCGCGTGCGTATCCCTCGGGCGAGGCTCGCTCGCGACGGCGAAGAGCCCGCACGCGCTGCTTCTCTTCCGCCAGGTTCACCAGCTGGAAATAGCGCGTGAAGGCCCGCGCGAGCCGTTCGCACGTGGCCAGATCGAGGCCGTCCAGTTCCTCCCCGAGCCGCCGGCGCTCATCGGGGTCGGGCATCGCGCGCAGGGCGATCGCGCGCCCGCGCACGCGTTCCACGAGTTCGAGCAGGTCCGGGCCGCCCTGCTCGACGAGGACCTGGCCGAGAAGGGCCCCGAGGAGACGAACCTCGACGCGCAGCGGGTCCGGGGCGCCCGCGCTGCCGATGCTCCGGGGTTCCGCGCGGACGGCGGGGTTCTGTCGTGCCACCGCGCGATGATGCACGAACTCAGCCGGTCATGAACAGGCGGAGCACGAAGAGCGCGAGTGCGACGACGCCGACGAGCCCGAGCAGGAGCCTGCCCCGCTGTGACAGCCGCGTCCCGAACGACCGGGCGAACGGGATGGCAGCGACGGCGAGGAATCCGTACAGGAGGTGCAGCTGATCCTGCGGGCCGTGGCCCGATACCAGCTGCACGAGCCCGATGATCGCGGTCAGGGCGACGACCCCGACGACGGCCGACTGGAGCGATTCCAGCCGCTGGCCGCCACCCCTCCCGGTGACGACGGCTGCGACGGTCCAGCCGACGGCCAGCAGGACGCCGACGACGGTCGCGTAGGCGAGCGCACGATGGAGCTGCTCCACGGAGACATCATGCCGCGGGTCGCGTGGTGCTGCCGCCGGCGAGGCGTTCGAGCCGTTAGGCTGCGGGCCATGAGCACAGGGATCACGTCAAATGGGGCGGACGGCGCCGCGATCGAGCCCCGCGAGGTTCGCGATGCCGTCCTCGCGTGGTCCGCGAGCCACGGCCGCTCGCTGCCAGGACGCGAGGTTCGCGACCCCTGGCGGGTGCTGGTCCTGGAGGTGATGTCGCAGCAGACGCAGTTCGACCGCTCCCTCGAGGCCGCGTCGGTGTTCTGCCGCCGGTTTCCCGACCCCGCGGCGCTCGCCGGAGCGCCGGCTGCCGATGCGATCCGGGCGTGGGCCGGTCTCGGCTACAACCGGCGGGCGCTCGCCCTGCGGGCCGCGGCCCAGCGGATCGCCGAGCGACACGCGGGGGTCGTTCCGGACGCGCTCGAGGCGCTTCAGGATCTTCCCGGCGTGGGGCCATACACCGCACGTGCCGTCGCGGCCCGTGCGTTCGGCGCTCCGGTGATGCCCGTCGACGTGAACGTGCGGCGGGTGCTGGGTCGCGTGCTTGCCACGGCCGGCGGGCCGCCCGGCCAGGGCGCGCGCGAGATCCAGGCTTTCGCGGATGCGGTGGCGGGTGCCGGCGGGGTGGCGGCGGCCGATGCGATGGCGGGTGCCGGCGGGGTGGCGGCCGTCGGCCCGGCGGCCTCGTCCACCGGTACACCCGGCTCCGTCCATCCCGGCGATCTCGCCGACGCGGTGATGGACCTGGCCGTGACCGTCTGCCGGCCGCGGCGTCCCGACTGTCCGGCGTGCCCGCTGGCACCCCGGTGCCGGTGGCTGGCATCGGGCGCAGGGACGGATGGTGTTGCCGAACCTGCCGGCGGCTCGACGGCACGTTCGCGGTCCGCCGGTGCCTCGCCGCCGCGCTCGCGGCCCGCCGGCGCCCCCGGCAGCGCCGGTGCCCCGGGCACCGCAGGCGCTTACCGGGACTCGCGCCCGAACCCCGTGCCGTTCACCGCCACGCGCCGCTGGCTGCGGGGCCAGCTCCTGCGCGAGCTGCGCGACCTTCCCCGCGGCTCGTGGCTCGCCTTCGAGGGAGACCGCGGGCCGCACTCGCACGCGGCCGTTCGCGAGACGGTGGCCGTGCTTGAGTCGGAAGGGTTCGTCGAGATCGATCCCGCGGGTCGCGCCCGCCTGTCGGAGGGCTGACGCCACGGGGCGCCGCGGGCCCTGGAATCGCCGCGGTCCCCGCTGAGGCCGCGGTCCGCGGACGCCCCTGGCTACAGGTCGCGACGCCGGAAGAGGACCACGGCGCCGGTCAGCAGGATCGCGATCCAGGCGACGACCCAGGCGAGCTCCGCCACGGTCGGCGCACTCCCGGTGAACACCTCGTTGAACCCGTTGGCACCCTCCCCGCCCGCCACGCTCGCAGCGATGACGGCCGCGGGCGCCTGGAGGCTCGATGCGACCCCGCGCCACAGCGCATCGCTGGGAAGGACGAGCTGGCTGACGATACCGGCCTGCGTCAGCGCGTCGATGTGCAGCACTGCACCGAACCTCGCGAGGATGCCGATCAGCCAGACGAGCCCGAAGAGGACCACCGCGACCGCGCCGCCGGTCACCGCCGACATCCGCGTGCTGAGCAGCAGCGCGAGCGTCATCAGCACGACGCCTTCGACCGCCAGGTAGGCGACGGCACCGAGCGGATCGGGCGGCACCCATCCCGTGAGCGCTGCGGTGGCCGCGATCTCGAGTGCCCCGGACAGCGCGGCGTAGGCAACGACCAGGACGGCCAGCCCGAGCCACCTGCCCAGCACGAGATCCACCCGGCGAAGCGGGCGCGACAGGAGGCCCAGCATCAGCCCCGATTCGACGTCCGCGGCCAGCGCCGGCGCCCCGAAGAAGACGGCCGTCATGGCGAGGACGAAGCTGAACATGAAGGCCACGAGCAGCAGCAGCTGGGCAACGCCCAGGCGGATCTCCGCGTCGAGCAGGTGCCGCTGATGGGAGATCGTGACGAAGCGCTCGAACCCCCACCCCGTGATCACCACGACGAGCACGGTCATGACGAAGAGCGCCCAGATCAGCCGCCGCCGCACGGCCTCGCGAAGGGTGAGACGGAGGATCGTGGTCATCGGGCCTCCTCCGGTCGCGCGGGCGCATGGTCGACGAGCTGCAGGAATCGGTCCTCGAGCGTGGCCTGCCCGGGCTCCACCGCGTACACGCGGCCGCCCAGCCGGACGATTTCGGCGACCAGGTCGGCCACCTCCTCGTCCTTCGGCCCTTCGACCGTCAGCCACCCGTCCTCGACGCTCGTCCTGCCGAATCTCCCGAGGCCCGCCAGCGCCGCCTGGTCGAGCCCGGCCAGGCGCAGGCGCACGCCGGTGCTTCCGAGCAGCTCCTGGAGCCGACCGCTGGCGACGACGCGACCGTGATCGACGATGGCCGCGCGGTCGCAGACCTGCTCCACCTCGCTCAGCAGGTGGGAGTTCAGGAACACGGCGGTGCCACGCTCGCGCAGGTCGCGGATGATCGTGCGAACCTCGTGCCGGCCGACCGGGTCGAGCGCCGAGGTCGGCTCGTCGAGTATCACGAGATCGGGCCGCCCCAGCAGCGCGACGCCCAGCCCGAGGCGCTGCTGCATGCCCTTCGAGAACGCCTCGACCCGATCGTCCGCCCGTCCCTCGAGCCCGACCGTGCGGAGTGCCCTTCCGATCTCGTCGCCCCAGTCGGCACGGGGAAGCCGCGCGAGCTCGCAATGGAGCGCAAGCACCTCGCGTGCCGTGAGCCACCCCTGGTAGCGGAAGAGCTCCGGGAGGTAGCCGACGCGCCTGCGCGTGGCCGCGTCCCCCGCCGGCGCCCCGAGCAGCCAGGCCTCACCGCCCGAGGGAGCCGCAAGTCCGAGCAGCAGCTTGACCGCGGTGGTCTTCCCCGCGCCATTCGGGCCGAGGAAGCCGAAGACCTCTCCGCCGGGGACCGTCAGCGACAGGCCGGTCAGCGCCACGGTCGATCCGTAGCGCTTGGCCAGCTCCGTCGTGTGGATGGCCGGCGTCTCGAGCGCCGGCCCGGCGACGGCCGTCAATGCAGGGCGTCAGCGATCGCGAGGATCTGCTGCTCGTCGAACATGCCGCCCACGCCGTAGATTGTCCCGCCGCTCTGCCAGATCACGCCACCACCCAGTCCGCCCTGGTCGCCGATCCACACGCCGGGCACGCCCCGCACCGTCACGTTCTTCGTCACGGTGCCGCCGGCCGGGACCGGGATGGGCAGTGTCTGCGCGGGATCGCCGAGCGCCCGGAGCTGGGCGGCCAGCGACGGCGAGATCCCCGGCTGTGCCAGCAGGTAGTCCCGCAGTTGCGCGAACGTCACGCCCGTCGTCGACACCACCGGTGCGCGGGTCTGCCCGACGACGAGGGCCGGCAGGGTGCCGGCGCCCAGCCCGGCCGCCGCGCCGCCGCCGAGCGAGGCGGTCGCATGGAACACCTGCAGGACGCCCGGTCCCATCGACCCGTACAGGGTGCTTCCGGCGATGTCGGCCGGCATCGGAGGCAGGGTGGCACCTGCCGCCGCTGCCGCCGCGGACGCCCGGCTGGGATCGAACGCGAAGCTCCCGGATGTCGCCGGGAATACGTGGATCGACGGCGCGCCGGCGACCCCATCAGGCACCGATGCCACCGTCAGCACGTGCTCGCCAGCCTGCTGGTCGGCCGTCGCCAGGCTCGCAACCGCGCGCTCCGACGGGCGCGCGATCCACGTCACCTGCCCGTATGCCGTCAGGTCGGGCAGGGCGGAGAAGTCGGACGGCGTGACCGTCACGGTGCTGACCTGTCGCGGCTGGAAGATGGTGAGCAGGGCGTCGGCCGCTCCGGTCCCGGCCAGGGTCCCGACCAGGACTGCGGCGGTGGCAATGGCCGCGGCGGCACGCATCGGCCGGCTCCACCCGGACGTGAGCCGGTTCACCAGCCGACCCGGCAGGCGCACGGCGGTGTCATCGCGTGCAGGGCCGACCTGCGCCGGTGTCCGACGCCGCAACGAAGCAAGCGCGGCCCGGGCGTCGACCTCGAGCGCGGGCACGGACATGCTGGACGCCACGACGGCGGCGTCGTCCCTCATGCCGGCCAGGCGAACCTGGCAACGCGCGCAGCTCGCGCAGTGCTCCCGGTGGCGCAGCGCGACCGAGAGCGGTTCGTCCAGGAGACGCCGAAGCGTTCCTTCAGATGGGTGACGCATCGTTCAACTCCTTGCGCAGCGACGCCTCGGCGCGCCGCAGGAGCGTCCCGACCTGGTTGGCCGGTACACCGAGGGACGTCGCGACCTCGACGTAGCTGAGGCCGCTGTATCTCAGGACGAGAACCGCGGCGGCCCGCGGCGGGATCCGGGCGAGCGCCCGTCGAACCTCGTCGCGTGTCTCTGCGGCTTCGACCAGCCCGGCAGGATCGTCGGGCACGGTGGAGGGTGAGGCGCCGGCCACGGCGGCGGCCGGATGAGCCTCGCGTGACAGCCGGCGCCGCTCGCCGCGCAGCTGATTCAGGGCCTGGTGCGCGGCGGCGGCATGCAGCCATGCGGCCGCGAAGAGCGCGTCGGGCGAGTGGCCCACGCGCTGGAACGCGAGGAACGCCTCCTGTGCGGCGTCCTGCGCCGCGTCGGCGTCGCGAAGCACGCGGTAGGCAACCGCCACCACGCGCGGGTACTCGCGCAGGAACAGTCGCTCGAACGCGTCCGACGCGTGCGTCGCTTCCTCCTGTGCGGCAACCGGGTTCGGCACGTGCAACGTCCTCGGGGAGCTGCCCGCCGTCGCCCCCGCCGCGCCGGCAGGGACGGCGGGCCGGATGCCGTGAAGTGTCGTCCAGGTGATCTGGCGCTGGCTGATGGGTTCCATGTCACGAATGGAGCACCGCCGGCCCGGGAATTGTGGCGCTCCGGGCCGTCGTCCATCCAGTTCACCCGCTCCGCGGAGTCTCCCGGCCGGCGGGAGTAGGCTCCGCCGATGGACGAACACGAGCACGAACACGAACACGAACACGTGCACGAGCGCGAGCGCGAGCACGAGCGCGAGCACGAGCACGAGCACCACCACGCCGCGGATGGCCACGCCCACGACATATCGGCCGAGTACGCAGCCGCCCTCGGCGATTTCCGGCGGCGTCGGGACCGCGCGTTCGCGGAGGGCGACGGCAGTCCGCTGCTCCCCGAGGACCGTGCCGCGTTCCACGGCCTCCGCTACTACGCGCCGGACCTCGCCTATCGCCTCGACGGCGTTCGCGCCGAGCCGTACGCCGGCGACGAACCCGCGACATTCGCCATGCCCACCTCCGACGGCCAGGTCCGCCAGGCACGGCGCATCGCGACGCTTCGCTTCGAACTGGGAGGCCGGCCGCTCGCGCTGAACGCCTACGGGTTCGACGATTCCGACGAAGGCGAGCTGTTCGTCCCGTTCGTCGACGGCACCAGCGGGCACGAGACCTATGGTGCCGGCCGCTACCTGGACCTCGAGACCGAGGACGACGGAACCGTCGTCCTCGACTTCAACCTCGCCTACCACCCGCTGTGCGTCTACTCGCCGTACTTCTCGTGTCCGCTTCCGCCTGCCGAGAATCGCCTCCCGGGCCGGGTCGAGGCCGGCGAGATGCTGCCGGAGGGGATCGGAGGGCACTGAACACGCAGCGTCCCGGGGCGGGCGGTGGCGCGACGGGCCGGCCGGCGCCTGTCGAAGCGCGGACCCCGGTTGCGCGTGCGGGCCTGCTGTGGCAAGGTTCGACTCCTGATGAGCCGTTCCTGCATGTGTCGCTGTCGTTCCGCGGCCTGCCGTCCACCGGACGGGGCCTGAGGCGGCGCGCACGACGCGCCGCACGGCAGGCGCAGGGGCCGCAGTCCACGAGGGCTGCGGCTTTCGTGTTTCCAGGACCCGGGCACGGAGGTTCCGGCAGGAAGCCTCGAAGCCCGCGAGACACCGGGTCGAGGCCCGGCACAGGGAGGATCACGGTGAGCGTCCCCACCGCATCGGCCACCCAGGCGCTCGTCACGCCGGATTGGGCCAGGGAACACCTCGACGACGCCGGCGTCCGGTTCGTCGAGGTCGACGTCGACACGACGTCCTACGAGCAGTCGCACCTTCCGGGCGCGGTCGCCTGGGACTGGACGACGCAGCTCAGCGACAACGTCAGGCGCGATCTGGCGTCCCGCGAGGAGATGTCGAAGCTGCTGAGCGCTTCCGGGATCGGCCCGGACACGCACATCGTGCTGTACGGCGACAACAACGACTGGTTCGCCGCGTGGGCGTACTGGCAGCTCAAGCTGTTCGGCTGGCGGAAGGTCAGCCTGCTCGACGGGGGGCGCCGGTACTGGCTGGACAACGGCTTTCCGATCACCACGGACGTCCCGCATGACCAGCCGACGGGCATCGAGCTGCCGGAGCCGTCGTTCGACCTGCGAGCCTACCGGGACGACATCCAGCCTCGGCTCGGTGCCGCGGAGCTGGCTCTCGTCGACGTCCGGTCACCCGCCGAGTACAAGGGCGAGGTGATCGCGCCTCCCGGCATGACGGAGACCGCCCAGCGGGGCGGGCACATCCCCGGGGCGGCCTCGATCCCGTGGTCGCAGGCGGTCGCCGACGACGGCCGGTTCAAGAGCACCGATGAGCTGCGCGCTCTCTACGCCGGGCGCGGAGTGACCGAGGACAGGGACGTCATCGCCTATTGCCGCATCGGGGAGCGCTCCAGCCACACCTGGTTCGTGCTCCACGAGCTGCTCGGCTTCCCGCGGGTCCGCAACTACGACGGTTCGTGGACCGAGTGGGGCTCGATGGTCGGGATGCCGATCGAGAAGTAGGCGTCACCGCGCAGCCGTCGCCCCGCGGACGCGACGGCGCGCGTGGGCGACCCGCTCGGAAGGGCCTGGCGCGGAGCGTCCCGCGAGCTACCGGATCAGGAAGATGCTGCCCAGGAGGATCGCCAGCACCATCAGGGTGATCACCACGTACAGGCGATCCTCCTCCAGGGCGAACCCGATCACGGACGCCGCAACCCGCACCACCGGCGTCGCCAGCAGCAGCGACAGGCCGAGCTGGGTGATGGCGGACGGCCGGAGCGCGGCCAGGCCCGCCGGCATCGCGGAGAAGTCCGCCAGGTCGGCGGGTCCCGCCGTCCCGCCGGTCAGCGACGTCTGCCAGCCGAACACGATGGCCAGGAGGAATCCGAGCGCGATGACGGCAGCGCTCACGGTGACGCCGATGGCCAGCACATAGCTGACGATCGTCCGGAACGCTTCCGGCGACAGGTGCGACCGGCCGTGGCCGCCGCCCAGCTCGTGCTCCAGTCCCCGGCCCTCGTCGGTCATCTCAGATCCCCACGCCGAAGCCGCGCGCGAGCATCTCGAGCGCGATCACGACGAGCACCGGCAGGAAGACCCGCCGAACGCCGGTGTTCGACATCCGGACGAGCAGCCGGGCGCCGAGCAGCGCACCGGCCAGGACGCCCAGGGCAACCGGTGCCGCGATGCTCACGTCGACGTCTCCGCGGCCGATGTAGATGCCGGCCGACGCGGCCGCCGTCACGCCGATCATGAAGTTGCTCGTCGTCGACGAGACCTTCATCGGCAGCCGCATCGCGCCGTCCATCGCCAGCACCTTCAACGCGCCCGATCCGATCCCAAGCAGTCCGGACACGAGGCCCGCGAAACCCATGAGCAGGAACCCGAGGGGGATCCGCCTGGCCTCGTACTCGACGTCCCTCCCGAGCCGGTTGTCGGGGTAGGTCGAGGCGAGGCCGAGACGAGCGGCAAGGCCGGTCGGCTCGATATGGGGCGGAAGCTCCTCGCGCAGTCGCCAGAGCTGCTGACCGGCCGAGAGCAGCAGGACGACTCCGAGGAGGAGGTACAGGAACGTGGTCGACACGATCGCCGCGAGGAGCGCGCCGAGCACGGCACCCGAGGTGGTGGCCAGCTCGAGGAACATGCCGACCCGCATGTTCGTGAGCCGGTCCCGGACGTAGGCTGCGGCCGCGCCGGAACTCGTCGCGATGACGGAGACGACGCTCGCGCCGACCGCATGGCGGATGTCGACGCCGAACAGGACGGTCAGGGCGGGAATGATGAGGATCCCGCCGCCGACACCTCCCAGTGCGCCGATCACGCCCGCAGCCAGGCTGACGACGAAGATGCCGATATCGGCGGAGATGCTCACCGGGTTCGGAGTGTAGCCGAAGGCGACGCCAAGCCTTCCACAGGCGCGATTCCACCCGCGGCCCCGATCGCCGGCACCCGCGAACGGCACACCGCCGCGCGGCGCGCCTGGGTCGCCACTGCGTCGAGGGCCCGTCGGATGAGAAGGTGGTGTGGCGAGACCACTACTCCCAGCGGTGGTACGCCGGGTGGCCGGGGCCGACCGCCACGAACGTGCCCCGGAAGGTGGCGCAGGTGCGTCCGCCCGCCTCGAGCGTCGATTCGACGGTCGCACGATCGCGCCCGAGGTCGACCACGCGGGCGCGGAGCGTGATGACCCCGTCGGTCGGGGTAGGCCGGGTCAGGGTGACCTCGTAGTTCGCCGTGACGGTCGCGGGTACGGCGCTCTCGCCGGAAGCACGCATCAGCGCGACCGCGGCCGCCCAGTTGCTGTGGCAGTCCAGCAGCGTGCCGATGACGCCGCCGTTCAGGGCGCCCGGGAACGCTTCGTACCCGGGCTCGGGACGCCATTCGGCGATCACCTCGCCGTCGCGCTCGAAGCTGCGCAGGTGCAGGCCATCCGGGTTCGCAGGACCGCACCCGTAACAGACGCTGCGGGGCGCGAGCGCCTCCTGGAGGCTCCGCGCCGGATCCGGGCGGTTCACGGGCCGAGTGTAGCCCGGCCGAGCGCGACGACACCGGCCGGGGCGGTCGTGTCCCGGCCGCTCGAGCCCGCCTCGGCGCCGGCAGGAGCGGCGGACAAAGCCGAGCGGCGGACCGGCGCCCCGGGGCTGGTCCCGCGGCGGATGCGGTACCGTCCGCGCATGCGACAGGCACTCCCCGACCTCGGACCGCGCGGGGAAGGATGGGTGGCGCTGCAGTTCGTCATCTTCGGAGCGATCTTCGGCGGCGGCCTGGTCGGCGCCGCGTGGAGTGCTCCGTACCGTCTTCCCACCGTGGCCGGAGGCGTCGTGCTCATGGCCGCCGGCGGGTGGCTCGCGCTGCGGGGCCTGTTCGACCTCCGGGAGAGCCTGACGGTCTTTCCCCGCCCACGCGACGATGCACGGCTCATCGAGCAGGGTAGCTACGGACTGGTGCGACACCCGATCTATGGCGGTCTCGTCCTCGGCGGGCTGGGCTGGGGGCTGGCCACCGCCGCGCCCGTCTCGCTCGCGGCATCGCTGCTCCTGGCGGCGTTCTTCGACCTCAAGTCGCGCCGCGAGGAGGCGTGGCTCGAGGAGCGTTTCGCGGGATACGCGGCCTACCGTTCCCGCACGCGCAAGCTCATCCCCTGGGTCTACTAGGGATCGACTCACCCGGGTCTACTGAGGATCGACGTCCGGGGCCGCGCCCTCGAACCGCCGCGACGTCAGATCGACGCGCCCACCAGCACACGTCGGAAGCGTGTCGCGGCGACGGCCAGCAGGACGGCCGCGATCCCCAGCAGGACGGCGACGTCCGGGAGCACCGCCACGAGGCCTCCGCCCCGGAGGCTCAGCTGCCGAAAGCCGTCGAGCGCCCACGCGTGCGGCGTGAGGTGGGAGAGCGTCTGCATCACCGGCGGGAAGATCTCCGGCGGCACCATCGTTCCTCCGAGCAGGCCCAGCAGCATGCCGAGTGCCGGGCCGATCGATCCCGCCTGGTGCGTGTTCGACGCGATCGAGCCGATCAGCATCGCCGCGCCGGTCGCGACGAGGGCAAACGCGAGGACCAGGGCGCCGGTGGCGAATGGATCGACCCAGTCGACGCCGAAGAGCAGCCACGACGCGCCGACGATGAACAGGCCCTGGAGGAACGCGACGAGGAACCTTCCCAGGGCCTCGCCGAGGATGATCGTGCGTGCCGCCGTGGGCGTCCCGAACATGCGGCGCGAGACCCCGAGCTCGCGCGTGACGATCAACTGCGTTGCCGCCGTGAGCGACGTCAGGAACATGAAGAGCAGCAGCTGGCTCTGTGCTCCAAGAGTGAAGCCGCTCGGCTGCGGGCTCGTGTCGCCGACCGATTCGACCGTCGCCGACACGCCGGAGACGGAGTCCCGGGCCGCCCGGGCCACCGAGAGCGCCTGGTCGAACGACACGTGATTGGTCTCTGCGGCGAAGCGCGCGGCCCGTACGAGGGCGTCCTGGGCGGCGATGGCCTCGTCGACGGCTGGCGCGACCGCGGCCGGGAGCGTCATGGCCTGAGCCACGTACTGGATCCGCGCCGTGCCGCCGTTCCGCAGCGTGGCCTCGTATCCGGAGGGAATCGCGATCCCCAGCTCGACGTAGCCACGCTCGACGGCGTCGCGGAGGTCGGCCTGGGTGGCGTAGGTCCGCACGAGCACGGGGGCCCTGGCCGTGCCGATGCCGGCGACCAGTTCCCGGCTGAGGGCGGTGCCGTCGGCGTCGACAACCCCCACCCGCCCGGTTCCGGAACCGCCGTAGATCAGGCCCAGCACGATGATCAGCACGATCGGCAGGACCAGCAGGAAGAAGAGCCCGCGCCGGTCCCGAAGGGTCCGCACCAGGTTCGCCTGGGCGATCGCGAGCACCTTCATCGCGACACCAGCGTCGCGCGCGACCGCAGCAGGCCCAGCCCGCCCGTGAGCAGGCCCATCGTCACCAGCACGGCGACCGACGGAGCGATGTCGGCCGGCCCGACGCCCGGCACGGACAGGTCGTCGACGGCCCGGAGGAACCACGCGTGCGGCGTGATCAGCGACAGGCGCGCGAGGAGCTCCGGCCCCTGGGCCAGCGGGATGAACGTGCCGCCGAGGACCGCCAGCGTCATGGCGACGATGACGTTCCAGCCCCCGGCCTGCTCCTCGGTCTTCGCGAACGTCGAGACGAGCGTGGACACGCCGACCGCCGCGAGCACGGCTGCCACCACCAGCAGGGCCACGAGTGCCGGTGGGCCCCAGTTCGCCCCGATGAGCGCGGTCGTGGCGACGACCATCACCGTCATCGTGACCAGCCCCAGGCCAATTCCCGCGAGCGCGCCGCCGAGGATCACGGACGCGGGCCGGATGGGAGCCGCGAGGAGGCGGGCCAGGGTCCCGGCCCGCCGCTCGGCGAGCAGCGAGAGCGCCCCGTACTGGGTGGCGAAGAACAGGAACATGATCGCCATGGAGGCCGCGTAGAAGGACTGCGTGTTGGCCTGCCGCCTGTCGGCCGACTCGTCGACGATGGAGATCGGGCCCGGCGCGACCACGGATGCCGTGATCCGGTCGAGGGTGGCCGGATCGAGCGTCGCTCCGGGTCCTGCCTGCCCGGCCGTCCCGCCTGCGCCGGGGCCCGCTCCCGGTGCGGTGGCGACGGTCGTCGCGATCGTGAGCTGGGTCGCCCCCACCGAGGAGGCGAACCGCTGGACGGTGGAGCGCGCGATCTGCAGGGCGCTCGGAGCATCCCGCCCCAGGATCGTCACGCTGGTCGGGGTGCCGGCGGCGATCGCCTGGCTGAAGCCCGAGGGAACCACGATCCCGGCCCCGACACGAGCCGCACTGACCTCGGCCCGGGCAGCGGCCTCGCTCGACACCGGCACCATGTCGGCGACCCCGCCCGTCACCAGGTGGCCGAACACGTCGTCGAGCAGCACCCGCGAGAACGCACCCTGATCGCCGTCGTACACGGCGTACGACGTGTGATACGAGGTCTGGGCCGGCGCAATGAGCGCGGAGAACGCGACGGCAAGCCCGAGCGGCGTCAGCACGGCGAAGATCAGCGCGGACCGATCCCGAAGCCGCTGTCGAAGGATCCGCGCGGCGATGACGAAGGCGGCGGCCATGGCCTCAGTCCCGCAGCGCCTTGCCGGTGAGGTGGAGGAACACGGCCTCGAGGTCCGGCTCGACGACCTCGACGGATCGGACCGATGCCCCCGCGTCCCCGACGGCCTCGAGCAGGCGCGGGAGCAGGCTCCTCGCCTCAACGACGAGCAGGTCCAGGCCGCCTTCGCGGGGCGTGGCGTCTTCCACGCCGCGGATTGCGCGCGCAGCCACGGCCGCGGCGCGGATGTCGCCGGAGGCCGCGAGAGAGACCCGGTCGCGGCCCCCGACCAGGGCGACGAGCTCGCGGCGCGTCCCCTCGGCGCGGATGCGGCCCTCGTCGATGATGCCGACGCGGTCGCACAGCCGTTCGGCCTCTTCCATGTAATGGGTCGTGTAGAGGATCCCCATGCCCTCGGCGCTCAGGGACTCCACGCTGGACAGGATCGCGTTGCGGCTCTGCGGGTCCACGCCGACCGTCGGCTCGTCGAGGACGAGCAGCCGCGGCCGGTGGAGCAGCCCGATCGCGATGTTGAGCCGGCGCTTCATGCCGCCCGAGTAGTGCTCCGTGCGTTCGCCGGCACGGTCGGTCAGCTCGACCACGGCGAGCAGCTCGTCCACGCGGTTGCGCAGCGTCCGGCCGCTCATCCCGTACAGCCGGCCGAAGAACGCCAGGTTCTCCCTCGCGCTGAGGTCGGGGTAGATCGCCAGGTCCTGGGGGACGTACCCGATGAGGCCCTTCACGTCCGTGGCGCCCGGGTCGAGCGGCCGGCCCTCCACGAACACCTCCCCGCCGTCCCGGACCAGGAGCCCGCACACCATCGAGATCGTGGTCGTCTTGCCCGCGCCGTTCGGTCCGAGGAGCCCGTACGTCTCACCCGGCGCGATGGTGAACCCCACGCCGTCCACCGCCGTCCGATCACCGAAGCGCTTCCGCAGCCCGGAACAGGCGAGCACGGCGGTTCCTGCGGTACCGGTGGGGGTCTCGTTCGACCCGGCCTGTCCGGCTCGCGGGGAGGGAGGGGCGGTCACGTCATCCGTGGACACCTGGTCCCGGGGCTCGAGAGCTGACCTGACGGCCATCGCGGCGATCTCCGTGCAGCGGACGCGTTGGCGCAGCCCCCCGGGACCGGGCTGTCCACGCCGGCCTCACGCGCGCAGTGTGTGATCGGCCGCGACGAACGGTAACTGCCACATGGCCTCTTACCCACCGCCCCACGGGCGGAGTTGCCGCGGTGTAACGTCACGCACCGGATGGGCCGCCCCGGACGTCGTGCAAGGCAGGGTGGCGTGCGCAGCGGAGGAACGATGGCGGCGGTGAGGAACCACGGGTCGAGCACGGACGGCGCGAGGACGGACGGATCGAGCCCGGGCGGCGCGTCGGCCGTGGACGGCGTGCGTGCCTTCCTCCGGGTGTCGGACGAGGTCGCCGGCGCGCTGCGCGAGGGCCGGCCGATCGTCGCGCTCGAGTCCACGCTGATCAGCCACGGTTTCCCGTACCCCGAGAACCTGGCCATCGCCCGCGACAGCGAGGATGCCATCCGCGCGGAGGGCGCCGTCCCCGCGACGGTGGCGATCCACGACGGGAGGTTGCTGGTGGGCCTGGAGCCCTCCGAGCTCGAGACCCTCGCGACCGCCCACGGCGTGTCCAAGGTCGCACGTCCCACGCTGGCCGCCGCGCTTGCGCGGGACGGGTGGGGCGCCACCACGGTCTCGGCCACGATGATCGCCGCACACGCGGCAGGGATCGCGGTGTTCGCCACGGGCGGGATCGGCGGGGTGCACCGCGGAGCGCTCGTCGCCTCCGGCGGCGGATCGGGAACCCTGGACATCTCCGCCGACCTCGACGAGCTTGCCCGGACGCCCGTGGTCGTGGTCAGTGCCGGTCCGAAGCTGATCCTGGACGTGCCGCTGACGGTGGAGGCGCTGGAGACGCGCGGCGTGCCGTTGCTGACGATCGGGTCCGACGAGGTGCCCGGATTCTGGGCGCGTCGCAGCGGAGTGCGTGCGCCGATCGTGGTCGGGTCGCCGGGTGAGGCGGCCCGCATCGCCCGCACGCACCTCCGGCTGGGGCTCGGGACCGGCATGCTCGTGTGCGCCCCGGTACCCGAGGCCGACGAGGTGCCGCGCGAGCGGATCGAGGGCGTGATCGAGCGCGCGACCGCCGAGGCGGCGGCGGCCGGCATTCGGGGCGCGGAGCTGACCCCGTGGCTGCTGGCCAGGATCGCCGAGCTGACCGAGGGCGCCTCGGTGCGCGCGAACCTGTCGCTGATCCGGAACAACGCGCGCACGGCGGCGAAGATCGCGGTTTCGCTGCCCACCTGAGCACGCGGCCCGGAGAGCCCGCCCGTGGTGAGCGGAGCGGCATTGCCCTCCTCGATACCGCGTGGCCGTGGCAGTGGCCCGAGGAATCTGGGGTCGTCTCGGGACGGCGCGTAGTACGACGGGCCGGGTGGACGGACGTGGCCGGATGCGGCAGAGTGGCACGATGATCCTGGAGGACTCGCGCCCCGAGTCGCCCGGACGTGGAATGGTCAGGCCGTCACGTCCGTCCCAGCCGCTCGTTTCTACAGCCGATGGATGCACGATCGACGAACTCGTGGCGCGCGCCGCGGACGGCGATGCGGACGCATTTGCGGCCCTGTACGACGAGTTCGCGCCGCGCCTGTACCGCTACGCCGCCTTCCGGGTGCGCGAGCCGAGCGACGCGGAAGACCTGGTGCAGCGCGTGTTCGTGAAGCTGATCGAAGCGCTGCCGCGGTACGAGCAGCGCGGCGTGCCGTTCTCCGCGTGGCTCTTCCGGCTTGCCCACAACGCGACGATCGACTTCGCGCGGACCGGGCGCGATCACGCGCCTCTCGAGGCCGTCGCGGATCGCCCGGCCGACGAGCCCGATCCCGCCGACGTTGCCGCCAGCTCGGCCGACGCAGCCGCCCTCGACGCCGCGATCCGGACGCTCACATCGGACCAGCAACAGGTCATCGCCTGCCGGTTCTTCGCCGGTCTCAGCACATCGGAAACGGCCAAAGTGCTCGGTCGGGGCGAGGTCGCCGTTCGAGCTCTGCAGTTCCGGGCCCTCGGCGCACTCCGGCGGCACCTCCGTGATTCACCGGACATCGAGACGCTCGCCCTCGGGAAGGTCGTCCCGTGATGCGCGACGCTCGCTCGTCCCTGGCGAACTGGCTCCTCCGGCACCGCCCGGAGACGGCGTCGGCGACTGGTGGCCCGAACATCGAGGATCGTCCGAACGGCACGGGGCGCCAGGACATCGCGCGCCGCCCGAACGCCGTTGCCCAGCCAACCGTTGCCGCCGATCCGGGTGCGACACGTGCCGCGACTGCCGCCGCCGACGTCGAGCTGACCCTCCGCCGCCACGGCGAGCGACTGACCCCCGACCCGGACGCGATGTCGCGCATCCGCGACGCCGTGCTGGCGGCGTTCGAGAGCGCACAGGTGGCGCGCCTGGCAGGCGCCGGCGATCCCGGTGCCGTCGAGCCGGCGGCCGCAGCCGGCAGCGCCTCCCTGGCCCGCCGACCCCGAGGACGTCTGGGCGGCTTCCTCGGGCAGCCGCTCCGGCTGAGGATCGCGGCCGGGTTCGCCGCCGCCGCTGTGCTTGCCGGCGGAACCGGCGCTGCGCTCGCCGCGAGCGCCGCCGGAGGGCCCCTGTACACCACGCGGCTCGACGTCGAGGCGCTGACCCTTCCTCCCGCCGGCACCGCCGCCTGGTTCGAGGCCGAGATCGAACGGCTGGGCGCGCGGCTCGGCGAGGCCCAGAGCGCGGCACGCGCCGACAATGCGCCGGCGGTCGAGGCGGCCGTCCATGCCTACGAGTCGATCCTCTCCCAGACCGTGACCGCCACGGGGGCGGGCCTCACGGCGCCCGACGTCGCGCCCACGAGCGTGCCGCCCGGGCTTGCGCACGCGCTCGACCGACATGAGGCCCTGCTGTCGTCGCTCATCGATCGGGCGCCGGCGGCGGCGCAGCCCGCGCTGCGAGCAGCGCTCGGCCAGGTCGGGAAGGCTGCGGCGGCCGCGGCCGGTCCGGGGAACTCGCAGCCGGGGGCCGCGTCCGGGCCAGTCGCGACGCCGTCGCCGCGGCCCGGAAATGCGGGCAACCCGCCCGGACTGGACCGGACGCATGCCCCGGTCGTGCACCCCCCGAAGAAGGGAGGCGGCTCGGCCCCCGGCGCGGCGGCGAGCCCCGAGGCCGTCTCGTCACGGTCCTGGACGGCAGGAGCCCGCCTGGCATCGACCGCAACGGACGCGAGCGCGTCGAGACAGGCCCGCGGGTCCGCGCACTCGCGTGCCCGCACGAACGGACGGGGAACGATGCTGGCGGGCTACTCGACCGCGTCGATGGGCCCCAGGGAGCGCTGACCCGGCAATCCCGGGGCCCGGTTGGTCAGTACCCGAGGAACTGCAGGTACACGACGGTCACCCCCGAGAGGATCCCGCGCGTCCAGCTTTCGCCGGAGAGCGCCTGGAATGTCGCCACGTCCAGGTCGATCACGCGGTTGGGATACAGCCGCTGATCCGGACCGTAGTCGTTCGTGCGGCGGACCAGGTAGCGGCCGTGCCAGATGATCTTGACGAGCCAGTGACCGCGGTGCGGGACGGCGATGAGGCCGCCGTACGCAGGCCCGTACGTGGAGGCCTGGCCGTAATCCGCCTCCGGCATGCCCGCCACGCTCTTGATCGATCCCGTGACCTCCCGCGCGGTGCGCACGATGGGCGCGGGACGCGGCGTCGCGACGGGTGCGGGCCGCGCGGTTGCCGGGGGAACAGGCGCCGCCGCTCGGACTGGAGCGCGCCTCGGGCTCGGGCGGGGCCGCGGTGTGGGCGTCGGTGTCGGCCTCGGGGTGGCGGGCGACGTCGGTGCGGGCGTCGCCGTCGGCGAAGCCGCCGGGATCGTCGCACGCGTCGGGACGGAGGGCAGCGGCACGGAAGCTCCGAACCGCGCCACCCCGCCGGGCAGCATGAGCGAATCCAGGATCCCGCTCGCCGGCCTTCCCGGGAACATCAGCCTGTTCAGGAAGATGCCGTCGACGTGACCCGACGGCGGGGGCAGCACGGGATGGCGGAGTGGTTGCGCGTCGTGGGGTACCGCGGGCGGCGACATCAGGGTCATGCTCAGCGCCCCGACCGCGGCAAGTTGCCGGGGAGACGCCGCAAGCCGCACACCGGCGAACGCGCGACGTGCCGAGCGGACCCCGAGCCGGGCGGAGGTGACGCCGAGCCGGACGGACGCGGCGCCGAGATGGATGGACGTGTTGCCGAGGCGATGCGAGGCGTTGTCGAGGCGCGCAGGCGCTTCCCCGATCTGCCATGACGCGGTGCCCAGGCGGGAAGGCGCCGTCGTGGTGTCGTTGCCGGCCTCTCGAGAGGCGTCGAAGGCATGCTCCAGCGACGGACGGATCCGCTGTGGTCGCGTGGCGTTTCTCCCTAGCGGGCAGCGTGCCGCGCGCCTTGTGGGCGGGTCACGTGCCGGACCGGGTGCCGCGGGAGCGAGGCGTGGATGTGAGGTGCTCCGCAAGCCGACCGAAAGGGATGACGTGCCCGGAGCGTCGCAGACGCGACGCTACTCCCCTTTCGATCCCGGTCGAACCTTCGCCGGAGCGTGCCAGCCGATGTGTGGCGACAGGCTCGCGGCCTGCGCATGGTACATGCCAACGACGTTGCACGCGCGCACAGGCGGGTCCCATCCGCCGCACGAATGCGGTCGTCGGACTCCGTCGTTCGCGGTCACGGGCATATCGGGGGCAACCGTGACAGGATGGATGTCGGAGTGAATCGACGATGACGAACCCTCTGGACGAGCCGCCGCGCGGCGCCATGACGGACGACGATCGGGGCGGAGATGGACGCCCCGGCGGTCGGGAGGACGGCCGGGGCCGCGATGCGCAGCCGACCGGCCCTGCGGAAGCGCACACCGCCCCTGGCGGGCGAGCCCTGCGGGCCGCACGCGACGCGGTATCGAGCGCCGGCGAGGTGGCGGTGTCGGGTGCCGGCGACGTGGTCGACACCCTCGCGACCGCTGGCGGGCACCTGGCGGATCTCCGGGACCCCGTGGTCGCCCGTGTCACGCCGCCGGTTCGGGCTGCGGCTCGACGATGGCGCACGCGTCGCAGGCTCCGGCGACATGCCATCCTCGCCGCTGCGGCGCAGCCCCTCCCCAACCTGTTCGAGTTGCATCCGGAGGCGCGCAGGGCCCCCGTGCGCGAGATCGGCCTGCGCGAGATCCCCGTCGCCGAGATCATCGGCACGGCCGTCGAGGGGCCGGGCCAGCGCGGCGAGGACTTCCTGCCGCTTCCGGGGCTCCGGACGCCGAACTGGCGTGCGCGCTGGTATCGCATCCGTGGCGCCACGGAACGGATGCAGGTGCTCCCGCCGATCGACGTGCTTCACGCCGCGGGCGGGTACTGGGTGCTCGACGGCCACAACCGCGTGGCGGCGGCCAGGCGGGCGCACCAGGTGGCCATCGACGCCGCGGTGTCCGCGGTCCGCCTTCCCGGCGCGCCGCACGAGGATGCCGACTCGGGACCGCTGGCGGCCATGCTCGTGGAAGGAGGGGCGCTGAGGGCCGCAGGCGCCGGCAGGCTGGCTCGGGGGGCGACCCTCCACCGTGCCGCCGGTCACCGCCCGGAAGACGCGAACCCGCCCGACCTCGAGGAACCACCGATTGCACCCGACCCCGGCGAGCCGGCTGCTGCTACTCGCGACGCGGACGAACCGCCGGATGCGCCCGACGCAGACGAACCGCCGGCTGCACCCGACGCGGACGAACCGCCGGCTGTACCCGACCCCGCGGCTCCCGGCGACGAGGCGCGCGGAGCGTGACCCGCCGGCTGAGCATCACGTGGCCCGACACACGGCCGTTTGCCGGCAGACCGGGGCCATTCCGGATCCTTGCCGCGTCGGACGAGCCCGACCCGTTCCTGGACGACGCACGCAACCGTGACGCGCTGGGCCGTCTGGACCTCATCGTCGGGTGCGGAGACCTTGCGCCGGACAGGATCGACTTCCTGGGGCAGGCCTTCAGCGCGCCGATCGTCTTCGTGCGCGGCAATCACGATCGCGGCGGTCCGTGGCCGAGTCCTCCGGCCGTGCCCGAGCCGTCGTCGGGACCCGACGTGCGCTCGTTCCCCCCGTCCCGTTGCTCGCCCTGCCGTGGCCCGGGACGGGAAGGCGACCGGCCCGGCGTGACGACCGGTCCGGGTGGGCACAGGTGCTGAGGCTCGCGGGGCCGTGGCTCGTCCGCCCGCCGGACGCACCGGCCATCGTGATCAGCCACGCGCCGCCGCTGGGCGCGAACGACAACCCCGCCGATCCCTATCACCGCGGATTCGCGGCCTACCGCCTCCTGCTCGATCGCCTCCGCCCCCCTCTGTGGCTCCACGGCCACGCCGCGCTCGCGGCCGCCAGCTCCTGGAACTGCCGGTACCGGACGACCACGCTGGTGAACGTGACCGGGTCCGTCCTGGTCGAGATCGATCCGCCGGCGGGCACGTGAGGGCCGGCCGGTCTCCGACGGACGCCTCAGCCGCGGATTCGGCTGCGAGGGACGCCCCCCCGGCCACGAGTTCGCCCGTCGCGGAGGCCCGGCCCGGGACGGAGCACCGCGGCGGTCGATCGCTCGGGCCGGCGACCTGGAGCGGCATTCGCGCGAACCGCAACCTGACCGTCATCGTCGCCGCACGGCTTCTCATGAGCACGTCGCGGGCGCTTGCCGGCGTCCTCATGCCCGTTTATCTCGCCCTGATCGGGTTCAGCGCGTTCGAGCTGGGCGAGCTGGCACTGGTGGTGGGCGTCGCCACCGCCGTCCTGTCGACCGCCATCGGTCTGACGTCCGACCGGGTCGGCCGGAAGCCGTTCCTGATCGTCGTCCCGCTCCTCGCAGCCCTGGCCGGCGTGGTCTTCGCCGTGTCCCGGGATCCCATCGTCCTGGTCGTTGCGGCGTCGATCGGCAGCTTCGGGCGTGGCGCCGGCGCCAGTGCCGGCATGGTCGGCCCCTACCAGCCGGCGGAGCAGGCGCTGGTCACCGAGACGACGACACCGGCACGGCGCAACATCGCCTTCGGGCGGCTGGCCTTCTCGTCGAGCATCGGGGCCTTCGCGGGCGGACTGCTCGCGCTGCTCGCCGGGCACGTCACCACCGGCGGTGCGGCTGCGACGGCGGCGTTCCGCCTCCCGTTCCTCGTCACAGCGCTCGCGGCCGCGGCGGCCGGCATCGTCGCACTGGCCCTCGTCGAACCCGCTCGACCCCCTCTCGCGGCGGGTGCGAGCCGACGTCCGAGGCTCCCGAGGCGTTCGATGCCGCTCCTGCTCCGCCTCTGGGCGACGAACAGCGTGAACGGGCTCGCGATCGGGATGTTCGGTCCGTTCGTGACGTACTGGTTCTTTCGGAGGTACGGCGTCGGACCGGGGCAGATCGGTGTGTTGTTCGCCGTGATCAACGCCGCGACCGCCGTCTCGACGCTGTCGGCCGCCAGGTTCGCTCGACGCTGGGGGCTCGTCAGGACTGTCGTGATCGTGCGCGTCGTGCAGGCCGTCCTGCTCGTGCCGATGGTCCTGGCCCCGTCGTTCGTCCTGGCGGGGGCCGTCTACCTGGTCCGGATGATCGTGCAGCGGATCGGGATGCCGCTGCGCCAGTCCTACGTGCTGGCGATGGCCGATCCGGGCGAGCGGGCCGCCGTGGGAGCCCTGTCGAACCTGCCGAGCCAGGCCACGATGTCGGTCGCTCCGATCGCCGCGGGGTACCTGTTCGATGAGGTGAGCCTCACCCTGCCGTTCCTGATCGCCGGTGCGCTGCAGTTCGTCAACGCGGGGATGTACTGGGCCTTCTTCCGGCGCCTGCCCCCGGAGGAGGAACTGGCGGCGCGAACCGCGTCACAGCCGGACGCGTGAGGCGTTGCGTCGGGTCACGGCGGTATCATCCGCAGGCCCACTGGCGAGTGGCCAAGCGGTAAGGCGCCTGACTCTGGATCAGGAGATCGAAGGTTCGAATCCTTCCTCGCCAGCCAATTTTCGAACACGAATGAGCCGCCTGATGGCCCTCGCACGTGATCGTGTCGCGGTAGAACATCTGAGCTAATCGCGGAAGCGATGAGACGCGGGCCACACGGCGGCCGCGGAGCGACTGGCGAAACCGACCCCCCTCACAGCGGAAGGAATGGGCCATGTCGCCGGTGCTGATCCTGGTGGCGGGCGTGCTCGCGATCATCGTGCTGAGCGCACTCTCGGAGATCCGCCACATGCCGTCCTCGTCGCTGGGTCGGCGGTAAAGCGAGGCCATCCCGGGGCCCGTCCACGCTGTTCTGCCGATAGCGTTCTCGGGTGGCGCCGCGCCTGGCGCGCGACTCGCCATGTCAGTACAACGGACGGGCCAGACGTCGCCCAGGGCGGAGCGGGCTACGGCAGCTTGTCGCTGAGGTCCCACGCGCGCGCCGCGCCAATCGGCAGTCGCAGGACGACGCCCGGCGGACGGAGCGACGGGTCGGCGTAGGCACGACCGTGCTGCCGGCCCAGATAGCGCGAGGCGATCGCGAGTCGGACCTGGGCGCCCTCGTCGGGTGAGAGCGACCCGCGGCCCCGCACCTGGACGCCCCGGAATGGCGGGACGGCCTCGAAGATGAGCAACACGCAGCGGGGATCGCGACGGAGGTGCGCGAGCTTGTGGTCGCTCGCCCCGATGACCACCTCGAAATCGCCATCGTGAACCCGGAACCACACCGGCGAGACGATCGCCTCGCCATCCTCGCGGTACAGCGTCAGGACGGCAGGGGCCGGCGCCTCCAGCAACGACTGCATCACGGAAGCGGCGTCACCGAGCTTCATGGGGGAGAGGCTACGCCTCCACCGCCGCCGCCGATCACCGCGGACCACGTACAAGGGAACGGCTTCACCCAATAGCGGTGTGAGCGTGCGTGCCTTCGGACGAGGCTGACTGAGCGGGCCGGATGGCGGCGGCTTCACTCCGAGGGAGGACCGACCGGGCGTGCGACCGACGGCGGGCGGACGCCAGCCGTCGCGTTCGGACGTGGGGGCGTGCGAGCGTCGCTCGTTCAGCGCCCAGGGGCTCGGTAGCTCGGCGACAGCCTCGCCACGGCGTCCAGCTCCTCGGGGGTCAGGAGCACGGTCGTCCGGGTGTGCACGGCGCCCGAGCCCGACGTGCTCAGGGCCGCCGAGGCGGCGGCGCCGTTGTCGGGAAGCTCGCCGATGATGAAGAAGTCGTCGCTCCCGAAGGCGAAGTGGTACGACTCGAGCGTCCCCCCGAGCGAGGCGAACAGCTTCTCCACCGCTGTGCGGCGGCCACTGCCGCCTTCGTCAAGCAGGCCCCGGGCGCCCTCCTGCGTGAAGGTGCCGGTGAACAGGTACTTCGGCACGAGGCCCTCCTGCCGCGGGGCATCCGGTGAGACGCGTGCGGGCCGCGGTTGGGTCATCGTAGGGTCGACGGGCAGGGTGTCAAGACGGTCGTTTGTGGGGCGGTCGGCCACGACCGCGGCGCCACCTGTCGGCTGAGATCGCGGGGAAGGCGCCCGGCCTCCGCCGCTGGAGCGCCCCGATTTGGGGGGAAGGCCGCCGGACGAGGGTGGTCCGTAGGTGGTCTGGCGGCACCCATGGCCGGCGACACGCGCGGGGGCCCGGGCCGGCCGCCACGTGCTCGCCCCGCGGTCGCGTGACCCCCGGCGCCCGCTGGCGTAGTCTGCCGTCACCACCGACGGACCACAGGGGGGCCTGCACATGGACAATCCCGCACCCGGCTTCGCGGCCGACATCAAGTCGCTGTTCCGCGAACGGGATCGTTCCGCGATGACGTTCCAGTTCGACCTGTGGGACTACGCGGACGTGAAGGCCAACGCGGGGGCGATCCTCGCGGTCACCGAGGCGGGGGACATGCCGTGCGACGGCACCTGGCCGCCGGAGCGGGTCGCACTCTTCCGGGCGTGGATCGCCGGCGGATGCCAGCCGTAGCCCCGTCCCGGACCCTCGAGACGCCCGGGGCTCGACGGTCTCGACGTCAGGCGGGCCCGCCCGCGTAGCCACAGCGCGGACAGACCGGGGCGCCGAGCCAGACCGACAGCCCGCAGCGTGGGCAGACCTTGGTCGCGCGCGGGCGCGGCCGGACGAGCGAGACCAGGAACGAGAGAACGCCGAGCACGAGCAGCAGCGGCAGCGCGATCGCCACCAGGGCGATCAGCAGGACCAGCGTCAGGATGCCCACGGGCCCGGTGCCTCCAGTGCGTGCGCGACGCGTCAACGATAGCGGTGGACGGAGCGTCGCACACGGTCATCGCCGAGCCGCCGCCAGCCCGCGCCTCCGCCGGCCGTGCACCTGTCCGATCACGCCCTGCACGGCCGACCATCGTCGAGCGTGCTAATGGACGGTGTAATTGATCGGCGGGCTCCACGCGCTGTTCGCATTGGTGGCCGTGGGGTTGGCCATCGCCCGCACGTACCACCGGCCGGCCGCTCCGAACGTCCATGTCCAGCGGGCGTGGCCGCCCGCGTCCGTGTAGACGTTCCGTGTCGCGATCTCGCGCCAGTGCCCGCTGACGTACCGCCAGAACGCGAACGTGACCTTCGAGGGCGCCCCGCCTGCGATCGGTCGGACGGTCGCGGTGAACGTCACTTGGGTACCCCGTCGCACCGTGCCGCCGGTTGCAGGCCGCAGCAGGAGGCGCTGTCGCACGACGACCCGGACGGGCGCGGTCGTGGTGGCCGGTGCCGTCGAACCGGCGATGACGGCTCGGTATTGCGTGTTCACTGCCGGCGTCGCCGTGAACGCGGCGAGCCCGCTCGCATCTGGCGCCAGGCTCCCGGCGTCCGACCATTCCGATGCCGTTGCCGGCAGCTGCTGCAGCGTGATTGGACCCGCGGCCTGCGTCGGCGGGATCGGGGCGGTCGACGGCAGCCCGGCCGTCCCCGCCGTGGGTTGCGCGGGAGCCGCCGGCGCCCCTGGGGCCGCCGGGTCTGCCGGGGCCGTCGGCAGTGCGGGAACCATCGGCGCTGCTGGAACCGTGGGCGCTCCTGGTGCCGCGGGATCCTTCGGCACCGTGGGACTCACCGCAGCCGTGGGTACCCGCACCGCGAGCGTCACAGCGTCCGGCCACGTCACGACGCTGGAGCTGGACGCCAGGACGGGGGCATCGACCAGGGGCGGCACCGGCGGCTCGGCCTGCGCCGCGATCTGTCCGATCGTCACCGGACCGAGGTCGAGGCCGTCGTATCGGTCGAGGTCGACGCATCCCGAGATGCCCGCCACCGACCCGCAATTGGAGTACTGCCAGAAGGTCCACCCGGCTCCACCCCAGTCGCCGCCCGGAACCTTCGGGCTCGAGGCGTCCCAGTGGGCGACCCACAGGACGGAATAGCCCTGCTCCGCGAACATCGGGGTGTTGCCCATGGCGCTGCCCCAGAAGCTCGGGCTCGTGTAGATCATCGCCCGGACCCCGACCCTGGCGTAGACCTCGCCGAGCCAGGCGCTTACCCACGCCTGGAGGGCGCCGGCCGACAACCCGCCTGCCTGCTCCAGGTCGAGGGCCGGCACGAGGTCACCAACCTCCAGGGACGCGTGGTCCACGAACGAGTCCGCCTGCCGGACCGCATCTCCTGCGGAGCTCGAAGGCAACGCGAAATGGTACGCAGCGACGGGAAGCCCGGCAGCCTCCGCTCCGGCGTGGTTCGCGGCGTAGGCGGGATCCACGTAAGTTTCGCCCATGGTGGCCCGCATCACGACGAACCGCTTGCCCGCGCCTGCCACTCGCGCCCAGGAGATGGTGCCCTGGTAGCGACTGACGTCGATGCCCTCGAGGTAGATGGCCCGCCGGAACATCCCGGTCGCCGCATAGACGGTCCCGGCGCCGTAGAGCACGGACGTGCTCCTGCCGTTCACCTGCGAGACGACGTACCAGGTCGAGCCCGAGACCGATCCGGGGCATGTAACGGACCAGGCTCCGCCCGAGACCGTCCCATCGACCGTGATCACCGAACCCGCCGGGAGGGTCGCCTCGCTCGAGGCGGACGTCGCTGGCGACACCCTGAGCCGGACCGGGCAGCGTGCCGCATAGTCGGATGCGGCCGCGGCCGATCCGGGCATGAGCGGCATGACGGCCAGGGCGATGAGGAGCGCGAGCAGGGCGGTCGGCCACGGCCGGCGGATGTGCAACGGGTTCTCCCGCGAGTCGGCGACGATCGATGGGCGCCCCCGGAGCAGTCGGCCGGGACACGCGGCAGGTGCCTCCGGGCGCGGCACCCGGACCGGATCCTAGGCAGCGGCGCCGCGCACGTCTGTAGCCCACTCGTCCCGAAACGGTCTGGGCCGCATGCGCTACCGCAGGTCGACCAGGTGACGGGACGTGCCCACCCGTGGCGAGTTGGTTCCGCATCAATCTCGCTCGCCGGTACCTCGCACCATGCGTCGCGCGAGCGCCTCGCCCTGGCCGATCGCGCCGAGCCCGAGCAGCAGGTGCACGAGGTCGATGATCACATGCCCGCTGCCCGGCACCAGTTGCGCCTGGACGATCCCGTAGACCGGCAGGACCAGTGCCCACACGACGGTGATGGCGACGAGCCCGCGACTCACGCCGGCCCGCGCCGCGAACCATGTCATCACCAGCAGGGCGACCACGAAGACCAGGCCGTCGAGGATGTGCAGGAGGATGAGCCCGTCGGCATTACCGGTCCAGATGATCAACCCGAGGACCAGCTGGATCGCGCCGGTCACCCTGACCACCCAGCGCGTGACGAGAGGGGCACCTGTCATGGGTCATGGACCTCCGTGATCGTGGGATGAGCCGCGCGCCGGGCCGGCCCGCGTTCAGTCCGCATGAGCCGAGCCTCGCCCACGGGCGTGAAGAACCTGTGTGCCCGTCGAGGATGCTCGATGGCGGCCGGGAACGGGCGGCCCCGGTGATCCCGTCGTGGCGAGGTCGGCGCCGCGTGCGCTCACGGGTCCGGCGCCGCGAGAGGCAGCTCGAACGAGATGCGTGTCCCGCCATCGGGAGGACTCGCGGCCTCGATCATGCCGCCGTGCGCCTCGACCAGCTGACGGGCAATCGCGAGGCCGAGGCCGGAGCCGCGCGATTCGGTGGATTTCGCGAATCGCTCGAACACGTGGGTTCGCAACTCGGGCGGGATGCCCGGCCCCTCGTCCTCCACCGAGAAACGCATGCTCCGGCCGTCGTCCCCCGCGTGCATGGCGATGCCGACCCTGCTCCCGCGAGGCGCGTACCGCAGGCCGTTCGCGAGCACGTTGGAGAGCACCTCGCGGATCCGGACCGGGTCGATCTCGATCAGGGGTGGGTCGTCGTCGACGTCGAGCGCGATAGAGACACCGGCTGCCTCGGCCGTGGGACGGAACGCGCGCGCCACCTCCTCGACCAGCACGCTCGGGTCGGTCGCCTCGCGATGCAGCGCGAGCGTGCCCGCCTCGGCCAGCGCGAGGGTCCGCAGATCCTCGATCAGGCGCGCGAGGACGCGCGTCTCGTCGAGCGCCGCCCCGAGGTGCTCCTCGTCGGCCGAATGGACGCCGTCGAGCATCGCCTCGATCTCGCCCTGGACGACCGAGAGCGGCGTCCGGAGCTCGTGGCTGATGTCCGCAAGCAGGGTCCGGCGCTGTCGCTCGTCCGTCTCGAGGTGCGCGGCCATCCCGTTGAAGGCGCGGACGAGAGCGCGCACGGGGAGCGGGCCCCATGGCCGTTCCCGGACGCGGGCGCCGTAATCACCCGCTTCGACGCGTCCCGCGGCCTCGATGAGATCGCCGAACGGGACGGCGAACCGCCGAACCGTCCGGCCGACGAGCGCGAGCCCGAGCAGGACGACGACGGCGAACGTGGTGAGCAGGGCGACGCCCCCGGCTCCCCCGGCGGACAGGCCCAGCGCGCTCGCGACGTGCCAGACCAGGACGAGGAGGCCGAGGGTCCCCACGGAGAGCACGGCGGCGGCCAGGCAGCCGGTGCGCCACAGGAAGCCGCGTCGCATCCCGGGCCATGCGCCGTCGTCGGCCGGGGGCCAGGGCTCTCCGGCGGGCCACCACGGCGGGCGTCCCTGTGGCCGATGGCGATGGTGAGGCGATCCGCGCCCAGGCGGATCGCCCGCGGGCCTGGTCTCGTCGGGCTCCGTATCGCCGGGCCTGGCCGGGCGGGTCACGTCGCGTCGTCGGCGAACCGGTACCCGACGCCGTACACGGTGAGGATGTATCGCGGCTGGCGGGGGTCCGGCTCCAGCTTCCGTCGCAGGTTCTTGACGTGCGTATCGATGGCGCGCTCGTAGGACTCGAAGGCCACGCCGTGCAGCGCATCGAGCAGCTGTGCGCGCGTGAAGATCCGGCCCGGTTGTCGCGCGATGGTGGCCAGCAGCTCGAACTCCGTCGCGGTCAGGTCGACAGGTCGTCCGGCGACCTCGACACGCATGCGGGGCACGTCCAGCTCCACGTCGCCGGCGCGGACGACGTCCGCGGGCTCATCGGCGCGCTCGGTCCGCCGGAGCACGGCCCGTACCCTCGCGACGAGCTCGCGCGGGCTGAAGGGCTTGGTCACGTAATCGTCCGCGCCGAGCTCGAGCCCGATCACTCGGTCCATCTCGTCGTCGCGAGCCGTGAGCATGACGATCGGGACGTTGGACTCGCGGCGCAGTGTCCGTGCCACGTCCAACCCGTCGATCTCGGGGAGCCCGAGATCGAGGACGACGAGGTCGGGCCGCTTCGTCCTGGCCGCGGCGAGGGCCGCCCTTCCGTCCCCGGCCGTGAGGACCCCGAAGCCCGCGTGCTCGAGGTAGTCGCGCGCGAGCTGCACGATCTTCGGCTCGTCGTCGACGACGAGAACGCTCTTCATGGCACCCATCCTAGTCGGGGCCGCGCGTGGGCCAGCGCACGGACCGACGGCGACCAGGCGGTCCGCCTGCCCATCGCGCCGGCCCGGAACGCGCCGCCGGCCCGGATCACGCCTTGTCGGTGCCGGCTCGACCCGAGGCCGCCGCGTCCGGCCCCTCTCCGGCATGCGCGCGCCGGTGCCATTCCTCGAACCGCGCCGACGGACCGCCCTCCATGCGGGTGTCCTGCCAGTCGTCGCTGCCCCGGGGCACCGGGCCTCCTGGTCCACGGCCCCACACGACCGCCCGGAACAGCAGCGCCACGAACACGATGAACAGGATCGGGAAGATTGGCCAGAAGAAGACCCATGGGAAGCCGAACCCGCCCGCGAACGCATATCCCCAGGCATGCGGGGCGGCCGTGGCACCGGCCCCTGCGGATGCAACGCCGGCGGATACCCCGACGTTGTAGGCGCCCACCACGACGGCGAGGCCCGCGACGAGCACGAGGACGAGCGCGAGGACGAGAGCGACAGGCGACCTGGTCATTGACGACCTCCGGTAGGCGATGCGGCGCGACGGAAGAACGGCGCCGACGCCACGATCGTCTCCCGAACGTGTGTCCGAACTGTGGAGCGGCAGCGGAGTCTCGATGGGTCGCGACGCGCCGGGTCGCAACCCACGGGGTCGCAACCCACGGGGTCGTAACCCACGGGGTCGTAACCCACGGGCCCCGCGGTACTTCGTGGCCACCGTCTGATTGACCGTCCGGGACAAGTCGACGACGATGGGCCCGGCATCGGGTCAGCCCAGCGCCCTCCCCACCGCGACCCGGACTGCCTGGAGGTCGAGCATGCTCGCACGCTATCGAAACCTGGTGACCCCGCTCGCGATCATCGCGGCGGCGGTTCTCGTCTACCTGGAGAACCCCTGGTATCCCCCGGCCGAGGGAAGCGCGGTCCGCCACGCTGCGACCATCCTGTTCTGGGTGCTCACCGTGGTCGTCCTCGTCCTCATGTTCGAGGACCGCAAGTCACCCGGCGCAGAGACCGTGGAGGTCGAGGGCCCGGCGTTCGCCCGCTACCTGTTCAGCAACTCGCGCGCCGGCCTGCTGTGGCTCCCGATCCGCATCTTCCTCGGCTTCGAGTTCGCCGTGGCCGGCTGGCACAAGCTCACCGGCACCGGGTGGACGAACGGCGGCAGCGCCCTCCTCGGCTACTGGGAGAACGCCGTCAAGATCCCCACGCAGGGGTCGGCCCCGATCACCTTCGACTGGTATCGCAGCTTCCTGCAGTTCCTGATCGACAACCACGCCCAGGGCTGGTTCGGCTGGCTGATCTCCCTGGGCGAACTGGCCGTCGGCATCGGGCTGCTCGTGGGCGCCCTCGTCGGCATCGCCGCGTTCTTCGGCGTGGTCATGAACATGTCGTACCTGCTGGCCGGGTCGACGTCCGCGAACCCGATCATGTTCGCGCTGGCCATCGGCCTGATCCTCGGATGGAGGGTCGCCGGATACTACGGTGTCGATCGGTGGCTGCTGCCACGGCTGGGCGTCCCATGGCAGGCGAAGGTACGGGTCACCGAGGCTTCCGCCGATCGGACGAGCGGCCAGGCCGCCATGCACCCTCCCGCCGGCTGACCGCGCCCGGGGGCGGCTGGCGCGCCCTCCACGAACGGGGCGCGAACGGGACAGGCTCTCGCGGAACGGGACAGGCTCTCGCGGAACGGATCCCGGCCCTCGCGGAAGGATCCCGGCCGGTGCCCTCGGCCGGAGATCCTGCGGCATGCCGGGCCCTGACCCCGGCGGCGCCATCATCGGCGGGACGGGCGGCGCCGCGCAATCCGCGATTCGACGTATGCGGGCGGCGGAGCCTGCCGTCAGCCGAGGCCTGCGATGCCCCGCGGGCGCCACGAGCGGTGGAGCGGGCCGTCGTCAGCGGTCGCGCGACGCGCGCAGGATCCGGCCAGACCCGTCGCGCTAGACCCCATCGCGGTAGACATGCCAGATGATCTCGTCGCCGTCGCCGACACCGACCAGGATCGTGGCCGACGGATGGTTCTCACGGAGCTTCGACTGCACGGCCCCGACGAGCTCACCGATGGCGATGTCCTCGGGATAGTCGACCGTGAGGTGCATCGCCCGGGCGGCGAACAGCTGATCGGAGTTCGGGTAGCACACGAGGCGAACCTGCGGGGACAACCGTCCTCCTCGCCGACGCGTGCCGGCGCTCCAAGACAGTGTCGGGCGCCGGAGACCGGAGGTCCCTTGAAAGCGGCGGGAAACGAGGCCTTGTGCACGCAAGAGCGTACACCCCGTTCGCGATGGAACTGCAAGGGGATCGGGCCGGGACGGGGCGTCGGAACCCGCACGTGGGCGCACACTGGCTTGACTCTTACGAGGTGCCGCTCCCATGCGCGCCATCGCCGCCTCCTTCTCCGACACCCTCGCCGCCGAGGCCGCGATGGATGGTCTGCGCAAGCTCCTGGTCTTCGCGCCCGGGCAGGTCGGGCTCGCGCGTCTCGGGCACGCCAGCTACCCGGTGGTGCCGGACACGGTGCTGGCGGGGCGATTCGACGAGGGCGACGTGGCTGCGGTTCGCGAGCTCGTCGAACACTTCGGGGGCAAGGTCCTGACCGACGTGGACAACGACTGGACCTGAGGGGTCAGGGCATGCCCTGCATCAGGTACAGGGCGATGACGATGGCGAGCAGGCCGAGCCCCACGTACACCAAACGCGGTGTCTGCGTCCGCGCCACCATCGAGCGCCTGCGCCGTCCCCCGCTCCCGGCCGCGGTCTGCGGCGCGTCGGGCCGGCGTGGCGCCGGCGCCGCCCTGAAGGTGTTCGGGGCCATCTGATCGCGCAGGGTATTGGGTCGGACCTCGACGCGCCCGTTCGGTTTGCCCGTCATGCGACGCCTCTCGCTGCCGCCCCGAGGATCCGGGCCGGCGACCTCAAGCCTGCCACCGCGCGCCCCGATTGCAAGGGGCCAGGAGGCGCGAATCGCCGCAGAGAATTGCCGCGACTCGCCGCAGAGAGTTGCCGAGTCGCCGCAGAGAATTGCCGCGGCGCGAGTTGCCGAGGCGCGAGCTGCCGGGCGCTATCCGGCCGGAGGCCGTGCCGGGGGCGTGCTCGCTCCGATCGGGTCCGCCGCGCCGGCCGCCGTTCCGGCCTCGGCCACCACCGGTTCGCGCGCGCCTCCGTCGAGCCCCGGCATGGCGACGTCCGGCGTCCTTCGCTCGTCACCGGGGGCTGCGAAGAAGTCTCGGGGCACCCACCCCATCAGGCTCGCAAACAGCACGGCCGGCACCTGGCGGATGGTGGAGTCATACAGGTACACGCTGTCGTTGAAGAACTCGCGCCGGGTCGCGATCAGCGTCTCGAGCCGCTCGATCTCCCGCTGGAGGCTCATCACGTTCTCCTGCGAACGCAGGGACGGGTATCGCTCGATCACGGCCAGGAGAGAGCGGACCGCCGCGCTCGTCGCGTCGGACGTCGCCGCCTGCGCGGGCAGGGAGGCATCGGGGGAATAGGCGGCCCGCAGGCTCGTCACGTCGTCGAGGACCGACCGCTCCCAGGACATCACGTCGCGCACCGCCTCGACGAGGTTCGGCAACTCGTCGTGGCGCTGCTTCAGCGCGACGTCCACGTTCGCCCAGGCCTTGTCGATCCGGCGCTGCATGGCCACGACGCTGTTGTACGTGGTGAGCAGCACGACGAGCGCCGCGACTGCGAGCAGCAATACCACGAGGGCGACGAGCGTCTGGCCGGCCATGACGCTCAGCCCGCCCCGATCTGGATGACGAGGAGAACGGCGCAGGCAACCGCGAGAACCGCGCCGCCGAGCCCCTGCCAGAACCGGGACATCTCCGATCCGGCGGCCTGGACGGGAGTGCCGGCGAAGACGGTCATGCTTGTCGTGCCGGTGGCGAGCACCAGCTCGTCGGGACCGATCTCGAGCGGCGGCGCGACCCGCGCCGCGGGATCCGACGCCGCGTCCGGCAGGAGCGGCGCGTTCGACGGCCCCGCGCCCGGCACCGCGTCCGGCAGGAGCGGCGCGTTCGACGGCCCCGCGCCCGGCGCCGCGTTCGCCACGGCGGCCACGGACGCCGCGTCCGCCACGGCTGCCGGTTCGGGCGTCGCCGCCGGGTCGAGCACCGGGGTTCGGGTCGGATGTCCGATGCCGAAACCCGGGATGGCGGCGTTGCCCCAGGCGTCCTCCGCGCGTGCGTGGAGCGTGCCCGCGGCAGTGGCCGCCGCCAGGTCCCCGGCGATCTCGGGGTCGTCGAGCGGGTTGGCTTCCTCGTCCGTCGCGCCGTCCCCGACCTGCGAGAACGGCATCGCGGTGCCCACGATCGTCACGACGTCGCCCGGCTCCACCCGCTCCTCAACGTAGTGGCGGCCGCCTCCGAGCGACCCGACGTCGCCGCTCAGCAGACCCGACAGGCCATCGGACGACAGGCCGAAGCCAGACGCCAGGTCCCCGGATGACTGCCCCCCACCGGCCGACCACGCCGGCGCACTGCCGAACCCCATCGTGCGGGCGAACAGCGACTCGTCGGGATCCGGCGCGCCCTGCACGGTCAGCAGCCGCGCGATCCGGGCCTCGCGGTCTTCCACGCCCGGCATCTCGGCCGGCCCGCGGTTGATCTGCAGCTCGGCCGACTCCCCATCCAGCCCCGACCGGGCGTCGAGCCTGGGCTCGAGCTCCCAGCGCGCTCCCCGAGGGAACACCCATACCGTTCCGGTGCCGTCCCCGAGCCGGAAACTCACCGACCGCGTGTCGCGGAGCAGCACCTGCGTGGAACGGCCGTCATCGACGGTCACTCGCGACCCGTAGTGCACGCAGCGGGCGCTCTGCAGCGGCGACACGAGCGTGGTCGGGCCCGCGATGACGGTCCCGCTCGCACGCACCTCCCCCGCCGCCATGCCGCCGAGTGGCGACGTCGCGATCGTTGCCACGCGCGACCCGAGCCGGTACGCGGCGAGGCCGCGCGCGAACAGCAGAAGGCCGGCCACGAGCCCCACGGCCCACAGGGGCAGGAGCTCGCTCGGCAGGCCGCCTGCCGCGACCGCGGCCGCTGCGACCGCCAGCGGGAAGGGCGCGACGATCCCGAGATCGATCATGCTGCGCGGCATCGTACGTGGAACGGACACCGTCGGACAGGGGGATGCCATGGGCCATCCTCGCCAGCCTCACAGTTGCACCACAGGATGCCTGCATCCTGACTGCGTGACCGGCCCGCGTCCCGATCGGGTGGCGACCCCGGTCCTTTCCCTGGAAGGCTGGCCATCATGACGACTGGAACGTACGCGTCGAACGTCAATCGGCGGCCGATGCTCAGGGGCGCCCTGATCGGGCTCGCCGCGCTCATCGCGCTGGCCTGCCTCGTCGCGAGCACTCTGCATTTCGGCACCGTGTTCACCCTGGGCACCACGCGCATCGCGGAGCCGCCGGTCCTTGCGGCGGCCATCGTCGAAGGGGCGATCGGGATCGGGATGAGCGTCGTCGCGGCAGCAGCCTTCGCCCGCCGGCCGTGGGCGTGGAACGCCGCGGTGGCCGGGTATCTGTTCGGCATCGGCGGCTTCGCCGTCGGCATCCTGGTGCTCGTGCGGAGCCCGGGTCTGCGTACGGGGTTCAACGTCGCGGTGCATGCGGGCGTGCTGCCGCTCCTCGTCGTCGGTCTCGTGCTGACGCTGACCGCCGCCGGACGCGAGGCGCTGTCGGTGCGATAGTGGCGCGCATGGCGGGCACCCACGAGCAGCTGGAAGAGACGGGCCGCGTCATCGTCAACCCCGTCAGCGGCGAGCGGATCGTCGTCAGGCAGAGCGGCCGCGACACGGACGGGCGGCTCTTTGCGTTCGACCTGTTCCTGCCGCCGGGCGGCCACGTTCCGGCCGGCCACGCCCACCCCACGCAGCAGGAGCGGTTCACGGTCATCGAGGGGAGCATGCGCTTCCGGCTGGGCCGCCGGACGATCCTGGCCGCGGCGGGCGACAGCGTCGCGATCCCACCACGAACGTCGCACTGGTTCGGGAACGCCGGCTCGTCGGTCGCGCACGCGAGGGTCGAGGTGCGGCCGGCGCTGCGGATGGAGGAGTTCTTCGAGGCGACCGAGGAGATCGGGAGAGCCGGGCACATCCCCGGCACACGGCTTCCGCGCGTCTCGGACCTGGCGCGAGTGATGCTCGAGTATCGCCAGGAGGTCGCCGCACCGTACGTCCCGGCGCTCGTCTTCAGGGCGCTGCTCGCGCCCTTTGCGTGGTTCGGCAACCGGCGTGCCCGGCACCAGGCGACCGACGCACCGGGCAGATGACCCCGCGTCACTCGACAGTCCTGGGAACCGCGGCGATGGGGCTGCTGGCGGCCCCCCTCATCTCTGAGGTTCGGATCCGGCGCATCGCGCAACCCCGCACGGACCGGTGGCGCACGCTCGAGATCGAGCCTCGCGGCCCGGCGATGCTCGGGTTCAGCGCCAGGCCGCGACAGGCCGAGGCGTTCGGGCTCGACCCCCTCGACACCCTCCGGACGCTGCTCGAGCTCCCGTTCGGGATCGTGCGGCTGGGCGCCTACTGGAACCGCATGGAGCCGGCCGCCGGCGCGTTCGACACCACCGAGCTCGACCGCCAGGTCGAGGCGGTGGAGCGGGCGGGGCAGAAGATCGTGATCTGCGTCGGCGCGGTCAAGACATTCGGCTATCCGGAGTTCTTCGTGCCCGGCCACCACCTGGACCGGCCGATCCCGGAAGGGTCCCTCGTCACGCGGCGCACCCACGCGGCCCTCCTGGCGGCCGCGATGGAGCAGGTCCGGTGCGTGGTCGAGCGCTATCGGGACCGTCAGTCGGTCGTCGCGTGGCAGGTCGAGCACGAGGCCGTGGACCCGCTGGGCGTGGAGCATTCCTGGCGGCTGGGAACCGACTTCGTCGAGGACGAGGTGGCTGCCGTGCGTGCCTCCGATCCGGGACGACCCATCCTCCTGAACGGCTTCGTGCCCACGTCACTGGCGGTTCGCGCCCAGCAGGCGTGGCGGACGCGCGACCAGGGCGATTCCCTCGCGCTCGCCGCGAGCGTCGCGGACATCGTCGGGCTGGATATCTACCCGCGGCACGCCGTCGTCGGTGCCGGTTCGTGGAGCGCCTACCTGGAAGGCCGGCCGCGCGGTTGGAACCTTCAGCGGGCGCAGCGGCCCTCGCAACAGGTGATGGTCACCGAGGGCCAGGCAGAGCCGTGGGAGACGTCCACGACGCCACCCGACCTGCGGGGCCGGGCGGCATACAGCTGCGGCCCGGACCGCGTCATCGAGAACTACGACCGGTGTGTGCGGGCCGCACGGAGACGGGGAGTCGAGCTGTCCGCGTACCTGTTCTGGGGCGCCGAGTACTGGGTGCGCCGCCTGCGCGACGGGGACCCGAGCTACATGGGGGCGGTCACGCGCGTGCTGGAGCATGGCTGAGCCGGCACCCGTCCCGCCTGAGCCGGCGTCCACCTCGGCCGAGCCTGCAGCCGTCCCGCTCCCGGTCGAGCCTCCGGCTGCAGGCGTCCGGGTCGCCGAGCGGGCGATCGAAGTCCGGGACCTCGTCAAGCGCTACCCGCGGACACCGGTCAACGCCGTCGATGGCGTGTCCTTCGACGTCCTCGAGGGGCAGCTGTTCTGTCTGCTCGGCCCGAACGGCGCCGGGAAGACGACCACGAGCTCGATCCTCGCGACGACCCTCGCCCCGACGTCGGGCAGCGTCCGCATCGCCGGATTCGACGTCGCATCGGCACAGTCCGACGTGCGGCGGCAGCTCGGCGTGGTCTTCCAGCACCCGTCGCTCGACCTCAACCTCACCGTCGAGGAGAACATCCGCGTCCACGCGATCCTCTACGGCGTCTACCCCTGGCGACCGGGCTACCGCTCGATGCCGACCGCCTATCGGGACCACGTCCAGGATCTGGCCGGAGTGCTCGGCCTCGCCGACCAGCTCGGGCGACCGGTCAGGGCGCTATCGGGCGGCATGCGCAGGCGCCTCGAGATCGTGCGGGCCCTCATGCACCGGCCGCGCGTGCTCGTGCTGGACGAGCCGACGGCGGGCCTGGATCCGGAGAGCCGCCGCGATCTGTGGGCCCACCTCCGCGACGTGCGTGACCGGCACGCAACCACGATCGTGCTGACGACCCATTACCTCGAGGAGGCCGAGGAGGCCGATTCCCTGTGCGTGCTGTGGCAGGGACGGATCCTCGAGCGGGGAACGCCGGCGGCGATCCGCGCGCGCCATGCGCGCAGCGAGATCGTCCTGGACGCGGCCGACCACGAGGGGCTGCGCCGCGAGCTGGCGGCGATGGGAATCGCGGCGGAGTCCGGACGGCCGATCCGCATCTCGCTCGACGGACGGAGCGCCCAGGATGTCATCCGCGGCCTCGGCACCCGGCTGACCGTCCTCCGGGTCGCCGAGCCGACCCTGGAGGCAGCCTACCTCGCGCTGCTCGAACGGGCGCGCTCGTGACGCCCGCGGCCATCCCCGAGGCGCGGCGCCAGGATCGGCGGCAAGGGCGCCGGCAACAGGGCCACGAACAAGGCCAGCCGCAGGGCCAGGAGCGGCGCACGGAGCCGCACCACGAGCTCTGGGCGCTGTTTGCGATCGCCCAGCGCGACCTGATCCGCCTGCTGCGCGACCGCTATCGACTTGCCCTCAGCCTGGCGTTCCCGCTGTTCCTCATCGTCGGCGTAGGCAACGTCGTGGGTCCGCTGCTCGAAGGCACCGGGTCGCCGGGCGGCGTCACGTTCGTCTTCACCGGGATCCTCGCCGCGACCCTCTTCCAGTCAGCTGCGGCCGGAATCGTGTCGATCGTCGAAGACCGCGAGACCGACTTCTCGCGCGAGCTGTTCGTCGCGCCCGTGTCACGCATCACGATCGTGGCCGGCAAGGTGGTCGGCGAGTCGCTGGTGGCCGCCACCCAGGGGGTCGGCATCGTCGCCGTCGCGCCCCTGCTCGGCGTCCGGATCTCGCTCCCGCAGGCCCTCGCGCTGGTCCCGCCGGGCCTCGCCGCCTGCCTCCTCGGCGCGGCCTTCGGGCTCGCGACGGTGGCGTGGCTGCCCAGCCAGCGCACGGCGATGCAGGTGTTCACGTTCCTGATCGTGCCGCAGTACGTGCTCGCGGGCGTCGTCGCGCCCGTGCAGGCGCTCCCCGCCGCGCTCGACATCGTGTCGCGCCTGATGCCGCTCCGCTATGCAGTGGACCTGCTGCGGTCCGTGTTCGACGCCGGGAGCCCGGGCCTCGTCGCCGCGGCTCCCGAGAGCCCGATCGTCGACGTGCTGGCTGTCTCCGCGCTCGTCGTCGTGCTGATGGGCGCAGGCACGTGGGCGTTCGACCGTCGAGAGCGTTCGCGCTGAGCGATCCGGTCCGCGGTACGCTCCGGCCGTGGACGTGCACGTGGTCCTGGGTCATGGCGCATCGGGGAACGCCGCCAGCATGGCGCCGTGGGTCGACGGCCTGCGGTCCGCCGGCTTCGACGCACGCGCCATCGATCTGCCGCGCGGACGCGCCGACCGGGCCGTTCCCGTCTTCCTCGACGCGGCCCGCGACGATCCCGCGAGCGTCCCGGGCGGCCACTCGTTCGGCGGGCGGGTGGCGAGCCTGGCGGCGGCGCGGTTGTCGGCCGAGGGGCGCGCGCCGGCAGGACTCCTCCTCCTGAGCTACCCGCTGCACCGTCCGGGGCTCCCGGACGGTTGGAGGGAACGGACCGAGCACTGGCCCTCGCTGACGTGTCCGGTGCTGCTGCTGTCGGGCGAGGCCGATCCGTTCGCGCGACTGCCGCTGCTGCGACAGGCGGTCGACCTGCTGCCCGACGCCCGGCTGGTGACCTACCCGCGCGTAGGGCACGGGCTCCGGCCCGTGCTGGACGAGGCTCTCGCCGAAGCCGCGGCGTTCCTGCGGTCGCTCGGAGCCTGAGCGCGTTTCCCGGCGCGGGCGCGATCGGCCGTGTTCCTGCTGTCGCACCGCACCTGACGCGCCCGCCGAGCGCGTGGCCCGGTCGGCCGCGTTGCTGCGACGCCTCCTGTGCCTCGGCTGACGCAAAACAAGTTGCTTGGTACAATCAACCAATGACAGCCACCGACACGGTGTCCACCCACTCGACCGGCAGCACCGCGCAGTCCGTCGAGGCCGCCGTGACCGACCTCATCCGCGTGTTCAAGCGTCCGGCCATGCAGCGTCGCCTGATGGAGGACGCGGGCGTCGCGATCGAATTCGGCGCGTACTGGGCCCTCGGGCGCATCGGCGCACTGGGACCGTGCCGCCCGTCCGAGCTGGCCGCATCGCTCGGCGTCGACGCCTCCACCGTCACCCATCGCATCCACTCGCTCGAACGTGGCGGCCTCGTGGAGCGGTCGACCGACCCGACCGACGGACGAGCCTGCAACGTGCACCTCTCGGAGGCCGGGGCCGAGGCCCTGGCCCGCCTCCGCGAGGCCCGGCGTGCGCTTTTCGATCAGATGCTCGAGGGCTGGAGCCCCTACGAGCAGGCCCAGTTCGCCGCCGCGGCCGAACGCCTCCGCATCGCACTCGAAAGGGAGATCCGCGAACCGTGAGTTTCCTGTCCCGCCGTCCCGCTTCCGCAGCCACGTCCAGCGCCGCCGACGGCGGCGCCCGTGAGCGCGGCGGTGGTCGTTCGAGGCGGAACGACCCGCGCTACAAGTGGGTCGCCCTGTCGAACACCACGCTCGGCGTGCTGATGGGATCGATCGATGGATCGATCGTCATCATCTCGCTTCCCGCCATCTTCAACGGCATCCACATCAACCCGCTCGACCCGGGCAGCACGAGCTACCTGCTCTGGATCTTCATGGGCTACCTGCTCGTCACCGCCGTGCTGGTGGTCGCGTTCGGATGGCTGGGCGACCGGTACGGCCGCGTCCGCATGTACAACGCCGGCTTCGTGATCTTCACCGGCGGGTCGCTCCTGCTGGCGGCGACCCCCTTCACCGGCTCGAGCGGGGCGCTCTGGATCATCCTGATGCGCATCGTGCAGGGCGTCGGAGGGGCCTTCCTGTTCGCCAACTCCGCCGCCATCCTCACGGACGCGTTCCCCTCCAACCAGCGCGGCCTCGCCCTCGGGATCAACGGGATCGCGGCGATCGCCGGCCAGTTCATCGGGCTGGTCGCCGGCGGTGTGCTCGCCACCATCAGCTGGCGACTCGTCTTCTTCGTCAGCGTGCCGATCGGCCTGATCGGCACGGTCTGGGCCTACATGCGGCTCGAGGAGCTCGGGACGACCTCGAACGCGCCAATGGACTGGCCGGGCAACATCACGTTCGGGGCCGGACTCACGGCCCTCCTGGTCGGCATCACCTACGGGATCCAGCCCTACGGGCGGGACACCATGGGCTGGACGAGCCCCTTCGTCATGGCGATGATCGGCGGCGGGATCGTCCTGCTCGCGCTCTTCGCGTGGCTCGAGCGGCGGACGGCGCAGCCGTTCTTCGACCTCTCGCTCTTCCGCATCCGGGCCTTCGCCGCCGGCAACATGGCGGGGCTGCTCTCATCGGTCGGGCGAGGCGGCCTGCAGTTCATGCTCGTCATCTGGCTGCAGGGCATCTGGCTGCCGCTGCACGGGTACAGCTACGCGGACACGCCCCTGTGGGCGGGCATCGCGATGCTGCCGCTCACCTTCGGGTTCCTGGTGGCAGGGCCCCTGTCCGGCTACCTGTCCGACCACTTCGGGGCGCGGCCCTTCGCGACGGGCGGCATGCTCGTCGTGGCCGTCGCCTTCGTCGGCCTCATGGTTCTGCCGGTCGACTTCGCGTATCCGGTGTTCGCTGCGCTGCTCGTCCTGAGCGGCGTGGGCGCTGGCCTGTTCATGTCGCCGAACATGGCGGGCATCATGAACGCCGTCCCGGCCCGCCAGCGTGGCGCGGCCTCCGGCATGCGCGCCGTGTTCATGAACTCGGGCTTCGTGCTCTCGATCGGGCTCTTCTTCTCGCTCATGATCGCGGGCCTCGCGGCGTCCCTGCCGACGACGCTCTATCGCGGCCTGATCTCCCACGGCGTGCCGTCGGCCGTCGCCACCCAGGTCTCGCACCTGCCGCCGGTCTCCAGCCTGTTCGGCGCGCTGCTCGGCTACAACCCGATGGCCGCGCTGCTCCCGCATTCGGTCCTCGCCGGGCTGCCCCCCGGGCAGGCGGCCATCCTGACGGGCAAGGACTTCTTCCCGCAGCTGATCTCGGGTCCGTTCCAGCAGGGGCTGACGATCGTCTTCGTGGTCGCCACGGTGCTGACCCTCGGTGCGGCCGCGGCCTCGTGGCTGCGGGGCGGGCGGTACGTGCACGCCGAGTCGGAGGCTGAGCGTGCCGCCGGGCTTCCACTGAAGACGGCGACCATGGCGGACCCGCCGCTGAGCCGGTTCTCGCCCGAGGAGCGGCCGGAGCGCCGGAAGTAGCGCGTCACCCGGCTGCCGCAGGAGGCGTAGTCCGGAAAGACGACTCCCGGATGGCACTGCAAGGCGACTGGAACTCGTCGCCCGCGCTTGTTAGCATGGGCTCCTGATTTCCAAGGGCCCGTGCCCCCCTCGGTGTCGGGTTCACGTCACGGGTCGCCCGGCTCCTCTCCGAGCCACGCGGCCTCGCCGCCTCGACCGCTCCGGGAGAGGGGGGAACATGCGCCTACATCGAACGCGGCTCCTGGGTGCCACCGCCCTGCTCTTCGCGCTGTCGCTCGTCCCGCTGGTCCCGGGGAACGCGGCCGCCGCGACCTACTACTCCGCCACGTGCTCGGCGCGGCTGCGCGCCACCCCCTCGACGTCCGCGACGTCGCTCGTGACCATCACGACGGGCTCGGTCGTGACCGTCTCGGGCACCGTCTCCGGAGGCGCCTGGTCGGCCTCGTGCCCCGGCACGGTCTCGGGCAGCACCTGGTACTCGATCACCGCCATCAACGGCGCGACCGTGTCGGCGCTGTACGGGGTGAGCGTCGGCTATGCCGCCACCGGGCTGTTCCAGGCGGTCGCCTCGCCACCCCCCTCCCCGACGCCGTCCCTCGAGGGGATGGACGTCAGCCGCTACCAGGGCACCATCGACTGGACGGCCGTGGCCGGTGCCGGCAAGCGGTTCGTGATCATGAAGGCGACGCAGGGCGAGACGTACTCGGACCCGACGTACGCCACCAACCACGCGGCGGCGAGGGCGGTCGGCATCCCGGTCGCCGCCTACCACTTCGCGGATCCGTCGAGCGATCCGAACGATGCCGTGATCCAGGCCGACTGGTTCGCCAACAACGCCGCGCTGCTTCCCGGTGACATGGTTCCCGCCCTGGACCTCGAGGAGACCGGCGGCCTGTCCGTGAGCGCGCTGCAGGCGTGGGTGGGCGCGTGGCTGGGCGAGGTCTACGCCAAGGTCGGGGTCCGCCCCATGATCTACACGAGCCCGAACTTCTGGACGAACTCCATGGGCGACACAACGGTGTTCGCCGACCAGGGGTATGCCGTGCTCTGGATCGCCCACTGGGGCACCTCGAGCCCGACCGTCCCGGCCAACAACTGGGGCGGCCACGGCTGGACCTTCTGGCAGTACAGCAACTGCGGGACCGTGCCCGGCATCTCCGGGTGTGTCGACCTGGACCGCTACAACGGCACCGACCTGTCACCGATGGAGTTCAACTACACGTACATTCCGACGCCGATCGTGCAGCCGCCGAACGCGGCTCCGTACCTCGCGGCCATCAACCCGACGAGCACGCCGGCCGGCAGCGGTGATGTGACCATCGACGTGCAGGGATCGAACTTCGCGGCGGGCGTCTCGACGGTCTACCTCAACGGCGTCGGGCTGCTCACGACGTACGTCTCGCCCACCGAGCTGACCGCGATCGTGCCGGCCGCGCTCACGACCACGGTCACCACCGGCACGGTGACGGTCGTCAATCAGCCGCCCGGCGGCGGGTCCAGCAGCCCGGTCATCTTCTCCGTCACGCTTCCGCCGGCCCAGGTCAGCCTCACCGCGACCTCGCCCGTCGTCGCCTGGGGTCAGCCGGCGGACCTGGGCATCCAGATCGCATCGGGCGGTTCCAATCGCGCGGTGACCATCCAGCGGATGCAGGCCAACGAGACACAGTGGTCGGACATCGGGACCGTGACCACGGACGCGACCGGGCACGCCACGTTCACCTACACGCCACCCGTCAACACGCAGTTCCAGGCCGTGTTCGCCGGAGCGGCCGACCTGGGGCCCGGGACGAGCGCGCCGGTGCGCGTCGTGGTCCGCCAACTCCTGGTCCTGCGCCCGACCAGCCTGGGCAAGGTGAAGAGCGTCCCGTACGGGACCAGCGTCACCTTCACGGCCACGGTCCGCCCGATCGGGCCCGGGCTGGCTCCCGCCAAGGTGACCTTCCAGTTCTGGCGCAACGTCTCGGGCAAATGGCAGCTGCTGACCAAACGCGACGTCTACGTAGGCTCGACGGGACGCGCCTCCTGGAGCTGGACGTTCTCGTGGCGCGGCCAGTGGTACGTGCGGGCCATCGCCGATCCCACGGTCACGAACGCCAACAGCGTCTGGAGCGCGGTGGAGCGCTACTCGGTCTTCTAGGTCGATCGCGGATGGCGCTGCCGCACGAAGCGGTCAGCGCGCCTCGCGGATCGCCTTCCACATCCGGCGGACGCCGGGACGCTGGCCGTACATGAGCACGCCGGCGCCGTAGATGCGGCCGGCCACCCAGACCGCGACGACGATCGTCAGGACGAGCAGCACCATCGTGCCGACGAGCTCGATCGGCGTGGCATTTCCGGAGTTCCAGCGGCTCAGCATCATGTACGGCGACAGGAACGGCACCCACGACAGGACGACGATCCAGGGGGCCTTCGCGTCGAGCAGGCCGATCGACGCGTACGTGCCCACCAGGTAACCCGCACTCGAGAGGAGCGTCATGGGCGTGACCACCTGGTTCACGTCCTCCTGGCGGCTCACGAGGGATCCCGCCGCGGCGAACAGCACCGCGTAGAGCATGAAGCCGAGGACGAAGTAGATCGAGAAGATCAGCAGCAACGCGGGCGTGAGACCCTCGGGAAGCGACACGCCGTTCGATTCACCGAGGACGACGGAGGCGACCTGGCCCTGGACCAGCAGGGCGACGAGGGCCGCCCCGAGGACCGCCACGTACTGCAGCAGGGCGGCCGAGCCCACGCCCAGGACCTTCCCGGCCAGCAACTGGAACGGCGTCGCGGCGGCCAGGATGATCTCCATGACCCGGTTGCTCTTCTCCTCCACCACGCTCATGGCGATCCACGTGCCGTAGAGGATGACGGCCAGCAGCAGGAACATCAGGAGGCCGAAGGTGACCGCGAACCCGCTGATCTGGCTGGCCACGCCCTGGTCGTCCTCGACCGGCTTCGACAGGTCCGGTGAGCGAACGGTGACCGCGGGCGGCGAGAAGAGCTGCGCCTGCTGCGTGCCCGAGACGCCGGCGCGCGCAAGGCGGTCCCCGATCGCGATCGACGCGGCCGCCTGCCGGACCAGGTCGGGTCCCCTGCTCATCGCCGGGTCGTTCACGTAGATCGTGAAGTCCAGGTCCCCGGTCGCGCCGCGCTCGATGTCGACCAGCATGTCCAGCTTGCCGTCCTGGACGCGGGTGCGCGCGGCGGACACGTCGGCTGCCGTCTCGATCCTGTAATCCTTCGACGGGGTCGCGCCATCCGACCCGGTCGTCCCCGTGGTTGTGGCGGGCACGTTGAGCATGGCGTCGAGCGTCGCGACCGGATCGGTCTGCAGGTCGGCCGCGCCCACGTGCACGGCGATCGTCTGCGACGCGTTGCGGTCGACGTAGCCGATGACCACCGGCGCGAGGCCCATGAGGATGGCGGCGAGCACCAGGATGACGGTGGAGACGATGAAGCTGCGGGTCGTGGCGCGCGTGACGAGCTCCCGACGGGCGACCGCCACGATGTTTCCGACCTGGACGGTCCTCTGGCTGCTCATCGCACGGCCTCCGCCGGCACGGGAGCCAGCGTTCGTTCGTCGCTCGTCGTCACCCCGACGCGCTCGATGAAGATGTCCTCGATCGACGGATCGGCGATCTCGAACCGCGTCACGTACTCATTGCGTCCAAGCGCCGCCTGGAGGATCCCCTCGGGATCCCCTCCGTCCCGCACCTCCAGCTCGTGGTAGTCGAGCCCCGAACGCGTGACCCTGACGCCTTCCATGGCGTCCAGCCAGGTGAGGTCGGGGTCACCGGCGACGCCGAGCCGGACGACGCGGCGGCCCGCCTGCCGCTTGACCGCTCGCGTCTCGCCGCTCACGAGCAGCCGGCCTCGGTCGATGATGGCGATCGAGTCGCAGAGCTCCTCGACCTGCTCCATCTGGTGCGTGCTGAAGAGGAGCGCCTTGCCACGGTCCCGGAGCTCCAGGAACGCGTCCTTGAGCAGCGCGACGTTGATGGGGTCCAGGCCCGAGAACGGCTCGTCCATGAGCAGCACGTCGGGGTCGTGGAGGATGCCGGCGATGAACTGGACCTTCTGCTGGTTGCCCTTGCTGAGCTGCTCGGCCCGCCGGTCCGCGTGCTCGGGGATGCGGAACCTGGTGAGCCAGTGGCGCGCGCGGCGCGCGGCCTCCGAGCGCGGCAGGCCGTAGAGCGACCCGAAGAAGACGAGCTGGTCCAGGACTTTCATGCGCGGATACAGCCCGCGATCCTCCGGCAGGTAGCCCCACGTCCGCCTGGGGGCCTCGGATGCCGGCCGGCCGGCCCACGTCACCGAGCCCTCGTCGGCGTGGAGGATGTCGAGGACGATCCGCATGGTGGTCGTCTTGCCGGCGCCGTTCGGGCCGAGGAAGCCGAAGACCTGCCCGGGCTCGACCCGGAACCCGATTCCGTCGAGCGCCTGGACGTCGCCGAAGCGCTTGCGGAGTCCGTCGATGACGAGAGCCACGGCTCCTCCCTGGTTGACCTACGCCTGGTTGGGCACGGCGCGCGGCCGGGGGGCTGAGGCCATCTTCGCCCGTCAGCGGAGGGTCTCGCGAGGGCCGATACGCCCGACGGGCTCGGCCATGGGGCCCGGGATCGCCTGGTCGCAGGGCAGACCGGCGCCGTCGCCCGGTCGCACGGTCGCGGTCGCGCGGCCGCCGGGTCGACGGCCCGGCGCATCGCCTCGGGCGACATCGGGGTGGATCCCGCGAACCCTGGCGTCAGGGGGCGGCGCGGTCCTCGATCTCCCAGGCGTGGTCGAGCACGTGCCACGCCATCCTGCGGACGGCATAGCGGACAGACCAGCGAGACCCGCCACGCGGACCCTGTGGAGCCGCGGTTCCGTGCGCCGCGGCGTCGAACGCGTCGATCGCGGCTGCGCGGCCGAGCTCGGGCGCGGCGTCGGCCGCGGCCACCTTCCAGCCGAGCTTCGACACGTATGCGCGCTCCGCCGCCCGCACGTGCTGCACGATCGGCTCCAGGTCGCGGCCGCCTCCACGGGGCCCTTTCCGCAGCTCCTTCCCGGACGCGCGTTCGACCTCCCGGTCGAAGGCCGCCCAGCACGCGGCGAGGATGGCCCGCAACCGGTCGAGCGCCGGCTCGTCCAGGGGCCGATCGTCTGCCGACGGCGCCTTTGCGGGAGCGCCGAAGTCGGTCGTGGCATCCCCGGCGAGCCGCTCGACGACCACGAAATCGGCTGCGTCCCGGACGCCGGGGAACTGGATGCCGGCGGACCGCAGTACGGCCGCGTAGCGCGGGCCCGAGTCCGCGAGCGCCTGCAGTGCCGCGGCCTCGTCCCGGCCGGTGCGACACCAGCCCGGCCACTCCAGGGCCCCGGCAAACGTCCGCTTCGCGCCGATTTCCAGGTAGACCTCGACGGCCGTGTGCGCATCTCCACTCATGGGTCGGAGAGTCTATGCGATCCGACCGCAGCCGCGTTGCAGCCGGACCCAGGGCGCTGTCGGGTCAGGCCGGCGGAAGGGCGATCCGCTCGACGAGGCCGGCCCCGGGCGGCCCGAACCCGTGGGTCGACACGTAGAGCGCCCCGTCGGGACCGAACGTCATGCCCGTCGGGAACATCAGGCCGGAAGCGATCGTCTGGTGGGTCCCGCCCGGATTCACCCGCACCACCGCACCGGTCGAGGGTGTCAGTCGGGCCGGCGTGTCGGTCGTCGTGTTCTCCAGTGCGTACAGCCGACCCCGTTCGTCGAACGCCAGGCCGAGCACGGCGGTCAACCCCTCCGCCCAGCGGGACAGCCGGCCGTCGCGACCGACCCGCCAGATCCGGGATCCGCCGGGCTGGAGCGGGAGGGTGCCCAGGTTGCCTACGAAGAAGTCCGGGCCGTCGAACGCGATCGCCGTCGGAACGACGTGGCCCTCCGCCGCCGAGATGTCCACCAGCCGGCTGATCTCGCCGTCCAGCCCGATCCGGTCCACCTCGCCGTGGTTCGGCTCCACCGCGTAGAGCGCGTCCCCCGCCGCCACCATGCCGTACCACGTGCCGTCGTACTCGTCGTCGTCGGGGTCAGGCTGCGCGACCGGGTGCGTGCGCAGGAACGCGCCGAGGTCGGCGACGAGCTTCCACGAGCCGTCCATGCCGACGCGGTAGATCCCGTTGACCGTGCCGGCCAGCCCGTGCGAGCACCCGGCTCCTGCCAGCAGCGCGTAGAGCGTGTCGCCCACGAACGCGACCGACGCCACGCCGCTCACCTGGCCGCGGGACCTGGCGCTCGACTGGGTCGACGGCAACCCGTCCACGAGCGTGGAACGCGTCCCGGTGGCGTCGATGCGCGAGATCCGCGCCGTCATGCCGCCGCTGTACGGGCCGATCGGCGGCGGGATCTGGACGCAGTCCTCGGCAGATGTGGTCGTCGTGCCGCCGCGGCCCGCCTCGGCCACGAACAGGTCTCCGCCGGGAGCGAAGGCGAGTCCACGCGGGCAGTCCAGGCCCGATGCGATGACGGACATCCACAGACGCTCTTGCGTGTTGGTGACCCGCTGATCCTAGTCACTGTTGTCTGTCCAGCGTTGACGGCTGGCACCCGGGAAAGCCCCGCGAACCTTGCAAACGGCATGCGTGGCGCGGACAATGCGCGCGGAGGGCATCCGTCAGATTGCGTCCCCGCGAACCCGATCGCCCCCACCACCAATCCGCCCTGGCCCCGGCCGGAACCGGCTTGCCCGCGCTGCCGCCGGAGGCCGTGGCTCCCCTGATCCTCGAGAACGTCCGGGACGCCGTCTTCGCCACCGACCTCTCCAACCGGATCACCTTCTGGGCGCCGTCGGCCGAGCGGCTGTTCGGGATCGGGGCAAGCGAGGCGCACGGCCGTCCGTTCGGCGAGCTCCTTCCCTTCGACATCGCGGCGTCCAGCGGCGAGGCGGACCTGCTGACGTCGCTTGCGGCCGGTCGGGCGTGGAGGGGCGAGGGCTCGGTCCGTCTTCGCGACGGCACCGAGCTGTGGATCGAGTCCACCGTGAGCCCGCTGGACGTCGGCGGTCGAATCGTGGGAGGCGTCTCGGTCAGCCGCGACATGACGGCTCACCGGGCCGAGACCCGGGGGCGCGAGTCGGCGGAACGGGCATTGCGCGCGCTGAGCAGGCTCAACCGGGAGCTCGTCCGCACGTCGGACGAGGCCACGCTCCTCGCCGAGGCGTGCCGGATCGCGGTCGACACGGCGGGCTACCGGTTCGCATGGGTGGCGTTCGCAGAGGACGACGCCGAGCGGACGGTCCGGCCCGTGGCATGGGCAGGGGCCGATGGCGGGTACCTCGGCTCGGTGCGGATCACGTGGGCGGACGAGCCGCGGGGTCGCGGCCCGGTGGGTACCGCCATCCGCACGGGACGGACAGACACGATGCGCGACCCCGGCGATCCGCGGGTCGAGCCCTGGCGGGACGAGCTGGGGCAGGCGGGGTTTCTCTCCTTCACCGCGCTGCCGCTCTCCTCGGACGAGCGCACGTTCGGGGCCCTGGTGGTGTATGCCGCGGAACGCGAGGCGTTCAGCGCCGCGGAGCTCGACCTGCTCGTCGAGATGGCGGGCGACCTCGCGTACGGGATCGTGGCGCGGCGCACGCAGGCGGCACACGACAGGGCCGTCGATGCCATGCGCCGGTCCGAGGAGCGCTACAGGACCGTGGTCGACGCGCTCGCCGAGGGCGTCGTCGTGCAGGACGCATCGGGGGCGATCGTTGCGGCCAATCCGGCTGCCCGTGCCATCCTCGGCTGGAGAACGCGGTCGGGATCGCTTCCCGCTCGCTGGCCGGTGGACGCCATCCACGAGGACGGCACGCCATTTGCCCCCGGCGACCATCCAGCGGCATCGACACTCCGGACGGGGCGAGCCAGGCGGAACGTCCTCATGGGCCTGCGCCGGCCCTCGGGCGACGTGCGCTGGATCGCCATCCACACCGATCCGCTGCGGGACGGGGACGGGAGCCCGAGCGTCGTGTCCTCGTTCGAAGACGTCACGCATTACCGGACGGCCCGCGCGGAGCAGCTGTTCGAGGCGCGCCTCCGGGCGGCCCTGTCCGAGGCCGTGCAGGGGATCCCCGGGGACGCCGGCCTCGCCCAGAGCGCACAGACGATCAGCGACCAGGTCGCGACCCTGCCCGGGATCGACCTCGTCGGCGTGGGCGAATTCCTCGGCGAGGACGAGCTCCTGGTCCTGGCCAGTCACGCCCCGCCGGGCGCCGCGTCGCGGACCGGGCTCACGCTTCCCGCCGCCGCGGCCCGGTACCTCCGCGGCAGGACGGCCGGGGGGTCGTGGGCGCAGTACGTGCGGGACATCCCCGAGGCGGGCACCTGGTCCGCCGACCTGGGACGGCTCGGGATCGTCGGCATCGCGGTGGGACCGATCGTGCACGGCGACCACGTCGAGGGCGTGCTGCTGATCGGGTCCCGGCAGCGCGAGGCGGCCAGGATCCTGGTGGAGAAGATGCCCGCGGTGGTCGCCTTCAGCGCGACCTCGAGCGCGCTGCTGGCCGGGCAGCTCCACGCGCACCGCGAGGAGGTCGGCCGGCGGCGACACATCGAGCAGGTGCTCGCCGACGCGGCCTTCCACCCGGTCTTCCAGCCGATCGTGGATCTCGTGTCCCGCGAAGCCGTGGGATACGAGGCGCTCACGCGCTTCGAGTCGGGGCAGCGGCCGGACCTCTGCTTCCGCGACGCATGGGCGGCCGGACTCGGCCCGGAGCTGGAGGTGGCGACGCTGCGGGCGGCCGTCGACGCCGCCGCCGGCCTGCCGGCCGGACGCTGGCTCGACCTCAACCTCTCTCCTCGCCTCCTGCTCGAGCCGGACCGTGTCGCGGACCTCCTGCGCGGGGCCGGCCGCCCTCTCGTGCTGGAGGTGACCGAACACGAGCATGTCGATGACTACCGGGCGCTGCACGAGGCGGTGCGGCAGCTCGGAAACGACATCCGGATCGCCGTCGACGATGCGGGCGCGGGCGTTGCCAACTTCGGGCACATCGTCGAGATGCGGCCGGACTTCGTGAAGCTCGACATCAGCCTCGTCCGGCACGTCAACAACGACCTGGGGAGACAGGCGCTCGTCGTGGCGATGCGACAGTTCGCCCGCAGCTCGGGTTGCCGGCTGGTGGGCGAAGGCGTCGAGACCGAGCTCGAGGCGTCCACGCTGGCGCAGCTCGGCGTCGAGTTCGGGCAGGGCTACCTGTTCGGCCGGCCGGAGCCGCTCGCGGGCCCGGGCGAGACGGAAGGCGGGGCACCCGTCCCCGCGTGAAGGCGGGTACGCCCGGCGCATACTCGTGCCGTGGCACGTCTGCCCGTCCGCATGCGTCATGCCCTGGTCGAGCTCGCCTCGCTCGCCGGACTTCTCGGGATCGCGACGGTCCTGGTCGAGCTGTTCGAGGGAAGGCTCGGCGTCGCCAACGCCGACGCCGTCTACCTGTTGGCGGTCGTTGCCGCGGCGGTGGCCTTCGGCACCGTGGCCGCGATCGGGACGGCCATCGGCTCCTTCCTGCTCTACAACTTCTTCTTCGTCAGCCCCGTCCTGACGTTCGCCGTCGCCGACCGGACGACGTGGCTCGATCTCTTCCTGCTGCTGTTCGTGGGCGTGATCGTGGGCCAGCTGGCGGCCACGCAGCGCAACCGCGCGGAGGCGGCCGAGCGGCGCGAGCGGGAGGCGCACGCGCTGTTCGCGGTCAGCCGCGAATTCGCCACGCATGCGGACGGCACCGAGGCGATCTCCCACGTGATCGACACGCTCGCGAGCGCCGCCGGCATGCGGTCCGTGTGGCTCGCGCTCGGCCCGAGCCCGGACCACGAACGGGTGGTCGCGTCGATCGGCCCGGATGCGCCGGTGGTCCCCCGGATCCACTGCCTCCTCCGGCCGGCATCCAGCGCCCAGGCCGACTGGGTCGCGCTCCACACGGCCCAGGGATCCGGTGACGGCGCCCGGCTTCGCGGGGTCACGGCCTACCGCGTCATCGTCGAAGCCGAGGGCGAGCCGTGCGGGTCGCTCTGGGGCATACGCGATGCGGCGATGGGGCCGCCGGACCCGGGCGAGACGCGCGTCGTGTCCGTGGCGGCCGCCCAGTTCGGGCGAGCCATCGAGCGGCGGCGGCTCGTCGAGCGCGCCGCCAGCGCAGAGGTGGCGCGGCGCAGCGAGGCGCTCAAGACCGCCCTGCTCGACTCCGTCTCGCACGACCTGCGCACCCCGCTCGCCTCGATCCGCGCGGCGGCGGGCAACCTGATGGACCCCGACGTGTCCTGGTCGCCGGACGAGCAGCGGGAGGCGGCGACAACCATCGACGGCGAGGCAGAGCGCCTGAACGAACTCGTGAGCAACCTGCTCGACATGAGCCGGATCGAGGCCGGCGAGCTCGTGCCGCACCCGGAACCGTTCGCCCTCGCCGATGTCGTGCGCGAGTGCGTCGGCCGCCGGCGGGACCGACTCGCGCCGCGACCCGTCGAGCTCGACCTCGACCCCGCGCAGCCACCCGTGCTCGTCGACGGGCTGTTCCTCGAACAGGTCATCGGCAACGTCCTCGACAACGTCGCGCGCCACACGCCGCCGCAGGCCCGGGTGCGGATCTGCGACGAGGAGCCACCGGAGCCGGGGATGGCGCGCCTGATGATCGAGGATGACGGTCCGGGCGTGCCCCCGGAGACCCTTCCCCGGCTCTTCGACAAGTTCTTCCGTGTCCCCCGGGCCGCCGCCGGGTCGCGCGGGGGGACCGGCGTGGGCCTGTCGGTCGCGCGCGGCCTCGTCGAGGCGATGGGCGGCGCCATCGCGGCCCGTCCCCGCGAGGGCGGTGGGCTGGCCATCGTCATCGACCTCCCTTCGGACGGATTGGGGGCAGACAAGCGCGCCGCGGAGGGAGAACGCGCGGAGGCCGGCCCGCCAGCACGCCCGGAGCCTGCGGAATGACAGAACCGCGTTCGGACGGCCGTGCCCGCATCCTGCTCGTGGAGGACGACGCGGACACGCGACGCCTGGTCGCCCGGAACCTCGAGGCGCACGGGTACGACGTGGACGCGGCGCCCGACGGGGCCACCGCCCTGGCGCAGTGGGACGCGCGGCGACCGGACCTCGTCCTGGTCGACCTGGGACTCCCGGACACGGACGGCGTCACGGTGATCCGCCGGATGCGGCGCGAGGCGAACACACCGATCCTCGTGCTCTCGGCACGCGGCCGCGAGGAGCAGAAGGTCGATGCCCTCGACCACGGCGCGGACGACTACGTGACCAAACCGTTCGGGATGTCGGAACTGCACGCGCGCGTGCGCGCCCTCCTGCGCCGCTCGGCCGGACCCGAGCGCGAGCTCGATGGGACCCTCCGGGTGGGGCCCATCAGCGTGGACGTCGCGCGGCACGAGGTGCGGGTGAGCGGCACGGTCGTCCGCCTGACGCCACGCGAATTCGAGCTGCTCCGGGTCCTCACCGCGTCACCGGGACGCGTCGTGACCCGCCAGCGCCTGCTCGAGGCCGTGTGGGGCCGGGCCTACGCCGACGAGGGCCACTACCTGCACGTCTACGTGAGCCAGTTGCGGCGGAAGCTCGACGCCGCGGACCCCGCGCTCGAGGCCGGGGCGGCCATCGTGTCCGAGCCCGGAGTCGGGTACCGCGTCACGGTGCCCTGAGGCCCGTTTCTTGAGCGCTTTCTGAGCAGTCGGGCCTCCCGCCGAGCATCCGGCCTCTTGGCGGCCGGCGTGATGCTGTGGTCATGGGGAACGGATCGGATGCCGACGTGGCCGGCGAGCGGGACGACGCCGAGGAAGCGGACTCGGGGCGCGTCGAGGACCGCCGGCATCTCGACGCCGCCATCGCCATGGTCGCCACTGGGGCAAGCCGCTGGGTCATGGTGTGCGGGATCCGCGACGCCAACGACCTGGCCGAACGGTCCATGCCCCAGCGCAACCGGGTCGCCGTCCGAGCGATTTCGTCGACGTCGATCCTGGTTGCACGGGCCGACGCGGTGCCCGAGCCCCGGGCGTCCCAGCCTCCCGAGCGCCCCTTCCGCGGCCGCCTCGCTCACGTCGCGCACGTCGTGGCATCGATCCTTCGCTGAGACGTGTCGACCCCCGAGTTCAGGCATGGCCTGAAACCTGGTGACGTCCGCGTGCGGCTGGACCGGCCGCACGCCCGGTACTTCCGCTACGTCGCGCCCGGCACCTGGAGCGCCAAGCTCGCGGCCGACGCGCCCACCACCCCGGCGGGGCAGGCGGCCGCCCAGGCGCGCAGGTTCCTGTTCGGCATCCCCATCTCGACCGAACGAGAGATCGAGGAGCGCCTGCCGAAGTGGAAGGCGCTGCCCGTCTTCTCGAGCGACGTCATGTCGTCCGTGGCGTACGCGACGGAGGCCAGCCTCTACACCCTCCTCGGCGTGGGAACCCTCGCGTTCTCCTGGCTGCTCCCGATCTCGGTCGCGATCGTGCTCGTGCTCGCCCTCGTGACGCTCTCCTACCGGCAGACGATCCGCGCGTACCCGAACGGCGGCGGCAGCTACATCGTGGCGCACGCCAACCTCGGGGTCCTGCCGGGCCTCGTCGCGGCGGCGGCCCTGCTCACGGACTACGTGCTGACGGTGGCCGTGAGCGTGTCGTCCGGGGTGCAGGCGCTCTACTCGCTGTTTCCGCCGCTGCTGCCGGTCGCCGTGCCGCTGATTGTCTTCTTCATCCTGTTCGTGATGGCGATCAACCTGCGGGGGATCCGCGAGAGCGGCACGATCTTCGCCGCCCCGACGTACCTGTTCCTCGCCACCACCCTGACGCTGATCGGCATCGGGGTCCTCCGCACGATGCTGGGCCAGCCGCCCCAGGTGACGGGCGTCGTCCCGGCGCACGTGCCGGCCGAGACGTTCGGCCTGCTCCTCCTGATGCGTGCCTTCGCGGACGGATGCTCGGCCATGACCGGCACCGAGGCGGTCGCCAACGGCGTGCCCGCCTTCAAGCCGCCCGAGTGGAAGAACGCCCGCACCACGATGCTCGTCATGGCCACCCTGCTCGCGATCATGTACCTGGGCACGTCGTTCCTCTCGCACGTGTCGGGCGCGCTGCCTTCCGCCAGCGGGGAGTCGGTCCTCTCGCAGATCGGGCGGGCCGTCTACGGACCGGGACCGCTCTGGTACGTGCTCCAGCTCTCGACGATGGGCATCCTCGTGCTGGCGGCCAACACGAGCTTCGCGGACTTCCCCCGCCTCTCGTCCATCCTGGCGCGCGACGGCTACATGCCGCGGCACTTCGCCTACCGAGGGGAGCGGCTCGCGTTCAACGCCGGCATCGTCGCCCTGGCCATCGTGTCGATCGTCCTCGTCGTCGCCTTCCAGGGCCACGTCGAGGCACTCATCCCGCTGTACGCCATCGGCGTGTTCACGGCGTTCACCCTCTCGCAGGCGGGCATGGTCCGCCACTGGTTCAAGGAGCGCGGGACGGGCTGGCGGGTGAGCGCCTTCTTCAACGGCCTGGGCGCCGTGACGACCGCCATCGTGGTCGCGATCTTTGCCATCGCGAAGTTCGCCCTGGGCGCATGGATCGTCATCGTGATCGTCCCGGTCCTGGTCGCGCTCATGCTGTACGTCCACCACGAATACGAGCAGGAGCGACGCGAGCTCGACGTGAGGCCGACCGCGCAGATCCGGCCCCCGCATCGGCGGCAACGCGTGATCGTGGCCGCCCCGGCGTTCACGCGAGCGCTGGTGCAGGCCGTCAAGGTGGCGCGGACGACCTCGCGGGACGTGTCGATCGTCCACGTCGCCGAGGACGCGGAGCGCGGCGAGGACTTCCGCCGCCGCGTCGAGGCCCAGATGCCGGGAGTGGACGTCGTGCTGATCGAGTCGCCGTACCGTTCGCTCGTCCGGCCCTTCCTCCGCTACCTCGACGTGGCGAGGGAGGAGGATCCGGAGGCCGTGCTGGTGGTACTCATCCCCGAGTACGAGCCGCGCCACTGGTGGGAGCGCCTGCTCTACAACCAGAACTCGCGCCGCATCCGCGAGGCCCTCATCGGCAGGCCCGAGGTCGTGGTGCTGGACGTGCCGTACCGGCGCGAGGCAACCCCCGCAGCCGGCTGACGTCGCGGCGTCGAGTCAGGGCTCGCGCGGCCCCACTCCATCGGCGGGCAGGACTGCGTCCCGTCACACGGCTCGCGAGGTCCCCCTGATCGACCGGCGGGCACGAGTGCGTCCCGTCAGGCGGCTCGCGCAGGTCCCTGCTCGAGGCGGCCGCCGCCGCGCGCCCATGCATCCGTCCCGCCGCGAACCGATGCGGCCCCCTCGAACCCGCGGCCGACGAGGAAGTCGGCGGCAGAACGGCTGCGGTGGCCCGAGGCGCAGATCACCAGGATCCGGCGATCGCTCGGCAGTTCCGCGACCCTGCCACCGAGCTGGCCGAGCGGGACGTGGGTCGCGCCGGGGACGTGACCCCGCACGAATTCCCAGTCCTCCCGGACGTCGAGAACCAGCACGGAACCCTCACGCCTCAGGACGTCGAGCTCTTCGACCGAGACCTCGGGGCTCGCGTGGCGAAGGAACGAGAACATGGGACGCATCGACCTCCGAGTGTTCACTTGCGTGGCAGGGCACGCGTCCGGGAGACTGCGGCCCGTCGAGTGGTCCGGCTCGGGGGCAAGCCGGTGGGGGAGGAACGCCGCCGAGGGCGGTCCGGCGGAGAGGCCGGGTCAGGGGCGGCGGGCCCAGTCGTCGGCGCCTTCCGCGGCCGCGGCGTGCGCTCGGGCGTATTCGTCGCGGAACCGATCGACGTCGGCCCGAGCGACCTTCGCGTCGAGGGACCCGACGGGAGCCGTGCGCCACCGGCGCTCCGCGTCGCGCCAGTCGTCGAGGACGAGAGCGATCTCCCGGGGAGGGGCGTCTTCGACGGACTGCGCATGGGTCTGCGTCGCGTCCGCGACGCGCTCACCGAGCGTGCGCTGCCGCATCGACATCTCGAGAACCGACGCCGAGAGCGCGCGGATCTGACCCGCGAGCACATGAGCCCGGGGATCTGCGGCCTCGAGGCGACGCCTGTCCTCTTCGAGCCGCTGCAGGAGCTCGAGGTGCTCGAGCAGGGTCTGGGAGGTCCCGTTCAGTTCCTGGATCGAGTCGGTCACCTGCTCGCCTTCGCGCACGGATCCCCTGATTTCCCCGGGATCGGTGTCAAAAGCATAGCAGGAAGGCCTGGCTGCACCGCCAGCTTGGGCCGCCCCACTTCAGCGCGTGGGACTGACCACCGACCGACTCGCGGCCACGCGGGGAAGCGCGAGCGCAACGCCGGCTCCGAGCACGCCGATCACCAGGAACGCCGCGCGGTCGGCAACCGGATAGACCCACCGGAGGGCGCCGTCGAGCGAGACGGTGCCGCCACCCATCACCACGAGCGCGAGGGCGATCGCGCCCAGTGTCAGCGCGTACTCGATCCCCCCCTTCGAGATCCAGAACCCCTTCGGAAGGTGCACCTGGACCACGATCACGACCACCTGGCCGACGAGTGCCGCAGCCGCGAGCGGGGTCAGCAGCCCGAGCACCAGCATGGCCCCACCGACGAGTTCCGCGGCCATCGACACGAGCGCCCAGAACGTTGCGGGGCGAATGCCCATGCGGACCATGGCACCTCGCCAACCCGCGAAGCCCGGCCCCGACCACCATCCGAAGGCCTTCTGGGCACCGTGGGCGGCGAACACGCCACCCGCCACCACCCGCAGGACCAGCAGTCCGAGACCAGTTGCACTCATGCCCGACGCTCGCTCCTTGCCGAACCGGTACCTCTACGTCATTTGCGAGTATATCGCCCGAATAGTTGCAGCGGCAATTACCAAGCCCGGGGCAATGACGGGCCGGGGCGATCACCCGGGCGGGCCAATCATCCAGGCCCGGGCAGTGACCAAGCCCGGGGCAGCCACCAGGCCCGGGCAGTTGCCAAGCCCGGGGCAGCCACCAGGCCCCGGGGCAGTTGCCAGGCCCGGGGCAGCCACCAGGCCCGGCCCGCCCGAACGTCCCAACCCGGTTTGCCATCCGACTGGTCCCTTTGGGGGACGACCGCCCACCATGCGCCCGGCTACCGTCGGCGTGACGGCCGATGCCCACGACCGGGGCCTGCGCCGCATCGCATCGCCGCCGCCCATGAGCAGGCGGCGTCCCGGCAGATCGGAGGCGTCGTGGGCAGAGTCGCAGTGTGGCGCGCGGTCGTGCTGGCTGCGTGTGCGATCGCGTCGATGTCGGTCGCAGCCTCCCCCGCGCAGGCCGGCGGGATCTACCTGGCCAGCCGCTCGATGGGTTACGACGTATCGTGGCCGAACTGCGGCGTGAGTGCGCCTTCCCGCCAGTTCGCCATCGTGGGCGTCACCGGCGGGCACCCGTTCAGCACCAATCCATGCCTGGCCGGGGAGTTCGTGGTTGCCCGGAGGGGCCGGTCCGCGCAGCTCTACATGAACATCACCGCCCCGAACGGGAACACGGTGGGGATGGGCAGGCGCGGTCCGGCGGGGACCTGCAGCACGGTCGCGGTGCTCTGCCGCGCCTACAACTACGGCTTCAACGCCGCCCGTGCCGCCTTCCTGTACGCCGTCCGGCGGGTGGGGTCGGTGGCAGAGCATACCGGCTGGTGGCTCGATGTCGAGTTCAGCGCCCGTTGGTCGAGCAGTGCCTCATTGAACGCCAGGTCGATCGAGGGCGCGCTGGCGTTCCTTCGGGCCCACGGACTCACGGCGGGCATCTACAGCACGTCCTACCAGTGGCGGCACATCGTGGGCTCGTACCACCCGCACGTGCCGGTCTGGTACGCGACCGCGTACCAGACGGCGAGTGGTGCGCGTGTCCACTGCGCCCCGTCGAGCGGCTTCACGGGGGGACCGGTCCGCATGGTCCAGTACACCCCGGCCGGGCTCGACGCCGACACCATCTGCTGATCCACGCCGGGAAGGATCTGACACGCATTTGAAAGGGCGATGGACCGAGGGTCCCGTGTGACAATCGGAGCGGCGGCGGCCGGGCCGTCGCCTGTCCCGGTCAGCAGTGGGGGATGCGCTCGGCTTGAGTCTGCTGATCTCCGGTTCCGGGCTGGTCGCGGCGCTCGCCGCCCGCCTCGGCTCCGCCGGTGACGCGGATGACGTGGCCAACGTGGTCGCCGACCTCGCGCCCCGGCTTGTCGGGGCGAGCGGCGTGCTGGTCGCGGTGGCACGAAACGGCTCGCTCGCGGTGCTCCGGTCGGCCGGGCTCCAGCCGGACGCCGAGGCATCGGTCGTCGGGGACTGGACGGCGCCCACGTCGGGAACCGCCGGCGGCGCGACGTCCATCGCGGTGCTTCCGTTGCTGACGGAGGGCGTGTCGCTCGGCGTGCTCGCGTTCGGCTTCGACGGAGGCGCCGACCCCTCGGCCGCGGATCCGGCCACCCAGCAGCTCGTGGCGGAGCTGTGCGCGCAGGCGCTCGATCGGCTCCGGCTCCGGGAGGCGGAACGGCGGGCCCGGGACGGCGAACATCGCGCGTGGGCACAGGCAACGGCTCTTGCCCATCTCAACGCCGCCGTCGCGGGCGCCAGCACGCCGGATGACGTCGCCACGATCCTGCTCGACGAGTTGTTCGGGGCCGCCGACACGTCGACCACGGCGCTCGCACTGCTCGAGGAGGGGGCCACCCGGTTCCGGCTCGTCGGCGTCCGGACGAAGGGTCGCCGCGTGGACGCCCAGGCGCACTGGCCGTTCGAGATGCCGTCGCCGGCTCGCGACGTCGTGCTGTCGCGTCAGCCCATGCTGATCTCCGGATCGGAGTACCGGGGGCGCTACGCCGAGGCCTCGGCGATCAGCGATCCCTCGGGCATGGAGGCGTACCTTGCGCTGCCGCTGGTCGTCTCCGGACGGGCCATCGGCGCGTGCGGGCTCGCGTTCGACTCGCCTCCGTCGCTCACGGATCAGGACCTCGCCTACCTTCGCGCGATCGTCGACGCAGGGGCCCAGGCCATCGCCAGGGCGTGGTCGGAGGACGCCGAGCGACGATCGCGCCGCCTCCTGGGCGCCGTGGTCGACCAGATGCCATTGGGCGTCCACGTCATCGAGGCCACCACGCTCCACCCCCTGTATGCGAACGCCGCGTACCACGGCCTGTTCGGCCTCCTGGCCGAGGGTTCTGCACCCCAGGAGGGCAGCATCCAGGTTCTCCGCGCGGATGGCACCCCATTGCCGCTGGAGGAGCGGCCGTTCATGCGGGCGACGACGCACGGAGAGGTCGTCACGGACGAGATCTGCGTGCTCGAGCACCCGGATGGGAGCCGCGTGACGATCACGGCCAACGCCGGTCCGATCCGGGACGACGAGGGCCGGACGATCGCCGGCGTGGCCGTCTACGCGGATGTCACTGCCCGGCACGAAGCCGAGGCGGCGCGGGACGCCTTCATCGGGATCCTGTCCCACGAGCTCCGCACCCCGCTCACGTCGATCTACGGCGGTGCCCAGGTGCTCCTGCGGCCGGGGAGGCGGATGAGCCCGGGGGCCCGGCGCGACATCCTGAACGACGTGGTGGCGGAGGCCGAGCGACTCCGCGCCATCGTCGACGACTTGCTCGTCCTGTCACGCGTCGAGCGCGGGGTGGACCTCCGGCGCGACGAGGCGGTGCTGCTGCAGCGGATCGCCGGCCGGGTCGCGGCGAGCGAACAGACGCGCTGGCCGGGCCACACGTTCACGGTCGACGCGCCGCCCTCCCTGCCGGTGGTCGCGGGCGACGAGGGCTACGTGGAGCAGATTCTCCGGAACCTGCTGTCGAATGCGGCCAAGTACGGCTCGGACGACGGCCGGGTCGACGTCGTGATGGCGCACGAGGGCTCGGAGGTGACGGTGCGGGTCCTCGATTCCGGAGCCGGCATCCCGCCGGGCGACGAGGAGCGGATCTTCCGGCTCTTCTATCGCGCGGCGTCCACCGCAGGCAGCGCGGCGGGGGCGGGAATCGGGCTGTATGCCGTGCGCATGCTCGCGGAGGCGATGGGAGGCCGGGCATGGGCCAGGAACCGCCTCGTAGGCGGCGCCGAAGTCGGGTTCGCGCTCCCGGTGCTTCCGGCCGACTGACCGACCGGGCACCCGACCGGCCCCCCGAGGGGTGTGCCGGCCCAGGGCGCGGACCTTGCCGGCGTGTGCCGACCCGCAAAGCGGCGTGCCGACCCGCAGGACCGCGTGCCGGCCGTCAGAGGGCACCGCCGGTACGCCGCCAGCACCGGACAGGGCCTCAATCCGATGGGCCGCGTACCGCACGGGGAAAGTGGCCCAGGCTCGTCGGGCGATCTCCCGCCAGGTGGAAGAGCTTGGCGGTCAGGGGAACCACGTCCGGCAAGACCAGTCGCTTGAGCGCCACCGCGAGGATCGCACCCGCGAGTGGGCCGGCCACGTAGACCCATACGGCGTGCCAGTCTCCCGCGACGACGGCCGGCCCGAGGCTGCGCGCCGGGTTGAGGCTGGTGCCGGTGTACGGGGCGCCCTGCCAGACGAGCACGGTCACGACGGCCCAGACGGCCAGCGGTGTCCACCGCATGGTGCGGGTGCTCGAGACGAACACCAGGATCGTCAGGACCAGGGCCGCCGTCATGAGCGCCTCGATCACGGCCGCCTGGGGCTGGCCGAGCCCGGTCGCGGGCTGCGTCACGCCGTCGCGGACGGACGCCGCCGCCCGGCCCCAGACGGCGACGAGCGCGATCGCCCCGACGATGGCGCCGACGACCTGGGCGGCGACGTAGCCGGCGAGATCGTCGAGGTGCACGTGCCCCGTGAGCCAGAACCCGAGGGTGACCGCCGGGTTCAGGTGTGCACCGCTCCGACGTCCGATCGGCGAGATCGTCACAAGCGCGCCCGTTCCCGCGAACAGCGCGCCGGTCAGGAGGAGGCGGGGCGACGTCGCCGGGAGGACGTGTGCCACGGGAGAACCCGCAGCGAAGTCCGCGACGACGGCGCTCAGTCCGCCGAATACGAGGATCGCGGTCCCGACCAGTTCGGCCGCCCACTCACCGGGGTGGAGTCCGGCTCGTGCCGGTTGCCAGGATCCGTGGCGCGCCCGGGCAAGGGCGGATGTGCCGGGATGGGCCCGGACCGATGGAGCAGGCATCGAAGCTCCTATGTCAAGCGGCCGCCGCGAGCCTGGCTCGCGGGGTCGCCCGGTGCTGCTCATCCTCGCGCATCCGGCGGTACACCTCGTCGCTGATCTTCCGCCGCAGGGCCCGGATGGCCTCGGTCTTGGTGTCACCGGCGGCGAGGCGTTTGGTGAAATACGCCCGACCCACACCACCCAGTCGGATCTGGGTGATGGCGATGCGGTGGAGGACGAGGTTGAGCTGACGGTTGCCTGTCCGGCTGAGCCGATGACGCTCGGTGTTGCCGGACCAGACCGGCAGCGGCGCCGTCCCGTTATGGCGGGCGAACGCTGCGGCCGAGCGGAAGCGCGCGATGCCAGCCGTCTCGCCGACGAGCTTCGCGGCACCGAGTGACCCACAGCCAGCCAGCTCGAGCAGGATCGGGCTGAGGGAGGCAGCCAGCCCGGCGATCTCGCGCTCGAGGCCATTGATCGCCGCGGTCAGCTCACGGATCCGGACGACCAGCTCGCGGGCGATCCGTCCGACCGTGCCCGGGGCATCGGCCAGGCGCTCGCGCAGGGCGTCGAGGACGACCGTCCGGTCGAGACCGCGGGCGACCGGCTCGTTCCCTGGATCGAGCTCGTGGAGGTGCCAGCGCAGGCGGTTCTGCATGCGGGTCCGCTCGGCGACGAGATCGTCACGGTGGTCGACGAGCAGGCGCACCTCCCGCTCGGGTCCGTCGAGGACGGCCGCCGGGAGATCCTCGCGCAGGGCTGCCCGGGCCACCGCGAGCGCGTCGATCGGATCGCTCTTGCCCCGTTCGCGCGACGAGCGACGGGCACCGGCCATCAGCCTGGGTGGGACATGGACCACCGTCTCGCCGGCGAGGAGCAGGTCGCTCGAGAGGCGCCGGGACAGATGCCGGACATCCTCGAGGGCGAAGCGGCGCTCGGGGAAGCGCGATGCCCACCGAACCAGCTCGAGGTGACCCGCGCTGCGGGCCGCCACGGTCTTCTCGGCGAGCTTGCGGCCGGTCCCCTCGACAGCCACCGCCGTGTGCGTGGACTTGTGCGGATCGATGCCGATGACGATCATTCCTCCGTCGCCTCCTGATCAGGGGTGACCCATTCCGGACCGGCCGGTGGACACGCCTGAGTGGGGGCGGTTACCACGCTCCTATGAAGTCACACCGGTCGGTCCGATCCATGTCCGGCGACCGGCACTTCGATGCGAGGCCACACCCGTCGGTGGGCAACGATGGTACGAGCCAGATCGCCGGACCTCGACAGCGTGACACTCAGGCCGATGGTATCCGTGCGGAGCCCACCTGCGGCGCGGCTGCCGGACCGGGGGTGGGGACCCGGCCGGCAGCCGCGGGACGGACGTCGGCATGTTCCCGCCGTGCGAAGGCAGCGGGTTCCGCCGCGCGAAACTGGTCAGCGGTGACGTGCCTGCCGGCGTCCGGGCCTGCCGGAACCCGGCCGGACCGGTGGTGCGGGCCGCCGCCTACGCGCCGGTGGTACCGCTGGTTCCGCCGTTCGACCCGGGAACGCCGCCGGGATTGGTGGGCGCGGGGCCCTGCCCGCCGGCTCCCCACGGACCGCGCATCCCCGGTCCGCGCGTGCCGGGCCCACGCATCATCGGGCCCGGGCCGAACTGACCCGCAGGACCGGCGCGGACGATGGTCGCGGTGATCGAGCCGTCGCCATTGCGCGTTCCCTCCGCCTGGATCACGTCGCCCACCGCGACATCGGCGATCGTGGCGGTCGTCACGCCCTTCACCTGGAACGTGGTGGACGACGTCACCCGGACCGTCACCGACGTTCCCGCGCGGTCCTTGACCGTGAGCGTGTCGCCGGACTTCGCCGCCACCGTGCCGCCCACCTGTGGCAGAACGACGGTGATCGAACCGATCCGGAACGATCCATCGGACTGGCGCGTTTCGCCGAAGACGATCTGGTCGCCGACGCGCAGTGTCGACAGTGCCACCGTCTGCCCGGCGCGGGTGACGGTCGCCCCGCTGGCGTCGATCGTGCGGGTCCAGCCATCGGCCGTCCTGAGCGACAGCGAGGTGCCACTGATCGCCGTGATCGTGATGTCATTCATCATGAATCCGCGGCCGGCGCCGATGCCTCCGGGCGCCATCCAGCCCCCCGCGGCGCGCGGCCCTGCTCCCGGCCCGTTACCCGGCGCAGGGCTGGCGTTCGATACGAGCGGTATGGCAAGGCCGGCGTTCGACGGCTGGCCACCGGATGCGATGGCCACGCCGAAGGCGGCCAGCCCGATCACGGCGGCAAGGCCGGCAACGAGGAACGAGAGGCGGCCGAAGCGGGTCGGCCGCGGGCGAAGTGGTTCGTCGTACACGGGATCCTGGCTCCATGCTGGAATCCGACATCGAGGCCGAGGGCGCGGTCTTCTCGGCACGATAGGCCGCTGCCCTGAACATGTCCTGAAACCGGCGTGTCTGCCCCTCGTGCGTGCCCCTCGTGCGTGCCCCGGCGTGTCGTGCGTGCCCCGGCGTGGTGCGCGTCCGGCGCTGTGCCGTGCCCGTCGAGCGGCCCCGTCGGGGCCTCGCCCGGCAGGGGGAGGAATCAGAAACCGCCGGAGCCACCTGCGGCTCCGACGGTCCCTGGTGTGGCGGGCTGCACGATCGTCCGTGGAAGGGCCGGATGGTCGGCCCCGCCCGCACCGTCCGAAGGGCTCCCGTGCAGCGGGAGCCCCTCGGGGCGGCTGTGGCGTGAGGAGGACTAGGCCACGAACACCCGCAGGGGGGTCTTGGCGAGGACCTGGGTCCGGGCGAGGACGCCGTCGAGGCCCCACACCGCGCCGGCCCCGACCACCGCGAGGTAGCCCGAGAGGATCGCGTAGAGGAACTGCTCGTTGACGACGCCGGTGGAGAAGCTCCAGCTGGCCACGAAGAGGGTCCCCGTCAGGAGGGCGCCCATGATGCCCGAGAAGCGGGTGGCGAGGCCGAGGATCAGGGTGGCCCCGATGGCGAGCTCGCCGGACACGACGAGGAAGTTCACGAGCGGCATGAGGGCGGCGTTGCCGGCCAGGGCGACCCACAGGTCGTGGGTCGGGTTGACGACCACCTTGGGATCGGAGCCCGGCAGCGTGCCGAGGGTGGCGAACTTCAGGAAGCCGGTCGCGTTGAACGCGCCGCCACCGCCGAGCTGGAGGGCCTTCTCGAGGCCCGCGTAGAAGAAGCCCAGGCCGAGGGCGATCCGCATGATCGCGGTTGCCTTGCCGTACGTGCCGTTCATTGTGTCTCCTTGTCGGGACTGCTGGCCGTCCTTCCGAGCCCGCTGGACTCGTCCCGTCCTTCCGAGACACATGGTCGGCGTGGCACGGCCCGGGGACGGATGGCCATCGGTCATCCATGACCGGGCATTTCTTCGTCGATTGGGCTGGGCCATTTGGCGAGCCGGGGGGCCGATGGGACTGCCAGGGCCCCGGGCCGAACATGCCTTCCGCCCGGCCACAGAACCCGTGAATCCGCCACTCGTGGATTCAGGGCTTCTTCAGAGAGTGCCGCTACTGTTCGGGGCAGGTCGGTGGTCCACCAGCCACGACCGCGTTCCGGACCCGCCTCGGTTCGCACGGACGTCCGCCTTCCTCCTCCTCACGGACGTCCGGGGCGAACCCGGCGCGGGACGGACGTTGAAGACCCTCGCAACGCTCGCCGCCAAACGGCCCGGGCACGGGGTTCCCCGTCCGCGAGCACCCGTCCGCTCGGCGCGCCAACCCGTGAAGAGCCGTCCAGCTCCGCGCGGCCGAGCGATGGTCAGGAACCCGTTCCGGCTTCGCACGACCGAGCGATGGTCAGGAACCCGTTCCCGTTCCTCCGACCCCGGACTGCGTCGCGGGAGTCGCCGTGAGGGTGCCGGACACGCTGCGCCGGTCGACCCCCTGGACGTCGAGCTGGATGTTCCAGGAGGCACCATCGCCGGTCGAGCACGTGGCGGTGACCGTGCTGCTCCCCACCTGGGTCACCGGACCCGTGCAGGTACGGCCGTCGGCGCCCTGGAGCTGCACCTGTCCGAGCGGGCCCGACGACACGTTGTTCAGCTGCATCTCGAACTGATTGCCCGCGGCCCCCTGCAGCTGTCCGACCAGGGTCAGGGACCCGTCGTCGCCTCCCGCCACTCGTGCCTGGAACGGTGCCTGGACGGCGCTCGGCGTCGGGGCGGGGGCGGGCGTCGGCGTCGTTGAGCCCGAAGCTGCACCCGTCGGCCCGCCGCCCGCGGCGGCACCGCCCGAGGCGGTCGTGATCCCGAGCGCGGCGAGCGTCTGCGGGGTGGCGCCCGTGCCCTTGCCGTTGTTCGCCACGGTGTTCCATCCCGCCTGAAGCGGCCCCGACGTCGCCCAGACGAGGCCGAACACGAGTAGCGACGCGCTCACCGCGGCGACGACGGGATGGCGCTTCCCCTGCCCTGCCGGCATGAGCCGGGCGACCAGGAGCCCGCCCACGAGCACGATGCTGCCCGCGTAGAGGACGATGGCCCACGGCGCCCGCGTGTCGCTGCCCGTGGCCACGCCGTGGACGAGCGCGAGCACGAATCCGGCGAAGCTCAGGTAGTGGAATCGCCGCCACCAGCGGTAGCCGACCCGGGGCCGCACCCATTCCGACGCGTAGATCGCCAGCAGCAGGTACGTGGCGACGATCCCGAGCGCCACCCAGATGGGCCGATAGTGGCTGAGCATCGGCACCAGCACCTCGGCGGGCGTGAACCCGATGAACGGATCGACGGCGACGGCGAGCGTGTGGATGCCCGTGAACACGATCGCAACGAGCGTAACGAACCGGTGGAGCTCGTTCGTCACGAAGCGCGTCCACCGGGGCGACCGCCAGCCCAGGCTGAGGGCGATCCCCATCGCGACCGATGCGGTCAGCAGCACGTACGCCAGCAGTCCTCCGACCCTGGCGACATCCCAGACGAGGGTCTCGCTGCTCACGCGGCCGGCTCCCCGAGATCGATCCACGTGCCCATCGCGAGCTGCGTGCCGTCGCGACGCACGAAGAGGCCCGTGAGGCCGTGCCGGACGAGGAACGCGCCGGCGGTGGAGGAACCGAGGAGCAGGGCGACCTTCGCCGCGACCTCGGCACGGACACACGCGTCCGCGGCCACCGTCACGGACCATCCGTCCGAGACGACCGGCGCGGCGGTCCGTGGATCGATGAGATGGTTGCGCTCCCGTCCGCCACGCACCCAGCGACGCCGGCCGACGCTGGACGTGGCCAGCGCGCCGCTCGCGATGGCGACGACGCGGTGCCGTCCTTCGGGGAGCTCGACCTGGATGGGCCACGTCCGGAGCCCGGGCGGCAACCCGCGCACGGCCAGATCGCCCCCGGCGTCCACGGCGACGGGCGAGATTCCCGAGGCCTCCAGGTCCGCGACTGCCGCGTCCACGGCCATGCCCTTGGCGATTCCGCCGACGTCGACCCCAGCCCCCGCTGGGAGCGTCACCGTCCCGCGACGCCGGTCGACGGTGACCTGGCGCCATCCGCCCGCGCAACCGGGATCCACGCCGCCGTCCGGTCCATCGGCCGGGACGTCCTCGAACGTTCGGTCGTACCCGGCCGCGACCAGGGGGCGCAGCAGCGTCGGATCGAAGAGGCCGTCCGTCGCCCGCGCAGCGCTGACGGCGGTTTCGACGACGTGGAGCAGCAGCGGGCCCACCGTGGCCTCGCGTCCCGCGGATGCGTTCAGGCGCGAGAGCTCGCTGTCCGGGCGGAACCGGCTGAGGCACGCCTCCCACGTCTCGAACAGGTCGGCGGTCCGTGCCGCCGCCTCGTCGCCCGCGGTTTCGGGCGCGATCACGGTCACCGTGGTGCCCATGGCATGGAACGCGCGCCGGTCGAGGCCGGGGGGCATCGAGAGGCGCGCCTCCTCGCTCGGCGCCGCGGCTGTCACGATCCCCACGGACCCTAGGAGCCGGACGAGATCATCATGGGCGCGCCGCCACCTCCGCTCACGAGGCCGGAGCCCGCGCTCGTTCCGACCGATCCCGCGGAGCCCCCGCTGCCGCTTCCGCCGAAGATGCCGCCCAGGTTCAGGCCGCCCGACTGGCTCTGCGTGGACGGGCCGAAGAACCCGTCATACGGGCTCGACGCCTGGGAAGGCGTGCCTGCGGCCGGCGTGCCTCCGCGGACCGAGGTGACGCCGACGACGTGCTCGGCCACGAGCGCGAAGAAGAGGCCGAAGCCGACCACGGAACCGGCGACCACGACGCGCTTCAGCTGACCGGCGAAGCGCCGTGGATCGAACCTGGACTGCTGGCTCGCCTGCGGGGACGCCTGCCCGCCCGTGCCGTGGCGCGGTCCGCTGCGCGTGCCGTAGGCGGGGCCGGGGACGACGCGGGGCGACACGCGGGCCGTGGGCACGACGTCGTATGCGGGCCTCTGCGTCGGCGCGGCCGGCCGGCCGAGCTGGCCGAGCTGGCCGGCGCGACGATACGATCCGGGACGTGATCCGCTCATCCTCGTACCCTAGGCCTCGTCGATTGGAGGATCATTGGAGCTCGCCGATGTGCCCGGATCCGCGGCCGCGCCGGACGTGACCGACGCGGGCCGTCCTCGCCGGCGGCCGTCCCGACAGCCGTTCGTGCTCGTCGTGGAAGACCAGGCCGCCCTCGCGCGACTCGTGGAACGCGTGCTGGGCGAGGAGGGATTCCGGACGCAGCTCGCGTTCGACGGGCCCACGGGGCTCGAGGCGGCGCTCGGCGGATCGCCCGACGCGATCGTGCTGGACATCTCGCTGCCCGGCCTCGACGGGCTGGGCCTGTGCCGCGCCGTCCGGGCGCGTGGCCTGCGCATGCCCATCATCATGCTGACGGCGCGGGACGCGGTCCCCGACCGTGTCGCGGGTCTCGAGGCCGGCGCCGACGACTACGTCACCAAGCCGTTCGCCTTCGAGGAGCTGATCGCCCGGCTCCGCGCCCACCTGCGCCGCGAGGGTCGCGCGCTGGGCGCGCTCCGGGTGGCGGGCCTGGTCCTGGACCCGGAGACTCACCGGGTCACCCGCGACGGCCGGGAGGTGCCACTGTCGTCGCAGGAGTTCCGCCTGCTCGAGCTGCTGATGCGGCATGTCGGCCAGGTGCTGTCGCGCGACCGGATCATCGAGCACATCTGGGGGTACGACGCGGAGCCCAGTTCGAACGTCGTGGACGTCTACATGCACTACCTCCGCCGCAAGATCGACCACGGGTTCGACCGGCCCCTCATCCACACCGTGCGGTCCGTGGGCTACGTCCTGCGCGGATGATGGATGCCGGCGGGAGTCCAGCGTGATCGGCGAGGGCGCCATGTTCCACAGCCTGCGCCGGCGGCTCGTGATCGCCAACGTGCTCGTCATCGCCGGAATCCTGGTGGCGCTCGGTGTCGCGGTCCTGGGTCTCATGGACCGCCTGCTGGTCGACCAGCAGGCGACGACCCTGCTCAACCGTGCGACCGAGGCGAGCACCGAGCTGCGGTTCGATCCGCGCGACTTCGTGGCCCGCCTCGGCGGGCCGGAGTCCGGCACGTTCTATGCCCTGTGGGATGGTTCTGGCACCCTGGTCGCGGAGACGGCACAGGTGGCGGCCCAGGCCCTGCAGCCTGCGGCGGAGGCGGCGGCGAGTGGCACGGGCGAATCCACGCGGACCACCGTCACGCTGCCGTCGGGGCCGGCGCTCGTCGTGTCACTGCCGCTCGAGGACGGACAGGGCGTGGTGCAGGCCGGCAGCAGCCTCCAGCCCGTGCGAGACGCCGAGGCGCAGCTGACGCTGCTGATCCTCGGCGTCGGAGGGCTCGGCCTCCTGCTCGCCGTGGCCGCCGCCTGGTTCCTGGCCGGCCGGTCGATGGTGCCCATCCGGCGGGCATTCGAGCGCCAGCGCGAGTTCACCGCCGACGCGTCTCACGAGCTCCGGACGCCTCTGTCCGTGATCGACGCGGGCCTGCAGGTGCTGGAGCGGCACCCCGAGCAGCCCGTCAGCGACAACGCGGAGGTCGTCGGGGCCATGCGCCAGCAGGCCAACGAGATGGCCCGTCTCGTCGGCGGGCTCCTCACCCTCGCCCGCGCCGACGCCGGCGCGGCACAGCTCCAGCTGGCCGAGGTGGACATCGACGCCCTGGTCCGCGGCGTCGCCGACTCGTTCCGGCCGCTCGCCGAGGAACGGGGCGCAGGCCTGGACGTCTCGTCGACGAGTGCGGACCGTGCCGTGGTGGACGCGGACCGGATCCGGGAGCTCATCGGCATCCTCATCGACAACGCGATCGAGCACGGCGGAGCCGGAGTCCACGTGTCGCTGGCCGCCCGCAGAGTCCCGGGGCAGATCGAGATCGAGGTCGCCGACGACGGGCCCGGCATCCCGGCCGCCGACCGTGCGCGGGTGTTCGAGCGCTTCCGCAGGGGCGACACGAGCCGGACGGGCAGCGGCTTCGGGCTCGGGTTGGCGATCGCCGGCTGGATCGCCGACGCGCACCATGGACGGCTCACGCTCGAGGACAACGAGCCGGGACTGCGCGCCCGCCTGTCCGTGCCGGTGTAGGCGCGCGAGCCTCGACTCGACGCGGCAACCGCCGGCCGAAGCCCGACCACGGCAGCTCGAGCGCCCGGTCCGCGGAACCGACGACGCCGGCCGAGGCGGATCAGAGCAGCTCGAGCGCCTCGTCGGCGGGATCGTCCACCGCCCGCCCGCACGTGGCGCAGTACCAGCGCGCCTCGAGCGGCGTGCCGCAGGCCGCGTGGCGCATCCGTTCCGTGCCGGGTGCCTGGCGCGCGCCCCAGTCGGCCAGCAGGCGCACGACTCCGGCCAGCTCCCGGCCGTCGGCCGTCAGCGAGTACTCGAGCCGCAGGGGGCGCGTCGAGTACGGCGTCGCGCGCACGATGCCGGCTCGCGTCAGGCGGCGCAGCCTGTCGGCCAGCACGTTGGGCGCGATGCCGGGGATCGCCGCCGCGAGCTCTCCATACCTGCGCGAGCCGGCGAGCAGCCCCCCGACCAGCAGGAGGCTCCAGCGGTCGCCGACGTGGTCCAGCGCATGGGCGAGGGCCGGGTCGACTCCGGCGGGTGTCATCGCGCTCGCCCCTGTCTCATCCATGGCGAGATCGTACCCGCTCTTGCCATCGGCCGCCGGACGTGGTATTCACTAGCAACTCGCAAGTTACTAGCACAGGACAGCACCCCTCGAGCGAGGGTGCAGGGAGACGGCAGGCATGACGGTACTCGACGAGCTCCAGGCGACGATCGCAGGCGTGAGCAGGCAGGCATCCCCGTCGGTCGTGGGGATCGGCGCGCGGATCCGGGGCACCGGGTTCGTCGCCGAGACCGGCAGGGTGGTCACGAACGCGCACAACCTGCGCGGAGACACCGTGACCGTTCACCTTCCCGACGGAGCGCGCCAGGGGCGGGTGGTCGGGGTGGACCCCGACGGAGACCTGGCGGTGGTGTCGGTGGACACGGGACCGGCCCCGGCGCTGGCATGGGCTTCGGGCGACGCCATCGATGTCGGGCGTGCGGTCTTCGGCGTCGCCGCACTGCCGGAGGCGCGCACCCGGACCACGTTCGGGCTCGTGTCGTCGGTGGAGCGGGCGTTCCGGGGCCCGCAGGGGCACCGCATCGGCGGAAGCATCGAGCACACCGCGCCGCTGGCGCCCGGCTCGTCGGGCGGTCCGCTCGTGGACGCCGACGGCCGTCTCGTCGGGATCAACACGAACCGGATCGGCGACGCGTTCTACCTGGCGCTGCCCGCCACCGATGAACTGCGGACACGCATCGCGCGCCTCGGGCGGGGCGAGTCGGTGCGCCGGCCGATGCTGGGCGTGGCCGTCGCGCCGGCATTCGTGGCCCGGCGGCTGCGCCGCTCGGTGGGTCTGCCGGAGCGCGACGGCGTGCTGGTGCGCGGCGTCGAGGAAGGCGGTCCCGCCGACCGCGCCGGCATCCGGGAGGGCGACCTGATCGTCGCGCTCGCGGGGCGCGGGGTCGCCGACGCGGACGACCTGCACGAGGCGCTGGCGAGCATCGAATTTCCCGTGGACGTGACGCTCGTCCGTGGCGCCGAGGAGCGGACGGTGCAGGTCACCGATGCCGCCGCGACGCCCGATGCGTGACGTGGACGGGCTGGCCGGAACGCTCGCTCACGGCGGGCTCGTCGATATCACGACGACCGGCCGCCGCACCGGCGAGCGCCGGCGGATCGAGATCGCCATCCACAACGTGGAAGGGCACCTGTTCATCAGCGGCATGCCCTCACCGCGCCGCCGCAGCTGGCTGGCGAACCTCGACGCGGACCCGCGTCTCACGCTCCACCTTCGGGACGGCGCCGGCTCCGACCTGCCGGCGACGGCACGCGTCATCGAGGACGAGTCGGAGCGGCGCTCGATCATGCCCGCCATCGCGCGCGCCTGGGGGCGCAGCGACATCGACGAGATGGTCCGCCACAGCCCCCTGATCGAGGTCACGCTCGACCCGGAGGGCTGAAGCCTCTGCCGGGGCGCCGTTACCCCTCACCTGCCGGGGCGTCGCAACCTCCCGACCTACCCGGCCGCCTTCACCTCGACGAACGTCTTGATGGCTGCCTTGTCGTTCAGGAGGTGGTCCGCGAGCTCCTCGTAGGCGTCGAAGCCGGCGACTCGCGTGGTGAGCAGCTTGCCGAGCCACCCCGGATGGAACGCCTCGGCCGCGATCATGTCGGCAACGCCCTGCTCGAAATCCTCGAGCGCCGCGTTCACCGTGCCGACCAGGACCTTGTTGCCCAGCACGAACCCCTGGTTGATGCGGTCGGCCGGGATGGTCGCGGTCGTGTTGCCGCCGGTGACGGAGGCCGCCACGAGGACGCCGTCCGTGCCGAGGCTGGCCGCGGCCTCGAAGACCATCGGGCCGTAGCCGGTGGCCTCGATCATCAGGTCGAACGGACCGTGCTCCGTTGCTGCCTGGTCGAGCGACGTGGAGGACGACGACACGTAGACGGCGCCGAGCTCCTCGGCGAGCGTGCTGTTCAGGTAGGGCCCCGGACGCCGCGAGTAGACGGTCACCTCGATGCCGCGCAGCCGCAGCAGGAGCGTCGCGATCAGGCCGATCGACCCCGCGCCGAGCACGCACGCCCGGCGTGGATGCCACACGCGGAGCCGCCGCTGGATCTCCACGGCCTGGCGGATCCCCTTTTCGGCGACCGTGATCGGCTCGAGGAGGCACCCGGTCTCGGCGAGCGTGTCCGGCAGCGGGACCATGAAGTCGACGGCGTCGACGTACCGCTCCGACATGTACCCGTGGAGCAGGTTGATCCCGCGCTCGTAGTAGACGGCGTCGGTGGTCATGTCCTGCATGCCGATGGCGTCGTAGATGCTCTTCCCCGGCCGGCGGACCGTCGCCACGACGAGCATGCCCGGCCGGATCCGGTCGCCCGCGTTCGGGCCGACGTCCAGCACGCGCCCCAGGTTCTCGTGTCCGGCGATCAGGTAGTCGTCTCCCGGCGGGGGTGCACCGTACAGGCCCTGGAGGATGTCCCGGTCCGTCCCGTCGACGCCGACACGCAGGACCTCGACGAGCGCGCCGCGACCGCCGGGCACGCTGTCGAGGGACGGCTCGGGCACGTCCCGGACGTGCATGGAGTTGGGGACTTTCGGGTGAACCGCGATCGCCTTCATCGACCGATCGTATGCGGGAGCCGGATTTCCCGCCTTGCGGAACCATCTCCGCATTTCACGCCTTGCGGAAGCATCTCCGCGCCGCCGTCTACGGCTCCCCGACGACCGCGATGCGGACGTTCCGTCCCTCCCAGCGGCCGGCGTCGGGCCAGTAGAACGTCGCGTCCACGGCGGCACCCGGCGCGAGCCGGTCGGAGCCGGGTACGTCGGCCACCCACACCCCGAGCCCGGTGTCGCGGGCATCGATGTCCATCGTGGTGCGCCACCCGTCCAGCGAGCAGTGCACGCGGCAGGGGGCCATCAGCTCGAACCGCAGGGTTCGGCCCGCGCGCATCGCAGGACGTGGCGCGCCGAACCGCCACGCGTCCCGGACGGGCACGGGTGCCTGCCCGTGATAGCGCTGCCACGCCGCCTCGGGCCGATCGATGGCATGGCCGAGCGCGATCGACCGGACCAGCTTCACGTACTCCGCGTGCGCCCACGCCAGCGGCATGGCCGATCCCGACGGACGGCCGCAGGACAGCCCGCGTTCCGGGATGTCGTCGGTGTCCCAGTCCTGCTCGGGGAGCATGCCGCCCTGCGACCCGAGGCTGCCGCATCGTCTCCAGGTACGGCCGCGCGTCCCGCCCGGCCTCGAGCTCGTAGTGCCCGCGCTCGCCGACCAGGAGGGGCCAGCCCCGCCCGATGCCGGTTCCGTCGAATGGGGAGCCGTCGGCATGCTCGCCGTAGCCGTCGCCGGTGTAGCGATGCCAGACGGGACCGCTCGGCGTCTCCGTGCGCAGCGTCGCGTCGGTCACGGCCAGCGTGTCGAGGATGCGCGGGTCGTCCGGACGTCGCAGGCCGAACCGGACGAGCGCCAGGAAGTCGGTGCCGACGACCTGGTCGGCCGGGAGCATCGACTGGTCCAGGGGCCGGTTGCGGATGGGCACGGGCGTCGCGAGTGGCGCGCCCGCGAGCACGTCGGGGGCGGCGATCCGGACGTAGTAGCCGCTCACGCCGTGTGCCCGGGCAAGGTCCGTGCCGCGGGCAAACGTCCACTCCTCGATCGAGGCATTCCAGTCGTCGGCCAGCTCGAGGCAGTACGTCGCGGCGGGCTCCGGCAGGTACTCCGAGGCGACCACCAGCGCGGCGACGACGGGCGCCAGCGTCGACGGCGTCAGCCCCGGGTTCTCCTCCCAGCGGTCCTGCTGCGTCGCGGGTCCCGTCCGGGCGATGAACGACGCCGCGGCCTCGATCATCCGGTCGAGCGCGGGGCCGGTCACGAGGTGCGCGAACGCGGCCGCCTCGTCACCGCCCTTCCCGTGCATGTGCGTGCCGCCGGACCGGCGAAGCTCGCCCACGAGCAGGATCGGGTACGCGGCCTCGTCGAGCTGCACGCCGCGCCAGTACGCGACGCCGTCGACCCACTGGTTCTGCACCCAGTGGCCGTCGGGCTCCTGCGTGGCGACGAGGTACGCCAGCGTGCGGCGCGCGGACGCGAACGCGCCCAGGGCCACCAGCGCGCCCGCCGACTCGACCAGGTCCCTGGACCAGACGAGGTGATATCCGCCGATGTCGTTCCTGGCGTTGCCCCACGGGATCGACAGACTGGCCACGGTGGCGCCCGCAGCCGTGCGGTCCTGGTGCACGCGCAGGACGGCGGCGGAGTCGTGGTACAGGTGGTCCAGCCCCTCGCCGAGCTCGGGCGGAGCGGCGCACGTCGCGAGGAACGCGTGCCAGTTCGCCACGTACTCGTCCCACGCGGGCTCGAAATGCCCCACGAGTGCCGACGCGGCCTGGAGCGCCGCCTCCTCGGGGCGGACCCCGAACCCGAGCGCGATCTGGGCCGGCCCGGTGCCCACCGGGATCTCCGTCATGCCGGCGACGTTGCCCTCGCCCGTGGAGTCGAACGTCCACGTCATGCGGCCGTTGGCGGCGAAGTCCTGCCAGCCGTCCGATCTCCCGACGTAGCCGACGGACTGTCGCGCGGGCGGTGGCTCGGAGGCCAGCGCGAGCGCGTACGGCTCGTCCTCGGCGAAGAGCATCGGCCGGCCCTTGTACGAGTCCGTCCAGGCCCGGTTCCGCGTCCCGCTGAAGCCGAGGTGCGGCGCAAGCAGGGCGTACAGCCGGAGGGGATGGGCGTCGCGAGCCGAGGCGCCGGCGGCAGCTCCATCCGCGGCCGTGCGTCCTCCGCCGCCCGGGCGCAGGTCCTCGAGCGTCGCCTCGATCCGCACCACGTCGGCGTGGTCGTCCGTGCAGATCCGCAGCGTCAGCTGGTAGCTCGGGTGCCGGTGAACGGCGACCACGGCCGGCACGCCCGGCTCCACGAACCCGACGTCGGACCGGGCGTCACGCTTGACCTCGCTCCAGAACCCGGCACCGTCGGCGACGATGAAGCCCAGGTCCCGGATCTGCGGTCGATCGACTCGCGGCCAGTAGACCTCGTTCAGGATCCCGTGGCCCACGGTGAACCACACGCGGCTCGCATAGTGGGACGTGCCCACGGCATCCTTGGCGCTGCTGGACCACGTGGGGGCGATGCCCGGCGAGCCGGGGGCTGCGCCGCAGGCGGAAGCTGTACCGGGAGGAAGCACACCGGAGGAGGAGGCGCCGGGAGACGACGCGCCGGGGGACGAATCGGGTGTCATCCTCGCAGCGTAGCGCCAGTGGCGGGCACGCGCGTCCGGCGCCGATTTCACCGGGGGACGAGTAAAGGCGCGGCATCCGGAGGGGGGATCCGGGGGCCGCGCCTCGGCCTCTGAGTCAAGCGTCACGCGCCTCGCGGCTCAAGGGCCGGCTGGCCCCCCGGGACGGGACCGTCCGGCGCGACGACGGGCGACTTGGCCCGGTCGGAGCCTGCTCGTCGGAGCAGGTGGAGGAGGCGGGCGGGTCGGGCGCCGCGTGCCGTGGCGAGCGGGCGCCGGGCATGGCGAGCGGGCGCTTCTGGGCGCCCGGGCGCCCGGGCGCCCGGGCGTGCGGCCCGATGGCGCGCCAACGGGCGCATTCACCGAGCGTTCACATCCCGCAAACACGGGCGTGCCGGAGATGCGTCAGGATTGTGCCGGAAGACGAACGACCGGCCGTTGCGACGGCCGCCCACGGGAGGTGCTCATTGCGCTCGCTCGAGCCACGCATGGTCGCGCTCGACCTCGACGGCACGCTGCTCGATCCCTCCGGCCACGTGCCGGCGCGGACGCGTACGGCGATCCAGGCGCTGAAGGAGGCCGGGATCCGGGTCGTGCTCGCGACCGGTCGCTCGCCGTGGAGCGTGGCACCCATCGCGGCCGAGCTCGACCTGCCGGGTCCGCACGTCCTGATGCAGGGCGGGCTCCTCGCGGATCCGATCCGCGGCACGACGTCCAGGGCCGAGCGGATGGATCGTGACCTCGTCCTCGAGCAGCTCGCGTTCGCCCGCGAGGAACGCCTGACGCCGATCCTGGGTTTCGCCGACGGCTACCGCGCCCGGCCGCTGACTCCGGAGGTCCTCCAGCTTTCGTGGCCAACCTACGGCGAGGGCTCCCACCTCACGATCGTCGAGTCGCTCGAGGCCGTGGCGGGGGGCGGCGCGATCCGCACGTTCGCCTACACGTCACCCGACTTCCACGCCCGGGCGATCGCCGCGGCCACGGCCCGGTTCGGCGCACGCGCCACGCTCACCTGGGGCGACGAACACGGGATCGAGCTGCTCGCGCCCGGGGTCAGCAAGGGCGCCGCGCTGGCCCGGCTCGCGGCCGACCACGGCCTCGTCATGGCCCAGGTCGCGGCGGTCGGGGACGGGCGGAACGACCTCGAGATGCTGTCCATGGCGGGCAGATCGGCGGCGATGGCGACCGCGCCGGCCGAGGTGCTCGCGGCGGCGACGATGGTCGTGCCGTCGAACGCCGACGACGGACTGTTCCTGGCCCTCTCGACCTGGTTCCCGTGGCTTCCCGCATCGGTGCAGGCGGCTGCCTGAGCTTCACGGCCGGCAATCGTGGCCGCGCGACTCCCCGGCTACGACTGCTTGCGATCGATGGCCCGTGCGAGGTCGGCCTTCGTCATCCGCGACCGTCCGCGGACGCCGAGCTTCCGGGCGCGTTCCATGAGCTCGGCGCGCGTGTGCCCGTACATGTCGACGCCGCCGAACGTCTCGCCCTCTCCGTCGCGCGCGGCACTGCCGCCCAGCGCGGCGCGCGGATCGGACGGGCCCCCGCTGGATCGGGAAAGAAACCGGATAGGAATGCCTCCCGGACAGCCGCTCGGTTGCCGCCGGGAGGTGGCCTCATCTTCGCGGTGGCTCGCGGCACGGACCGCCGAACGTTGTGGCGTTCCGCTTGCAGGTCCCTTGCAGCCGGTCGCCCGCCGGCCCCTGGACGGGGCCAGGACGGCGGCGCGCGTACCATTGACCCCGTGCCCACACTGCTCCTGATCCGCCACGGCCTGACCGCCGCGACCGGCCGAACCCTGTCCGGCTGGACGCCGGGGCTGCACCTGGACGACCATGGCGTGCGCCAGGCCGAGGCCCTCCGCGAACGCCTGCGACAGGTCCCGCTGGCGGCCTTCGCCGTCTCGCCGCTGGAGCGCTGCATGGAGACGGCGACGATCGTGCGAGGAGACCGCGACCTCGAGCTGACCGTGGACGACCGGCTCGGCGAGGTCCGCTACGGCGACTGGACCGGCCGCGAGCTCAAGGCGCTGTCGAAAGAGCCCCTGTGGCGGGTCGTGCAGGCGCATCCGTCCGCGGCCGCGTTCCCGGGCGGCGAGGCGCTGCGCGAGATGCAGGCGAGGGCGGTCGGCGCAGTCCGCGAATGGAACGAACGGCTCGGTGGCGACTCGACGTGGGCACTCTGCAGCCACGGCGACGTCATCAAGGCCCTGCTGGCGGACGCACTGGGGATGCACCTGGACCTGTTCCAGCGGATCCACGTCGACCCGTGCTCGCTGAGCGTGGTCCACTACACGTCGCTTCGGCCGTTCGTCGCCCGGGTCAACGACCTGGGCGGCAGCGTCGGCGACCTGCTGCCGCAGAAGAAACGCGGCCGTCGCTCCGCCGATGCCGTCGTAGGGGGCGGTGCGGGCGGACCGGCGTAGACTCGCGGGCGCAGAGCGCCTGCTTCATCGGAGGACCGATGCCCCGACGCATCTTCAGCTTCGAAGCCCCCGACCGCTTCACGACCGGCACGGTCGGCGAACCGGGCAACCGGACGTTCTTCCTCCAGGCCCGCAGCGGGCCGCGGGTGGTCAGCGTGATCGTGGAGAAGGAGCAGGTGGCCGTGCTCGCCGAGCGGATGGGCCAGCTGCTCGAGGAGATGCGCACGCGTGGCGTGGACGTCCCGCTCGAGCTGCCCCACGGCTCGCAGGACACGGCGCCCCTGGACGAGCCGCTCGTGGAGCAGTTCCGCGTCGGGTCGATGGTCCTCGCCTGGGACGGCGAGGAGCGGGAGATCGTCGTCGAGGCGCGCGCGCAGCTCGAGGACGGCGAGGAAGAAGACGAGGACGAGGACGAGGAGGACGACGATTCGCCGGACGGGCCGGACATGCTGCAGGTGCGCATGCCCGCCGAGGCGGCGCGCGTGTTCGTCGAACGGGCGCTGCGCGTCGTCTCCGCCGGCCGCCCGCCCTGCCCCTTCTGCGGACTCCCGTTGAACCCCGAGGGCCACATCTGCCCCCGCAGGAACGGCCACATCCACTGACCATGGCGCGTCCCGGACCCGACTGGCAGGCGCCCCGGGCGAGACCGCGCCCATCGGGAGGCACACCGGCCGGGAAGGCCGCCGGGCCGCGCCGGCAGGGACACCTTCCACCCGTACCGGGGCCGGATCCGTCCGCGCTGCGACTCCTGCGCGAGGGCCCGCTGGAGGTGCTGGGACGCGTGGCCGAGGCCTCGAACGCCACCCTCTACTGCCGGGTGGCTGGGCAGCGCGACGACGGCTCCGAGGTCGAGATCGCCTGCGTCTACAAGCCGGTCCGCGGCGAGCGGCCCCTGTGGGACTTCCCCGTCGGGACGCTGGCGAACCGCGAGTACGCGGCCCACCTCGTCTCCGAGGCGACGGGATGGGGGATCGCGCCGCCGACGCTGCTCCGCGACGGACCGTTCGGCCGCGGCATGGTGCAGCTCTGGGTGGACGTGGACGACGAGGCGGACGTCGTGGCGATGGTCCGCGGGTGCGACGAGCGGTTGCGACGCATCGCCCTGTTCGACGCCGTCGTCAACAACGCGGACCGCAAGGGCGGTCATCTCCTCCCGGTCGCGGGCGGCCACGTCCACGGCGTGGACCACGGAATCTGCTTCTCGGTCGATCCCAAGCTCCGCACGATCCTGTGGGGATGGCGCGGCGCACCGATCGACCCGGACGAGCGCGCGACGCTCGAGCGCCTGCGACAGGACCTGGACGGCGACCTCGGTACCCGCCTGCGCGAGCTGCTGTCCGCCCGCGAGGTCGCCGTCACGATGCGGCGCGTGGACCGGCTGCTCGCGTCGGGCCGGTTCCCACAGCCGGATCCCGAGCGACCCGCGATCCCCTGGCCTCCGTTCTGAGGGCGCGGCCCCACGGACGGCGTGGGCGGCCGGGCGGCGAGCCGCCGTCGGCAGGCCGCCACGAGTGCGCCCGCACGGCGCGCCGCGCCGGGCGGGGCTACAGCAGCGCGAGGATGTTCGTGATCGCGCCGAAGACGCCCATCGCCGCGACGAGGATGGCGAGCCACCGGCCGTGCCCGGTCCGCCGCGAATAGATCTCGAGGATCGCGATCATGACGGCGACGGCAAGCAGCTTCGCGAAGGCAACCGCCCCGAAGCCGCCCATGCGGTAGACCACGCGCAGGGGCCCGATCTCGTCGGCGATCCCCAGGACACGCACGGCGAGGCCGAACGTGGCGAGGTCCGCGAGCTGGGCCGTGATGAGGACGAGCAGCGTGATGCGCGGGAGGCTGTCGCGCAGCATGCCGAGCCGCCTGCGCGAGCTGCCCGGGGCGGCCGCCGACCCCTCCACCGCCGCGTCCGGCAGGGCCTCGCCGGAGAGGACGGCCCGCGTCATCGGCGCCACGCGGATGGCAGGGGCGCCCCCGGCGTCAGCGTCGCGGGCGCTGCGAGGCGTGCCGAACACGGTGCGTCATCCTCCACGGAAGGCGAGGCGGGGCCGCCGTCTGACGGCCTGAGAGCATTCTGCTCCGGCCCGCCATTCGCGCGTGGAGGACGAAGCCCCCGTTCCTGCTGCAACGACGCAACGGTCCCGAGGTTCAGTCGTGCGCGGTCAAGAAAACCTTCACGTCGACGTGACACACCGGTGCTCCAGTGCCACAGGAGAAGACCCGCGACCAGCGACGCGAGCGCCAGGATGGCCAGCCAGAGCACCAGCAGCCACATCGCGATCTGCATCAGCGTGACGGCGCCCGGAGAGAAGGACGGAAGGATCGTGTCCCGGACGCCTGCCTGCAGGCCCGACACCGAGTCACGAAGCGCGGACAGGTTCTGCCGCTCCTGGATGAGGTCGGCGTCGTTCCGGTCGATCGCCGTCCCGATGCCGTCCAGCCGCGTCCCCAGGTCCTGCAGCTGGCTCGATGGCTGAGCGAACCCCGCCTGGAGCTGCGCGAGCGGCCGCGTGCCCAGGATCTGGATCCCCATGGCGGCCTCGAGGCCGTTCATGGTCGTGGAGAGCTGGCGGGACAGCGTCGCCGCGGAGGCCGCCGCCGATCCGGCGTCGGAAGGCGACGTGTGCAGGCTCTGCACGCTGGCTGACGTCTCGTCCAGGGCCGACGACGTCTGCCCGAGCGTGTCGACGAGCGCGACCCGTTGCGTGGCAAGCGCCTGGCCCAGCCCCGCGAGCTGATCGAGCGGGCCCGCCGCCAGCAGCGCCGCGACCAGGAGCGCCAGGAGTCCGAGCAGGCCGTACCCGATGAGCACCGCCGCCAGCAGCCGGAGCCGGCGCGGGAGCGTCCACCGTCGGTCCTCGGGCCGCGGCGTCGTCGTCGTCTCGTGCGGGCCCGAGGCCATCGACCGCGACGTCAGGCGTGCCGCACGACCCGCTGCAGCTGCAGCGCGGTCAGGACGAACAGCAGCAGTCCCAGTCCCGCGAGAACGCCGAGCTCCCACGGACGCAGCAGCGATCCCCGCAGCATCCAGTCCTGCAGCAGGCTGATCGCGGCCGTGACGGGGAGCGCGTAGGCGGCATCGCGCAGCAGCGGATGGAACTCGGTCAGGGGAAGCACGAGCCCTCCGAAGAAGACCGAGGTGAGCAGCACCAGCAGGGAGAGCTGCACTGCCTGACGTTCGGAGTCGGCGATCACGGAGATCAGCAGCCCGAGCCCGAGCGATGCGAACACCAGGAACGCGACGATCAGCGCGAGCAGGCCGGACTGGCCGAGGTCCGGCACCCCGAGGACGCCCACCATCAGCGACATCGTGACGAGGGCGATCACGCCGCTGAGGATCGCGAACCCCAGGTACTTGCCGAGCAGGATCTCCACCGGGGACGCAGCGACCCGGTCATGGTGCGGACCGTCGTCGTCTTGCCTGATCCGGACGGGCCGATCAGCCCGAGGATCGTCCCTCTGGCGACGGACAGCGTCACGTCGTCGACCGCGAGCAGCTCGTCGAAGCGTCGCGTGACGCCGGAGAGCGCGATCACGCAGTCGTCTCCGCAGCCGGACGGCCCCGGGTGGTCTTCCCGGGCCGCCACCGCGCGATCCTCCACGCCGTCCTCGCAGCGTCCGTCCCCGACGACCTCCGGGCCGTCCCCGGCGGGCGCCGGTGCGCGATCGTCTCCTGGTCCGTCCCGTAGGTCCCCGGGCGCACGCCATCCCATGCCCACCTCCCGCTGCGTGTGGATGCCGGACAGGGTCGGTCGGCGGTGATTGCAGCCGCGCCGGGCAGGACCGGCGGAGGGAATCAAACGACCCTGCAACCAACTCGCACGGCCCGGGTCGGCCTCGCAACCCTCGTGCAGACGCGCTGCCGGTTGCGCCTCCGCAGACCGGCCGCGGGCGACAGAGCCCTTGCGTCACGGCGAGCATCCCCGAGATTGTTATGCCCCGCCCGGGGCCTGTTGTGGTCCGGCGGGCCCGCCGGCGCGACGATGCGCGAGAGGGGGTGGAGGCCTGCCCAGATCGAAGCCGGTCGTCCGGGTGAGCCCCAGGAGGGATCCTGACCGATGGGAAGCCACGCATGAGCCTGCGCCCGGGCGACGGCCGCCACGCCCGCCGCATCGTCCTCCTCCGCAAGGCGATGCCGCCCCGCCGGCGCGGGGGCAATGGAATCGGGATCCTCGCCGCCGCCCTGGTGTTCGTGCTGCTGTCCGGGCTCGCGGTGGTGGCCGGCGGCATCGCCGTCGCGGGAGCCGGCACCATCCAGGTGCTGTCGTCGGCGACGCCCGACATCGCGAAGTTGTCGCGCGATTCGCTGCCGCAGACGACGCGGATCTACGATCGGACGGGCACGCACCTCCTGGCGACGATCTACACGCAGGACCGGGATTACGTCACCTTCGACCGGATCCCCTCGGTCGTCGTCGACGCCACGGTCGCGATCGAGGACCGCGGCTTCTGGACCAACCCCGGGTTCGACCTGGCGGCGATCGCCCGCGCCGCGGTGAACGACCTGCAGGGGGGTCCCCTGCAGGGCGCCTCCACCATCACGGAGCAGCTCGTGAAGATGCTGATCACCGGCAGCCAGCCGACGCTGTCGCGGAAGATCCAGGAGGCCCTGATCGCCGTCAAGGCGAACCAGACACTCACCAAGCAGCAGGTGATGGAGCTGTACCTGAACGCGGCCTACTACGGCGACCAGGCGTACGGCATCTCCGCGGCGGCACGGCACTACTTCGACGAGCCGCTGGACCACCTGTCCCTGGCCCAGGCGGCGATGCTGGCGGGCCTGCCGAAGGCTCCGAACGGTCTCGACCCGTTCCTGCATCCCGCGGCGGCGGCGGCCAGGCAGCGCGCGGTGCTGGACGCCATGGTGATCACGAAGGCGATCACGCCCGCCCAGCGCGATGCCGCCGAACAGGCACCCCTCCACCTCAGGCAGTGGGTCCCTCCCGTGCAGCCCGTCCCGTGGTTCACCAACCGCGTGATCGCCGAGGCCAGCACCCTGATGGGTGGGTACGACAAGCTGGCGAGCTGCGGGTGCAAGGTCATCACGACCCTCGACTGGAACCTGCAGAAGATCGCCCAGCACGACGTGACGTCCTTCGTCGCCGGGCTCCCGGCCAACCTCAACGTGCACAACGGGGCGCTTGTCGCGCAGGATCCGGCCACGGGCCAGATCCTCGCCTACGTCGGGTCGGTGAACCCGAACGACACGAGCCCGGAGGTGCAGGGACAGTTCGACTCCGCGGGTGTGGCCCTCCGGTCGCCCGGCTCGACCTGGAAGCTGATCACGTACCTCGCCGCGATGCAGTACGGACACCTGACGGACGCGTCGACCCTCTGGGACATCCCCGTCAAGCTCGCGCCGCACTTCGTCGGGGTCGATTCCGAGAGTGACTACAACGGCCTGATCACGATTCGGCAGGCCATCCGGGAGAGCCGCAACGTTCCGGCCATGGAGGCGATGCTTGCGTACGGCGGCGTCCCGAACATGGAGAAGATGGCCTACGCCCTCGGACTGCAGACGCAGTTCCAGCCGTGGGAAGACGGAGCGGCGCTGGCGATCGGGGCCCATTCCGTGCACCTCACCGAGATGGTGGAGATGTACGCCACCGAGTCGAACCTGGGCCTGCGGGTGACCCAGAACGACATCCTCCGCATCCAGGTACCGGACGCGAACCCGCTTCTGCCACCGGCGCCGAGCCGCACGCAGGTGGTCAACGCCGCGCTCGCGTGGCAGTTCCTGAGCGTCCTGCAGGACAACGCCAACAAGAACCTCGGCTGGCTCGACGGCCCCTTCGCCGACCTGGGGCGCCCCGCCGCCGTGAAGACGGGCACCGAGGCGAACTTCAAGGACCTCTATGCGGTGGGCATGGTCCCGCAGATGGTGGCCGGCGTCTGGCTCGGGAACGCCAACGACAGCCCGATGAACTCGGCCCTGCAGTCGAACATCGGCTCGCTGCTTCTGTGGCACCGGTTCATGTCGGATGCGATCAAGCTACACAAGTGGCCCCCGACGGACTGGACGCGGCCGTCGCAGCTGGTCGCCGCGAACGTCTGCGCGAACATGTCCGAGTTCGCCGGGTACGGCTTCGACGTCAACGGCCCGGGATGCCCCTTCGGAACAGCGGTCAGCTACGTGATCCCCGGGTTCAACGACCCCGCCACGATCCTCAAGCTCCGCCCGAAGCCGTTCGGGACGTACCTGACGGACGGCCACGGGGATGTCCTGCCGTCGCAGTGCACGACGGGCATTCCCGAAACGGGCATCCTCGCCCGCGCGCCCCTGCCGGCGTGGCAGCCATACCTGGACACGTGGGTGAGGAAGGCACGGGCCGGCCAGGAGAACCACGGCGGTTACAACAACGAGAGCTTCTTCCCGTGGAGCGGCCAGAACTGGCTCCTGCCACCCACCGGCACGTCGTGCGCCGTGTATCTGCCTCCGCCGTCCCAGCCGCCCGCGTCCGCGCCTCCCGCCAGCCAGGGTCCACCCCCGCCGGGGCAAGGCGGGGGCACCGGCACCGGCCCCACGCCGGCGCCCCCTGAACCGGTCCCACCACCCGCGGGGAACCCGCCGCCGCCCCCCACCAGGGCGCCGCATGCGCCGGCCTCGAACGCGAATCCCTGAAGCGCGAAGCCGGGACGGTCAGCCCGCGACGAGGTCCATCAGCCGGGCAACCTGGTACCCGGACTCGCCACTGGCGCGATCGAGCCCCACGGCGACATCGAACGCCGCCGCGACGGCGGCGCGGAACGCCTCGTCCGCGGGCAGGATGAGGCGCAGCTCGACCACGTCGAGGAGGAACGACCAGCGGACGAGGCGGCCGAACCCGTCACGGTCGAACCACGTCACGCCGCCGTACTGGTTCACCCCCAGGAAGCGTGACACGACCGGATCCGTGAACCACGCACGCGCCCGGGATTCGGCCACGCCACGCACCGCTCCGGCGCCTCCCGCCAATGCCCGCACCGAGGACGCATCGGGGAGCGCCAGGACGACCCGCAGCGTGTCGAGGACGCGGCCCACCGACGGCTCGTCGAGGCCGAGGTCGCGCAGCCCGTTCGCGGCATCGCGCGCGAGGTTCCAGTCGTCGAGCCAGCCCCGGCTCCGGCCCGGGCCGTCCGCGCCCGCCGCGCGCCCGATCGGCGCCAGCAGGGCCCAGTCGAGCAGGACGGCCCACGTGGGCAGGTCGTCGGGGAAGTCGGCGCGGAGGCGAGCCGCGGCGGCGAGGAACGTGCGGCCCGACGCATCGGGGCCCGCAGGCGCATCGGGGCCGCCCGGCCCGGCACCTCCAACTGGTGACGTGCCCCCGACACCGGGTGACGTGTCCCCGACGCCGGGGGGCGTGCCCACGGCCGTCCCTGCCGGCGCGGCAGCGCCATCCACGTCCGGACTCACCCGATCGTCCGTTGCCGCCGTCTCCTGGTCGCCTGCCGTGGCCGACGGCTCCCCGGCGTGCGCCGTCCCGTCCGTGCCGTCGTCGGGCGCCTGGGGCAGTTCGCCGCGCCCCTCCGGCCCGTTGCCGGCCGCCGACAGCCCGGGCAGGCCGAGGATCACGTTCAGGCGGCCGCGCATCTCCGTCGCGATCGGGCCGGCATCCACCCATGTGCCGGAGACACGCGCTGCGGCCTCGATCGCGGCCCGGCCGAGGCGTTCGACCTCGTCCAGGATCGGATCGGCAACGGGTGCCCGTCCGGCCTCCGCCGCGTCCTGCCGGGCGGCCAGCAGGCGCCGGAGCACATCGCCCGCGACCAGCGCGGCCACGGGCTCCTGCACGGGCCGCAGCGCGAGATCCCGCAGGGCCGCGTCGAGGCTCGCCACGCCCTCGCCGCCGAGCTGGCGCGCGAGCTCGCCGTACAGCCCCGTATCGTCGCGCACCTCCCGGACGTCCACGAAGACGTGGCAGCGGTACGCGCCGAGCTCGACGTACATGCCGCGCTCGCAGAGCTCGCGGCTGGGACGGAGGTACTCGAGGCCGGTCCGCAGGTCCCGGAAGGCGCAGTAGTAGCGATCCTCGCTGGTGAGCCCGAGGCCCTCGCCGAGCGTGCGGCGGACGGGCACGTGCTCGTCGCCGGACCCCTTGACGGCGTACGCCACCGAGTCGCGGATCCAGCCGCGAGCCTCGGCGTAGCGGTTGTGATACACGACCAGCGAGCGCTCGCCGCCGGACCGGTTCGAGTACGCGAAGACGTCCTCGTTCACGTTCCCCGACGGGTCCACGAGATCGTACAGCAGGAAGTCGCGCACCTCGGCGAACAGGTGCCGCCGGTGCAGGAGCGGGAAGATCTCGCGCTCGTGCCGGGCGACCAGCCACTCGTTCGGGCGCTCGTCCCAGTACGCGCGGCGGAACTCCATGCCGTACTTCTCGGCGTAGCCCTCGACCTGCCCGTGGCCGAACATGGGAAGCCCCGGCATGGTGGCCATCAGCGTCGCGACCCCGAAGTACTTGTCGCTGCTCCCGAACTGGTCGATCGCGGTCCGCTCGTCCGGGTTGTTCATGAAGTTCACGTAGCGCTTGAGGATCTCCGGGTCGAACTCCAGCGTGTTCTTCATGACGCTCCGGTAGTTCGCGTTCTCCTCGTCGCGCAGCATGTTCATGAAGGCGCTGTTGTAGACGCGGTGCATGCCGAGCGTCCGGACGAAGTAGCCCTCCATGAGCCAGAACGCTTCGGCCAGGAGCAGCGTGTCCGGCGCCTCGGCCGCCACCCGGTCCACCACCTCGCGCCAGAACTCCGCCGGCATGTGCTCGTCGAACTCGGCGCGGGTCATCCCGTGCTCCGCGCGCGACGGAATCGCCCCGCCCGAGCCGGGCTCCGGGAACCACAGGCGCTGGAAGTGCTTCTTGGCCAGCGTCATGGCCGCGTCGAAGCGGATGACCGGGAAGCGACGCGCGACCGCGAGGATGGTCTGGATGACGGCCTCGCGGACCTCGGGGTTCAGGTAGTCGAGCTGGGCCGTGTCGTTCCACGGCATGCTCGTGCCGTCGTTGCCGTGGTAGACGAACCGGTTGGCGCCGGTCGCGCGGTCCTCGCGGCGGAAGACCACCGCGGCGTCCGAGTTGTCGTAATAGTGGTCCTCGATCCAGATCCCGACGCGGGAGTCCGCGGACAGGTCCGGGCCGCCGAAGGCGTACGACGGAAACGGCGGCTGGTCCAGCGAGATGAACCAGTCCGGGTGCTCCACGACCCAGTTCGAGTCGATGCCCATGTGGTTGGGGACCATGTCGCTGGCGAGCCGGATGCCGCGGCGCCAGGCACGCTCGCGCAGGTCGGAAAACGCGGCCTCCCCGCCAAGATCGTCGGCGATGCGGTAGTCAAGCAGCGAATAGGCGGATGCCACGGCGTCGGGGTTGCCGCGCAGCTTCTTGATCCGCTCGGAGGCGCGGCTGCGCTCCCAGAGGCCGATCAGCCAGAGACCCGTGAACCCCCAGCGCGCGAGCCGGTCGAGCTCCTCGTCCGGGACCTGGTCCAGGCGCCGGATCTCGCGCTGGTACTGGCGCGCCAGCTGGTCGAGCCAGACGTAGGTGCTCTTGGCCAGCAGCACCACGCGCGGCATCCAGTCACGGTCCCGGCTGAACCGCTCCGGCTCCAGCTCCTGGTCACCGAACTGGTAGACGCCGACGCGCTGGCCCATCGACAGGGCGGCCGACTCGTCCGCTCCGTGGAAGCGCAGCCAGAGCGCGCGGTCCTCCTCGCTGAGGACGTCCAGGCTGAGCGCCAGGCGGCCCCCGAAGCGACCCTCGAGGAGGAGGCCCCAGCGCTCCCGGATGTAGCGGAGCTGACCGGGCAGCGAGTCGGGCGAGGCGACCGCGGGACTCCGCAGCATCGCGACCAGGCTCTGCTGCTCGGGCCCGAACGGCGGCTGCGAGGCGAAGAATGCCCCGAGGGCCTCGATCAGCTCCGGGTAGTCGGTGTCGCGTGCGAGGGCCGTATCGTCGAACAGCTCCCGGAAGGGCGTGAACGCCGGGTTGACGTTGGCGAGCCAGAGATGCGCCAGCTCCTCGAGCGCGACTTCCCGGTTCGGGAGGCCGTCCGTCCGCCCGGAGAGCCACGCCCGCGCGTCGAGGTCGCCCCGGTAGACATCGGTCGGGGGAAAGCGCTCCACGAACGCCTGGAGCGTGGCGGCCACGGCCTCGCGGCCGAGCCGGGCCTCGAGCGCCGTGAGGGCCGCTTCCAGCGCCGACGCCGAACGCTGCTCGCGGTACAGCGCCGAGACGTGGTGGAGGATCTCGTCGATCAGCCCCATCGCGTTGAGCTGCCCGGGCTGGACGGCGAGCTCCGGGTGCGAGGTTAGGTCCCGCGCCGCGTTCATCCTTCGCGCCACGTCGCGGGTCGCGCGAAAATCGGCAAGCACCACGTTGCCGGTCAGCGAGAAGAGCGCCTCGCCGACGCCGTAGCGGTCACGCGCCTCGCGCGAGACGTGGAACTCCATCGCGGGCGAGCATAGCAGCCCCGGCACGTCGGGCCGGGGCGGCACATCGCCCGGTGCGCGTTACGGCGTCGCCGACGGCGGCGACGACGGGACGCCGGTCAGCACGCTGAGCTGCGACAGGGCGGCCTTCACGAGGTCCATCTCCTGCCCGTACTGCGCAAAGTTCCCCGCCCTCAGGGCCGCCTGGGCGGTTTCGAAGTGGGCGTTCGCGTAGGCGATCAGCGCCTTGACGTCGCCCGACGGGGGACTCTGGACGGGCCCGACCGTGGACGGGGGACCAGACGCGGGCGGGCCGGAGGCTCCCGGCGACGGAGACGTGGACGGCTGCGGACTGCCACCCGGTTGCGTCGTCGAGGACGTGGCCATCAGCGCATTCAGGGCGTCGCTCAGCGTCGCGCCCCAGGCGACCTTCGTCGGCGAGGCGACGACGATCCGCTGGAACTCGGGGAACTGGATGCTGGTGGACTGGAGATAGATCGGCTCCAGGTACAGCAGCGACTGCTGCACCGGCACCACGATGAGGTTGCCACGCACCACCGTGGACCCCGACTGGTTCCACAGGGTGATCTGCGAGCTGATGGTGGGGTCCTGGTCGATGCGGCCCTCGATCTGTGCCGGACCCTGGATCGACGTGTCCTTCGGGAAGGCATAGACCTCCACCTTCCCGTAGTTCGAGCCGTCCATCCTCGCTGCGATCCAGGCGCTCATGTTCGGGCGTGCCTTGGGGACCATGGGCTGCAGCAGGAGGAACTCCGCGGCGGAGGCCCCGGGCATGCGCATCTCGACGTAGTACGCCTCGAGCGGCAGCTGCTGCGTGCTCGTGGGCTGCTGGGGGACCGTCCAGAGGTCGTTCTGGTAGTAGAACGTCGCCGGGTCGGTGACGTGGTAGGTCGCGTACATCCGCGACTGCACGTCGAAGTAGTCCTCCGGGTACCGCAGGTGCGCCTTCAGCCACGCGGGCATCGCGGTCTGCGGCTTGAACATGCCGGGGAAGACGCCCTCCCAGGCCCGGATGATCGGGTCGGACGGGTCCGACACGTACATGGTCGTGGTCCCGTCGTACGCGTCCATGACGATCTTCACGCTGTTGCGCACGTAGTCGAACGAGGAGCCGCCCAGGCCGCTCCCGGCGGGAAGGGTGGACGGGTCCACCGCCTGTGCGTTCGGGAAGTAGCTGCTCGTCGTGTACGCGTCCTGCACGTACGCCAGGTGCCCCTGGTCCGTGACGACCACGTACGGGTCCTTGTCGAACTGCAGGAACGGCGCGATGAGCGGCAGCCTGTCCACGAGGTCGCGGTTCATGAGCAGCTGGCTCTTGGCGGTGACCTGGTCGCTGATCAGCAGGTTGAAGTCGCGGAACCGCATGGCGAAGAGCAGGCGCGCGAGCGGCGACCCGATGCCGATGCCGGTCTTGCCCTGCCACGTGGTGAAGGCCTGCTGGCCGCCGCCGCTGGACGAGCCGGACCCGGAGGTCAGCGGGTAATCGAACTCCTGTGACGCGGCATCGACCACGACCCAGCCGTTCTGCTTCTCACCGAAGTAGATACGGGGCTGCGTGATGGTCGGCGCGCCGCCGGTCGAGGTGGGCGGGATGTTGCTGATCAGGAGCTGCGGCAGCCCCTCGCTCGTCACCTCGTTCACGGGGGTCATGACGGCGCCGATCCCGTGCGTGTACGTGATGTGCTGGTTGACCCAGGTCTGCGCCGACGGGATGTTCTCGGGGGCGATCTCCCGGGCGGAGATCCAGACCTGGCGTTGCTGGCCGCCGATCTGGTAGCGGTCGGCGTCGACATCCACGAAGTCGTAGTACTGGCGCACCGTCTGGAGCTGGTCAAGCGTCGAGCCGAGGGGACGGTAATCCCACAGGCGTGCGTTCGCGAACGTCGTGGCGTCGGCCTGGATGGCGGCCTGCGTGAGCTCGCCGGAGCCCTGGTACGACTGCTCCTGCCACTGGTCGAGGCCGTAGGCCAGGCGCGTCATCTGGATGTTGTTCTGGATGTACGGCTGCTCGACCGACAGCTCGTTGGGCTTCACCGTCACCGTCTCGACGACGCTCGGGTAGATGCCGGCCAGCACGACCCACAGCACGAGCCAGCCACCCACTGCGCCGGCGGCCGGCCACCAGCGATGCTGGAACGAGGAGACGAGCAGCACGAGCGCGACGAGGACGGCGACCACGGTGAGCACGTCGAAGGCGAGGAACCTGGCGGCCTGGTCGGCGTAGCTGACGCCGGTCGCGACGCCCTGGTTGCTGTACGTCAGGCTCAGACGGTCGAGCTGGTAGCCCGCCGCGGCGGCGACCAGCCAGAGGGCGGCCAGCACGGCGAGGTGCACGCGCGCCGCGCGGCTCGGCACGAGCGAGCCGCGGGCCATGGCCACGAAGTGGCGCGCGGCGGCGATCAGGATGGCCGCCAGGAGCACGCCGCTGACGAGGCCCTGCACGAGGCGCAGGAACGGCAGGTCGAACAGGAAGAACGAGATGTCGAGCTTGAACACCGGGTCCGTGACGGGCTGCCCCGAGGGACTGAACGGCACCCGATGGATCCAGAGCAGGACGGTGTCCCACGAGCCCGCGGCCACGCCGGCGGCCGTGAGCGCGGCCAGGATCGCGACGCCGGCCAGGGCCCAGGACACCAGCGGGGTCAGGTCGGGAAGCTCGAGCGGCTCGCCGCCGACGACGATCGGCTCGGACGGCCCGAACGGGCCGAAGACCCGCGCGCCGGATCCCTGGTACCGCGACGCCTGGTTGAGCCGCTCCCAGATGCGGCTCATCGAGCCCCCGCCGGGAGGAGGAGGCGGGGCGAGCCGCGACGCCACCCACAGGTTGACGAGCAGGAGCACCAGCACGACGATCCCGACGCCGAAGAACAGCGCGAGCTGCGCGTCGAGGCGCGTCCACAGCACCTGGGCGTAGCCGACGCTCTGGTACCACATCCCGTCCGTGACGAGGTCGATGAGCGACCCCCCCACGGTGAGCAGCAGCAGGACGAGCACCACGACGGCCGCGAGGATGCCGGTCGCCCCGACTCGGAGCGCGCGTCCTCCGCGTCCCGGTCGGTCCGGTCCTCCGCCCGATGGCCGGGCCGTCCGCCTCCCGCCTGCCCCTCGTCCGCCGTTCATCGAGGTGAAGCCATCGCGGAAGCGTCGTGCGGGGCCGTCGTCGGGTGCCCCTCCCGGGTTGTCGGTCATATCAAGCCGGCAGTCTACGCTGCCGCCGCCCCGCCGCGTATCGTGTGCACCGTGACGGACGGCATGGAGACACGATCGACCGCGGCCGCGGGAGCGCGATGACCGAGCAGTTCGATGTCGCGATCGTGGGCGGCGGGATCGTCGGTCTGGCCACGGCGCTGGCGCTGCTCGGGAGGGCGCCCGGGACCCGCCTCGTCGTGCTCGAGAAGGAGCCGGAACTCGCGGCTCACCAGACGGGACACAACAGCGGCGTCCTCCACTCGGGGCTCTACTACCAGCCCGGCTCGCTGAAGGCCCGGCTGAGCCGGGAGGGCAAGGCCGCGGCTGAGCGGTTCGCCGACGCGAACGACGTGCCGTGGGAGCGCACGGGAAAGCTGGTGGTCGCGCTCGAGCCTTCCGAGCTGCCACGCCTGTCGGCGCTGCGCGAACGCGGCGAGGCGAACGGCCTGCAGGGGGTCGAGGAGATCGGTCCGGAGCGGATCCGGGAGATCGAACCCCACGTCGACGGCCTTCGGGCACTGTGGGTGCCGGAGACCGGGATCGTCGACTTCCGACGTCTCGCCCTCGCGTTCGCCGCCCGGATCGAGCAGGCCGGTGGCCGGATCCTCACCGGTCGGGAGGTGATCGCGCTCACCCGCCTGGGCACGGCGCCTGGCGGCACCGGGACGGGGGCCGTTGGTGCCGGCGAGGAGGGAGCGCGAGGCGGTGACGTGCGTAGCGTCGACGTGCGAGGCGCTGGATCACGCGGCGGGTGGCTGGTCTCGACCGTCGAGGACGCGTTGGTCGCGGGCGCGGTGATCGCCTGTGCCGGGCTGCAGTCGGATCGGGTCGCGAGGCTGACGGGCCACGAGGACGGCGAGCGCGTCGTCCCGTTCCGCGGCGACTACTACCATCTCCGCCCGTCGGCGCGTCACCTGGTCAACGGGCTCGTCTATCCCGTGCCCGATCCCGCCTTCCCGTTCCTGGGCGTCCACTTCACGCGCCGGATCGACGGCGAGGTCTGGGCCGGGCCGAACGCCGTCCCGGCGCTCTCGCGAGAGGGGTACGCGAGGCGCGACGTCTCGCTCCGCGACATCGCCTCGGCACTCACCTGGCCGGGGCTCTGGCGCATGGCGCTCCCCTACGTTCGAACGGGCGCGTGGGAGGCGTGGCGGGACATCTCGAAGACGGCCTTCCTGCGCGGGCTCCAGCGCTACGTGCCGGAGCTTCGGGCCGACGACATCGAGTTCGGGCCCTCGGGGATCCGCGCGCAGTCGCTGGGCGCCGACGGCCGCCTCGTGGACGATTTCAGCCTCGGCGAGGGCGACGGGATCATCCACGTCCGGAACGCGCCGTCCCCCGCTGCCACGGCGTCGCTCGCCATCGGCGGCATGCTCGCCGAGCGTGCCATCGAGCGCTTCGGGCTGACCGCATCCAGGGGTTGAATCCGGGATCTCCACCTCACCCGGCGCGACGGACGGGCGCCGGACCGAGTGCCAGCAGTCGCGCCACCGCCCGGCCCCCCTCCCCCGGCGCCGCCGCGTCCAGCGCGGCCAGCGCGGCCCCGGCCCAGGCCCTGGCAGCCTGGAGATCGACCATCGCCAGGGCATCGCCGAGCGGTCCCGCGGCTGTGTCCGGAACGCGGGCGAGGCGGGCGGCCGAGCCGAGGAGGTTTCGACGGACGCCCTCCGGGTTGCCGCGCACCGCGTGCACGCCCGCCGCCGCGAGCTTGATGAGTCCCTGGTAGAGGGCACGCTCCTCCTGGTCGTCCGTGCCCATCCACGCCGGCTCGAGGATCTCGTGGGCGTCGAAGAAGTCGCCGATGGCGTACGCCTGCAGCGCGCGGGAGAGGGCGGCGAGACGGTCGGCGGGCGGAAGTGGGCGGAACGCCTTCATTCGACCGTCGGGGTCGCGCACGAGGGCGCCTCTCTCGCCGCCGGTTCGAACCGGTCTCTCGCCCCCGGTTCGTACCGGCCCGGGGCCGCCCTCCGGATCGCGCACAAGTGCGCCTCGCGCGCCGCCGGTTCCCACCGGCCCGGCGCCGCCCTCCGGCGGGGCCGGGCGCTCCCCGGCCGGATCCGGTCCGAGCGAGCCCGCGGCCGCGACCGGCGTCCCGTGCTCCGCGGAGAGGCCCGACGCCACGGCCGGGCCGTCGGCTCCGGGCGCCGGCCCATCGGCCGCTGAGATGCCCGGCACCACGGCCGAGCCGTCGGCCCCGAGCGAAGACCCATCGGCCGCGGAGACGCTTTGCGCCACGGCGGCCCATCGACCTCCCCGCGCCGTGACCGCCAGGGGCAGCCCGTAGCACGCGGTCAGGCCGTCGCCGGTGAGCGTCGCGGCGATCGGGCCAGCCCCCACGACACGGCCGCCGCGCAGCAGCAGCACGTGCGAGAAGCCCGCCGGGATCTCCTCGACGTGGTGCGTCACGAAGATGATCGCGCGCACCCGCGGATCCGCGGCCAGCTCGCCCAGGCTGCGCACCAGGAGTTCACGCGCACCCAGGTCCAGCCCGGCGGCGGGCTCGTCGAGGACGAGGAGGTCGGGCGAGGCCATCAGGGCCCGGGCGATCTGCACGCGCTGGCGCTCGCCCTCCGAGAGCGTCCCCAGCTCGTGATCGACGAGGGCGGCGCACCCGACCAGATCGAGCAGGTCGCGCGCCCTCGCGATGTCCGCCCTTCCGGGCACGGCCCAGTACGGATCCAGGACGCCGGTCCGGCCGGTCGCGACGGCCTGGAGCGCGGTCGCGTCCGGGTGGAGCAGCCGGGAGAGGGCCGCGCTGGCGTACCCGATGCGGCCGCGGAACGGGCGGATGTCGGTGCGGCCGTGAACGGCGCCGAGCACGGTGACCGTGCCGGACGACGGGAACAGGTAGAGGCTCGCCACCTCGAGGAGGGTGGTCTTGCCGGCTCCGTTGGGGCCGAGCACCACCCAGCGCTCGCCGTCACGGACGGTCCAGTCGATGTCCCGCAGGATCGGCTGACCGCCACGTTCAAGCGACACCCGCTCGAGCACCACCACGTCCGACACGACCCGGAATGGTACCGGTGACGGATCGGGTCGCGCCGCGGACGGCGTCCGAACAGGATGGGACGTCGCCACCTGCTCGCGGCCCGGGCAACGTCCACAGGGAACGGTGCGTCGCTTCGGTGAGCTCGACGGTTGACGTTCCAGCGGAAAACGCGCAGGATGTGGATACCAATTCAAACGCCGCTGGTGCCCGCGGCGGGTCGAGCAACGCTCCCTGCGCGCACCGCGACACATGACTCCGTCGACCTGGAAGGTCGCGAGTCCACATATGCGCCGCCGCACCAATCCCGCTGGTGGCGCAAGGGGAAACACGATGAACTCGTCCACCAGTTATCCGCAGGCCGATGCGCGAAGGCGCCTCCGCCGCCACTCGCTGCACGGTTTCGACCGGAGGTACTTCTGCGGCACCAACGGCTGTGCCACGCGTCTCGACGTCGACGAGGCGACCGGAATCGCCCGCTGCCACATCTGCGGCTACACACGCCGCGTGCAGACGCCGTCGCACTGACGCCGCCGTCGCACTGACGCCCTCCGCGGCGCAATGAACGCGCCGCAGGCCATGCGGGGAAGCCCTTCCATGATCTCCCCCCGGCCATCCCGCGTCTCCTGCCGCGCCGGTCACCCGGCCGGCCCGGACCCGCCCGCGCGGCGGACACCGCCGCCCTCGGCCGTGCCCTCGCCGGCGTTCCTACCCATCCGGGTAGCGTCATCCCGGTCCCCGGCGCGCCGGCCCCTCCCGCGGCATAGGGCACAAGGCGACCCTCGTACCACGACAGTGGGCCGAGCGGCCCGTCACCGGTCCACGGCCCGGACGGACACTGTCCGCATGACTACTGATGCGTCCCTCCATGAAGCACGCCCTCCCCGGTTTCCCGGCATCCCGGTCATCGTCGACGGCTCCGAGGCGATCGCGCACGTAGAGACCCGCATCTCCGAGGCGGCCTGCGCGTACCCGATCACTCCATCCACGACCATGGCCGCGGTCTACCAGGTCGCGGTGGCCGAGGGACGCGCGAACCTCTGGGGGACCCCCCTTCGCTTCGTCGAACTCGAATCCGAGCATTCATCGGCCAGTGCCGCCGAGGGTTTCGCGCTCGCCGGTGGGCGCGTCACGAACTTCACGGCCGGCCAGGGTCTCCTCCTCATGAAGGAGGTGCTCTACGTCATCTCCGGCAAGCGCCTTCCCGTGGTGTTCCACGTCGGCGCCCGTGCGCTCACCAGCCAGTCACTGAACATCCACGCCGGGCACGACGACGTCATGGGCGTCGCGGACACCGGCTGGGGGGTCCTGTTCGCCCGCAACGTGCAGGAGGCGGCCGACCTGACCGCGATCTGCCGCCGCGTCGCGGAGGAGACCGAGACGCCCTTCCTGTGCGTGCAGGACGGCTTCCTGACGACACACACGATGGAGAACGCGCAGCTGCCGGAGGACGAGCTCCTGAAGGAGTACGTCGGAGACCCGCGCGCGACGATCCGCAACCTGTTCGACCCGGGCGAAGGCCTCATGACGGGCGTGGTGCAGAACCAGGACAGCTACATGAAGGGCCGCATCGCCCAGCGCGCCTTCTACGATCGGCTGTCGGAGGTCACCCACGACGCGATGCGGGAGTGGGCCGAGCTGACGGGCCGCCGGTACGACCTGGTCAACCCGTACCGCTGCGAGGACGCGGAGACCATCCTCCTCGCCATGGGCACGATCGCGGATACCGCGATCACCGTGGTGGATCACCTCCGGGCACAGGGACGCCGCGTCGGCTGCGTCGGCATCACGTCGTTCCGCCCGTTCCCCGCCGCCCGCCTGGCGGGCATCATCCGCAGCGCGCGATGCGTGGCGATCGTCGAGCGCACCGACGAGCCCACTGCCGCGGACAATCCGCTCACGCGGGAAACGAAATCCGCGCTGGCCGACCTGGCCGCCGACGGCGTGAAGATCCCGCGCGTCCTCTCCGTCTCGGCGGGCCTGGGCAGCCGCGACGTCGCCGCCGGGGACCTCATCGCGATCTTCGACCGCGCGGATGACCTCGAAGCGGTGCGCCGCCAGCCGCACGTGGTGGTCGGCATCCGGCACCCCCTCGCCATCGAATCGCACGACCTGGACCTTCGGCCGGCCGGTGCCTACAGCCTGCGCGGCCACTCGATCGGCGGGTTCGGATCCGTCACGACCAACAAGTTCCTCGCCACGCTGATCGGCGAACTGTTCCACACCCACGTGCAGGCATACCCGCGCTACGGCTCGGAGAAGAAGGGCCTGCCCACCACGTACTACCTGACGATCGCGGACGGGCCGATCCGGCAGCACAACGAGCTGAGCCACGTGGAGTTCGTCCCGCTGCACGACGTCTCGGCGTTCGAGATGGGCGACCCGCTGGCCGGGCTCGCGGACGGCGGCACGGTCTTCGTGCAGACGCCGCTCGAGGAGCCGTCGGACATCTGGCAGTCCGTCCCCGCGGACGCCCGGGCGCAGATCCTCGCGCGTCACATCCAGCTCACCGCGCTCGACACCGCGGCGCTTGCCGCGGAGTTCGCGCCCCGCCCCGACCTTGTCGTGAGGATGCAGGGCGTCGCGCAGGTCGGCGTGTTCCTCCGTGTCTCACCGTTCGCTGCGCGCGCCGGCCTCGACCGCGACGCGCTGCTCGACGCCGTCCACAAGCTCCTCCCCCGCTTCTTCGGGAAGCGCGGCGGCAGCGTGGTGGACGCCAATTTCGCGGTGATCGAGCGGGCGTACGACCGCCTGATCGATGTCACCGCCGCCATCGGCGCCGAGCCCGTGGCGGCATCCCTGGAGGCGTCCCGATGACCAATTCGACGCACAGGACGGTCGGCGAGCTCATGCACGCCGACCCGATCGTCGTCCAGGCGACCGCCCGGCTCTCCGAGGCGGCGCGGCTGCTCGACGACAACCGCATCCACGGCCTGCCCGTGGTCGACGACGGGGGCGCCCTGGTGGGCGTGCTCAGTCAGACCGACCTCGTGCGGGCGCGAGCCACCGACCACCTCTGGGCCAGCTGGCCCGGGCTGCAGGTGCGCCACCTCATGACCGCTCCCGCCCTGACCTGTCGCATCGACACACCCGTGCAGGAGGCCATCGGGCTCATGGAGCTCAACCGCGTCCACCGCCTGGTCGTGGTGGACGAAGAGGGCGGCCGCCCGGTGGGCATCTTCTCGACCACCGACGTGGTCCATCAGCTGGTGGGGGCGACCGATGCCTGAGCAGACCGAAAAGCGCGCACCCGTGGTCGAGGCACCGTCCGGCCCCGTGAGCGAGGAGGAGCTGGCCTTCCGGCGCGACGCCATGGAGTCGGCTCCGGTCGTCTTCGACGCGCACGCCTACGTGGAGGACTTCAACCGCTCGATCATCGGCGCCTACCGGCGCGGCGTCGCCGACGTCGAACTGCCGGCCGACTCCGGCGTCGCTCGCAGCATCATCCCCCCGGGGACCGCCGCGGTCCGCGACTTCAGCAACCTCTCGCCGCACATCCCCCAGTTCGTGGCGGAGGAGTGCGTCGGCTGCATGGCCTGCGTCAGCGCGTGCCCGGACACGGCGATCATCGCGGTGGCGGTTCCGGAGTCGCAGGTCGAACCGGCCATCAGCGCGTTCGCCTGGAAGCGCGCGGACGGCGCACAGGCGGCCGAGACGGCGCGCTCCCATTTCGTGCGGACCCAGAAGTACGCGGAGGTGCCCGCGAAGAAGGGCATCGAGCCCGCGATGTTCGGGATCTTCGTCGACGCCCAGCACTGCAAGGGCTGCGCCGAGTGCGTGGACGTCTGCAAGGCGCAGGGCCACGACGCCCTCATCATGATCGACAAGGTGGCGCAGGAGCCGTCCGGAGAGAGCACGCTGGAACGCTACCGGCGCGACTTCTCGTTCTTCCGGACCCTGCCCATCACGCCGAAGGAATACCGCAACGAGAAGGCCCTCGCCGACGTGATGCTCGGCGAGCACGCGCTCGGCTACGTGGGCGGCGCCGGGTCGTGCGCGGGCTGCGGGGAAGCCTCGGCCATCCGCATGCTCGTCGCCGCGACGCGGCAGGTCCACGGGCCGGACTCCATGGGAATCGTGGCCGAGACCGGGTGCAACACCGTCTTCGGCAGCACGTACCCGTTCAACCCGTACCTGGTTCCCTGGACGAACTCACTGTTCGAGAACGGCCCGGCCGACGCGCTCGGGATCCGGCTCCGCTGGGACCAGGACGGCCACGCCGACCGGCGGCTGTGGGTGTTCGGCGGCGACGGCGCGATGTACGACATCGGCTTCCAGTCGCTGTCCCGGATGGTCGCGTCGGGGTCCGACATCAAGGCCTTCGTGCTCGACACGCAGGTCTACTCGAACACGGGCGGCCAGTCGTCCACGGCGTCGTTCGGCGGCCAGGTCACCAAGCTTTCCGCCTTCGGCAAGGCCATCCACGGCCGCCCCGAGCGCCGCAAGGAGCTCGGGCTGATCATGCTGGCGCATCGCGATGCCTACGTTGCGTCGACCACGCCGGCCCACACGAACCACTTCTACCGGGCCATCATGGAGGCCAACGAGTACCCCGGCCCTGCCGTGATCGTGGCCTACACGCCGTGCATGCCGGAGCACGGGATCGGTGACGACGCGGCGGCTCGCCAGGCGAAGCTGGCGGTCGACTCGCGGGCATTCCCGCTGTTCACCTACGACCCGCGTCGCGGCGAGACGATGTCCAAGCGGCTGTCCCTGCAGGGCAATCCGAACATCAAGGAAGACTGGTCGAAGCTGCCCGACGGCACGACCTACGACTTCCTCGACTTCGCGAAGACCGAGGGCCGGTTCGCGCAGCACTTCAAGGACGGCACCGCGTCACCCGAGATCCAGGCCACGCGGGACGAGCGCCTCGAGTACTGGCACCTCCTCCAGGAGCTCGCCGGGATCAGGTAACCGAACCCTCCCGGTCCGCCGGGCAGGGACATCCTCCGAACGGCAGAACGGCCGGGGTCGCTCACCACCCCGGCCGTTCGACTGTCCACGGACGGGGGCCGCGCCGGTCCGGCTGGCGGGATATGGGCAGCGTGCTATCGCACACGAGCCCGCGGGCCGGCCAGGTGGACTCCCAACCGACAGCCCGGCATACCTGGATGCCGCGACCGGGGCTCCTCGAGGCGCCGGCTAGGACACGGGAACGGTCTCCCGCACCGCGGCCTGGAGGCCGAGGTCGAAGGCCCGCAGGTCCACCTCGAGCGCCTGGGGCCGCTTCCTGCCGACGATCTCGCGCAGCGCCTCGCGCACGCTGTCGGCCCGGACGACCTCCGTCCGTCCGACGAGCGCGCCCAGCGCGACCACGTTGATGAGCCGGTCGTCGCCCGCCTCCCGCGCCAGCGGGGTGCAGCGAACCCGCAGCTCGTCCACGTCGTCGCGGCCCGAGACCGCCTCGATCAGCGAATCGTTCACGACCAGCACGCCGCCGGGCGCGACGATCGGGGCGAACCGGGCGAGGGACGGCGGATTGAAGACGACCGCCATGTCGGGGTGGTCCACGATCGGCGAGCCGATCGCCTCGTCTCCCACGATCACGGTGCAGAACGCCGTGCCGCCCCGCATCTCGGGACCGTACGAGGGGATCCAGATGACCTGGCTCCCCTCCTCCATGGCGGCGTGCGCCAGCACGTGACCGGCGAACAGGATCCCCTGGCCGCCGAACCCGGCGAAGATGATCGAGCGCTCCATGGCTCAGCCCTCCTTCGCCGCGTGGGCCGCATTGCCCTCGCCCGTCGCCGCCGTGGCGGGACCGGGTGCCGGGGCTGGGCCGGCCCCGGTCGGAGCACCGGGGGGACCATTCGACCCCGGGGCGGCGCCGATCGGAGCGGCGGCGGGACCGTCCGGCCCCGGGGCGCGACCCCTTCCGGTCCGGTCCACGAGGACGCCGAGCGGGTAGGTGCGGGTCACGACGTCGCGCAGGTGCACGATCGACTCCGGAGGGGTCATGCCCCAGCCGACCGGGCAGTTCGAGAGCACCTCGACGACGGCGAACCCGTCGCCGTGGAGCTGAGCCTCGCACGCCTTGCGGATCATCGACTTCGTCTTCCCGATCGAGGAGGCGTCGGCGACGGATCCGCGGCTCGCAAAGGCGACGCCAGGGAGCACCGCGAGCATCTCGGTCATGGGCACCGGGTAGCCGGCATCCCGGGCGTCGCGGCCGCTGGGAGAGGACGTGGTGCGCTGCCCGAGGAGGGTCGTCGGCGCCATCTGGCCGCCCGTCATGCCGTAGATGCCGTTGTTGACGAAGATCGCGGTGATCAGCTCTCCGCGCGCCGCGGCATGGACGATCTCCCCGGTGCCGATCGCGGCGAGGTCGCCGTCGCCCTGGTAGGTCAGGACGAACGCGTCCGGCCGCACCCGGCGGATCCCTGTCGCAACGGCGGGCGCCCGGCCGTGCGGAGCCTCGCACCAGTCGAGAGCCAGGTACTCGTAGGCGAACACCGAGCAGCCCACCGGGGCCACGGCGATGGTTCGCGGCCCCAGCCCAAGCTCCCCCAGGACCTCCGCCACCAGCCGGTGGACGACGCCGTGGCCACAGCCGGGGCAGTACCGCGTCGAGACGTCGGTCAGCAGCTCGGGCCGCCGGTAGATGACCCGCGGCGCCGCGGGCGCGAGGGCGCTCATCGCTTGCCTCCTGCGCGTCCTGCCGGACCGCGCCTGCCGCGCCCGGGACCGTCGTGCCCGCGCCGCGTCGGAACGGGAACCGTGTACCAGAGCGGCATCCAGGCGTCATCACCGAAGATGCTGAGCGCCTCGTGGCCCGACTCGGCCTCGGGCAGGGGCTGGCGCGGGTGCAGGTGCTCCGCGCCGGACACCGGGCCCGGCTGCCGGCGGCGGGCCCGCCGGGAGCGTCGCGCCGACACCCCGGTCGCGTCGAGTTCGCGAAGCGCCTCCACGACCTCGTCGGGCGAGGGGACCATGCCGCCGGTGCGCCCGTCGAAGGCGACGGGAACGCGTCCCTCGACGGCCAGCCGGACGTCCTCGACCATCTGCCCCGCGGACAGCTCGACGACGAGCATGCCCCGGACGCGGCCGGCCAGCTCGGCCAGCTGTTCGGACGGGAACGGCCACAGCGAGATCGGGCGGAACAGGCCGGCGCGGATGCCGGAGGCGCGCGCACGGGCGACGGCCGTCCGCGCGACCCGCGCGGCGATGCCGTACGCCACGACCACGAGCTCGGCGTCGTCCAGCCGCTCGCCGGCCCAGCGGACCTCCCTCTCGGAGATGGCGTGGTACTTCTCCTGCAAATGCAGGTTGTGCTCCTCGAGGTCCTCGGGTTGCAGGTGGAGGGAGCGGATCACGCGGGGCGGACGGCCGTCCGCGCCCGTCAGCGCCCACGGTGCCTCGACGCGTTCGGGCGTTCGGAACCGCAGCTCCACCGGCTCCATCGCCTGGCCGAGGATCCCGTCGGCCAGCATCATCGCCGGCGTGCGGTAGCGTTCCGCGAGTTCGAATGCCGTGGCCACGAGCTCCATGGCCTCGCCGATCGACGATGGCGCCAGGACGGGAACGCGGTAATCGCCGTGCCCGTGGCCCTTGACGGCCTGGAAGTAGTCGCTCTGCGAAGGCTGGATGCTGCCCAGGCCGGGGCCCCCGCGCATGACGTTGATCAGCACCATGGGCACTTCGGAGCCGGCCATGTAGCTCATCGCCTCGGCCATCAGGCTGATGCCGGGGCTGGACGAGGAGACGAGGACGCGGGCGCCCGCGGCGGCGGCGCCCAGTGCCATGTTGATGGCGCCCAGCTCGCTCTCCGCCTGGATGAACGTGCGCCCTTCCTCGGGCATCCGCCGTGCCATCCATTCGAGCAGCTCTGCCTGGGGGGTGATGGGATACCCGAAGTACGCGTCGCACCCCGCCTGGATCGCGGCCTCCGCGATCGCCTCGTTGCCCTTCATGAGGACGCGCCGAGGGGACTCGGGCGTCCCTGCTAACGAGAAGGAGGGGGCCTCCTCAGCGGCAACGGGCGGGCTCGTGGGGGACGCCTGGGTGGTGTCGACCGACAGCGTGGTCATCGCGCGGTCTCCTTCGGCGCCGCGTACACGGTGAACACCGCGTCGGGACAGACCCGGGCGCAGAACGCGCAGCTGGTGCAGGCGGCCGCGTCGGTCAGCCGCACGGGGTGATAGCCGAGCCGGTTGACCGTGCCGGCGTCAAGCGCCAGGCAGGCCTTGGGACATGCCGTCACGCACAGCTCGCAACCCTTGCAGCGGTCGGTCTCGATCGCCAGCGGCGACCAGGAAACCGGTAAGGTTGCGTGGCCGCCGCGCGACGGCGCCGGCAACGAGAGCGTCATGCAACTCGCCTCCATCGCGGAACTGACGCTGGCAGCGTCGGCCGCGCCCATTCCGACTGCAAGGGCCGAACGGCGCGATGGGGTCGGGACCTGCCGCGCCGGCCCCGCGCCTGCCGAGGGGCGGCGCCGCAGCCATGATCCGCGCCCACGGGACGGCCGCGGATCGAGGCCGGCCGGGGTCTACTCGCCCTCGGCCGGCCTGTCCCCCGCGAGCGCGAAGAAGAAGAGGGCGACCGGCCGGTAGACGGCGTGCGCGAACTTCATGAACGGCGCCAGCAGGACGAGCTCCATCGCCACGGACACGTGGAACAGGAACACCCAGTAGCCCCAGGTGGGCGGCTGCGGCAGGTACAGGGCGAGCTCGATGAGGAACCCGGTGACGCCCGTGACCCACAGCAGCACGAGCAGCGTCCAGTCGGCCGGTGTGGAATTGCTCGCCATGCGGTTGGCCTTCCGCAGCCGGTCGACGATCAGCATCGTGACGCCGTAGACGAGCGCGATCCCGGCGACCGTGCCGAGCAGGCGGACCGGGTACCAGATGGGCACCGGGGCGCCGGTCGCCTTGATGCCGATCAGCGCGAGCCCGTAGTCGAGGACCGTGGCCGCCAGCAGGCCCAGGAAGCCCCACATGGTGGCCGCGTGGAGGAACCAGCGGCGCCGGTACCAGGGCCGTGCCTCCTGGACCGTCTCGCAGTCGACGCGGTAGCGCCGCTGCCCCAGCGACTCCACGCCGAGGGAGACCCAGAGGGCGCGTACGGACCTGGCCAGGGCCTCTCGCCCGCCCGCGACGTCGCGCATGGACAGGCCCTCTCTCCGGGCGATGCCGCGCGCCATGGTGGCCACGCCCAGGAGACCGGCCAGGAACACGACCGCCATCACCACGATGCCGGTGTTGTGGATGAGCTCCTCGGGCACGAACTGGAAGAGCGCCAGCGACTGGGCGTCCTGCGGGCCGTGGCTCGCGTACATGAAGAGCGCGAAGAAGGCCGCCAGGAGGATGGCGAACAGCGAGCCCAGGATCGGGCTCGTGTACATCGTGCGGGCCAGGTGGGTCCGGTCGTAGCTGGCGATGGCGTAGCGGCGGGCGGCGGCCATGAAGCCGCCGGGGTCGGCCTGGGTGGGACACGTGTCCGAGCACTCGCCGCAGTAGTAGCACGTCCACAGCTCCTTGCTGGAGAGCAGGGCGTCCTTCATGCCCACCTGGGCGTAGCGGATGAGCTTGCGCGGGAACGTGCCGTCGTTGGTCGAGAGCGGGCAGATGGCCGTGCAGTTGCCGCAGCTGAAGCACGCGGAGACGTCCGCGGCACCGAACTTCTGCACGTCGGCCAGGAGGCCGGCATCGACGAGGGCGGTCATGCCGGCATCTCCCAGTCCGCGGCGGCATACCGGAAGTAGCCATCGTCGGTGGCGCCCGGCATCTCCCGGACCTTGTTGTAGCGTCGCATGCCCATCACCCAGAAGAGCACTTCGTCGGTGGGGCACTCGATCGCCGCGGCGATCTCCGGCACGGTCCGCGGGCCGTCGGCGAGCGCCGCGAGGATGCGCGGCTGCATGACCGGTTCCTCCCGGATGATTTCCCGGATCTCCCGGATCGTGGTCGTGCTCATGCGACCGGCTCCTCCAGCATGCTGTCGATCACGGCCCGGATCTGCGCGTCGGTGTAGCCCCGCAGGTCGATGGCGTCCTCGGGACAGACGGGCACGCACCCTCCGCAGCCCTTGCAGGCGGAGGCGCTGATGACGGCCACGTCGCGGCCTGCGACGGCGACCTTGTCGATCGCCCCGTAGGGGCAGGCGTCCACGCATTTGCCGCACCAGGTGCAGGCGGCGGCGTTGACGGTCGCGACGAGCGGGTCGAGCTCCGCACTGCCCTTCTTGAGGATCGCCGCGCTCTGGGTCACGGCCGCAAGCCCGGAGGCCACGCTCTCGGCCGAGTTCTTGGGGCCCTGGCAGGCGCCGGCGATGAGGACGCCGTCGACGACGGTCTCCACCGGCCGGAGCTTGGGATGGATCTCGTTGAAGAAGCCGTCCGTCCCGATCGGGAGTTTCAGGAGGCTCAGCAGCTCCTCGTTCTTCCGCGCGACCATGCCGGTCACGAGGACGACCAGGTCGGCCGGGATCGTGAGCTCCTCGCCGCCCGTCAGCGTGTCGTGCGTCGTGACGGTCAGGCGGCCGGCGTCGTCGCGCGCGACGGAAGGCGGCGTGTCCTCCGGGTACTTCATGTACACCGAGCCGCGCTTGCGGGATTCCGTGTACATGAGCTCGTACTTGCCGTACGTGCGGATGTCCCGGTACAGGTGGTACTGGTGGATGGACGGATCGAGCGTCGACGCCTCGATGGAGGCGTGGACGGTCGCCGCGCAGCAGTAACGCGAACAGTACTCGTTCGCTCCCGGCTGCCGGCTGCCCACGCAGTAGACGTAGGCGACCGTCCGGACCGGCCGGCCGTGATACTGCAGGGGTCCCTTCGCCTCGTCCAGGAGCGTCTTGAACTCGGGCAGCGTGACGACACCGTCGATGCCGTATCCGTACTCGCCCGCCTCGGGCTCGTACGTGTCGAAGCCGGTCGCCACGATCACGGACCCGACCTCGACGTGGATGAGCTCCGGCAGGTCCGTGTTGATGCGGATGGCCGCGACCCAGTTGCCGAAGCTGCCGGACTTCGCCATGAGCTCGGCGTTCGTGAAGACGGTGATGTTGGACCGCCGGTGGATCTCGGCGACCAGGCTCGCGATGAGCTCGTGGCCGTTGCGGTCGTGCGGGTACATCGTGCCGAAGCGTCCGACCCAGCCGCCGAGCTCCAGTTCCTTTTCGACGAGGAAGACCTCGAGGCCGACGTCGGACAGGCCGATCGCCGCCCGCAGCCCTGTGATCCCGCCGCCCACGACCAGCGCCTTCTGCGTGGTCTCGACGACGAGCGGCTCGAGCGGCTCGGTGAGGCGGGTGCGGGCGATGCCGCCCTTGACGAGGCTGATCGCGAGATGGGTGGCCCCTGCCGTGTCGTCCGTGTGGGCCCACGAGTCCTGCTCGCGGATGTTCACCTGCGTGTACTGGTAGGGGTTGAGGCCGGCCCGCTTCGCCACGCCGCGGAACGTCACGGTGTGCAGCTTGGGCGAGCAGGAAGCGACGACGAGACCGTCGAGCTTGAACCGCTCGATGTCCGCCTCCATGTCCTGCTGGGTGGCATCGGCGCAGGCGAAGATGGTGTCGCGCGCGACCACCACGCCGGGCTCGTCCTTGACCGCCTCGACGACGCGCTTGACGTCGACGTAGTCCGAGATGTTGCCGCCGCAGTGGCAGACGTAGACCCCGATACGCCGTTCGGTGATCCGGCCCATGTCTTCGTTGTCGTCTTCGCGCGCTCGCTCACGCACCTCGGAAGTGCGCTCGCTCACGTGCTCGCCTCCGCCTTGACCTGGGCTCGGCTGACCGGACGGCTGGGATCCGTCACCCATCGCCGTCATCTCGCGCTCCTCGCTCATGCCGGCACCTTCGTCTTCGTGCGCTCCAGGTGGGCCGCGGTCTGGGCGGCGGCCGCCCCGGCGTGGAGGATCGAGTCGACGATGTCCTTCGCCCCGGCGGCCGCCCCGGCGACGAAGACGCCGGGGATGTTGGTCACGCCCGGGTTCAGGTCCTCGTCCGGCTCGGCCACGTAGAAGTACTCGTCCTCAGCCAGTCGCTCCTCGGTGAAGAGGCGCGACGCATCGCGGTTGGGCTGCACGCCGACCGCCAGTACGACCAGGTCGTACTCGGCGTCCACGAGCTTTCCGCCGTTCTCGATGTCCTCGTAGCGCAGGACGAGGTCCCCGTTCTCCTTCTCGGAGATCGATGCGACCCGCCCCTTGACGTAGGTGGCCCCCATCGACTTCGCCTGCTCGTAGAACTCGTCGTAGCGCTTGCCGGCCGCGCGGATGTCGATGTAGTGGACCGTGACCTCGGCCAGCGGGAGCGCGCCCATGATCAGCTGGTTCTGCTTCACGGAGTACATGCAGCAGAACTTCGAGCAGAGCGGGTTGCCCACGGTTTCGTCGCGCGAGCCGGTGCACATGACGTACGCGATGCGGTCGGGCACCTTGCCGTCGCTCGGCCGCAGCACCGTGTTGAACGGCCGCGTCGGCGCGAGCAGCCGGTCCATCTGCATGCCCGTGATGACGTTGCGGTACTTCCCGAAGCCGTACTGGGGCTTCAGGTCGGCCGCGAAGAGCTTGAAGCCCGTCGACACCACGACCGCCCCGACCTCGACGTCGCGCTCCCTGTCCCGAGCCTGGAGGTCGATGCAGCCGTCGACCGGGCAGACGTTGACGCACTCGTGGCAGCCGGAGCAGACGGCGCAGTCCATGCAGCGTCCGGCCGCCTGGCGGGCCTCCGCCTCGTCCAGGGGCGCCTCGACCTCCCGGAAGTCCCGGGGAGCGGCCTCGAGCGTGACGCACTCGGGCGTCGCCGGCCGGAGGGTGTACGTCTTCTGCCGGGCGAGGACCTGCTCCTTGTCCACCACGGGGAGGCGCAGGTCGAACCCGTCGAGCATCCCGCCGGTGAGCCACCGGTCGATCATGTGCGCGGCGCGGCGGCCTTCGCCGACGGCGCGCGTGATGTCCGTTGCGCCGTTCACGACGTCGCCCGCGGCGAACACGTACGGCACGTTCGTCTGCAGCGTCTTCGGATCGGTCTGCAGGGCGCCGTTGCGCTCGACGCCGACGAGGCTCGCGAAGGCGGCCGTGTCGGGCGTCATCCCGATCGCCCCGATGACGACCTGGCAGGGGATCACGAACTCGCTGCCCTTGATCGGCTCGGGCCGGCGACGGCCGGAGCTGTCGGGCTCGCCCAGCGCCATGCGCACGCAGCGCAGCCCGCTGACGGCACCCGAGGCGTCTCCCACGACCTCGGCCGGGGCGACCTGGAACGTGAACTGGACGCCTTCCTTCTCGGCGTCGTCGGCCTCGACGTGGTGCGCCGGCATCTCGGCGCGCCCGCGGCGGTACGCGACGGTCACGCTCGCGGCCCCCAGGCGACGCGCCACGCGCGCGGCGTCCATGGCCACGTTGCCGCCGCCGACCACCACGACCTGCCGGCCCGCGATATCCACGGGCTGCTCGAGCTTCACCTTGCGCAGGAACTCCGGGCCGCCCATCACGCCGAGGCGGTCCTCGCCGGGCACGCCCAGCCCGGTCGAGCGTGGCGTGCCGGTCGCGAGCAGGACGGCGTCGAAGCCGTCCGCCTTGAGGGCGGCCACGTCGCGCACGGCGGTGCTCGTCACGATCTCCACGCCCAGCGCGCGCACGTTGTCGATATCGCGCTCGACCACCTCGACGGGGAGGCGGTACGACGGGATCGCCAGGCGGAGAAAACCGCCGGCCTCCGGAGCCGCCTCGAAGATCTTCACCGCGTAGCCCTTGCGCGCGAGCTGCCAGGCGGCGGTGAGGCCCGCGGGGCCGGAACCGACGACCGCGATGCGGTGCCCGTTCGGCGCCGCGACCTCGATTCCGAGGTCCTCGCCGGACTCGACGTGCCGGTCGGAGATGAAGCGCTTGAGCCGGCGGATGGGGAGCGTTCCTTCGAGCGATCCACGCGTGCAGTCCGCCTCGCACGGTGCATAGCACGCGCGTCCGAGCGTGCCCACGAGCGGCGTCGCGTCGAGAACCAGGCGGTGGGCCTTCTCGTACTCGCCGCTGCGGATGAGGGATACGTAGCCGTGCGCCTCGATCCCGGCCGGGCACGCGAACGTGCAAGGCGACGAACCCTGCCGGTCGATGACCGCCTTCTTGGGCACCGCCTGGGGGAACGCGATGTACGCGGCGCGGCGGGCGACGAGATCGGCGTTGAACTGGTCCGGCACGGCGACCGTGCAGGCGGTCTCGCACTGCTGGCAACCCGTGCAGGCAACTTCGTCGACGTAGCGGGCCTTCTGCTTGACCTTCGCGTGGAACCGGCCGTCCGCGTCGCGCCGGATCCCGTCCACCTCGCTGTACGTCAGCACCGTCAGGTTGGGATGGTGGATGGTGGCCGCCATCTTCGGGGTGGAGATGCAGCTCGCGCAGTCGAGCGTGGGGAAGACCTTGCTGAGCAGGATCATCCGGCCGCCGACGCTCGCCTCCTTCTCGACGACGAGCACCTTGTAGCCCATGTCGCCGAGCTTGAGCGCTGACTCCATGCCGCCGATGCCGCTGCCGACGACGAGGACGTCGTAGTCCATGGTCATTTCGCCCCCTGCTCCCGCAGCCCGGCCAGGAGGGTCGAGAACTGCCGGACATGGTTCGTGAACGGCTCGGCGCAGACGGAGCAGATGGCCGCCATGCGCACGCGCTGGGGGTCGTGTCCCTGCTCCCTGAGGAGCGCCTGCGCCTCGCCGACGATCCGCGAGGCGCGCTTCGCACAGTCGGGCAGGTAAGCGCACTCGTCGCCGTCCGACGCGATGAACACGCCGTCGAACCCCTGGTCGATCGCGTGCGCGATCCAGGAGGGCTTGATCCCGCTCGTGCAGGGCAGGCTGATCACCTCGACGCCGGGCGAGTAGTGCAGGTGCCTGCTCCCGGCCAGGTCGATGCCCGGGTCCGAGATGTTGTTGGTGGAGAAGACCAGGATCCGCGGAACGGACCCGGCGTGCTTCTCGTGCACGTCTGCGACGGCGACCGCGCTCATGGGACGGTGCTCCTGCAACTGGCGGGCGCGGGACGGGGCGCGCTCGTGAGCGTTCCCGTCCCCGGACCCTCTGGCCCTACTTGGCGCGACGGACGAAGACCCGGTCGTACCCCTCGGCCGTGAGGTGGCCGAGGAACCCGTGGCCGACCTTCGTCGCCCACGCGCCGATGTCGGACTTCGTGACCGGGTCGCTCGACCAGATCTCGATCACGCTGCCCACGGGCACGGTGCCCATGCCCTTCTTGGCCTCGAGCAGCGGACCGGGGCAGGCCGCGCCACGCGCGTCGATGACCTTTGCCGCCGTGATGCCTACGAGTTCGTTGTCGGTGAGCGTTGCTGCGGGCATTGGAATGTCCTCCTGTGGCGCCTCGGCGCCTGTCGGTGGCTAGTAGACGAGGGCGTTCGTGGCGCTGGTGACCTCGGCGACGAACCGGCCGGCGGCCACGACCTCGGCGTTGTCGACGAACTGCGTGGCCGGGTCGATCTCGCGGGCGTTGACGCAGGGGCCGCAGACGAGAAGCTTCCCGCCGAGCTGGCGGTAGTCCTCCATCAGCTTCGCGAGGGGCGGGAAGCCGCGAGCCTCCACCCTGTCCGTCCGGCCGCGGACGGCCAGCTCGACGCCGCTCGCCTGGAGGCCGATGACGACCTCGACGTCGGAGGCCAGCGCGGCCACCGCCATGACGAACGGGATGGTCGCGGGCTCCGCGTCGTCGGGTCCTCGCGTGACCATGAACACGAGCTTCTCGGTGTCAGCCACGAACCTTGTTCCTGCCCTTCTGGCGGCGCCGGCGTGCGCCGGCGTCCGTTGTCGATCTCAGTGAAGCTGCTCGACGACGATCTCGTCGTAACCCTCGCGCTGGTAGACGCCGACGAGGCGATGGCCTCCCCTGGCGACCCAGGCGGGGATGTCGACCTTCGATCCCCTGTCTGACGACCACACGGCGAACACGTCCCCCGCCGCCCCCTGTCGGATCGCCCGGATGAGCTCCATCAGCGGTCCCGGGCAATAGCTGCCGCGGGCGTCGATCGTCCGCGTGACCGTCACGCGGTGGGAACTGATCGTCATGCGTGCGTGCCTCGTCGGGTCAGTGCGGATGCCTGCCGGCTGTCAGATGAAGAGGGGCGACCAGCCCTGCTCCATCAGTCCGATCACCGTCGCCGCGCCCACCGGCTCGGCCATGCCGTCGATCAGGTCCTCGGCCTTGAGGCCGTACATGTCCATGGTCATCTGGCACGGGATGAACTCGACGCCCATCGACTGGGCGATCTCGAGGAGCTCCTTGGGGCTCGCGTTCTTCTGCTGCTTCGCGAGCTGGCCCATCATCCAGGGCCCCATCCCCATGAAATTCATCTTCGACAGCTTCCGGTGGCTGATGCCCGGCCGCTGCATCACCGACATGAGCTTCTGCATCCAGTTGTTGCCGGTGACCCGGTGGGAGTCCTTGACGAAGGCCTGAAGGCCCCAGAACGTCACGAACACCTTGCACTGGACGCCCATCGCCCCCGCGGTCGACGCGAGCAGCATCGTCGCCCAGACCTTCTCGAGCTCACCGCTGTAGTCGATCAGCAGGATGTCGTGGTGCTGGACGGCAGGCTCGGCGGCGGGTGCCGCCTGCGGTGCCGGGAACGGCGCCTCCACGGGCGCCTCGAGCGTCATCGTCATGGCGCGGCTCCTACTTCTTCTGGAGAACGAAACGGAAGACGCCGGCGTCCGAGCCGGACTCGACCAGGGTGTTGCCCGTGGTCCGGGCCCATGCCTCGAAATCCTTCGTGGAACCGGGATCGGTCGCGAGCACCTCGAGCAGCTGCCCGCTGGTGAGCGTCTTCATGGCCTGCGCGGTCTTCACGATCGGCATGGGGCACGACAGCCCCTTGGTGTCGACGCGCTGGGCGATCTCGAGAGTCGTCATGGGTCCTTCCTTTCCGCTGGGGCTGCGCCCCGACCGGCCGGAGATCCGGATCAGATGAAGAGCAGCTGGCCGTCCCCCGCGGCGGCCAGGAACCCGGCGATGCCTTCCACGCCGTCGACCATCGGATCGAGGTCGGACGGCTGGAGCTTGAGCACGTCCATGGACTGGGAGCAGGCGTGGATCTCGACCTCGCCGAGTTCCCTCGACTGGCGCAGCGTCTCGGCCCAGTCCACCTGGTGCGCGTCCCTGGCGGCGGCGAACGCGACCGCCCCCTCGCCCGCATCGGCGGACACGCTGCCGGCGCGGCCGATCCGGTCGGCGCGGAATGCCTGCAGTCCCCAGTACTGGAGGAGGATCCGGACGGGACGCCCCAGGACGGCGGCGCCGGCGGCGAACACGCTGGCCGAGGTCAGCCGGTCGTCGGTGCCGGAGAAGAGCACGATCGAGAGCGTTTCGTCCATCTGTGCCTCACACGTGGTCTGCGACCGCGCCCACGAGGACGGCGGCCGGGAACTGGGACGTGGTCGAAGAGAGGGTGCCGAGGCGGGTGAGGCGGCGCATCAGCACCTCGTGCATGATGTCGCACGCCCTGACGATCTCGGCGTCTGCGAGCCTGTAGCGCACCTCGCGGCCGTCCCGCTCCGCCTCGACGATCCCCGCGCTGCGCATCACCGCGAGGTGCTGCGAAACGTTGGGCTGGGAGACGCCGAGCCCCTCTGCAAGACGGCCGACCTCGCACGGGCCTTCCGCCAGCCGGTGGATGATCTCGAGCCGGCGGGGGTTGGCGAGCGTCTTCAGCACGGCCGCCTGCATGATGCAGATCTCATCCATGCATCGAAGAATGAACAGATGCGCACGTATGCATCAGTACCGGGAGAGCACGTCCTCGCGGTGCCGCAAGGCCATGCGCGATGATGGCCAGATGGCACGGTCCGAAGTGGCTCATGCCCTGCCAGCGGCGGGTCATGGGGCCCGCGGCTGGTCATGGGGCCCGGTCCGGCATCGACCCGGTGCGGGGATCGGCGCCGCCGCCCGCCCGGGCAGGCGTCGGCCCGAACGGCTTCTGCCAGGACCCGGTGTCAGCGCGAGGTCACGATTGGACCGGGCTCAGTACCCGTGCTCGCGCGCGTCGATCTTTCCCCGGAACCGCCAGTAGATGAACGCGGTGTAGCCGATGACGAGCGGCATGCCGATCAGGGCGATGATCAGCATCACCGTGAGGCTGAGGTCCGACGATGCCGCGTTGTGGATCGTGAGGCTCCGGGCGGCGTCGCCGGTGACGGGCAGCAGGTTCGGATAGAGCCCGATCCCCATCGTCCCGATCAGCGCCGCGATCGAGAGCGACGAGAACCCGAAGGCAAGGCCGTCGCGGCCGGCGCGCAATGCCACGGGGAAGGCCGCCGCGACGATCACGAACGCCACGGGGGCGATCCACGCGACGGGGGTGTCGTAGTTGGTCCACAGGTGCCCGGCGTCGGCGCGCGAGAACACGGTCACGACCAGCCACAGGACCACGAACGCCGGCCACGCGAGCAGCGCGGCCCGCCGGCTCCGGGCGTGCACCGGGCCCTCGGTCTTGAGCGAGAGCCAGGTCGCGCCCTGCATGACGAACATCGAGCTCGCGAGGAGGCCCACCGTCAGCGCGAACGGATTGAGCAGGCCGGCGAGCCCTCCGCGATAGTCCCCCGCGGCATCGAGCGGCACGCCCCGCAGCACGTTGCCGATCGCGACGCCGAACAGCAGGGTGGGCAGGAACGACGCCACGGAGAAGGCGACGTCCCACGAGCGACGCCATCCGGCGGTCTCGAGCTTCGAGCGGAACTCGAGGGATACCGCGCGGAAGATGAGCGCGACCAGGAGCAGGATCAGCGCGAGGTAGAAGCCGGAGAACACGGTGGCGTACACGGCCGGGAACGCGGCAAAGAGCGCCCCTCCCGCGGTCAGCAGCCACACCTCGTTGCCGTCCCAGACAGGGCCGATGGCGCGCATGACGGTCCGTCGCTCCTCGTCGTCGTGCGCGACGAGCAGGTGAAGCGTCCCCGCGCCGAGATCGAAGCCGTCGAGGACGGCGTAGCCCACGAGCAGGACACCCACGAGCAGGAACCAGATCGAGGCAAGATCGGGCATGGCTCAGGCCCCCCGGGGCGTCAGGCCCCGCTCAGCCCGCTCGGCCTCCGTCTCGGCCACGGGCTCCACGTCCGGCACCGCGCTCGTCACGGGCTCGGGCCCGTGCAGGATCTCGCGGCGAAGGAGGAACAGCCAGAGGCTGCCGAGCACCGCGTACACGGCGGCCAGCAGCACGAGCGAGACGAAGACGTCCGGGCCGCTGACCGCGGTCGACACCCCCTGGCTCGTGCGCATGACGTCGTAGACGACCCACGGCTGCCGGCCGATCTCCGCCGTCATCCAGCCCAGCTGCTGGGCGACGAGCGGCAGCGGCGTCACCAGCACGGCCAGCCGCAGCCAGTTCGGGTGTCTCGTGAGGGATCCGCGCCGCGTGTACCAGGCGAGCGCCAGCATCACCAGCAGCATGATGGTGCCGATGACGACCATGTTGTGATACGCGAGGAACGTGATGGCGACCGGCGGCCAGTCCGCCGGCGGGAACGCCTGGAGTCCCTTGATCACCGAGTCGAAGCTGCCGAACGTGAGAAAGCTGAGCAGCTGCGTGATGACGATCGCCGGGGCCTGGTAGGCCTGCGCCGGGTTCTGCGTCGGCGGCAGCGAGAAGATCACCATGTCGGCGCCCCTGGTCGTCTCGTACAGGCCCTGCATCGCGGCGAACTTCGCGGACTGCTCGTGCGCCACCTCGCGGGCGCTCATGTCGCCCGTCAGGAACATCAGGACGGCTGTGACGAGCGCTACCGTGACGCCGATCGTCATGCTCGTGCGGGCCACGTCGAGGTGCCGACGCCTCAGCATGAACCACGCGGCGACGCCGACCATGATGAACGCGCCCACCGCCCAGGACGAGACGATGGTATGGATGAAGCGCGGCATGGTCGATGGATTGAAGACGGCGGCCCAGAAATCCGTCAGGCGGGCCTTGCCGTCGATGATCGTGAAGCCCGCCGGCGTCTGCATCCAGGAATCGGCGACGACGATCCAGAAGCCCGAAAGCGTCGAGCCGAGGGCGACCATCACCGCGGCGAACCAGCGCAGCCGGGACGAGATGCGGTCGCGCCCGAACAGCAGCAGCCCCAGGAAGGCGGATTCGAGGAAGAAGGCGAGAATGGCCTCCGCGGCGAGGGGCGACCCGAAGATGTCGCCCACGAAGCGGGAATAGGCGGCCCAGTTCGTCCCGAACTGGAACTCCATGACCACGCCCGTGGCCACGCCGACGGCGAACGTGAGTGCGAAGAGCTTCGTCCAGAACGTCGCCGCCCGGTCGTAGACTTCGCGACCCGTGCGCCACCGAAGGGTCTCGAGCACCGCGATGAGCAGCCCGAGGCCGATCGTGATCGCGGGAAAGATGAAGTGGAACATGACGGTCAGCGCGAATTGCGCGCGGGCCAGCATGATCGGATCCAACGGTCACCCCCTACTGCGAGTCCGCAGGGAATGTGAAGCGGACGGGTGGCGCGCGGTAGGCCCGAAGGACCTGAAATGCACGGGTGCCGGGCCACGGCTGCCGGCCGGCAGACGGAAAGAGCCCGGATCGGGAGGGAGTGATGGACAACACGACGCCGGTAGTGGCCACGTTCGACTGCTACGGCACGCTGGTGGACTGGGAGGGCGGAGCGGGCGCGTTCCTGTACGAGCTGGCGCTCCGGCGTGGCGACCCCGACCTGCGGCCCGGGCAGGAACTCCGCGACCGGTGGGAGGCCATCCAGTTCGAGCTCGTGCGGCAGGCGTACCGGCCGTACCGCGAGATCCTGTGGGAGAGCCTGCGGCGCTACGAGGAGGAGCGCGGCTACGCGTGGGATCCGGCCGACGGCGAGGCGCTCGTCCGCTCCATGCGCTCCTGGCAGCCGTTCCCCGACACGCGCCCGGCGCTCCGCCAGGCCCGGGAGCGCGGGCTCCACCTCGTGATCGTCTCGAACACCGACCGGGACATCATCGAGCACACCCTGCGTCACCTCGAGGTGCCGTTCGACCGGGTCGTCACGGCCGAAGACTGCCGCGCCTATAAGCCGTCGGAGAGCGTCTTCCGGCAGGCCCTCGAGCAGATCGGCGAACCCCCCGAGCGGGTGCTGCACGTCGCCTTCGGGTTCCGGTACGACATCGGACCCGCCCAGCGGCTCGGCATGCGGACGGCCTGGGTGAACCGGCACGTCGAAGCCCCGCCCGGCCCGGAGCGGCCGGACCACGAGTGGCGCGACCTGTGGGGACTGGCCACGCTGGTCGGGGGCGCCGGACCGGTCCCCGGCCCCGGCGCGCAGACCCGGCGCTGACGGGCGTCCTACCCGTCCGGTGGGGTGCCCCGCCGGCCGGATGGCGCCCGCAGGGCCATTCGGCAGATTGGCAGACCGGGACGCGCCGCGACAATGAGTGGCGTTCGTCCCGCACGGCAGAATCACCCGCACATGTCGACCGGATTTCCCACGCCCTCACCGGTGGAACACGCCGTCCACCTCCGTCTCGTCCAGCCATGGACGGGAGACGTCGCCGCTGCGCGCCACCTCCTCGAGGACGGCGCGGCTGCCTGGCTCGGCGACGCCGTCGGCGGGCCGGCGGACGGGTCGGTGCGGCGATTCGAGAGCGACCTTGCCCTGCCCATGCGCGAGCAGGCGCGTCACATGGTGCTGCACAAGGCGGCCGTGGTCGAGTTGGGGTGGCCGCGCGAAGAAGGGCCGGGCATCGCCGTGGATGTCAGCTGGAAATCCGCGACGCTCGCCCCGCTCTTCCCGGTCTTCGTCGGCACGCTGGTCGTGTCGGAACGGGAGCTGACCCTCGACGGGTACTACGCGCCTCCGGGCGGAGAGATCGGCGTCATCCTGGACCGCGCCCTCCTCAACATCGGCGCCCGCGGAACCGCGCGCTGGTTCCTGGCACGCGTGGCGCACGCGATCGAGGAACCGGCGACAGACGGCTCCCGCGCGGGCTGATCGCGGCCCGCCCGGCCGGCGCTCGTTTCAGGAAGTCAGCGAGAACGGCGCTTCGCCGTCGACGCCCAGCTCCGACATCGCCGCGCCCACCAGCTCGCGGTCGATCCGCTCGCCCTCGGCCAGTTTCGACAGCGCGGCCACCACGATGTGTTCGGCGTCGACCTCGAAGAACCGCCGGAGCGCCTCGCGCGTGTCGCTCCGGCCGAAGCCGTCCGTCCCGAGCGAGACCCACGTGCCGGGGATCCAGCGCGCCACCTGGTCGGGGACCGCGGCGACGAAGTCCGTCGCGGCCACGATGGGCCCGCCGGCGCCCGCCTCGGACAGCGCGGAGGTCACGAACGGCACCCGGCGCGGCTCGCCCGGATGGAGCCGGTTCCACCGCTCCACCGCAAGCGCGTCCGCACGCAGCTGCTGGTAGGAAGGCGCGCTCCAGACATCGGCGGCGACCCCGTACCGCTCGGCGAGCAGGTCCTGCGCGCGCAGGACCTGCTGCATGATCGAGCCGCTGCCGAGCAGCGTGGCGCGCGCGCGGGCCCCGCCCTCGACGACGGGCGCCTCGCGGAAGCGGTACAGCCCACGCACGATGCCCTCGGCGGCACCCTCGGGCATGGCCGGCATCACGACGTTCTCGTTGTAGAGCGTGATGTAGTACGACGTGTCGTCGCCGTCCAGCATCCGCGCGATGCCGTCCCGGATGATCTCGGCGGTCTCGTAGGCGAACGCCGGGTCGTACGCGCGGATCGCCGGATACACGGAGGCCAGCAGCAGGCTGTGGCCGTCGTCGTGCTGGAGCCCCTCGCCGTGCAGCGTCGTCCGCCCCGACGTCGCCCCCATCAGGAAGCCGCGTCCGCGCACGTCGCCCAGCGCCCAGAACTGGTCCCCCGTGCGCTGGAAGCCGAACATCGAATAGAAGATGTAGAAGGGCAGCATGGGCTCGCCGTGCGTGGCGTAGCTCGTGGCAGCGGCCTGGAGCGAGGCCATCGAGCCGGCCTCCGTGATCCCCTCCTCGAGGACCTGACCGTCGGCCGACTCGCGGTACGAGAGCACGAGGTTGGAGTCGACGGGCTCGTAGCGCTGGCCGCGGGCGGCGTAGATGCCCACTTCCTTGAACAGCGGGTCCATGCCGAACGTGCGTGCCTCGTCGGGGACGATCGGTACCACGCGCTGGCCGACGGCCCGGTCGCGGATCAGGTTGCGGAGCAGCTTGGCGAACGCCATGGTGGTCGACACGGCCTGACCACCCGACCCGGAGCGGAACTCCTCGAACGCCGCGTCGGCCGGGACATCGAGATGGCGCGGCGTCGCGACGCGTCGCGGCAGCGGACCACCAAGCACGCGCCGTCGCTCGAGCAGGTACTGGATCTCCGGCGCGTCGGGCCCCGGGTGGTAGTAGGGAGCCTCCTTGAGCTTCTCGTCGGGAATGGGGAGCTCGAGCCTGTCGCGGAAGATCCGGAGCTCAGCCTCGGACAGCTTCTTGGCCTGGTGCGTGATGTTCCGCGCCTCGACTCCCGGGCCGAGCGTCCACCCCTTCACCGTCTTGGCGAGGATGACCGTCGGCGCCCCCCGGTGGGCCAGTGCCGCCGCGTACGCCGTGAACACCTTGCGGTAGTCGTGGCCGCCACGCCGGAGGTGTTGCAGGTCGTCGTCCGACTTGTCGGCGACGAGCGCCTGCAGCCGCGGCTCGCCGCCGAAGAAGTGCTCGCGGATGTACGCCCCCGACTCGACCGAGTACTTCTGGAACTCTCCGTCGAGCGTCTCGTTCATCCGGTGCACGAGCACGCCGTCGACGTCGCGCGCGAGGAGCTCGTCCCACTCGCGGCCCCACACCACCTTGATGACGTTCCAGCCGGCGCCCCGGAACAGCCCCTCGAGCTCCTGGATGATCTTCCCGTTGCCCCGCACCGGGCCGTCGAGCCGCTGCAGGTTGCAGTTCACGACGAAGGTCAGGTTGTCGAGCCCGTCGCGACCCGCGAGCCCGAGTGCCGCGATCGCCTCGGGTTCGTCCATCTCGCCGTCGCCGAGGAAGGCCCACACGTGGTTGTGGCTGGTGTCCTTGATGCCGCGGGCCTGGAGGTAGCGGTTGAAGCGGGCCTGGTAGACGGCCGCGAGCGGGCCGAGACCCATCGAGACGGTCGGGAACTCCCAGAAGTCCGGCATCAGGCGGGGATGCGGGTACGAACTGAGCCCTTCGCCACGCACCACCTCGCGGCGGAAGTGGTCGAGCTGGTCGACGCTCAGGCGCCCCTCGAGGAATGCCCGGGCATAGATGCCCGGCGCAGCGTGTCCCTGCACGAAGACCTGGTCGCCCATGCCCTGGGCGTCCTTGCCGCGGAAGAAGTGGTTGAAGCCCACCTCGTAGAGGGTCGCGGCGGACGCATACGTCGCCAGGTGGCCCCCGATGCCGGCCGTCAGGTTGTTCGCCCGCAGGACCATCGCGACCGCGTTCCAGCGGACCATCCGCCGGATGCGGTGCTCCATGTCCTCGTCGCCGGGGAACGGCGGTTCCTGCTCGGGCGAGATCGTGTTGATGTAGCGGGTCTGGGTCAGCGGCGGCAGGCCGATGTCCAGCTGCCGGGCCCGCTTCAGGAGGCGGTACAGGATGAACTGGGCGCGGTCCGCGCCCTGCGTTCGGGCGACCGAATCGAGGGCGTCGATCCAGTCGAGGGTTTCCTGGGGATCGCTGTCGGGGAGCTGGCGCTTGAAGTCGCCGTAGGCGTCGAACATCTCGGCCGAATGGTAGAGCGGACGGGCGGTTGGTGCCGCAGGCGCGCGGGCTGGTCGCGGGCCGAGATCAGCCGGCGGCTGTCAGGTCGTGGCGGAGGGAATCAGCCGACGGCAGCCAGGTGGTGTCGGAGAGGATCAGGCGGCCGCGGTCAGCCGGCGGCGGCGGCCGGGGCCCGTGACTCCACGGCGCGGCGTGGGCCGGCGGCGGAGGCGGGCACCTGGGCGGCGGCCAGCCGCTCCAGCAGGGCGGATAGCTCGGCAAGCTCGTCGTCGGTGAACGGCTCGACGAACCGACGCCGGACCCCGTCGAGGTGGACGGGCGTGGCCTCGCGCAACCGGCCGATGCCGGCATCTGTGAGCACCGCGAATGCGCCGCGCGCATCCGACGGACACGCCATGCGTGCGACGAGGCCGTCCTCCTCGAGGCGGTCGACGACACGCGTGATCCCGCTCCGGCTCAGCAGGACGCGGTTCGCGAGCTCGTGCATCCGCAGTCGGCGTCCCTCCGCGAACGACAGCTGCACCAGCACGTCGTAATGGGCGAGCGACATCCCCGTCCCCGCGGACAGCTCGGCCTCGAGCCGGCGCAGCAGCATCGCGTGCGCCTGGAGGAACCCGCGCCACGCCCGCATGCCGGGGTCGGTCAGATCCCGTGCGAAGCCCGTGGCTTCCGTCGACAGATCATTCGCGGCGTCCGCGCACGCGGCAACGAGCGGCTCCATCGCGCTACCCGACGCCCAACCATCCGCGGCGCCCGCCTCCCCGCACGCGGCCGCGATCTCGCTCTGCTCCATGGACTGCTCCCGTACCCCTTCCGTGGCGCCAATCATACAGCCCCGGAGATGTAGTTGCACCTGCAACGAGCATGGTGCTATAGTTCGAGCAGAAAGTTGCGAGTGCAACAACACCGGCGGACGACGCCGGATCGATCGCGGCGCGAAGGCGCGCCAGAGGAGCAGTCAATGGCCACGTGGGGTCTCGACCCGGTGCATTCGTCCGTGCAGTTTTCGGCACGGCACATGATGGTGTCCAACGTCCGCGGGCAGTTCCGCGACTTCACGGTCGACGTCGACTTCGACCCGGAACATCCGGAGCAGGGGCACGTCCGGGCGACCGTCCAGGCCGCCAGCATCGACACGGGCATGGAGCAGCGAGACCAGCACCTGCGCTCGGCCGACTTCCTCGATGTCGCGACCCACCCGACCCTCACGTTCGCCAGCACCGGGATCTCGCGGTCCGGAGACGACCGGTTCCGCGTCCAGGGTGACCTCACGATCCGGGGCGAGACCCGGCCGGCGGTGCTTGACGTCGAGTACCTCGGCGTCGCGAAGAACCTCCAGGGCGGATCCAGCGCCGGCTTCACGGCTCGCACGAAGATCAGCCGCAAGGACTGGGGCCTGACCTGGAACGTGGGACTCGAGAGCGGCGGATGGCTCGTCAGCGACGAGGTCCGCATCGAGATCGACCTCGAACTGCTCTCCGCGGCAGGTGCCCTGCCGGTCTCGAAGGTGGAGACGGACGCCGCCTGACGCTACGGGCTCGACCCTCCGCGCGACGACCCGGCCCGATACGGCCGGGTCGTTCCATGTCCCGGCCGACGGGTTCCCTCGCTGCGCACCACGGCGACAGCTAGACTGCGCGTCGACGGCGAGGTCATCGACGACCCGAGGGAGCGCAGGGCGATGGACGACATGGTGCGGCCTGGAGCATTCGAGCCGGTCGCTCCCCACGACGAGCAACCGGCCGGATCGAACGGCTCGACCCATGCGGAGCAGCTCGGGGTAGGCATCGATGTCGGCGGCACGGGCGTCAAGGCGGCCGTGGTCGATCTCGCGACGGGCTCGCTCGCGTCGGCTCGCATCCGGGAGAAGACGCCGTCGCCGTCGACTCCCGAGGCCGTCGCCGCCGCGATCGCCCACATCATCGGGAAGATCGAGGCCTCCGGGCACGTCACGAGCGGACTGCCGGCCGGCGCCGGCCTCCCCGGCGTCGCAAAGGACGGGTGGCTGCGAACGGCCGCGAACATCGACCACTCGTGGCTGGAGACGCGCGCCGAGGACGTTCTCGAGCACGAGCTCGGGCGTCCGGTGCTGATCATCAACGACGCCGACGCGGCCGGGCTGGCGGAGATGCGCTACGGGGCCGGGGTCGGACAGCGGGGCGTCGTCCTCATGTTGACGATCGGCACCGGCATCGGCAGCGCGCTCTTCGTCGACGGCCGGCTCGTGCCGAACACGGAGCTCGGGCACCTGGAGTTCCGCAGGCGCGACGCGGAGACGCTGGTGAGCGGTGCCGCGCGCGAGCGGCGGAAGCTCGGCTGGAAAGCCTGGGCCAAGGAGTTCGACGCGTACCTCGATCGCGTCTACCGCTACTTCTCGCCCGACCTGATGATCCTCGGCGGCGGGGTCAGCAAGGAGACCGGACGGTACCTCTCGTACCTCACGCCACGCGGGCCGCTCGAGGTCGCACGCCTGCTGAATTCGGCCGGCATCGTCGGCGCGGCGCTGGCCGCGGCCGAGGCGCGCGGGTACAGGCCGCCCGAGTCCGCGGGCACGCGGGAGGTCGTGGCCGCGGGCTGACCGCGGTCGCGGCTGAATGCTGTCGGCGGCTGACCGTTGTCGCTGCGGGCCGTTATCGCTGCGCGCCGCGACGGTGGCCTGAGCGCCACCCGCGGCTGAGCCTCAGGCCACCCAGCGCCGGTGCCCTGCCGCCCGGATCCCTTCGGCGACCAGCGCCGGCAGAAGCGCCACCGCGGCGACCAGGGCCCAGTCCCCCAGGTCCAGCGGCGTCGCCCGGAACGCGCCGGCGACCGCCGGCACGTACGGGATGATGGCCTGCACGACGAGCGTCGCGATACCGCCCGTCAGCAGCAGCGGGTTGGGGCGCAGCCGCAGCACGGGAAGACGCAGGCTCCGGTTCGCGTTCGCCCGCACGGCCTGACCGGCCACGAGGGCCGTGTACGCGAGCCAGCGGGCGTGCTCGAAGCCGCCCGGATGCAGCTCCATGATCACGAGCGCCGCTACGGCGCTGAAGCCGCCCGCCAGGGCGATCCGGCCCAGCAGCCCGTCGTCGAGCAGCGGGCGCGTCCGGGGCCGGGGCGGGACCTGCATCGCGTCCGGCTCTTCCCGCTCGATCTCGAACGACATGACCGTCAGCATGTCGATGAAGACCTCGAGCCAGAGGATCTGGATCGGCAGCAGCGGCTGCGAGTAGCCCGCGACGGTCGCGATCAGGATGAAGCCGAGCATCGCGACGTGCGTCGAGACCAGGAACACGAGGCCCTTCTGCACGTTCGCGACGATGCGGCGGCCCTCGCGGAGACCGTACATGAGGGTCGCGAAGGAATCGTCGCCGAGGATCAGGTCCGATGCTTCGCGGGCGACGGCCGACCCGCTCCCCATCGCGACCGCCACGTCGGCATGCTGGAGCGCGGGCGAGTCGTTCACGCCGTCGCCGGTGACCGCCACCGTGCGACCCGTGGCACGCGCCGCGTCCACGAGGCGCAGCTTGTCCTCCGGCGCCGCCCGGGCCACGATGTCCATCGAGGCCAGCTCCGCCCGTAACCGGGCGTCGTCCCACGTTGCGAGCTCGGACCCGGTCACGACGCGCTCTCCGCGCATGCCCGCGTCGCGCGCGATGGCGGCTGCAGTCCGGGGATGGTCGCCCGTGACGATGATCGTCTGGATCCCCGCGGCCCCGGCGAGTCGCATGGATTCCCCGATCCCCTCGCGCAGCCGGTCCGCGAACCCAACGAGGGCGAGCGGATGCCAGGGATCGTCATCCCGGCGGCCGGCCAGCAGCAGGAGCCGCTCGCCGGCGTCGGCACCGCGTTCGATCAGGGCGTGCCACGCGTCGTGTTCGGCGGAGGGCAGATCCCGGGCCAGCTCGAGGACGGCCTCCGGGGCGCCGAGGGCCAGCTCCTCGGCCACGCCCTCCCGGAGGGCGCGGGTTCTCGAGTATGGACGCTCGTCGCTGACGGCCTCGGCCTCGAGCAGCTCCCCGGGGTCGAGCTCGGTCTCGTCACCTGCCTCGGCCAGGGCGGCCGTCAGCGAACGGGTGAACGAGCCGGGTCGCGCGCCGGACGCGATGCTCCACGCATCCTCCTCCGCACGCAGGGCCGACACCAGGAGGTCGCGCCGGCGGTCCGGGTCGGCGACCACGCCGCCCGTCGTGCGCAGCGCCGTGAGCGCGAGCCGGTTCTGGGTGAGCGTGCCGGTCTTGTCGGTCAGGATCAGGTCGACGGCGCCCAGGGTCTCCTGCGCGTTCAGGCGCCGGACCAGCACCCCGCGGCGCAGCAACCGGTACGCACCCAGCCCGAGGATCACGGCGAACAGGACCGGGGGCTCTTCGGGGATCGACGCGATCGCGGCGGAGATGCCGGCCATCAGGTTGTCCGCGGCCGGATTGCCGCGCAGGAACCCCAGCCCGGTGGTCACCGCGATCAGGCCGATCGCCACGGCAAGCAGGATGCGGACGAGGCGGTCGAGTTCGCGCTGCAACGGCGAACGTCGCCGGTCCTGTCCCGCCAGCGAGCTCGAGATCCGCCCGAACTCCGTCTGCAGTCCCGTGGCGACGACGATGCCCTCTCCCCGGCCCGCGACCACGCTCGTGCCGGCGAAGGCGACCGCATGCCGTTCGGCCAGGGGCGCATCGGCCGGGTCCGCGGCCTCGCGTCCGGGCTCCGGCAGGGATTCGCCGGTGAGAGCGCTCCGGTCGAAGGCGAGGCCCTCGGTCCGGATCAGCCGCAGGTCGGCCGGGGCAACGTCGCCCACGCGAAGCAGCACGACGTCGCCGGGAACCAGGCGCGCGGCCGGGATCTCCTCGACGGCGGCGTCACGCCTGACACGTGCCATGGGCGCGGCCGCGGCCCGCAACGCCTCGAGGGCCCGCTCCGCGCGGTACTCGGTGACGACGTCCGCGCCCACCATCGGCCCGATCATCAGCAGCACGAACGCGCCGTCGCGCACCTCGCCGAGCGCGACCGCCAGGGCGCCCGCGACGACCAGCAGCAGGATGAACGGCTCGGTGAAGCTGTCCCACACGATGTGCAGCAGCGACGGACGGCGTACCTCCTGGAGCTCGTTCGGCCCCGCGAGGACGTATCGCTGCTCGGCGATGCCGCTGCTGAGGCCCGCGGCGGGATCGACGTCGAAGGCCGCGGCGACGTCGCGGGACGGCCGCGCGTGGACGTCGGCGATGGGTCCGGGAAGGGTGCCTGCGGTCATAAGCGCCCATGGTGGACCTGCGCGCGGATCCGTGCCCCGTGCCGAAGCGTGCCCTCTGGCGGGCCGATCGTCACCGAGCGCCCAGGGCCCCGGCCCGGCCACGCCCGTGGCCCGGAGGATCGGCCTGCCCGGCGTCGCGGCGTACCCGGCGGATGGTACCGTCCGCCCATGCAGGTCCATCTGCTCGACGCGACCTACGAGCTCTTCCGCGCCCACTTCGGCCGGCCGCCTGCCACGGACGCGGCGGGCCGCCCCGCCGGCGCCACGCTCGGGCTCGTCGAGAGCGTCCTCCGGCTGCTCCACGACCCCGCCGTGACGCACCTCGGCTGCGCCACGGACCACGTGATCCGGTCGTGGCGCAACGATCGGTATCCGGGGTACAAGACCGAGGCCGGCATGCCGCCCGAGCTGCTCGCCCAGTTCGAGCGGGCCGAGGCGGCGCTCCGATCGCTTGGCCTGGTGGTCTGGCCGATGGTCGAGTACGAGGCGGACGACGCGCTGGCGACGGCGGCGGCGCGGTGGGCGGACGCGCCGGGTGTCGAACGCGTCGTGATCCTGTCGCCCGACAAGGATCTCGCCCAGTGCGTGCGGACGGACGGACGCGTGGTGGGCTTCGACCGGCGCCGGGAGCACCTGATCGACGCCGACGCCGTCCGGGCGAAGTTCGGCGTCGAGCCCGGGAGCATTCCCGACTGGCTGGCGCTGGTGGGCGACGCCGCCGACGGGTTCCCCGGCCTCCGGGGCTGGGGCGCCCGGTCGGCTGCCGCAGTCCTGGCGCGGTACGGCCACCTGGAGCAGATTCCCGCGCAGGGCCATGCGTGGGACGCCTCCGTACGGAACGCGCCGGTGCTGGCGGCAACGCTTCGCGCTTCACGCGACGACGCGCTGCTGTTCCGGGAGCTCGCCACGCTGCGGCTCGACGTGCCGCTCGTGGAGACGCTCGACGATCTCGCGTGGCGCGGTGTCCCGCGCGCCGCGTTCCACCGGCTCGTGGACGATCTTCGGGCGCCACACCTGCTCGCGCGAGTGCCACGCTGGCGGGACTGACCGGCCCCGACCGCCAGGGCCGGCCGGATCGGGATCAGTCCCGGACGCCGGCCTCCGCAGGGGAGGTGCTGCCGTCGGCGGCCCCGTTCGTGGCCGTGCCGTCGGTGCCCGTGCCATCCGGGCACGCCGCGGCCGCGCGGCTGCCGTCGGGAGGCCGCGAGAAGAGATCGCCGCGATAGGAAGCCGGCACGCGCATCGCCACCGCGAGCGGCTCGACGACGATCCGGAACGGCCGGCCGTCGGCGCCTTCCAGCGACCGGCGGCGCACCGGGCTGCCGTCCACCTCCATCGGGGGTGGGATGCGCGCGGACAGTCCGAGCTCGCGGCCCCGGAACCGGGGGACGTCGCCGTCCGGGCGCCGGCGCAGCGCGAGGGACCAACCCAGGCGCACCGCCAGCTGCAGGTCGCCCGCCGGGACGATCGTGACGTCGAGCATGCCGTCGTCCACCTGCGCGTCGGGCGTCGCGTGGATCACGTTCGCATAGAGGCGCGAGTTGCCGACGATCACCTGGAGGACGCGGCCCTCCCATACCGGTCGGCCGTCCACCGACAGCTCGATGTCGAAGGGTCGGTACTCGGGGATCGCACGAAGCGCCCCCAGGGCGATGCCGCCGGGTCCCAGGCGGGCCTTGAGGCGCGGATCCGTGTGGTCGAGCATCAGCCCGTCGATGCCGATGCCGGCCATCAGCAGGAACCGGATGTAGCGCCCGTCCGGGTGCACGATGCGGCCCATGTCCATGGAGCGCACGTGCAATTCGACGAGCGCTCGCGCCGCGCGCTCCGGCGGCAGGGCGACATCCAGCTCGTGCGCCCAGAGGTTGGCCGTGCCGCCCGGCAGGACCCCGAGCGGCACCTCCCGTCCCGCGAGCGCATCGGCGATGTCGCGCAGGGTGCCGTCCCCACCGGCACCCACGATGAGGCCCGCGCCCGCGTCGAGCGCCTCCTCGACCTGCCGGCGCACGCTCAGCTGACGGCCGCGGTGTGCCACGTCCACGTCCCATCCGGCATCCCGCATGACGGGCATCGCGCGGTGCACGGGATACGGACCGCGGAACGACCAGGGGTTGTCGATGATGCGAACGCGCACGGTCACCGTCAGGCACGAAGGTCGGCGGGACGTCGGCCGCCCGCCGTGCTGGACACGCTACACGCCGGCGTCGATCTCTGCCGGTCGGTGCGGACGCCCGGCGCCGATCGCCGCCTGCAGGTGCGGGCGCCGCGGCTCGCACGGACGGCGCGGATGCCGGCGCGGGCGCCGCGGTCCGTGCAGAGGGGCCGGATGCCGCGGCGGTCCGGACGCCCGCACCTGCAGGCCCGCGACCCGCTCCGGATACCATCTCCGCCGGATGGAACGGGTCACAGCCGGTCGGGCGGTCGTCGCGGCACTGGAGCGCGCCGGGATCCGGCACGCGTTCACGGTTCCCGGCGAGAGCTTCCTCGAGATCCTCGACGCGCTCACGGACTCGCGGATCCGCCTCGTCGCGGCGCGCCACGAGGCCGGCGCCGGGTTCATGGCGGAGGGCTACGGCCAGCTCGAGGGCATCCCCGCGGCGTGCCTCGTGACCCGCGCCGTGGGGACGGCCAACCTGTCCATCGCGCTGCACACGGCGCGTGCCAACTCCACGCCGCTCGTCGCGATCGCGGGCCAGGTGCCCCGGGCCTTCCGCGGCCGCGAGGCCTTCCAGGAGGCCGACCTGGTGTCGACCTTCGGCAGCCTGTGCAAGGCCGCCGCCGAGCTCGACGACCCGGCGACGATCGCGCGCGACGTCGGGGCCCTCGCGGCGCTGGCGACCTCCGGCCGTCCGGGGCCCGTCCTGCTCTCGATACCGGAGGACGTGCTGCTGGACGCCGCTGCCCCGGATGCGGCCGAGGCGCCGCCCACAGGGGCCGGTACGACCGCCCGGAACCCCGCACGTGAGTCCCCACGTGAGCCCGCACCCGACGACGGCCAGGTCCGTGACGTTCTGCGGCTCCTGGCGGGGGCGCGACGCCCGGTGGTCCTCGCCGGCGCCGGCGTGATCCGCAGCCGTGCCGTGGCCGAGCTCGCCGCATTCGCCGAGGCGGCCGACGTGCCGGTCATCGCGGCGTGGCGGCGCCCGGACGTCTTCGACAACGAGTCGCCGCGCTACCTGGGCGCGACGGGACTTTCCGCCGCGCGCACCGTCCGCCCCCGCCTGCTCGAGGCGGACGTCGTCCTGGCGATCGGCACGCGCCTGTCCGAGATCGCCACGTTCGAGTACGCCGTGCCGGCGCCGGGAACGACGCTCGTGCGCGTGGATATCGATCCCGCGTCGGGCGGCGATCGGCCCGTGCCTGCCGTCGCGATCCGTGCGGACGCGGGGGTGTTCCTGCGCCGTGCCCTCGCGCTGATGGAAGGCCACGGCACTCCCGGTGAGGGGCAGCCCGACGAGCCGTCCGCCTGTGCTCCGCCGGCCACGCGGCCCGACGAGATCGCGCGCGATCGGGCGATCGCGCGCGATCGGGCGGCGTACGCCGACGCGATCATCCTGCCCGACCTGCGCGGCAGAGACGCCGGCGCCCCGGTGCACCCGGCGACGGTGATCGGCGCGCTGCGGCGCCATCTGCCCGACGGCGCCATCGTGACCACCGACGCCGGCAATTTCGCGGGATGGGCGGCGCGGTACCTGCCCATGCCGTCTGGAAGCCGGTTCCTCGGGCCGACGTCCGGGGCGATGGGCTACGGCCTGCCCGCGGCGATCGGCGCGGCGATCGCGGCACGCGACCTCGGAAGCGGCCGCCGGGTGATCGCCCTCGCGGGTGACGGCGGCTTCTCGATGCTCATGGCCGAGCTCGAGACGGCGGTCCGGGAGCGACTCCGCCTCACCGTGATCGTGTTCGACAACGGCATGTACGGCACGATCCGCATGCACCAGGAACGCGCCCACCCCGGACGCGTGGCCGGGACCGACCTGGGGCCGATCGATTTCGCCGCCTTTGCCCGGGCATGCGGAGCGCGCGGGACGCGCGTGGCGCATGACGCCGACGTCGAGGACGCCGTGTCCGCCGCGCTCCGCGATCCCGGCGTGACCCTCGTCCACGTCCTCGCGGACCCGCGCGTGGTCTCGGTGGACGGCACCCTGCCCGGCTGAGACGCGGGCCGGGAACGCGCGGCGCCGGGCCCCTGGAGGCCGTCGGGCCCCTGGGGACCCTCAGCCCCGCCCGGCGGCCCGGAACAGGCCCAGCAGGGTGCCGTGGTGGCGAGCCGGGGCGGCGATGATCCCGATCGAGGTCGCCGGCCGGGAAAGGTCGAACCACGGTTCGCCGTCGGCGGTGGTGATCGTGACGCCACCCTCCTCGGCGATCAGGCCCGCGGCCGCCACGTCCCAGTTGGAGATACCGGTCGGATGGACGCAGGCGTCGAGCCGTCCCGCCGCGACGTAGGAGATCTCGAGCGCCGACGATCCCAGGTGTCTCGAAGCGCGTACTGCACGTCGCAGGTCGCCGAGGTCCGATCGCCAGTCGCGCGGGGCATATCCGAGCCCGATCACGCAGTCGCCCAGGTCGGGCTTGTCGGGGTTGCGGATCTGCCGCCCGTTGAGCCGCGCGCCGCCCCCGGCGGTCGCGGTGAACAGCTCGTCGCGCACGGGATCGAACACCACGCCCACGACCGGGCGGCCGTCGACGGCCAGCGCGACGCTCGTCGAGAAGACCGGTATCGCGTTCGCGTAGTTCACGGTTCCGTCAAGAGGGTCGACGATCCAGGCGCGTCCGCTGCCCGTCGTGGGCGCACCGCCCCCGGCCGCGGCATGCGCTCCCAATTCCTCGGCGAGGATCGCATCGTCCGGGAACGCGCGGTGGATCTCGTCGAGGATGAGCCGCTCGGCAAGGTGGTCCACCTCGGTGACGACGTCGCGTGCGCTCTTGTGACTGATCTGCTCGACGCGCCCCAGGCGCTCGAGCTCCAGGTGGCCGGCGAGGCGCGCCGCGGAGATCGCGACGTCGAGGGCCTGCCGGACATGGTCGGGTACGGCGGGAGGGGAAGGGATCACACCGCGATTGTATGGCTCGTGGGCTGCACCGGCGATGGCACGAGCGGCCCGTGGAACGCGGTCCGGTCGGCCCCTGCCGGGGGCTTGCCCGATGCCCCATCCTGTGATCGTGCCCCTCATCGCCACAGACCGCCTCACGAAGCGGTACCCGGGCGCTCTTGCCCTCGATGGCGTGACGCTGACGCTGGACGGCGGCATCGTGGGGCTCGTGGGCGCGAACGGCGCGGGCAAGTCCACGCTCCTCAAGGTGCTGCTCGGACTCGTTGCGCCCACGTCCGGGCGCGCGACCGTCCTGGACATGGACACGGCCACCCACGGGACGCAGATCCGCCAGCGGGTCGGCTACATGCCCGAGCACGACTGCCTCCCCCCCGACATCGGCGCGACCGAGTTCGTGGGCCACATGGCGCGGATGAGCGGGTTGCCCGCGGACGCCGCCCGGGAGCGCGCCGCGGAGACGCTCCGGCACGTCGGCCTCTACGAGGAACGCTACCGCCCCATCGGCGGCTACTCCACCGGCATGCGGCAGCGCGTCAAGCTGGCCCAGGCGCTGGTCCACGACCCGAGCCTGCTGCTGCTCGACGAGCCGACGGCGGGCCTCGACCCGGCCGGGCGCGAGGAGATGCTCGGCCTCGTGCGCCGCATCGGCACCGAGTTCGGCATCGCGATCATCATGGCCTCGCATCTGCTCGGCGAGGTCGAGCGCGTCTGCGACCACCTGGTCGCCATCGACTCGGGACGGCTTCTGACGTCCGCGCCGCTCGCCGAGTTCACGGCCCGGACCCGCGTCCTGTCGGTCGAGGTCGACGAGGGCGCGGACCGGCTCGCAGAGGCGCTGGCGGCCGCCGGGTGCGCCGCACGCCGGGACGGCAGGCTCGTGCTGATCGACCTGGACGGGCCGCCACCGTACGACCTCGTCCGTGACACCGTCGTGGAACTGGGCCTGCCGCTGGCCAGGATCGAGCAGGGCCGCCACCAGCTCGAGGACCTGTTCCGCACCGTCGAGGGCCCGGACGCCGACGCGCCCGGCGTGCCGGCCGCGGGAAACGATCACGCCGACGCGCCCGGCGTGCCGGCCACGGGAAACGATCACGCCGACGCGCCCGGCGTGCCGGCCGGGCCGACCGCGGGGGGTCCGTCGTGAGCGGAGCCGGCAGCATCTACGACCTGGGGTACCAGCGATACGAGGGCCGGCGGCTCGGTCGCGCGTATGCGTTCCGCTCGCTGTACCTGCACGGGCTGGCCGCCGCGTTCGGGATCGGGCGGAGCACCCGGTCCAAGGTCGTGCCGATCGGCCTGTTCGTGATCGCCCTCGTGCCGGCGATCATCGAGCTCGGCGTCACCGCGCTCGCGGGCGACGTCGTGCGTCCGGTGCGGCTCGACAACTACTTCTCGCTGGTCGGCACGGTCATGCTGCTGTTCTGCGCGGCGGTGGCCCCCGAGCTCATGGGACGGGACCAGCGCAACCACGTCCTGTCGCTCTACTTCTCCCGTGCCCTCGAGCGCCGCGACTACGCCCTGGCGAGGTTCGCCGCGCTCCTGACCGCGATGCTGTTGATCGCGCTCGTGCCCGAAATCGTGCTGTACCTGGGAACCGCCCTCGTGAGGTCGGATCCGGTCGGCTACCTCTTCGACCACCTGGACCAGCCCGGTCCGATCGTCGCAAGCGCGCTGGTCATCTCGCTGCAGGTCTCGGGCGTCGCGCTTGCGATCGCGGCGATGACCCCTCGTCGCGCGTACGCGACGGGCGGGATCGTCGCGTTCTGGTTCATCGCCGACGGCCTCGGATCGTTGATCGCGTCCGTCTCCCAGGCCCCGACGACCCTGTCCGCCAGCCAGCTGGCGTGGACGCACTACGGCGTCCTGCTGAGCCCCTCGCTCGTGAGCGACGGCTCGGTGAGCTGGCTCTTCGGCACCGGCGGCGACGCCATCATCCAGCAGGTCAACCTCCCCGGCTGGTGGTACGTCGTGGCCGCCCTGGTCTATGCCGGCGTCGGCCTCGCGGTCGTCCTGCGCCGGTACGCGAGGATCGCGGCATGACGGCGCGCCCGCTCTGGTCGCAGGCGCCGGTCCCGGCGGAGGTCTCCGGCGCGCCGCTCGCGGCGGTGCACGTCGCGCGCTGGTACGGCAATGTCGTCGCCGTCAACGACATCACGTTCGGGGTGGGGGCCGGGGTCACCGGACTGCTCGGGCCGAACGGCGCGGGCAAATCGACGCTCCTGCACATGCTCGCAGGCCTCCTTGCGCCATCGAGCGGCCAGGTGCTGGTCGAAGGCAGACCGGCGGGGCGGGATCCCGCCATCTACCGGCGGATCGGCCTGTCGCCCGAGCGGGACGCCTCGTACGGATTCCTCACGGGCCGGGAGTTCGCCCTCCTGTCGGCCCGGCTGGCCCGGTTGCCCGATCCCGACGCCGCAGCGCGTCGCGCGCTCGAGATGGTGGACATGGAGGCCGCCGCGGATCGTCCCATCGGGGGGTACTCCAAGGGGATGCGCCAGCGCGTGAAGCTGGCGGCGGCGCTGGTCCACGATCCGCCGATCCTGCTGCTCGACGAGCCCTTCAACGGCATGGACCCGCGCCAGCGGCTGCACATGATGACGCTGCTCCAGCGGATGGCCGGCGAGGGCCGCGTCATCCTCTTCTCGTCGCACATCCTCGAGGAGGTCGAGCGGCTGGCCCAGCAGGTCCTCGTCATGGTCGCGGGCAGGCTGGCCGCGGCCGGCGACTATCGCGCCATCCGCCGGCTCATGACCGACCGGCCGCACACGTTCACCCTCCACACGAGCGACGATCGGTCGATGGCGGCGCGTCTCGTGGTCGAGGAGCCGGTCCTCGCCGTGCAGCTCGCGAACGGCGGCCTCGACGTGCGCGCGGCCGACTACGGATCGTTCACCCGGCTCGTGGCCCGCGTGTCGGTCGCGGCCGGGGTCTCCCTGTACGAGCTGCGGCCCACCGACGAGACCCTCGAATCGGTGTTCAGCTACCTCGTGGGGCAGTGATGGGCCGCGACGGGGTCCTGCGCCAGCTCATCGTGCTCACCGCGCGGCAGGCGCTCGGGCGACGTCGCGTCCTCGTCGCGCTGCTCGCCGCCTGCGTGCCCGTGCTTGTCGCGATCATCTACCGGCTGGCGGGCGGGCAGGACGCACAGGCCTGGACGTCGAACCTGCTGGACAACGTCGTGATCACGACGCTCCTGCCCCTCGTCGCGCTGATCTTCGGGACCTCCGTGCTGGGTGGCGAGATCGAGGACGGCACGATCGTGTACCTCCTCGTGCGGCCGGTGGCCCGGTGGGAGATCGTGCTGGCCAAGCTGGCGGTGGGAGCCGTAGCGACCGCCCTCGTCGTGGGCGCATCGGCGGCGATCGCCGTGGCGGTGTCCCTCCCCTCGTCGCTGGTGCCGGGCACCGTCGTCGCGGCGCTCACCGGCGTTGCGTGGGGCGCGTCCATCTACGTGGCCATCGCGGTGGCCTTGAGCGTCGTCACCGGCCACGCCCTCATCATCGGGCTGATCTACGTGTACATCTGGGAGGGCGTGGTGGCCGGTCTCTTCACCGGAACCAGGCTTCTCAGCGTGCACCAGTACGTCCTCGGAGTCATGTCCACGCTCGACCCGACGCAGCCGTCGCTGCTGCCGTCCCACCTGCCGCTCTCATCGTCCGTGGAGCTTGGCGCCGTTGTCGCCGTCGGGGCAGCGGTCGTCGCGGCCTGGCGGCTCTCCCGGTTCGAGATGTCCGACCAACCCTGAGGATCGTGGGTCGCGCGCGTTCCGTGCGGCCCCGGCGTGCCGTGCTGCCGCGCGAGGCGGCACCCGTCAGCGGCAGGTGGCCGTGAGATCGCCCAGCTGGTAGGCGCCCTGTGCCGCGCCCGGCGGCGGCACGACCGTCGTCACCGTGATCGTGATGCCGGCCCGGATGGACTGCGTCAGGAAGATCGGATCGTTCGGACGCAGCACGCCACCACGCGAGACCTGGCACGTGGCCGGCCCATCCTTCGAGCCCCGATTCGTCACCTGGATCGCGACGTCCGCGCCGCCGTTCGACAGGATCGTCTGGCCCACGAGCCGCGATTCGAACGGACCCACGCCGGCCGTCAGGATCTTCGCCAGGATCGCCAGCGCCAGGACGCCGACGCCCACTCCCGCGAGCATGGTGGCGTGCAGCTGGGTCGCGCTCGGAGCGCCGATATGACCCGGATTGTCGAACTCGCAGAGCGAGACACCCAGGGGCGTGGGACGGCCACAGCGCACACACCGGTCGTGCGGCTCGGACGCCAGCTCCGGGTCGAGGGCCGTCGCCGGGAGGCGCGGGTCGGGCATGAACGAGAGGGTAGCGCCATCGGCGGGCTCCCGCTTCCGACGGGCCCGATGTGGAGCAGCGGGTACGATGTCTGCCGTACTCGCTGCGAGGACCTGTCCTGCCCTCACCCGCCGCACAATCACCCGGATCGTCCCGCCGGGCCGCAACGGTGGCGTTCGAGAACGTCACGAAGCGGTACGGGAGACGCGTCGACGGCGCCGCCGTGAACGACCTCAGCTTCTCCGTGCCCGCCGGCGCGACCTGCGTGCTCGTGGGCCCGTCCGGCTGCGGCAAGACCACCAGCCTGAAGATGGTCAACCGGCTCATCGAGCCGACCGCAGGCCGCATCCTGCTCGACGGCGAGGACATCTCGGGCAGGGACGCGACCGAGCTCCGCCGCGGCATCGGGTACGTGATCCAGCAGGTGGGGCTGTTCCCGCACGAGACCATCGCGGAGAACGTGGCGGTCGTGCCACGGCTGCTGGGGTGGCCGGCCGCGAAACGCCGCGAGCGGGCGGACGAGCTCCTCGGCCTCGTGGGCCTGGCGCCGGGCCAGTACATGAACCGCTACCCGTCCGAGCTGTCGGGTGGCGAGCGTCAGCGCGTCGGCGTCGCAAGGGCGCTGGCCGCCGATCCGCCCCTGATGCTGATGGACGAGCCGTTCGGAGCCGTGGATCCCATCGTGCGCTCACGCCTGCAGGACGAGCTGCTCCGCCTCCAGCGCGACCTCGGCAAGACGATCCTCTTCGTGACGCACGACATCGACGAGGCGATCAAGATGGGCGATCTCGTCGCGGTCATGCAGGAGGGCGGGACGCTCGCGCAGTTCGCCCCGCCCGCCGAGTTGCTCGCCCACCCCGCGTCCGAGTTCGTGGCCCGCTTCGTTGGCGCCGATCGGGCGCTCAAGCGCCTCACGTTGCGCCGCGTCGAGGACCTGCCGGTCGTCCCGGTCCCGACGGCGACGCTGGGCGAACCGGCCGGGGCCGTGCGCCGCCGGGGCGGCGGCCGGCTGCCGAGGTGGATCCTGCTGGTCGACGATCAGCAGCTGCCGATCGGCTGGGCCGACGCGTCCGGCCTGCCCGACGACGCGCCGGTCGATCGGGGCGTGGTCACCCGGCTCTCCCCGCTGCTGCGCCACGACACGACGCTCCGCGACGCGCTCTCGCTGATCCTCGACGGTGCCGTGCGCTCGGCCATCGTGGTCGACGACGCCGGCCGGGCCCAGGGCGTCGCCTCGATCGAGTCGATCATGGCGCTCCTGCACGACGACGACGACGGCGACGGCGAGCCGGAGGGAGCCGGAGCGATCCCGGCCCCGCCCGCCGATCCCGCTCCGGCCCCCGGCGCGCTCGCACCCCCCACCGCGACGGCCGACTCCTCGGTTACCTGACGGGCCATGCCGAGCGAGCCTCTCATCCGCTGGAACTGGGTCGCGGGGCATCTCGACGAGATCGGCGCGGCCCTCGAGCAGCACGTCTACCTGACCGTGATCGCGATCGTCGTGGGGCTGGGCCTCGCGTTCGTCCTCGCGTTGATCGCGCACGGCTACCGGCGCACGGAGGCGCCCATCACGTGGGTCGCGGGCGTGATCTACACGATCCCCAGCCTGGCGCTCTTCGTGCTGTTGATCCCCGTGACCGGGCTCTCGACCGCCACGTCCGAGATCGGGCTGATCGGCTACACGCTCCTGATCCTGATCCGCAACATCCTGGCGGGGCTCGACGGCGTCCCCGCCGACGTGCTCGAGGCCGCGGACGCCATGGGACTCACGCGCGCGCAGCGGCTCCTCCGGGTCGAGCTGCCGATCGCGCTGCCCGTGGTCATTGCCGGCATCCGGATCGCGACGGTGACGACGATCGGGCTCGTCACGGTGACGGCGCTCATCGGGCAGGGGGGCCTGGGCCAGCTGATGCTGTCCGGGTTCATCAACCTCTTCCCGACCGAGATCTACGTGGGTTCCATCCTGTCCGTCGTGCTGGCGATCGCCGCCGACGCGGGCCTGCTGGCCATGCAGCGCGCGCTCACGCCCTGGGCGCGCGCGGCGGCGGCGCGGGGCTGAGTCGTGGACCTCGTCGCACAGGTCGTTGCGTGGTTCGCGGATCCGGCCCACTGGCAGGGAACGAACGGCGTCCCGCTCAGGGTGCTCGAGCACGTCGAGGCGTCCGGCCTGTCCGTCCTCGTGGCGGCGTGCATCGCGCTCCCCATCGGGCTGGTCGTCGGGCACACCGGGCGCGGGGCGTTCGTCGTGAGCAGCGTGGCGAACCTGGGGCGGGCGCTTCCGTCGTTCGCGCTCCTCCTCATGCTGATCCCGATCGCGGTCGACCTCCAGCTCGACTTCAGCACCTGGCCCATCCTCGGCGCGATGGTGCTGCTGGCGATTCCCCCGATGATCACCAACGCGCATGCCGGCATGCGCGAGGTGGACCGCGACCTGGTCGAGGCGGCCAGGGGCATGGGAATGAACGGCCTCCAGGTGCTGCTCCGCGTGGAGCTGCCGCTGGCCCTGCCGGTCATCCTGACGGGAACCCGCCTGGCCGCGGTCCAGGTCGTCGCGACGTACACGCTGGGCGCCGTGGCGGGGGGCGGGGGACTCGGCCGCTACATCTACGACGGCTTCGCAACGCAGGACACGGCCCTCATGATCGCGGGCGCCGGGCTCGTCGCACTGCTGTCGATCGCGACCGACGTGGCCTTCGGGGTCGTGGCCCGGATCACGGCGCCGCGCGGGCTGACACGGCCCCGTCCCGTCGATGCGGCGCCCGCACCCGGTCTGGCCTCCGCAGGCACCGGGGTATGATTCCCGCTCCGGGCGGTCAGGCCGCCCGGTGGAGAAACCGCAGCATAGGGGGAAACCCAGTGCGGCTTTACCGCATGATCGCTCTCGGGGCGTCTGCGCTGGTGCTCGCGAGCGCCTGCGGGACGGGTGGGAGCGCATCGCCGGCAGCGACCGGTGCGCCATCCAGCGCGCAGCCCAGCGCGGCGGCATCCGCCGCCCCATCGGCTGCCGCACAGTCCGGACAGCCCTCGGCGGCCGCATCGGCCCCCGCAGCCTCCGCCCCGGCCAACTCGGTCGCGGCCCAGCTCGCCCTCGGCGGACCACCCGAATGTCCGCAGCGGCCCTTCTGCCTGATCGGGCTCAACAAGGTCTACGGCCTGACGTTCAAGTCGTTCGTCCCGCTCGACGCCGGAGGCCCGCTCACGGTGGCCGCCCTGCAGACCGGCAAGGTGCAGGTCGGGCTGCTCTTCACGTCCGACCCGAGCATCCAGGTCGACGGGTTCGTCCTGCTGAACGACGACAAGCACCTGCAGGCCTCCGACAACCTGGCGCCGGTCATCCGCACGGCGGTCCTGCAGGCCCATCCGGACATCGCCACGCTGCTCAACGGCGTCTCGGCCAAGCTCACGCAGCAGCAGCTGACCTCGCTCAACAAGCAGGTCACCGTGGACAAGACCGATCCCAAGGACGCCGCGCGGGCGTGGCTCCAGCAGAACGGCTTCGTGCCCTCGGGCGCGTCCGGCAAGGGCACCGTCGTGGTGGGCTCGACCAACTTCTCCGAGCAGCTGATCCTGGCGGAGATCTACGCCCAGGAGCTCGAGGCGAACGGCTACACGGTCACCCGCAAGTTCAACCTCGGCGCCCGTGAGGTCGTCCAGCCGGCCATCCAGAGCGGGCAGATCGACCTCTACCCGGAGTACCTCGCGTCGCTGACCGAGTACCTGGACAAGGGCACCGGGCTTGCGACCACCGACCCGGCGAAGACCTCCCAGGTCCTTGCCGGCCTCCTGAAGCCGAAGGGCGAATCGGTGCTGGCCTACGCGCCCGCGACCGATGAGAACGGCTTCGTCGTCACGAAGGCGACGGCCCAGAAGTACGGGCTGGTGAACATCAGCGACCTGGCGAAACCCGCACCCTAGGCATGGAGGTGCCGTACGGCCGCAAGCCGCCGGCGTCACTCCGACACGGGCGCGTGCCGGGATCGTGCCATCGTGTCCTCGATCCGTGGCGGGTCGTGATCGGCCCGCCACGGCACCTTCCCGGGGCCGGCACCGCGCCCCTGGCGCGCTCATCGCGCGCCACCGTGGCCGGACCTGCCCCGGTCGTTCGCGCCCGGGCGCGAACACCACGCGGAGTCATGATGCCCGACCACAGCGGCCAACCGTCCCTCCCGTCCGACGTCCGGCGGTTCCTCGCGGAGCCGGGGCGGTTTGCCGTGGTCGCCACGATCAACGCGGACGGAACTCCCCACCAGGCCGTGGCGTGGTACCTGCTGGACGGCGACTCACTGGTGCTCAACTCGAGGGTGGGGCGGCGCTGGCCGGCGAACCTCGCGCGCGAGGCCCGCGTGAGCGTGCTGGTCGCCGACGCCTACCGCTGGGTGTCCCTGCGCGGGACCGTGCAGGTCGTGTCCGACCAGGCGCGGGCGCAGGCGGACATCGCCGCCATGGCGCGCCGATACCATGCCGATGACCCGGCCGCAGCGGAACGGGAGATACGCACGTTCGAGACGCAGGAGCGCGTGACGTTCGTGCTGCGGGCCGCCAGGGTCGCGGCCGACCTCGAGGAGTGATCGACGATGGCAGACGTCCAGGTCGGATACGCGGCCATGCTGGAGCAGTTCGCGCCTCGTGACCTCGTCGACTGGTCGGTGGCCGCCGAGGCGGCCGGCTTCGACGGGATCATGGCCGCCGACCACGTGCAGCCGTGGGTGCCCAGCCAGGGGAACGCCGCCTTCGTCTGGTCCTACATGACGGCCGCCGCCGAGCACACACGGGGCGACATCGGCCCGGGCGTGACCTGTGCGTCCTTCCGCATGCACCCGGCGATCGTCGCGCAGGCTGCCGCGACGATGGGCGCGATGTATCCCGGGCGGTTCTGGCTCGGGCTCGGGTCGGGCGAGGCGCTCAACGAGCACGTCGTGGCGCCGTACTGGCCCGAGGTGGGCGAACGCATCTCGCGGATGTTCGAATCGATCGAGATCATCCAGAAGCTCTTCACCGGGAAGGACGTCAAGCACCGCGGCGAGTTCTTCAGGATGGAGACGATGCGGCTGTGGACGATGCCCGAGACGCCCCCGCCGATCTACGTCGCGACCGCCGGGCCGGTGACCGCGGAGCGCACGGGCCGCATGTGCGACGGGATCATCACGGTCGGCGCGGCGGACGAGAAGATCGACGCGGTGTTCGCGCGGTTCGACAAGGGCGCGCGGGAGGCCGGCAAGGATCCCTCCACGATGCCGCGGATCCTGCAGCTCCACCTGTCGTGGGCGCCCACGCAGCCGGAGGCCGAGGACAACGCCGTGCGAGAGTGGCCGAACGGCGGCATGAAGTTCTCCAAGCAGGACATCCGCTCGCCGCAGGTCTTCGAGGCCATGGCCAGGATGGTCGGGATCGAGGACTTCCAGGGCCGCATGCTCATCTCGGACGACCTCGAGGCGCACCGACGCGAGATCCAGCGGTACCTGGACATGGGCTTCACGAAGGTCTACCTGCACAACGTCGGGCGGAACCAGCGCGAGTGGATCGACGCGTTCGGCCGCGAGGTCCTTCCGAAGCTGACGGCCTGAGCATGAGGCCCAACGCCGGCCCCGGGCCGTCCCGGCCGGACGCATCGCGCTCGCGGCGGCGCGTGACCGTCCTCGCGGGAGGCGTCGGCGGCGCCAAGCTCGCCCACGGCCTCTCGCTGCTCCCCGGCATGGACCTGACCGTCGTCGTCAACACGGGCGACGACCTCGAGCTCCACGGGCTGGCGATCTCGCCCGACGTCGACACGGTGCTGTACACCCTTGCCGGGCTCGCGAACCAGGAGACGGGCTGGGGCATGCGGGACGAGACCTGGTCGGCGCACGAGATGCTGGGCCGGTACGGCGCGCCGACCTGGTTCCGACTGGGCGACCGGGATCTCGCCACGCACCTCGTGCGGACCTCGCGGCTCGCCTCCGGCGCGACGCCCACCGACGTCGCGCGCGAGCTTGCCGCCTCCCTCGGCGTTCGGGCGAGGATCCTCCCGATGGCGGACCGTCCCGTGCGCACACACGTCCGGACCCCGGCCGGCTGGCTCGACTTCCAGGACTGGTTCGTGGGACGCCGGCATGCCGACGACGCGCTCGAGCTGCGTTTCGACGGGATCGAGGATGCCCGGCCGACCGACGCGGTGCTCGACGCGATCGCCTCGGCCGACGTGCTCGCCGTCGCACCGTCCAACCCGTTCGTGAGCGTCGGCACCATCCTCGCGCTGCCCGGCGTCGTCGCGGCGGTGCTCGCGGCGGAGGCACCCGTCGTCGCCGTGAGCCCGATCGTGGCCGGCGCCGCGCTCAAGGGCCCGGCCGACCGGATGTTCGAGACGCTGGGCGGCGAGTCGAGCGCCCTCGGGGTCGCGCGCCACTACGCGGAGCGGTATCCCGGGCTCCTCGACGGCCTCGTCATCGATCGCGCCGACGAGTCGCAGGGCACGGCGATCGAAGCGCTGGGCGTCGCGGTGCTGGTGACGGAGGCGGTCATGCGTGACGAGCCGGACCGGGCGCGCCTCGCGGAGGAGATGCTGGCGTTCGCCGGGCAGCTGAGGTCGGCCTGAGAACAGGGGGCACCGGATGCGAATCGGAATCGGGCTTCCCACCGTGCTGCCGGGCGTCGCCGACGGCGTGGTGCTGGCGTGGGCGCGCCGCGCGGAGGCGCGCGGGTTCAGCACGCTGGGCGTCATCGACCGCATCGCGTACCGCAACCACGAGCCACTGATCGCGCTTGCGGCCGCGGCCGGCGCGACCGGCACCATCGGTCTGATGACCGACGTGCTGCTCGGCCCCACGCGCGATCCCGTACTGCTCGCCAAGCAGGCCGCCAGCCTGGCGCGGCTGTCCGGGGGACGCTTCACGCTGGGTGCCGGCGTGGGTGCTCGCGAAGACGACTACGCCGTCGTGGGCCGGGATTTCCATGCGCGCGGCCGGGACTGGGACCGCGCGCTCGAGGTGATGGACGCGATCTGGCGCGGGGAGCCGCCGGCGGGCACCACCCGCCCGAGCGCTCCCGTCGACGGCGGGCTCGGGCGACCCCGCCTGATCTTCGGGGGCGCGTCCGAGGCCTCCATCCGCCGGACGGTCCGCTGGGGCGCGGGATGGACCGCGAGCAGCGGGGCGGGCGCCTCGCTGGGCCCGCTCGTGGAGCGCGTCCGGACCGCGTGGCGCGACGCCGGCCGGGAGGGTGCGCCGTGGATCTCGGCACTCTCCTACTTTGCGGTCGGGACCGACGAGCGGTCGGCGGCGTTCCTGCTCGACTACTACGGCCCCGTGCGCGGACCCGCCACGGTGCAGGCGCTGCCGACCGACCCGGACGGCCTGGTGGCCATGGCCAGCCGCCTCGAGGACGCCGGCGTGGACGAGATGGTGACGTTTCCGACCCTGCCCGGGATCGACCAGGTCGACCGCCTCGCCGATGTGCTGCTGCGCTGAACCGCGCGGGAGCGCATACGATGGCGCGGCACGCCCGCTCGCGGGCTGACCGATCGACGGAACGGGCGATGGGAGGGACGCCGCGGTGAGCGACACGGGCGGAGGGGACCTGTCGCGACTGCACGTGGTCGTACCCCTTCGGACGCTCGAGGGCGGCAAGAGCCGGCTCGGCGCGGCGCTCGACGCGGAGGAGCGCGAGGAGCTCATCGTCGGCATGCTCCGCCACCTGCTGGACACGATCGCCGCCTGGGGTGGCGCGGCGGACGTCCTCGTCGTCAGCCCGGACCCGGTGCTGCTGTCGATCGCGGCATCCGCCGGCGCGCGGACGCTGCGCCAGCGGGCCGGCGGGCTCAACGACGGGATCCGGCTGGGCGTCGCCGACGTGTCGGCGGGCGGAGCCACGGCCGTGCTGGTGCTGCCCGGCGACCTGCCGCTGGCCGACCCGGCGGCGCTCGCGCGCCTGCACGATGCGGCGGACGCGGCGCTCGCGGCCGGCGGCGGCCGCGCCCTCGTGGCCATCGTCCCGGCCGACGCACGCAGCGGCACCAACGGCCTGCTCCTGTCGCCTCCGGACGTGATCGATCCCGCGTTCGGATCGGACAGCCTGCGCGCCCACCTCGAGGCGGCCCGCGAGGCCGGCGCGAGCGTGCAGCTGGTGGAAGATTCGGCGCTCGGGTTCGACCTCGACACGCCCGGCGACGTCGAGCGGCTCGATTCCGGCCGGCTGGCGGAGCTGCAGGCGATCGGCGCGAGCGCCGGGGTCGCGGGCGCCGGAACCGGCACGTGACCGGACGGGACGAGCGCCCGGTCGGATCCGGGCGGGACGAGGGGCCGGTCGGAGCCGCGCAGGACGAGGCCGCCGGAGGCCCTCCTCCGGGCGCCTTACCGGCCGAAACGGCGGGACGCCTGCTGGCGGTTCCGCTGCCGCCGCTCCCGGACGTCCGGCCGGGCGACGACCTCGCGGCGATGATCGCGGAGGCCGCCAGGGCAGGATCGGCGGACGACCCGGAGCTCGATCTGCGCGCGGGGGACGTGCTCGTCGTGACGCAGAAGGTCGTGTCGAAGGCGGAGGGTCGCGTGGTCGACCTGCGCTCCGTCACGCCGCGCCCCGAAGCCCTTGCCTTCGCCGAGCGCTGGAACCGCGATCCACGCCAGGTGGAGGTGGTGCTCCAGGAGTCCGTGCGCGTCGTGCGCATGGAGCGCGGCGTGATCGTGTCGCGCACGGCACACGGCTACGTCTGCGCGAACGCCGGCGTGGACGCGTCCAACACCGACTCGCCCGATCTCGTCACGCTCCTCCCGGAGGATCCAGACCGCTCGGCGCGCGACATCCGCGGCCGCCTGCGCGACCTGCTCGGTGTCGACGTGGCGGTCGTCGTCTCCGACTCGTTCGGCCGCCCGTGGCGCTGGGGCATCACCGACGTGGCGCTCGGCGTCTCGGGGTTCGCGCCCGCTCGCCGACTTCCGGGGCATGGCCGACACGGCCGGGCGCGAGATGCACGCCACCGTCGTCGCGGTCGCCGACGAGATCTGCGCCGCCGCGGAGCTTGCGTCCGGCAAGACGTCGAGGCGGCCGGTCGTGCTCGTCCGTGGTGCCCCGATCCGGGCCGGGGACGGTTCCATCGTCGGCGACGTCGTCATGCCGGATGCGTTCGACCTGTTCTCCTGACGGCCGCCGGCCTCGCTGAACCGATACGTCATCCGCAGTACGCTCCCGGCATGAAGATCGGACTGCAGGTACCCAGCTTCACCTGGCCGGGCGGCAACGCCGCGATCGGCCCCACGTTCGCGCGCATCGTCCGCGACGCCGACGAGGCGGGCTTCGACTCGTTGTGGGTCATGGACCACCACTTCCAGATCCCGAGCGTCGGCGCCGCGGAGGAGCCCATGCTCGAGGGCTGGTCGGCCCTGGCCTACGCCGCCGCGCTGACGAAGCGGATCACGCTTGGCCTCATGGTCGGAGGCATCCACTACCGGCAGGCCGGTCTCTGGGCGAAGCTCGCCACCACGCTCGACGTCCTGTCCGGCGGGCGCGCGTGGCTGGGGATCGGCGCCGCATGGAACGAGCAGGAGTCGAAGGCCCTCGGCTTTCCCATGCCGCCGCTCGGCCAGCGCTTCGAGATGCTCGAGGAGACGCTGCAGATCGTGCACGCCATGTGGGAGGGCGACGCCGGCAGCGGTCAGCCCTTCCGGGGGCGCCACTACCAGCTCGAGCGAATGCTCAACAGCCCCCAGGTCATCCGCCGGCCCCACCCGCCGATCATGATCGGGGGCGGCGGCGAGCGGAAGACGCTGCGCCTGGTGGCGCAGTACGCGGACGCCACCAACATCTTCGGGGGCGGAGACAACCTGCGCCGCAAGTACGCCGTGCTCAGGGAGCGCTGCGACGAAGTCGGACGGCCGTTCGACGAGATCGAGCGCACGAACCTGAACGGCTTCCGCGTGTCGGCGGAGGGCGCCCCGGAGACGGTGACGCCGGCCGAGATGGTCGACCGCATCGGCACGTGGCACGACGCCGGCTCGCAGCACGCGATCTTCTCGATCAGGAACGTGTACGAGCCGGGGATCCTCGAGCTGGTGGGCCGCGACGTGGTGCCCCAGGTGCACGCGATGGGTCGCTAGCCGTACCCTTGTCGACGCGGGGGCTCCCCCGGATACAGCCAGGAGGCCGGATGCCCGAACGTGACGAGCGGCGCTCGTCGAGCCCTGCGGCCGGCGCGATGGGAGCCCGCATCGTGGCGTCCGTCCTGCCCGCCGATCTGTCGCGGCTTGGCGAGGAGGTCGCGGCCCTGGAGGAGGCGGGCGTCGACTGGATCCAGTTCGACGTCATGGACGCGGACTTCGTGCCCAACCTCACGTTCGGGCCGGACGTGATCGCCGCGGCACGGCGGCACACGCGGCTGCCCTTCGAGGCCCAGCTGATGGTGTCGAACCCGGACGTGCTGATCCCGCGCTGCGTGGAGGCGGGCTGCGAGCGGGTCATCGTGCACGCGGAATCGACGCGCAACCTCCACCGCAGCCTGATGCACGTCGGCGAGAGCGGCGGGCGCGCAGGCGTCGCCGTCAACCCCGCGACGCCGGTCGACGCGATCGTCAACGTGCTCGACCTGGTGGACCTGGTCCTGGTCATGACGGTCAACCCGGGCTTCGGGGGCCAGTCGTACCTGACGAGCATGGAGCCCAAGCTGCGCGTGGCCCGCGCGGCGATCGAGGCGACCGGCCGGCCGATCTGGCTGGAGGTGGACGGCGGCATCACGCCCGGGACGATCGAGACGTGCGCGGCGTCGGGCGCCGACGTCTTCGTGACGGGCAGCACGCTCTTCCACGACCCCCAGGGCATGGCCCACGCCGTCCGGGACCTGCGATCGCGGGCGGTCCACGCCATGAGCGCCGCCGGCGCGAGCCACGGGACCGGGATGCGGTAAGATACTCCCCGGGGGTATTCCGCGGCGGACGGCACGCGGAACCACCCACCAGGCGCACACGAGGACGGAGCACACGGGATGAGCCAGGGAACGAGCGGTTTCGGCGGTCTGAAGCCGCTCCAGATCATCGGGGACGGCGACCAGGGGCTGGCGGCGCCCGTCGGGACGGCCGTGGCGGCCGTCGCCGAAGGCCGAACCCGGGCGAAGGTGATCATCGTCGGATCCGGGCCTGCGGGCCTGACGGCGGCGATCTATGCGGCTCGTGCCAACCTCGAGCCGATCGTGCTCGGCGGGTACGCGGCCGGCGGCCAGCTCATGATCACCAGCGAGGTCGAGAACTTCCCGGGCTTCCCCGACGGCATCCAGGGGCCGGAGCTCATGGACCGCATGCGCGCGCAGGCCGAGCGCTTCGGGGCCCAGGTGGTCGACGTCGACGTCGACCGGGTCGACCTCTCGCGCCGGCCCTTCCGGCTCTGGGCGGGAGGCGTCGAGTACGAGGCGCAGACGGTCATCGCGGCCAGCGGCGCATCGGCGATCTGGCTCGATCTCGAGAGCGAGACGCGGCTGCGCGGCCGCGGCGTCAGCGCCTGCGCGACGTGCGACGGCTTCTTCTTCCGCGATCGGCGCGTGGTGGTCGTCGGCGGCGGGGACTCGGCGCTCGAGGAGGCGCTGTTCCTGACCAAGTTCGCGAGCGAGGTCGTGATGGTCCACCGCCGCGACCAGTTCCGTGGCAGCCGCATCATGCAGGAGCGGGCGCTCTCGAACCCCCGCGTCAGGGTCGTGTGGAACAGCCAGGTCGTCGACGTGCTCGGCGAGGACAAGGTGACCGGGGTGCGCCTGCGGGACACGGCCACGGGCCAGGAGCACGACGAGCCCACGGACGGGCTGTTCGTGGCCATCGGTCACCGTCCCAACACCGACGTGTTCCGCGAATGGCTGGAGGTCGACGCCAAGGGCTACCTGACCATCCACGACGAAACCGGCACGCGCGTCGACGGAGTGTTCGTGGCCGGCGACGTGCACGATCACCGGTACCGCCAGGCGGTCACGGCCGCCGGGGACGGGTGCCGCGCGGCCATCGACGCGGAGCGCTGGCTCGCGGAGCGGGGACTCGCCGAACCTGCGACCGCGACCGCGTGGTGAAACCCGCGACGGCGGCGCGCGACCTGGGCGCCGACCGGATCCTGGCGGTTCGAAGAGAGCGGCTGCTGCGCCGCCTCGGCCTCGTGCCGACCACCGCCGAGGTCACGCATGCCTTTCTCGACGCCGCCCTGCCGGCGTCGAGCGCCGTGGTCGTCGATGCCGGGTGCGGACGCGTGAGCGCGCTGCGGCCCTTCCGCGACCGAGTCTCGGAGCTGATCGGCGTCGACATCCACCCCCCCGAATCGCCGCTGCCCTGGCTCGACCGGTTCGTGCAGGCGGACCTGTGCCGCGACGAGGATGCGCTGGCGCCGGCCTCGCTGGACGTCGTGTTGAGCTCGTTCGCGGTGGAGCACTTCCACGACCCCGTCGCCGCCCTGCGGACCCTGGGCCGCTGGCTTCGCCCGGGCGGCTGGCTGATCCTGACGACCGTGAACCGGGCGCATCCGTTCGTCGACGTGTACTGCGCCATGCCGCGAGGACTCGCGGGACCGCTGCAGCGCCTGGTCAAGGCCGGCCCCGGCGACGCCCACGCACTGGTGGCATCGATCAACACGCCCGCCAGGCTTCGTGCGGCGCTACTCGCGGCCGGCTTCGGCGACGTCGAGCTGATCACGACGGACCACCTGGCCCGGGCGTGGCAGCGGCGTCGAAGCACCTTCGTCGTCGGGCTGGTCGGAGACCTGGCCGCCCACGCGTTTCCGCTGCGCCGATCGACCATGGTGGTCCGCGCGCGGCGCCCCGAGGAGTTGACGGCATGACGAAGCACGCGACGGTGCGCTGGGACACGGGCATGCACCTGGTCGCCGAGGCCGGCTCCGGCGACCGGCTCGAGATGGACGACGATGCCGGCGGGCACGGTTTCCGGCCCTCCGAGCTCCTGATGGTCTCGCTCGGCGGCTGCACCGCCATGGACGTCGTCTCGATCCTGCGCAAGAAGCAGCAGACCGTCACGTCGTACGAGGTCGACGTCACCGGCGAGCAGAGAACGGCGCACCCGAGGGCCTACACGGACGTCGTCGTCGAGCACCGCGTCGAGGGCGATCCGCTCGATCCCGCGGCGGTGGCACGAGCCATCGAGCTGTCCGCGACGAAGTACTGCACCGTGACGGCGGTGATGGCCACGGGGATCGCCAGGATCGCGCACCGCTACGTCGTCCGGAACGCGGACGGCGAGCATCGCGCGGAGGTCGTCGTGACGGGCCCGGACGGGGCGAACGTGTCCTCCCTGGACCGCGCCTGACGCGCGTCCCGCCTGCGGCCCATCCCGAAGAACAGCGGTCGCGCCTCCTGTCCCACTCGCGGGGCCGGATGCTCCTGCCCGCGGATGCCCGCTCCCGTCGGGAGCCCCACACGGCCGGGGCCCTGCGGGCCACGCGGGCGACTCGGGCCCGCAGCCACCCTGCCCCGGATTGACATCCGGGCGTGATTTGTTGCATGCTCTGACAAAAGGGCATGTCGCGGCGTGTGCCGCGAGCGCCGGGTCACGTGGAGGCGGAATACGTCGCCCAGGCGTGCGTTCCGGAGGGACGGCAGCGGGCACCAGGCAGCGCTGCGGAGACAGAACCTCAGCCGGCTGCTGAGAGAAGTGCATGTCCGCGGACCCCTGTCACGGTCGCGCCTCGCCACGGCCATGGGGGTCAATCGGAGCACCGTCGGCTCGCTCGTGTCGGAGCTCTCCGACCGGGGTTTCGTCTGCGAGCGCCCCCCGACCTCGCAGATGGTGCCGGGGAGACCCTCGCCCGTCGTCGAGCCGCGCGAGGACGGACCGACGGTGCTCGCGATCGAGATCGCGACCGACACGCTGGGCGCCGCGGTGGTCGGCCTCGGGGGCTCGATCGCGAGCCGGACCCGCGTGGACCGGGCCCGGGCGTGGCGGACGCCGTCGGAGACGCTGGATGAACTGGCGGCCGTCGTCGAGGCCATGATGGCGGGCTGCGGTCGCAGCGGGTCGATCTGCGCCGTCGGCATCTCCGTGCCGGGCCTGGTGCGCCGGCGGGACGGGTTCGTCCACATCGCCCCGAACCTCGGCTGGCGCGACGTGCCGCTGGCGGATCTGGTCCAGGACCGTCTCGGACTCGTCGTGCCCGTCCTGTCGGGCAACGACGCCGACCTTGCCACCCTCGCGGAGCACACCAGGGGAGCCGGCGTCGGGCTGGGCGACTTCATCTGCCTGTGGGGCGAGGCCGGCATGGGGGCCGGGATCGTCGCCGGTGGCCGCCAGCTCACCGGCGCTGCCGGGTACGCCGGCGAGGTCGGCCACCTGCCCGTGAACCCCGACGGCCGCCAGTGCCACTGCGGCGCCCGGGGCTGCTGGGAGACGGAGGTCGGCGAGGACGCGCTCCTCCGGCACGTCGGGCCGCAGGGCGCGGACGGCAGCCGGGTCGCGCTTGAGTCTCTGCTCGCCGACGCCGACGGTGGCGACGCGGAGGCGCTGGGAGCGATCGCCGAGGTCGGTCGCTGGCTGGGCGTCGGGCTGGTCGGGCTCGTGAACATCTTCAACCCGAGCGGGATCGCGATGGGCGGCCTCTACGGCCGCCTCTACCCGTACGTCAGCGACGCCGTCACGACGGCGATCGCCGAACGGGCCATTCCCGCCTCGCGCGGCCTCGTCACGGTCTCGCCCGCGGCCCTCGGCCCCGACTCCGCGCTGCTCGGCGCCGCCGAGCTGGCGTTCGCGCCCTCCATCACAGATCCAACCAGGGTCCCACGCCCGGCCCGCCCTCTGCGGGCCGAGCCGTCCGGGACCGTCGTCGGTGGCCATACTGCCGAGCAGTACCAAGGAGGTGGAGCAGCAGCACAGCGAAGTGCCTGAACGTGGCCGCCCCGGTGTCGCGCAGCGCGACCCTCCGGCCACCCGATGCGCCACGGGGATCAGATGGTGCAAGAGGAGAGAATTCACGTGAAACTTCGTTCCACGTTTCTGGTCGCGATCGCGGTGACGTCACTCGCGTCCGCGGCCTGCAGCAGCGCGGCGACAACGGCGCCCACGGTGGCTCCGGCCAGCGTCGCGCCTGCAAGCGTCGCCCCGGCAAGCGTCGCGCCCGCAAGCGTCGCCCCGGCAAGCGCGGCCGCCGGGCTCAGCGTGTCGTCGTTCGACGCCAGCTTCTCGGCCATGTCTCAGCTCACGAGCATCACGTCGGCAGGCTCCGGCCTGGTCGGCGTGATCCTCCCCGACGTCACCACGTCGGCCCGCTACACGAGCTACGACCTTCCGTACCTCACCAAGGCGTTCCAGGCGGCGGGCTACTCCGCCTCCGACTTCAAGATCCAGAACGCCTCGGGCACGACCAACACCGAGGTCGCCATCGCCCAGGCGGACATCACCGCCGGCGCCAAGGTCCTGCTCGTGGACCCGCTCGACGGACCTACCGGCAAGCAGATCCAGGCGCTCGCCGCCGCTGCCGGCATCCCGATGGTCAGCTACGACCGGGCCACGTTCCAGGGTGACACGACCTACTACGTCAGCTTCGACAACGTCCAGGTCGGGAAGCTGATCGGGCAGGGGTTCATGCAGTGCGTCACGGACTGGGGTGTCTCCAGCCCGAAGGTGTTCACCGTTGACGGCGGCCAGGACACCGACCCCAACGCCATCGATTTCGCCAGGGGCTACAACTCGGTGATCTGGGGCCAGGAAGTCGCACAGGTCAAGGCCGGCGCCACGAACAGCGCCGGAATGACGCTCGTTGGCGAGCAGCTCGCCCCCGGATGGGACAACGCCAAGGGCGGCGCGATCTTCCAGCAGGCGTACACCGCCAACAAGTCGATCAACGCCACGGTCGAGGCCAACGACGGCCTGGCCGGTGCGGTGATCACCGTCCTCAAGGGAGCAGGCGTCGGACCCAAGAAGATCCCGACGACCGGGCAGGACGCGACCCTCCAGGGGATGGAATACGTCCTCCAGGGCTACCAGTGCGGCTCGGTCTACAAGCCGATCTACCTCGAGGCCCAGGCCGCAGTCGCTCTCGTCACGTACCTGCGCGCCGGCCAGACGCCGCCGAGCACCCTCGTGAACGGAACGACCACCAATCCCGACAAGACGGCCTCCGTCGCGACGGAACCGGCCGTTCTCCTGACCCCCTACTGGGTCAACTCGGCCAACATGGCATCCACGGTCATCAAGGACAACTTCGTCTCTGCCGCCGACCTGTGTGCGGCGGTAGGCGCCAGCGTCTGTTCTGCCGCCAACATCACGCCGTGACGTTGTAGACGCAGTCGGAGTGCTGGTTCGTCCAGCCAACGTTGCCGTGTCGCACCCGCCACGGGCGGGTGCGACACGGTCGTTTCATGGAGCTGCATGATTGCGCGGGCGGGCGGCCGATCCGGCCGGTACGCTCGGACACCAGGAACACGCGATGACGGACGTGGGCGCGCCCAGTCGCCCGAGGCCGCGGAGGACCAAGCGATGGACATGACGGCTGGCGCAGACACCGCCCCGGGAGCGTCCCCGGGGCCCGCCGGACATGCGCCGACTCCCGCCGGGCGGGCGTCGGCGGGTTCTCTGACGGGAACCGTGCCTCTGCTCGCTCTGCGGGGAATCAGCAAGCACTTCGGCGCCGTACAGGCGCTGTTCGAGGTCGACCTGGATCTCCCGGCGGGCGAGGTGACCGCGCTGTGCGGCGACAACGGCGCCGGCAAGTCCGTGCTCACAAAGACCATCGCCGGCATCCACCAGCCCGACCAGGGCGAGATGTTCTGGGAAGGCCGCCCCGTCCACATCCGCACACCGAGGGACGCCGCCTCACTCGGGATCGAGACCGTCTATCAGGACCTCGCCCTCGCGGACAACCTGGACATCGTGCAGAACATGTTCCTCGGACGGGAGCGCCTCAGCAGCCGCATCTTCCTCAACGAGGACGGCATGGAGCGGGCGGCCGCGGAGACGCTGGCAAGCCTGCACGTGACCACCGTCCGGTCGATCCGACAGCCCGTCGCCACGCTGTCGGGTGGTCAGCGCCAGGCGGTTGCGGTGGCCAAGGCCGTCATGTGGAACTCCAAGCTCGTGATGCTCGACGAGCCGACCGCGGCGCTCGGCGTGGCCCAGACCCGGATGGTGCTCGACCTGGTCAAGCGGCTCAAGGATCACGGCCTCGCCGTGATGGTCATCTCCCACAACCTCAACGACGTCTTCGAGGTCGCCGACCGGATCGCCGTGCTGCACCTCGGACGCATGGCCGCCCAGGGTCCGCTCTCGGGCTTCGATCGCCAGAGCGTGGTGGACTTCATGACCACCGGCGGATCGAGCCGCGAGGTGGCCACGTCCGGCTCCAACCAGGGGAGGGACTGAGCAGTGGCCGGGGTCGGTGGTGAACAGGGGAACCCGATGGTTCCGGACGACATCGCAGCCGAGGCGGAGGCCGCGCCGGACCTCACGGCGGCGGCCGTCGAGGTTATTCCGCCGGAGATCGTCGCCCAGTCTCTGAGCCAGTACCTCAGGGCCTGGCTCCTCCGCGTGCGGAGCGGGGACGCCGGCATCCTGCCGGTCGTGGCGGCCCTCATCGCCGTCACGGTCGTCTTCCAGATCGTGACGCCCAACCACGTCTATCTCACGCCGGTCAACCTGGTCAACCTGTTCGACCAGAGCGCGGTGTTCATCGTCCTGGCGATCGGCGAGATCTTCGTGCTGCTGCTCGGGGAGATCGACCTTTCCATCGGCTATGTCGCCGCGATCGGCGGAATCGTGGCCGCCCTCCTCGTCCAGCCCCAGGCGGCGCCCGCCGACCTCCTGCACAACTGGCCGTGGTGGGCCGCCATCATCGCCGCGTTGCTCGTCTGCGGCGCGATCGGGGCCATCCAGGGGATCATCATCACCCGGCTGCGGCTGCCCTCGTTCGTGGTCACGCTCGCGGGACAGATGTTCTGGTTCGGGGTCATGATCATCATCCTGGGCGCGGCCGGGGGCGTCGCCATCACCAGCACCGTCGTGGCCAACGAGCGGGCCCTCTACGGCATCGTGTACGCCTACCTCGACCCGGTGATCAGCTGGATTGCGCTGGCGGTGCTCGTCGTGCTGCTTGGAGCGTCGATGTGGCTGCGCGACAGCGGCCGGCGCCGGAGTGGCCTGGTGGCGCCGCCGGTGGGTCTCACGGTCGCCAAGATCGCCTTCATCGCGGTCGCGGGGGCCGTGGTCGTGGCGATCTGCAACATCAACCGGGGCGTCTACCTGCCGATCATCGGCGTTCCGTGGGTGCTGCCCCTGGTGCTCGCCCTGCTCGGCGGGTCGATCGTCCTGCTCGAGCGGACCCAGTTCGGACGCCACATGTACGCGGTCGGCGGCAATCCCGAGGCGGCGCGGCGCGCCGGCGTCGGCGTGAACTCGATCCGCACGTGGGCATTCGTCATCTGCTCGGCCAGTGCCGGGCTGGGCGGCATCATCTACACCTCGTCGCTGGGCGGCATCACGACCAACATCAACGGCGGGCAGTACGTGCTGTTCGCCGTCGCCGCGGCGGTCATCGGCGGTACCAGCCTCTTCGGGGGCCGTGGCAGGGCGATCCACGGCATCCTCGGTGGCCTGACCATCGGGGCCATCTACAACGGGCTCTACCTGCTCGGGTTGCCGGTCGAGTACCAGTTCATCGCAACCGGCCTCGTCCTGCTGGCCGCCGTGACGATCGATGCTCTGTCGAGGAGGAGCGCAACCAGCGGGAGCGTGGCACACATCTGACCGCTCCAGCCTGACGGACCGCGTCCTGCGGGGGCGGATGCGGTCCGAACCTGCAACCGCCGGACCGACGGCCCGGCACGGTGCGCAGCGGCACGGCGGCTGGGGATGCGCGAATATGCGTGGCCATGTATATTCATGCGCATGGCATCCACCACTCGCCTCCCCGGGTCCGTGCCGCCCGCCGCCGGCTCGGCCGGTTCGGCCGGGCACGCCCCCGGCCGGCAACCGGCCGCGGCGCGACCACCCCACGCCCGCGCGATCCGCGTCGGGATCCTCGGCGCGACCGGCTACGTCGGGGCCGAGCTGGTCCGGCTCCTGGAGCGCCATCCCGCCGTCCGGATCGTCTCGCTGGCGGCCCGCAACCGCGATGGGGTCCCGGTCGGGGAGGCGTTCGCGCATCTTGCCGACACGGGCCACCGCATCGACGCCGCGCTGCCGGATCCCGCGGAGCTGGACGCCGTGCTCATCGCGCTGCCCCACGGGCAGGCGGCCGCGATCGCGCCGGATCTCGCCGCCGCGGGCCCGCTGGTGATCGACCTCGGCGCCGATTTCCGGCTGTCCGACCCGGCCGACTACCGCGAGTTCTATGCGCTCGACCACCCGGCCCCCGAGCTGCTGCCGGGCGGCGTCGGGACGGCCCGCGTCGGGAACGCGCCCCGCCATTCCGGCGGCGGTGTACGGGCTCCCCGAGCTTCACCGGACGGCCATCGCATCCGCGCGGATCGTCGCATCGCCCGGCTGCTATCCGACGACCGCGATCCTCGCGCTTGCGCCGCTGGCACGTGCGGGCCTGATCGCCGACGCCATCGTGGACGCCAAGAGCGGCGTGAGCGGCGCCGGCCGCGAGCCCCGGCTCGAGACCCATTTCTCCGAGGCCAACGAATCGGTTCGGGCCTACGGCCTGGGCGGCCACAGGCACCTCCCCGAGATCCGCGGTGAGCTGTCGGGGCTCGGCGCGTCACCGGAGGCGATGGCGAGCCTGGTCTTCACGCCCCACCTGGTCCCCATGACGCGCGGCCTGCTCGCCACGTGCTACGTCCGTCCCGTGCGGCCCGTCACGCAGGACGAACTCGACCGCCTGTACGCCGATGCGTACGACGGCGAGCCCTTCGTCCAGGTCACGGCCGCTCCCCCGTCCACGAAGACCGTCACCGGCAGCAACCTGTGCCGGGTCCACGCGCGGCTCGACTCCCGGAGCGGACGAGTGGTGGCCATCGCCGTCACGGACAACCTCGTCAAGGGCGCCGCGGGACAGGCGGTCCAGTCGCTCAACGTCGCGTTCGGGCTCCCGGAGACCACGGGCCTCGAACAGCTTCCGCTCTACCCATGAGCGTGTCCGAGCGGACGGGGACGATCGCAGCGCGGGACGACCCCGATCAGGACGCCTGGACGACCCTCGCGTCGGCAGCCCGCGCGCTCCCCGTGGAACAGCGGCCGAGACTGCCGCTCGGGTTCGCTGCGGGCGCCGTCGCGGCAGGGATCAAGCCGAGCGGGCGCCCGGACCTGGCCGTCGTGACCGTGACGACGCCGGATCCCGCCTCGGCCGCCGCCACGTTCACCCGGAACCTCGTCCAGGCCGCACCGGTCCGCCTCAGCCGCGCGCACCTGGCGGCGACGGGCGGGGGCCCGAGCGCCGCTTCCCTGCCCCCGCAGGCCGCTTCCCTGCCCCCGCAGGCCCCTCCGCTGCACTCACAGGCCGCATCCCTCCCCCCCCACGGACGGGCACGCGCCGTGCTGGTCACGGCCGGATGCGCGAACGCCGCGACCGGGCCAGCGGGCGACGCCGACCAGGCCGAGATCGCCGCGGCGCTGGCCGGGGCGCTCGGTTGCCGGGTCGAGGAGACGCTGATGGCGTCGACCGGGCTCATCGGCACGCGGTTGCCCGTGTCCCGCGTGGCATCGGGCATCCAGGCGCTGGTGCCGGCCGGGCTCGGCCCCGACGACGCCGCGCTGGAGGCCGTGGGGACGGCCATGATGACGACGGACCACACCCTGAAGGCCGCGAGCGTGACGGTCGAGCTTGCGGCGGGGTCCGCGCGCCGGCAGGCCCGCGTCACGGGCGTCGTGAAGGGCGTGGGGATGATCCATCCGGGCATGGCGACGATGATCGCGCTCGTGCTGACGGATGCGGCCGTGGCGCCGGACACCCTCGCATCGATGCTGCGGCCGGCGGTCGCCCTGAGTTTCGACCAGCTCACGGTCGACGGCGACACCTCGACCAACGACACGGTCTTCGCGCTGGCGTCCGGAGCGTCGGGCACGGACGAGGTCCAGGCGGGCACCGACGACGCCCGTGCGCTCGCTGTCGCGATCGCGGCCGTGTGCCGGTCGCTTGCCCGCCAGCAGGCGGCGGACGGTGAGGGCGCAACGTGCCTGATCACGTGCCACGTCTCGGGTGCGGAACGGCTCGCCGACGCGCGCGCGATCTCCCGTGCCGTCGTGGGCAGCAGCCTGCTCAAGGCGGCGGTCCACGGCCGCGACCCCAACTGGGGCCGGGTGGCGGCCGCCGCGGGAGGCGCCCACCGGGCCGACGGGTCGGCGGTCTCGCTGTCCGTCCCGTCGCTGCGGATCGCGCTCTGCGGCACGCCCGTCTTCGACGGCGAGCCGCTGGCCTTCGACGCGGCGGCCGTGCGTGCGGCGATGGCCATGCCCGAGATCACCATCGACGTCGACCTGGGGCTCGCGAACGCGGCGGCCGAGGCCTGGGGCTGCGACCTCACCGAGGCCTACGTGCGCGAGAACTCGGAGTACTCGACGTGATCGCCGCCGGTCTCATCGTGGTCAAACTCGGAGGCACGACCGTCGCGGCGCAGGAGCACGTCCTGGACCAGGTGACCGAGCTCGCCGGGACGCGGCCCGTGATCGTGGTCCACGGCGGCGGCGCCAGGGTCACCGAGTGGCTCGACCGGCTGGGCGTGCCCACGCGATTCGAGGACGGGCTGCGGGTCACCGACGAGGCAGGCCTCGAGGTGGCGGCCGCGGTCCTCCGCGGCGCGGCCAACGTGGAGCTGGTCGCCGCCTTGCGCGCGCGCGGCTGCGACGCGGTCGGCCTCTCGGGTGTGGATGGGGGGCTGCTGTCCGGCCGCCGCGTGCCCGGAAAGGGGCTCGTCGCGACGATCGTGGAGGTCCGGCCCGAGTTCGTGGAGATGCTCCTTGCCGCAGGCCACGTGCCGGTCGTCGCGCCACTGGCGCTGGACGAGCACGGGTCGGTCTGCAACGTCAACGCGGACGACGTCGCGGCGGGGCTTGCGCGCGGCCTGGGCGCGTCGAGGCTCGTGCTGCTGACCGACGTTGACGGCATCCGCGGGTCCGACGGCGGTCGCATCCCGCGGATCGCCGCCGACGAGGCCGAGCGCCTCATCTCGAGCGGCGTGATCGGCGGAGGCATGATCCCGAAGGTGCGAGCGGCCCTGCGCGGACTGGCCGTCCCGGGCGCAAGCGCGGTGATCGCCGACGGCTCGGACCCCGACGTGCTGAGGCTCGCGCTGTCGGACGGGGATCTGGGCACGCGGATCACCGGTGCCGGCGATGCCGCGGCGCGCCAGGGCGCCGCGTGAGGAGGCCCGCATGTCCGTCCTGAGCCCCGCGGCCAAGCGGGTGCGTCAGCGGCTGATCCTGGAACTGATCGCGCAGGTCCCGGTGCGCAGCCAGGAGGAGCTGGTCGACCTGCTGGCGGCCCGCGGATTCCAGGTCACGCAGGCGACCGTCTCCCGCGACATCACGGAGCTCGGGCTCGTCAAGGCGCCGCGCGCCGCCGCCCACGTGTACGTCGCTCCCGGGTCGCTCGGCCGCGATCTTGCCGCGGCGGACGAGCGGCTCGAGCGCGTGCTGGAATCGAGCCCGATCACGGTCGGCCGGAGCGGCCTGACGCTCGTTCTGCGAGGGCGAGCCGGGAGCGCGCAGGGGCTCGCGCGCGCGATCGACGAGTCCAGCCTGCAGGAGCAGGAGGGCACGCTGGCCGGCGACGACACCGTGCTCGTGCTGTTCGCGGACGAGGTGCGCATGGATCGCTGGCGCACCCGCTTCCGTCGCCTGCAGGGCCTCCCGCCGGAGTCCTCCGGCTAGCGACCCTGCATCCTCCCGCCGTCCCTCCCCCACCGGGCGCGTCGCGCGCTCGCCCACCGCGGCTCGTCGCCGCACCCGAAGGAGCATCCCGTGCGAAAGGTCATCCTCGCCTACTCCGGCGGCCTCGACACGTCCGTTGCCGTCGCCTGGCTGCGCGAGACCATGGACGCCGACGTCGTCACGCTGACCGTGGACGTGGGCGGCGGATCGCTGCGCGAGGGCGTGCAGCGCCGCGCCATCAGCGCCGGTGCGTCGCGTGCCTACGTCCTGGACGCCCGGGAACGGTTCGTCGTCGACTACTGCTTCCCGTCGCTGCAGGCCAACGCGCTCTACCAGGGCGTGTACCCGCTCGCGACGGCGCTCGCCCGTCCCCTGATCGCGCAGTTGCTCGTCGAGGTCGCGCAGCGCGAAGGTGCCGACGCGGTCGCACACGGCTGCACCGGCAAGGGCAACGACCAGGTCCGCTTCGACGTCGCCGTCCATGCGCTGGATCCCTCCCTCGAGGTGATCGCGCCGATGCGGATCGGGATGGGGCTCTCCAGGGACCAGGAGATCGAGTACGCCCTCGAGCGCGGGATCGAGGTGCCGATCACGAAGGCGTCGCCGTACTCGATCGACCAGAACATCTGGGGACGCTCGATCGAGACGGGCGTGCTCGAGGACCCGTGGACCGCCCCGCCGTCGGACGTGTACCAGTGGACGGTCGATCCGGGCCGGGCCCCGGCCGTCCCGGCGGAGGTCACCATCGCCTTCGAGGGCGGCATCCCGGTGAGCCTGGACGGGGTCCGCCTGTCGCCCGTGGAGCTGGTGGAGCAGCTCGGCGCCCTCGCCGGCGCGCACGGCGTCGGGCGCGTGGACCACGTCGAGGACCGGCTGATCGGGATCAAGAGCCGCGAGATCTACGAATCGCCCGCCGCGATCGCGCTGTTCGCCGCGCACAGGGCGCTCGAGGGACTGACGCTGTCCCGCGAGCAGCTTCGGTTCAACCGGCTGGTGAGCGACGAGCTGGCGCAGGCCACGTACGACGGGCTCTGGTTCAACGCCCTCCACCGCGATCTGCGCGACTACGTCGCCTCGTCACAGCGCGTGGTGACCGGCGAGGCCCGGCTGCGACTCGATCACGGTTCGCTCGCGGTCGTCGGCCGGCGCAGTGACCTGTCGCTCTACGACCGGGCGCTGGCCACGTACGACGCGGACGATGCCTTCGACCACGCGAGCGCGGTCGGCTTCATCAGGATCTTCGGCCTGCCGCTGCGGACCGAGGCTGCCCGCCAGGGCAGCGCATGGGCCTGGACGGCTCCACTCGTGGACCGGCTGCCGGCGAGTGTCGTGTCCGCCGGGGACGGCGGCCTGCCCGGGGGGTCGGGCGCGGCGCCCGGCGGGGCGGTGCCCGCGGTCGCGGGCAGCCCTTCCAAGTCCGGTTTCGCCGGACCCGGAGCGACCGGCGCCTGAGGGCGCGTGCCATGAGCGCACGTGCTCGCCGGGGATGGGGCCCCGACCTGCCCGGGTGCGCGTCCGCAGGCCGGGTCCCCCACGTGCCCGGGCGCGCCAGCCGGGGGCCAGTCGCCGACATGCTCCGGCGCGTTCGCGCCGGAGCCGTCATCATGGGCGGCCCATGATCCGGCGAGCCCGACCATCCGACGTCCCCGCGATCCACGCACTGATCCACCGGTACGCGGGACGCGACCTGCTGCTGCCGCGGCCGCTCACGGACATCTACGAGCGGATCCGCGACTTCTGGGTGGCCGTGGACGGCGGGCAGGTCGTCGGGTGCGCGGCATTGCGGATCTGGTGGCACGACCTGGCCGAGGTGCGCTCGCTCGCTGTTGCGCCCTCAGCCGAGGGGCACGGTCACGGGGCGAAGCTCGTCGACGCCGTGGCCGCCGAGGCGACGCGCTTCGGCGTGAAGAACCTGTTCGCGCTGACGCGCATCCCCGACTGGTTCGGGCGCAACGGGTTCGAGGCGGTCGACCGCGCGGTGCTGTACCACAAGGTCTGGGGCGACTGCGCGAGCTGTCCCAAGCGCGCCGCCTGCGACGAGGTGGCGGTCGTGCGCCCGCTCGTCCCCGGCGCGGCCGATCGCATGCGGAGCCCCGACCCACGCCTCACGGCGCGGGTGTCGCACGTGGTGCCGCCACGCGCGCCCGGAATGGCCGAACGTCCCGGGTTGCCCGTCCTCCCCGTCTTCGTCCACGAGGAGGGCTGACAGGCCCGACCCGCGGAGCCATCCGGCACCCGTCCGCCTGTTCGCAGACCGCCGCCGTCGTGCGTCGCGGACCGCATGACAGCGCCCGCTTCCCTCAGCGGGCGGTCCAGCCGCCGTCCGCGTACAGCTCGCTGCCGGTGACATACGACGCCGCATCGCTGGCGAGGAAGAGGATCGCGGCCGCGATCTCCTCCGAGCGCCCGAGCCGGCCCATGGGGGTCGCATCAAGAATCGCCGCCTCGAGATCGGTGCCCTTGATACCCGTGATCATCGGGGTGTCGATGAAGCCCGGGTGGACCGAATTGACCCGGATCCCTTCCTTCGCGTAGCGCAGGGCGGCGTTCTTGGTCATGAGCCGCACGGCGCCCTTCGCCGCGTGGTAGGCAACCGAGCCGCCGAATCCCCCGACCTTGCCGAAGATCGAGCTCAGGTTGACGATCGAGCCACCGCCGGACGCGCGCATGGCGGGAACGGCGTGTTTCATGCCCAGCCAGACGCCCGTCTGGTCGACCGCGATGACCCGCTCGTACTCTTCGCGGGTCTCCGTCTCGACGTCGGCCAGCGTGCCGATGCCGGCGTTGTTGACGAGGATGTGCAACCCGCCGAAGGCATCGACGGCCTCCGCCACGCACCGTTGCCAGGCGGCCTCGTCCGTCACGTCGAGATGAGCGAACCGGACACGCCGTCCCTGCCCGCGAAGCTCGGCCGCGAGGGCCTCGCCCTCGGCGTCGAGCACGTCCGTGGTGAGCACGCCGGCACCGGCTGCCGCGAGCGCCCTGGTGGTGGCTGCGCCGATCCCGCGGGCTCCGCCGGTGACGATCGACGTCCTGCCGTCCAGCCGTAGATTCCATCGTCGAGTCCTCCCGTGAGACCGGCGGCGAGGGTGGTGGATGCCGGCCGGTGCACCCTATCACCGCGCCCCGCTACCTCGACCAACCGCCTCGCGCTCGGCCGCACCTGGCACGGCCGCCTCGATCGTCCGTCGGTCTGCGACCCGTGTGCCTCAGCCTGCCGGCTGCTCCAGCCGCTGTCGCGCCGCCTCGAGCGCCTCGCGGACCCGGTCGGGCGCGGTGCCGCCCACGACGCGCGGACGCGCCACGGCTGCTTCCAGGGTCGCGGCCCGGCGCAGCTCGCCGCCCAGCCCGCCGGGCACCTCGACGGCCAGGCGCTGCGACTCCGGCACGTCCTCCGCCGCCAGTGCCCGCTGGAAGACTGCGTCGTCGAGCTCGTCCAGCCGGCAGCCGAGCGTCCCGGCCTCGGCCACGAGCCGGCCGGCGACGTGGTGCGCCACGCGGAACGGGAGGCCTCGCTCCACCAGCGTATCCGCGACGGACGTGGCGGTGACAAATCCGCCCAGGGCCGCCTGCCGCATCCTGGCGCCGTCGAACGAGAGACCACCGAGAACTGCGGCCATCACCCGCAGTGAGGAATCGAGCACCGCGGCCGTGTCGAAGAGCGGCACCTTGTCCTCCTGGAGGTCTCGCTGGTACGCGAGCGGCAGCCCCTTGAGGATGCCGAGCATCGTTGCGAGGTGCCCGGACACCCTGGCGGCTCTTCCGCGCACGAGCTCGCACGGGTCGGGGTTCTTCTTGTTGGGCATCATCGACGAGCCGGTGGCGTGCGCGTCCGAAAGCGTGACCCAGCCGAACGCCGGGTTCGACCACCAGACGAGCTCCTCCGCGAGCCGCGAGAGGTGGACCATGGCCAGCGCGGCCGCCGCGAGGAACTCCACGGCGAAATCGCGATCGCTCACCGCGTCCAGGGAGTTGGCGGTGACACCCGCGAAGCCGAGCTCCGCGGCCGTCGCCGCGCGATCGAGCGCGAAGCCCGCGCCCGCCAGCGCCCCCGCACCGAGCGGCGAGCGGTCGGCCCTCCTGGCCGCGTCGGCGAACCTGCCGCGGTCGCGCTCGAGCATCTCGACGTACGCGAGCAGGTGGTGGGCGAGCAGCACCGGCTGGGCCGGCTGAACGTGCGTCATCCCGGGGAGGATCGCCTGCCCGTCACGCTCGGCGCGGTCGACGAGGGCGCGTTCCAGTAGCAGGAGATCGGCGTCGAGTCCCCCGACGGTCCGGCGCAGCCACAGGCGCAGGTCGAGAGCCACCTGGTCGTTGCGCGACCGGCCGGTGTGGAGCTTCCCGGCCACCGTCCCGAGGCGCGCCGTGAGGGCAGCCTCGAGGTTGAGGTGCACGTCCTCCAGCGCGGGGTCCCACGCAAACGTCCCACGCTCCACTTCCGACTGGAGCGCCCGGAGCCCGTCGACCAGCCGTGCCGTCTCGTCGGCCGTCAGGAGGCCGGCGCGTTCGAGCCCGTGGACGTGGGCGATCGACCCGGCCAGATCGTCGATCGCGAGGAGGCGATCGACGTCGACCGAACGCGTGGCGTCCGCCACCACGGGATCGGTCTCGCCGCTGAACCGACCACCCCACATCCGCATCGCGACCCTCCTGGCCGAAGTGTAGGGGGCGACTCAGCGATGCGCCGTGTGGGCGCTCAGCGACGCGCTGTGCGCGCTCAGCGACGCGCCGCGCCGACCCGGACCTCTCCCCGAGCGGGAAGGAAGCGCCAGGCGACGACCGCGGCCGCGACCGCGCCCACGGCGCCGCACGCGAACACGGCCCCATGCCCGTACGTCCCGAACAGGATCCCCCCGCCGAGATTGCCGCCCACCGACGCGATCCCCGACGCGCTCATGCCGAAGAGGGCCTGGCCGCTCGCCTGCAGGCGCTGCGGGAGCATGGCCCCCACCGTCAGCACCACGGCCACCGTGAGCGAGCCGTACGCGAGCCCGGTCAGCACACGGCTGCCGACGATCAGCAGAGGGTCGGCAAGGACGACCCACGACACGAAGGCAGCGGCGTAGAGCCCGCAGGCGCCGGCGAAGAGGCCCCGCATCCCGATCCGTGAGGCCATGCGGGCCGCGACGAACATCGCCGGGATCTCGAAGAGCGCGGACACGGTCGACGAGAGGGCGATCACCGACGGGTCTCCGCCGAGCTCCGCGAGGCGCAACGGCAGGAACGTGAAGCTCGCCAGCACACCGAGGTGCACGAGCACCACGGCAGCCATGACGCCCAGGAGACGCGGCTCGACGCTGACCGCAACTCCCATGGAGCCCGTCGCATCGCGCCATCGCTCGGCCCTGCGGGGCGCACTGTCGGACGCCTGGGTGACACCGGACCGATCGCGGCGGTAGTCGGCCAGCCGGGCCCGCGGCGCGTCCGCGATGCGGGACGCGGTCAGCGCCAGGAGGACGCCGGCAACGGCCGCCAGCGCGTAGGCGGGACCGTACCCGAGGACATCGTATGCGGCGCCCGCCGCCAGTGTCGCGACCGCGAAGGACGCGCTTGCGACGAGCCTGACCCGGCCGAACTGCTCCGGGTGGTCGACCAGGGCGTTCACGGCGATCGCATCGGTCAGCATCCCGGCGCCCGATTCCACGAGGTAGTAGGCGACGACCGCGGCGGCCATCAGCGGCAGGACGAGCGGCATGCCAAACAGCAGCGCGGCCGCCGACGACGCCAGCGCGGCGACCTGCAGCGCGCGCCGCCTCCCCAGCACGACGTCGCCCAGGTGGCCCCACAGGGGCATCCCCACGACGTACCCGACCGCGGTGAGCGCCATCACGACGCCGATCTGGGCGGCCGACAGGCCCCGCTGGGACAGGATCACCGGGACGAACGGCAGCAGCACGCCGACGAGCACGCCGGAGATCAGGTAGAGACCGCGCAGGGCTGGCACGACGGATCATGGTAGGTGGCCGCGAGGCCGCCGCGGCATCGCCCGCGCGTGGCCGGCGTGGAGGCCGGGGTCGGCCACGGGTGCCGTCGTGACCGGGATCACCCGCCAAACGGCAGGAAGGATCGTCGCGTGCCCCGTGGCATACTCCACGGACCATGCGACTCGAGCTGACGCGACGGGGTGACTACGCCGTCCGTGCGGCCGTCGCGCTGGCCGCGACCAACGGCGACGGGCTCCTCAGCACGCGCCGCATCGCCGCCGAGATGCAGATCCCGCCGCGCTTCCTGCCGCAGGTGATGGCCGACCTCGTCCGCGCCGACCTGGTGGTCGCCCACACGGGCAGGTCCGGCGGATACCGGCTGTCGCGGCCCGCGGCAGACATCTCGCTTCTCGAGGTGATCCGCGCATCCGAGCACGATCGCGCCGTCAGGACCTGCATCCTCCGCGGCGGCCCGTGCGATCCGGCCGGGCGCTGCGACGTCCACGACGTGTTCTCGGGCGCCAGGGACGCCATGCTCGACTCGCTCGGCAGGGCAACGCTGGCGGAGGTCGCGCAGGCGCGGCTCCGGCGGCTCGCGGCCGCGCCCGCGGTCCCCTCCCCCGCCGCGTCCGCTACCGCCCCGGCGACCCGCTAGCCCGCGCCCTTCCCCGCCGTTGGCGCGCGGGTGCAGGACTGCGCCTGCGGCGTCCCGCCGTCGACCCCGCGGCGCACCGCCCTCATCCGGCCATCCCCGAGGTCCGCGGTTGGTCGGAGCCCGGCTCCGGAGTCAGCGAGGCCGCCAGGAGCAGCCCCAGGCCGGCCGCCAGCATCGAGGCCACGATGAAGCCACCTGCGGCAACGAGGTCCGGGGCAGCCAGCGCCATCCCGACGGTCAGCAACGCCACCCCGCAGTTGAGGGCCACGACGCGGGGAACCGCGGCGATGCCGAGCAGGGCCCGCTGACGCGAGTGCCGGCGCGGGGATCCGCCAGAGATTGCCGGCAGCAGGTGCGTCCATGCCCCGATCACCGATTGGGCCATCCATCCGGCCGCCAGGGGTGCGCCGATCGGGGGGAGCGACCACGCGACCGGGACCGGCCCGAGGGCGAGCACGCGGCCGGCCGACACGGCCACCGCAATGGCGAACCACGCGACACTCGCGCCGAGGCTCGCGATGCTCACGGTGCGCCAGGCCAGCTCGCCGGTCCAGCGTCCCCGACTCCACCATGCCGCGGCGACATACACGACAAGCCCGACGGCGCCCACGACCTCGGCGGCGGCCCCGGCCCGGCCCGCGAGGTCCTGGCGGGCGCCGTACCCGACCGCGATCAGCGGCGCGCCGAACGCGAGGCCCAGGACCATGGCGCGCATCGCGCGGCCCGAGCCCAGCTTCGCCCCCACGACGGTGGGATACAGGTGAAGCATCGTCCCGGCGACGACCAGGGACACGAACCCCAGCAGATTCAGCCAGGCGTGGGCCGGCTCCAGCCAGGACCAGTCCGACTGAACCGGCACCACCCCGGCGACCTCCAGCGTCCCCAGCGAAGCGCCCGCCGCCACATCGGCGAGGGCCACCGCGTACGCGGCGAGCACCCAGGGATGGCGCCGGCCGAGCGCCCGGCGAAGAGGCAGGAACGCCGCCGCGGCCAGCAGGCCGATTCCCGCGACGAATGAGGCGCCGCCGGCGGCCGCAGCTGCCGGTGCGTGCAGCGCGACGCCGGCGGTCACGGCCAGCGCCCCGAGCGCGAGGCAGACCTGCACGGCCGCGCGGAGTTCCCAGCGGGCCGGCCGGCCGGCCAGGAGCGACGCCGTGAAGAACGGCAGCGTGGCACCGATCGCCTGCGTGGCCCCGCCCGCGAGAGCAAGGTGCAGCGGCAGCCACGTGCCCATGCGGAGGTCAGCGGGCAATGCTGCCGAGGCGACGGCCAGCGCCAGGAAACCGCCCGCCACCCAGAGGCCTGCGGCCGTGACCCGCCGGTCCGCGGCGCGCTCGCGTGCCCGCATCGACGGCTACGTGCGTTTCGCGGACAGGCGGTCGGCACCGCCTCGGCGGCGTTCCGCTCCGCCCTCGCCGAAGGGTGCCGTTCGGCTCTTGTCCCGTGTCACGGCGTCGAGTCTACTCTCGATAAAACAAACACTAACTTACTCACTATTTATGGGCCGGTGGACCGGACGGCCGAAGCGGACCGGCCGGGCGGCGGGAAGGACGGATCGGCGATGAAGCGGCAGCTGACCAGGGGTGCCTCGATCCTGGCCGTGGCATTGCTCTCGGGAGCCTGCGTGGCAAGTGCCGGCACGACATGGACGGAGGCTCCGGCTCCCGTCCTCCCGGGGCCGGTGACGAATCCGGTGGCGAGCCAGCTGCCGGAGACGGTGGCGACCGGTTCGACGGCCCCGGCAGCACCCGCGGCCGTGGCCCCCAGCGCGGCGCCCGCGCAGAGCGCATCCGACGCCATGCCCGGCATGACGGGGCCCGCATCCACGGCGGCCTACACCCTGCCCGCCCCCGATCCGAACGCCGCGCCGTACCGGCTGTACGACGCAACCGCGCCGGCCGTGCTGCCCGGGACGGACCACACGATCACGCTGACCGTCGAGGAGAAGGACTTCACGATCGCCTCCGGGTACGTCGTCCACGCCTGGACCTTCAACGGCCAGATCCCGGCGCCGGTGATCCGCGTCCACTACGGCGATACGGTTCGGGTCCACCTCATCAACCCCGCGACCAGCACGATGCCCCACTCACTGGACTTCCATGCCAGCCAGGTTGCCTGGAACGGACCGATGCAGTCCGTGAACCCGGGCCACGACGCCTGGTACATCTGGCATGCCGACTACGCCGGCGTGTGGATGTACCACTGTGGCACGGCCCCTGCGCTCGACCACATCGCCAACGGCATGTACGGGATGGTCATCGTCGAGCCGAAGGGCGGCCTTCCGAAGGTGGACCGCGAGTTCACCATCGTCCAGAGCGAGTGGTACTTCGGTGGGCAGGGCAAGCCGGCCGACTTCACCCGCGCCGCCGCCACCGATCCGGCGCCCGACTTCGTCGTGTTCAACGGCGTGGCGAACCAGTACAAGGACCACCCGCTCCTGGTCGACCCGGGCAAGACGGTACGCATCTTCGTGCTCGACGCCGGCCCCAACATCGGGACGTCGTTCCACATCGTCGGCACGATCTTCAACTCGGTCATCAAGGAAGGCGTCGCTCTGCTGCCGGGCAACACCGGCGGATGGGGATCGCAATCCGTGGACCTCTCCCCTGCGCAGGGCGCCATCGTGCAGTTCGTCCCGGCCGAGGCCGGGCAGTACGTCATGGTCGACCACGCGTTCACGTACGCAACGCACGGCGCCATGGCCATCGTCCAGGCCGGCAACGGCGTCTACACGGGCGCGTCGCAGAAGTAGGAGAACAGCGGGCGGGCCGCGCGCGGGCCCGCATCGTGCCTGCTGGGATCGCGCCTGCTCAGCGCCTGTCCGGACCGCACCCGCTCGGCGCGACGGCCGGATCCCAGCCACTCGGCGCGACAGCCGCTCCGGTACGGTCATGGTCGCGTGCTGGCGCACGCAACCCCGCGGGTTGCCTCAGCCCGACAGGCCGAACCGCCGGACGGCGACGATGCTCACGAGCCAGCCGAGGATCAGGCTGGCTCCCGCCGTGGTGCACCAGATGCAGATCGCGTGGATGACGAAGAGCTCGAGGTACACGAGGCCCGCGATCACGAACACCGAGATCAGGCCGAGACCGTACGGGACGTAGAGCAGGCGAGCGTCACCACTGCGCCACCAGGCCACGACCGCGGCCATGATCACGGCGGTCACCGCCAGCCCGTAGATCGCAACCGGGACGCCGAGGAACGTGCTGTAGGAGCTCGCCTGCACCTGATCGCATCCCTGGACGACGAAGCACACGGCGGTCGAGTTGGTGAGCTTGACGATGGCGAGGTATCCGAGGGCAACGATCGCGATCGCGCAGAGCGCCGCCATCGCGGCCGCGAGCCTCGTCCGCTCGTTGGAGAACCACCGCCCGCGTCCGCCGGCCTCCGGCGAGCCCGAGTCCGAGCCCGTCGTGCCCGAGGCCGCGAGCGTGTCCGCCGGATCCGTCGCCCCGGTCGCTCGCGACAGGGAGAGAGCGGCCGCGCTTCCTTCGCCCGCCGGGCGCGCACCGGACACCGGGGTCGATCCGACAGGGGCAGCCTCGACCCCGGGAGCCGCCGGCCGTCGGTCCGGCTGCGCTCGCCGAGAACGCCTCGCGCTCATGCCGACCTCAGGACGCGGCCGGGGACGCCGCGGGGGACCCCGCCGCCGGCGACGCGGTCACCGGGCTCCCGGACGGGGACGCGGCCGGCGCGGCCAGGGCGCTGTCGATGGCCGACGAGATGCTCGAGACGTCGAGCCCGCCGGAATACTGCTTGCCGTTGATGAACAGGGTGGGCGTCCCCTGGATGCCGAGCCCCTTGCCCTGGGTCGTCTCGGCCTGGACCGCACTCAGCATCGAGGGATCCGCCAGGCACGTGTCGAACTTCGCCTGGTCGAGACCCAGTCGTTTCGCGATCGAGTCGAAGAGCGACCTGTTCGCCCACCCGGTGTTCTCGGTGCCCTGGTTGTAGAACAGGTACTCCTCGTACGGCCAGAACTGGCCCTGGTCGTCTGCGCACCTCGCGGCCACGGCGGCGTCGAACGATGCCTGGCCGATGAACGAGAAGTCGTGATAGGTGATCTGGACCTGGCCGGGCGCGACGTACTGGCTGATCAGGTGCGGCTCGACGTTCAGCGTGTACTGGTCGCAGAACGGGCACTGGAAGTCTTCCCACTCGTCGAGCTTGACGGGTGCCGTCGACGAGCCGACGGTGCGCCCGTGGGCCAGCGCGGTCGGGACCGAGTAGGACGGCGTGACCATGGCCCCGGTGGAACCGGCGATGGCGTTCTGCACGAGGATCGCCCCGACGCCGATCGCGGCGACCAGGACGACGGCGATCGTGATCAGGGCGACGGGCGAACGAAGCGCCTTCGGGACCGGCGTTCCGCCTCCACGGGGCGTCGGGCGTCCGGCCCCCACCCGCTGCGATCGCTGCGCGGCGCGGCGCTCCCGGCGCGCGGCCGAGTTCGAGGTGGGCCGGTTGGTGCTCAGGGTGGATCTCCTTTCGAGACGCGGCGGGCACTCCCCTCGAGAGCCCGCGGGAATATCGTCGGGGCGTCAGGCGCGCGAGACGCACGTCCCGCAGGATGCAGGAACCGCACGCGCGCACGCGCAGGGTACAGCAGCGTGACGGTGCGCGGCGCGGGAGACCCTTCGAGGGCTGCGGGCCGCGCCGCCTCAACCCTGCGTGATTGCGTCGACGATTCCCACCACGAGCGTGCGCACGGGACCCTGCGACAGGCCGAGGACCTGGCGTGCCGAGTTGCCCTCGTCGAGCAGAAGGACCGTCTCGCCCGCCCCGGCGCCCACCGTGTCGACCGCGATCAGGTAGCCGCCGGCGGGGTGCCCCTCGGAATCGAGCAGGTCGCAGAGCAGCAGGCGCCGACCATCGAACACCGGGTGGCTGATGGTGGAGACGACGGTCTCCACCACGCGGGCGAGCTTCATCTCGGCGCCACGCCACGGATCGGCTCGACGGCGTCCACGATGCCGACGATGGCGTGATCGACCGGCACGAACGATTGCGGCAGCGCTTCGGCCGCCTCTCGCGCTGCCACCACGTACACGAGCTCGCCAGGGCCGGACATGTGGACCGCGTCCGCGGCGACCACCGGCGTCCCCTCCGGCCGCTGCCGGGCGTCCAGGGGCTGGACGATGAGCAGCTTGACGCCCTCGAGCCCGGGGCTCTTGACGGTGGCGACGACCGTCCCGATCACGCGGCCGAGCTGCATGTCCTCAGCCCTCCACCGCGGGCTGCGGAGTCCCGGCAGCGCCGCCTCCGGCCGCGCGGTCCCGGAAGCGGGCGTCGGCGACGAGGTTGTCCCGCATCTCGCGGTGCAGCTGGGAGATGACCCTCGAGATGGATCGTTCGCCGGCCCCGATCGACGCAGAGCCGATCTCCACCGCGGCCTCCACCTCCGACACCGGGCCGTCGAACAGCAGGTAGCCCTTGCCGCCGAGGCCGTCGGCGAGCCGCAGCTCGAGGAGCCGGACCCGGGCTCCCTTCAGGCCCGCGTCGGCCGCGGCGATGATCGAGGCCACCGTGGGCGTCTCGATGACGCCGAGGGCCTCGCCGGACGCGCTCGCGAGGCTCCCGCCGATGGCGGCCGCCACGTCCGGATGGACGTTCGGCAGGAACACCTCGTCGAGGAGCGCCTCCCGGCCGGAGGAACGTCCGGCGGCCAGCGCCTCCTCCACGTCCGCCACCGCGCCGCCCACGAGCACGAGGTACCGACCCGGGTGCACGGTCCCGGCGCGGATCACGTCGACCGGGGCGCGCTTGACCATCGCATCACCGGCCGCGATGCCGATGGCGATCGAGTCGAACTCGAGCAGGCCGAGGGCAGGCTCGATCGACCGGGAGGCGCCCGGGACCCCTGGACCGGCGACGGGTGCGGCCAGTCGTTGGTCGCCGCTGCGTGACCCTCGGGGGCGCGCGGCCGGTCGCGTGCCGGCGGTGCGCGGCGTGCCGGCATCCTCCCTCGTGCTGCCGCGGATCGGCCTCGGGCTCACACGATCCTCAGCGAGCCGACGACGGTGATGCGCCGCTCGCGCGAGAAGGTGCGCGGACGGGTCAGACCGTCCCCGGTCGGCGTGGCGATCGAGAACGAGGCGAACCCCTGGCCGCCCTCCCCGAGCCCGGCGAAGTTGGGCCCGTTGGCGACGAAGATGCTGCAGTTCATGGCCCGGGCCATGCGGGTGATCGTCTCCACGTTGGTGGAGTGGATCGAGGCCGTGTGGTGGAATCCGTGCTCGGCCCGCACGGCGAGCTCGATGGCCCGGTCCACGTTCGTCACCCGCACGATCGGCAGCACGGGCATCATCTGTTCGGTCCAGACGAGGCTGTGCTCGCGCGGCACGTCGGCGATGACGAGCCGGACGTCGCGGTCCGCCTGCACGCCGATCTCGCCGAGGATCTTCGAGGCGTCCTGGCCGATCCAGCGCGGGTTGATGACGCCGTGGCGGCCCGGTGCACCGAGCTCGGTGAAGATGACCCGCTCCAGCCGGCGCAGCTCGTGCTCCTTCAGCAGGTACGCGCCGTTGCGGGTCATGGCGCGGATGAGTCCGTCGGCCACCGAGTCGACCACGATGACGAGTTTCTCGTCGGTGCAGACGAGGTTGTTGTCGAACGATGCACCCCGCACGATGTCCCGGCCGGCGCGCTCGAGGTCGGCCGTCTCGTCCACCACCGCCGGCGGGTTGCCGGGGCCGGCGGCGACCGCGCGCTTGTCGGTTCGCAGCGCCTCGCGGACGACGCCCGGGCCACCCGTCACGAGCAGCAGGCGGACGTCGGGGTGGTTCATCAGCGCACGCGCGCTCTCGATGGTGGGCTCGGCCACGGCCGTCACGAGGTCGGGCGGACCGCCGGCCGACACGATGGCGCGGTTGAGGAGCCGCACGGTCTCGGCCGAGCAGCGCCGCGCGTTGGGATGGACGTTGAAGACGACCGCGTTGCCGGCCGACACGATGCTGATGGTGTTGTTGATGACGGTCGAGGTCGGGTTGGTGACCGGGGTGATCGCGGCCACGACGCCGAACGGCGCGAACTCCGTGACCATCATCCCCTGGTCGCCGGTGACGGCCTCGACCTCGAGGTCCTCGGGTCCCGGCGCCTTCGTGGTCACCACGCGGTTCTTGACGATCTTGTCCTCGACCCGTCCGATCCTCGTCTCCTGGTGCGCCATGAGCGCCAGCCGTTCGCCGGCCTCGAGCATCGAGCGGCGGATCGCGTCGACGATCGCGTAGCGCCGGTCGAGGCCCATCGAGCGGTAGGCGAGGAAGGCCCGCCCGGCCGCCGCCACCGCCTGGTCGACCGTGGCGTAGAGCCCGTCGCCGAGCTCGGCCGGCGAGGCCACCTGCGCCGCCGCCTGCATCGCCGCCCCGGGCCGCACCTCGCCCGCGTCCGCCATGCGCCGGCGCACGCGCTCGATGATTGCCTGGACTTCGGCGTCGCTGACGTCGCTCACTTGCGGAACACCTCGCGGCCGCCGACTTCCCAGGTGTCCACGATGGCCATGATCACCGCATCGCAGGGGCGGTCCCGCGTCATCTCGGTCTGGCGGGCCGAGCTCCCGGTGGCGTAGAGGACGACCTCGCCCACGCCCGCGCCCACCGCGTCGGCGGCCACCACGTAGCCCCCGGCCTCGTGGTTCTCGGCGTCGAGCTGCCGCACGACGAGGAGCTTCCAGCCCTCCATCAGCGGCTCCTTGCGGCTGGCGACCACCGTGCCGGTCACGCGCCCGAGCAGCATCGCGCTCCTCCCTCCGACCCCGCCGAGGGTGCCCGCACCGCGCGGGCACCCGCCGGACCGGCCGGGAGCCTAGTCCTTGCCCATCTCCGCGCGCGCCTCGTCGGCCCGGCCGAGCGGCAGCACGAGGTCGATGTTGACGTGCGGCCGCGCGATCACGTGGCTGGCCACGACCTCGCCCACGTTCTGGGCGTTGCGCACGCCGGCCTCGACGGCCGCCTTCACGGCCGCCACGTCACCGCGGACGACTGCCGTCACGTAGCCGCCGCCGGTCTTCTCGTAGCTCACGAGCTCGACCTTGGCGGCCTTCACCATCGCGTCGGCGGCCTCGACCATGGCGGCGAACCCGCGCGCCTCGATCATCCCAAGCGCTTCAGCCATCGATGCTCTCCTTCATCGCTCCCTGCCGTGCCACGTGCGGCCGCGACTCCGCGGACGCCGTGCCCTCGTCGTTGCCTGCGCGTCCGTCTATGCCTTCGCGTCCCGTCCGCTGAGCCCCTCGATGGCCGCCATGGCGGCCCTCCAGCCCACGTCGATGTCCCGCTCCTCGCCGCCCAGGTACACGCGGCCCATGGACCCGAACGAGCGCACCTCGAGGATGTTGATCTCGGCGGCCTTCTCCGCCTCGTTGGCGGCCAGGGCCGCGTAGGCCGCCGGCTCGAGCTCGAGCACGTACAGCGTCTGGCCGCCGATCAGCATCTGCCCGTGCCGGGTGCGGTTGATCAGCTGCGCCTGGTGGTCGTCGATGCGGCGGATGATCTGGCTCGAGAGCACGCGCGGCTTGATGCGCTCGCTCTCGGTCACGCCGACCGCCTCGAGGATGGCCGCTCCCGCGGCGCGCACCTCGGCCTGCGAGGGGGCGTGGACCTCGAGCAGCCCGAAGTAGCGCTCGATGATCTGCATCCCGGGCTTCACGCCGGTCGCCTTCAGCGCGACGTCGGTCAGGCGGTTGATCTCGATGCCCGGGGAGACCTCGACGTAGAGCGAGGCGTCGCCCGCGAGGGGCAGGAATCCCTGGGCCACGGTGCCCAGGAACGCGGCGTACTGCGCCTGCAGGCTGTCGAGGAAGACGTACGCGCGAAGGTCAATACCGGCCACTCTGCTCCCCACTCCCTCCCGTCACGATGCGCACGCCGGCCGATGCGCCGATGCGCGTGGCGCCCGCGGCGATCATCTCCCGCACGTCCTCCGCGGTGCGGATGCCGCCCGCGGCCTTGACGCCCATGCCCGGCCCGACGGTCTCGCGCATGAGCGCGACGTCGAAGACGGTCGCCCCTCCCGACGCGTACCCGGTCGACGTCTTGACGAAGTCCGCCCGCGCCAGCTGGGCGAGGCGGCAGGCGACCACCTTCTCCTCGTCGGTGAGGAGGGCGGCCTCGATGATGACCTTGTTGCGCGCACCGGCCTCGTGGCAGGCGTCGGAGACGCGCGCGATGTCCTCGCGCACGAGGTCGCGCATGCCGCTGCGGAGCGCGCCGATGTTGATGACCATGTCGATCTCCGACGCGCCGTCGCGGATGGCGCGCCGGGCCTCGGCCGCCTTGACGTCGCTCGTGGTGGCGCCGAAGGGGAAGCCCACCACCGACGCCACGGCCACCGGCGTGCCCCGCAGCGCGGTGGCGGCACGGCGGACCCAGGCGGGGTTGATGCAGACCGCGGCGAAGTGATGCTCCTTCGCCTCGCGGCACAGCCGGTCGATGTCCTCGGCGGTCGCGTCGGGCCGCAGCAGGGTGTGGTCGATGAAGCGCGCCAGGTCGTCCGGGACGTCGTCGGGGTTGCCGCGGTAGGCGATCCGGTCGGCGCCGCCGGCCACCACCGTGCGGACGCGGTCGGCGCAGGTGGCGGCGCACGCGCCGCGGCAGTCCCGGCAGGCATCGCCGGGGGCACGCACCGTGCCCGCGCCCTCCGAGGCGGAGAGAATCGCGACCACCTCGCGCGTGATCGCCTCGATCAGGTCGTCCCGGTTCATCGGATCGGTCATGACCCGGCCCTCAGGTATCGCCGCTCGACCTCGCCGATCCTGGCCACGCGCGCCGCGTGCCGGTCGGGGCCCCACGGCGTCGCGAGCCACGCGTCGACGATCTCCATCGCGAGCCTCGTGCCGATGAGGCCGGCGCCGAGGGTCAGCACGTTGGCGTGGTTGTGCTCGCGGCTGTTGCGCGCGGACGTCACGTCATGGCAGGCGGCGGCGCGAATCCCGGGCACCTTGTTCGCGACCATGCAGGACCCGATGCCCGCGCCGTCGACCGCGATCCCCCAGCGGCACGTGCCGTCGGCGACGAGCCGCGCGACCGCGTGCGCGAAGTCGGGGTAGTCGACGGGATCGGTCGACGTCGTCCCGCAGTCGTGAACCACGTATCCCGCGTCGGCAAGCCGGCGACCGATGAGCTGCTTCAGCTCGAACCCTCCGTGGTCGGCTCCGACGGCGACGGCGACTCCTGCGCCCGCCGTCGGGTAGGTCGCGCCGGTCGCGTCCCGGGGAGCCGGCGGGACGCCCTCGGCCGCCGATGCCGTCCCGGCATCGTACATCGCGCCCACCACCCGGCGGACGACGTCGCGCACCTGGTCCTCGGACACCGTCAACCGTCGCCTCCGTCGGCGTCACGGTACGCGATGCGGCGGCGGCACGCTCGGCCGAGTCGCGCGGCGGGTGCCGCGGAACGCCGCGAGCCCTGCCGCCGGAGCCTGCCGGCCCGGACCTGCACGCGACGGCGCCGTCGCACCACGTGAGCTACGCGACGGTGAACCGGCCCTCCATGTAGCCGCGCTGGGTGGCCATCGCGGTGCCCCAGCCACTGGTGCCGGCGCCGCACGGGTCCATGCAGTGCCACGTGTAGGTGCCCGGGGCACCGGTGTGGATCGTGAAGGTCACGCGGGCGTGCGGCGCGATGGGCACGTTGAGCCCGAGCCCGGGCACGGTGAGCGTGTGGGAGACGTCGGCCGGGTCGAGCGACGAGAGCATCCTGGTCGGGCCGGCCGCCCCGTTCGGGTCCTTCGGGTCGATGGGCGTCACGGAGAACGTGCCGCCGACGATGCCCTGTGCCCGCGCGTAGATCTCCGAACCCTTCGGGAGGGGCGTCGCGTCGTCGAAGTTCGTGACCGTGACGACGACCGTCGAGTTCGCGGGCAGGACCATGTCGGACGGGATGTAGGCGGGGTACTCGGTCCGGCCGATCATGTCGCCCGTCACGATGGTCAGGTTGAGGACGAACGCCGGAGAGGCCACCGCGCCTGCCTGACCTGTGGAAGCCTGGCCCGCGGCGCCCTGGCCGGCGGCCGAAGGGGCGGTCACGCCGGACGGAACGTGTGCAGCCGCCTGCACGGCCTGAGCCGGCAAGGGACCGGCGGGACGCACGACGGCGTGGAGCGCGGCGCCGGAGACGCCGGCCGGGGCCGAGAACGCGGTCACGGGACCGGGAAGGGCGTGGCCGGTGGCGCCGGAGCCCGGCGGCGCCGGCGCCCGTGGCGCCACAGCCCGTCGCGAGCACGGCTGCCACGATTCCGCCGATGGCGGGTACGAGAAGTGAGCGGGCGGGACGCTGCCGGTTCATCGGTATCACCAAGTGGGACGCTTGACGATCACGACACTAGGCTCCGTCCTGCGCAGCCCCCAGTGGCGTTGGGCTCCCGGCGCGCGGCCCGATTGTCGCGACGGCCCCACCCGCGCGGGTAGCGTCCCGGCCTACCCGATCCGGCGCCGGCCCGGCCGAATCACCGGCGACTCCCGCCGAATCACGGGGACCCCGGCCGAATCACCGGCGACCCGATCGTCCTACGGCCGGACGCGCTTCTCGCGGGGCAGCGGCGGCAGGTCCCGGCGGCCGCGGACCAGGAAGTGGCGGAACCACGACACGACCTGCACGACGTTCTCCACCCGGCGGAACGGCGTGCCGCTGCGCGTCAGCTCGTGCGTCTCGTCCGGGACCCGCATGAGCCGCACGGGCCGGCGGAACGCGCGAAGCACCGCGAAGAACTCCTCGGCCTGGGTGATGGGAACGCGAAGGTCGTTCTCGGCGTGCTGGATGAGCAGCGGCGTGCGGACGTGCTTCGCGTACGCGATGGGGCTGTGCTGCCAGAAGAGCTCGTGGTCCTCCCAGGGGTTCACCCCGTACTCCTCCGTGCCGAACATCGGCCCACCGATGTCGCCGGACAGCATCTGCGAGGTCATGTCGTTCACCGAGCGCGCCGTCAGCGCCGCCTTGAAGCGGTCCGTGTGACCCACGATCCAGCTCGTGAGGTAGCCGCCGTAGGAGCCGCCCGTCACGCCCATGCGGTCGGGATCGACCAGGCCGTCGGCCACGAGGGCGTCCACGCCCGCCATCACGTCGGCCATGGGACCTTCGCCCCAGTCGCGGAAGTTCGCGCGCACGAACGCCTCGCCGTACCCCTCCGATCCTCGCGGATTGCATGCGTACACGCTGATCCCGTCCGCGATCAGGCACTGCCACTCCCAGAAGGGCGCGTAGCCGTAGAGGGTCGCGGGGCCGCCGTGGATCTCCAGCACCATCGGGTTCGGGCGCCCGTCCTGCCGTGGCGCGGCCTGGAAGAACCACCCCTGGATCCGGCGACCGTCCACCTCGTGCCACCGGGCCTGTGGCTCGACCAGGGCAATGTCCGCCCAGCGCGATGCCATGAGATCGCTCACGCGACGCAACCCGTCCGCCGGAACCGGCGGGTGCTCGCCGGCGGCAACGTCCAGCACGACGACTTCCGGGGCATGGGTCGCGTCGGCCCTGGTCGCTGCGATCCGCACGGCGCCATGGTCGAGCGGCACCTGGTGGGTCCGCGACAGGTAGTGGCTGCCCGTGGTCAGCCGCTCGACGCGACTGCTCCCCGCCTCGACGCGCCACAGCTCGTAGCTGCCCTCGATCGGCGCGGCGAACGTGATCCACCGGGCGTCCCCGCTCCAGTGCAGCGTCGTCGTGCCGCCGCCGATCAGGTCGCTGCCCAGACTGGCCCCGACCATCAGGTCGGTGGGAGCGGTCAGGTTCTCGCCGTCCTGCTCGGGTGCCGAGACGAAGCGCCAGACGTCCCGCCGTGCCGGCCCGCGGCCCTGGTAGCGATGCCCCACCGCGGCGATCCAGCGGCCGTCCGGGCTCCACGCCGGGGCCGAGAACTCGCGGCGTCCGCGCCCTCCCGACAGGCGCTCGACCTGGCGCGTGCCCACGTCCAGCAGGAAGAGGTCCATCTGCCAGTCCAGGTCGCTGTCGCGATGCCGGCGCGATTCGAAGACGATGCGACGACCATCGGGGCTCCAGTCGAACGCCCCGTCCTCGAACGGGCCGTCCGTCTGCCGGTGCGCCTCGCCCGTCGCGGCGTCCACCAGCCACAGGTGCGCGAAGCGGTCGTGCGTGAAGCCCTTGCCGTTCAACTGGTACTGCAGCCGGTCGATGTAGCGGTAGTCGGACTCGGGCGGCTCTCCGGGCTCACGGCGCCGGCGCTCCCCTCGCCTGGGATGTTCCGACGAACTGAGCACGCACAGCCGGGACCCGTCGGGGCTCCAGCCCAGATCGCGCACGTCGTGCGGCAGGTGGGTCAGCTCGCGAGCCTCGCCGCCGTTCATCGGCAGCACCCAGACCTGCGTCGCTCCGTCCTCGTGACCCTCGTCGCCGGCCGGACGGCTCCCGCCGCCCCCCTTCTGCAGCACGGCGCCCCGGTCCGAGAGGAACGCCAGCCCGGTCCCGTCGGGACTCCATCGCGGATGCGTGTCGTGCCGCGACCCGAGCGTCACCTGCCGGGCGGGCGCCGATCCATCCGCGGGAGCCACCCACACCGACTCCCGGTAGTCATCCTTGCCGGGCGAGACGGCCTTGACCGTCCAGGCGACCCATCGCCCGTCAGGCGAGAGGCACACCTCGGTCGGAACGCGGAGGTCGTACAGGTCGGTGGGCAGCGGCAGTCGGGGCATGGTCCATCTCGAATACAGGCGTGAGGCCGGCCGGCGGCCGGTACCGCGGGACGTGATCGGTCGAGTCTATCCCGGTCGCCGCGGATGGTCCGGACCGTGGCGCGGGCACGACTACAATCCCTCCATGTCGACGAGCTACACATCCGGAGGGGAATACCTCACGCCCGTGCGCATCCACGCCGACCGCGCGGCTGGCCGGCTGGAGATCGAATGGGCGGACGGCCACCAGACGGTGTACGACGCCGTGGCGCTGCGCTGGTTGTGCCCCTGTGCGTACTGCCGCGGCGAGGCCGGCATGCCGGGCTGGCTCGACTCGTCGCCGACGCTGACGCCCGACCAGACTCGCCTGGTGGACGTGCAGCTCGTCGGGACCTATGCGATCGCGCCGTCGTGGGCAGACGGCCATCACACCGGCTACTACACCTTCGAGCAACTGCGGGCGAACTGCCCGTGCGAGGAAGACCAGGCCCGCCGGCAGGCGCAGGCCGCAGTCGAGCGCTGAGGGAGAACGACGTGATCATCTCCACGACCAATTTCGTCGCCGGTTTCCGGGTCGACCGAGACCAAGGGGCAGTGCTTCGGCGTCGTCGTGCGCAGCAGCGGGCCTGGCGGGCAACGTCGCGGCCGGGCTCCGCTCGATCGTGGGCGGCGAGATCAAGGAGTACACCGAGCTCCTCGAGGACGCCCGCAAGCACGCCATCGACCGCATGGTGGCGAACGCGACCGCGATGGGCGCGAACGCGATCCTCTCGATGCGGTTCGACAGCTCCGAGATGGGAACGACCATGACCGAGATCGTCGCGTACGGGACGGCGTCCGTCATCGAGCCGGGCCAGTCCGGGTACGAGCAGGCGCGCTGAGCGCGGGCCGGCGAATCGGCCGGGCGGGAGGGGCGGCATGCGCAGCACGGATCTGTCGTTCGTGCTGCGCGCCGCGCTGGGGCTCGTCGGCGGCCTCGGGTTCGTGCTCGCCCTTGCGGTGATCGTCGCCGGCGAGCCGGTGGGGGCCGCGTGGCTCCTGATCGTGAGCGCCGCCCTGCTGCTCATTGCCCTCTACGAGCAGGCCCGGTACCACGGGCACGGCGAGAGCGCCGCCGTGTCGCCAGCAGCGGGGGCACCTTCCCGGGGCCAGCCGGACGAGTTCGGCGGGGGCACGGGGCCGGGCCGGTACCAGCGAACGGACGAGGTGTTCGAGGACCCGACGACGGGCCGGCGGCTCCGGGTGTGGTTCGACCCGGTGACCGGCGAGCGCCGGTACCTGCCCGAGGCGTGACGACGCGATGACCGCCGTCCGTCCCACCGGTGGCACGGCCGTCCCGGGCGCGCAGCGCGCGGGACGGAAGGAGCGGCACGCCCCCGCCATGCCCTACACGAACCGCGAGCTGAGCTGGCTCGACTTCAACGCGCGCGTGCTCCACGAGGCGATCGACGAGCGCAATCCACTGCTGGAGCGGGCCCGCTTCCTGGCGATCTTCTCGAGCAACCTCGACGAGTTCTTCCAGGTGCGCGTGGCGGGACTCCAGCAGCAGATGGCGGCAGGTGGGGCGCAGCAGACGCCGGACGGCCTCAGCCCGGCCGAGACCCTGGGCGCGATCCGGGCGAAGGTCCTGCCGCTCGTCGCCGTGCAGTCGGAGACGTGGGCCGAGGTCCGGCGGGAGCTGGTCGGTCACGGCATCCGCATCGCGGGCTGGTCCGAACGCCCGGAGCGGCACCTGGAGCTTCGCCAGCGCTTCATCGACGAGATCTTCCCGGTGCTGACACCGCTGGCGGTCGACCCGGGGCACCCGTTCCCCTACATCAGCAACCTGTCGCTCTCCCTCGCCGTGACGGTGCGCAATCCGGACACCGGCGAGCGCGGGTTCGCCCGGATCAAGGTGCCGCCCGTGCTGCCGCGCCTGGTGGAGGTGGGCGTCCGCACGTACATGCTCCTGGAGCAGATCATCGCGGCCAATCTCGACGTGCTGTTCCCCGGCATGGAGATCCTGGAGCACCACCTGTTCCGGGTCACGCGCAATGCCGATCTCGCCATCGAGGAAGACGAGGCGGACGACCTGCTGCTCGCCATCCAGGAGGAGCTGCGCCGCCGCCGCTTCGGCCAGGTCGTGCGCCTGGAGGTCGAGCGGTCCATGCCGGCCGAGACGCGGGCAATCCTCGAACGGGGCCTGCAGTGCGCACCCGAGGACGTGTACGAGGTCGCCGGCACGCTCGACCTGACCGCCCTGTTCGAACTCGCGGACCTCGACATCCCGAGCCTCCAGCTGCCGCCCTGGAACCCGGTCACGCCCTCCGCGCCTGACGCCGGCGGATCCCGACGAGCCGGTGGACGTGTTTGCGGCGATCCGCGACGGCGACATCCTGGTGCACCATCCGTACGAATCGTTCGCCCGGACGGTGCAGCGCTTCGTCGAGCAGGCGGCCGAGGACCCGGACGTGCTCGCCATCAAGCAGACGCTGTACCGCACGAGCGGGGACTCGCCGATCGTGACGGCCCTCATCCGCGCCGCGGAGCGCGGGAAGCAGGTCGTGGTGCTCGTCGAGCTCAAGGCACGCTTCGACGAGGAGGCCAACATCGGCTGGGCGCGAGCCCTCGAGCGCGCCGGCGCGCACGTCGTGTACGGCCTCGTGGGCCTGAAGACGCACTCGAAGACGATGCTCGTGGTCCGGCGGGAGGGCCGCGGACTCCGTCGGTACGTGCACATCGGCACGGGCAACTACAACACCAAGACCGCCCGCATCTACGTCGACATCGGGCTCCTCAGCTGCCGCTCGGAGCTCGGCGCCGACGTGACGGACCTGTTCAACTTCCTGACCGGACTGTCGCGGCAGCGGTCCTTCCGACGGCTGCTGGTGGCGCCCTTCGGGCTGCGCGAGGGGATCGTCGCGCGGATCGACCGCGAGATCGAGCGCCAGGCCGCCGCCGGGGACGGCAGGATCGTGCTCAAGGTGAACGCGATCGTGGACCCGTCGATCATCCGCGCCCTGTACCGGGCCAGCCAGGCCGGCGTGCAGGTGGACCTGATCGTGCGTGGCATCTGCTCGCTCCGCCCGGGGCTGCCGGGAGTCAGCGAGACGATCCGCGTGCGCTCCATCGTGGGTCGGTTCCTGGAGCACTCCCGGATCCTCTACTTCCGCAACGGCGGGGACGAGGAGTTCTCGATCGGCTCGGCCGACATGATGGAGCGGAACCTCGATCGCCGCGTCGAGGCGGTGACGCCCGTGGACGACCCGGCCCTCAGAGAGCGCCTGCGGGAGGCCCTCGACGTGATGCTGCGGGACGATCGGCGGGCGTGGGAGCTGGGCGAGGACGGCGTCTGGCGCCGCGTGGAAGCACTCGTGGAGGACCCGGCGGGCGTCGACACCTTCGAGACGATGATGGCGCAGGCGCTCGAGTCGCCCGGGGCCGCCGGGTGAGCGACGAGCCCGGAACCGTCACGGACGCGGCCGTGGTGGCGGGCGAGGCGGCTCCGGGGCCGGACGGGCAGCACGCCGAGCTCGAGCTCAAGTACGACGTCACCGACCGGGACGCCCTCCAGGCGCTGCTGGACGCGCCGGAGATCGCGGGCCTGGGCGGCGGCCGCTGGCGCGAGGGGCTCGTCGAGGACAGGTACCTGGACACCGCCGACCGGGCCCTCGGGCAGAGCGGATACGCGGCACGCCTCCGGGTGCGCGGTGGACGGACGATCCTGGGACTCAAGTCGCTGACACCGGCGATCGGGCCGCTCCACCGCCGCCGGGAGATCGAAGGTCCCGCGGGGGACGGGCTCGACCCCGCCGCGTGGCCGGCCAGCGAGTCCCGCGACATGCTTCTCCAGGCCACCGGGGGACGGCCGCTGGTGGAGCTGTGCACGATCCGGCAACGGCGGCGCGTCCGCGTCGTGCGGGGTGCCGGCGGAGAGGTCGAGTTGAGCGCGGACGACGTCGAGGTATTCCGCGACGGCAGGCGCCTTGGGGCCTTCCCGGTCTTCGAGGCCGAGCTGCGCAACGGCGACGAGTCCGTGCTCGACGCGATCGCGGCCGCGATCGATGCGACCGGCTCGGCGCATGCCTCGGACAGGTCGAAGTTCGAGATGGCCATGGACCTCCTGGCGGCAGCCTCCGGGGGCGCGGCCGCGGAGAACGCGCCACCGGCCGCCGCCGGCGCGGAGGCCGGACCGCCGAGGCCGGTGCTGGAGGTGGGAAAGTCGCCCGGGGTCGCCGCCGACGACACCTTCGCCGAGGCCGGCCGGAAGGTCATCCGCTTCCACCTGGCCCGCATGCTCGCGACCGAGGCAGGCGCCCGGTCGGGCGATCGGGCCGAGGACCTGCACAAGATGCGGGTCGCGACCCGGCGCATGCGCGCCGCCTGGCGTGTGTTCGGCGATGCCTTCCGCCCCGGCCGTGTGCGACGATCGGTGGGCGCCCTGCGAACGCTCGCCACGCATCTCGGTGCGGTGCGGGACCTCGACGTGCTGCTCGACGAGCTGGCCGCCTACGGCGAGACACTCGATCCGGAGGGAGCGTCCGCCCTGTCGCCCCTGCAGGACGCGTGGCGATCCGAACGGGACGCCGCACGTGCCGAGCTGGTGCGCTACCTGGATTCGCGCGCGTATCGCCGGTTCGTGGACGACCAGCTCGGGTTCGTCGGGACGCCCGGCCGGGACGCCATTCCGGGCGGCCCCACGGAGCCCCGGCGAGTCCGCGACACGGCGCCGAGCAGGCTGTGGGCGGCGTACGAGACGGTGCGCGCGTACGACGGGGTCCTCCGATGGGCTGACCTGGCCACGCTCCACGAGCTCAGGATCGCCGGCAAGCGGCTCCGCTACGCCATCGAGTTCGTGCGCGAGCCGCTGGGCCCCGACGCCGCGATGCTGATCGAACGCATCACCGGCCTGCAGGACCACCTCGGGATGCTCCACGACGCGGACGTGGCGGCCGGCCTGGCCCGCGCCTTCCTCGTCCACGAGGCGGCCACCCTGCCCTCGGCGTCGGTGAACGCGATCGGCGGGTACCTGGGCTCGCGGGAGCGGGAGATGGCGCGCCTGCGGCGGACCATCGGGCCGCCATGGCGACGCATCACGTCGATCGAGTTCCGCCGGGCGATGGGACGCGCGACCGCCCAGCTCTGACGTCCGGACGGGCGGCGCGGCGCGACGGGCGGGTACCATTCCTGCGCGACACGTCACGGGAGCCGGAATGAGCGAAGGCGATCGGCGGCACGGAGGCCACGGCGGCGTGGACCTGTACGTCGTGCGGCACGCACACGCGGGAGATGCCGAGGCGTGGCGCGGCCCCGACGAGGCGCGCCCCCTGTCCGCGCGCGGCGAGAACCAGGTCGCCCGTCTGGCCGCGTTCCTGAAGCGCGCCGGGGTGAAGCCGGGCGTGGTCCTGACGAGTCCGAAGCTGCGGGCATCGCAGACGGCGGCGCCGATCGCGGAGGCGCTCGGGGCGACTCTCCGCGTCGAGCCGCTGCTCGGCATCGAGGTCGACCTCCTCGACCTCGACCGCATACTCGCCGCCGCAGGCGATCCGCCCAGCGCGATGATCGTCGGTCACGATCCCGATTTCACCGAGATCCTCGAAGAGCTCACCGGCGCGAGCTCGATGCCGATGGCGAAGGGGACGATCGCCCGCCTCGACTGCACGCGGCCCCTCGTGCCCGGTGCCGGCGTGCTGCGGTGGTTCGTCCCGCCGGACCTCCTGAAGGACCTGTAGACCCGCGCGCCGCACGCTACCCTTGACCGGACGAGCTCTCGCTCACACGCCCATCACCGCCAACCGCGCGTCCCCGCTGCTGGTCCGGAGGATTCATGCGCATCCGGCTGATTCCGCGCGAGGAGCGATTTTTCGACCTCTTCGTCGAGGATGCGGCAAATGTCCTCTCGGCGGCACGCCACCTCGAGGAGATGCTCCGCACGTACGACACCGTCGATCAGCGCGCCAAAGAGCTGTTCGCGATGGAGCACCACGGGGACGAGATCAGTCACAGCATCGGTCGCCGGCTGAACACGACGTTCGTGACGCCATTCGACCGCGAGGATATCGTCGCGCTGATTTCCGGACTGGATGACGTCCTCGATCTGATCGAAGAAGTCGCGGACACCTTCATCCTCTACCAGGTGGACGCTCCCACGCCCGCATCGCAGCAGCAGGCTCGGATCATCGTCAGACAATGCGAGGCGATCCACGAGGCGATGCAGCGCCTGCGGTCGTTCAAGGGACTCCAGCAATACCTGACCGAGATCAACAGGCTGGAGAACGAAGGCGACCGCATCACGCGAGCGGCCGTGGCCGGACTCTTCTCGGAGAAGACCCGGGCGACCGACATCATCAAGTGGAAGGACATCTACGGGCTGCTCGAGGCGACCATCGACAAATGCGAGGATGTCTCCGATATCCTCGAGACGATCGTCGTCAAGCACGCGTAGGCGTGCGCGAACGGCCATCGACGTGAACCGTGTCGCGTGGGCCTTCGAACGCGCTCCCGGACGGACCGGCGGTCCGTGCCCGGAGGGGACCGGCGACGTGCGAAGGTGCGCGCGAGACAGCCGGCTCCGAAGCCCCGGTCACGAGGAGAGGCGCTGGTTACGAGGCCAAGCCCGGGTTGAGAGGCGACGCCGAGGGTTACGCGGCGCTGGCCGACTTCGGACGGCGCCCGCGCCGCGGCCGTCGCTCCGGCGTCATGAGTCCGACCAGGAGATGATCGCCGTGCACCTGGACGGCGATCTCCTTGCCCTCCTTCGCGGCGATTTTCATGAGCCGTTGCCGGATCGTGGCCGGTTTTTCTCCTGCGTCGAGCGCGACCTTGAACACGTCGTCGGGGCCCTGCAGCCGGTCGATGACCGACTTTCGAAGGACCTCGGATTGCTCGATCCTGGCCTGGGCGGCCGGGCTCAGCGCACGCGCCGGTCGAGCCGGCGCCGGCGCCATCGCCGCTGCGTCGGTCTTGCGAATCTTCACGGTACCTGTTCTCCACGTAGCGGACGCATCATTGCCGGACAGCATACGCAAATCTCACGCATTGTGACAACAGGATTCTGATGGCCCAGGGCATCACCTATTCGCTGATCGGTATCTTTGCGCTTGCAGTTCTGTTCGACTACATCAACGGATTTCACGACACGGCGAATGCCATCGCCACGTCGGTTACCACGCGTGCGTTGCGGCCGGACTACGCGATCATCCTCTCCGCCGTCGCGAACTTTCTCGGCGCATTGACCGGTACCGCCGTCGCTGCCACGATCGGCAGCGGCATCGTGACCACACCGACGGGCGGCCAGGGCCAGATGATCATCGCGGCCGCGCTGGTGGGCGGCATCACCTGGAACGTTCTGACGTGGCGGCTCGGATTGCCGAGCTCGAGCAGCCACGCTCTCATCGGCGGGTTGTTGGGCGCGACGCTCGCGGGCATCGGAGGGTCCGCGGTGCACCTCGGCGCGGTCCTGGAGAAGGTGGTGCTCCCGCTGGTGGGCTCTCCGATCATCGGGATGTTCGGCGCGTTCACGGTGATGGTCGTCCTGCTGAACGTCTTCCGGCGCGCCGATCCGCACCGCATCAACGAGCGCTTCCGCCGGCTGCAGCTGATCTCCGCGTCCTTCATGGCGTTCAGCCACGGCTCGAACGACGCCCAGAAGACGATGGGCATCATGACCGCCGCACTCGTCGCCGCGGGGCTGCTCCCGGTGTTCCAGGTGCCCGTCTGGATCATGGTGCTGGCCGCCTGCGCGATCTCGCTCGGGACCGCCGCGGGCGGGTGGCGGATCATCAAGACGATGGGGCAGCGGGTGGTGAAGCTGGACCCCGTCCACGGGTTCGCGGCCGAGACGGCCGCGGCCACCGTCATCGTCGTGGCCAGCCACCTCGGCATGCCGGTGTCGACCACGCACGTGGTATCCGGCGCGATCATGGGATCCGGCGCCAGCGACCGGTTCAGCGCCGTCCGCTGGGGGATAGCCGGCTCGATCGTGTGGGCCTGGATCCTCACCATCCCCGCGAGCGCGGCCGTCGCGGCGCTTGCCTGGATCGTGATCCACGCCGTCGCGGGGCTGTAGCGGGGCAGGCCGCGTTCTCAGGTGGTCGGAGGTTGCTCGCGGAGCAACCCGATCGCCGCGTCGAGCCGCTGCAGCGTCCTCGCCGGTCCGAGCGCGACCATCGAATCGAACAGCGGCGGCGAGACGGGCCGGCCCGTGATCGCGACCCGGATGGCCATGAACAGGTCGCCCGCCTTCCAGCCGCGGCCGGCCGCGAGGTCGCGGAGCGGTCCCTCCAGTTCATCGGCCTCGAAGCTCACCCGCCCCTGCGCCTCGATCACCGCCCGGGCCGCCTCGAGACCCGCGATCGCCGTGTCGGCGTCCCACCGACGGGGGACGAGCTGCCCGGCGTCGACCGGGATCGGGTCCAGGAAGACGAAGTCGACCAGGTCGCCCACTGCGCTCAGGACCGGCAGCCGCTCCCGGACGAGCGGGACAAGCGGCAGGATCTCCTCCGTGGTCGGCTGACGGACGATGCGCGAGCCGCTTGCCTGCCGGATGGCGAGGTCGGCGGCAAGGAACGGGACGAGGCGCTCGGCCAGCTCGCCGCCGTCCAGGCGGCGAAGCCACTGGCCGTTCAGCCACTCCAGGCGCTCGCGATCGAAGACCGCGCCGCCGGAGTGCACGCGGGCCAGGTCGAACCGGTCGACCAGCTCGTCCAGCGAGAAGATCTCCTCCTCGGTGCCACTCGCCCAGCCGAGCAGGGCCAGGTAGTTGACCATCGCCTCGGGGACGAACCCCTGCGCGCGGTAGTCCGCCACCGCCGTCTGCGACTTGCGCTTGCTCATCTTCGACCGATCCGGATTGAGGATCAGCGGCAGGTGGGCGAAGACGGGCACGTCGGCGCCGAGGGCTCGGAACAGCAGGACGTGCTTCGGCGTGTTCGACAGGTGGTCCTCGCCCCGGATGACGTGCGTGATCGCCATCTCCGCGTCGTCCACGACCACGGTGAAGTGGTAGAGGGGGGTGCCGTCCGACCGCACGATCACGAGGTCGCCGCCGAGCGCGTCCGTGTCGATCTCGACGCGCCCGCGCACCAGGTCGTCGAACGCCACGACTCCTGGAGGCAGCCGGAACCGGATGACCGGCCGCCGCCCCTCGGCCTCGAACGCACGGCGCTGCCCAGGCGTGAGGTGTGCGCAGCGACCGACATAGCGGGGCGCCTGGTGAGCGGCCTCCTGAGCGGCGCGGTCGGCGTCCAGTTCCTCGCGGGTGCAGTAGCACGGGTACGCAAGGTCCTGCCCCAGGAGCCGGTCGACCGCGGCCCGGTAGAGCGGAAGCCGCTCCATCTGGCGGTACGGCGCGTACGGTCCTCGTGCCGGCTGTCCGGCGACCTCGGGGCCCTCGTCCCAGTCGATGCCGAGCCAGTGCAGCCCCTCGAGGATGTCGCGCTCGTAGGCGACGGTCGAGCGCGCGACGTCCGTGTCCTCCAGGCGGAGCACGAACGTGCCGCCGAGGTGGCGAGCGAACAGGAAGTTGTACAGCGCGGTGCGCGCGGTTCCGATGTGGAGCGGCCCCGTCGGGCTCGGGGCGATCCGGCAGCGTACGGTCACCGGCCGATGGTACCGCCGGCGCGGTCCGGGTCGCTGCCGAAGTCAGATGGTCGCTCGTGCCGGGCCGCGAGCCTGCGCCCCGCTCCGGTCCGCGAGCCTGCGCCCTGCTCCGGACCGCGTGGCCGCGTGGCCGTTGCGGCGCGACCGGGTTGTCGCGCGGCCGTTACCGCGTGGCGCCTACGGCTCGCCCGTCACGAGGCACGGGAGGGCGTCGGCCCGGCCGGCCGCTGCGGCGCGACATACAGGGCGATGACGGCAACGACATAGGCCAGGTACACGACGAGCGTCACGACCTCCGGCTGCGAGCTGTACCCGAAGATCGCACGCAGGAGCGAACCGAGGCCCTGGTCCTGCGACAGCACGCCGCTCACGTTGAAGGCGGACTGGGTTCCCACGCGGATCACCCCGACCTCGACGAACTCGTGGACGGCTCGCGAGACGAGGCCGGCGGCGACGAACACGAGGGCGATACCGGTCCACGTGAAGAAGGCTCGCAGGTCGATGCGGCGGCTGCCACGGTAGATCGCATAGCCGATGCCCGCTGCGATCACGAGGCCGATGAGCGTACCGACGAGGACACCCTGCGCGCCCTCGGCGCCCTGGGCACCGGTGACGGCGGTGATCTGCCCGAAGACGAACAGCGAGCACTCGATCCCCTCGCGGATCACCGACGTGAACGCGAGCACGGCGAGCCCCCACGCGCCGCCCGAGCCCAGCGCGCGCGCCAGCTGCGCCTCCAGGTGACCGCGCATGGCACGAGCCTGGCCGCGCATCCAGAACAGCATCCAGGTCACGATGCCCGTCGCGAGGAGCATCGTGGTGCCCTCGAAGATCTGCTCGTAGGGCGTGCCGAGCTCCCCCACGGTGATGTAGAGGGCGAGCCCGAGGAGCACGGCCGCCGCGATCGCCGCGATGGTTCCGGCCCACACCTTGGGCAGGTGCTCGCGGTTGCCGGTCCTCACCAGGTAGGCGACGACGATGCCGACGACGAGCGACGCCTCGACGCCCTCGCGCAGCCCGATGAGCAGGCCGTTGATCACTCCGATGCGCCTCCAGGACGCCCGCGGACCGTTCGCCGCGGGTGCGCGGCGAAATCTTACCTGCGCGGTCGGAATTGAGCAACGGGACGCCGTCCCGGGCCCGGGAGCTGTCCCCGGAGCCGGCCACCTACCCCTGGATGACGCGGGCGACCCGCGCCGCCAGGCGGCGCAACGGCGAGCCCGGGGCGCTGGACGGGCCCGCGACGGCGGCACCGGCAGGGGCGCCGCCGGGGCCTGCGTGATCGGAAGCAGTCCCTGATGATGCGCGATTCACGTTTCCACGCGCCGGGCCGGTCCCGGTGACGCTGCTGGACGCGGGGGCGCGGCCGGTCATCTCTCCAGCGGGCGTCCGGGCAGCGCCCGGTGAGCCGGTCCGGCCGCCCGGGGAACTCGCGCCCGTCGGCGGAGAGCCGCGGCTCCCGGGCGTGTGACCGCCGGCCTCTCGCGCGGTGGCGCCCGGGCCGGCCGCCGGATCGGCGGCCCCGGCCGGGGAATCGCCGGCCCCCGCGGGAGCTGCGGTCCGTGCCGGCGACGGGACGGATCCTGCGGCGGTCGTGCCCGCCCGCGAAGACCCGGGCGACGGGGCGACGGTGCGTCGCGTCGGACGGCCGCGACGGCGACCCGGCCGTTCGGCCGCGGCCCGTGCGATCTCCTCGGCCGGCGGCTCCCAGCCCACCCGACCGGTCCACGAGCTGTGACCCATCCGCGCGCCTCGCGGGATCTCGGCAGCTACGCGGCGGAAATAGGCGCGCGATGCCGCCGACCATGCGGCACCACTCGACCGTGCGTACACGTCCATGCCCGGGTCCGGGCGGGGGATCCCCGGGGCCGGCCCGGCGGTCGGGGCCTCGGGTCGATCGCCGGCTCGCGGCCGCGAAGCGCGGTCCGGAGCCGAAGCGGACCCGGACGACGGGGCCTCGTCCACCGGTCGCCGGCCGGGCCGGCGCGCGCTCCGCCTCTCCTCGCCCGGGCCCGTCGGGGCGGACCCGTCGTCGCCGGCGGGAACGCCGCCCCGGCGCCCGGCGTGCTCGTCCCGGGCTCCGGCGCGTGGATCCGTTGCCCCGTCTGGCCCGGCGGACCGCGCCGGCCCGTGGTCACCGGGCACCGAACCGGACGCAGCCCCGGTCCGCCCTCCCGGCCGCCGGGCCCGCCGGCTCGCTCCTTCCTGCCACCAGGGGACGCCCGCCGCCGACCAGGTCCAGCTCGATTGCGATGGATCGCGGCCCTGCGCCGCCTCGTCCGCATCCGGCCGGCCCGAGCCCGCGGCATCACCGGCCTGCGCCGCGCGCCGCCCGCGCGGCGGAGCCGGCCGATGGTCCCTCGTGGTCGACGGTCGCCGGCGCGGTCCGCCGGGTCCGCGGTCGTACGCATCCTCCGCGCCCATCGGCCCGGGCCCATGAGTGACATCCCATCGCCGCCGCTGAACGGGATCGGCCAACAATTGGTAGGCGGCCTGGATGGCGAGGAACCGCACCCCATCGCCACCCGCATCGGGATGGTGGGACTTGGCAAGGCGCCGATGCGCGGACTTGATCTCGGCGAGCGTTGCGCCCCGGCGTACGCCGAGCACACGGTACGGATCGGGGACGTCCTGCACGGGAATGCGTCGTTCAGCGCAGCTCGGACAGCGGTGCCAGATCGAACACCGGAACGACCTCACCGGCCACGCCGCCTCGCGGGTCCAGGAGCCGCGGCCGGTGATACGGCGCCAGCCGTCGCAGCTCGGGCTCGCCGAGCACACCCATCTGCCGGAGGGCCTCGACGCTGGCCGCGGGACGCGCACGTCCCTTGCCGTCGCCGTCGTCGATCTTGACGGCCAGGCCCCCCACGACGGATCCTGCGCCCTTCGTGGTGGGCGGCAACAGGGAGATCGCCTGCAGGCCCTCGGCTCCGCCCTTGGCGCATGCCCGTCCCGGCAGCGTTCGCATCAGGGCCGTGTCGAAGCGGTCGTGCGTGCCGGCAACGAGGTCCGGGGCCGCGATCATGGCGTCGCGGATCCGCGTGAGCGCAGGCACCAGGCTGCGTCCCGTGGCGTCCGTCGCCGATCCGGCCGGATCTGCCAGCCGCCGGTATGCCCGGGCGACCTCGACCAGCGGCACGTGGTAGGTCAGGATCCCGCACGCGTCCACGGACGTCACGAGTTGCCCCGCCTTCATGCCGAGGACCCTGGCGAGGGCCTCCCGGAACGCCACCTGCGTGGGATGCTCGGGCTTCCAGTAGTCCTCGAGCGACCAGCCGGCGTGCTTGGCAAAGAGCAGGAACGACACGTGCTGGCCGGAGCACTGGTGACGGATCGCGCCCGGCCGCTCGCCGTCCCCTGCAAGCCGCTGGGCCGTGACGGGGTCGAGCGGGGCGTTCTCCGTTCCGCAGGCAAGCAGCGTCTGGCTGATCCCGGCGCGCCGGAGGATCGCCTGGATCGTCCGCACGTGGACGTCCTCGCCGGAATGCGAGGCGGCGAGCACGGCCAGCTCGGCCTGGGAAAGCGCGAGCGCATCGGCGACGCCTGCCTCGACGAACGCGACGAGGCCGAGCGGCTTGGCAGCCGAACGAAGGGCGACGACGACCGACGGATCGCCGATCGCATGCTCGATCGACCCGTCCAGCCCGACCTGGACGACGTGGCCGCGATGGCGGCTCTCGACGATCCCTCCCCTGCGGACCTCGACGAGCACGGGGGCAACCGTGGGGCGGACGGACCGCGTGGCCTTCGGCCTCGCCTGCGGGGCCCGGTCGCGCAGCGCCACGGTGGGCTGAGCGGGCGCGCGCCCTGCGTGTGGGAGTGCAGGCTGGGACGGCGCGGGGCGCCCGGGAGCGAGCGTCGCCGGACTGGTTCGGCGGTCGGGCATGGGCTGATGGTAGCGCGTCCGCCGGGCGACGCTGCTGCCCGGCCGGACCCGGCGATCGACCCGGGTGAGCCGCCATGGCCTCCGCCGGGTCTGCCGCCGCCCTCGCCGGATGCTAGGATCGGCGGCGACCCACCCGCGACCTGCAAGGAGCATCGCGTGGCCGATCCCGATCTCCCCCCGAGCGCCGACGATCTCGCCTGGCTCCCCTCCACCGTCCACGTCTCGCACCATCCCGCGATCATGCACAAGCTCGCGCTGCTGCGCGACGTCCGCACCGAACCCAAGAAGTTCCGCGAGCTGGTCCGGGAGATCAGCTGGCTCCTGGGCTACGAGGCACTGGCGGACGCCCGGCTGCGCGCGCTCCCGGTCACGACGCCGATGGAGGAGATGGTCGGGGCCGAGCTGGCCGACCGGATCGGCCTCGTCCCGATCCTGCGCGCCGGCCTGGGCATGGTCGATGCGATGCTCGAGCTCATGCCCACCGCCCAGGTCTGGCACCTGGGGCTCTTCCGCGACGAGCGGACGCTGCGGCCCGTCGAGTACTACAACAAGCTCCCCGACTCGGCGACCGTCGACCTGTGCCTGATCCTGGACCCCATGCTCGCCACGGGTGGCTCCGCCACGGCCGCCATCGAGGTCCTCAAGCGCTGGGGGGCGGTGCGGATCAAGCTCCTGAACCTGATCGCCGCGCCGGAGGGCATCCGCGCCGTCACGCGCGCCCACCCGGACGTGGAGATCCACTGCGCCGCCGTGGACCGGCAGCTCAACGAGCGCGGTTACATCCTCCCCGGCCTGGGCGACGCCGGGGACAGGCAGTTTGGGACGGGCCAGTCGGGCTGAACCGACGGCGGTGGGGGCAGCCGATCCCGACCGCGTCGCAGACCAGCACCATGTTCGCCTCCGACCATCGCGGCATCGGCGGCTCGGCGGACGACCTGGCCAACCGGACTTCCAACCGGATCTACCAGTCGATCGGGTACGAGCCGGTGACCGACGTGAACCAGTACCGCTTCGAGCGGGCCAGCGACAGTCACTGACCGGCGGCCCACAATGGGCAACCGAGCGAGTGTCACAAGGGACTCGAATTCTCGACGGCCGTCGTCGGCGTTCCCGCCGGCAACCCCGGACCCGGTCGCACCTGCCGCCCGTCCCGGATCGGCCGGGACTACGATCTCGTGATGCGTCGATTGCGTGCCCGCCGGGCCGGCCTGCTCCTGGCCGTCGCGATCCCGTCGCTCGCGACGGCCACGCTCGGCGTGGCGCTGCTGGAGCGTTTTCTTCACCTCTCGAACGCCTCGGTCGTGTACCTGACGGCCGTGGTGGCCACGGCGATCGTTGCCGGGACTCCGGGCGCCATCGTCTCGTCCGTTGCCTCGTTCCTGCTGTACGACTTCTTCTTCGTCCAGCCGCTGTACACGTTCACCGTCCGCGACCCGTCCGAGTGGCTGAGCCTGATCCTGCTGCTGTTCGTGGGCGTCGTCGTGGGCCAGCTCGCTGCCCTCCAGCGGTCGCGCGCGGAGGACGCCTCGGCGCGAGAGCGCGAGGCCAGGGCGCTGTTCGGCATCAGCCGGGAGCTCGCCAACAGGACATCCACGCCTGCCCTGCTTCCGACGATCGCGCGGGTGCTGCTGGCGGAGACGACCATGGAACGGGTCTGGATCGCCCTCGGCTCCGACGACGCGAGCGAGCGCGTCGCCGCCGACACGGGTGGCGCGGGGCCGGCGCCCGTATCCGGCCGCCACAGGGTCCTGCGGCGCATGCCGGGGGATGAGCCCGCGCAGTGGGTGCTCGTGCACCAGGCTGGCGCAAGGCAGCCACCGACGAGCAGCGAGTCATACCGCGTCCGCATCGCTGCCGGCACCACGATGCTCGGCTCGATCTGGGCGCTTCGCGACCGCGGGCGCGGCGAGCCCGATCGGCCCGCGACCCGGCTGCTGTCCGCTGCAGCCGACCAGGTCGGACAGGCCCTGGCACACGACCGCCTGGCCGCCGAGGCGCAGGCCGCCGAGATCGCCCGCCAGAGCGACGCGCTGAAGTCGGCGCTGCTCCAGTCGGTGTCGCACGACCTTCGGACCCCGCTTGCGACGATCCGCGCTGCGGCCGGCACGCTGCGGCCGGGGACCGGACTCAGCACGTCCGATCAGCAGGAGAGCGCCGACGCGATCGACCGGGAGGTCGAGTACCTCAACCGCCTTGTCACGAACCTGCTCGATCTCAGCCGGATCGAGGCCGGCGCCCTGCGTGCCGAGCGCGACGTCTTCGAGCTGGACGACGTGGCAGGGCGGACGATCGACCGCCTCCGGGCGCGGCTGGCGGGGCGCCCGCTACGGGTCGACCTCGCGGCCCCGCCGGTCCACGTGGACCCCGTCTTCCTCGACGATGCGCTGGTCAACATCGTCGACAACGCCATCAAGTACACGCCGCCGGGCACCCCGCTCGAGATCACCGCGCGCGAACTGCCCGGCGAGGGGTACGTCCGGTTGACGGTAGAGGACGCCGGCGGCGGTGTGCCCGCGGACGCCCTGGGGCGGCTCTTCGACAAGTTCTACCGCGTCCCCGGTCGTGGTCACGCCTCGAGGTCGGGCACCGGCATCGGCCTTGCCGTGGTGCGCGGATTGATCGACGCCACGGGCGGCCGGGTGAGCGCGCGGCCCAGCCGGCTCGGCGGCCTGGCCGTCGACCTCGACCTTCCGATGGCTGCCGTTCCGGCGGATCTCGTCGCGGGGCCCCACGCATGAGCGCGGCAAGGAACACCGCACGGCATGCGGCGACCGGCCCGGGACCCCTCGTGCTCGTGGTCGAGGACGACGCGGAGACCCGGGCGGTCCTGGTCCGTGAGTTGACCCGGCGCGGCTACCGGGTCGAGGAGGCGGCCGACGGCGCGTCCGCGATGCGGCGCTGGGAGGCCCGCCGGCCCGATGTCGTGCTGCTCGACCTCGGTCTGCCGGACGTCGACGGCCTGCAGGTCATCCGGCGCATCCGGCGCGATTCGACGACCCCGATCGTGATCCTCTCGGGCCGCTACGCCGAGCGCGAGAAGGTGGAGGCCCTCGAGCGCGGCGCGGACGACTATGTCACGAAGCCATTCGGCGTCGACGAGCTCAATGCCCGCCTCCAGGTCGCGCTGCGCCACGCCGCCGGCCCGGGCGCGGACCAGGGCGGGCGGATCGCCGTCGGGCCGCTCGTGCTCGACGTGGCGCGCCACGACGTCCGCGTCGGCGACCGGCGCGTCGAGCTGACGCCGATCGAGTTCGAGATCCTGCGCGTCCTGCTGAGCCACGATGGCCGGCTGGTGCCGAAGGGTCGGCTGTTGCGCGAGGTCTGGGGCGAGGCCTACCGGGGCGAGGACAGCTACGTCTACGTCCACGTCAGCCAGCTCAGGCGCAAGCTCGCGGCCGCGGACCCGGGCGGCGCCCTGCGCGACCTCATCGTCACCGAGCCGGGAGTCGGATATCGCATCCGGGAGCGCAGCGGCCCCGATGCCCCAGGGCCGCACGGCGACTCGCCCTCGCCGACATGACGCCGAGGTGAGTGCGCGCCGGCCGGCGGTCGACTCGCCGGCGACGTGAGGCCGGCGCCGCGCCGGCCGGAGGCCGCCTCGCCGGCGACTTGAGGCGGACTTAAGGGCCCGCCGAGGCTCCCGGCCCCGTTCCCTCTTGGAGCGGGCTGGCAGGCTCGGCGACATGGAGATCGTCAAGCGCCCGGTCGATCCGGCCATCCCCACGCTCGACCACGAGCTGGGGCTGGTCCGCAGCGCGATCGCCATGGTGGCCTCGGGTGGCGCGCCGCGTGTCTCGCTCGGCGGTCTCCAGTTCGGGGAGCAGCTGATCGAAACGGCCCGGGCGCTCGCCCTGGAGGCTGGGGTGCGGATCGTGCCGATCTGGACGTCCGACGAAGGTGGCGCCGACATGCGCGTCGAGCGGATCGCCGATGACTGACGACCAGCCCGCTCTGCTCATCGTCGAGGACGACGAGAGCCTCCGGCAGATCCTGGCGCGCCACCTGCGCTCCCGGGGGTACCGCGTCGAGGAGGCCGCATCGGCCGAGGAGGCCGTACGTTCGCTCGAGGCCGGCGACCGGCCCGATCTCGTCGTGCTCGACATCAACCTGCCGGGCGACACCGGGTGGGATCTGCTGCGCGGACCGGCCTTCGAGGCGGCCGGCTCGCCGCCCGTCGTCGTTGCGAGCGCCACGACGGTGCGACGCGGACAACTTGCCGAATTCGCCGTGGCCGGGTACCTGCCCAAGCCATTTCCGCTCGACACCCTCGTGGAGACGATCGAGCGGCTGCTCAGCACGGAGGACTCGCCACAGCATCCATGAGCGACCTGCAGATCCTGCTCATCGGGATCGGCTGCGCCATCGCCTTCTCCCTCTACCTGGCCCTGTGCGACCGGGTGCGCGGATGAACTGGCTCGACGTCGTCGCGGCCGTCGCCACGGTCTTCGTGTTCGTCTACCTCCTGTGGGCGCTGCTGCGCCCCGAGGACTTCTGAGCGTGCCGGCCGCCGACTTCCTGACGCTGGCGACCCTGGCGCTCGCCGTCCTGATCGCCACGCCGTTGCTGGGCACCTACATCTACCGCGTGATGGAGGGCGAACGGGTCTTCCTGAGCCCCGTCCTGCGCCCCATCGAGCGGGCGGTCTATCGCGTCTGCGGCATCGACGAGGCCGACGAGATGGACTGGAAGGGGTATGCCGTCGCCGTCCTCGTCTTCGCCGTCGTTGCGATCGTGGCGGGATACGTGATGCTGCGCCTCCAGAACGTGCTGCCCTTCAACCAGGGCGGCATCCCGGCGCAATCGCCCGATCTCGCGTTCAACACGTCCGTCAGCTTCGAGACCAACACGAACTGGCAGAACTACTCGGGCGAGAGCGGGGCCACGTACCTCACGCAGGCCGCCATGCTCGCCGTGCGCAACTTCACGTCCGCCGCGACCGGCATGGCCGTTGCGATCGCGCTCTTCCGCGGGCTCGCGCGACGCAGCGCGAAGACGCTCGGCAACTACTGGGTGGACCTCACGCGCGGGATCCTCTACGTCCTGCTCCCCGTGTCGATCGTCGGCGCCCTCGTGCTGGTGTGGCAGGGCGTGCCGCAGACCTGGGAGCCCTCGCAGGCCGTGCACACGCTCCAGGGCGGCATCCAGACGATCGCCATCGGGCCCGTCGCCAGCCAGGAATGGATCAAGGAGATGGGCAACAACGGGGGAGGCTTCTTCAACGCGAACTCGTCCCACCCGTTCGAGAACCCGACCGGGCTCACGAACTGGCTCGAGATGTTCGCCATCCTGCTTACCGCGTTTTCCCTGACCTACACGTTCGGCCGGTACGCGGGCAACCAGCGCCAGGGCTGGACGATCTTCGGCGCGATGGCCGTCATCCTGCTGGCCGGCGCGGTCCTCGCGATGCACGTCGAGACGGCAGGCAACCCACTGTTCCCGGCGAGCGTCTCGCAGGCCCTGGGCAACATGGAGGGCAAGGAGACCCGCTTCGGCGCGGGCGTCAGCGCCCTGTTCATGGCTGTGACGACCGGCACCAGCACCGGCGCGATCACCATGTGGCATGACAGCGCGCAGCCGATCGCCGGCCTCGTGCCCCTCTTCAACATCGAGCTCGGCGAGATCACGCCTGGCGGCATCGGCGCCGGCATGTACGGCATGCTCACCATCGGGGCGATCCTCGCCGTCTTCATCGCGGGGCTCATGGTGGGCCGCACGCCCGAGTACCTCGGCAAGAAGGTCGAGGCCTTCGAGATCAAGATGGCGATGATCACGGCGCTCGTGCTCGGGGCGAGCATCCTGGGGTTCACGGCCCTGGGCACCGTGACGTCGATGGGGCTCGCCGGGCCGCTCAACGCCGGGCCGCACGGCTTCAGCGAGATCCTCTACGCCTTCTCGAGCCAGACCGGCAACAACGGGTCCGCGTTCGCCGGGCTTGCCGGCAACACGCCCTTCTACAACGTCACCGGCGCCCTGGCCATGCTCATCGGCCGATACGGCATGATCGTGCCCATCCTTGCCCTGGCGGGCTCGATGGCGGCCAAGCGGCGCGTGGCGCCCTCGCTCGGGACGTTCCCCACCACCGGCGTCCTCTGGAGCGTGCTGCTCATCGGTGTCGTCCTCATCGTCGGGGCACTGACGTTCTTCCCCGCGCTGGCACTGGGGCCGATCGTCGAGCAGCTTCTCCAGAACGCGGGAAAGGTCTTCTAGCGCCATGGCCCTCACCCGCTCTCTCATGTCCATCGACCTGCGCCGCGGCACCCGGCGCTTCCAGCGCTTCGTCACGCTCGGCGGGGCCAAGCCCACCGGTGAGCCGCCGAAGCCGCGCGGCATCCTGAACCCTGAACAGCTCCGCGCCGCGCTGCCACAGGCGGTCCGCAAGCTCGACCCACGGCTGCTCATCAGGAACCCGGTCATGTTCGTGGTCGAGATCACGGCATTCCTCGTGACCATCACCTGGCTCGCGAACGTCACCGGCATCCAGCCCGTTCGCGGGCCCTCCGGCTTCGGGTTCCAGCTGCAGATCGCCGTCTGGCTGTGGTTCACCGTCCTCTTCGCGACGTACGCGGAGGCGGTGGCCGAGGCGCGGGGCAGGGCCCAGGCGGCAACCCTGCGCCGGACGCGCTCCGAGACCATGGCCCATCGGCGACGCCCCGACGGCTCGCTGGAGGACGTCGGGTCGTCCGAGCTCCGCCGTGGCGACGTCATCGTGGTTTCGGAGGGCGAGACGATCGCCGGCGACGGGGACGTCATCGAGGGCATCGGGTACGTCAACGAGGCGGCCATCACCGGCGAGTCCGCGCCGGTGCTCAAGGAGCCCGGGACCGACATCCGGAGCTCGGTCACCGGCGGCACGACGCTCACGAGCGACCGGCTCGTCATCCGCGTCACCACCAACCCCGGGGAGACGTTCCTCGATCGCATGATCGCGCTCGTGGAGGGCGCGAAGCGCCAGCGGACCCCCAACGAGATCGCCCTGGCGATCCTGCTGTCCGGCCTCTCGATCATCTTCCTCATGGCGGCCGTGACCCTGCGGCCGTTCGGGCTCTATGCCGGCACGACCGTGAGCACGGTTGCCCTCGTCGCGCTGCTCGTCTGCCTGATCCCGACCACCATCGGCGGGCTGCTGTCCGCCATCGGCATCGCGGGCATGGACCGTGTCGCGCGCTTCAACGTGCTGGCCATGAGCGGTCGTGCGGTCGAGGCGTCGGGGGACGTCGACGTGATCCTGCTCGACAAGACCGGCACGATCACCTACGGCAACCGGCTCGCGGCGTCGATCACGCCCGCCCCCGGCGTTCCCGAGGTGGACGCCGTCCGGGCCGCGCTGGTGTCGTCGATCCGGGACGAGACGCCCGAGGGCCGTTCCGTGGTCGAGCTGGCGCGGAAGCGCCTGGCCGCGCTCGGGTACCCCGCGGGCGAGGGCGACGAGGCCGGTTTCGCGGCGCTCGCCGCGACGATCGCCGAGGAGATTCCCTTCCGGGCCGAGACCCGCACGAGCGGGGTCCGGACGTCGGAAGGGGGGCTCGTGCTGAAGGGGGCCGTCGACGCGATCGGCGCCGGCCTGGACGGCGCGATGCCTCCGGAGATCCTCGCGGCCAGCGACGAGGTGGCGGACCGCGGCGCGACGCCCCTGGCGATCCGCGTCGACGGCCGGGTGCTGGGCGTGATCGAGCTCAAGGACACCGTCAAGGAGGGCCTCGTCGAACGGTTCGAGCAGTTCCGCCGCATGGGCATCCGGACCGTGATGATCACGGGCGACAACCCGCGCACGGCGAAGACCATCGCGGCCGAGGCCGGCGTCGACGACTTCATCGCCGAGGCCAGGCCCGAGGACAAGATCGCCTTCATCCGCGCCCAGCAGGCCGAGGGCCACCTCGTGGCCATGACGGGCGACGGCACGAACGACGCGCCGGCGGTCGCCCAGGCGGACGTCGGGCTGGCCATGAACAGCGGCACGTCGGCGTGCAAGGAGGCGGCCAACATGGTCGACCTCGACTCGGACCCGACCAAGCTCCTCGAGGTCATCGCGATCGGCAAGCAGCTCCTGATCACGCGTGGCTCGATCACGACGTTCTCGATCGCCAACGACGTCGCGAAGTACTTCGCGATCGTGCCGGCCATGTTCGCCAGCGTCTACCCGCAGCTGAACGCGCTCAACGTCATGGGCCTCCACACCCCGCAGAGCGCGATCCTGTCCGCCGTCATCTTCAACGCGCTGATCATCATCGCCCTGGTCCCACTGGCGCTGCGGGGCGTCTCCTTCCGGCCCGCGCCGGCGAGCGTCCTCCTCCAGCGCAACCTGCTGATCTACGGCCTCGGCGGGATCGTCACACCGTTCATCGGCATCAAGGCGGTCGACCTCGTCGTGACGGCGCTCCACCTGGCCTGAAGGGATGACCTCGATGACACGCTTCCTGCGGCAGCGCCTGGCGCCGGCCATCCTCCTCCTGGTGGCGATGACCGTGATCACCGGCGTCATCTATCCTGCGGTCGTGACCGCGGTCGCACAGGTCGCGTTCCCGTCCCAGGCGAACGGGTCGATGATCGTGGTCGATGGAAAGACCGTGGGCTCGTCGCTGATCGGCCAGGCGTTCTCCGGCCCCGGGTACCTGTGGGGGCGGCCGTCCTACGCCGGCGTGACGCCGTCCAACCCGGCGGGCTACGACGCCAGCAACTCGGGGGGCTCGAACCTCGGCCCCACCAGCAAGACCCTCATCGACGCGGTGACCGCGCGGGTCGACGCCCTCCGGAAGGCGAACGGTGACGGACCCGTGCCCGTCGACCTCGTGACCGGCTCGGCATCGGGGCTGGACCCGCAGATCAGCCCGGCGGCGGCCGCGTACCAGGTGGAGCGCATCGCCACGGCCCGCTCGATGACGCCCGCCGCAGTCAGCGCGGTCATCGCGCGGTACACGACACAGCCTCTCCTCGGGTTCCTGGGCGAGCCCGCGGTCAACGTGCTCGAGGTCAACCTCGCGCTCGACGGGTTGCTCAGATGAACGCCGGCGACACGGGCCGCGGCCGGCCATGAGCGTGGATCTCGAGCGCGACGCATTCGACGTCCGCCCGACCGCCGACGAGATGCTGGCACGCCTGCGCGACGAGGGCGGCGGCAGCCGGGGACGCCTGCGGATCTATCTCGGGATGGCCCCGGGCGTGGGCAAGACGTTCCGGATGCTGGAGGAGGGTCACCGCAGACTGGCTCGCGGGACGGACCTCGTGGCCGGTTTCGTCGAGCCGCACGGGCGGGCCCACACGGTCGAGCTGCTCGACGGCCTCGAGCTCGTGCGGCGCCGCCGCATCGAATACCGCGGCGTCGTCGTCGAGGAGATGGACACCGACGCGGTGCTCGCGCGCAGGCCCACGGTCGCACTGGTCGACGAGCTCGCACATACCAACGTTCCCGGCTCGGCACGTGCCAAGCGCTGGGAGGACGTGGAGGTCATCCGCGACGCGGGCATCCACGTGGTGAGCACGATGAACGTGCAGCACCTCGAGGGCCTCGCCGACGCCGTCGCCACCATCACCGGCGCCCCCGTGAACGAGCGACTCCCCGACGACGTCCTCCTGGGGGCCGACGAGATCGAGCTGGTGGACATGAGCCCGCACGCCCTCCGCCAGCGCATGAAGCACGGCAACGTGTACCCACCGGAGCGGACGGAGATCGCGCTCGAGAAGTTCTTCACCGAGGGCAATCTCACCGCGCTGCGGGAGCTCGCGCTGCGCGCCGTCGCCCGTCGCGTGGAGGGCCAGCTCGAGGGCAGCACCGCGGGCGGACAGCTAACGCTGGTCACCGAGCGGGTGCTCGTGGTCATCGACGGAAGCCCGGCGTCGCTGCGGGCCGTGCGCCGCGGTGCCCAGCTCGCGGGCGCGCTCCACGCCGCGTTCGTCGCGCTCGTCGTGGACACGCCGGAGTCCGAGCGCCGGACCTTCGACCGGGCACGCGATCTGCAGGCGGTCATCGACGACGCCGTGGACCTCGGCGCGGACGTGGTGCGCGTGGAGGCGAAGGACGTGGCGTCGGGCGTGGAGCAGGTGGCGCGTTCTCGCCGTGTCACGCACATCGTGCTGCCGTACCACGACAGGTCGCTCGTCGGTCGCGTCCTTGAGCGGCCCCTCGAGAGCCGCCTGATGGAACGGCTCCCGGACGTCGAGCTCCACCTGGTCGGCGCCCGACGCCAGGCGGAGCAGTAGTCAGACGGCGGCCGTCTCGCGCCGGGCACGCCGGGCCAGCTCGATGAAGGGGCGCAGCCGGGCCCCGAGCTCCGTCTGGGTGCGCCGGAACGCCGCAAGCTTGTGCGCGTCGCTGCCTTCGACCTCCGCCGGGTCGTCGAGGCCCCAGTGGAGGCTGTTGTGCTGCCCGGGGAACACCGGACACGCCTGCCGCGCACGATCGCAGACCGTGATCACGTAGTCGAACGGCTGGCCGATGAACTCCGTCACCGACTTCGCGCGCGCAGCTGACCAGTCGATCCCCATCTCGGCCAGGACCTGGACGGCGAATGGATTGACGCCCCTGGGCTCGGTTCCGGCCGAGAAGGCCTCGAACTCGCCGTGCCCGTAGGCCGTCAGCATGGCCTCCGCCATCTGGCTTCGCGCGGAGTTGCCCGTGCACACGAAGAGCACCCGGATGGGCTGGTCGGTCATCGTGTCCTCCTTCGTCGCGGCCGCGCGACCCGCGGCCACGATGGTGTTGCCAAGATCCATGAGCTCGGCATCCAGGCGATCGAGCTCGGCGCGCTGCCGGTCGATGGCGGCTCGCTGACGCGCAAGGAATGGAGCCAGTGCCATGTCGGCCGCTCCGCCGTCCAGGCACAGGCCGGCGAGGCGCCCGGCGTCGGCCGGGGCGAGCCCGAGGCGCCGCAAGGCGACCACGAGGCGCAACCGGGCCAGATCGCCACTGCCGTACTCCCGGTACCCGTTTGGCCGACGGCGCGGGGCAGGCAGTACGCCGGCCTCCTCGTACCAGCGGACCGCAGAGGCCGCGATGCCTGCCTCGTGCGCGAGTTCCGAGACGTTCACTCCCGGACCGTACACCTTCGAGTCACTCGAAGGTCAAGCACGCCCGAGACGCGCCCGCGGGCCATTCGGCGGGGGACTTCCGGGGCTCGTGCACAGGACCACCGTCGTGCTGGCGCCACTCCGGTGGCCGGTGCAGCATGGGCGCCACTCGCCCCGTCAGGGTTTCGGGGCGCAGCAGAACCGGGGCCGCGGCACTGCGGCCCCGGTTCGCCATTTCCGGTCCGGTTCGCCATTTCCGGTCCGGTTAGCCATTTCCGGTCCGGTTTCGCATTCCGGTCCTGCTCACCGGCTCCCACCAGGCGCCCCCGACGGCTCCACTCGGGGACGGAAGGGGACTTATCCCCAGTTCGTCCACATCGCCGAGAACCTCGTGGACGACGGGCCGGCCGACCGACGCAATTCGTGGACAACTCGCTGGCGATCGCGGGCAGAACCGGGTAGTGTCATCCCTGCCCGAAGGGGCTGACGACGCCGACACCGGCTCGGGAGTGATCCCGGATCGGCAGTGATCGAGACACCGAGTGGTCGCGAGACCGCCGCGGGTCCCGGCCCAGCGGCGGTCGCGGACAGCCGAGATTTACGTCACGGTTGCCTGAGGCCGGCGCGTCGAAACGAAGCGGTTCCTTCGGGCGTTTCGATTCCCCTCGGGTTGTTCCTGCAGTTCCGATGGACACCGCGGGAAGGTGGGCCGGTCGCTCGCGTCGGCCCCTGCCGGGGCCGACGACGGCGGCAGACGGTCGGGCAACCGCGGCGCCGGCGGCATCGGTAACGCCGACGCTGCTCCTGGGGCATACTGGCCGGTACCGCACCCGTCGAGGACCGGCACGTGTACGTCCCCGCCCACTTCAATCCCGACGATTCGGCCGTGCACGAACTGCTGGCACGGATGGGCGCGGCCGACCTGATCACGATGACGGCGCACGGCCTCATGGCGACGATGCTCCCCCTGCTGTACGACGAGCCCGGCCCGGACGGCGTGGCACGGCTCGTCGGGCACGTCGCCCGCAACAACGACCAGTGGCGCGAACCGGTCCAGGGCGATGCGCTCGTGATCGTCCGCGGCCCCGACGCCTACGTGTCGCCGGCCTGGTACGCGACGAAGCGCGAGCACGGGCGAGTCGTGCCGACGTGGAACTACGTGACGGCCCACGTGTACGGGGAGCTCGCGATCCACGACGACGCCGCATGGGTCGAGGCGCTCGTGCGCCGGCTGACGGACAGGCACGAGGGCGCAAGGCCGGAGCCATGGTCGGTGGACGACGCGCCCGGTGCGTACATCGCCGGGCAGCTCCGCGCGATCGTCGGCGTCGAGGTGCGAATCACGCGCGTCGAGGGGAAGTTCAAGCTGAGCCAGAACCGGTCGCGGGCGGACGTGGACGGCGTCATCGCCGGCCTCCAGGGCTCGGGAGAGTACGGACTGGCCGACCTGACGCAACGAGAGCTCCGCCGTCCCGGGCGTTGAGCCATGCGGGCGCCGGCCTGCAGCGATCAGCCGAGCGCCGCCTCGATCGAACCGAGATGCATCCGGATGTGCCCGACGAGCACGCGGTCGAGTCGCTGCGCGATCGACATCGGGCCGACCGGCGTGTCGCGAGCCACGTCGAGCTGATCGTCCGGGATGGCCCGCACCGCCGCCGCGACCTCGGCCTGCTGCGCGCGCAGCAGCGCCAGGACCTCGTCCCTCGAGACGTCGGCGTATTCGGACGCGTGCCGGGCATTGAGAGCCTGAAAATCGCTCTGAGGCAGGGGCCGGCCGTCGAGCACGCGTTCGATGCGGTCGAGCGTCCGCGGCGTGGTGATCGCCACGTGATGGGCGATGACGCCAACGCTTCGATGCTCGTCCTCGTTGTTGAGCCGCTGCGGATAGTTCCGTCCCACCAGCCGCCACTGCTCGTCGCTCAGCGACTCGATGACCCGTATGAGGTCGTGCTGCGCCGCCTCGAACTCGGCGGCATACTGCGCGGCCCGGCTGCCCTGCGGCGCGTCCATCGGCCGCATGGTACGGCCTTCGTGGCGCAAGAGCCCGCGAGGCAAGCCCTCTGCGATGGAGCTGTAACTTCCCGCCGCACCGGCAGCAGGACACAATGCCGGGGAACTCATTCCGCGTCCGATTCGGGCGCGCCCTTGTATGGCCGAGGCATTCGCGCATGTCCAGCGCCCCCGCATGATCCTGCGCCTCCTTCGCGGAAGCCTGTCCCCCGCGGACACCCCGCGCTTCACCTCGCTCCTGCGCGAGGCCGTGAGACCGGCGGCGATGGCGGTCGACGGCCTCGCGTCGTTCACGACCGGCACGCGCGACGACGGCGACACGCTCACGTTCGCGGCCTTCTCGACGTGGCGGGACATGACCGCGATCGACAACTCCATGCAGGGACGTTCCGGCCCCGCGAGGACCTTCCTGTCCCCTCGAGGGACTGGTGGACTTCGAGGAGCCCGAGCATTTCGAGCTCGCCGAAGAGGCGGGCGGGAACGACGCCGCTCGATCCGTCACGACCACCGGGGCGATCGGCCTCGTGCGCGCCGTGTTCCAACCGGGGACCGAGGGGCAGGGCCTCGACATGGTTCGACGGCAGCAGCACCAGCTCCTCGCGACCGGTGATGTCGGATCCCTGCTGATCGGGAGACGCGTGCGGGGGCCCACGCTCGAGATCGTGGCGGTCGCCCTGTGGCCGGACCGCGACCGCATGCGAACGTTCCTCCTGGAGCGACCCGAAGGACCGGGGCTCGATCCGCGTTTCGTCGATCTCGCCACCGACCTGCGGTTCGAGACGTTCGATGTCCTCGATCTCGCCGCGCCGGTCGTCACGTACGGCGAGCCAGCCGCCCTCGTCCTCGACGCGGATCGTGTGGTGGTGGACGCCTCCCCGGCGATCGAGCGACGGCTCGGTCGTCCCGCCGAACTGCTCCTGGGCCGCCGGCTCGACGACATGGTCACCGACGATGAGCGAGCGGGGCTTCCGGGACGGTGGGCCGCGCTCCTGCGGAACGGGACCGACGATGCCGTGGTCGCCATGCGCCGCCCCGACGACACCGTGCAGCGTCTCCGCCACCGCGCCATCGCGAACGTGCCGGCGCCGGGCCTGCAGGCCGTCCTCGTCACGTCGCCCGACGCGCCGGAGGACGCGGATGTCGAGACCGCCGTCAGGCGCGCGCTCGGTGGTTGGCGCATTCCACGGTTCGACCAGCCGGTCGACGGGAACACGGAGGCGGTCCGGCTCGTCACGCTCCCCGGCAGCGACCGGCTGTTCCATCGCTTCGTCGGGCTGTCGCTGGACGCACTCGGCGTGCCGTCGATCCGGCGCCTCCAGCTGCACCTGAGAGGTCTCTACCCGAGGGCCGTCGTGCATCGTCGCGAGCTCGCCGGAGAGAACGGACAGACGTGGTACGTGTTCCGCGACGGCCGCGTGCGCAGGTCGCGACTCCCCGAGGGGTGGTGGAGCAGCCCCGGGGTGGCGTCCGGCACGGCGGACGCCGACGGACGCCTGGTCGAGGCCGACGACGCGAGCGGCGCGCTGTACGGACTCCCGCCTGCGGAGCTCAGGGAGCGCAATATCCGCACCCTCGGCGTGCCGGGCTCACAGGACGATCTCGCGCTGCTCCTGCGGATCGCGTTCGAGGAGCGCACCGTCGACTCCACCATTCGCCTCCTCGGAGCCAGGGGCGAGCCACTGGACGTGGCATTCCACGCCGAGCGTGATGGAGACCTCCTGCGCTACAACGTCGCGCCCGTCCCCGCGGACGACGTGGCAACCGACTGGTTCGCGCCGATCTGCCTCCCGAGCTGGGACGCCGCCTTCATCGGGCGTGTCGAAGACCTGTGCGCACGGCTCGCGCCGCGCGACGCGACGACCTTCGCCGAAGAGCTCGGCGTCCGGCTGCGGGTCGTCTTCCCGCGCGCCGTCGTTCGGCCACTCGGCCGGCTGCTGGGTTTCGGGCCGCACACGGAGGTGCTGCTGGTCTACCGCGACGGAGAGCAGAGCCCGTACGCCGACGTGCCGTGGTGGGACGGTCCCGACGTGGCCCGAATCACCCTGATCGGAGATCAGTACGTCGAGGCGAACGAGGCCGCGGCGGCGCTGCACGGCGTGACGCGTGACCAGTTGCTGGCGTCGCGGCTGGGACGGTATCGGATGGCCGGCGGCGATCGCGCGTGGCTGTCGGCCATCCTGCAGCGGACCGGGATGCTTCACACCACGACCACGCTGCGTCTGCGGGACGGCGAACCGGTGGAGGTCGAGTACCGGGCAGTGGTGTCTCCGGCGGATCCGCGCCGCGTCGAGGTCGCGATGCGAGCCACGCCCGTTGCGAGCGACCTGCGCGTGGACGACGCCCTTGGGGCATCGGAACCGGGGGCCTTGCCCGCCTGAGGGGCGAGCGAGGACCGGGATGCGGAGTCGTGCCGGAGGCCGCATTCCGCCGGGGACGTAGAGTGGTGACGAGGACCGGATCCGCAGCGAGCAAGACGCGTCGGGCGGCGTGTCGCGGGCGGCGTGCACGGTGAAGCACGTGCGACGCTCTCGAGCCGGCGTCCCGGTTTCCCCGAAGGAGGCGGTGCCATCCCGGATCGAGACAGACGGACGAGCCGGCACCCGCGGATTCTGGCCGTCCTCGTGGCGATCGCCTGCGCGGGCTGTCTCGGCACGCCACCGACCCCACCGGCCCTCTCGCCACCGGGTGTGCCGACGTCGTCGATCCCGCCCGCGACGTCATCCGGCGGCCCGTCCACCCACGCTTCGCCGGCCGTGCCTTCGGCGTCCCCATCGGCCGCCGCCTCACCCGGCGCCTCGCCGACGGCAACGTCGATCGCATCGACACCCGCTCCGACGACGGCCGCCTGCCCGGTCCGGGTCCTGGCGTCCATGACCGAGCCACAGCGCATCGGACAGCTCTTCATGCTGGGCCTCGCGGACGACAACGTGGGGGCGGCGGAACGCTCGGCGATCGCCACCTGGCACTTCGGATCGGCCTGGTTCACGGCGCAGTCATCGGCCGGGGCCTCCGCCATCGGCGCGGTCTCGAGGCAGCTGCAGGCGCTGGCCACGCAGCCGGCGACGGCCGGCGTGGGGTTCCTCGTGGCGGCCAACCAGGAGGGCGGCCTGATCCAGGCGCTCGCCGGGAGCGGGTTCGAGACGATTCCGAGCGCGCTCTCGCAGGGCGCGACGTCACCCGCAGCGCTGCAGGTGGCCGCGGCGCGGTGGGCGCTGCAGCTTCGCGCTGCGGGCGTGAACATGAACTTCGCCCCGGTCGCCGACGTCGTGCCCGCCGGCACGGAGGCACAGAACGCTCCGATCGGCCAGCTGCAGCGGGAGTACGGGCACGACCCCGCCACGGTCCGTAGCCACGTCTTCGCGTTCATCCGGGGCATGGCGCAGGCCGGCGTGGCGACCACCGTGAAGCACTTCCCCGGGCTGGGCCGCGTGCAGGGCAACACCGATTTCACCGGCGCCGTGACCGACACGGTCACGACCCTCTCGGATCCGTATCTCGAGCCCTTCTCGGGCGCGATCACGGCCGGCGTGCCGTTCGTCATGGTGTCGCTGGCGACCTACGAGCGGATCGATCCCGCCCGGCTGGCCGTGTTCTCCCCGATCGTCATCGGGCAGCTCCTGCGCCACGACCTGCACTTCACCGGCGTGGTCATCTCGGACGATCTCGGGGCGGCCGCGGCCGTGGCGGCCATTCCGCCTGCGACACGCGCCCTCGACTTCCTGGACGCCGGAGGGGACATGATCATCTCGAAGACGATCGGCCCTGCGATCCAGATGGCTCGCGCCATCGCCTCGCGCGCCGCCACGGACGCGCCGTTCCGGACGCTGGTCGACGACGCCGTGCTCCGGATTTTGCGCGCGAAGGAGGACGAGGGCCTGCTGCGCTGCGGAACCTGAGGATCGCCCGGGCGGTGCGTCGCTCGGCCGGCCCCCGCGTGGGGGTCCGCATGGGCGGGAGCACGCCTGCCGTGCGCCCTCAGGGGTCCGCGGCGATCAGGTTCGCGTAGTCGCCGAGAGTGGCGTACGAGACCGAGAAGAGCTCCTGCTCGTCGAACCAGAGGAGGCCGGCGAGGCCATATGTGCGCGCCTGGGCAGCGGTGAAGCTCATCGCGGCGGTGGAGCCATGCCCGGTGTTCTCGCCGTCTAGGCGGAGGTGCGAGCCCGTCCGGGCGCACGAGACGGTGCGCGTAGCCAAGGGCGGCCGCTCCGGACACGTTGGCCCGGGTCAGCCCGCGAGGTGCTGACGGCCGGCGACTGATCGCCACGCCGGGCACGCGGCCGGACGCCGACGGCCGTCCCCGTCCGCCTTCGGCTATCCCGCGAGCGACGCGTCCGCGAGATCCAGCGCGCGGTCGATGATCGCGAACCCTTCGGCGAGCTCGTCCTCGGTGATGCTCAGCGGCGGGTTGGTGGAGATGGCGTTCCACCGCACGAACGTGTAGAGGCCCTGTTCGCGCAGCGACCGCGCCACCGCCTTCATCTCGTCGCTGGTGCCGTTGTACGGCGCCATCGGCACGTACGGGTCGCGGCTGCGCGCGAGCTCGATGATCCCGAACAGCCCGATGTTCCGGACCGACCCGACCGACGGGTGGCGCTCGCGCAGGGCCTGGTGGTGCTCCCGCATCCGCTCGCCCATCGCGCGTGCGCGCTCGATCAGGCCGTCCTCCTCGTACACCCCGATCGTGGCGAGGCCGGCGGCGCAGCCCATGGGGTGGCTGTTGTACGTGAGCCCGCCGTAGAAGACGTTCGACTCGAAGTGCGCGGCGATCTGGTGGCGCATCCCCACGGCGCCGAGCGGCACGTAGCTCGAGGTCAGGCCCTTGGCCATCGTGATGATGTCGGGCACCACGCCCCAGTGGTCCACCGCGAACCACGCGCCGGTGCGGCCGAAGCCCGACATCACCTCGTCGGCGATGAGGAGGATCCCGTACCGGTCGCAGAGCTCCCGCAGGCCCTGCATGTACCCGTCCGGCGGGACCAGGATGCCGTTCGTGCCGACGACGGGCTCGATCATGATGGCCGCGATCGTCTGGGGCCCCTCGTAGACGAGGATCCGCTCGGTCTCGCGCAGCACCTCGTCCGCCGGCCGCGATTCGGCCTCGCCCCAGGGGAGCGTGTCGGGGATGCGCACCACGCCGGGGATGCCCGGCTCGTTGGCCCAGCGACGCGGGTCGCCCGTGAGGGTCATGACCCCCGCCGTGGCCCCGTGGTAGCTGCGGTAGCGCACGGCGATCTTGTGCCGGCCGCTGTACTGCCGCGCGAGCTTGATGGCGTTCTCGTTGGCCTCGGCGCCGCCGTTGGTGAAGAAGACCTTGTCGATGTCGCCCGGCAGCAGCTCCGCGAGCTTGCGCCCGAGCAGCGCGCGTGGCTCGGTGGCCATGAAGGGGTTCGCGTAGCAGAGCTTGTCTGCCTGTGCCTTGATCGCGTCCACGACGCGCCGGTCGCCGTGGCCGATGTTGACGCTCATCAGCTGGCTGTTGAAGTCGAGGAAGCGCTTGCCGTCCGGCGTGTAGAAGTAGACGCCGGACGCCCGGTCGACGGCGATCGGATCGACGGCCGCCTGCGCCGACCACTCGTACATCGTGTACTGCCTCGACAGCCGCACGACCTCCTCGGCCGTCAGTGCGCCTGCCGCTACGTCGACACCCATGGCCCGAACACCTCGTCGTGTGGCGGATCCGTCTGTCCGCGGGCGATGCTTCCCGAAGGCCGAACTATGACACGAAGTCGGGCGAGCGGATGCCGCAGGCACGAATGCACGGCGCCGGCCGCCTGCCTCTCCCTGGCGAGCGGATGCCGGGGGCGCATCAATCGTCGTAGTATCTGCGCCTCGATGTCGAACCGAGGTCGTCGGCGACTGGCGCTGCCGTGACGGCGAGGCCGGCTCCTCCCCCGGGTTGTGGAGGTGGCACGCCATGGCGAGGATCGTACGCGGGGCCCTGCTGCAGACCGACTGGACCGGCGACAAGGAGTCGATGATCCGGAAGCACGAGGAGGCGGCGCAGGACGCGAAGCGCCAGGGCGCCCAGGTGATGTGCTTCCAGGAGCTGTTCTACGGGCCGTACTTCTGCCAGGTGCAGGACGCGCAGTACTACTCCTACACGGAGAAGATCCCCGACGGGCCGACGACACGGCGGATGCAGGACCTCGCCAGGCAGACCGGCATGGTGCTGATCGTGCCGATGTACGAGGAGGACGAGCGGACGCCGGGCCTCTACTACAACACGGCGGCGGTCATCGACGCCGACGGGCGCTACCTGGGCAAGTACCGGAAGACGCACATCCCGCACGTCCAGGGCTTCTGGGAGAAGTTCTACTTCCGCCCGGGAAACCTGGGCTACCCGGTGTTCGAGACCGCCGTCGGGAAGGTCGGCGTCTACATCTGCTACGACCGCCACTTCCCGGAGGGTGCGCGCGCGCTGGGCCTCAACGGCGCCGAGATCGTGTTCATCCCGTCCGCGACCAGCCGCGGGCTGTCCGAGTACCTCTGGCGGATCGAGCAGGTGAGCCACGCGGTGGCGAACGGGTACTTCGTGGGCACCATCAACCGCGTCGGCATCGAACCGCTCGGCGACGACGACTTCTACGGCCAGAGCTACTTCGTCGACCCGCGCGGGCAGTTCGTGGGCGAGGTCGGCGACGCGCACCAACCGGAGCTGCTCGTCCGCGACCTGGACCTCGACCGGATCCTGGAGGTCCGCAACACCTGGCAGTGGTATCGCGACCGGCGCCCCGACGCCTACGGGGACCTGGTCCGGCCCTGACGCCCTGCGCCTGACCTGAGGAGAGCAGCCATGGATTTCGGATTCACCCTCAAGCCCGAGCACTCCCTGGAGCGCCTCCTCGCCCTGACCCGCCAGGCGGAGGCCTGCGGCTTCACCCACGGCTGGCTCTTCGACAGCCACGTGCTGTGGCGGGACCCGTACCCGCTCCTGACCCTGATGGCGCAGGCCACCACCACCATGCGCCTGGGGACGTGTGTCACGAACCCCGCCACCCGGGAGCCGAGCGTGACGGCCTCGACGCTGGCCGTCCTCGACGAGCTGAGCGGCGGGCGGATGGACCTGGGCATCGGCCGCGGCGACTCTGCGCGCCGGGTGCTGGGCAAGGAGCCCACGACCATCGCGCAGCTCGAGGAGGCGATCCACGTCATCCGTGCCCTGGTCGAGGGGCGGCCGGTCGAGTACGAGGGTGCCCCGCTCCAGCTCCCCTGGACCCCGGGCCACCGCCTGCCGGTCTGGGTGGCGGGTTACGGCCCGGTGGCCCTGCGCCTGACCGGGCGCGTGGCCGACGGCGCCATGCTCCAGATCGGCGACCCGGACCTGGTCCGGTGGTTCGTGGGGCAGGTTCGAGCATCGTCCGCCGAGGCGGGCCGCGGTCCCGACGCGGTGCGCGTCATGGCCGCGGCCCCGGCCCACGTCGGTGACCTGGCCGAGTGCCGCGACCGCGTGCGCTGGTTCCCCGCCCTGGTCGGCAACCACGTCGTCGACCTCGTCAATCGGTACCAGGGGAGCGACCTGCCCGAGGCGCTCACGACATATATCCGCGGGCGAAGCGGCTACGACTACCTCCACCACGCGGAGGTGGGATCGTCCAACGCCGAGTTCGTCACCGACGAGATCGTCGACCGCTTCTGCGTGGTCGGCTCGGTGGATCAGCACATCGCGAAGCTCCGCGAGCTGGCCGCCGCGGGCGTGGACCAGTTCAATCTCTACCTGATGAACGGCGACGAAGAGCGCATGCTGGAGACGTACGGCCGGGAGGTCATCCCGGCCATGCGCGACGTGACGGCCGTCCGTAGCTGAACGATGCGCGAGCTGGTCGTCGGCCGGAGCAGAAGGATGCGCGACGCGGTCGTCGCCCGGGACGGATCGACACGCATGCCGCCGCACGAGACGAAGGGGACGGAGCAGTGAGGACGCTGGTCACGAACGGCACGGTCGTCAACGCCGATGGGTCGATGGAGGCCGACGTCCTCGTCGAGGGCGAGACGATCGCCATGGTGGGGCGCGACCTGCCGGGGCAGGGAGTCACGGCGGATCGCACGATCGACGCCGCGGGCCGGTACGTGATCCCGGGCGCGATCGACGTGCACACGCATTTCGACATGCCGTTCGGCGGAACCATGTCGAAGGACACCTTCGAGACCGGGACACGGGCGGCGGCGTTCGGCGGCACCACGACGATCCTCGACTTCGCGAACCAGGCCAAGGGGAAGTCGCTGCGGGACGGCATCGACGCGTGGCACGCGAAGGCCGAGGGCAACTGCGCCATCGACTACGGGTTCCACATGATCGTGTCGGACGTGACCGACGCGGTGCTCGAGGAGATGGACAGCGTCGTCGCCGAGGGAATCCCGGAGTTCAAGCTCTTCACCGCGTACCCCGGCGTGCTGTACAGCGACGACGGCGCGATCTTCCGGGCCATGCAGCGCTCGGTCGCCAACGGCGGCCTGATCATGATGCACGCGGAGAACGGCATCGCGATCGACGTCGTCGCGAACCAGAACGCGGACGCCGGGCGGACGGCCCCCTGGTACCACGGCGTGTCGCGGTACGCGGTGTTCGAGGGCGAGGCGACCAACCGCGTGATCCGGCTCGCCGAGGCGGCCGGTTCGGCCGTCTACATCGTCCACCTGTCCTCGCGGGACGCGCTCGATGCGGTCCGGGCGGGACGGGACCGGGGGACGCCGGTCTACGCCGAGACCTGCCCGCAGTACCTGTTCCTCTCGCTCGACGACCTGGGCAACGGGTTCGAGGGCGCGAAGTTCGTGTGCTCGCCGCCGCTCCGCCCGAAGGACCACTGGCCCGAGCTGTGGAAGGGACTCGCGACCGACGATCTCCAGATCGTGGCCACGGATCACTGTCCGTTCGACTTCCACGGGCAAAAGGACATGGGGGCGGACGATTTCCGGCGGATCCCGAACGGGCTGCCTGCGGTCGAGGACCGGCTCGACCTGATGCACGACGGCGGCGTCGTGGGCGGGAACATCTCGCGCGAACGCTGGATCGACGTCTGCTCGACGACGCCGGCCCGGATGTTCGGGATGGCGGGCCGCAAGGGGGTCGTGGCCCCGGGGGCGGACGCCGACCTCGTTGTCTACGACCCGAACCGCCGGCACACGATCTCGGCGAGCACCCACCACATGGACGTCGACTACTCGTGCTACGAGGGACGGACCGTCCAGGGCGGCTCCGACGTGGTGATGAGCCGCGGCAAGGTCATCGTCGAGGGCGGACGCTACGTCGGCTCGAAGGGCGACGGCCGCTTCCTGCGGCGCACACCAACGGGAGCGGCGCTGGCGTCACGCGTCGGATAGGCCGGCGGAACGCTCCCCAGGCGGCCGGCGCCCGGAGCCACTCCCCCTACCCGGCGACCGCGTGCGGAGACTGTCCCCGCCTCGTGACCTCGTCCGAACAGCCGGGGCCTTTTCGCAACCTCGTCCGAATGACGGGGGCCCCTCGACTGGCGGCCGGAGCCCCTCCCCCTGCGGTACGGTCACGGCTGGACCGCTATGCCACTGTCTGCGCTTCGCGCGGGGCCCGGTCGAGCCGGTCCGGTCCCGGACTGGCACCACCGCGCCGTCCGAGTGCCCGATCCGTGCGGGAGCGGCGACGACTCCCCGGGCGTCGCAGGTCGCCGAGCCCTGCCCCTCGCGGTGATGGCCGGATACGTGTCCCCCGGTGGTAATTGCGACACGAAAGAGGCGGGAGGGGCCGATAGCGTGCTGCAGGTGCACACGGCGCATCGGCCGGGGTAGCAGCCCCGCCCGGGACGCAGCCGCCGCCGATCACCCGGTATCGCCGGACAAGGGCGTCACACCTGATCTGCGCAGCTACCTCGTGCGGGGGAAGCCCAGGTCGACGCTCGAGGTGCCCGGATCCGGCCACCGCGACGTGACGACCTTCGCCCGCGTGTAGAACTGGATCCCCTCGGGACCGTACATGTGCAGGTCCCCGAACAGGGACGCCTTCCACCCGCCGAACGAGTAGTAGGCCACCGGAACCGGGATGGGCACGTTGATCCCCACCATGCCGATGTTGGCATCGAACTGGAACTGCCGGGCCGCGCCACCGTCGCGCGTGAAGATCGCCGTGCCGTTGCCGTACGGGTTGTCGTTGACCAGGCGGAGCGCGTCCGCGTACGTCGCGACCCGCACGACCGTCAGCACCGGGCCGAAGATCTCGTCCCGGTAGCAGTCCATGTCCGTGGTCACGTGGTCGACGAGCGACACGCCGAGGAAGAACCCGTCGGAGTTGTAGAGTTCGTGCTCGCGTCCATCCGCGACGACCGCCGCCCCCTGCCTCGTGGCGCTGTCGAGGTACCCCGCCACGCGGTCGCGGTGCTCGCGGGTCACGAGCGGGCCCATCTGCGACGTCCGGATCGGTGCCCGGCCCGACCTTCACCTTCGGCAGCCGTGCACGGATCGCCTCGACGAGCGGATCCGCGACCTCGCCGACGGCGACGAGCGTCGCGATCGCCATGCAGCGCTCGCCGGCCGACCCGTAGCCGGCCGACACCGCGGCATCGGCGGCCATGTCGATGTCGGCGTCGGGCAACACGACCATGTGGTTCTTCGCGCCGCCAAGGGCCTGGCAGCGCTTGCCGTTTGCCGTGGCATGTTCGTACACGTACCGCGCGATCGGCGTGGAACCCACGAAGCTGACCGCTGCGATGTCCGGGTGCTCCAGGATGCGATCGACCGCGACCCGGTCCCCGTGGACGACGTTGAGGACGCCGTCGGGCAGCCCGGCTTCCTGGAACAGCCTGGCGAGCAGGAGGGAGGCCGACGGATCCTTCTCGGACGGCTTGAGCACGAACGTGTTGCCGCACGCGATGGCGTTGGCGAGCATCCACAGCGGGACCATGGCCGGGAAATTGAACGGCGTGATTCCCGCCACGACGCCCAGCGGCTGGCGGATCTGGTAGACATCGACGCCGGTGGAGACCTGTTCCGAGAAGCCGCCCTTGACGAGATTCGGGATGCCGCAGGCGAACTCGAGGTTCTCGAGACCGCGGGAGACTTCACCGAAGGCGTCCGATTCGACTTTCCCGTGCTCGGCGCTGACCGCCCGTGCGATCTCGTCCCGGTGCGCTTCGACCGCGTTCCGCATGCGGAACAGGATCTCGGTCCTGCGGGACAGCGACATGGCGCGCCAGGCGGGAAACGCGTCCCGGGCGGCGCGAACCGCGGCGTCCACGTCTTCGACCGACGCGAAGCCGACTTCCCGCGTGACTCTGCCGATGGCGGGGTCGTAGACGGGCCCGCTGCGCCCGGACGTTGCCTGCACGGACCGCCCGGCGATCCAGTGGCCGAGGACCTCGGGCCTGACGGCGCCTGCCGTGGTGGTCTCTTCCGTCGCCTGTGCCATCGCTCACGTCTCCCGTCGCGCGTCGCCCGGATCGCCGGCAGGGCCGCGGGGGCGAGGCGCACACGATACCCGCGATCGCCCGGCGACGCGGTGATCAGTACCGGGAAGAGGACGCTGCCCGCGAACGCCGGGCTGTTCAGGATGCGCGGCACGAAGCCGGCGAGGAACGCGTCTCCGGCCGCGACCGGGCAGTCGTGCATGTTGTGGCACACGTTCGGCGCGATGAGCTCGTAGTCGGCGGTCGCCGGATCGAACGAGATGAGGTTCTCGACCCGTGGGGCCGTCCCCGGGGAGTCGCTACGTCGTCCGGCGCCTCACGACCACGATGCGTGCCCCACCGACCACGACGAGCAGCGCGAGGACGACGAGGGCAGCCACCTGCTCGGCGTTGAGGCCGGCCACGACGGGGGCGTCCGCCCAGCTGAACCCGACCACCACGCGGCCGAGCACGAACCAGGCGAGCGCCGCGGCGAACACGCTCCCGAACCCCGGTCCGGCCGGTGCCTCCTCGTCTGCGGCCGGGACAGGTGAGGCCATGGACGGCGATACCCGCAGGATCGACCAGACGGGCGGGGAGCCCGCCGATCGGGAAAGGACGGCCGGCGGAGGCCCGACGCGACCGGGGCCCGGCGAAGGGGCCGGGGACGCCGGCTGCCGGAACGCCGCGGGCGTGGGCTGCCCGGTCTGCCGGAACGCCGCGGGCTGTGGGTACGGCCCGCGCTGCCGCCACGCCGTGGGCTGCGAGCTCGCCCCCGGTCGCGGGCGCGTTCTGGGCCGCGGGCGCGTTCTGGGCGACGGGTTCGCCCCGGGCCGCGGGCTCGCCGCGGGCGGCGCGCTCGTGTGAGCCCTCGGGCTCATTCCCCGATCCGAGGCGCCGCCCCTGGCGGAACCACAGCGCAAGCACCAGCGCAGCACCCAGCAGGTTCCAGGCCCCTTCGTAGACCTGGCTCGGGTGCGCCGGGACGGATGGGGACGGCGACAGCCAGGGTCCGGGGCCCGCGAAGGCGAGCGACCAGGCGCCGTCCCACGGCAGACCCTGCCCTCCCCCGCCGAGCACGTACGCGAGCTTCCCGAGACCGATCGCGACGAGCAGCGGGACCGCCGCCGCATCGAGCCAGCGCCGGGCCGGAACCTCCAGCAGCCGCGCCATCCAGGCGGCCGTGACCGTCCCCCCGAGCACCGCACCGAGCAGCGACAGGCTCCCCTGCGAGGGATCGACAAGAGCTCCCGGATGCGCCGAGTAGTAGTCGAGGTACACCAGGGCGAGGACCGCGCGGCCACCGACGATCGCGCCCGGGACGGCGGCCATCGTAAGGAAGAGGAGATCGTCCAGCCGCAGCCGCGACCAGGAGGTCCCGCGTCCCCCGAGTCGCGCGAACGCTGCGAAGGCGAGCAGCGAGACGAACAGCACGGCTGCGAGCGCCAGCGTCTCCCAGCGCACCTCGAAGGGCCCGACGGCGACGGTGGGATCGAACGCGAGCGTGACGACCGCTGTCACGGCGCTTCAGCTGGACCGGCGAGGATGCCCGGTTCCGCCGGGCGGCGTCGGCACGGGCATTGGCGGTAGTGTAGTCGGCGAACGGAGGACCATGACGAGCACGACCGCGCCCGATCTCATCCTGCACGGCGGCCCGATCCTGACCCTGGATGGCGGCCCTCTCGACGCGACGGGCGGAGACGGCGGACCCCCGGAGGCCCTGGCGGTCGCGATCCGCGACGGCCGGATCGTGGCCGTGGGGGCCTCGCCGGACATCCTCGCGCTCGCGTCCCGGGGCACGCGACTCGTGGATCTCGACGGGGCGGCCGTGCTGCCCGGCTTCCAGGACCAGCACGCGCATCCGCTCGTCGAGGGGCTGCAGGCCGGGTGGCTCGACCTCACGCAGGCGCCCGACGTGCGGGCGGCCCTGCGGTTGCTGGCCGGTGCCGCGGCCGAGGCGCGATCGTCCGTCGGCGTCGAGCGCTGGGTCGAGGCGTGGTACCACCCGTCGGCGTGGCGCGAGGGGAGGCATCCGACCAGGGATGAGCTCGATCGGATCGTCCCGGACGTGCCGCTGTTGCTGCATCACGGGAGCGGGCACGCGGCCGTGGCTAATTCCCTCGCGCTTGCCTACGCCGGGATCACGGCCGAGCGGCCGGACCCGCCGGGCGCGACCATCGAGCGCGACGCCTCGGGAGAGCCGACCGGGATCGTCATGGGCTCGGATCCGGCCGCGCCGTTCGCCGCTGCCCTTCCGCCGCTCACCCCGGAGGCCCTGCGTGACGCCGTCAGGCGAGCCGGTGCGAGGCTGGCAGCGGCAGGTGTCACCGCCGTCGCCGACGCGCACCTCGGAGGGCTGGGCGATCCGGTGTCCGAGCTCGCCGCCTACGCCGGCGCCGTGCTCGACGGCGACTTCCCGCAGCGCCTGACGGTCATGCCCGGCCTGGCGCATCTCGCGGCGGTCGACGAGGACCCGCCGACGCCGGACGACATCGGCGCGCTGGTGCCCCCGGACGTCCGGGAGCGCATTCGAGTCGGCCCCGCCAAGTTCTTCTCGGACGGGGCGCTCAGCACCGGCGATGCCTGGCTGCGAGAGGCGTACGCGGATGCCGCCTCGCGGCCGCCGGAGCTGTCACGGGGCCGCCCGGCGCACGAGCCGGAGGCTCTCGAGGAACGGCTGCGCCGCGCCCACGTGGCCGGGTGGCAGCTCGCGACGCACGCGATCGGCGACGCAGGGATCGCGGTCACCCTCGACGCGTACCGGCGGATCCTGTCGGCGTCGCCTCGGGCCGACCATCGGCATCGGGTCGAGCACGCGATGGTCCTGGAGCCGGACCTGCTGCGGGAGGCCGTCGAGCTCGAGGTCGTGGCGGTGATCCAGCCGGAGTTCGTGACCGGCACCGGAGACGTCTACCTCGACCGGCTCGGCGAGCGGACGCGGGACGTGTACGCCTACCGCCGCTGGCTGGACACCGGGCTTCGCGTGGCGTTCTCGAGCGACCGCCCGTTCGCCCGTGGCGCCCCCCTCGACGGCATCCGCGCCGCGTTCCGCATCGCGGGCCCGTCCGGGCGACGGCTCCATGCGGAGGCCGGACCCCACATCGGCGAGGCCCTGCGGGCATGGACGGCGTGGGCCGCGTGGGCGGCACGAGACGAGGGGTACGCGGGACGCATCGTCCCGGGGCTTGCCGCCGACCTGGTGGTGCTCTCGGCGGATCCGACGACGATCGCGCCCGAGCGGTGGGCCGCCGGCGGTGACGGGGTCGAGGTCCTCGCCACGCTGGTGGGCGGCAGGGCCGTCCACGGCGAGGTCGGGCGCCGCTGACTCACGCGGCGCGGACCGGGGGCATCGCGGCCCGCGCCGTGACCGCGGGTCCCGATGGCTTACGCGGTGCGCGGAAGGCCGAGGCTCGCGTCAGCGCCCCGAAGATCGGGCAGCGCCGCCCCCGGCTGACGTTCGCTCCGATGGCGCCTGCTACACGTACGTGCCGAGCTTGTCGACCAGCTCCTTGACCGATGCCGCCGACCTGTCGAACTCCGCACGCTCGCCCTCGTCGAGCTGGACCTGCACGATCTCGTCGACACCGACCCGGCTGAGCCGGACCGGAACGCCCACGAACAGGCCCTCCACGCCGTACTCGCCCTTGAGGTAGGTCGAGCACGGAAGGATCTTGTGCCGGTCCTCGAGGATGGCGTCGATCATCTCGGCGGCCGCCGCGGCCGGCGCGTAGTACGCGCTGCCCGTCTTCAGCAGCGCCACGATCTCGGCGCCGCCGTCACGCGTTCGCTGCACGATCCGTTCGATCTGCTCCTGCGACATGAGCTGGGGAAGGGGCACGCCCCCGACCGTGGAATACCGGGGCACCGGCACCATCGCGTCGCCGTGGCCACCCAGCACGAACGCGCAGGTGTTCACGGGCGAGATGCCGAGCTCCATCGACACGAACGTGCGGAACCGGGCGGCGTCGAGGACACCGGCCATGCCGATCACGCGCCAGCGGGGAAAGCCGCTCGCCTTCAGGGCGACGTGGCACATGGCGTCGAGCGGGTTCGTGACCACGACGATGACGGCGTTGGGCGAGTGCTTGGCAGCCTGCTCGACCACGCTGCTGACGATCTGCGCGTTCTTGAGCAGCAGGTCGTCGCGGCTCATGCCGGGCTGGCGCGCCAGGCCCGAGGTCACGACGATCACGGTGGAGTCGGCGGTGTCGGCGTAGTCGTTGGACCCGATGACCGTGACGTCGTGGCCGAGGAGGGGGGCGGCCTCCGCGAGGTCGAGGGCCTTGCCCTGCGGCAATCCCGGAACGATGTCCAGCAGCACGACGTCGGCGAGACCGGCTTCGACGACGCGCTGGGCGACGGTTGCGCCGACATTGCCGGCGCCGATGACGGTGACCTTCCTGCGAGGCGTGCGTGAACGCGGCACCTGATCCCCTCATGGTTGGGAATTGCTGATCGCTCGAATTCTACGCGTGGCGATGGCGACGTCCGGCCACGAGCGCATCCGGGGGAGCGCGCCCGAGCCACCGTGCCGGGGCGGCCGTGCCCGCCAGGCGATGGCTGCCGGAATGTCAGGCGCCCCGGGATCGCAGGCCATGCCCGGCCACGGCTCGCCGGCGCGTCCGCCATACTCCGGAGGAACCCGCATCCGGCGGCACGGCAGGGCGGGACGGGTTCGGCTGACGAGGACGAGATGACCGACACAGGCAGGGGCTCGCGGGAGGCCGGACTCCGGCCCGACACGCTCGCGGTGCACGCCGGCCTCGAGGCGGATGCCGAGACAGGGGCCGTGGCGCCGCCGATCTACCAGACGAGCACCTTCGCGCAGGACGGCGTGGGGCGCCCGCGCGGCGGATGGGAGTACGCCAGGACGGGCAACCCGACGCGCGCCCGTCTCGAGCGAGCCATCGCGCAGCTCGAGGGAGGGGCGCACGGCCTCGCTTTCGCGAGCGGCTCGGCGGCCACCGCCATGGTGGGCCAGCTCGCCCTTCCGGGCGAGGATCTCGTCGTGGCAGACGACGTGTACGGCGGGACCTTCCGCCTCTTCGAGCGCGTGCTCGGACCGACCGGGATCACGACCCGCTACGCCGACTTCTCGGCCGACGCGGCGTCCGCGGTCCGGGCGGCCTGCACGCCCCGGACCCGCATGGTGTGGGTGGAGACACCGTCGAACCCGCTGCTGAAGCTCATCGACATCGCGGCCGTGGCGCGAGCGCTGGCGTCCGTGCGCGGCGCCGGGGGCGAGCGTCCCCTGCTCGTGGTCGACAACACGTTCGCCACGCCGCTGTCGCAGCGACCGCTCGAGCTCGGTGCGGACGTCGTCGTGCACAGCGCGACGAAGTACCTCGCGGGTCACTCTGACGTCGTCAGCGGCGCCATCGTGACCTCCCGGGACGACCTCGCCGAGCGCCTGGCGTTCCTGCAGAACGCGATCGGCGCCGTGCCCGGTCCGTTCGACTGCTTCCTCGTGCTACGGGGCCTTCGGACGCTCGCACTGAGGCTCGAGCGCCACTCGTCGAACGCCCTCCGGGTCGCCCAGGCCCTCGCGGAACGCCCCGACGTGGCCGAGGTGCGCTACCCGGGACTCACGTCCGGCAGGCACGCACATCCACAGGCTGCCCTCGCGGCGACCCAGATGCGATACGCGGGCGGCATGGTGAGCTTCGTGCCGGCGGGACGGGACGGCCGGCCGGCCGAGGACCGCGCGCGCCGCTTCGCCGAGCGGACCTCGCTGTTCGCCCTCGCCGAGTCGCTGGGCGGCGTGGAGTCCCTGGTCGAAGTTCCGGCTGCGATGACGCATGCGGCCTCCGCGGGCTCGGCCATCGCGGTGCCGGCCGCCCTCGTGCGGCTCTCGGTCGGCATCGAGCACCCGGACGACCTCGTGGACGACGTGATGCGCGCCATGGACGAGGCGTGAGAGGACGACCGACCGACCTGCCGGTGATCGTCCCCTGGCCGCGACGCCCCGAGCCCGCTCCGCCGGGGGCGCTCGTGTTCGACCTCGACGGCACCCTCGTCGACACCGTCGGCCTGCGGGTCGAGGGCTGGATGGAGGCGTTCCGGGCGCTCGGGGTACCCGTCGATCCGGCCGTGCTCCGTCCGCTGATCGGGGCGGACGGCCACGTGGTCGCGCGGGCGGGGGTACGCGCGGCCGGGCAGGAGGTCGACGACGCGATGGCGGAGCGGCTGGATCACCTGGCGGGCGAGGCGTTCGGCCGCCTCAATCGCTCGCCGCGACCGCTCCCCGGCGCCAGCGACCTGCTCGCCGCCCTCGCGGCGTCCGGCACTCCCCACGCGATCGCGACGGCCAGCCGCGCCGGCCAGGTCCTTGCTTCCGTGGACGCGCTCGGGCTGGCGTCTCGCCCGCCTATCGTGGACGGCAGCCACGTCCGGCACGCGAAACCCGCCCCCGACCTGCTCCTGCTCGCGGCACGGCGGCTGCACGCCGAGCCCGGAGACTGCTGGTACGTCGGCGACTCGACCTGGGACATGCAGGCGGCGCGCGCCGGGGGCCTGACGGCCGCAGGCGTGACGACCGGCTTCGCCACGGCCGACGACCTGCTCGGCGCAGGCGCCGACGTCGTGATGGCGAGCCTGCGGGACCTGTCACGCCGGATCGGGGTTCGGGCCGGCTAGGGAGCCTGCCCGATGATCGCCCCGACCACGAACCCCAGGAGCAGCATCGCGCCGACCGCCCCGGCGAGGAGCATCGCCGCCCGCGCCGGTGTCAGGGCCCGGCGCGCCTCGGGGAGCCGCACGCGGTAGAGCGATATGGCGGAGGCGACCAGCACGACGTACATGCCGCCCTGGGACCCGATCGCGGGCAAGGCGATGACGGCGAGCACCGTCGCGCCGACCATCACCGCCACGGCCTCGGGGACGCGCGGCATCCACGCCCTGATCAGGCGCGGCCCCGCGAACATCCAGGTCTCGGCGAGGCCGAGCAGCACCACGATGAGCCCGAACGTGAACCCGAGCAGGACGAGGCGCTGCGCGTCGGATACCGCGGTCAGCGCCAGGTCCGGCTCCCGCCCGACCTCACGCCGGCACCCCGTCGCTCACGCCGGCACCGCGTCGATCTCCCCGCACTCCACGACCCGTCCATCGCCCCGATGGTCCATGGACACGAAGTCGCGCTTCGTGGGCCCGGTGTAGATCTGCCGGGGCCGGCCGATCTTGGTGTCCGGGTCGGCCATCAGTTCCCGCCACTGGGCGATCCAGCCGGGCATGCGCCCCATGGCGAACAGCGCCGGGTACATCTGCGTCGGGAAGCCGAGGGCGCGGTAGATGATGCCGCTGTAGAAGTCGAGGTTGGGGAAGAGCTTGCGCTCGATGAAGTACTCGTCGGCCAGCGCCGCCTCCTCGAGCCGCAGCGCGATCTGCAGCAGCCGGTCGTCCGCGCCCAGCTTCGTCAGCATGCGCTGGGCCGCGAGCTTGATGATGCGCGCCCTGGGGTCGTAGTTGCGGTACACGCGGTGCCCGAACCCCATCAGGCGGAAGTGGTCCGTGTGATCCTTGGCCCGGTCGATGTACTTCTGCACGTTGCCGCCGTCGGCCGCGATCTGCTCGAGCATCTCGACGACTTCCTGGTTCGCGCCGCCGTGCAGCGGCCCCCAGAGCGCCGAGACGCCGGCCGACACCGACGCGTAGAGGTTGGCCCGCGCGGACCCCACCATCCGGACGGTCGACGTGGAGCAGTTCTGCTCGTGGTCGGCGTGCAGGATCAGCAGCTGGCGCAGGACGTCGGCCACGTCGGGGTCGACCTCGTACTCCTCCGCCGGCACGGCGAACATCATCCGCAGGAAGTTCTCGACGTACTCGTGCCGGTTGTTGGGGTAGACCGGTGACTGGCCGACCGATCGCTTGTACGCGAACGCGATGATGGTCGGCACCTTGGCGATCAGCCGGATGGTGCTGATCTCGACGTCGTCGGGGTCGTAGGGGTCCTCGGTGTCCTGGTAGAAGGTCCCGAGCGCGGCCACGGCCGAGGCGAGCACCGCCATGGGGTGCGCGTCGCGGGGGAACGCCTCGAAGAACCGTCGCAGGTCCTCGTGCAGCAGGGTGTGCCGCTTGAGCTCCCGGGTCCAGCCGGTGCACTGCTCCGCGGTGGGGAGCTCCCCGTAGATCAGGAGATACGCCACCTCGAGGAAGTTCGAGCTCTCGCACAGCTGCTCGATGGGATACCCGCGGTACCGGACGATCCCCGCGTCGCCGTCGATGAAGGTGATCGCGCTTCGCGTCACCGCCGTGTTGGCGAAGCCGTAGTCGATGGTCGTGACGTGGGCGTCGCGGAGCAGCGTGCCGATGTGGACGCCCCGTTCGCCCTCGCTGCCCTCTTCGACCCGCAGCGACAGCTCCGTGCCGTCGACCGCGAACTTCGCTCCTGCGACCTCGAGGTTTGCCGTGTCGCTCATCGCGTCCTCACTCGATCCTGGGGGCGGCCGCCAGGATCTCGGGCGACACGCCGTCGGCAAAGGTCCGGAAGTTCTCGACGAACATCCGGGCGAGTCTGCGGGCCTGGGCGTCGTAGGCATCAGGGTCCTTCCACGTCGACCGTGGCTGGAGCACCTCCGCCGGAACGTCCGGGCAGGTCGTGGGAACCTGCAGTCCGAAGACCGGATCGGTGACCATCGGGACCCCCTCGAGCTCGCCTCCGAGTGCCGCGCGAACCATGGCGCGGGTGTGGGCGATGCTGATCCGGTGGCCGACCCCGTACGGGCCGCCAGTCCACCCCGTGTTGATGAGCCACGTCCGGACGCCGTAGCGCTCGATGCGGTCACCGAGAAGCTGCGCGTAGACGCCGGGGTGGCGTGGCATGAACGGCGCGCCGAAGCACGTCGAGAACGTCGCGGTCGGTTCGGTGACTCCCACCTCCGTGCCGGCGACCTTGGCCGTGTAGCCCGAGATGAAGTGGTACATCGCCTGCTCGGGCGTGATCCGCGAGATGGGCGGGAGCACGCCGAAGGCGTCGGCCGTGAGCAGGATGACCGTGGAGGGCTGTCCCGCCCGCCCCGTCGTCGAAGCGTTGCCGATGTAGTCGAGCGGGTACGCCCCGCGGGTGTTCTCGGTCAGCTCGTCCGAGTCGAGATCGAGCTCGCGCGTCACGGGATCCATGACCACGTTCTCGAGGATCGTCCCGAACCGGCGCGTGGCCGCGAAGATGTCGGGCTCGGCCGTGGGCGAGAGCCGGATCATCTTCGCGTAGCAGCCGCCTTCGAAGTTGAAGACGCCGTTCTCGCCCCACCCGTGCTCGTCGTCGCCCACGAGGGTGCGCTCGGGGTCGGCCGACAGGCTTGTCTTGCCCGTCCCCGAGAGCCCGAAGAAGATGGCCACGTCACCGCGCTCCCCGACGTTGGCGGAGCAGTGCATCGGGAGCACGCCCTCGTCGGGAAGCAGGTAGTTCATCATCGAGAAGACGCTCTTCTTGATCTCGCCCGCGTAGCTCGTGCCGCCGATCAGGATCTCGCGCCGCCGGAGGTGGACCAGGATGAAGGTCTCCGTGCGCGTGCCGTCTTGCGCCGGGTCCGCCCGGAGGGTGGCTGCGTCGAAGACGAGGAAATCGGGCTGGAAGCCCTCGAGATCGTCCGCGTCCGGACGGATGAAGAGGGCCTCGGCGAAGAGGCTGGCCCAGGCCGTCTCGGTCATGACGCGGAGCGACCGGCGATGGGCGGGATCCGCGCCGACGTAGCAGTCCTGGACGTACACCTCGCGCTCGGCGAGGTGGGACATGACCCGGGCGCGCAGGGCGTCGTACCGCTCCTCGCTGATCGGCTGGTTCACCTCGCCCCACCACACGTGGGCGGAGGTGCTCGGCTCCTCGACGATGAACTTGTCCTTCGGCGAGCGTCCCGTGTGCTTGCCGGTCTCGACCACCAGCGCGCCCCCGGACGAGATGAGGCCCTCGTGATTGCCAACCGCGGCCTCGTAGAGCACGGGCACGGACAGGTTGGCATGGACGAGCCGGGAGGCGAGGGTGAGGACGTCCGTCACATCGAGCTCCTGCGCTCTGCGCGTGCGGGCCGGTCGGCTCCGCGGCCCGGCCGGAACGGGGACTGCGTAAGGGTCCGAGTGTACCGAATGGCGCACGGGGACGTCCGGCCACGCGCTCGTGCGTACGCCGGCGGATGACGGCCTCGGGGCCGCCCGAACGGTGGCGGGATCATCGCGCCGGATGCGGGCGACGCAGCCCGCCCGGGTCGGGACTCGTCAGGCGCCCTCGCGTGCGCGATGCGCGATGTACTCGAGCACGTCGAGCTTCGTGATGACGCCCACCGCGTGCCCGCCCCGCACCGCGAGGACCGCCGGCGCGCCGGCCGACAGGAGGCCGAACGCATCGTCCAGCGCCGCCGTTTCGGCGACGACCGGCAACGGACCGTCCATGGCCTCGCCGACCGTCCGCTGCACCAGGCCCGGGTCGCGGAACGTGCGCTCGAGCAGGCCCTTCTCGGAGATCGACCCGACGAGGCCCTCGGTCGCGTCGCCTTCCGCCTCCGAGACGGGCATCTGGCTGATGCCGAACGCCTGCATCTGCTCGATCACCTCGCCCACGGTGTCCGTGGTGCGCGCGATGACCAGGGGCGGCAGGTCGGCGCCGGGTTCGCGGTCGCGAAGGAGCGCGCCGATGCGCACGGTGGCCCCCGCCGTGGCGAGCAGGCCGCGCTGCCGCATCCACTCGTCCGAGTACAGCTTGGACAGGTAGTTGCGGCCCGTGTCCGGAAGCAGGACGACCACGACGGCATCGTGGCCGCCTGCCGTCTCGGTGAGCTCGCGCCCGACCTCGAGCGCGGCGACGAGCGCGGTCCCGCACGACTCGCCGGACAGGATCCCCTCCTCGCGCGTCAGCCGCCGGGCCGCCGCAAAGCTGTCGCGATCCGATACGCGGACCCAGCGGTCGACGAGGGCCGGGTCGAACGTCGACGGGATGAAGTCCTCCCCCACGCCCTCGGTCAGGTACGGTCGCACGGTGTCACCCGACAGGACGCTCCCCTCGGGATCCGCGCCGACGACGACGACGTCGGGACGGCGCGCCTTGAGGAACCGCGCGGCGCCCGAGATGGTCCCGCCCGTGCCCACGCCGCACACGAAGTGCGTGACGAGGCCCCCGGTCTGCGACCAGATCTCCGGCCCCGTGGTCGCCTCGTGGGCCGCCGGGTTCTCCGGGTTCGAGTACTGGTCGGGCTGGAAGGCCCCCGGGATGTCCCGCGCCAGCCGCCGGGCGACGGAGTAGTAGCTCTCCGGTGACTCGGGCGGGACGTTGGTGGGACAGACCACCACCTCCGCCCCGTAGGCGCGCAGGAGTGCCTGCTTCTCGGCCGACTGCTTGTCGGCCATGACGAAGATGCAGCGGTAGCCCCTGAGGGCCGCGGCGATGGCCAGGCCGTGGCCCGTGTTGCCGCTGGTGGGCTCGACGATCGTTCCCCCGGGGCGCAGGAGACCGGCCCGCTCCGCGGCCTCGATCATGCCGACGGCGATGCGATCCTTGACCGACCCCCCAGGGTTGAGCATCTCGAGCTTGGCGAGCATCGCCGGCTGGTGGTCGGCCGGCCCGAGGCTCCGCGTCACGCGCGAGAGGCGCACCAGTGGCGTTCCGCCGATGACGTCGAGGATGGAGTCGTGTACGTCCACCTCAGGCCGGCGTGCGCTCGCCGGCCGCACCTGGCGCCTCGTCCGGAGCGCCGGATCCCGACTCGGCCTCGAGTTCGCGGTCCCTGTCCGCCGTGGACCTGCCGGGGCCGCGGTGCCGCCAGTAGATCGTCAGGGCGCCCATCACCATCGCCGCCACGCCGACGAGGATCGCCGTGGGGACTCCGAAGAACGTCCAGTCGTACCCGATGCGGAACGTCTCGAGCACGGAGCGAACCCCGCCGTACCAGATGAACCAGAACGAGAACAGGTCGCCGTCGCGCAGCCGATCGGCGACGCGGCGCGACAGCCAGAGCGCCACCAGGGCCCCGATCAGGTCGAGCGACGATTCGTAGAAGAAGAGCGGCTGGAACCCGGTGCCCGGCGGGTAGACGGAGCACGAGTATTCGACGACGCGCCTGGAGCAGTCGATCGCGATTCCCCACGGGAGGTTCGTGGGCGGTCCGTACAGCTCCTGGTTGAAGAAGTTGCCCCACCGGGCGATCGCCTGGCCCACGAGCACGGCGGGCACCGCGATGTCCGCCCAGCGCATGAATGACAGGTGATGGCGGCGCGTGTACCAGAGCACGGCGATGATGCCGCCGACGATGCCGCCGTAGATGCCGAGGCCGGTGTACGGAGGCAGGATGGCCTTGATCGGGTCCTGCGCGTACAGGGTGTTCCACTGGTCGATCAGGTGGTAAACGCGCGCGCCGATGAGGCCCAGCACGAACACGGGGATGATCCCGTTGCCGATGTGGTCCGGATTCTCCCGTCGCAGGATCGCCTGGCGGGATGCGATCCACACGCCGACGGCCAGCGCGATCGCGTACCCGATCCCGTAGAAGTCGATCGAGACGGGTCCGATGTGCAGGGCCGTGGACGCCGGGAGGATGTCGATGAGGCCGAACGGCAGCATCGGGCGAGCATACCGGGTGTCGGGCGACCGCGCCCCGCGCACCTATACTGGCCGACGATGAACGACGAATACACGTGGTGGTTCCTCATCGTCGGGCTCTGCATCGGCGGAGCCCTCGTGTGGCTCGTCCGCGGGCAGCTGGCGCGCGAGGAAGAGGACGTCGCGGAGGCCGAGCGCGGCCCCGAGGCGCGGTGGATCGGCCGGACCATCGAACGTGCCGGGGGCATCGCCCCGGCGGACCTTGTCGCGCAGGTGCTGGCCCTGCACCGCAGCTACCTCCGCGACGCGGACCCGTTCGAAGCCGGGCTCGACGTCGACGCCGCGGACGAGGCGGCCGACGGTCCGACGACCGACGACCTGGCGGCCGACGACGACGCGGACGCCGGCGACGACGCCGATGCGGACGCCGGCCCGGACTCGAAGGCCGCCCGGCTCATCTGGCTCGAGCGCGCATCGCCGGCAGCCGACGACGCCTCGTACCCCGGTGACGGGTCGTCTCCCGGGGATCGGCCGTCCACGGTCGAGACCGGGCGTTCGCGGCAGGGTCCGGCGCCCGGCGGCGCGGCCCGGTAGAGCTTCGCGGCACGGCCGACAGGGCTTCGCAGCACGGCCCGATGAGCCTCGCGGAGCCGGGTGGAGCCCGACAGGGTCCTGAGCGCCGCCTTCAGCTCCCCAGCGGGACGCGGCCCCGGTGCAGCGCGACGACGCCGGTGGTGAGCCGGCGATACGAGACATCGGTGAGGCCGGCCGCGCGCATGGTCGCGGCCAGCTGCTCGGCCGACGGGAAGGCGTCGAGCGAGTCCGGCAGGTACCGGTAGGCCGTCGCCCGGCGCGCGACGATGGCTCCCGCGACCGGGGCCAACCGTCGGAACAGGGCATGGTAGAGGCGTGCGTAGGTCCGCCACCTGGGGAGCGACAGCTCCAGGCACACGACCGTACCGCCGGGTCGCACCACCCGCGCCATCTCCCGGAGCCCCGCCTCGTAGTCGGCGAGGTTGCGGAGGCCGAACGCGATGGTCGCGGCGTCGAACTCGCCGTCCGCATAGGGCAGCGCGAGGGCGTTCGCCACGTGGAAATGGAGCTGAACGAGATCGCGATGGCCACGGGTGGCGCGGCGGACCATCGCCTCCGAGAGGTCGACCGCTTCCACCCGGCCGAACGGCCCGACGGTCTCGGCAAGCAGCGCCGCGAGCTTGCCCGTGCCGCATGCGACGTCGACCGCGGCGTCCCCCGTGCGGAGCCCTGTCGCCTCCAGGGCCGCGCGGCGCCAGCCGGTGTCCCGACCAAGCGTCATGAGCGAGTTCATGCGGTCGTACGTGGGGGCGATGCTGTCGAACATCGCCGTGACATCGGGCTCGTCGACCGGGTTCCCCGACTTCGGCGCCTCAGTCATCCCCCGGTCTCCCGGCGCTCCCGAGCCCCCGCAGCGCCGCGAACGGCGAGTCGGCGAATGCATCCTCGTCCGGCCCGGACGTGTCCCCGAAGGAGAGCGTGGCCCCGGGCCGTGCCGTTCGGGCGGGCGTTGGACGGTCCTCCCCGCGCTCGATTGCGGCGAGGCGCTCCTGCCGGGCCGAGACGTTCGCGTCGCTCTCGTCGCGCGCCGTGAGCAGGAGAGCCAGCTCCTCCTCGTCGAGCAGGCTGGCGAGCTCGGCCGTGTCCACCCGGAGCAGCGCACGGGACGGGAGGGCGGGCACGCCGAGATCGTCGGCGGTCACCTCGACCATGTCGTCCAGCCGCGCGTCGTCGAGCACGAGCGGCCCACGGTCGGCCTGCACGAGCACCACGGCCGAATCGACCTGTTCGTAGCGCGCCTCGAGCAGGCGCCGCGCGCGGGCGAGCTGGGCGAACCCCCGGCGGAGCGCGGCCGCGTTGCTGGTGAACTTGACCTCGAAGATGCGGACCGGCACGCCATCCCGTCCCTGCACGGCGTCCAGCTCGAGGAACAGCGGCTCGTAGCTGCGAGCGTCCCGGAACAGCACGTCGGCCGCGACGATTCGCTCCTCGAGCAGCGTGACGCGTGCGCCGAGCCACTCACGGACGGCCCGCTCGACCCGCCCGCTGATCCGGTAGGTCGCCGTCTGCTCCTCCCTCGGGCCGAAGCGGCGATGTGCCAGCGCCTGCTCGGACATGGCGGACAGGTAGGTGGGATCCTCCGGCGTCACGAGCCGGACCGACCGGACCTTCTGGATCGTGTCACGAGCGCTCACGATGAGAGCCTACCCGACAACGATCGTCTGCGGGCTCCCCTCAGAACGACGCGGAGAGGACCGCCGGTGGCGGGCTCGCAGCCCCGGCGCCACCAGCCAGCGGGACCAGGCTGACGCCGAACACGCTGCCGGGCCCGATCCCGGAGGCCGGATCGACCCAGCCGGCCCAGTAGGCCAGCCCCGCCCCGAATTCCATCGAACCGACCGCCGTCCGCGTGCCGCCGCGCTCCACCCAGCACCGGTACTCGCTGCCGGCGGGCGGCTGGGGGAGATCCGCCGTGACCACCGCAAGTCGCCCGCTCCGGGCACCCCAGACGACCGTGCCCTCGGGCACGGTCCCGCCGGTCGCCGCCAGTGCCACGAGTCGATGGTCCGGCTCCTGGAGCAGTGCGTCGAGCGTCGACGTCAGGTCGGCGAGCTGGCGCGCCTCCTGCTGGGCCACGTCGCGCTGCTGGGCCACCTGGTCGCGCTGGTGCGCCAGGTCCGCCACGGCGGTCCCGCCGAGCAGCACGGCGATCACGGCCGCGGTCGCCAGCAACCAGGCCCTGCCGCCGCGGCCGCGGAGCCGGGCAATGGGCACGGGCTCGGGCTGAGCCCGGACGGCCGGACCGACCTCCCGCTGCCGGCGTGGCGTGCCCTGCGCCGCCACCCTCTCCAGCGTCCGGCGGGACAGGTCGGCCGGCAGCGCGTCCGATGCGATCGCGCGCTCGCGTCCGGAGGCCAGGGCGTCGGACAGCGCCTCGCCGACCCGCAGCCAGGCGTCGCGCTCGGCCGCGCACGCCGCGCACGAGTCCAGGTGAGCGGCGACGCCGACGTCGGACGAGATGAGGCGCACGATCCCGCCGCGCTCGAGCGCGGCATCCTCCAGGCGTTCGAGCGTCTCGGCGTGCCCGATGCCTTCAGCGGCCACCGTCTGCCTCCTCCGGAGATTGGCCGAGCGGTGCCGCGAGCGCCTCGCGCAGCCGCGACAGGGCACGCCGGGTGCGCGTCTTCACGGTACCGATCGGCCACCCGACCCTTGCGGCGATCTCCGCCTGGGTCAGGCCGTCGTCATAGGCGAGCTCGATCACGCGCCGCTCGGCATCGGGAAGCGTTGCCAGCACGGACCGGACGACCGCCCTGGTCCAGCTGCGGTCGAGCGCGGCAGCCGGGTCAGCGCCTTCACCGCCCGTCCCGATCGGGGTTCCTGCCGCCAGCATCCGTTCCGCCTCGTCCCATCCTTCGCTGTCGTCGCCGCCGATCGACACGAGCTTCGGTCGGCGGCTCGTCGCCCGGTACCGGTCCAGGCTGCGGTTGCGGGCGATCGTGAGCAGCCAGGCCGCCACCGATCCCCTCGCCGCGTCGAACTGCCCGGCGCGATTCCACAGCGCCAGCCATGTCTCCTGCACGACCTCTTCCGCCGCGCCCCGATCTCCCAGCAGGCGCACCGCGGCGCCGAACACCGGCTGGGCATACCGCTCGTACACCTCCGCGAACGCGACCTCGTCGCCCAGCGCGATACGTGCGACGAGCTCGCCGTCCGTGGCCGGCCCTGGGCGAGGGTCCATTCGCTGTCCTGTACGCCCGCCACGCCCGGCCGGTTTCGGCTCAGCCGGCGGTCAGCGCCCACCCCGGCCGGTGAAGCACCCGGTGTGGGAGCGTTCCCGGTGGGAGATGGGCTTCGAGGCATCGAACGCCTTCGCGTCCGGCGACCGCCTCGTGGAGCGTGTTGGACGGCAGATCGAGACGGTCCCCGGGCTCCAGCCTGGCGGTGCGGGACAACTCGCGCAGCCAGAACTCGATGCTTCCCTCGACGCAGACCAGGACCTTGTCGTAATCGTGACGATGCGCAAGGTAGCGCTCGCCCGCGCCGTTGCCCCACGAGGACGCCTCGAGCTGCTCCGCCTCCAACCGGAGGATGGCTCGTGCGGCGATGTCCGGCGTGCGGACCGCGTCCCGCTCACCCGTGCCCGTCATTCCGGGTCGCCTCCTTTCGCCACGCCACCATCGGCGCCGGCGTACGACTCGGGCAGGGCGCGATCCAGCTCGGCGAGGTCCGGAGCGACGCGACGCCACGCCTCGAGCTCCTCGGCGGCATCGTCGTACACGGAGCGCGTGACCAGGAGCCCGGCCAGCCCGAACAGCAGGCCGAGGCCGACGGCAAGGAACGCGGGGAAATCCAGCCAGCGCCAGAAGATCCCGAAGACGACGACCGCCGGGATCATGGCTGCGACGAACGCGCGCCGGGTGGGCATCGGCACCTCGTGTCCGGCCGGCCGCTCCACGCGGCCCGGGCCAGGGCATCCTACCCCGCCGCGCGCAGGTTCAGGGGCTCGTGCACCCGGCCGGGAACGTGACATCGCCGGATTCGGGCCGTGAGGAACGTGCTCGACGAGTACACGCGCTTGCCGGCTCGCCATCCCGGTCGCATGATGCGCGCGGTGCGGCCGCACGTCGTCGAGGAGGGGCCGGTGCGCTGGATCGGACGGACGCTCAGGCTCGTCGCGTTCCTCGTCGCGATCGTCCTCCTCGTGACGGCCGCCGGCCTGGCCGTCGTCGTCCAGCGGGGGTTCCCCCAGCGCAGCGGCACGGTCACGCTGTCCGGCCTCTCGGGACCCGTCGACGTCGTGCGCGACGCATCCGGTACCCCACAGGTCTACGCCTCGACCCCGGCCGACCTGTTCGCCGCGGAAGGCTGGCTGCACGCCTCGGAGCGGATGTGGCAGATGGAGATCTGGCGGCGCCTCGGATCCGGGCGCCTCGCCGAGCTCTTCGGCGAGAGCCAGGTCAAGAGCGACGCGTTCGTGCGCACCATGGGCTGGCGCCAGGCGGCGGAGCGGGACTATGCGGCGGCGGATCCCACCACCCGCGCCGTGCTGCAGGCGTACTCGAGAGGGGTCAACGCGTGGATCGACACCCACCGCGACGGGTCGCTTCCATTCGTGATCACGGGCCTGCTCGGCGCCGGTGGCGGCTTCTCGGGGTTCCGGCTCGAACCGTGGACGCCCATCGACACCCTCACGTGGGCCAAGGTCCAGGCATGGGCGCTGGGCGGGAACATGGACACCGAGATCTTCAACGCGCTGCTCACTGACCGCGTCGACCGGCAGGCGGTCACGGAGCTCAACCCGGCCTACCGTCCCTCGTGGCCCGTCACGGTTCCGACCGGTGCGCCCGGATCGGGCGGGGCCGGTGCGACGGTTGTCGGATCCGACGTGGGCGCCCCTGGCGCGGCCGGCTCGGGCGGCGATGCTGCAGGTGCGACGGCCGCCGGATCGGGATCGACCGCAACGCCGGCCCGGGCAGGGGCGACCGGCCAGGCACCGGTCGCGGCATCGGCATCGGCATCGGCAGCGGCATCGGCATCGGCATCGGACGCTGCCGCGAGCGTCGCATCGCTGCTCGGGCTCGCCGCGACGGCCGACCAGATCGCACAGGTGGCCGGGTTCGCCCAGCCCGGTCAGGCCGGTCCCGCCGGCCTCGGTTCGAACGACTGGGTGGTCTCCGGCGCGCACACCGCGAGCGGCCACCCCATCCTCGCGAACGACCCACATCTCGGCGTCATGATGCCGTCCATCTGGTACATGGTCGGGCTCCACTGCCGGCCCGTGTCGACGGCCTGTCCCTACGACGTGTCGGGCGTCAGCTTCCCGGGTGCGCCGGGCGTGGTGCTCGGTCACAACGCGAGGATCGCCTGGGGCTTCACCAACGTGAATCCCGACGTCGAGGACCTCTTCATGGAGAAGCCGGACCCGACGGACCCGTCGCGGTACCTGTACAAGGGCGCGTACCTGCCGTTCACGACGCGCCGCGAGACCATCCACGTCGCCGGCGGCCCGGACGTGACACTGAACGTCCGCTCGACCATCCACGGGCCCGTCGTCAGCGACGTGGAGGACCTGCTCAAACCCGTGTCGGAAGGCGGGGGCGGGCTCGGGCAGACGGGCGTGGTCTACGCGCTCGAATGGACCGCGACCGCCAACGTCCAGCACACGTTCGCGTCGATCCTCGCCCTCGATCGCGCGAGTGACTGGACCACGTTCCGGGCCGCGCTCCGGACGTTCGACGCGCCATCGCAGAACGTGGTCTACGCGGACGTGGCCGGCCATATCGGGTACCAGATGCCCGGTCTCATCCCCATCCGCCGCTCCGGCAACGGCAACGCACCCGTCCCGGGGTGGGATGGGGCCCACGACTGGACGGGGTACGTTCCGTTCGACAGTCTCCCCTCGCTGTACGACCCGCCATCGGGCATGATCGCGACGGCCAACAACGCGGCGGTGGACTCGCGATTCCCCTTCTACATCGGGAGCGGCTGGTCGGCCGGGTACCGCGCCGAGCGGATCCTGCAGCTGCTGCACGCGACGCCGAAGCTGACGGTCGACGGACATGCAGCGGATCCAGGGCGATACGCTCGTCCTCCAGGCCCAGCCGTTCCAGGCGGCGCTTGCGGCGCCGTCCATCGCCACGTCCACGACGACCGCCGATGGCCGGACCGTCCTCGACCGCATCCGGTCGTGGGACGACACGTGCGGCACCACGTCGACGGGCTGTGCCGCGTATACCCTCTTCGCGTACCACCTGCTGCGCGACGTCTTCGACCCCCGCCTGGGCGCATCCGGAGCCGACGGTCTCGCGAGGCTGTACGTGGGGACCGAGCCGTCCGCGGAGACCCTGGTCGATCTGCTGTCGCAGCCGTCCAGCCGCTGGTGGGACGACCCCGCCACGCCGGAGGTGGAGACGCGTGACGGCGTGATCGGCAAGGCGCTCGATCAGGCCGGGGCGGATCTTCGCCGGGCATTCGGGGACCCCTCCGGATGGACGTGGGGCCAGCTCCACACGATCACGTTCCGGGAGCCGAGCCTCGGGTCATCGGGCATCCCTCCGCTCGAATGGGCGTTCGATCGCGGTCCGTACCCCGTGGCCGGCGCGCCCGAGGCGGTGGACCAGACGTACTTCGACCTGTCGCGTGCCTACCCGGATCCGTACGCCACGCCACCCCAGCCGGTGCCCGGGAACGACGCCGCAGGCCTGCGGACCCTCTTCGAGACGGTCGCCGGTCCGTCGTACCGGTTCGTGATCGACATGGGCAACCTGGACGGCGCATCCATCGTCCAGACGACCGGCCAGTCCGGCGTGCCGTTCGACGCCCACTACGGCGACCTGATCGGCGACTGGCTGGCGAACCGGGACGTGCCCCTGCCGTTCACCCCGGCTGCCGTGGACAGGGCCGCAACGCAGCGCCTGACGCTCCGGCCCTGACGGACGGCGCCCGCGGCGCGACCGGCCGGCTCCGTGCCAGGCCGCTGCTCGCGGCAGGCCGGACAGCGCACGGAGGCCGGGTCGCGCGCGGGAACCTGGCTCCTGCGGGGGGCAACAACCTCCGGGGCTACTCGTTGACCGGAACGCCGTCCTCGGGAAGGGTCAGCACGATCTCGCCGTTCGCGATCTCGGCGGGGTACATCCGGAGGGGCTGCTCGGCCGGCGGGTCCAGGGCCTCGCCCGTGCCCAGGTCGAAGCGGGAGAGGTGCAGCGCGCAGGTGATCGAGTCGCCCGTCAGGAAGCCACGGTCGAGCTCGAAGTATTCGTGCGAACAGGTGCCCTGCATCGCGCGGATCGAGCCATCCAGGTTGACCAGCAGGACGTTCGTGCCGTCCACCTGGACCATCAGCATCGTTCCCGGCGCGAGGTCGTCCGCCCGCGCGACTGGAACGCGCCGCATCAGGGGTGGCTCACAGGCCGGGGATCCACTTCCGATCGAGCAGCTCGCGGAGCCGGTCCTGGGCCGCGGCCAGCGGGATCCGTGCCACGACCGGCTCCAGGAACCCGAGCACGATGAACTTGCGCGCCATGTCCCGCGAGATGCCCCGGCTCATCAGGTAGAAGATCTGCGACTCGTCGATGGGGCCGACGGAGCTCGAATGGCTGGCGCGGCGCACGTCCGGCTGGTCGATCTCGAGCGACGGAATGGTCACGGAGCGTGCCTTCCGGGCGAGCAGCATCGAGAACTCGCCCAGGAAGCTGTCCGTGCCCCTGGCGGTGCGCTCGATGCCGATGAGGCCCTTGAAGTAGCCCCGGCTGGTGCCCTGGAAGATCCCCTTGCTCAGGAGGTCGCCGGTCGTGTCCTCTCCGCGGTGGCGCGTGTAGCTGGTCAGGTCGAACCGCTGGTCACCGCCGCCGAAGACGATCTCGGCCTGGTGCACGCCGCCACCACGGCCGACGAGGTTGTTGTCGATGCGGCTCTTGACGTAGGCACCGCCGACGACGGCCAGGGCCCAGTTGAGGCCGGCGGATTCGCCCACCGTCGACTGGCGCGTGACGAACGCGACGGTGTTGCCGCCGAAGTCCTCGTTGCCGGACACGTCCAGCGTCGCACCCGCCTCGAGGACGACCTCGGTGGTGCCCATCCAGAGCGCCTGCTCCGCCTGATCGCGTGAGATGTCGGACGCCACCTGCTCCTCGAGGAGCCTGGCGTGGGCGTTCCTGCCGAGAGAGACGACCGTGCGCGTGATGAGGCCGTGGCCCGGCCGCCCCTGCGCCCACCGGAGGACGATGGGGTCCTCGAGTTCGACCCCGTCCGGAACGCGGACCACCACGCCCAGTGCGTAGGCCGCCCGAGCCGCCTGCCCGAACCGGTCGTCCAGCGGCAGCGTCGTGCCGCCCTCGAGGAGGCCCCGCAGCAGGCCGGGGTCGCGGCGCAGGACGTTGGAGAACGTGTCCACGACGACGCCCTTCGCGGCCGCCTCGGGGGACAGCCCGCGGGCGACCACGCGATCGTCGGCGACCTCGAGCAGCGCGGCGGCTCCCTCGGGAACCGCGGTCGAGACCTCCGCGGCGTCCGCCACCGCGTCGTAGGCGCGGATCTCGCCGAACCGTACCGGCCGCAGGTCGACGTACGACGTGAAGAGCTGGTTGGTCTCGACGGGGAGCTCCCGTGCCAGCGCCTCGGCGGCCATGCGGTCGTCGACCAGCCAGGCCGGCTCGCCGAGCGCCCGGGCGAGGTCGCGGGGGGACGGCTCGACCGCGAGGCCGAGCAGGCTTCCGGCGGGTGCGCCGGCAGGAGTCGTGAGCGTCATCCGATCGCGTTGTCCATCTCGAGCCGGACGAGCCGGTTGAACTCGATCGCGTACTCCATCGGCAGTTCCTTGGTGAAGACCTCGAGGAACCCCTGCACGATCAGGTTCTGCGCCTCGTTCTCGGTGAGGCCGCGGCTCATCAGGTAGAACACCTGGTCCTGGCTGATCTTGCCCACGGTGGCCTCGTGGGACATCGTCGTGTCGTCTTCCTGGATGTCGATGTAGGGGTACGTGTCGCTTCGGCTCTGGTCGTCGAGCATGAGCGCATCGCAGCGCACGCTCGTGACCGCGTTGGTCGCGCCCGGCGAGACCCGCACGTTGCCGCGGTAGGTGGCCCGTCCGCCGTCCTTCGACACCGACTTGCTGACGATGCGGCTGCGGGTGTCCGGGGCGAGGTGGATGGCCTTCGCGCCCGTGTCCTGGTGCTGGCCCTTCCCGGCGACGGCAACCGAGATGATGTCGGCCGAGGCACCACGCCCGCGCAGGTAGATCGACGGGTACTTCATCGTGAGCTGGCTGCCCGTGTTCGCGTCGATCCACTCGACCGTCGCGTTCTCGTGGGCGTGCGCCCGCTTCGTGACGAGGTTGTAGACGTCGTTCGACCAGTTCTGGATGGTGGTGTACCGGACCTTCGAACTGGCGAGCGCGATGACCTCGACGACTGCGGCATGCAGCGAGTCCGTGGCGTAGATCGGGGCCGTGCAGCCCTCGATGTAGTGGACCTTGGCGCCCTCGTCCACGACGATGAGCGTCCGCTCGAACTGTCCGGTGTTCTCGCCGTTGATGCGGAAGTAGGCCTGGAGCGGGAGCGGCACCTCGACGCCCTTCGGCACGTAGACGAACGACCCGCCCGACCACACGGCGCTGTTGAGCGCGGCGAACTTGTTGTCCTCGGGGGGAACGACGGTGCCGAAGTACTTGCGGAAGATCTCCGGATACTCGATGAGCGCCTGGTCGGTTCCCATGAAGACCACGCCGAGCTTGGACAGCTCTTCCCGCACCGAGTGGTACACGACCTCCGAGTCGTACTGGGCCCCCACGCCGGCCAGGAACTTGCGCTCCGCCTCCGGGATCCCGAGCTTCTCGAACGTTGCCTTGATCTGCTCCGGGACGTCGTCCCAGGACTTCTCCTCGCGCTCGGACGGCTTCCGGTAGTACATCATCTTCGCGAAGTCGATCCGCGAGAGGTCCCCGCCCCACTTCGGCATCGGCCGCTTCAGGAAGTGCTCGTAGGCCCGCAGCCGGAACTGGAGCATCCAGTCGGGCTCGTTCTTGAAGGCGCTGATCTCCTCGACCGTGTCCCGGGTCAGGCCGCGCTTCGTCTCCGCGAGGTAGACGATCTCGTCCTTGAAGTCGAACTTCGAGCGGTCGTTCGAGACCAGCTCACGGGTGGCCGTCATGCAATCTCCCTGGCGCCCGGGGTTCGCGGGTGCGTGGTGCTCATTGTCGCGCAGGCGGTGAATCGGGATTGCGAGAGGGGGACGCGGGGGCTCGCCCGCGAACGAGTCCGCCCCGACTCTCCCGTAATCCCGACTGATTCTATCGGAATTGGTGCGTCCCGGTCAACGGGCGGGTTCGTCGGAGTCCGCGGGCGTCAGAACCAGGTCGAGCACCACGGCGCAACGCTCGACCGGAACATGGCGTCCACGCGCTCGATGGCACCGGGCGCCACCTCCTCGGCCCAGCCGGCCGACGCCAGCGTGCGCAGCGACGTGCCGCCGAGGTAGATCGAGCCGAGCGCCCGGATATCGAGCGCCACGTCCACGTCCTCCGTCGTGCGCCGGCAGATCGCTCCGGCGCCGTCGTCGTCGAGCGCGAACCGGCCGCCGGCGTATCCGGCCTCGTCGCGCGACGTCGAACACGACGCGGCCGGGTGCCGCGTACCGCCTGGCCCCGAGCGCCGCGACCGGGTCGAGGATGCGCACCCAGAGGAAGTCGCTGCGGTGGTGCTGCTGGACGGCGCGCGCGTCCTCGAGGAGCCACGGCAGGACCTCGTCCGGCGAGCGGTCCTCGGCCTTGACCGTGACGACCCAGTCCACCTCGCAGGCGTAGCGCCACAGGCGCGCGTACGCGTCGTCCGTGCAGCTGAGCAGCTCGTCCACGACCAGGGTGGTGGCCGATAGGCGATCGTTCCAGTGCTCGTCCACGTGGTAGCGCAGGTATCCCTGCGGCTGCCCCCGCTCGTCGCGGTGCAGGACCTGCCGGGGGCCCTTGGGCAGGGGCCATGGCGACTCCACGATCCCCAGGCTCGTGTCCCACCAGAAGTCGCTGCGGGTGATCGATCCCACCTGGCCGAGCCGGAACCGCTCGTAGAGCGCCGGACCCAGCTCCCGGATGACGCCTCGGTCGACCAGCTCGACGGTCCCGCCGCCGGGACGCACGAATCGAGCCGACCGGGCGTCCACGCCGAGCCGGACGTGGTCGGCGGCCCGTCCGAAGCCGTACCTGCCGTAGATCGGGTACTCCGACGCGATGAGGATCGCGAGGGGCTCGCCGCGCTCGACCGTGGAGTCCAGGTCCGCGGCCATCATGCGCCGGAGCAGACCCTGCCGGCGGTGGGTGGGCAGGACCGTCACGGCCGTGATCGCAGATGCGGGGACGGTGGTTCCGCCGGGCAGCGTCAGCTCGTTCGCGAGCGAACGGAACGTCCCGCAGATCCGGTCTCCGTCGAATGCCCCGAGGCACCTCGCGAGGTCGATGTGCGGCCGGCGAAGGGCCGCGTTCCGCTCCGGGTCTCCGTCGGCGAAGAACGGCAGCTGGAGGGCGGCGATCCATGCCGCCAGCTCGGCGTCGGCAATGGGACGGATCAAGATGGTCACGGCCGGATGGTACGGCGACGCGACTCGCGCGGCGCGTCCCCGGCCGATGCGCCGCCGGAAGAGACGCGTCCGGTGGCGTCTGGCAGGCCGTCGCATCCGGCGCCGGCCCGCCCGGCACGGCGTTATCTCGTCGTCAGGACGCCGGCCAGCGCATCCGCCAGCCGCGCGTACTGGTCCAGGCGGTTGTACCGCTGGGCCGAGACGCGGACGAACAGGTCGGTCTCCGTCCCGGCGGGGAGGTCACCCGACACGACGAGCGCCGGCAGAGGCCACGCCACCACGGGCACCTCGAAGCCGCGAGCCCGCAGGTCGTCCTCGATGGTCCCGGCGAGCGTGTCCGCTTCGCCTGCCGGCCCGCGCGTGCCCGGAAGCCGGATCGCCGCCATCGAGCCCAGCATGGACGCAGGGGCCGGGGGCTCCACGCCGAGCGTGTCGAGCAGCAGGTCGCGCGCCTCCAGCGCAAGAGCGCGGTTCTCCAGCATGACCTCCGGCCATCCTCCGGCCGCCGAGCCGCCCACGGCACGGATGGCCTCCGGGACGGCCAGCCAGGCGGTCGGGTCGTCCGTGCCGGTCCAGTCGAATTCGAGCCGGAAGCGGCCAACGTCGGTGCGAATCGAGTTCGCGCCGTGCGAGACCGCGAGCGGGTGAATCGCGGCCCGGCGATCATGCCGGACGTGGAGGAACGCGGAACCCTTCGGCGCACACAACCACTTGTGGCAGTTCCCCGTGTAGTAGGCCGCGCCGAGCGCGTCGAGGTCGAGCGGAAGCATCCCCGGGCCGTGCGCGCCGTCCACCAGCGTGTCGACGCCTCGCCGCTCCAGCTCGCCGATGAGCTGTGCGATCGGGAGCACGAGGGCCGTCGGGCTCGTGACGTGGTCGATCAGCGCGAGCCTGGTGCGGGGCGACACTGCCGCCAGGACGGCCTCGACGGCATCCTCCGGACCGCGCACCGGGAACGGCAGCCGCGCGACCACGACGCGTGCGCCGTCCCTCGCCGCCGCATGTCGAAGGGCGTTGATGCTGGCGTTGTACGCGTGGTCGGTGACGAGCAGCTCGTCGCCGGGGGCGAATCGAAGCGACCGGAGGATCGTGTTCACGCCGGCCGTCGCGTTCCGCACGAAGGCCATGTCGTCCGGGCCGGCGCCGACGAACGCGGCAAGCTCGGCCCTGGCCGTGGCCAGGAGACCCTCGAGCTCGCGCGCGAGGAACCTGACGGGCTCCGCCTCCATCCGGCGGCGCCACGAGGCCTGCGCCTCGAGGACGGGGACCGGGCAGGCCCCGAACGAGCCGTGGTTGAGGAACGTGATCGACGGATCGAGCGCCCATTCCAGCCCCGCCGCGCCGGGCTCGCCGTCGGCCGCGCCGGGCTCGCCGTTGGCCGCGCCGCGGTCGGCCGCGCGGGGCTCGCCTGGTGCCGTCACCCCGCCTTCGTCACCGAGGCTGCCGGCTGCGCGGCGAACGACGCCTCGAGGCTCGCCAGCTCGTCCGGGGGCAGCAGCTTCTCGACGATCGCGCGCAGCATCGCCGTCTGCCGCAGCAGCTCGCGGTCCTGTGCGTCGAGGTGGGCCATGGTCGTCTCGAGGTCGGCGAACGTCTTCTGCGTCGTCTGGAACTCCTCGGTGGCTCGAGCCTCTGAGTGCCGGCCCTGCAGGTTCTGGCCGACCATGATCAGCGGCATCAGCAGCAACTGGACGATGTTGCCGAGGAAGAGCAGGAACGCGAACGGGTACGGGTCGAACGCGGCGTTGCCGGACACCACCTGGAACAGCATCCAGCCCGCCATGAAGATGGCGAACACGTAGACCGCGTACATCGTCCCGATCGCGGCGGTGATCGTCAGCGCGATGCGGTCCTGCAGACCGAAGCCTGCCTTGACCTCCTGGTGCGGGTTGTGCGCCCGGTGCGGGTGAGGGCGGTACGCGCCGAGCGTCTGTCCCTCCGCGGCCGACCCGGTTGTCGTCATCTCGTCGCTCCTCGTGTCGAGACCCCTCGGCCGCCATCTGCCCGCATGCGTCGCACCGCTGAACGCGGCCCCAGCGAGGGCAGGCGGCCTTAACGCAACTTAACGGTTTGCAGGTTGAGTTGCCCGCGCGCGCGTCCTTGAATGTGCCGGCGTTCCGCGCCGTCCCAGGAGTTGAAGCCGCATCCGATGTCCGGAGTCCTGAATCACGTCGGGGCGTTCGCACGTCAGCACGTGCTCGAGTCCCGGCACGTTCCGTCATGGGCACGCGCGGCCTGGAGGCCGGGGATTGGCCTGGTGCTCGGGGTGGCGCTGCTCGTGGCGCTCCGCCTTGCGGGCGTCATCACCGGCTCGAACGCTGCGCTCGAGGAGATCGGCTTCGACCCGGACCGAGCGCTGCTGATCACCGGCCTGACCGTCGGGGGGCTCGCAGCCGGCCTGTCCGCGCTGGTCACGGGCCGCCGTGCGGCGCCGATGCTGGTCGCCTACCTCGGCCTGGCGGCGGTCTTCGGTCCCGCGTTCCTCGCCGAGACGTCGGCCGCCATCGCCACGACGGGCGCGGACGGCTTCCGGCCGCTCGGGTGGCTGGCCACGGCCGTCGCGCTGCTGGCCGCCGGCCTCGTGACGGGCTGGGCTCTCGCGACCCTTGCACTCGAGGTCCGGCGCTGGATCCTGTCGGCCGTCGGGCTTGTACACGCCATGGCTCACGGGACCCGGGCCGGCCGGGGCCGCCTCGTGCGGGTGCTCGCGCCCGTGGTCGCCGTCGTGCTGGTGGCAGGGTCCCTGCCCACCCTGGGCGACATGATCAACTACACCCCGGACGTGGCGATGACGGGAGGCGGCATGGCGCAGGCGCCGCCGCTCGTGGGCGGCACGGGCAGCGTCGACGCCGCGACGGCACCGGTCGGAACCGGCGGCGGCTCTTCGGCGGCCGGCCGCTGGCGGCGACAGGTGCCGCAGTGCCCGCGGCGACGGTGACGCCCGGCTCCATCGCGTCAGCGCGACCGTGGTCCTCGCACCCGCCGGCCGGGCAGGGCTCCGTGGTGAGCTTCACGCTCCCGTCGCCCTGGTCGGGTGGGAACGTGACGGCCTCCACGGCGTGGGTGTACCTGCCGGCCGGGTACCAGGAGGCCACCGGACGGTATCCCGTCGTCTACACCGTGCCGTGGGACCTCACCCACTGGACCATGGGCATCCACGTCACCGCGCTTCTCGACCAGGCGGTCTCGAACGGGAGCCTGCCGCCGGAGATCGTCGTCTTCGCGAACCTCGCCGGCGGCCCGTTCCCCAACAGCGAGTGCGCGAATTCGGCCGACGGGCGCGAACACGCCGACACCTACGTCTCGTCGACGCTCGTGCACTACGTGGACGCCCATTTCCGCACGATCGCGAACGCGGGCGCACGCACCATCGCCGGGTTCTCGCAGGGCGGCTTCTGCGCCGCCAACCTGCTGATGCGCCACCCGGACGTCTTCCACCAGGCCGTCATCTTCGCCGGCTACTTCGAGGCGGGGCTGCGCAGCGGCGAGACCGTGAACTCGTGGATGCCCTTCGGCCACGTGCCTGCCGTCATCGCGGCGAACTCGCCGATGCAGACCGCCGGCGAGCTCGCGACATCCGTCCGCGCGCACCTGTTCGTCGTGATGTCGGCCCAGCCCGACCTGGGCATCTTCGGGCAGCAGGCCAGCCAGTTCGCCAGGGTCCTGACGGCGAACGGATATGCGACGGACCTGATCTGGAACCAGCTGGGCCACGCCTGGAAGGCGGTGCGCCTGGAGTTCGTGCCTGCGCTGCAGGCCGTGGCCGAACGGGAGGTCAGGACCGGTGCGCTTCCCTGACCGACGGCCGGCGGCTGGGCGCGGAGGGGTGCCTCCCTCGACCCCACCGTCGCCCGGCCTCCGGGCCGCGGCCGGAAGGCTCGTCTCGATGCCGCGAGCGAGGCGGGCCGGCCGGACGGCGGGTCTCGTGCCTCGCCTCGTGACCGTCGTCGGCGCGTTCGTGGCGCTGTCGGACGCGTTCGCCTTCGGCAGGGCCAGCCTGTCGAGCCTCCAGCAGCTCCTGCCGTTCGATACGCCGAGCGCCGATCCGCTCATCGCCGCGCTCAGCGCCGTCGGCCTCACGGCCCTTGCCGTGGGGCTGTTCCGCGGCAAGCGGTTGGCCTGGTGGCTGGCCGTGCTGGTGTTCGCGGCGGGCGTTCCGGTCCAGCTCCTCGCGCTCGGACATACCGTGGGGGGCGTCGTAGCGGCGATCGCCCTGGCGCTTCTGACCCTCGACCGGCGTCGCTACGGCGTCCGGTCGGCGCGCACCTGGGGCTGGACGGCGTGGACGCTGCTCGTCGCCGGCGGCGGGCTCGCGATGATCGAGACGATCATCCTCGTGCTGCGCGACCCGACCGACTCGCTGGTCGCCGATCTGCCCGACCTGGCCGGCACGCTCAGCGCCTGGCTGTCGTTCGGCGACCTGTCGGCCCCGCCGTCCGGGCCCCGGACGATGCTCCTGCTCGCCCTCGCGGTCGCGTCGCGCCTGGCGGTCGCGCTCGCCCTGCTCGCCATGCTGAAGCCGGTCGGAGACGAGGCTCCCAGCGCCGATGTGCGGGTCCGCGTGCGCGCCATCGCGGCGCGATACGGACGAGGAGCCCTCCTGCCGTTCCAGCTCGGTGACGACAAGCGCTGGTACAGCCCCGCGGGCCGGGATGCGTTCGTGGCGTACGGCCGTGACGGCCGCGTGGCGGTCGTCGTCGGCGAGCCGGTCGGCAGCGAAAGGGACCGCTGGCTGGTCTTCGCGGAGTTCGTGGATTCCTGCCGTCGCCACGACTGGGTGCCGGTGGTGTACCAGGCATCGGCGGAGAGTCTCGCCACGATTCAGTCGCTCGGCCTGAAGGCATTGCCGATCGGGCGGGAGGCGATCGTCGACCTGGACTCGTTCGGCGTCGCCGGCTCGCGGCGGGCGAACCTGCGCCACACCATCGCGCGCGCCCGGCGCGGCGGGCTGTCCGTCGCCTGGTTCCCGGGCGGACTCGGCGCAGAGTGCGCGTGGATGGCCGCGGATCTGGCGGCCCTGGACGCGGCCTGGAGGGCCGAGGCCGGACCCGCCGACATGGGTTTCACGATCAGCCGCTTCTCCCTCGACGGCCTGCGCACCTCGCCGGTCTCGATGGCCCTGGACGGCAGCGGCAGGCCGGTGGCGTTCGTGTCGTTCCGCGCGACCGGCTCGGACGGCGGACTCGTGCTCGACCTGATCCGGCGGGCGCCCGGTGGGGTGCCCGGTGCGGTCGAACTGTGCCTGGCCAACGCTGCGGAGCGGCTCAGGGACGCGGGGGCCACCACGCTCTCGCTCGGGCTCGCACCGTTGAGCGGGCTCGATCCTCTGGGCGACCGAATCGAGGAGCGGGCACTGGCCTCCGTCGCCAGGCTCGTCCGGCCGTTCTACGACGTCGCGGGCCTCGCGTTCTTCAAGGACAAGTTCGCACCGCGCTGGGAGACGCGATACGTCGCCGTCCCGTCGCGAATCCACCTCCCGGGCCTCGCCCTGGCGCTGGCGCGCCTGCACCTCGGAAGCCTTCGGTGGGCGGCGGCGAGGGCGCTGGCCGAGGCGGCACGGGCCCCCGCCGGGGCGATCGCGCGGGCGCGACGCGCCGCGGGCCGATCCGCCGCAGGCTGATCCCCAGCGAACGTGGCGTTCGGCCGGTGCGGGATGGCCGCGGGTCGGTGCGCGCTGGTGCCGGCAGGCCGACCAGGCGCACAGCCCGACCAGTCGTGTCCGGTTCCGAGCGCCGCAGCGCCGGCGCGGTCATGGCCGCCGACAGGGACTCACCGCGACCGCCGCTCACCGCGATGCGGGCGCTCATGGTGAAGCGGGCGCGCCGCTCGGGAGCCTGGAGGCACGGGCAGGTCGCGCTCGAGCGGCGGCCCGGGCCGCTCGACGCCAGGCCGATCAGCCGATCCCGGTCAGGGGGTCCCGATCAGCCGGTCCCGGTCAGTGAGCCCCGATCAGCGGGTGCCGGCCAGCGTGTGCATCTGGGGCAGGCCGAGCACTTCCCGTGCACGGGCCTCGTCGTCGACCGTCAGCGCCATCTGGATCGACGACGCGCGGCGGCCCACCATGAGCACGCCGGTGATGTTGACGCCCGCAACGGAGAGCTTCTCGGTCAGCTCGGCGATCCCTCCGGGTCGATCGGGGACCTCGACGTAGAGCGTGTCTCCTTCGACGAACGGGATCCCCATGCTGTGCAGGACCTCCCGTGTCATCGTGTCATCGTCGGTCGTCAGCAGCGCGCACATCTTGTCGCCGGCGCCCGTGCCCGCGATGGTCTGGATGTTGATGCCTCGCATCGCGAGCGCCCGTGTCACATGAGCGAGTTCGCCGGGTCGATTTTCGAGCTGGATCACGAACGGCTGGCCCATCGTGGCCTCCCAAGTCCCCCGTACAACCGGACGCCGGTCGGCGGGAACGGTGATCCGGGCCGCACCGCCCGCCCACGGACGGAACACCCGGGCGGATATCCGGCAGCGACCGGACGCTCTCACCGGGTCTTGATGCGCGCCTCCTCCGGCTGCTTCGCCGGCGTGCTCGTGACCGTCGGATCGACGACTGGACGACCGGACTGGTGCGTATCCAGCGAACCCACGGACCGCGCTCCTATGGGTGAGGTTGTCCGGAGCGTGATCGGCGCGCGGGAGGCTGGGATCGGCCGAACGTCCCGAAGGCCGAGTGCCGAGTGGCGAACGTGGCACGGGCGCTTGGCATGCTTCGTTTCGGGTCGGCTGGAGGTCAGACTCCCCTCGCGCGCCGACCCCGTCGCTCGGAACCGGCCGTTCCCCGGAGAGCGTCCCTAGACGGCACCTCCGGCCGCGGGCGACCCACCTGGGCCGTCGTCGACATCGATCGAGACCAGTCGCAGGTCGGTCGGCTCCTCCGTCAGCACCAGGTGCAGTTCCGCCCCCTCGGCCGGCGTGCCCGCGGCGTGCTGCTCCCAATGGAAGCGGAGCGCTTCCTCGGAAACGCCCGCGAGGATGCCCGCTTCCAGGTTGATCGCCACGATCCTTCCTGCGCCTGCCTGGCGGGCCTGCGCCACGACGATATCGAGGATTCGATCGGCAAGTCCGGCTTCGTGCACGAGAACCTCCAGGCGACGCGACGAGGGACGCGACAGGGTGAGGATGGACCGCGCGGGACGGCTGCCGCGCGGACGTCCCGCGTACCAGTGTGGCCGCTGCGGGCATGCGCATCGCCGGCCGTTCGGCCCGTCGCGGCGACCGTGGGGTCAGCCCGTCCCAAGCCCCTCGCCGACGAGCCTGCCGCCGATGAGCGCCAGGGTGCGCTCCACGACGCCGGGAATCGCGGCCTCGACCGGGGGCGTCATCGCTCCGCCGACGGTCATGTAATCGCCGGCCTCGACGGCGACGAAGACCACCTGGTCCGGCACCTGCATGCCGAGCGCACGGGCAAGGTGGAGCATCTCCAGGAGGCCGATGTAGTGCGGAGAGCCGCCCCGGGGCCCGTCGAGGTCGGCTTCCGAGAGCTCGAGCATGGTGCCGGGGGCGTTCGCCCCGGTGACGACGCTGTCGAGGACGATCAGCCGCGAGGCTCCGGTCACGGCGTCGAGCAGGTACATGCCCGTGAGCGCCGTCTCGAGGACCTCCACCCGGCCGACCGTGGGCAGCTCGAAGGCCCAGGCCGTCAGCGCCGGATCGATCGACGACGATGGGGTCACGGCCGTGCCGGCACGCGAGAGCCGTCCGGCGAGACGGCGTGCCACGACGACGCCGAGTCCATCGTCGGATATCAGCTCGTTCCCCAGGCACAGCACCCTGGTGGGCCCGGGAGCCACGGGGTCCGCCAGGGTCTCGCTACTCGCGATGAAGGCTGCCATCGCCGTCCCGGCGAAGCACGGAGAGCGCATGGCCGTCCGCCTCGCGAACGGACACGATCAACGGCATGCTGCCCGGAAGCGAGTGCGAGGCGCAGGCGTGGCAGGGGTCGTACGCCCGGAACGCCATCTCCACCTTGTTGAGGATGCCGTCGGAGACCATGCCCTTCGAGATCAGCCCCTTGGCCGCCTTCTCCACGCTCATGGCCATGCGGGCGGAGTTGTTCTGGGTGGCGACGATGAGGTTTGCCCGCTCGATGATGCCGCGGGAATCGGTGACGTAGTGGTGGAAGAGCGTCCCGCGGGGTGCCTCGACGACGCCGATGCCTTCACGCGGCGTCTGGGTCGGCAGCGTGCGCACATGCGGGTCGATGAGCTCGGGGTCGTCGGCGAGCTCCTTGAGCCGCTCGGCCGCATAGAGGAGCTCCACGACGCGGGCCCAGTGGTTGGCCAGCGTGTGGTGGACGGGCTTTCCCCCGAGCTTCGTGAACAGCTCCTCGTAGGCCTCCTGCGCCAGCGGCGTCGCCATGCCGTCGGAGGCGTTGAGCCGGGCGAGCGGAGCGACCGAGTAGATGCCGCTCTCGGCCCCGTCGGTGAACCCGTGCCAGCCGACCGGCTTGAGGTAGCAGAACTTGACGTACGACCAGGGCTCGACGTGCTCGGCCACGTAGTCGAGGTAGTCGGCGCCCTGGAAGGACGCGAACTCGGTTCCCTCGGGCGACACCACGCGGACGCGGCCGTCGTAGAAGTTGGGGCGGTTCCGCTCGTCCATCAGCCCCATGTAGTAGGTCCGGTGAGTGAAGGCGTCCGAGACGATGAGGTCGACGTACTCCGGGTTGGCCAGGACGACGGAGCGGAAGGTGTCCAGCGTGAACTGCGCGAAGTCGACCGCCTCGGCGGCGACCTCCCGGATCTGCGCCTGCTGCTCGGCGGTGACCCGCTTGGCCACGCCGCCGGGGAGTCCGAGGACCGGGTGGATCACCTTCCCGCCGACGAGGGTGATGACCTCGCGGAGGCGGCGGCGCATGCCGATCACGCGGAGGCCGGCTTCCTGGCCCACCACGCCGATGACGCCGAGGATGTTGCGCTGGGCCGCCGGCGCCTCGGGGCCGACCACGAAGTCCGGGCCGCCGAGGAAGTAGAAGTGGAGCGCGTGATCCTCCACCATGAAAGCCGAGTAGACCAGCTCACGGATCTTGCGGGCGGCAGGCGGCGGCTCCACCCCGTACAGCGCGTCGAGCGCCTTGGTGGCCGCCATGTGGTGGGCGGTCGGACAGACCCCGCAGATGCGCGACGTGATCTGCGGCATGTCCTCCGCCGGGCGGCCCTCCGCGAATTTCTCGAAACCGCGCAGCTCCGGGACCTGGAAGTAGGCGCGCTCGACGTCCCCTGCCTCGTCGAGGAAGATGTCGATCTTGCCGTGGCCCTCGAGGCGGGTGATGGGATCGACGACGATGCGGCGGCGGGCATAGGCGGCCTGCGCTCCCTGGGCGCCGCGGTTCCATGCCTCCTGGGTGACCATCTCGTCGGACATATGTCGGGGCTCCTCAGGCGTCGACGGTTGGGCTCAGGCGCCGGCGCAGCAGCGAGCCTGCCAGGCCGTAGCGGTAGAACGTGCCGATCGGATCCGGGATGCTGTCGAGGGCGGTCGTGATCGCCTCCTCGTCGGTGGCCGAGAGCATCGACGCCACCGCGGACAGGTACTTGCCGCCCTGGTCGCGAACCTTGCTCGTGGGCCCGAAGCAGCCGGTGCACGGCATGTTGCCCCGGATGCACAGCTGGCCGCATCCCGTCCGGGTGGCGGGACCCATGCAGAGCAGGCCCTGGGCGAGCAGGCAGGTGTCCTCGTCGGCGACGATCTCGTGGGGTCGCCGGAAGCGCTCCAGGACGAGGTCCTGCGGCTTGGTGTCGAGGCGCGGGCAGTCCTCGCACAACGCCCTGTCGGGCGTGAGCACGGTGCCCGGCGGAGGCAGCTCGCCGCTCAGGAGTGCCTCCACGGCTCCCGCGATGACGTTGGGGGTGGGTGCGCAGCCGGGGATGTAGTAGTCCACGGAGGTCACCTGGTCCAGGGCGCGGACGGTGTCGTAGAAGCCGGGCAGGGTCACGGTGGCCCCGTCGTACGGGGTCGCCACCTGCGGCCGCACCCTCTCCGGGTTCACCGTCGAGGGCGTCGTCTGGTAGACCGTCTCGAAGATCGCGTCCCGGTCCCACAGGTTGGCCAGGCTGGGGATTCCGCCCAGGTGGGCGCAGGATCCGAACGCGACCAGCAGCTGCGCCTTGCGCCGAAGCAGGTGGACCATCTCCTCCTGCTCGGTCGTCCGCACGGCGCCGTTCACGAAGGCGGCGAGGATGGACCCGTCCGCCATCGCCTCGACGTCGGCCTTCTTGAAGTCGAGCGCCACCGGCCAGAACACGATGTCCACGGCAGCCACGACGTCGAGGATCCGCTCTGCGAGATCGACGACGGCCTCCTCGCAGCCCCCGCACGAGGAACACCAGTAGAAGGCGACCCTGGGCTTGTCGCTCATGCCGTCACCTCCGCGAGCTCGGCGACCGCCGGGAGCGCCTCGGGCGATCCTCCATCCAGCCGCTCTGACGGCACCTCGAGGTGCAGGGGGCCCAGCGCGCGGACGCGCGCGGTCATGTCGTTCATCACGTCGCGCAGCTTGTCGGCCTCCGCGGCGGAGATCCATTCGAGGCGGATCCGGTCCTCCTCGATGCCCATTCCGGCCAGGACCCGTTGCAGCAGCCGGAAACGGCGCAGCGCCTTGTGGTTGCCCGACTGGTAATGGCAGTCGCCGAAGTGGCAGCCGCCGATCAGCACCCCGTCCGCCCCTCCGGCGAACGCCTGCATGACGAACTGGGGGTCGATCCTCCCGGAGCACATCACCCGGATGACCCGGGCGTTGGGCGCGTACTTCATCCGGGAGGTGCCGGCCAGGTCGGCCGCCAGGTACGTGCACCAGTTGCAGAAGAAGGCGACGATCCTCGGCTCCCAGCCGGCGACGCTCTCCTGCGGGATCTCGATCGGCTCAGGCATGGGCCAGCACCCCCAGGATCTCCTCGTAGATCTCTTCGTCCTCGAACAGGTTCTGCCGGATGGACCCGGACGGGCAGGCCGCCACGCACGTGCCGCAGCCCTTGCAGAGCACCGGATTGATCTCGGCCTTCCCGTCCACCCGGCTGATGGCGGTGTATGGGCACAGGGGGATGCAGGTCTTGCAGCCCGAGCACTCTTCGCTCACCACGTAGGCCGTGTTCGGCTCCATCTCGACGTAGCCACGGCCGGCGAGAGCCAGCGCCTCGGCGGCCGCGGCACCGGCCTGGGCCACCGTGTCCGGGATGTCCTTGGGCCCCTGGCAGGCGCCGGCCAGGAAGATGCCGTCGGTGAAGGTGCTCACCGGCGCGAGCTTCGGGTGGCGCTCCATGAAGAAGCCGCCCCCGGCGCAGGTGATGTTGAACGTCCTGCGGACGTCCTCGGCGTCTGCCTGCGGCTCGAGCCCGGTGGCCAGCACGACCATGTCGACCGGGATCTTGCGCACCCGGCCGAGCAGGGTGTCCTCCGCCTGGAGGATGACCCGTCCGGTCTTGCCCGCCTCCGGATACACGTCGGCCACCTTGCCGCGGATGAAGTGGACCCCCTCCTCCGCAACCCGGTTGTAGAACTCCTCCATGCCCTTCCCCGGGGCACGGATGTCGATGTAGAAGTTGTAGATCTCGGCCCCGGTCTTCTCCTTGACCAGGTGGGCGAGCTTCAGCGAGTACATGCAGCACACGCGCGAGCAGTACTCGTTGGTGTTCACGTCCCGGCTGCCGATGCAGTGGAGGATGCCCACGCTCTGCGGCGTGCGCCCGTCACGGAGCGTGACGTGTCCCTCCGTGGGGCCCGAGGCGTTGACGAGCCGCTCGATCTCCATTGCCGTGTAGACGTTCGGGTAGACCCCGTAGCCGTACGACGGGAGCCGGTGCGGGTCGAACGTCTTGAAGCCGGTGGCCAGGATCACCGACCCGACGTCGACCGTGTCGAAGGTCTCGGTCTGCGTGAAGTCGATCGCGTTGCGGTCCGCGCAGACCTCCACGCAGGTCTTCTTGCATCGGCCGGACTTGAACTCGATGCAGGCGTCCTGGTCGATCACGACCAGTGGTGGCACGGCCTGCGGGAAGGGAATGTAGATCGGCTTGCGCATGCTGAGGCCGAGGTTGAAGGCGTCGGCCGTCTTGCCCACCTTGTAGACGCACGCCTCGATGCACTCCAGGCATCCCACGCAGGCGTCTTCGACGATGAAGCGGGGCTTGTGGCGCACGGTCACCCGGTAGTTGCCCACGTACCCGTCGACCCGGTCGACCTCCGCCATCGTCCAGAGGGTGATGTTGGGGTTCGCGCGGACCTCCGTCATCTTCGGGGTGAGGATGCAGGCGGCGCAGTCGAGGGTGGGGAACGTCTTGTCGAACTGGGCCATGTGCCCGCCGATCGACGGCTCCCGCTCCACCAGGTAGACCTTCCGGCCACCGTTGGCCATGGTGAGGGCCGCGTGAATGCCGGCGATGCCGCCGCCCACCACCATGACCGCCGGGTTGACCGGCACCCTGGAGCGTTCGAGAGGCTTGTGGAACCGGACCCGGTGGACGGCCGCGCGGACCAGGTCCTTCGCCTTCGCGGTCGCCTCGGCGGTGTCCGTGTGCACCCACGAGTCCTGTTCGCGGATGTTGACCATGTGGAAGAAGTAGGGGTTGATGCCGCCATCGGCGGTGGCCCGGCGGAACGTGGTCTCGTGGAGGGTCGGGGAACACGACGCCACGACCACCCGCTCCAGGCCGTTGGACCGGATGTCCTCCTTGATCAGCTCCTGCCCCGGGTCGGAGCACATGTACTTGTAGGCCCGGGCCACGGTGACGCCCGGGAGGCCCTCGGCGTACTCGCGCACCGCCTCCACGTCGACCGTGCCGGCGATGTTGGTGCCGCAGTGGCAGACGTACACGCCGATCTTCGGCTGGCCGCCGCCGCTCCTGTCGGCCGGGTTCATATGCCACTCCTCTGCGTCGCGCCGATCGCGTCTTCAACCAGCTCCGCGATGTCTCTCACGGCCAGCGTTCCCTCGAGCCCCACCGTCTTCACGGCGTCCTGGAACATGACCAGGTCCTTCGGGCATGCCACCACCAGCGTGTGCACGCCCGCCAGGGCCGACGCCTCCCGCACCCGGCTCTCCGCCGGGCGCTCGCCGCCGGCCGCGGAATCCTCCATCCAGATGCGCCCGCCGCCGGCGCCGCAGCAGTACGAGGCGGACCGGGTGCGGGGCATCTCCACGACATCGAGCCCCAGGCCCCGGAGGACCCGCCGCGGCGCGTCGTACACGCCGTTGTAGCGCCCGAGGTAGCAGGGGTCGTGGTACGTGACGCGGCCGCCGCCGCCCGGGGAGACGGGGAGACGGCCTGAGCCGATGAGTGAGTCGAGGACCTCCGAGTAGTGGAGGACGCTCCGCTCGAGCCCGTACTCGTGCTTGAGGGCGTGGTAGGTGTGCGGGTCCGTGGTGACGATCGCCTGGAACTGCGCGGCCTCGAGCGTCTGGAGGTTCCTGTCCCGCAGCATCTCGAAGAGGCCTTCCTCCCCGAGCCGGCGGACGTCGTTGCCGGTGTTCTGCTCGCCGTCGTGGAGGATCCCGAAGTCCAGCCCTGCGCGCTGGAAGATCCTCGCCGTGGCGCGCGTGACCTGCTGGACGCGGGGATCGAAGGACGCGTAGTCCCCCACGTACCACAGGTACTCGACCGGCTCCCTGCGCGCGTCCGTGACCTCGAAGTCGAGCTCGCGCGTCCATTTCGCGCGGACTCGCGCCGATTGCCCGAACGAGTTGCCGTAGCGGGTCATTCCCATCAGCATGTCCTGCACGCCGGTGCCGACCTCGCCCTGGCCGATCAGCTGCCGGCGCATCTGCACGATGAGCGGCACGTGCTCGTTGAAGACCGGGCATCGCGTCATGCAGGCCATGCACGTCGTGCAGGCCCAGATCGCGGCGGGGCCGACCGCGTCGATCAGGCTGCCGCTGCCGTCGCGGCCGGATGCGGCGCCCAGCACCATGAGCTTCATCGCGTGGACGACGTCCTGCGGCGACAGCGCTTCGCCGGAGGCGAAGGCGGGGCACGAGCGGTCGCAGCGGCCGCACTCGGCGCAGGACACGCCGTTGAAGAGCTGGCGCCAGGTGAATTCCGGCAGGTGGGCGGCACCCTCGGAGGGCGGCGGCATGCCCCCCGGTTCGAGGGACGAGGTGAAGACGTTGAACGGCGATGCCAGCAGGTGGAGGTGCTTCGAGTACGGCAGGTACGCCAGGAAGACCAGCACCGTGGTCATGTGCGCCCACCACATCGCCACGTACAGCTGCTCGGCGTCCGCGGTCGCGAGCCCGCCAACGCCTGCCTTGGCGGCCTGTCCGGCCAGGAAGGAGACCATCAGGAGGGCGATCAGTCCGAGGATGATCCACGCATCTCGCGACTGGGCCAGCCGTGGCGGCCGGACGACCGCGCGGCGGACCGCGTCGCCGCCCAATGCGACCAGCGTCGCCAGGCTGAGGATCAGCATGGGGACCGTGACCCAGGCGATCTCGTCCGGGTATGGAATGGGAAGGAACGGCAGGAGGCCGCGCACGAGGTTCCAGGCGAAGCTGATCACGTAGACGACGAAGGTCCAGAAGACGACCAGGTGGGCGACCCCGACGCCGGGATTGTCCAGCAGCCGCCGCTGGCCGCCGACGTTGACGACGGTCTTCCACAGCCGGGCCGGCACGTGGTCCCACCGCGTCTCCGGCCGGCTCCGGGCCAGGACCGCCAGGATGCGGTAGACGCGCCACGCGAACAGGGTGACGGCCACGACCGTGAGCACCCACAGGACGACGAACCCCGGGATGCCGAACAGCGTGGACGTGGATGGGTCGGGCACGATCGCTATCCCCTGCGCTTCGTGACGGCCTCGGCGAGCGCCTCGAGGACGTCCGTGGCGTCGTCGACGATGCCGTAGTGGGCGATCGAGAAGATCGGGGCGCCCGCGTCCGTGTTGATGGCGATGACCAGCTCCGCGCCCTTCATGCCTTCGACATGCTCGGGAGCGCCGCTGATCCCGGCCGCCACGTACAGGCGCGGCCTGACGGTCGCCCCCGACTTGCCCACCTGGCGCGACTGCGGCAGCCAGCCCTGGTCGATCACCGGGCGCGACCCGCACACCGTCCCGCCGAGGGCGGTCGCGAGCTCCTCGGCGACCTCGATGTTCGCCTGGCTGGTGATCCCACGGCCGACGGCGACCAGCACCTCCTGCTGCGCGATGTCGACGTCGCCCGCGTCGGGTTCCTCGTATGCGACGAGCCGCGCGCCGGGATCGTCCGGCAGGTCGACCGGCACGTCCTCGATGACGGGCGCTGAGGTCCCCGGGGTGCCCGCCGGCGCGATTCCGGGCAGGATCGCCAGCACCACGGGCCCGGCGCCGGCCGTGACCGTCACCGCCATCTTGCCGCCGTACAGCAGGCTGCCCACCCGCAGGCCCCCGTCGACCACCTCGACCGAGCCGCAGAAGTTGATCAGGGGCGCGCCCATCAGTGCGGGCAGCAGGCCGAGCAGGTCCCAGCTGACGTTGGTCGACGGCACCAGGACTGCGGCCGGATGGCGGGCGGCTGCCAGCGCCGCCACGGCCCGGCCCGCCTGGAGCCCGGTCGCGTCGGCCAGCGATGGGTGATCCACGTACAGGACGGCGTCCGCGGGGCCGAGCGACACGGACAGCTCGCGGTCTCCGTGCCCGAGGAGCACGGCCTCGAGCCGCACGCCCAGCCCGTCGGCCAGGCCGCGGCCGACCGCCAGCAGCTCGCCCGTGGCGTCGGACAGGCCGCCTCGCCAGTGCTCCGCGACGATCCAGACGTTGCCTGCCATCGCCATCTCCTCAGACCAGTCCGCGGGCGGCCAGGATGTCGGCCACCTGCTGAGCCACGTCCCGCGCCGACCCCTTGAGCATCTCGGCGTGGGTCGTCGCCTCCGGCTTGGCCATCGCCGTCACCTCGAGGGGCGCGATGTCGGCGCCGCGCGCCGCCGCCACCGCCTCGATGCGGCCCGAGGCCATCGCGGCACGGACCCTGGAGACCGGGACGTAGCGCGGAGGCTTCTCGCAGCCCTGCACGCCGAGGAACGCCGGCAGACCCACCTCGAACCGGCCGATCACGCCACCCGGGTACTCCTTGCCCACGACGGCCGTGGAAGCGCCGGCCTCGGCGGCGATGCGGCTCACCAGGCCCAGGTACGGCATCCCGAGCGCGTGCGCCAGGAGGGGGGCGGTGAAGCCGTCGAGATCATCGATGGCCTGGCAGCCGCTCAGGACCAGGTCCACGGGCAGCACGCCGGTGATCGCCGGGAGCGTCGCTGCGAGCGCGGACGCGGTGACCCTGGCACCCGCCGTCACGGAGATGCCCGAGATGCGGATCACCCGGTCCGCGCCCTTCGCCAGCGCGGTGTGCAGGAGGTCGTCGACCTCGGGCGCTTCCGGCGAGACCACCGTCACCGTCGCCTGCTGTCGATCCTTCAACAGCAGCGCCTGCTCGAGCGCGTAGTCGTCGCGCTCGTTGACGATGAACCGCATGTACTCCTGGTCCAGCGACCGGCCGTCGCCGGCGACTTCGAGCTCCTCGACGATGTCGGGCACCATCTTCATCAGGACCAGGATCTTCATGGCGCCAGCGCGTCCTCCCCGCTCCTCGATCCCGCCACCGGCCGCGACCGCTCATCCATCGAGTGCCTCGGCGACCAGCTCCATCACGTCACGAACGACCATCCGGTCGTCGTATCCGAGCACCTTCAGGGAGTCCTCGAACCGCGGGACCTCGTACGGGCACGACACGGCCAGCACGTCGGCGCCGGTCGCGGCGGCCTCCTCCACCCTGCGGTCGGAGAGACGCGCGTGCCCCTTGGCCTTGTACCAGGCGTCGAGCCACATCCCGCCGCCGCCACCGCCGCAGCAGATCGTGTCGTCCCGGTTGTGGGTCATTTCGACGAGGCGCACCCCGGGCAGCGCCTCGAGGATGCGTCGCGGCTCCTCGTGCATGTGGTTGTGCCGGCCGAGCACGCACGAGTCGTGATACGTCACGGTGTAGCCGAGCTTCCGCGTCAGGCGGGGCCGGAGGTCGTCGAGGCGTGCGGCCAGGAACGGCGTCGTGTGCTCCACCGGACGGTCCAGCCCGAGGGCCGGGTACACGTAGCGGAAGGCATCGAACGCGTGGGGATCCGAGGTCAGCAGGGAGCCGAACTCGTACTTCGCGAACGTGGCCATGTTCTGTTCGCGAAGGGTGTCGAACAGCCCTTTCTCACCCACCAGCCGGGCGCATTCGCCGGCGCATTTCTCCTCGGGCCCGAGGATGGCGAAATCGACTCCCAGGGCCGCCAGCACCCGGGCCGTGGCCCGTGCGTTGTCCTGGCCGCGCGGGTAGTACGACGCGTAGCATTCGACGACCCAGAGCACGTCGACCGGGCGGCCCAGGTCGCGCATCAACGGGACCGGCGCCTCCGAGCCGTCAGTCCAGGCCGCGCGCTTCCGCGGTGACTCGCCCATGGGGTTGCCGTAGCGCATCGTGTTGGCGAGCGCGTCCTGCAGTTCCGACGGAACCGAGGCCAGGCGGAGCAGCACCTGCTCCTTGACGACGGGCAGGAGGACGTCCGTGAGGTGCAGTCCGCGCGGGCACTTCGCCCAGCAGTCGTAGCAGGTGACGCAGTTCAACAGGTCGTCGCTGCGGAGCACCTCCTCGATGAATCCCTCGCGCAGCATCCCGATGAGCCGGCGAGGCGTGTACCGCATCACGTCGCCGTAGGGACAGGTCCCGGCGCAGGTGCCGCACTGGATGCAGCTGAGCAGCGCGCGGCCCGCCGGCGTGCCGAGGAGGCCGTCGAGGGTCAGGTCCGGAGTCTCCAGCACCGTCGCGGTCGCCATCGGTCACTCCCTCCCCTGGTCGGTCGCGCGGAGCCCGCGAATGGGCAGGTCCACGGCCGGCCCGCCGCGTCGCGGCGCTGCGGCCGCGCGGGCATGCGGTGAGGGCATCGGGGACCGGGCAGCCGGGTGTGGGTGGGCGATGGGGGCAATCGGGGCAATCGGGGCAGTGACGCGGCGCAGCCCGCGGGCGACGACCCTGCTCATCCCGCCCCGGCCTCGGACTGGACCACGAATCCGTGCGTCACGCCGCCCACCTTTCCCGCCCCCGGGGCCCGGCTTCGGAACGCGAACCGAGTGTTGGTCGCTATTCCCGGGTATGGCCAGTGCCGATGGGCCCCGCGTGAGTCGTGCCGAATGCCGCGACTGGACAGCACTGATGGCGGCATGGATCACCGTCCGTCGCCGTTCAGGTCTGCGCCGGCACGCACGCCGGTCGCTTGAGGGCTTCGTCGGCGGATACCAGCTCCTTGCCGATTCCCAGCCGCCGGGCAGCGACCCCCAGGGCCAGGCCGAGCAGCTGGGTGAAGTAGAGGACGGGCACGGCGTAGTGCGTGCCGTAGGCGTGGTTCACCTCGCTCTGGTAACACTCGAGGTTGGTCTGGCACAGCGGGCAGGCCGTCGCGATGACGTCGGCGCCACCGTCGACGGCGCTCTGCAGCACGTCGCGAAGCATCTGTACGGCGGCACCGCGGTTGGTCACCATCAGGGCAGCCCCGCAGCAGCGCGCCTTGTAGGGGAACGGCACCGGGTCGGCTCCGGCGGCCCTGAGCAGCGCCTCGAAGTAGGTCGGGGCATCGGCCTCGGCGAGTTCCACGCCGGGACGGCGGGGTCGCACGATCTGACAGCCGTAGTACGCGGCCACCCGGAGGCCCTTGATGCGCTGGCCCGCCTTGGCGCGGATGGACTCGAGCGCCCCGTCGGTGACGAAGGCGTTCATGATGTGGGTGACCTCGACGGTCCCGTCGTAGTGGAGGTCGTCCGCCTCCAGCGCGTAGTTCATGTGGTCCGCGAGGTCGGGGTCACGCCGCAGCGCGGCGTTCGTGGTCCACAGGTTCTTGTAACAGGCATTGCACGGCGCCACGATGTCCAGGCCCTGTTTCTCGGCGATGGCGAGGTTGCGGGCGCACAGCACCGTGGCCAGCAGCTCGTCGACCTTGGAGTAGGCGGTCGCGCCGCAGCAGTTCCAGTCCTCGATCTCCTCCAGCTCGATGCCGAGCCTGTGCGCAACCTCCATGGAGGAGACGTGATAGGAGGCGGCCATGGTCTCCAGGGAGCACCCCGGGTAGTAGGCGTAGCGAGTCATTCGATACCGTCCAGGGGGAGGACGCGCGCCACCATCGCGCGAAGGTTCCGGATCCGCCTGATGTGAGCGGGGACGAGGGGCAGCCGGCCCCTGGCGAGGAGACGTACTGCCATGCGCATCTCCCGCACCATGCCCGGGACGCCACCCTCGAAGATGAACGCGGGCGCGTATCCGGGTTCGTAGGACTTGCCGGTCCGCAGGATGGTCCGCGCGAAACGGCGCGAGAAATCCGGCGCCACGGCGTCCCGATCGAACGTGCCCTTCCAGAGGGAGTACCGGGCCAGTGCGTACATGACCTCGGCAGGACGGATGCCCTCCGGGCACTTCTCGGAGCACGCGTAGCACGAAGCGCACGTCCAGTAGGTGTTGGACGCCAGGACCTCGTCCTTCATCCCGGCGTTGATGAGGGCGATGAGCTCCCGGGGCGTGTGGTCCATGAACTCCACGGCCGGACACGCGGCCGAGCACGTGGCGCACTGGATGCAGCGGACGAGCGAGGCCCCCTCCTCCGCGTAGAGCAGGTTCTCGACCTCCTGCCGGAACGAGATGGTCCCGGCCGTGGCAGCAACCATGGGACCCTACCTGGCCTGCCTGGCGTCGCTGGCGGAGATCAGGGCTGCCGCCTTCTGCAGCAACAGCTCCGGTTCGACCGGCTTCTCCACCAGCTCGTCGACGGGCACGAAGCCCGGGTGCACGGCCTGGCCCGGGAAGAGGAACGCGATCTGCTCGCGCAGGCCGGTGATGATGAGCACCGGCATCTCCCGGAGCTCGCGATCCTTGCGGATCTTGCGGGCCAGCATCACGCCCTCGGCGCCCCGGCCCATCATGATGTCGAGGCAGAGCAGGTCGTAGTGATCCTGCTTGAGGGCGTCCCAGCCGTCGCGCGGGTTGTATGCCACGAACGTGTCGTACTGCCGGTCGAGGATGGCCCTGATCCCGGCCACGAAGTCGGGGTCGTCATCCACGATGAGCACCCTCCGGCGCTCGCTCATCCCGTCTCTCCTTTCGACACCTGTTCCGGAGGTGCGGCCCCCGATCCCGGAACCGACGCCTCGAACGCCGGTAACTCGATCACGAACTCGGTCCCGCGACCCGGCTCGCTCGTCGCGGTGATGCATCCCCCGTGCGCCTCGACGATTCGTCGGGTCAGCGCGAGCCCGATTCCGGCACCGGGCACATCGGTCGCCGCCCGATAGAACGCGTCGAAGATCCGGGGCAGGTCCGCAGCCGGGATGCCGACACCCGTGTCGGACACGGAGATCGCCACGCGACCGCCGTGCCGGACCGCCGAGACGACGACCCTGGCGCCCTCCCTCGAGTACTTGACGGCGTTGCCGAGCACGTTGAGCACGGCCTCGGTCAGTGCTCCCGCGTCTCCGAGCACGACGGCCGACGGGTCGACGGAGCTGACGATGTCGACGGACTTGCGCACGGCCTCGTTCCGGGCGCTCTCGACGGCGCTGGCGACGGGCCCTTCGACGGGCACGGGCCGGAACGTCTCCCTGAGCGGCGCCAGGTCGAGGGAGAAGCCGCGCAGCCAGCGGTTCACCAGGGCCAGGAGTTCGCCGATCCGGCCGCTCATCCGACCCAGGCGCTGGCTCTGGTCGGGCGTGATGACGCCCTCGAGTTCCGCGATCGTCACGTACAGGTTCTGCTGCACGGCCGCGAGCGGCGAGCGAAGCTCGTGCGACACGATGGCGGCGAAGTTCTCCCGGAGCGCCTCGCGTTCGCGCCGCAGCGCGGCCCGTTCCACGAGCAGGTCCCTCTGGGTCAGACCCCGCCGGACCATCGAACGGAACTCGTCGGGTGTGAACGGCTTGGCGAGGAAGTCGTAGGCACCGTGCTGCATCGCCTCGACGGCGGACGCGATCGTGGCGAAGCCCGTGAACACGACGGAGACGATCGTGGGATCCCGGGAGCGGAGAGCGTCGAGCACGTCCATGCCGGACAGACCCGGCATCTTCAGGTCGACGAAGACCAGGTCGGGCGTGCACGTCCGGGCCATGTCGAGACCCTCCGCGCCACTCGTTGCGAAGGCGATCTCGTGCTGGCTCCCCTCGAGGATGGCAAGGCAGGAGTCGAGCACGACGATCTCGTCGTCGATGAGGAGGATGCGGCGTGGCGCGTTCACGTTTCCTGCCCCGCCGGAGCGCTCACGGGCAGCTCGATGGTGAAGGCGGTCCCGACGCCCTCCTGACTCTCGACGGTGATCGTGCCGCCGTGCTCTCTGACGATCCCGAAGCTGATCGCCAGGCCCAGGCCGGTGCCGTGCCCCACCTCCTTGGTGGTGAAGAACGGATCGAAGATGCGGGCCATGTTCTCGGGGCTGATCCCGTGACCGGTATCGCGGAAGCTCGCCTGCACCACGCCGCGAGCGGCATCGTGCCGGGTGGTCACCGTCAACCGGCCCACTCCATCCATGGCCTCCGCGGCGTTGATGATCAGGTTCATGTAGACCTGCTGCATCTGCGCGGGATCCATCACCGTCGCCGGCAGCCCGGGCTCGTAGTCGCGGACGACCTCGATGTTGTGGAAGATGACGCGGTCCTCGACCAGCGCCAGGCACTCGTCGATCGTCGTGCTCAGGGGCGTCAGCTTCTTCTGTGGCTTCTTCGGCCGCGAGAAGTCGAGGAGACCGCGGATGATCGTGGCGCAGCGGGTCGCCTCGGTCGCGATCTTCTGTACGGGCGTCCGGCACGCATCGTCGGCCGGCATGCGCTCGAGCATCAGGTAGGAGTAGGTCACGATGCCCTGGAGCGGGTTGTTCAGCTCATGGGCGACGTCCGCCGCGAGCTGGCCCACGACGGCCAGGCGCTCGGATTCCATGACCCTCCGGCGGGCGAACTCCCTGAGCTGGTCGTCGCGTGCCTTGAGCGAGGCGGCCATCGTGTTGAACGAGCTGGCCAGCTCCCCGACCTCATCGTTGGACGTCACCGGCACTTTCGTATCGAGGTCGCCCGCCGCCACGCGGCGGGACGCTTCGACGAGAGCGCGCACCGGCGTGGAAAGCCGGCGGGAGAAGACGTAGGAGACGGCAACCGCGGCGAGCACCGCACCGAGGGTGATGCCCAGGAACAGGAGACTCGTCCGCACGCGGAGATCGACGTAGGGCTGTTCGAGGGTGCCCACGTACAGCATGCCGACGACCGCGCCGCTGAAGTCCCGCAGCGGCTCGTACGCGGAGATGTACCAGTCGTTCACGACATACGCCCGTCCGACCCACCGCTGGCCACCCACGATGACCTGCCGGTACACCTCGTCGGACACGCGCGTGCCGATCGCGCGCTCCCCATCCCCTTCGAGCACGTTCGTGGCGATCCGCACGTCGTCCAGGAAGATGGTCGACGTCCCGATATCGCGGCCCTCGTACAGGGTGCCCTCGAAGACCGTCTGCCTGATCGTGTCGACGATCTCGTTGCGCCGGGTGAGCAGCAGCCCCCCGTACAGGCCGCCGATCACGGCGCCTGCGGCGTTCGTCACGGGTGCGGCCGCGAGGAGCACGAGCCCGTTCGTCTCGACACGGTCCGTCAGCGGGCGCGCGCCGCGCGTATCGACGAGGTCGACGCGCGCCGCCTGCGGCAGCGTCGGCGATTCGAGCCCCAGCATGCCCGCGGTGAACACGGCCGTGCCCACCCTGGGGCTCCCGGTCCGCAGCGCGGCGGCCACGACGGCCAGACCCGTGGCCGAGTCCCCGGACACGGCGGGGTTCGCGATCCGGAGCAGCACCCGGCCCGCCTTGTCGGTAACGGTCAGGAAGTCGAGATGCTCGGCCGCCATGGTGGCGGTCAGTTCCGGTGTGGCCAGGCTGACCTCGCCCGCTCCGAGGTCGTTGCTGAGGTAGAAGCGATCGGCCTGGAGCCTGACCACGTCGTACAGGCGGTCCGAGTAGGCCTGGTACATGGCATCGGCCGCGTTGAGGTCCGAGGCCACGCGGTTCTGCGCCTCCGTCACGACCCTGTCGCCGATGAAGACGACCGCGACTGCGGCGAGGACCATGCCCAGCAGGAGGATGATGGCGAGGAAGGCCACCATGAGCTTCACGAACCGGCTCAGGCCCGGCCGCACCGGCGCGACCCGGACCTCGCCGCCTTGCAGTCGCTGGTCGAGGCCGATCGCAAGCGGGTCGGGCCGGGCGACGCCTCGGGCGCTCACCGGCAGAGCCACGTCACCCGGCGCAGGTGGACCGCCCGGGAGTGTCCGGGCGAGAACAGCCCGTCGGTGGCCGTGCAAAGCCGGGGACACGGGCCGAACGGTCCCGGGGGGTGCCGTCGGGACGACCGGCGGTCGCGGCGTGCACGACGCGGGCGAGTTCGCCTGGCCGGTTGTCGGGCTGGACGACGCGCTGGCGTGGCATCGCGATACTCCCGCCCGCGGACGGGCCGGCCGCTTCGACCGGCGCCGGGCCGGCCGTGGAGGCCGGGCGCGGAACGCCGACGGAACCTCGCGGGAGAGGTACCCGCAGCCGGATCGTGGCCCACCCGTCCGGTCGGGGCCAGTGCCGGGCGGCCGACGAAGCCGGGGCCGAATGGGCACGCGCGGTGGGTGGGATGGCCCGCGGCCAGCCAGCTATCTCGTGGCGGGCCCAGGCCGGATCAGGCCGGGCTATCGCTCACGCCGGCCGGGCACGCGGAGCGGAGGCGTGTGGAACCATGCGCCGGCGCGGATGCCGCCGGTGCGAATGCCGCCGGTGCGGGTCAGCGCGCGGCAAGGGCCCCGGTCGGGGTGCGCTCCTCGATCGCGTGATGGATGCCGTGCCGGTCGAGCGCGGCGAAGTACGGATCCGGGTCGAACGCCTCGGGACCGAGCACGCCCGCGCCCTTCCATGCGCCCTCGGCGAGCAGCTCCATCGCCAGAACGGGATTGAACCCGGTCTGGTACCCGACGACCTGGACCCCGAACTTGCGCATCGTCTCCTGGGCGTCCGACGTCTGGTACAGGTACACCTCGCGCGGCCGTCCATCCTTCAGGCCGGTCACCTGCGTGCCGACGATGGCCAGCCCGACCATGCTGTCGCCGACCGTGGCCGGGTCGGGGGTGAGCGCCGCGACGACGTCCCGCGGCGCCACGTCGACGCCCTTCACGCGGATCCGGTCCTTCCGATCCAGTCCGAGCAGGTGGAGCGTCTTCAGCGTCTCGATGAACTCGCTGCCCAGCGCGTACTTGAAGGTGACCTTCCGGCAGTCGATCCAGCGCGGGACGAGCGTGACCTCCTCGTGCTCGACGTGCACGCATTCGACCGGCCCGACGCCCTCGGGGAACGTGAACAGCTCCGGCTCGGCGAACGGCTCGACGGTGTACCAGCCCGCGTCCCGCTCCCAGATGATCGGAGGGTTCAGGCATTCCTCGATGGTGGTCCAGATCGAGAAGACCGTGGCGAACGGATAGCCTTCGATGCGGAGGCTCCCCCCGTCGCGGATGTTGACCTCGTGCACCTCGTCGAACAGGTGCTTCGCGGCGTAGGCGGCGAACACATCCGACAAGGCCCGGGTCCATGCCCATCCCGACGAGCGCGAGGCGCCCCCGGTCCTCCCACGCCCCGGCGCGCGCGAACTGTTCGTCCCCGAGCTTGACGCCCGTCCGGTGGAACGGATCGGTGGGGTGCGGTTCGGACAGGCTGACGGCCATGTCCATGTAGTCCACGCCGGCGTCGAAGGCCCCCTCGAACACGGGCATGAGGAACTGGGGGTCGACGGCGTTCATGACCAGGTCGACGCCGTGCGTCCGGGCCAGCGCGGCCACCTGCGACCGATCCGACGCGTCGATCTGCTCGGCGGCGAACACGCGCTCGTTGCCCCCCTCGGCCGCCACCCGGCGCGCCCGGTCGAGGTTGTAGTCCGCGACGACCATGTGCTCGAGCCAGGGCCGGCCGGCGCTGAGCTTCGCGATCGACTCCCCCACCGTGCCGGCTCCGACCAGCAACACCTTCATGACACCACTCCCGTCTGCGGCTGCTTCCTGCGGCCGTCATGCCCGTCGTGCAACGAGTATCGCACGCCGTTGCCGAGGGTTCTGCGTTTTCCTCGGCTCGCCAGCTTGTCCCGATCGAATCCCGCGGCCGAGCGGCCCCAGGGACAGGGCCGGATCGTCGCCGCGCGAGTGTCAGGCGAGCCCGGATGCGACCGGCCTCCCCTCGGGCGCGGACGGCTCGCGGGACCCGTCCCAGACTTCCGGTCCGTGGCGGAAGAAGGCGGGCTGGCGCAGCCACTGCATCACCATGAGGATCACGCCGAGCGCCATGAGCACGGCCGTGATCACGAGCGGCGGCCCGAAGCCGAACCACGCCGCGCCGGAGTAGCTGTTCTCCGGGTTGGCGAGGTTGACGACTTCGACGGCGAAGGCCCACGTCAGGATCAGGCCTCCCGCGAGCGGGGCGACGCCCATGAACAGGAGGTTCCGCGCGCTCTTCAGGAGTTCGTGCCGGTAGTAGATGGCGGCTGCGTATCCCGTGAGCCCGTAGTAGAAGGCGATCATCAGGCCGAGGGCGGAGATCGCGTCCCAGAACAGGTTCTCCGAGATCATCTTCATCACGACGTACCAGGCAATGGACAGGATCCCCATCCAGACCGTGGCGGAGGTCGGCGTCTGGAAGCGATCGTGGACACGGGCCCAGTAGGACGGCAGTGCACCCTTTGCGCCCATCGAGAGGGCGGTCCGCGCCGTCGGGAGGATCGTCGTCTGCGTCGATGCCGCCGCCGACGACAGCACGGCGATGATCAGCAGCTTGTCCCACGGCGAGCCCATGACGTCCCTGGCCAGCGCCCCCAGCACGTCCTCCTCGCCGAGCCCGGACAGGAAGCCGGCACCGTGGTAGGCCTGTGCGGCGACGGAGACGATCACGTACGTGCCCAGCAGGATGAGGGTCGAGATGATCGACGCACGTCCGGGCGTGATCCGCGCGTTGCTCGTCTCCTCGTTCACCGCCGCGGCGGTGTCCCAGCCCCAGTAGATGAACAGCGCGACGATCACCCCGTCCACCAGGGCACCGGGTGAGGAGATCGCGAACGGGTTGAGCCAGTCGATGGACGGCAGCACGCTGTCGGGGATCGACATCGTGTAGACCTTGACGAGGGCGATGCCCGCGAAGAGCGCGAGCGTCAGGATCTCCGCCGAGAGCAGGACCGCCTGCGTGCGCGCCGACGCCTCGATGCCGATGTAGCAGATGGCGGTCAGCGCAATGATCCAGACGATGCCGAGCGCGACGACGGCCACGTTGCCCACCGACACATCCTGTCCGAGCATCGCGATCGTCCCGAACGACGCCGTGTCGATGTTGAAGAGGCTGAACGTGTAGATGGCGGCGATCTCCGCGAGGCTCGCCATCACGAGGATGTCCGCCACGATGATGGCCCAGCCGGTGATCCATCCCAGCCACGGGCCCATGGCGCGGCTGACCCACGTGAAGCTGGTGCCGCAGTCCGGGTCGGCCCGGTTCATGTAGTAGTACGCCGCGGCGATGAACAGCATCGGGACGAACGAGACCAGCATCACCGCCGGCGACTGCAGGCCAACCGCGGCGACGACGAGGCCCAGCGATACCGCCAGCGAATACGCGGGAGCGGTCGAGGCGACCCCGATGACGGTGCTCGAGACGATGCCGAGGACACCACCTCGCAGTCCCTTCTGACCGGCCGCTCCGCCTCCGGCGGCCGGCATCCCGTGCCCGCGCGCCGAGGCCGCGCCGCCTCCGCCCACGATGGTCCCGCCGCCGGCGCCGCTGGTCATGGTGTCTCCCTCCGTCACCACCACGTGGACGCTGATCGTTGGATTGCGCCAAGTCCGCGACGAGAAGGGAAGTGCCGCCCGGCCCCTTTCGCGAATTTCGCGGGAACATGGCCCGGGCCGTTCACGGGAACCCGGGCTGCCGCCGGTATGATCTCCGTCATGTCCGTGCTTCGAACCAGGGTCACGGGCGGCAGCGCGGAAGCCATCGCCAACCGTGTGGTGATGGAGACGCTCGTCGCGGAGCTTCGCGAGCGGCAGCGGGCCGTCGCGGGGCGGGATGCCGGCGGCGACGACGCGGCGATCGCGCGTCATCGCGAGCGCGGGAAGCTGCCAGTCCGTGAACGGATCGACCGGCTCCTCGACCCGGGCACCGCCTTTCTCGAGCTCAGCCCGCTGGCCGCGGACGCCGTCTACGACGAGCCGGTGCCGTCGGCGGGCATCGTCACGGGCATCGGCCGAGTCGAGGGCACGACGTGCGTGGTGATCGCCAACGACGCGACCGTCAAGGGCGGCACGTACTACCCCCTGACCGTGCGGAAGCACCTTCGCGCCCAGGAGATCGCGCTCGAGAACCGGCTGCCCTGCCTCTACCTGGTCGATTCCGGGGGCGCGTACCTCCCGCTGCAGGCGCAGGTGTTCCCGGACCGGGACCACTTCGGCCGGATCTTCTACAACCAGGCGCGCATGTCGGCGCTCGGCATCCCGCAGGTCGCGCTCGTCATGGGCAGCTGCACGGCCGGCGGCGCGTACGTGCCGGCGATGAGCGACGAGACGGTGATCGTGCGGGGGACCGGCACGATCTTCCTGGGCGGGCCGCCGCTCGTGAAGGCGGCAACGGGGGAGGACGTCACGGCCGAGGAGCTCGGCGGCGCCGAGGTCCACGCGCGCGTCAGCGGCGTGGCCGATCACGAGGCACTGGACGACGAGCATGCCCTCGCCATCGGACGGTCGATCGTCCGGCACCTGTCGCGGAAGACGCCCGATCCGCCCTGGGACCGCCTGCGACCCGAACCTCCCGCCGTGGGATCGGATGGGCGGGACGGATCGGCGGGCCTCTACGATCTCGTGCCGACCGACCTGCGCGCCGGTCGCCTGGACGCCCACGAGCTGATCGCACGCCTGGTCGACGGCAGCCGCTTCCACGAGTTCAAGGCGCTCTACGGCGAGACGCTCGTCTGCGGCTTCGCTCACCTGGAGGGGTACCCGGTCGCGATCCTCGCCAACGACGGCATCCTGTTCGGCGAATCGGCGCTGAAGGGCGCGCACTTCATCGAGCTCGCGGCGCAGCGGCGCGTGCCGCTCGTGTTCCTGCAGAACATCGCCGGCTTCATGGTGGGTCGGGAGTACGAGGCCGGCGGCATCGCGAAGCACGGCGCGAAGCTCGTCAGCGCGGTCGCCTGCGCGGAGGTGCCGAAGTTCACGGTGCTGACCGGCGGCAGCTTCGGTGCCGGCAACTACGCCATGGCGGGGCGCGCGTACCAGCCGCGCTTCCTCTGGTCCTGGCCGAACAGCCGGATCAGCGTGATGGGCGGGCAGCAGGCTGCCCGGGTCCTCTCGACCGTTCGCGAGTCGTCGCTGCCGGACGGACGGTGGCCGTCGGAGGCGGAGCGGGACGCCTTCGAGGCACCGATCCTGGCGTCCTACGAGCGCGAGGGCTCGCCGTGGTACGCCACCGCGCGGTTGTGGGACGACGGGGTGATCGACCCGCTCGACACGCGCAGGGTGCTGGCGCTCGGGATCGAGATCGTCGCTCCACGCCCCGATCCCCGAGACGAGATTCGGCGTCTTCCGGATGTAGGCGCGATGTAGGCGCGCTCGCGGCGCGCCATCCGTACAATCCACGCTGCCGCGCGTGCGCTCCTCCTGTGATCCAGTGAGCACGGCCCGTTCGTTCGAGCGCCGGTTGTTCCGGAGAATCACGATGGATGCGCTCGCCGTCCTCGCGGGGTCGTGGGGCGTCCTCATGGGAATCAGCCCGCTGCTGCAGATCCGCCGCATCGTCCAGCGGGGATCGTCGGCAGACGTGTCGATCGGGTACCTGGTGGTCCTGATCGTGGGCTTCGCCCTGTGGGCTGCCTACGGGGCCTCGATCGCCAACGTGGCGCTCGTCATCTCGAACAGCGTCGCCCTCGTCGTCGGCCTCGCGACGATCGCGATCGCACGACGGTACCGGCACCCCGCCGGGGCCGGCCCGGTGGGGCGGCAGGGTCCGGTCGGTACCGGCACGTCCGAGGGTCGCGCCGCGGACTGACTCGCGCCTCTGGTCCGCCGAGGGCGATCCCCTCGCCCGGCGAGGGCGCGGTCTCCCGGCCGGCGAGGGCGCGGTTTCTCACCCGACGAGGGCCCGTCTCTCGCCCGGTAAGGTCTCGCCCCTCGCCCGGCAGGATCTCGCCCCTCACCCGGCAAGGTCTCACCCCTCGCCCGGCGTCGGACGAAGCTGCCGCTACCATGGCGGCGTGACGAGCGTCCCGGCCGACGGCCCGATCCGCGTCCTGTTCGTCGCCAACCGCGGCGAGATCGCGGCGCGCATCGAGCGCACCTGCCGCCGGCTGCGGATCGCCGCCGTGCTGCCACACCGGGACGTGGACCGCGACCTGGACCTGCTCAATTCCGCGGCCGTGGTCGGGGCCGCGGTGCGGGCGGGGGCCGACGCCGTGCACCCCGGGTATGGCTTCCTCTCGGAGAGCCCGGCGTTCGCCCAGGCCGTGCTCGACGCCGGCCTGCGCTGGGTCGGGCCGCCGCCTGCGGCGATGCGGGCCATGGGCGACAAGTCGGCCGCGCGGCGTCTCGCCGCATCGCTCGGGATCCCCGTGCTGCCCGGGTACGACGGGGACGGCCAGTCCGACGATGACCTCGTGTCCGCGGCCCGGAGCATCGGCTTCCCGGTCCTCGTCAAGCCGGCCGGCGGTGGAGGCGGCAAGGGGATGCGGATCGCGACCGACCCGATCGAACTCGGCCATGCGCTCGCCGCGTCGCGGCGGGAGGCACTGACGGCATTCGGCGATGGCCGTCTGCTGCTGGAGCGGCACGTCGCCTCGGGACGTCACGTCGAGATCCAGGTGCTGTTCGACGCGACCGGCGCCGGCGTCCACCTCGGCGAACGCGATTGCTCGCTGCAGCGGCGGTACCAGAAGGTGCTGGAGGAGGCGCCGGGACCCGGTGTCGACGCGCGGCTGCGCGGCGAACTCGCCGGGGCCGCGCTCCGCCTGGCCGCCGCCGTCGGGTACGTCTCCGTGGGCACGTGCGAGTTCCTCGTGGAAGGGCCGCACCGGTGGTGGTTCCTCGAGATGAACACCCGGCTGCAGGTCGAGCACCCCGTGACGGAGCTGGTGACGGGCCGCGACCTGGTCGCCGACCAGCTGGGGATCGCCGGCGGCGAGCCGCTGCCCGTCGGACAGGCCGGCGTGCGGGTCCGGGGCCATGCGGTGGAGGTGCGGCTGTATGCGGAGGACCCTGCCGCCGGCTTCCTGCCGGCGACCGGCCGCGTGGCGATGGTCCGGTGGCCCGAGCGGGTGGACGTGCGCGTCGAGTCCGGGATCGAGAGCGGCGACGAGGTCTCGGGCCGCTTCGACCCGATGCTCGCCAAGCTTGCCACGTGGGGGCGCACGCGCGACGCGGCACTGGACCGGCTGGCGGCAGCGCTCGACGAGACGGTCGTGCTCGGCGTGACGACCAACCTGCGCTTCCTGCGCTGGCTCGTGCGATCCGACGTGGTGCGCGGTGGTCGTGCCCGGACCGACACGCTGGACGGCCACTGGCCGCCGCCCGGCGGATGGCAGCTGCCGGATCTCCCGGCGGACGCATGGCGGCTGGCGGCGCGCAAGCTGCTCGTCACGGACGACCCCGGGCGGGATCACGATCCCTGGGGCGGAGGGTGGCGCCTCAACGCCGGGGCGACCGTCCGCCTCCGCGCGGAGGACGATGAGCGGGCCGTGAGGGATCCGATCGGGCGGGAGGATGTGCCGCCGGGGCTCGCGTATGCCCGCGAGGGAAGCAGCGTCCACGTGGACGTCGAGGGCCGGAGCGTCGCCTTCCGCCTCGCGCCCGCACCCGACGTCGACCGCGCGGCCCGCGATGCCGCACACCATGCATCCTCGGGCTCGTCGCAGGTCACGGCGCCGATGCCGGGCCGTGTCCTCGCCGTGCATGCCCCCGAGGGGGCGTCGGTGGCGGCGGGCGATCCGGTGGCGACGCTCGAGGCGATGAAAATGGAGCACGTGGTCACCGCGCCCCGCGCCGGCACCGTCCGGGAACTGCTCGTGCGCACGGGCGACCAGGTCGTCGCCGGCCAACTGCTGGCGGTGATCGGCGCAGGTGATGGCGAGGCGGCGGCACGGAGCAGTCCCGATGCGCCCGCTCGAGGACGATGACGGCCATGACGAGCGACACGGGCGACACGGGCGGACGGCCGGAGAGCGGGACGGGCGGAGCGCCCGGAAGTGGCAGCTCCGAGGCGGGCAGCACCACGGGGGGCATCACCGGGCACGACGCGGTTCGGATCTACGAGGTGGGGCCGCGGGACGGCCTCCAGAACGAGTCGCGCGTCGTGTCGACCGAGGACAAGCGGCGCTTCGTCGAGCTGCTCGCGGCCGCCGGCCTCCGCGAGATCGAGGCGACGAGCTTCGTGTCGCCAAGGGCGGTGCCCCAGCTCGCCGACGCGGATGAGCTGCTGCGCTCGATTCCCGTCGGCGACGGCATCCGGTATCCGGTCCTCGTCCCGAACGCGCGGGGCCTGGAACGTGCCGAGGCTGCCGGGGCGCGGGCCGTGGCCGTCTTCACCGCCGCCACGGACGAGTTCACCGAACACAACATCGGCATGAGCGTCGAGGCGTCACTCGATGCGTTCGGACCGGTGCTCGAGCGGGCGGGCCGGCTCGGCTGGTGGCGCCGCGCGTACGTGTCGACGGCGTTCGGGTGCCCGTACACGGGCCGGGTCGAGCCCGAGCGCGCGGTCGCGGTCGCGCTTCGCCTGCTCGACCTGGGTGCCGACGAGGTGTGCTTCGGCGACACGATCGGCGTCGCGGTGCCGACCCACGTGCGCGCCCTTCTCGCCCGTGCGCTGGAGGCGGGCATCCCCGTCTCGCGGATCGCGCTCCACTTCCACGACACGCGGGGGACGGCCCTCGCCAACGTCGTGGCCGGGCTGGAGGCGGGCGTGCGGTGCTTCGACGCGTCGGCCGGGGGCACGGGCGGCTGCCCCTACGCGCCGGGCGCCGCCGGCAACCTGGCGACGGAAGACCTGGTCTTCCTGCTCGACGGCATGGGCCTCGCGCACGGCGTGGACCTCTCGCGGCTGCTTGCGGCGGCCCGGTTCATCGCCGAACGACTGGGGCGGCCACTGTCGTCCAAGGTCGGCCAGGCCGGCGGGTGGAATCCCGACACGGGCAGGTCGACCGGCGCGGATGCGGACGCCGCCGTCTGAGACGGGGCCCGGCGGCGACTACCTGCGGCGACGCGTCGGGGCCGGCTCCTCGGGCCAGTCGAACCCGGTGGGCTCGCGAGCCTCCAGGTCCCCGGCATGCGATCCGCCGGGCGACGGGGATGCCGAGCGGATCGGCAGGCGCGCCGGCCAGGCATGCGCGGCTCCCGGGGCGGGTGGCGGCGCCATCATCTCGACCGCGAGCAGCGCGAGCGCAGACGGCAGCATCACGAAGGCCAGCGCACCGGGCAGGAAGAACACCATCGCAAGCGCAACGAGGGCGATGAGGATCCGCAGGAGCCGGTTGTAGGCGAACCGGCGGACGACGAAGCGCCCGCCCACGGTGGCGACGAGCGCGCCTCCCACGACGATGACGACCACGGGCGCCAGGGACGGATCGACCAGGGCCTGGACGAGCCCGGTTCCCGCCAGGAACGCCAGGCCGGCAGCCGCGAGCCAGAGCGGGATGTCGCGCAGGGTGAGGAAGGATCGCAGGCGCTCCACGTCCGCATCCTAGCTGTCGGCAGCCTGCGGTGGCCGGGATGCACCCTGGGGGCCGTCGGGGACGACCAGGGGGAGAGGGCCGGGCGGGAGCGCGGCGTCAGCTGACGCGCAGTCGCAGGATCTCCCGGCCGATCACGAGCCGCTGGATCTGGCTGGTTCCCTCCCCGATCTCGGTGAGCTTGGCGTCGCGGAGATAGCGCTCGACGTGGTACTCCTCGACGTAGCCGTAGCCGCCGTGGATCTGCACCGCCGCGTTGGTCGCCCTCGACGCGACCTCGGACGCGAGCAGCTTCGCCTGGGCGGCCTCGAGCCGGTACGGCCGGCCGCGGTCCTTGAGCCACGCGGCCCGGTGGACGAGCGCGCGCGCCGCGGCGATCTCGGTCGCCATGTCGGCCACCATGAACGCCACGCCTTCGAACGTCCCGATGGCCCGCCCGAACTGCTCGCGCTCGCGTGCGTAGGCGACGGACGCGTCGAGTGCCGCCTGCGACAGCCCGAGCGCCATGGCCGCGATCGAGATCCTGCCGCCGTCCAGCACCTGGAGGAACATCGGGAACCCGCCGCCCGCCTCGCCGAGCAGGTTCGCCGCGGGGATGCGGCAGCCGTCGAAATGGAGCTCGCCCGTGGCGGAGGCGTGGAGCCCCATCTTCTCCTCGAGCCGGCCCACGGAGAACCCGGGCGCGTCGGCCGGCACGATGAACCCGCTGACGTCCGCGGTGCCGTTCGGGCGGTCGCCCGTCCGTGCCGCGACGACGTAGGTGCCGGCCTGGCCTGCGTTCGTGATGAACCGCTTCTCGCCGTCCAGGACCCACGCGTCGCCCTCGAGGCGGGCCGTCGTGCGCGTCGCCCCGGCATCGCTCCCGGCTCCCGGTTCGGTCAGCCCGTACGCCCCGAGCACACGGCCCGACGCCATCGGGACCAGGAATCGTTCGCGTTGCTCGGGAGTCCCGAAGAGGTGGAGGGGGCCACAGCCGAGGCTGGTGTGCGCGGCGACGATCAGCGCGAGCGACCCCCACGTTCGCGCCATCTCCTCGATGGCGACGGCGTACGCGAGCGTGTCCATGCCGGCCCCGCCCTCGTCCTCGGAATACGGGATCCCGAGCCACCCGAGCTCACCGATGCGGCGGACGATCTCGGTGGGGAACCGGCGCAGACGCTCGTGCTCGGACACGACAGGCTCGACCTCCCGGTCGAGGAAGTCGCGAACGGTCTCCCTGAGGAGCCTGTGCTCCTGCGGCAGTTCGAGATCCACGGGCCGCCACGGTACCATGCGGCACCGTCGGAGCCCATTCCCGTAACGCCGCCTTCCGTCTCGCGGCCGTGCCGGCCGCGATGAGCGTCAGACCTTGGGCTTCTTCGGCTGCTTCGGCTTCGGTGGACGCTTGGGAGTCTTGTCACCCATCTGGCACCTCCGGCCCAAAGCGTACGACACGCGGCCCACGCGTCGCTCGCCCATGCCGGACCCGCCCACGCAGGCTCGTTGTCGAACGCCGGCGGGATTCCGCCGGTGGGGGCGGGCGCGGACCATCCGCGCGCCAGGGGCGGAGGTGCCCGCTCCTGAGGGCCGACCGACCGTTGACACCGGGCGTGCGGGCGACCGATCGTCGGGCCGTGGGCATCATCAGCGCGCACGGGACCGCTCCCGCCACGGCGATCGCGCACGCACCGGCGCCCGCCGGGGCCATCGTCGGCCGGTCGCTGCCTCGCCGCGACGCCGCCGCCAAGCTCGCAGGTCGAGCGCGGTACGTCGCCGACCTCCGTGTCCCCGGAACGTGGCACGGGGTGACGGTTCGCGCGACGGAGCCCCGCGCGCGCCTGCTCGGCATCGACCTCGACCCGGCGTTCGACTGGTCGCGCGTGGTGGTCCTGACGGCGGCCGACGTGCCGGGCGAGAACGTCGTGCACCTCATCGTCGACGACCAGCCCGTCCTCGCGGCCGACGAGATCCGGCACGTCGGCGAGCCCGTCGCGCTGATCGCCGCGCCCGACCTGCCCACGGCCCTCGCTGCGCGCGACCACGTCGTCCTGCGCACGGAATCGCTCCCGCCGGTCCTCGACCCGCTGGCGTCCGGCCAATCGTTCGCCGGCTACGAGATCGTCAGGGGCGACACGGAGGCCGGCTTCGCCGAGGCCGACATCGTGATCGAGGGGACGTACACGGCCGGGCGGCAGGAACAGCTCTACATCGAGACGCAGGGCATGCTGGCCGTCCCTCGCGAGGACGGCGGGGTGACGGTCCACGGCTCGCTGCAGTGCCCGTACTACGTGCACGCCGCGCTGCGTCGCGCGCTGGCGCTCGACGACTCGCAGTTCTCGGTGGTCCAGGCCGAGACCGGCGGCGGATTCGGTGGCAAGGAGGAGTTCCCCTCGGGGCTCGCGATCCACGCCGCGATGCTCGCGATGCGCTGCGGGCATCCCGTCCGGATGATCTACGACCGGCACGAGGACCTGGTTGCGACCACGAAGCGGCACCCGGCGATCGTACGGAGCCGGATGGGCGTGACCCGGGACGGCAGGCTCGTGGCGCAGGACGTCGACATCGTGATGGACGCCGGCGCGTATGCCACGCTCTCCGCCGTCGTGCTGTCCCGCGGCACGATCCACGCCGGCGGCCCCTACTGCTGCCCGAACATCCGCATCCGTTCCCGCGCCGTGATGACCAACACGCCGCCGAGCGGCGCGTTCCGAGGCTTCGGGGCGCCGCAGACGGAGTTCGCGGCCGAGATGCAGGTGAACCGCGCGGCGGAGGCGCTCGGCATGTCGCCGGCCGTGCTGCGTGCGCGCTGGGCGTACGGCGTCGGCGACACGACCGCGACCGGGCAGGTGCTGCGCGACAGCGTCGGGACGCGGTCCGTGCTCGAGCGGGTCCTGGAGGCGAGCCGGTTCGAGGAGGTCCGCGCCGCCACGGCCGAGGCACGCGCAGGACGCGAAGCCGGCGACGATGCCCCCGGGGCCGCCGGGCCCGACAACACGGGTCGGGCGCACGAGGCGGCCGGGCGCGAGCATCCTGCCCACGGCATCGGGATCGCCCTGGGCTGGCACGGCGCCGGATTCACCGGCTCGGGCGAATGGCACCTGGCGAGCGTCGTGCGGGTCCAGGTGACCGCGGACGGGCGCATCGTGCTGGCCACCGACTCGACCGAGATCGGCCAGGGCTCCCGGACGGTCCTGCCGCAGCTCGTGGCCGAGGAACTCGGCGTCGACGTGGACCTGGTCGAGGTCGCGCCGATGGACACGGCGATCGTGCCGAACAGCGGCCCGACGGTCGCCAGCCGGACGACGATGGTGGTGGGCGGGCTGCTCGTGACGGCGGCTCGCCGGCTCCGCGCGGAGGTCGAGGCCCGCACCGGCCGTCCGTTCGCAGAGTCATATCGCGGCGACGCGCGAGCGCACGGGCCGACCGACGTGGTCGAGCAGTTCGCCGGCTACCCGGGCATCGAGTGGGACGAAGCCACGCACCGTGGCGACGCATACCCGGCCTACGGATGGGCCGCGGCAACCGCCGAGGTCGACGTCGACCTCGACACCGGCGAGGTCACGGTCACGTCCGTCGTCGCGGCCGACGACGTCGGCCGCGCGGTGAACCCGATGCTCGCGACGGGGCAGGTCGAGGGCGGCACGTTGCAGGGCGTGGGCTACGCCACCATCGAGGAGACCCGGCTGGAGAACGGTCGCGTGCTCAACGACCGCATGGCCACCTACCTGGTGCCCACGGCGATGGACGCGCCCCGGATCGAGGCGATCCTGGTCGAGGAGCCGTTCGCGGGAGCGCCTCACCGCGCGAAGGGGCTCGGCGAGCTGCCGATGGACGTGCCCGCCCCGGCGGTCGTGGCCGCGATCCACGACGCGACCGGCGTCTGGATCCACGACCTGCCCGCGTCACCGGAACGGATCCTCGCGGGCCTGGGGCCGCGCCGATGACGCCCTCGGTGGCCGCACCAGTGCGATTCAGCGTCAACGGGCATCCCGTCGTGACGGACGGGCCGGGCAGCCGCCGCCTGCTCGACGTCCTGCGCGACGACCTGGGCCTGACGGGCACGAAAGAGGGCTGCGGCGAGGGCGAGTGCGGCGCGTGCTCCGTGCTGGTGGACGGACGCGTCGTGGACAGCTGCCTCGTGCCGGTGTGCCAGCTGGACGGGTGCGACGTCACGACGATCGAGGGGCTGGCGGGGGACGCGCGGCTCGGGTCGCTGCGCGAGGCGTTCCTGGCGCACGGATCCGTGCAGTGCGGGTTCTGCACACCCGGGATGATGACCTCGGCGGCCGCGTTCCTCGACTCGGGGGCGGCGCCGACGGACGCCGCCGTGCGCGAGGCGATCGCGGGCAACCTCTGCCGCTGCACGGGCTACACGAAGATCGTGGAGGCGATCCAGGTCGCGGCGCGGGACGGGGACGTCTGGGCGGCGCGGGACGGGGACGGGGACGGCAGGAGCGCGGCGATCCCAGGCGGCTTGTCGCGGGCCGGCGGCTCGGACGGCACCGACGAGATCGCCCCGACGGGTGAGCTGCGCGGCACCGGCGAGGCCGCCCTGACCGGCGTCCTGCGCGGCACCGGCGGGGCCGACCCGACCGCCCCGACGCGACGGCCCGTCGTGGCCGAGCCCGCCACGCTCGAGGAGGCCCTGCGGATCCTCGCCGCCTCGCCGCACCGGCCCATCGCCGGTGGCACTGATGTCATGGTGGCGCTCGCGTCCGGCGCCTGGGACGACGCAGTTCCGTTGCTGAACCTCTGGGGACTCGACGCGCTGCGCGGCGTCCGGATCGAGGACGGCACGCTCGTGATCGGCGCGCTCACGACGTACGCGGACCTCCGTGCCTCCGCGCTCGTCCAGGAGCACGTGCCCGCGTTGGCCGAGATGGCCGCCGCGGTGGGAGCGGCCCAGATCCAGAACCGCGGCACGCTCGGCGGCAACGTCGTGAACGCGTCGCCGGCCGGCGATGCGCTCCCGGTGCTGCTTGCGACCGACGCGGCGATCGTCGCGGCCAGCGTCCGCGGCGAGCGGACGATCCCCGTGGACGCCTTCTGGACCGGGTACCGTCGCACGGCCCTTCAGCCGGACGAGCTGGTGGTCCGCGTCCGCATACCCCTCGTGCAGGGCCGCCGGATCGCCTTTCGCAAGATCGGGACGCGTCGTGCGCAGTCGATCGCGAAGGCGTCGATCGCCGTGGGCTGGCGCCGAGAGCAGGACGGCGCGTGGCACGACGTGCGCGTCGCGCTCGGCGCGGTCGCGGACCGGGCCGTCCGGGCGCCGCGAACCGAGACGTGGCTCGAAGGCCGCAGGCCGTCCATCGAAACGGCGGACGAGGCCGCGCAGGTGGTCGCCGGCGAGATCGCGCCCATCGACGACGTCCGTTCGACGGCCGAGTACCGCCGGGCCGTCATCGCGCGCGTGCTGCGCCGGATCGTGATCGAGGCCGCTCGGCCGTAGGTCCCGCCCTCGCGACTGCAGGTCGCGCCGCCACGGTCGGGCCGCGGTCGCGCGCGCAGGCCCGCGAGTGGCTGCAACCCGCGCGGTGTAGATTGGCGCCCCATGTTCGGCCGCGACGTCCCCGACGCCCCGTGGCGCCCCTCTCCCGAGCTCCTCGCGGAGAGTCGGGCCGCCGGCCTGCTGCGCGCGCTCGACCTGTCCGACCTCGAGGCTCTGCAGGCCCGGGCCGTCAAGGATCCCGGCTGGTTCTGGGCTGCGGCGGTGGATGACCTCGGGCTCTCGTGGCAGCGCCCGCCCAGCCGGGCGCTCGACCTCTCCGGGGGGATCGAGTGGGCCCGCTGGTGGCCGGGCGCCGCGTTCAACCACGCCGCGGCGTCGGTCGACCCATGGGCCGAGACACGTCCCGACGAGGAGGCGCTGGCCTGGGAGGGCGAGGACGGTGCGGTCCGGCGACTCACGCGGGCCGAGCTGCGCGACGCCGTCGACCACGCGGCGGCGATGCTGGCACGCAACGGCGTTGGCGAGGAGACGCGGGTCGGCATCTTCCTGCCCATGCTGCCCGAGACCGTCGTCGCGGTCCTCGCGCTCGGCAAGCTGCGCGCGGTGTTCACGCCCATCTTCTCGGGGTACGCCGCGCATGCCGTGGCCACGCGCCTGGCCGCGTTCGGGGCCACGCACCTCGTCACCGCGGACGCCTTCCTGCGCCGCGGCCGGCTCGTGGCGCTCAAGGAGGTCGCCGACGCCGCCCTTGCCGACGCGCCCACCGTCGAGCGCGTGCTCGTCGTGCGCCGCATGGTCGGCCGCCGCGGCTCGCTCCCCTGGAACGGCGAGCGCGACCGCTGGTGGGACGAGGAACTCGCGGCCGAGGGGCTCGAGCCGCTGCGGGAGACGCCCGGGACCGACCCCGAGACGCCCTACATGGTGATCTACACGTCGGGCACGACGGGCGAGCCCAAGGGCACCGTGCACGTCCACGGCGGGTTCCCCATCAAGGCCGCCCAGGACCTCGCCCACACGTTCGACCTGCGTGCGGGCGACGCGCTCTTCTGGTTCACCGATCTCGGCTGGATGATGGGCCCCTGGGCGATCAGCGGCGCACTGCTGCTGGGCGCGCGGCTCGTCCTGTACGAGGGCGCGCCCGACTGGCCCGGGCCGGACCGCATCTGGGCGGTCGCCCAGCGCCACCGCGTCACCCACCTCGGCATCAGCCCGACGCTCGTGCGTGCCCTGCTCGTCCACGGCGAGGAACCCGTGCGCGCCTACGACCTCTCGAGCCTGCGGGTGCTGGGCTCGACCGGGGAGCCCTGGAACCCGGACCCGTGGTGGTGGTACTTCCGCGTCGTCGGTGGCTCGCGCCTGCCGGTCGTCAACTACTCGGGCGGCACGGAGATCAGCGGCGGCATCCTCGGCTGCACGCTGCTGCGGCCGATCCGGCCCACCTCGTTCAACGGCCCCTGCATCGGGATGGCGGCCGACGTGATCGACCCCTCGGGCTCCCCCGTGAGGGGGTCGGTCGGCGAGCTCGTCCTGCGGGCGCCCTGGCCGGGCATGACGCGCGGCTTCTGGGGGGGCGACCGGGAGCGCTACCTCGACACGTACTGGCGCCGCCTGCCGGGCACCTGGGTGCACGGCGACTGGGCGTTGATCGACGGCGACGGCTACTGGTACCTCCACGGCCGTTCCGACGACACGCTCAAGGTGGCCGGCAAGCGCGTGGGGCCGGCCGAGGTCGAGACCGCGGCCTGCGGGCACCCGGCGGTCGTCGAGGCGGCGGCGATCGGCGTGCCCGACGCGCTCAAGGGCGAGGCGGTGGTCGTGCTGGTCGTGCTGCGCCCCGGCGTCCCGGCCGGCGATCCGGACCTCGCACGCGAGATCGCCGAGCGGATCGTGCGGGACCTCGGCAAGCCGCTCCGCCCCGCGGCCGTGATCGCGGTGCCGGACCTGCCCCGCACGCGCAGCGGCAAGATCATGCGCCGCGTGGCGCGGGCGGCGTTCCTGGGCACGGACCCGGGCGATCTCTCCGCGCTGGAGAACGCCGCCGCGGTCGAGGCGATCAGGGCGACCGGGCAAGAGGATCTCGATCCGACCCGGTGAACCCGATCCAGGGGCCGCCCCGCTGGGCCGTGACCGTCCGTGCCCCGGCGGGGATCCCCATCGCACTACTCTTGGCGTGCTGGTGTCGCGCCGAGCACGGCGCCTTCAGCGCAGGCGCGGGGAGGGCAGTGGCGCGTGGATTACGCAGCGCTGGTCGTGGTGGCGCTCCTGGTGCTGCTCGTCGGCGGGTATGCCGTCGGGGGCGTGCTGAACGTCCGCCGGATGCAGGTGCTGGTGGCCGGGCTGCGGGACGTCATGTCCGGTCCCGGCGGGCCACCCAGGGTCCGGCGGCTGCGGCACAGCATCGTGCGACTCGAGGCAGACCGGCCGGTGCGCGGCACGGGTGCGACGGTGGCCACCGTGCTCGTGGCCCCCCGCGAAGCGTTGCTGGTGTGGCTCGTGTGGTCGCTCCAGGGCCGGGGCGACCTCCTCGACGTCAAGGCGGAGCTGGATGCGGCGCCGGCAGGGGCCGGCCTGGTGGCGGATCCGCGGCACCGCACCGGACGCGCCGCCCTTGCGGCGGCCGTTGCCGCCGGCGGAACCCGCCGGGACCTGCCAGGTCGCGGGCTCGCGATGGTCACGTACGATGCCGCCGGCGCGGCGGCGATGGAGCGAGTGTCCGCCGTGGCGGAGGAGGCCGGCGATCTCGTGGTGCTGGAGCTTCGCGGGGCGCCCAGCCCCGTCTCACGCTGCTCGTGTCGCTCCGGAACGCACCGCGGTCGCTGCCAGCTCTGCGACCTGCGTTGCAGAAGGTGGTCAGCGCCGCCCTGGCACGGCCGAGGTAGACCGGCACCGCACGGCGACGGACGGACCAGGCGCGCCCCGGCCCGGGCCGCCAAGCGGTGGTACGGTCCGGCTGAACGACGAGACGACAGGAGGTCGGGATGACGGACAGGCCCGTGACGGCGGCCTACTTCTACCGGGTGCGGTGGGGCCATCACGACGAGTGGGTCGAGCTGTTCGCAAAGAACCACTGGCCCATCCTCCGAGAGCAGGTGAAGACCGGCCGCATGCTCGACGTCCACATGTACCAGCCGCGCTTCCACGGCGACGGTCGCGCCGACTGGGACCTGATGGTGACCATCACCTACCGTGACTGGGCGGCGATGGAGGAGCACTCCGAGGCCGACATCGCGAAGCGGCTCTACCCGGACCAGGAGACCTTCCGCGCGGAGGAACGGCGGCGCTTCGAGCTGCTCGACGCCCACTGGGACACTCCGCTCGAGGAACGGCCCCTGCCGCAGCAGTAAGCCCGCCCCGCCGGAGGAACGCGATGCACGTCACGCTCGTCTACGTCCACGTGCTTCCCGAGCACCTGGAGGAGTTCATCGCCGCGACGCGCGCCAACCACGAGGCGTCGGTGCGCGAGCCGGGCAACCTGCGGTTCGACATCCTGCAGTCGGCCGACGATCCGACGCGGTTCGTCTTCTACGAGGCGTACGTGGACGCCGACGCGGCCGGCGCGCACCGGCAGACGCCGCATTACCTGGCCTGGCGCGAAGCGGCTGTGGCGTGGATGGCGGAGCCGCGCGAAGGAATCCGCTACGTCGGGCTCATGCCGGAGATGGCGCGCTAGGTTCCCTTCCGCGGCCCATGCGCCGGCGTGTCGTCACCTCGACCGCCGCGCCGTCCGTTTCGGTTGCAGGATGTTCGACCAGCGCAATGAGCCGGCTGGCCATGAAGCGGCCCGTCCGCACGGGATTACCGCCGCGCGTCACCTCCGTGACCTCGACGATGCCGCGGGCGGACGTCACCTCGAGGCGGCGCCCTGCGCGCGTGGCCACGATCTCGAACGTCTGGACACCCTGGCCGGTATCGACCACCGCCTCGACGCGATCGCCCTTCATGTACGGATGGTACGGCACGCGACTCCACCCGCGATCCACCGACGGTCTCCGGCGCGGCCGACGGACGCCCGCGCACCGGCGCGGCCGGCGGAGACCCGATCGACGGCGCGGCCGGCGGAGCCCCCTTCGCCCGTGACGGGCGCGACCGGCAGCTGGTGCCGGGGCGGAGAGGCAGGCGGATCAGCCCTCGAAGCCTGGCTCCGATTCGTGCACGGCCCGGAAGGCGAGCAGGCGCGTGCCGCGCTGCCGCCAGGCCTCGCCCGGCAGGCCCGCCTTGCGGCACACCGCATCGAGCGTGGTCTCCGCGTCCCAGCCGAGCTCCCCGGCCACCTGCGGCAGCAGCAGGGCGCGGCGTCCCGACCGTTCGACGATGATCCCGTGCGCTCCCACGTCGAAATCCGCAGGCCCCGGCAGCTCGACCGGGGGTCCCAGCACCGAGATCTCGAGCCTGATCGCCGGCAGCTCGGAGACCGACACCGGCATGAACCGGGGATCCTCTCGGGGCACGATCGTGCCGGCGGCCATGACGTTGGCCCACATCGGACGGTCCCAGTCGAGCTGACCCATGCAGCCGCGCAGCTCACCGTGCGCGTGGAGTGTCACGAATGCCGCGGCGGGCGCGAGGGTGGCAGGCGGCAGGGTCCCGGGGTCGGGGTGCGCGCACGCGCGACCGGCGACGGCGGCCTCGACCGCCCGGCGTGCCAGCTCCAGAAGGCACGAGAAGTCCGCCGCGTCCAACTCGGGGACGGGCGGGGCCGGCACGACCCGCGAGGGCACCATGTGCCGCCTCCGGCGAAATTCGCCTGCGGACGCGCGGGATCGGCAGAGTGCCCGTCCGCCGCGCGCCAGCCGCCATCCTCGCCCGCGCTCTGCGGACATCTCCAGTTCCGGGCAGCCCCTGTCTCCCGGCCATTGGTCAGGTCGCCCCGGCTCCCTCCCCGGTCGCCGGCGCGTTCCCCGCCTCCGGGCGCGCCTCCACGAGCGAGCGGAGATCCGCCAGCGCCGCGACCAGCGCACGCTGCCGTGCGGGATCCAGCGTGGCGACGCGCGCACGGAGCCAGTCCACGGCCGCCGATCGGGCGTGGTCGAGCTGGCCGGACCCCTCGGCGCTCAGCGTCAGGCGGATCCGGCGCCGCTCCGCCGGATCGGTCTCCCTCACGAGCAGCTCCTCCCGCACGAGCCGGCTCACGAGCTCGGAGGCGGCGGGCACGGATGTCCCCAGGTGCTCGGCGAGGTCCGAGAGGCCACACCCGGTATGGCGGCGGACGTAGAGCAGGGCACGGAACTGCGCGACCGAGATCCCGGCCGGGCGGCCTTCGCGCATCCGGGCGCGAATCGCGCGCATGGCCACCGGCACCTGCTCCAGGATCGCCGCGGCGGCATCCTCCTCGGACGACATCATCGCCCGATGATAGACTGTTAGGCATCCTAACTGTTACCCATCCCGCGAGGTCGCGATGCCGCAGGCAATCGAAACCCGGAGCCTGACCCGCCGGTTCGGGACGCTGACCGCGGTCGACGCCCTGTCGCTGACGGTGCAACCCGGCGAGGTGTTCGGACTCCTCGGCCCGAACGGTGCAGGCAAGACCACGACGATCAAGATGCTGATCACGCTGCTGCCGGTGACGTCCGGCAGCGCCACCGTGGCCGGCCACGACATCGTGTCCGACCAGCGGCTGGTCCGCCGGTCGATCGGGTACGTGCCGCAGCTGCTCTCGTCCGACGGGGCCCTGACCGCGCGCGAGAACCTCGACACGTCGGGCCGCCTGTACCACATCCCGTCCGGCGAGCGTCGCGAGCGGATCGCCGACGCCCTCGAGTTCATGGGGCTCGCCGACGTCGGCGACAGCCTCGTGCGCACCTTCTCGGGCGGCATGATCCGGCGCCTCGAGATCGCGCAGGCGATGCTCCACCGGCCGCAGGTCCTGTTCCTCGACGAGCCGACGGTCGGCCTGGATCCCGTGGCGCGCCGAGCCGTGTGGGAGCACGTGCGCAGGCTGCGGGACCGCGAGGGGACGACCATCCTGCTCACCACGCACTACATGGACGAGGCGTCCGAGCTCTGCGACCGCGTCGGCATCATGCACCTCGGCCACCTCGTGGCACTGGGCACCCCGGATGCGCTCGCCGCCGACGTCGGCCCGGGCGCGACCCTCGACGACGTGTTCACCCACTACACCGGCAGTGACCTGGAAGAGGGAGGAAGCTATCGTGACGTCGCTCGAACGCGCCGCACGGCCCGCCGCCTGGGCTGAGCCCCCGGCTGCGGCCCGGTTCTTCCTCGACGCGTGGACCGTCGCGGAGTCCGAGCTCCAGAAGCTCGCCCACGACCCGACGGAGCTGCTGACCCGCGCCGTCCAGCCGATCCTGTGGCTGCTCGTCTTCGGCCAGGTCCTGGCTCGCGCGAGAGCCATCCCCACCGGCTCGATGGGTTACATCGACTTCCTCGCGCCCGGCGTCCTCGCCCAGAGCGCGCTCTTCTCGGCCATCTTCTTCGGCATCGCCGTGATCTGGGAGCGGGACCTGGGAGTCCTGCACAAGTACCTGGTGAGCCCGGCATCGCGCGTCGCGCTGGTCAGCGGCAAGGCGCTCGCCGGCGGTCTGCGCGCGCTCGTGCAGGCCGTCGTGGTCTACGCCGTCGCGGCGATCATCGGGGTCCACCTCCAGCTCGGGATCCCTCAGCTGGTCGGCGTCGCGCTGGTGGTGGTGCTCGGCGCGGCCGTCTTCGCCACGTTCTCGCTGGTCATCGCGTGCCTGGTCCGCACGCGCGAGCGGTTCATGGGGATCGGCCAGGTCCTGACCATGCCGCTCTTCTTTGCCAGCAGCGCGGTGTATCCCATCGCGATCATGCCCGGCTGGCTCCAGGCGCTCGCGAAGGTGAACCCGCTGACGTACCAGGTGGACGCGCTCAGGAGCCTGATGGTGCAGGGCGGGACGGCGACGTTCCCGATCGTTCTCGACTTCGGGGTCCTGGCGTTCTCGCTCGTGGTGCTGCTCCTGGTCGCCGCTCGCCTGTATCCCCGCCTCGCCATGTGACCCATCGCGCGGCCCGGCGATGGCGGATCGCCGGATCGGCGCAAGCGGCCGCGCCCGCGACGGGTTACGGCCCGAACCGGACGGCGCCATCCTCCATCCCCTACAGTCGGCCCGATGCGAAACGCCCGACGGCAGGCGGACAGGGGGCCGGCACCCGCTGACGGGGTGCGGTCCGACATCGCCGCGTCGCGACGCCGTCTGTGGGCCGAGTCCGCGGGGATCGCGATCTCGTCCGGGGGCTTCGGCCTGGTCTACGGGCTCGCGGCGAGGAACGCGGGGTTCAGCCCCGTCGAGGCCGTCGCCATGAGCGTCTTCGTGTTCGCCGGCGCGTCGCAGTTCGCCGCGGTCGGGCTGGTCACCGGCGGCCTCGCCTGGCCCGCGATCGCTCTGGTCACCGCCGTGCTCAACGCGCGGCACCTCCTGTACTCGGCGGCCCTGTCTCCGTGGCTGAGGGACGTCCCGAGGCGCCGCCGCGCCGCGATGGCCTACGTCCTCACCGACGAGTCCTTCGCGCTGGCCATCGCCCATTTCCAGCGCCTGGGATATGCCGACGAGCGCGGCTACTGGATCGGGGCGGTCGCGTCGACATACGTGCCCTGGAACGTGATGACGGTCGTCGGAGCCGTCCTCGGCGGGCAGATCGCCGACCCGGGCCGGCTGGGCCTCGATGTCGTCTTTCCCGCCGCGATGGCGGGGCTCGCGGTCGGCCTGATCTCGGGGCGACGCGAACTGCTCGCCGCACTGGCCGGGGCGGTGCTCGCCGTCGTGGTCGGCCTGGCGCTCGGAACCGCCGCAGGCGTCGTGGTCGGAGGACTCCTGGGGCCGGCCGCCGGGCTCGTGCTCGCCCCCGGCCGGGGGCCGGCCGTGCCGGCCGGAGGGGCATTGCGCGATCAACTCCTCGCCGACGCGGAAGAGGCCGCTCCGCCGCCGGACGAGGCAGGCCTGCCATGAGGCGGCTCCGATGAGCGTCGCGCTCGTGGCCCTCGCCGTCCTCATGGGCGCCGTGACGTACCCGTCGCGAGCCGTGCCCCTGCTGACGCCCGGTATCGAGCGCCTGCCCGCGGGAATCCGCCTGTACCTGCGGCTGGTCGGTCCGGCGGTGCTCGCCGCGCTGGCGGCCGCCAACGCCATGGTCGGGTCCGGGGCAGGGCATCCGGTCTTCCACGTCGGGATCGAGTGGCTGGCCGTGGCCGCATCCGTCGTCCTGGTCGCCTGGCGCCGGAACCTCTTCGCCGGACTCCTGCTCGGCGTGGTCCTGACCGCGCTCGCGAGGGCGACGGGCCTGGCCTGACGCACGTGGTCCCGAGGCACGTGTGGGCCTCACCGTCGCTCGACCCGGCGGGCGCGGCAGCTAGTCGGGGAGCGTCAGGATGTATCCGGTGAAGTCCTTGACCAGCGGGCCCGGGGCGATCTCGGCCGGAAGGTCCGGCAGCTTGACCTCTTCGTCGTCCGAGAGCGCGATCCAGTCCACGAGCTCGCGGTTGACGATCAGCGTGCCGACTCGCACTCTCTGGCGCTCCGCGGAGTTGGGGTACTCGATCCATGCCTCCGTGACGGGGACCATCGCCTTGCGCCGGCGGACGTGCAGCAGTGGATCCGCCCCCGGCAGCGTGTGGACGTAGCCGTGAATCGTGTACGGCCCGGTCTGCAGCGTGATCGGGTAGGGCCGGACGCGAGCGCGCCGCCCCGAGTTACCGCGCGGTCCGGAGGCCCGCACGGCCAGCAGCTCGTCGCGGCTCACCGTCATCTCCCCGACCTCGATGGCACGGCCGTCATCGAGGCCGATGGCGACGGCGTCCACGAGCCGGATCTCCTCGTGGACGTTGAGCATGTCCGTGAGCCGATCGCCGTCGAGCCGCACGAACCCGAAGACCCTGCAGTCCTCGGCGTACCCGGTGAACTCCAGCTCGGGCCGATGGGGCTCTCCGGCATGCGGCGCCGGCAGCGGACCCTGCTCGATGCGTGAGCGAGTCAAGGCATCCCGCAGGCGGGTCCACAGCCCGCGACGGATGCCGACGGAGGCGGCGCCTGGCGAGGCGGCGTCTGGCGAGGCGGCGTCTGGCGAGGCCGCCCGGTCCGCCAGCGCCTGGCCCCAGTCTGCGGGAGTCGGCTGTCGGGCGTTCACGCGGACGCCGCGTTCCGCGTGACTCGCCGCTCGCGGGAACGGGGCGCCGGCACGGGCGGAGCGATCAGGAGGGACGGGTCCGGGATCGGCGGTTGCTGCGCGAAGACGTCGCAGAAGAGGTGGACGAGCTGTGGGTCGAACTGGACGTCGGCATGCCGGCGGAGTTCGGCCACGGCGGCATCATGCCCGATCCCCTGGCGATACGGCCGGTCGTGGACCATCGCGTCGTACGCGTCGGCAATTGCGACGATCCGCGCTCCGAGGGGGATGTCGCTGCCACGCAGCCCGTACGGATACCCGTGCCCCGAGAAGCGCTCGTGATGGTGGAGGATGATCGCCCCTGCGTCCCGGACGTTGGCAACCTGGTCGATGATGACCTGCCCGATCCGCGGATGCTGGACGACGCTCTGCCACTCGTCGGTGGTGAGGGGCCCAGGCTTCTCCAGGATCTGTTCCGGCACCGCCACCTTGCCGATGTCGTGGAGCAGCGATGCGACGCGGATGCGCTCGACTTCCTGCTCGGGCAGCCCGAGCTCGCGGGCCAGCCGCACGGCGATCGCGGCGATGAGCGACGAAGGTTTGCCCCGGTAGTGGGGCAGCGGCGACACGGCCGCGGAGAGCGCTGCCTCGGCGGCCTGTCGGGCGGTTCGCCCGACCTCCGCCGCCATGGCCCGGCCCGCCGCGGTGATCGGCGCGCGTGGGATCCGTGCGTCGTCGTCGGGCTCGCTGAACACGAACGTCTGGTTGCGCCCGAGCGACTTCGCCGAGTACATCGCCGCATCTGCGTCGCGAATCAGCTCGTCCACCCGGAGGCGCGGGCCCTGGCCGCCGGCGACCCCGATGCTCACGGAGACCGTGAGCATGGTGCCGTCGCCGGCATCGAAACGCAGCTTGAGCATCAGCAGCCGCAGCTTCTCGGCGACCGCCGTGGCCTCCTCGACGGGGGTCTCGGGCAGCACGACGACGAACTCCTCGCCGCCGTACCGTCCCACGGCATCAACCTCCCGCAGGTTCTCGCGGAACACGTCCGCGACGCCTCGCAGGACGACGTCGCCGACCGCGTGACCGTACGTGTCGTTGATGTTCTTGAAGTGGTCCAGGTCGACGAACGCGACCGACAGGGGGCGCCCGTAGCGCGAGGCGCGGTCCACTTCCTGGAAGAGCTGGGCCAGCATGGTCGGCCGGTTCATCAGGTGCGTCAGCCGGTCCGTCGTGGCCGCCTGCTGGGCCGTGCGCAGCGCCTCCGAGACGTCGGCGAGGCCCCGTGCGATCGGGGCCAGGGGACCGAACCCGCGCGGGTCGGGCAGGCTCTCCACGGGACCCTCGGCGAGCCGTGCCAGCTCCGCCTGGAGCGAGACGGCCGATGCGCGGAACGACGCCGCGCAGGCACCGACGCCGATCAGGCAGCCGACGGCGGCGAACCCGAGGACCAGGGCCGCCAGGGCTCCCGCTCCCGAGGCTGCAACGGCAATGGCGATCGCGCCGAGCACCGCAGCCGGGAGCAGGGGCGCTCCCGAGAGCAATCGCGACATGCCGACACCCTAGCCTGTGGCAAGTGCCGCACGTACCCTTCCGATGGTACCGGTCGGCCCATCCATCGGGGGGAGGCACGGGGGCATTGCACCCTGACGGGCCGGCTCGGCTCCCGGCCGTATCGGTTGCCGAGTCCGTATCCCGCCTCACGCGTTCGGGCTCGGCGCCCGGCTGTGTCGCTTTCTTCACCGGCACCGTGCAGCTGACTGAACGCGGGAGGTGCACGATACTGTCGACCGGGAACCGAGGGCGGTCGGTCACCAAGGAGCGAATGGGATGCCGGACCTGGAGCAGGCGTTCGGAGAGTTGAAGCAGACGAGCCGTGCGGCCATGCTGCGCCGGCGACTTGCCAGGCCCGGGACAGAGGCCTGGCGCCAGGCCGACGAACTGGTGCACGAGGTGGCGGCCGTCATGAGCGAGGTCGCCGCCCTCATCGAGCGCAGGCAGGGACGCCGCCTGCAGCCGGTTCGAGCGCGCAACCGCTGACCTGACCGCGGTCGCCGCGCCACCGAGGTTGGCGGCACGACGGCGTGCCGCTGCCATGATGGGGTGCCATCCGTCCGCCCCACGCGATGCGGCTGCTACGTGCGGGCGCCAGTTGGCTGTGGACCCTCAACGTGCACTGCGGCGGCGACGGACGACGGCGGCCCGCGGCCGTTCCAGAATCCGAACGACGACCCGGGTCACGAACCGGGAGGCGCCGGAGGCACCGCGTGATCTACCAGTTCGTCGCCACGTTCCGCGATCCGTCGCTCGGCCGTCTCGCCGGGCAGGCGATGGTCGACCTGCTGGGCGTGCCGGGCGACGACGACCGCGTGGTCGTCTCGCCGGCCGGAGGAATCCTCCTCGTCGAGGCGCTGCCGAGGCAACGGGCGGCCGTGCGCCGGCAGCTGGCCAGCCTGGGCGGGACGCTGCTCCGCGAGGATGGCGTGCCCGGTGGCAGGCGCGCGCTCCGGACCGGGCGGGGGCGAGCCGGGTCCTTCGGACGGACGGGCGGGCACGGCTCCACGGAAATCACCGCCTGAGCCTGCCCACGGCAATCCCCGCCCGGGCCGGACCCGTCCGCGCCCGGCCGGCGCGTCGGCCACGGCTCCAGGGCGAGCGTCGCGATCGCAGGCACCTGGTCGAGCCGGAGGACTCCGCGGAATCGATCCACCGGCGTCATCGGTCCACCGGCGTCGCGCGTGGACCACCCGGAAACCGCGGGGACCCCGGATGCGTACCCCGACCATCGCGAACGTCGAATGGATGGGGAGGAATCCGAATGCCTTTCTCTGAACTTGCCACCCACCTGCGCCGCACTGGAAGTGCCCGGCCGCAGCCCGGAATTGCCGCTCACGCCCGGGCCACCGGAATTGCCGCCCAGCCGCGACCCACCGGACTGGCTACCCACCGGCGCGCCTGGCTTGGGGTTCTGCTCGCCGCCGGCCTGCTTGCCGGGGCGTGCTCCGCCTCGGCCACCCAGGCACCGGCCGCCGCGCCGAGCAGCGGCGTGGCCGGCGCCAGCGGCCAGCCGGCCGCGGCGTCGGTCGGGACCGCCACGGCCGCCGGGCTCGGCCCGTTCCTGACGGGCGCCGGAGGCCGGACCCTGTACATCCTGACCAAGGACAGCCCGGGGACGAGCACGTGCTCAGGCGGCTGTGCCAGCGCATGGCCCCCGTTCACCGTCTCGGGCACGGTGCCGAGCGCGGGCTCGGGCGTGACCGGCAAGCTGGCCACGCTCACGCGGTCGGATGGTGGAATCCAGGTGACCTACGACGGCATGCCTCTCTACTACTTCTCCGGCGACAATGCCGCCGGGCAGACCAACGGCCAGGGGCTGCAGGGCATCTGGTACGTCGCGCTCGCCGCGGGCAACGCCTCGACGAACAGCTCGACAGCCGCCCCGTCGGCAGCTCCGTCGCCGTCCTCGGTGAGCGGATACTGACGGTCCGGCGGTGCCGGCCACATGACCTGCGGCGCGAAAAGGCGCGAAGAGTGGATCGGCGGTGCCGGCCGCGTGACCGGCGGCGCGGGGAGGTGATCGGCTAGAGTCTGGTCGAGCCCGGCCAGCCCATCACCCGGAGGACCTGCCATGCCGCTGCCCGAACGGGCGCTCACGCCCGCGCCGCCCGATCCGATCCTCGGGTTGAGCGAGGCGTTCCGTGCCGATCCGCGGCCCGGGAAGGTCAACCTCGCCGTCGGGGTGTACGTGGACGAGACCGGGTCCACCCCCGTACTTCCGTCGGTCATCGAGGCCGAACGGAGGATGGCCGGTCGCGCCGGCTCGCGGAGCTACCTGCCGATCGACGGCCGCCCGGCGTACCGATCGGCGGTACGGGACCTGATGTTCGGGCCCGGACACGAGGTGGTTGAGAGCGGACGATCGGTCACGGCACAGACGCCCGGCGGGACGGGCGCCCTGCGCGTGGCGGCGGATTTCCTCGTTCAGGTCGGCGGCAACCGGACCGCCTGGCTCAGCAATCCGACGTGGCCCAACCACCCCCAGCTCTTCTCGCTGGCCGGCATGGAGGTGCGGACCTACCCGTACCTCGACGGGAGCGGCCGGCGGCTCGACGTGGACGCCATGCTGCACGGCCTGGCGGGGGCCGCCCGCGGCGACGTCGTGGTGCTGCACGGCTCCTGCCACAACCCGACCGGCATCGACCCGGACCCCGACGCATGGCGGGCCATCGGCGACGTGGTGCTCGAGCGCGGGCTCGTACCCATCGTCGACTTCGCCTACCAGGGTTTCGGACACGGCCTGCGGGAAGACGCCGACTGGCTGGCGGGGATGACGCGTCCCGGTCTCGAGGTCCTCGTCTGCTCCAGCTACTCGAAGAACTTCGCGCTGTACAGCGAACGGGTCGGCGCGCTCACGGTGGTCGCGACCGATCCGGACCGCGCGGCGTCGGCACTGTCGCACGTGAAGATCGCCATTCGGGCCAACTACTCGAACCCGCCCTCGCACGGTGCGGAAGTGGTCGAGACGATCCTCTGTGACCCGGCGCTGCACGAGCAGTGGGAAACGGAACTGGCGGGCATGCGCGGGCGTATCCGTGGCAATCGCACGGCGTTCGTCGACGCGCTGCAGGCGGCCGGGCTGCCGGGAGACTGGGAGCCGCTCCGGCACCAGCGAGGGATGTTCGCGCTGCTGGGGCTGTCCGCGTCCCAGGTCGCACGGCTGAGGGACGAGTTCGCGGTGTACCTGGTAGGCGCCGGACGCATCAACGTGGCGGGACTGACGGAGGCCAGTCTCCCGAACGTCGTCGCGGCGCTGGGGGCCGTCATCGGAGCCTGACGGTCCACGTCGCGTATGGCCCCCGATCCGGCGCGCCTACCCGGACGAGTAGAGCCGATCCGGTGGTTCGACCCGCCAATTCGTTGCCAACCGGCCGCTGGCCCGGTCCGCCTGCCCGTCCATCATGTCGGGCATGTTGACCGCACAGCCACTCGCAATGGTCTCGCCGGCGACGGTCCACCTGCGACTCGTGCAGCCTGTCTCGCCCGTCTGCCTGGCCGACCTCACGGTGCTCGAGGCGGACGAGCTCGCGTGGCTCGGCGACAGGGCGGTCGACGGTACCGATCCCGAGCGCGAGGCCGGCACCAGGCGGTTCCAGGTGGACCTCGGACTTGCCGGTCGCACGGATGGGACCCGGCCGATGCTTCGCAAGGCCGCGTTCGTCGAGCTTGGGCGGCCTGCTCCGACGCCCGACGGGTGGCGGATGGCGATCGGCTGGCGCGCCGCTTCCCTGGCTCCCCTGTTCCCTGTCTTCGCCGGCCACCTGACCTGCCAGGGCGGATCGCTCGTGCTCGAGGGTGAGTACGCGCCGCCCGGCGGCGATCTGGGCGTGGTCGTCGATCGCGCCCTGCTGAACATCGCTGCCCGCCGAACCGCCGTCTGGCTGCTGCGACGCATCGCCGACGCCCTATCGGCCGACAGGCCCGAAACGCCCGGGTAGCCTCCGGGCCCCTGACAGGGCTCGATCGTCACCTGGCCCGGGCGGGGACGAGCAGTGTCCCGCCGGAGCGTGCCCTCGTCCGATGCGACGTGCCCGTCCGATGCGACGTGCCCGCTCGAGCGTGCCCTCGTCCGCCGGAGCGTGCCTCGTCCCTCGGAGCGTGCCCGTTCGCCGCACGAGCGGCGTCCGCGGCTACGGCAATCCTGCAGATCCGTTCGCTGCGGAACCGTATGTCCGAAATCGGCGGGCTTCGGGGTCCCGGTTCGCGGCCCGGGTCATGTCCCCCGCACGAACCCAGCGTGGATCAACCCGACGACGCGCCGAACCCGCTCGCGGGGCGGGCGGAACCAGACATACGTTTCCTCTCCGACGCGAATTACAGGTTAGGGCGGCGTTGGAGCCCGGGCGACGCCCGGACGCAGGCGACGCCCGCCGCATGGCGCCCCTCGCCGCATGGGGCCGAGGCGCGGGCACGTGCCGAGGGCGCGGGCACGTGCCGAGGGCGCGGGCACGTGCCGAGGGCGCGGGCACGTGCCGGGCGCCGGGGTGGAGCAGACCTTCGGGACCGTGCGGGGGCCGGGCAGGGCGTCAGTGCTGCGAGGGCGGCCCGGGCGGTTCTGGCAGGTTCGGCGGTATGCGGCTACCCTCGAAAATGCAGCCCATGACGACCATCGATCGCAACCCTCGCGTCCCCGCGGATGTCCCGCGCACCGGCGCCTCCCGGGATTCGCAGCCCCGTTCCCCACGACCGGGCGGACAACCGGCCACGACACCGATGACCGGCGGTGGGTCGGCCAGGGGCGGCGCCCAGACCGGGGCACACACGCCGAGGGCCGTTCCCGGCTCCGACACGCGCCCCGTCGCGCCGGCCGCGGACGGCACATCCCGGGACGGCGAGCTGGCCGTTCCGATCCAGGGGATCGCGGCCCGGCTCGTGGCGAACATGACCGAAAGCCTGTCCGTGCCATCCGCCACGTCGTTCCGCGAGATCCCGGTGGCGGCCCTGCGCGACGCGCGGGAGCGGATCAACGCATCGATTGTCCCCCGACGGCTCTCGTTCACCCATCTCGTGGCGTATGCCGTGGCACAGGCCGCGGCGGCGCACCCAGCACTTGCCTGCTACTACCGCGAGATCGATGGGCGTCCTCACCGGGTCGACCCCCGGCAGATCAACCTCGGCCTCGCCGTCGATGTCGAAGGCCGGGACGGCGGACGCTTCCTGGTCGTGCCCGTCGTGCACGGGGCGGCCGACCTCGACTTCGGGGAGTTCGTGACCGCCTACGACGATCTCGTCGCGCGGGCTCGGGCGGGAAGGCTGACGCTCGACGACCTGCAGGGCGGGACGATCACGCTCACGAACCCGGGAACGCTCGGGACCAGCGCGTCGGTGCCACGGCTGATGGCCGGCCAGGGCACGATCGTCGCGACCGGCGCGATCCGGCAGGTGGGCGGCGAGCCGGTCATGACCGTCAGCAGCACGTACGACCACCGCGTCATCCAGGGCGCCGAGTCGGGGCGCTTCCTCCGGACCCTCGACGAGCTTCTCCAGGGATCCGACGGCTTCTACGAGTACGTGGCCGGGTTCCTGGGCGTTGCCCTGTCGCCGGCCGGTCGGAGCATCCCGCAGGGGAATTCATCTGCGTATGCGGATACGCGCAGCGGGGCCGTGCCGCCAGGGCCGCTCGAGGGCGCGGCGGGGACCTCGTCCATTCCGAGCGAGGCCGATCTCGCCGAGGTCGCCTCGGCCATGGCGCTCGTCCGCTCGTACCGCCAGTTCGGGCATCGCGCGGCGCGTCTCGACCCCCTGGGCACGGAGCCCGCCGGAGATCCCTCGCTCGATCCGGCCACGTGGGGGCTCACTGCCGACGCACTCGCCAACGTTCCCGCGTCGGTCCTGCGTGTCCACGTGCCGGGAGCCACCCTCGCCGACGTGCTGCCCGAGCTGCAGCGCACGTACTGCGGGACCAGCGCGTTCGAGGTGGAGCACATCGGGAGCCACGACGAGCGCACGTGGCTGCGCCGGGCGATCGAGTCCGGCGCCTACCGCGAAATGCCACCGCCGGAGGTTCGTCGCCGGGTCCTCGACCGGCTGACCTCCGTCGAGGCGTTCGAGCTGTTCCTCCAGCGCGCCTACCTCGGGCAGAAGCGCTTCTCGATCGAGGGGCTCGACGTGCTGGTGCCGATGCTCGAGCAGCTGATCGAGCTCGCGTCTCGCTCGGGGAGCGCAGCCGTCGAGATCGGCATGGCCCACCGAGGCCGGCTGAGCGTGCTCGCCCACGTCGTGGGCGTTCCCTTCGCCGAGATCCTGGCCGAGTTCGAGAGCGGCCAGCTGCCCGCCGAGCCCGAGGCGGCCGGCGAGGAAACCAGCGACGTCAAGTACCACCGCGGCGCGAGCGGCACCTTCCACGCGCCGGGCGGGGAGATCCGCGTGGCGGTGTCCCCGAACCCGAGCCACCTCGAGGCGGTCGATCCGGTCGTCGAGGGCCGGGCCAGGGCCGAGCAGACCGATCGGCGGAGGAGCGAGGCCCCGCGCGACACCAGTGTCGCCATCCCGGTCCTCATCCACGGTGACGCGGCGCTGGCGGGACAGGGCGTCGTCGCGGAGACGTTCAACCTCGCCCGCCTTCGCGGCTACACGACCGGCGGCACCGTGCACATCGTGGCGAACAACCAGCTCGGCTTCACGGTCGATCCGGCGGACGCCCGCTCGACGGACTACGCCAGCGACGTGGCCAAGGGCTTCGACGTGCCGATCGTGCACGTGAACGCGGACGATCCCGACGCATGCCTCTCGGCCGTGCGCCTGGCGGTCGCCTACCGGGAGCTGTTCCACGGGGACTTCCTGATCGACGTGGTCGGTTACCGGCGGCGCGGGCACAACGAGGAGGACGAGCCCGCCTACACCCAGCCGCTCATGTACGAGCGGATCGGGGCACACCCCACAGTCCGGCAGAGCTACATGCGGCGGCTCGCGGCGGAGGGCATCGTCGACGAGGCGGCCGCCGAGGCGGCGTTCGCCGATGCCGGGCGGCACCTGGCGGAGGTCCAGGAAGCGCTGCCGAAGACCGGGCGCAGGCGATCGGCCCGGAAGACCGATGAGGCATCCGTCACCGGCGGCGAGGCGGCTCACGCCCCCGTCGTTCCAGGTGTCACCGTCGAGAGCCTTCGCGAGATCGACGACCGGCTGCTCGAGTGGCCGGCCGACTTCACCGTCCATCCCAAGCTCGTCCGGCAGCTCGAGCGACGTCGGGAGTCGTCGGCAACGCCGGACGCCCGCATCCCCTGGGCGCAGGCGGAGGCGCTTGCCTTCGGGTCGCTGCTGCTCGACGGCGTGCCCGTCCGGCTGACGGGGCAGGACACGGCCCGCGGCACGTTCAGCCAGCGGCACCTGGTCCTGCACGACGCGCGAACCGGGGCGACGTACGTGCCCCTGCAGCACCTGCCGGGCGCGACGGCCTCATGCGAGATCCACGATTCGCCGCTGTCGGAGTACGCGTGCCTCGGTTTCGAGTACGGCTACGCGGTCCAGGCTCCCGAGGCGCTGGTCGTGTGGGAGGCGCAGTACGGGGACTTCGCGAACGGGGCGGAAGTCATCATCGACCAGTTCATCATCGCCGGCCTTGCCAAGTGGGGGCTGACCTCACGCCTCACGATGCTCCTGCCGCACGGGTACGAGGGTCAGGGCCCCGAGCACTCGAGTGCCCGCATCGAGCGGTACCTGGCGCTCGGCGCCGAACGGAACATCCGGGTGGCCAACTGCACGACCCCGGCCCAGTACTTCCACCTCCTCCGCGACCAGGCCCTCCGACGGACGCCCCGTCCGCTCGTCCTGATGACCCCGAAGGGGCTGCTGCGGCTGCCGGCGGCCACGTCGGCGCTCTCCGAACTCGCGGAGGGCGGGTTCCGGGACGTCGTCGACGACGAGCGCCATGCCCCCGATCGCGGGAAGGTGCGTCGGGTCGTGCTCTGCAGCGGCCGACTGTACTACGAGCTCACCTCGCCGGAGGCCGCCCGCTCCGCCCCCGACACCGCCGTCGTCCGCGTCGAGCTCCTCTACCCGTTCCCGGTCCGGGAGCTCCGGCAGGTTCTCCGTCGATACCACGCGCTCGAGACGGTTGTGTGGGCACAGGAGGAGCCCCGCAACATGGGGGCGCGCAAGTTCGTGGTTCCGGAGATCGCCGAGGCGGTCCCGGCCGGAATACCCATCGTCGAGGTGTCGCGCCCGGAGCGCTCGAGCCCGGCAGAGGGGTATCACGCGATGCACCGGGCGGCAGAGGCACGGATCGTGCGGGAAGCGCTGGGCTGACGCCGGCGCGCCGTCGTCGGTCGCGAGGCCGTTCCGCAGCGCGTCAGCCGTCCCGCAGCGCGGCGACGATCGCGGCGCTCCCGGACACGATCAGGATCTCCCCGGCCACGACCCGCCGCTCGGGCCGTGGGTTCGCCGCGTACCCGCCCGTGGGCGGGACGATCGCCAGCGTGAAGATGCCGTCCTCCCGGAGCTCGCCGACCGTGCGGCCCGCTACCGAGTCTCCCTCGCGGGCTGTCACCTCCTCGAGCGAGAACGCCAGCTCCCCGTGCGAGAGCGCGGCGTCGATGTAGTCGACGACCCGTGGCCGCATCGCGAGCCCCGCGATTCGATGCCCGGCCATCGTGTACGGCGAGACGACCCGGTCCGCGCCCGCCTGCATCAGCCTCGCGTCGGCGCCCGCGGCATTGGCCCGCCCTACCACGAACAGGCTCGGGTTGATGGCGCGTGCGGAGAGGATCACGTAGACGTTCTTCGCATCCGAGTCCACGGTGGTGATCAACCCGCGCGCCCGTTCGATCCCCGCCGCCCGGAGGGTCGCGTCGTCGGTCGCGTCGCCTCCGACCACGAGGAACCCGTCGTCCCGGGCTCGCTGGAGCGACTCGGGCAGGACGTCGATCACGACGACGGCCTCGCCATCGTGCCGCAATTCGCGCGCCACGGTCGACCCCACGCGACCGTATCCGCAGAGGACAACGTGACCGCTGAGCCCGTCAACCTCCCGCGCCATGCGCCGTGCCTCCCGTTTCCCGCTCGTCGCCTCGACCACGAGCGACTCGGCCACCACGCCAACGAACCCGAAGAGCAGCCCGACCCCGACAACGGCCAGCAGCATCGTCCAGATGCGCCCGGCATCGCCCAGTGTCCCCACCTCGCGGTATCCCACCGTCGTGACCGTGATCACGGTCATGTACAGCGCGTCGAGCGGCTCCCAGCCCTCGATCACCACGTACCCGAGCGTGCCGACGACCACGGCTGCGAGGACCAGGGCGATCCAGAGCCGGATATGCGACGACCGGAACCGCGCGGTCATGGGCGGCTGGCGCGCGGCCGGAGGGCCGGGGCCGGACCACGATCCCGGGATGGCGGGCGCGCGGTCGCGTCGTTGCAGCAGGCTGCCGCGACCGGCCGGCCCCCGCGTCACGACCCCTCCGGCACCAGGCTGACGGGTTCCCCGGCGGCGATCGAGCGGTAGGCGGCGTCCACGATCTCCACGGCACGGAGGCCGTCGATGCCGGTGACGGCCGGCGGACGGCGGTCACGGACGACGGCGACGAACTCCTGGAGCATGCCATGGTCGGCGTCGGGTCCCCATGACGGCCACGAGATGCCCGCCTCTCGCGTCCCGTACAGGGCGAGGCGCTGGCGGAACGCGTCGACGCGGATGGCACCGCCGGTGCCGATGGCATCGATGGACAGGCCGCCCCAGGTGGGATAGGAGCGCGGCTTGCTCCAGCTGCAGTCGATCGTGGCGAAGGCGCCGTTGGCGAAGCGGAGCGAGACGAGGCCACCGGTCTCGACGCGCTCGAAGTGCTCCTGGAGGATGCGGTTGGCGACCGCGTACACCTCGACGACCTCGGAGCCGAGGATCCAGCGGTAGAGGTCGGCGAGGTGCACGACGTGGTCCGTGACGGCTCCCCCGCCGGACCGCGCGGGGTCGACGAACCACGCCGCGTGAACGTCCGGCATGGTCCCCGTGTTGACGCCCTCGAGGCAGACCACCTCGCCGAGACCCCCGGCACGAACCGTCGAGTGGAGCGAGCGCAGCCCGGGGTTCCAGCGCGAGGGGAATGCCGTCATCAGGCGCACCCCGGCGCGGTCACACGCCTCGACCATGGCCCGGGCATCGTCCACGCGTGGTCGCCAGCGGCTTCTCGCACAGCACGTCGACGCCGGCCGCGGCGGCCTGCTCGGTCAGCTGCCGGTGCTCGGCGTTGGGCGCCGCGACCACGACGCCGTCGACGCCCGCCAGCAGCTCGGCGACGGACGGCATCGGCCCGCGTGCCGGCGCCAGCGGCCGCGGCCTCGGCCCGCGCGGGGTCGGCGTCCCAGATGCCGGCCAGCTCGACGCCCGGCATGGCGGCCAGCAGCGGGACGTACGTGCCGGCATGGACGTGCTCCATCGACAGCACGCCGATGCGGACGCGAGTCCCGGGCTGCCGCGCGTTCGTGCCGCCCATCACGCCGCCTCCGCCGGATCGAGGTGCACCACGCGACCGCCGTTGCGTGCCGATTCGTCGGCCGCGAGCGCCAGGCGCAGCGTGGCGAGGGCATCCCGCGCGCTCGTCCGCGCCGGCGTGCCGTCTCGGATCGCGCGGGCGAACTCGGCGAGCTCCAGGCGGAAGGGATCGCCGTTGAGCGAGGTGTCGGCGAGGGCGGTGGTCGAGCCACCCCCGGTCGTCTCCAGCAGCGAGGCGCTGATCGGCGCGGTCTGCGCGGAATCGTGCTCGAGCAGGCCATGCGAGCCGGCGATCTCGAAGGCCGTGCGGAACGTGGGCGGCGCGTAGGCCCAGGAGGCCGACACGTGGCTGATGGCGCCCGAGGCGTGGGTCAGGATGGCCACCGCGTGGTCCACCCCGGCGTCGGGGCGCTCGACGCTCGCCGAGTGGCACGACACGCGCACCACCTCGCCCGCCACCCAGCGCGCGAAGTCGAGGTCGTGGATCATCAGGTCGAGCACGATGCCGCCCGAGCGGGCATGGTCGAAGAACCAGTGCCCCGCGGGCTGGCGCGGCCGGAAGCTCGCCCGCGTCAGGCGCAGCACGCCGACGTCCCCGATGGCGCCCCCGAGCACCTGCTCGCGTGCCGCCACGTACTCCGGGAAGAAGCGCACCACGTGGCCCACGAACAGGCGCACCCCCGCCGCGTCGGCGGCCGCGAGCATGGCCACGCCGTCCTCGAGGGTGCGCGCCAGGGGCTTCTCGCAGATGACGTGGCGTCCGGCCTGCGCGGCCGCGATGGCGATGGGCGCGTGCAGGTACGTGGGGGTGCACACGTCGACCACCTCGACCGAGGCGAGGAGCGCGTCGAGGGAGGGCGCCACCTCGGCGCCGAAGCGCGCGGCGAGGGCGGCCGCCCGTTCCGGATCCACGTCGTGCACGAGCACCCGCGCGCCCTCGGCGCTCCAGGCGGCGAGATGGGTCTCGCCGATGAACCCCGTGCCGGCCAGGCCGACGCGCAGCCCGCGGCTCATGTGACCGGGATCCGGGCGGGGACTGGTGCCACGCGCGCTGCTCCTGTTCCGAACGGCGAATCCGCGGGAGCGCGCCCGTCCCCCGTGCGGGGGCCCCACGTCCCGATGATATCGCCCGGGCTCCGCCGCCACGGCACGATCCCGCAGCGGTGGAACGTCAGGCGCCGGCGGCCCGCTCCAGGACCGGGAGTCCGCGCGAGGCGAGCTCGCGCCGCAACGGCCCCGCCCCGACGAACCGGATGGCCGCGAAGCCCAGCGCGGCCGCCGCGGCCACATTCGGTCCCGAGTCGTCGACGTAGACCGTCGTCGCGGGGTCCATGCCGTCGCGCTCCACCAGGGTCCGGAACATCGCCGGGTCGGGCTTGATCGTGCCCACGTCGCCGCTGATCACGATGTCCCGGAACCAGGCCAGGAAGGGGTAGCGCGCCTTCGCGATCGGGAACTTCTCGGCGGACCAGTTGCTGAGCGCGTAGAGGGGAATGGCCCCGGCCCGCAGCTCCCGGAGGATCTCCACCATGCCCTCGATCGGTCCGCCGAGCATCTCGTCCCAGCGCTCGTGGTACGCCACGATGAGGTCGCGGGCGTCCGGGTGCCGCGCCGCGAGCTCGGCGACGGCCTCGTCCCAGGGACGTCCGGCATCCAGCCGCGAGTTCCACTCGGGCGTGCAGACCTCGCCCAGGAATGCCTCCATCGCCTCGGAGTCACCTCCGAACAGGCCGCCGTAGAGGTACCGGGGGTTCCAGTCGATGAGGACGCCGCCGAGGTCGAAGACGACCGCGTGGGCGCGGGGGCCACGAGTCATTCGGGGGGCGGCACGTCGCCGGTCCCGTGCCCGGTCGGGCCCGGGTCCTCAGCAGGGGCGAAGCCGGCGTCTCCGGTGCCGTTCGCGCCCCCGGTCGTCGGCCACGGGGCCACGTCGGACGTGGGCGGCGCCACCAGGGCCACGAACAGGTGATCGAGCGTGGCGCCCGGGTCCGCCGTCATCCCCGTGTGGATTTCCGATCGCTGGACGATCGTGCTGCTCGGCGACGCCAGCCAGTGGAAGCGCTCGGATTTCGTGAGTCTGGCGATGGGCCCACCCGATGGATCGCCCGCGGCGACCCGCCCGATGGCGTCCAGCTGCGCCTCCACCGCCCCGGGATCGCAGCCGGGGCTCAACGCCACCAGCCGCTCCGGGTCGAGGTGGACGCGCGCGCCCAGGAACCGCAGCGGCCGTGACCACAGGACGACGCCGGCGTTGATGTACTCGCCCCGCTCCACGTGCGGGACGACCCTGAGCACGACGTAGACGAACGGGCTACGCGGCGAGCCGGGCATCCTCGGCCTCCTCCGCGAACGCCCGCGGTCCGGCCAGCCGGCGCAAGAGGTACTCGACGTAGGCACGCCGGTGGGCGGCAGGGTCGGGAAGGCCGTGCTCCGGGGCGAGCCAGCCGTCCGGCACCGCCTCGAGGATCGACTCGAGCTGCTCGCGTCCGATGCGGGGAGCGAGCCGTGCGTCGGCATCGCGGATCGAGGATGCAAACGGCAGCAGCACGTGGTCACGGCTCTGGGGGAAGGGCCGCACGGCATGGGCGGCCGGATCGCGCCAGGTGTGGTGGATGTACAGCGCCGATCCGTGATCGATCAGCCAGAGGCGGCGGTGCCAGACCAGCATGTTCGTGTTCTTCGCCGTCCGGTCGACGTTGGTGACCAGCGCGTCGAACCAGACCACGTCGGCGGCGAGGTCGGCGTCCGGCGCGAAGCCCGCCGCCGGGTCGAACCCGAGCGCGCCGGGAAGGAAGTCGAGGCCCAGGTTCGTGCCGGCGCTGCGTGCGAGAAGCTCGCGGATCTCCGCGTCCGGCTCGCCGGCCGCGAGGGCAGGGTCCAGGTCGACCAGGACGATGTCCGGCACGAGGAACCCGAGCACCCGTCCGATCTCCCCGGCGACGATCTCGGCAACCAGCGCCTTCGCGCCGTGGCCGGCCCCGCGGAACTTGGTCACGTAGAGCCCGTCGTCGTCCGCCTCGACGATGGCGGGCAGCGAGCCCCCCTCGCGGAGGGGCGCGACGTAGCGCGTGGCGGTCACGGGCCTGAGCATGGCCCGCAGTCTATGCGCTGCGAGCGCCGGTGGATGGGCCGGCGGCCGGGCGCTCCCTGCCGGACACCGCCTGGCGGTCTTCCGGCCTACGCTCCGCCCTCGGTATCCAGCGTCGCGACGAGCCCGCGGATCCTCTCCGCCCGCGCCGCCGGATCGAGCCGCGCCAGGGCCAGCCCGACGAGGTATGCAGTGATCGGGGCGGCGATCCGCTCGCTGCGATGGGCGGCGACCTTCGTCAGGTCGAGCATGGCGCGCTGCTCCTCGCGGGATACGGGGATCCGCCCGAACTCGGGCACCTGCCGTACCAGGGCCAGCCAGGCATCCAGGTCCAGGTTCGCGGTCCCGCCGCCACGTTCCATCGCGTTTGCACTCCCCTCGTCCGCACACCGCTGGGCCGATCGGCCATGGATTGTCTCTCCGCAGGCCGTCGAACGCGCGGATCGCCCTCTCGGGCTATAGTCCCCGCACCGACCGCCCCTCCGGGGCGCCGGCCACGCTGAGCCGACAGCCCGCTCAGGCCACGCATCCCGAGGCAGCATGGTGAACGCCAGGCTCTCCTCGCCGAGCCGGGATATCGTCGAGACGCGGACGCTCGCCGTCCGCGGGGCCATCGTGTCCAGCAGGCCGGATGCCCTGGCGGGCGAGGAACCCATGGAGGTCCGCGCCGCCGGGCCCGGGCAGGATCCCGTGTCCGTCGCCGTCACCATGCGCACGCCGGGCCACGACGAGGAGCTGGCCGCCGGGTTCCTGCTCACCGAGGGCCTGATCCAGCAGGCGGACGTCGTCCGATTCGAGCTCGGTGACCCGGGCGCGATCGCCCGGCCCGAGAACGTCGTCACGGTCCGGCTGAACCACGCCTTCGACCCCGGCCAGCTCGCTGCACGGAACTTCGCCGCGACGGCGAGCTGCGGCATCTGCGGCAAGGCGTCGCTGGACGCCGTCGAGACCCGCTGCGAGCGGCTGCCCGCCGGACCACGCGTCACGCGCTCCGTCATCGTCGCGCTGCCGCCCGCGCTGCGCGAGGCACAGGCCGCGTTCGACGCGACCGGTGGACTCCATGCCGCCGGCCTCTTCGAGGTCTCCGGCCGGCTCGTCGCCGTGCGCGAGGACGTCGGCCGGCACAACGCGCTCGACAAGCTGGTCGGGACGATGCTGCGGGCGGGCCGGCTCCCGCTGCGCGATTCGGTGCTGCTGGTCTCCGGCCGGGTGAGCTTCGAGATCGTCCAGAAGGCGGCGATGGCCGGCATCGCGGTCACCTGCGCCGTCTCGGCACCGACGGATCTCGCCGTGGACGCGGCCGGCCGGCTGGGCATGACGCTGGTGGGTTTCCTGAGGGGCGACTCGTTCAACGTGTACGCCCATCCCGAGCGAATCGAACTGGAGGTGTGACGTGGCCGTGCCGGGATCGTCCTCGCAGCCGAACGCGCCGAGTGGTGAGCCGGCGGCCCCGGGCGGTCACGCGGCCGCGGGCGGTCAGCCGACTCCGGGTAGCGGGCCGGAGGCCACCGAGCGCGAGGCGCCGGGCACGGCGGCACACGCCACCCCGCCGCGCCGCTCGCCGCACCTGCCCGTCCACGTGCCCAAGCGTCCCCGATTCGTCGCGCCCGAGCTGTGGGCGGGGTGGAAGCCGAACGGTCTGGGCGAACTGAAGCCGAACCACTACGTCGAGATCGCCGAGACCATCTGGGACAACCGGCGGGCGCTGCCGTACGCCCTCCGGATCCTGCGCAACGGCGTCTGCGACGGCTGCGCGCTGGGCGTCACCGGGTTTCACGACTGGACGATGGACAGCGTGCACCTCTGCACGACCCGCCTGAGCCTGCTCAAGTACAACACCGCCCGGCCTTTCGACCACGACCGGCTCGGCGACGTGGCGGCGCTCCGGCACATGGACGGCGCGGAGCTGCGGGACATGGGCCGCCTCGCCTACCCCATGCTGCGGCGCCGCGGCGATGTCGGGTTCCACCGGATCGGCTGGGACGATGCGCTCGACCTCGTCGCGAACCGCATCCGTGCGTCCGGCCCCGACCGCACCGCCTTCTACCTGACCAGCCGCGGGATCACCAACGAGGTCTACTACGTCGCCCAGAAGGTCGCCCGCTTCCTCGGGACGAACAACATCGACAACGCGGCCCGCGTCTGCCACTCGCCCTCCACCGCCGGGCTGAAGAAGGCGCTCGGCGTGGGGGCCACCACGGTCTCGTACTCCGACGTCCTGCAGAGCGACCTCGTCGTGATCTTCGGCGCGGACGTCGCCAACTCGCAGCCCGTGTTCATGAAGTACCTGTACCTGGCGCGCAAGGGCGGCACGAAGGTCGTGATGGTCAACCCCTTTCGCGAGCCCGGGATGGAGCGGTACTGGGTACCGTCCAACGTCGAGAGCGCGATCTTCGGCACGAAGATGACCGACGACTGGTTCCACATCCACACCGGCGGGGACCTGGCGTTCATCAACGGCGTGCTCAAGGTGCTGATCGCGGAAGACGGCATCAACAGGAAGTTCATCGAGGCGCACGCGTCCGGGTTCGACGAGCTGCGGGCCTCGCTGGACGCGCAGTCCTTCGATGACCTCGAGCGTGCGAGCGGCGCATCGCGGGCGGACATGGAGCGGTTCGCTCGGCTGTACGCGTCGGCGCGCTGCTCGGTCCTCGTCTGGGCGATGGGCATCACCCAGCACGTGCACGGCAGCGACAACGTGCGCGCGATGGTCAACCTCGCGCTGTCGCGCGGAAATGTCGGACGGGACGGCGCCGGCCTCATGCCGATGCGCGGCCACTCCGGCGTGCAGGGCGGCGCCGAGATGGGCGCCTATGCGACCGTGTTCCCGGGCGGCCTTCCGATCACGCCCGAGAACGCCGCCGCGCTGGAGGCCCAGTACGGGTTCCCGATCCGGTCCGAACGCGGGCTGTCCGCGGCCGAGATGGTCGAGGCCGGCGGACGTGGCGAGCTCGACGTCCTGTACTCCAGCGGCGGCAACTTCCTGGATGTCCTGCCCGATCCGGCAGAGGTGCACGAGGCGCTCGAGCGCGTGCCGCTTCGCGTGCACCAGGACATCGTCGTCACGACGCAGATGCTGGCGGATCCCGGCGAGGAGGTGCTGCTGCTCCCGGCGCGCACACGATACGAGCAGGCCGGCGGCGGCACGGAGACGACCACGGAGCGCCGGGTGCTGTTCAGCCCCCACATCCCCGGCCCGAAGGTGGGCGAGGCGCGCGGCGAGTGGGAGATCTTCGTCGAGCTCGCCCGGCGCGTCGACCCGGCGCGGGCGCACCTGGTCGATTTCCACAGTGGACGGCAGATCCGGGAGGAGATCGCCCGCGTGATCCCCTTCTATCGCGGGATCGAGGACCTGCGCAGCTCCGGGGACCAGTTCCAGTGGGGAGGCGAGCGCCTGTGCGACGGGTGGATCTTCCCCACGCCCGACGGGAAGGCCCACTTCGACCCGGTCGAGCCCCCCGAGCTGACCATCCCCGAGGGCCGGTTCATCCTCTCGACGCGGCGCGGCAAGCAGTTCAACTCGATGGTGTTCAAGCGGAAGGACCCGCTGACGGGGGCGCGACGCGACGCGCTGTTCATGTCGCACGAGGACGCGGCGGGGCTCGGCCTCGGCGAGGGAGACCGCGTGGTCGTCCGTTCGGACCATGGCGAGGTCGAGGCCCGGATCAGGCTGTCCACGATCCGTTCCCGCAACCTCCAGATGTTCTTCCCGGAAGCGAACCCGCTGATCCAGCCGGGTCGGCGCGATCCCGTCGGGCTCGTTCCCGACTACAACGCCATCGTGGAGGTCATCCCCGACTCGCGCGCGGCCGGAAGGCGCGCGCAGGCCTCCCACGCTCCCGGATCGACGGCACGACACGACTCCGGGAGCACCCCTGGAAGCGCCGCCGCCCGCTGACCGTTCGGGCCGGGACGCGGGTCCGGACACTCAGCCCCAACGGGGCCCGACCGGGCCGGCGTCCCAAGTCGGCCGCGCGTCCGACTGGGCCGGGGTCGCGCGTCGACCGGGCGTGCGACCCGGCGTCAGGTGCGAGTCAACCGGCGATCGGGGCCTGCAGGGCCGGCGAGACCGGCGATCGCCGCAGCACCGACAGGGCGACCGCCTGGATCAGCACGACCGTGGCGATGGCGGCGCCGAACGAGAGCGCGACGCCGAGCGGCTCCACGGAGACACTCACCACGGCCAGGAACGCGGCGGTCCCGAACAGGCCCGTCACCACCCCCCGGAGCACGGCGATCGCCGCACCCGCGCCATCGCGGCGTTGCGTGAAGATCGCGACCACCGACGCGATCACGGGGAGCATCGCGAGGAGACCGCTGACGGCCGGACCGAGCGACGGCGCCGCGGCCGTGAGCGCGATCACGATGGCCGTCCCGGTCACGACGCGCAGCGGCAGGTCCCAGCGCGCCGGCGGCGTTCTGGAGGGTGCCACGGAGTCCGGGGGCATCAGTCGCAGCCCCAGCGCGAGGACCGCGACGGCGGCGATGAACACGAGCCCGACGGGCAGGGTCAGCACCGGTTGCAGCACGACCGCGGCGACGAGCCAGCCGGCCCCGGCCGCCGCGATGGCGGCCCGCCAGCCTGCGCGAGGCGCGGTCCTCGAGTAGGCCAGGCAGAACGCGACGATGGCGATGTTGCCGGCCACGGATGCCTCGGCGGCCGAGGCGGCGAACGAAGGGCCGTGGCCCAAAGCCAGGAACAGCGCGACCGGGCCCGACGTCAGCGGGAGCGAGACCAGCCAGCCGCCGATCACGGGACCCCAGCGGCGCGCTCCGAGGGTCGCACCCCCGATGAGGATCGGGGTCAGGACGAGCTTGAGCGCAAGGAGGACCACGGGCCCAGAGTACCGGTCGCGGCCGTCCAGTGCGTCGGCGAGGCGCTACGCCGCCACGGTCTCCCAGACGGGCTCGCGGCTCGTTCCGCGTTCCGGCGTCGACGCGACGTCGGAGGGCACGGCCGGATGGAACATGGCCACGGCGAGGCGACCGATGGCGGTCTCCTGCCCCGGCTCGAACGCGATGCCGAGCTCGGTCGACGCGCTGCCCTGCGGGAGCCGGCGCCGCACCACGCCGCCCAGCTCGACGGCGTCGTTGCCCAGGTCCAGTCGCAGGGTCAGACGCTCCGCGTGAGCGGGCCATGGATCGGGGACGATCACGCGTGCACCCGTGACCGACAGGTCCAGGACGTCGCACCGGACCGACCCGATGTAGGCCTGCACGCGGACGGGAAGTCTCGTGCTTGCCCGGCGGTTCCCCGCGAAACGGGCCGAGCGGACGCGCCCGATCGCGGCGAGCAGCAGCGCCTCGTTCACGGCGATGAAGAACGCCGCGCCGATCGCCGCCCAGGGGACGCCGTAGTGGACCGGTCCCAGGCCGAGGATCGTGGCGGCGAACCAGACCATCCCGAGCGAGGACGCGGCCGCCAGGACGGACAGGAGCCGCGGCACGGGGGGAGCCGAGGCCCGGTCCTGCCTGCCCTTCGGCGTCACGCGGAAGCGGGCGTCGCGCTGCGGCAGCACGATCGCGAGCGTCGCCGGGAGCACGGCCGGCATGCGCAGGACCTCGAACAGGACCGAGAGGATGGGCGGGTAGTGGCCGCGTGCCAGCAGCCGGAGCGCCACGAACTGCAGCGCGAGCGTCACGATGAAGAACGGGGCGAAGATCGTGCCGGGGGCATTGATCGGCACGGCGCCGGTGGCGACGACCGCCAGCGGGATCAGCATGTAGGCGAGGGTCCGCCACGAGTCGAACCATCCGAACAGCGTCGTGAGGAACGCGAGGCGCTGGCCGGCGCGCAGCCCGGGCCCGAACAGCGGGTTCTCGCGGCGCAGCACCTGCATCGCGCCCAGTGCCCAGCGATTGCGCTGCAGCAGGTAGGATCGCGCATCGTCCGGGGCGAGGCCGCGGGCGAGCACCTCGTTGTGGTACGCACCCGTCCAGCCGCGCCGGTACATGCGGATCGTCGTGTGGATGTCCTCGGTCACGCTGTCGGTCGCGACCCCGCCGACCGAGCGGAGCGCGTCCACGCGGACCAGGGCGCAGGTGCCGCACCAGAACGGCGCCGACCAGCGGCTCTTTGCCGGTGCGATCACGCGGTAGAAGACGGCCTCCTCGTTGAAGACCTTGCCGTCGCGGCGCCGCTCGTGCTCGAACGACTGCAGGTTGTAGAAGTCCTGTGGCGTCTGGACGAAGGCCAGGCTCCGGTCGGCGAAGTACGGCAGGGTCGCCGTCAGGAAGCGCGCCGTGGGGACGTGGTCCGCGTCCAGGATCGCGACGATGTCGGCGTCGATCCGCTCCAGCGCGTGGTTCAGGTTGCCGGCCTTGGCGTTCCGGTTGTCGGGTCGCGACAGGTACCGGGCCCCGAGCCGCTCCGCCAACTCGCGGATCTCGTCGCGGCGCCCGTCGTCGAGCACCCACGTCTCGTGGTCCGGTGCGAGCGCCACCGACGCGGCGATCGTCGGAAGCAGGACCTCGCTGGGTTCGTTGTAGGTCGGGATCAGGACCGCCACGCGCCACGCCTGCGTGCCCGTCGGAACGGGGGGCGCCACCGGGTCCACGTCCCAGAGGGCGATCGTGTACAGGAGCAGGCCCAGGGCGTTGTGGACTTCGACGGCGAACAGCGGGATGGCGACCCACCACCAGCCGAGGTCGATCGTGCCCGTGAGGCGCCAGGCGAGGTACGCCGCGGTGACGGCGAGCGAGAGCAGGGCGATCCCCCGAATCAGCACCTTGCGCGCCGGGGACTCGGGAGCCGGCATCGCGCCGTCGGGGAAGGCGGCGTCGGTTCGGGCGGCGGCCTGCTGCGCCGCCGCGTCCGCTGGATGGGCTGTCATGCCTCGGCAGGCTAGAAAGTGGTGCGCGCTCGCGCCATGGACCGTTCGTCGGCCGTGCCTGCCGCCATTGGTAGGGGGTGGGAATGTGGCCCGGACAGCCAGCCTCGACGCCGGGGAATCGCAGCGGGCGGACGGCGAGGTGCCGCCCGCCCGCTGGCGGTCGAAGGGGACGGGCGTGCTACGCCGTGTGGACGAGCGTGCTGACCCCCCAGAAGGTGTTCCGGGCACGCGCACCGGGGGCGAGCACGACGTGGCCGAGCCAGATGCCGTACCAGTTGCCGAAGATGGTGTTCCCGGAAATCGTGACCTTGATCGGCGTGACGGCGGACCAGACGAGGATGCCCGTGGTCGCCATGTCCTTGGTCGGGGCAACGTCGGGATCACCCACGGTGTTGTTGGTCCCGATGATGTTGTTCCGGATGACGTTGTCACCCACCCATGCGCCCGGCGCATGGCTGTGGATCGTGACGCCGGACTGCCCGTTCCCGGCGATGGCGTTGTTCTCGATCACGTTGCCGTAGGACGCCGCTCCGGGGAACGGCGCGGCAATCAGGACGCCGGCGCCCTGTCCGATCAGCCCGTTGTCGAGCACGACGTTGTTGCGGACGACGTTGTCGTACACGCCGCCGAACGCCGGCATGAGCTTGCCCGTCTGAGGATCGCGACCCAGGTTGTGCGAGGGAATCGTGATTCCGCAGTCGTAGGCGTTGTCCGTCACGACGTTGCCGGCGATCAGGTTGTTGTGCGTCGGCCCGAACTCGTCGGTGAGCAGGATGCCGCCCGCATTCCCGGTCACGGTGTTGAGCAGCACCTCGGAGTTGGCGACGCTCCAGAGGTGGATGCCTTCGCCGCAGTCACCGGGGATCTGGCCGGACGGCTTGCACTCGGCGTAGGTGGTGGTCGCCGCGTTGGCTGGAAGCCCGCCCTGGTCGTTGTTCTTCACCACGTTGTGCTTGATCACGACGTGCGTGATGGGCGCGCCCGTGTAGAGCTGCTGGCCCTGGATCACGGGCCCCTTCACGGGGTTCGGCTGCTGGGCCAGGATGCCCTCGCCGGTGGCGTTCTCGACCGTGAATCCGCTCACGGTGACGTTGGACGCCGTGATCTTGATGCCGTTGTCCAGGCCGGTCGCGTCGATCGTGGCGCCCTGGCCCGCGAGCGTCAGTGCCTTCGGGATGGCGACGCTCTCGGCGTAGGTTCCGGCGCAGACCACCACCGTGGAACCGGCCGCGGCCGCGGCGACGCCGGCGCCGATCGTGGAGTACGCAGCCGTCGCGCACGACGTGCCCGCGCCGGCCATGGTGCCCGTGGGCGACACGTACACGGTGCTGCCACTTGCCGCGACACCCGGGGCTGCCGCGAGCGATGTGGCCAGCAGCAGCCCGGCCCCCGCCGGACCGGCGAACAGCATGAACCTGGGACGCTTCATCGATCCCTCCTGTGCCCGGGGCTGGGTCACCCGCCGGGCAACGATGACTACCGACGGGGCGGGCTCACCAGTGGCTCGGCGCGGGTCGAGGTGACCGTTCGGGGACGCGCGCGTCAATGCCTCCCGTCGTACTCCCGCATTATGCACACGAGACATGCCGGGGGATCGTATCGGCGATTCCAGCGCCGTCCCGAGCACGCGCGTGCAGGACCGGCGTGGCCGTTGCTGAGCGGCAGGCCGGGCGCATGCGTCCCCGGGGCGGCCGTCGACGATTCAGGGCGCCTCGTCCGGTCCGCCGCGGCTTCCGTTCCCCGCGCCGGCCCGAAGCGGGACGAGCATCTGCGCGCGGGAGTAGGCTGGTCCCTCGGGCCGCGTCAGCTGGCTCATCACGTCGAGCGGGATCTCGTTCATCACGGCGTGGTTCGGGTTGAACAGCAGGTGCTCGTCGAGCGCGAGCCCGAACGCGGACCCCTCCTTCACGGCCCAGTAGAGGTTGCGGGGCCGCACCGCGTCTCCCGCGTTGATCACCCGCACTCCGGCGGCCCGCAGCTCGCCGAAGAGCCCGGCGGCAGGGCGCGTGTGGCACGCGACGACGGTGTCGGCCTCGATCGTGGTGCGGTTGAAGCTCCGGTCCTCGAGCACCACCGATCCTTCGCGGATCTCGTGGATGCGTGTGCTCGTCAGGATCGTGACCGGGTGCCTGAAGGGCCGCGAGTGGAGCACCTCCGCGTCGCCCTGTGCGAACCGCTTGCGCTCCACGTACATGTGGATGACTTCGCACTCGGCCGCGAACTCGCGGTTCTCGGTGACGATCGTCACCTGCTTGCCGTGGGCGCCCAGGAAGGCCGCCGTGTCGGTCGCCGCGTAGTGGTCGCCCCACAGCACGACGCGCTCGCCCAGCTTCGTGAGGCGCCGCTTGCCCGGGTGGCACTCGCACGCGATCTTCGGGCACGCCATCGCGTCCTCGAACGGGACGACGAGGTCGCGTCGGCCGAGGACGTCGGGCACGTAGGACTCCGCCCCGGTCGCGTTGAGCACCACGTCGTAGCCACGCAGCTCGTCCACGGTCGGCGCGTGGTTCAGCCGGATGTCGACGTGGAGGTCCAGCAGCTGGTCCCGGATCCAGTCCAGGTACCAGCGCATCTTCTCCTTGCCGGGCACGAGGCAGCAGAACAGGAGCGCCCCGCCCAGCTCCGGCGCCTTCTCGAACAGCGTCACCTCGTGGCCGCGCTCGGTCGCCACGCGGGCGGCCTCCATGCCCGCGGGTCCACCGCCCACCACCGCGACGCGCACGGGTCTGGCCGTCCGTCGCATGTCCGCGTAGGCCGGGTTCCCGCATGCCGCGTTGATCGAGCACTGGATCTCGTGCTTCGCCATCAGCGATTCCTGCCAGCATCCGCCGAGGCAGGAGATGCATTTCCGGATCGACTTGACGCGGCCCATCTGCGCCTTCGCCGGCCAGTACGGATCGGCGAGCAGCTGCCGCGAAAGGCCCACCAGGTCCGTCCGCCCCTCGGCCAGGATCTGCTCGCAGTACTCGGGATCGCGCAGGGAGTGGCTGGTGATGACCGGGATGCGCACCACGCGCTTGACCGCCTCGGCCGCGTAGGTGGCCCAGCCCTGCGGGTACTGCATCGGGTCGAACCCGGCTCCCGGGCTCTCCTGGATCCCCTGGCTGATGTCCACCCCGGCGCATCCGGCCCGCTCCAGCATCCGGGCGATCTCGACGCCTTCGTCGATGGTCCGCCCTCCCGGGACGAACTCCTCGAACGAGTACCGCACGAGCACGGGGAACGAGGTTCCGCACTTCCTCCGGATCTGGTCCACGACGGCCAGCGTGAAGCGCATGCGGTTCTCGAGGTCGCCGCCGAACCTGTCGGTGCGGCGGTTCAGGATCGGGCTCATGAACTCGGACAGCAGGTAGCCGTGGGCGGCGTGCAGCTCGACCGCGTCGAACCCGGCCTGCTTGACCCGCCAGGCCGCCTCGGAGAACAGGTCGACCAGCTCCAGGATCTCGGCGACCGACGCCTCCCGGATCTCCTTGCCCTTCTCGTCGGCGTTCTCGTACACGATCTCGTGGCCGGCGGACCACGGCAGCTTGAGCACGCGGTCGGTGGCGCCGAGCGTGTTGTAGCGGGGAATGGCGCACTGGCGTCCCGGATGCTGCAGCTGCACCGCGCACTTCGACCCGTACCGGTGCATGCTCTCCGCGAGCCGCGCGAGCCCTGGGATGTAGTTGTCGCCGTCCGCGACCAGGCAGGTGACGGTCGGCCGGCCCGTCTTCATGTCGGGGGTCGTGGCGCCCACGATGATGAATCCGGCGCCCCCGCGGGCGACGTCGGCGTGGTGGTGGATGTCCCGCTCGCTGACCTCGCCGTCGGCGTGCGACGAGCTGATGTCCGTGGGGACGTGGACGATGCGGTTCGGCAGCTCGATGCCGCCGAGCTGGATCGGACTGAACAGGTGCGGGAACTGCACGACGATCGCCTCTTCCCCTGTGTCGGCCGGCCGGGGACACGACGCGGCACGGGCCCCGGACCACGCGCGGGCCACCTCGCCGCGAGTGTCGCCCCGCGATGCGGGAGCGGCTATGTCACAACCGGCCGAGAAACTGGCAGGATCGGCTGCCCGGCGACGCCGTGCGTGCTCAGGCGGGTGGGACGATTCGTGACGAACGGCCCTCCATGGCCCGTCAACGGGCACCCATGATCGTGGATACCCGACCGCCTGACCCCTGACGGTCCGCCGGGGGATTCGAGGGATTGAGGAGCGTCCGTTCCCGTTGGCCGTCTACGTCTGGCACTACCCGCTCGATCCGGACTTCCCGCTGTCGATCCTCGATTACGAGACGAACGACCGGGAGGCGCGCCTCCACTGGCACGACTACATGGAGCTCGTGCTGTGCCTGGAGGGAACGGGGCGTTTCCTCTTCGGCAGGCGCGAGGTGCCGGTCGAGCCGGGTGACGTCGTCGTCGTCGACTACTCCGAGCCGCACGTGGCCGTCACCGACGGACCCGGTCCCCTCCGGCTGCTGCTGACGCTGTTCCTGCCCGAGCTGATAGCGCCACCCGGCTGCCGCGCCTTCGACGCGGAATACCTGTCGCCGTTCACGCGCCAGGCGGCACTTTCGAACCCGATCCGCCGTGGAACACCGCTGGCCCTCGAGCTCGGGACCGTGCTCGCCGACCTCTCGACGACCTGGGAGCGTCACCAGCGCTCCGAACGTCACCTTCTCGACGCGACCCTCCGGCACGCACTGGGACTCCTCGTCAGCGAATGGAAGCCGGCCTCACTCGAGCAGGGACTGGACGACGCCGACCGCCTGGAGCACGTCCGGCCGGTGCTGCGCTACGTGGAGGACCACTTCCGCGAGAACGTGACCCTCGAGGACGTGTCGGCCTTCGTGCATGTCAGTCCCTCGCGCGTCAGGCACCTGTTCAAGGAGGTCACGAACGTCGGGTTCAAGGAGTACCTGACGAACGTCCGCCTCGCCGAGGCGCGACGCCTGCTGCTGGGCACCGACGTGAACGTGTGCGACGTCGCGCGGATGGTCGGGTACACGAACATCCACCAGTTCTACAAGGTGTTCTACCGGTACAGCACGATGTCCCCGGCCGACTACCGCCGCTACTACACGCTCGGTGTCGCGAGCTCGGGGAACGCGGGCCGGCTGCGCAGTGCCCGCGGCGGCTACGACGACGTCGGTGCGTTCGACGTGCCTGCAGGCGTGGACGCCCCCCTGTCGGTGCCGATCGCCAGCTGAGGGCGGCCCCCGGGGCCGGAGGAAATCGCTCCTGAGACCGACCGCACGGCGCGTGCTATCGTCGGCGCTCTTGCGTCTGGAGGCGCGAACGGCGGCGGCTGAAAGGGGGACGTCGTGGAGCAGCAGATCCTCGTCCTGGCAGGCACGAAGAAGGGCGCCTTCATCCTCGAGGGCACCTCGGCGCCGGACAGCGAGTGGCGCCTGCGCGGGCCGCTGTGCGAGGGGTGGCCCATCAATCACTTCTGCCAGGATCCGGCGACCGGGACCCTGTATGCCGGCGGAGGCAACCCCTGGTACGGCGCCGCCGTCTGGCGCAGCGACGACCTTGGCGCGACCTGGACCCATTCGAGCGCCGGCCTCACGTACGGCGAGAACGGCCCCGCCGTGCGCTCCGTCTGGCACGTCACGCCCGCCCACGGCGCGCTGTACGCCGGCGTCGAGCCGGCCGGTCTCTTCCGATCGACCGATGACGGCGCAACCTGGACGCACGTGGAAGGGCTCACCCGCCACCCGACGCGCGAGAACTGGACGCCGGGGAACGGCGGCCTGATCTGCCACACGGTCCTCGCGCATCCCGACGATCCCGATCGGATGTGGGTGGGCATCTCCGCGGTGGGCTGCTTCGCGACCGAGGACGGTGGCTCGACCTGGGAGGCACGCAACCGCGGCGTGCGCGCGGACTTCCTGCCGGACATCTACCCCGAGACCGGCCAGTGCGTGCACAAGATGGTCCTCGCTCCGGGCATGCCCGAGCGTCTCTACCAGCAGAACCACTGCGGGACGTATCGCAGCGACGATGCGGGGCGCACGTGGATCTGCCTCGACGAGGGGCTTCCCTCGACATTCGGGTTCCCGATGGTGGCCCACCCGCGCGACCCCGACAGGGTCTACTCGATCCCGCTCAACGGCGCCGAGAAGGGCCGTTTCGTTCCCGACGGCCGCATGGCCGTGTGGAGCACGCCCGACGCGGGCGCGACCTGGCGGGACCTGCGCGACGGCCTTCCCCAGTCGGATGCCTTCCTCGGCGTGCTCCGCGAGGGAATGGCGGGCGACGGGCTCGACCCGTTCGGCCTGTACGTCGGGACGAGCACGGGCCAGATCTTCGCGAGCCGCGACGAGGGTGCCCACTGGCGGCGGATCGCGGACCTCCTGCCGCCCATCCTGTCCGTCGAGACCGCCCTGCCGGACGCCTGATCACGCCCGCGCGATGACCACCGTCGTCCTGCCGCGCTCGCTCGTGGCGCTGTTCCCCGGCGCCGACCGGCACGTGGCCGTCGAGGCGACGACGGTCGGCGAGCTCATCGACGCTCTCGACGTGCGCTGGCCCGGCATGCGGGACCGGCTGTGCGTACCCGGCCCGGCACTGCGCGAGTACATCAACGTGTTCGTCGACGGCCAGCCGGCGGACCTCGCGAGCGACGTCACGCCGGCGGCCACGGTGCACATCCTGCCGGCGGTGGCCGGCGGGTAGCAGGCGCACGAGAACCCCCCGTTCCCGGATCCGCCGGGCCGCCAGGTCGGGCCGGGCCAGCCGAGCCGGACGGAACCGGCCGCTGCCCTCTTCGGGGACCCTTATCCTCCGGCGGCGACCGCCACGACGCCGCTCATGGTGCCCACCAGCACCCGGCCCTGCCACAGCGTCGGCGAGGCGAAGTGCGGCACGTCGCCCACGGCGATGTGTGCCATGGCGGAGCCGTCCGACGCGTCGAGCGCGTACAGGACGCCGGCGGCCAGGTCCAGGCTCCAGACGACCCCGGGAGCGGCGACGGGCGATCCGTTGGCGCCGGTCGGCGTCCGCCACAGCGGGTGGATCGAGCCGTCGGCGCCGATCCGGACGGCACGCAGCGCGTCGGCGCACGGCACGAACACGGTCGATCCGGCGACGGCGGCCCCGCCGAATGCGCGGCAGAGCTCGGCCGATGCCACCTGCCCGCCGATCCCGCCCAGGTCACCCTGGCGCAGGGTGTAGGCGGTCCCGCTCTTCCCGTCGATGAACACGTAGCCGCCGGGCACCAGGACCGGGCCCAGGGATCCCAGGTCGGCGTCGGCCGCGTTGTCGGCGGCCCACCCGGACGGCGCGAAGCGCGACAGCAGCTGCAGGTTCGGCGAGAGCTCGAGGACCGAGTCGGTCCCGTCGTACGTGGTCGTGGAGCTCCCGTTGCCGACCGAGACGTACAGATGGCCCGCCTCATCCACCGCAGGCCCGGCCGTGGCCCACACGGCGCCCATGCGGGAGGTCGGTACGCGATAGGCGAGCGTCGGGCCCTGCCCGCCGACGGGCACGGCGAGGACCTTGCCCCGGTACTGGCCGCAGTCGCCGTCGAGCCCGCCGATCCCCACGTACACGTAGCCGTTCGCGACGGCCAGGGCCGGGCGCTGCTGGTGGGTCGCGGGGTCGTCTCCCGGCAGGTCGATCGTCCGTGACCAGCGGACGGCACCGCTGGTCGGGTCGAGCGCGAAGAGCACGTGGTGCGGACCCGCCACCTCCGCCACGGCGAACAGGGAACCGGTGCCCGGGTCGTACGCGGGCGTGCCGGTGATCCCGAGCGGATCGATGTTGCCGCACGGGAGCGAGGAGAGCGGCACGGGCGTCCCGAGGTGTCGGCGCCAGCGCACGGCGCCGCTCGACCCATCCAGGGCATACACGGAGTCGTTCTCGGTGGCCGCGATCACGCTGCCGCCGATGACCAGGGGCTCCGCGTAGACGGCTCCGTCGAGCCGCGCGGACCACGCGATCCGGAGCGAGGCCGCAGGAGCCGGGAAACCCGGATCGTAGCCCGTACGCTGGGCGTCACGGTGGTACACGGGCCAGTCCCCGGTCGATGTTCCGGCGCCCGATGCAGCCGGACCCGATGCCGGCGAACCCGGGGCCCGGGTGCCCTCGCCCGAGGCCGGCGAACCCGGGGCCCGGGTGCCCTCGCCCGAGGCCGGCGAACCTGGCGGCGATCCCGACGCGCCTGGCAGCTGGCCCGCCGAACCTGACGGCGGCGACGGATTCCCGGCGGTGGAGGTCGATCCAGTGGGCGCGGAGGACGAGGCTGGCGATGGGGTCGCTCCACCCGCGCACCCGCCGAGGACCGCGATGGCGAGCAGCGTCGCGACGAGGCGGCCCGGCGTCACGACGGAGGTCCGGGCTCCGGACCCGTGGCGACCGGGTATCCCGCGGTGCTCCAGTCGCTCCACGACCCGACGTACAGGGTGGGGTCCGCCATGCCGGCGATCCGCATGGCGAGCGCGTGGTGCAGGGCCGACGTCCCGCTGCCGCAGTACGTGACGACCTCGGCGCCCGAGGTGGCCCCGAGGGCCCGGAACCTCGCCGCGAGCACGTCGGGCGGGAGAAATCGCCCGTCCGGACCGAGGTTGTCCTGGAACGGCGCGCTGATCGCGGTCGGGATGTGTCCTGCCGCCGGATCGATCGGCTCGATCTCCCCGCGATACCGCGGGGCGGCCCGCGCATCGAGCAGCACCACGCGGCCGAGTCGGGAGCGGAGCTCGTCACGGTCCACGATGCCCGACCATCCGGAGGCGGCCTCGAGCCGCGCGTGCGGCCACTCCGGCACCGCGGTCGTGAGCCGGCCTCCGGCCTCGACCCAGGCCCGGATGCCGCCGTCCAGGACCTGCACGCGGCGGTGACCGATGCGCTCGAGCATCCACCAGAGCCGCGCCGCGACCCACCCGCCGGCGTCGTCGTACGCGACCACCGCGTTGCCGGATCCGATGCCCGCGTCGCCCATGCGGCGCGCGAACGCCGCGACCTCGGGGAGCGGATGCCGGCCCGGTCCGTCCGGGGCACTCAGGTCGTCGTCCAGGTCGAGGTGGATCGCGCCGGGCAGGTGACCGCGGTCGTAGGCCGCGCGGCCCTCGCCGGGACGGCCGAGGTACCAGCGGACGTCGACGATGCGGAGGTCGGGGTCGTCGAGACGGGCTCGAAGGGCGTCCGGGGCGATCAGCGGCATCGGCGCATTCTGCCCCGTCGAAGACGGCGTGTCAGCCGGTCGCGATGTCCCCGCCGAGCAGGAGCGACAGCTCGTTCACGCGGGCCATGTCGAGCGCCGCCGGGTCCGTCTGGACCGCACCGGCAAGCGCGGTCGCGCATCCGCACGAATCGCGCGATGGAAGACCCGTCGCGGCGATCCGCCGCAGGATGGCGCGCGCGGACGCGACGTTCGCGCCGAGGTTGGCCACGACCTGCGCGACGGTCACGGGCTCCTCGTCCTCGTGCCAGCAGTCGTAGTCCGTCGCGTAGGCGAGCATCCCGTAGCACAGCTCCGCCTCCCGGGCGAGCTTCGCCTCGGGCAGGCCGGTCATGCCGATCACGCTGACGCCCCAGCTGCGGTACAGGTTCGATTCGGCCCGCGTCGAGAACTGCGGGCCCTCCATGGCGACGTAGGTCCCCCGCCGGTGGACGGTCCGGGCCTCCGCCCCGTCTGCGGCGCCGGTCCCGCGATCGGTCTCCGCGAACACGGCCGCGGCCTCGTCGGCCAGCCGAGCCGACAGTGTCGGGCAGGTGGGGTCGGCGAACGCGACGTGCACGACCACCCCGCGTCCGAACAGCGTCGCCGGCCGGTCCTTCGTCCGGTCGATGAACTGGTCGGGAACGACGACATCACGCGGCCTGATCTCCTCGCGCATCGAGCCGCACGCCGACACGGCGACCACGGAGCCGACGCCGAGGACCTTCAGCGCGTAGAGGTTGGCGCGGTACGGAACCTCGGACGGCGTGAGGCGGTGCCCGCGGCCGTGGCGCGGCAGGAACGCCACGCGCGTGTCGCCCAAGCGACCCCACGACGAGGGCGTCCGAGGGCGGCCCGTACGGCGTGTCGGGACGCACCTCGACGACGTCCCGCAGCCCGTCGATCTCGTACAGGCCCGAGCCGCCGATGACACCGAGCGTGGCCTCCGCCGATGACGGGAGGCCCTGCCGGCCCCGTTCGGCCGCGGCCCGGGCACGGGCGGCGGCGAAGCGATCGGTGATGGTCATCGGGCCGGGCCTCTGCGCCGGATGATCGCGACGGCCGCCAGCCATACCCCGGCCACGATCACCAGCCAGGGAACCAGGTAGAGCCAGGTGCCGGTCTGGCCGCTGCGCTCCATCGTCTGGACGCCGGCCACGCCGGCAAGCGCAAGGCCGATGCCAACCAGGAGCCGGGGCCAGGAGATCGTCGATGGGAACGTCATGATCCACTCCCGTGCGCCGCCCATGCTGCCCATCCCGAGCGTGTCGTCGCGCAGGCCGGCCAGGCGGCGCTGCACCACGCCGGCACGCGTGATCAGGTAGTACGACACGTACGCGTACGCGATCCCGCCGATGCAGTCGATGAGCCAGTGGTCGCCGGTGTACATGACGGAGAAGGCCACGAGCAGCGTGTACGCGAACCCGACCCACCCGATCTTCCCGAAGGCGCGCCGCAGCACCAGGAACGCGAGGAACGGATAGCCCACGTGGAGCGACGGCCAGGCGGCGAACCCGTTCGGGTTCACGTCGTAGAACGCGTAGGTGTAGATGTAGTCGGCCTTGAAGCCGAAGAAGTTGGCGAGCGTGTCGAACGCGCCGGGCTTGAGGTACGAGATCGCCGCGTGCCCGTTGGGCCCGTTCAGCGCCCCGACCTCCGCCGCGTACCAGGGCGGGGCGGTGGGCATCAGCACGAACGTCACGAAGCCCCACAGGCTGAGCAGGATCAGCGCCGCAACGAAGTCGTAGTAGTGCGCGCGCCGCCAGACCCAGAGGATGAACCCGGTCACGAGCGGCAGCGCGAAGTGCAGCATGTAGACGACGGTGGCGATCTCCGCGATGACGTCGACGCCGGAAGCCGGATGCAGGGCGTCCTGCAGCACCTGCGACGGAATGTGGCCGAACGATGCGAGCCGCTCGGCGGTGACCATGTCGGTGATGTGGACCGGCAGGCCGACGTTGTCGGCCAGGCCGCGCATGAGCTCGTAGGCGAGGAACAGGACGACGAACGGGAGCCAGTCGCGCAGGAACAGGCGGCCCCTGCCGAGGATGACGGCGCCCAGCCCGAAGGCGACCGCCATGACGTCGGGCGTGATCTCGATGCCGCGCAGGAACATGAGCAGGACGACGACGGCGCTGTACCCGACGACGCCCGCCATCATCAGGCGTTCGTTGCGTCTCCCGAGCGCGTGGACCGTGGGCGAAGAGCCCGGAGCTGCGGATGACGATCCGGTGGTGGCCGGCGCACCGGCGGTGTCAGGCGTGTCTCCAGGCGTCACGGTGTAGGAACGTCCGTCATGTGGACCCCGAGCTGCTCGGCGGCGAGCGTCGGCGGCAGAGGGCCGCCGGCGGGTGCACAGGCGCCGCCCGGCGGATTATGGCAAGGATCGCCCCGGGGCGTGATGCGACGGGAACGGCCCTCGTCGCACGCCGCGGCCGCTCGTACCCCGTGCCGGTCTCACCCCAGCCGGCGACGATCCCCATCGAACTGCGGTTCGACCGAGGTCGGCACGGGGGCAGGCACGCCGCTCAGCGGTCCGAACGGGACCACGGAGGCATCAGGGCGCTGGACGCTCATCAGCCAGCCGGGAACCTGGTCGCGGGCCACGATCTGACGATCGGACTGTGCCTGCCTGCCGGCGCCCGGGTCCGGCTCCGCGACGGCGGACCGCAGGGCGGCACCTGCACGTGCTGCCACCGGGATGGCGACGGCGGCGGCCCGGCTCACGGCCGATCGGCCCTCCGTCCAGCCGCGTGACGCGACGTCCCGCACCGTAGCGCCAATGCCGGCGGTCGCCCTCGCCAGCCGCGGCCTGGCGGAGTCCGCGCCGGAGCCCATCCACGCCCCGGTCGTCGCCACCGTGCGGGTTGCTCCCCGGGCGGCAGGCCGGAGCGCGTGTGCGAGTCCGCCCGCGATGCGCGCGGCCGGAGAAGGCATCACGCGACGCGCCGGCACGCTTCCGATCGACTGCCATGCGTCGCGAGCTCTCACTCGAGCCCCGTAGACGCGGAGCCGGGCGACGCGCCGGGCGTGGTCCACCACGGGATCGTCCGCCCGGGCATCCCGGGCCCACGCGATCAGCCCCACCAGGCACACGACCCCTGACAGCACGAGGATCGGTTGATATGCACCGGCGATGAACTGCACCTTGTGTCCTCCTGGAGTCGCCGAACGGTGAGCTCCCTGCCTGCTGGCGGAGATCGTCCATCCGCGGGCCTTGCGAATGGCACGGCAACCCGGGGGCACGCAGGATGCGACCACGTATCGAGTCGTCCCGGCTGGACCCACCGAATTGGTCCCAGGCTGGACCTTCCACTCGCGTCGACAGCGGTGGCATGATCATGGAGTTCAGGGTTCTGGAGCCAGCCTGTGTCGCAGTCGATCGACGAGATCTCGCTGGGCGTCCCCCCGTCCTCGGACGTCCTGCTCGACGTGCGCGACCTGCGCACGCACTTCAAGGTCATGGACGGCACCGTGCCCGCCGTGGACGGGGTGAGCTTCCAGGTGCGCCGCGGCGAGACGCTCGGCGTGGTGGGCGAATCGGGCTGCGGCAAGAGCGTCACCGCGCTCACCATCATGCGCCTCATCGAGACCCCGCCCGGCGAGATCGTGGGCGGCGAGATCTGGTTCGACGGGCGCGACGTGCTGCGCCTCTCGAACGACGAGATGCTCGACGTGCGCGGGGCCGAGATGGCCATGATCTTCCAGGAGCCCATGACGTCGCTCAACCCGGTGCTGACGGTGGGCGACCAGATCGCCGAGGCCGTGGTGGCCCACCGCAAGGTGAGCCACGCGGCGGCCCGCGAGCGGGCCATCGAGATGCTCCGCCTGGTGGGCATCCCCGAGGCGCAGCGCCGCGTGCGCCAGTACCCCCACGAGCTGTCGGGCGGCATGCGCCAGCGCGTCATGATCGCCCTGGCCCTCTCCTGCGATCCCAAGCTCCTCATCGCCGACGAGCCCACCACGGCGCTCGACGTGACGATCCAGGCCCAGATCCTGGAACTCATCCGCCACGTGCAGCAGGAGACCGGCACGGCCCTTCTCCTCATCACCCACGATCTCGGCGTGGTGGCCGAGACCGTGCAGCGCCTGGTCGTCATGTACGCCGGCAAGGTCGTCGAGACGGGCACGGTCGAGGAGGTGCTGCGCGACCCGCAGCATCCCTACACCGAGGGCCTCCTCGCCTCCATTCCCGTCGAAGACCATGCGCGGCAGCCGCTTGAACGTCATCAAGGGCAGCGTGCCCAACCCCTTCCGCATGCCGGTGGGCTGCCGCTTCCATCCCCGCTGCCCCTACGCCTTCGCACCCTGCCCCGACCACGAGCCCCCGCTCGACGCGCAGGGCCATCCGGAGCGCCAAGGTGGCCTGCTGGCTGCATACGGGCGCGATCGTGCCGGCCGCGCAGGAGCCGCGGCACGCGGACCCGGCCCCGGTCCTGGAGCGGGTCCGGACGTCCTGAGGGTCGGTCGACCCTCGCGGCACCGGCGGGCGCCGTCGTGTCGCACCACCGGGTGGGAAACACGGCTGGCGCGCGCCGCAAGCCGGGCCCGTTTCCACTCGTGCCGTCCGGAGATGGGAGATCTCACATCTTCGCCCAAGGCGTGTCACATGGCACGGCCCTAGCGTCGACTCATCCGGACGAACCGGATTCGAACGAGGTCCCGCCCCATGAACGCCTCCATCCACCGCGTCGGGCTCGCCGTCGCCGCGCTGGCCGTCGTCGTGACGCTGGCCGGCTTCTTCGCGGTCGACGGCTACCTTTCGGCCCGCGGGTCGGTGTCGCAGCAGGTCTCCCCCGCGGTCGCGGTGACCGCCCCGCCGTCCTCCTCGGCGACCCTTCCGCCCGAGGTGGTCTACGTGCGGCCGGCCCCGTCGCCCAGGGTCATCCACATCACGCAGACTGCCCCGCCGGCACCGCCCAAGGTGGTCCACGTCACCGTGCCGACCGCCGGCGGCGAGGGCACCGATGGCGAAGGCGGCGGCGAGCACGACGGCGGTGGTGACTGATGTCCCGCCCGCTCGATCACGAGGAGCCGGCGTCAGCACGGCCCCCGGCCGCCGGGCCCGCAGCCGCACGGCCCCCGGCCGCCCGGCCCGACCCCACGCGTCTCCGGTTTGCGCTCGGCGCCGGAGGCCTGGCCACGTTGTCCGCGCTCGTGACCGCCATCGTGACGCCTGCGACGGGCTCCCCCGCAGCTCCGACGGGGACGGGCGCAACGACCGCCACGGGAACGCCCGCGACGATCGCCGCCCAGCGTCCGGTCCAGTACGTTCAGCTCGCCCCCGGACAGACGCCGCCTCCGGGCGCCGCGGTCATCGACGCGAAGGCGCCGAAGCCCATCACGATCGTCACCCGCGTGCCCGCCCCGGCCCCCCAGACGGTCGTCGTGCGGACGACCCAGTCCGGGAAGCCGATCCCGTGATCGCCGTGGACGCGCTCGCAGGAACGATCGATCCGCGCTCGGCCGGGCGAGCACCGGTCCCTCGCCTCCCGGCGGCCCCCGTGCCCATCGCCCCACTTTCGGTGGCGACCCTCGCGATGGGGGGCCGGCTCGCGGTCCACGTCGACGCCACCGCGTGGTCCCCCGCCTCGCGTCGCCCGAGGAGCACCGTCGAGCATGCCGAGTGCGAGGAACTGGCACGCCGCGACGCCGGGCGCGTCCTCGCCCGCGTCGGTCGATGGGCAGGGCGCCTGAGCCGGCACCTCCCGGAGTCCGAGCTGTCCCGCCTGAACGCCGACCCGCGACCGGCGGTCCACGTCGGTCCCACGCTCGCGGCGGCGCTGCGGGCCGGTATCGACGCCGGCGAGGCCAGCGGCGGCCTCGTGGACATCACACTGCTCGACGCCCGCCTGGCCGCCGAGGGCCTGGCACCCGAGCCCTCCCGGCGCGCGCCGCGTGCCTGGTCCGTGGAGCCAGGGCCGGGGACCGGCGCGACCGTCCGGCGAGAGCCCGGTGTCCATTTCGACCTCGGAGGCGTCGCCAAGGGGTGGCTTGCCGATCGAGCGCTGAGCCTGCTCCAGGGGTGGTCGACCGTCGCGGTGGACGCAGACGGCGATCTCGCGATCCGTGCCGCTCCGGGGAAGCTGTGGGCCATCGCCGTCGACGATCCCAGGACCGAGGGCGCCTCCCTGGCGATCCTGGCGCTCTCCGCGTCCGGGGACGGCTGGGGTGAGCGTTGGGGCGTGGCCACGTCGGGCACGTCGATCCATCGGTGGCAGCGGGGCGCTATCGCGAGTCATCACCTCATCGACCCGCGGACGGAGGCCCCGGCCGTGACCGACGTCGTCCAGGCCACGGTGATCTGCGCCTCGGCGCTGCGGGCCGAAGCGCTGGCGAAGACGGCCGTGATCCTCGGGTCCGTGGACGGACTGGCCATGCTCGAGCGAGCCGGGGTTCGGGGAGCGATCGTGCTGACGGACAGGGGAGAGGTCCTCGCCGTGCCGTCCACGCTCGCGCTCCTTGCCGGTTGATGCGAGTCATTCGATGAGCCACCCGATCGACCTGCCGCCCCGGCGGGTCCCCGCGTCCACGGAGCCGGCGGGGGCCGCCGCCACGACCGCCTTGATCCCTGTGCCTTCCGACAGGCCCGCACCGGGGCAACGGTCCGCGCCCGTGCGGCGGGGACCCACGTACCGCGGGCTTCCGAAGCCCGTCCGCCTGGCGGTCTGGGCGGCTTATGCCGTGGGCATCGGCGTTGCCATCGGGGCGACCTTCCCCGTGGCGATGCATCTCGTCGGTGCCGCGGCGGCCCTCGCTCCCGGCAAACTCGCCTGGTACGCGGTCCGCGCGACCGGCTTCCTCGCCTACTTCGCCGTGGCCGGGTCCGTGATCTACGGCCTGTTGCTGTCCACGAAGCTGCTCGACGCGATCGCCCACCGGCCGGTCAGCTTCGCGCTGCACAAGGACCTGGCGCTCGTCGGGCTCGCCCTGTCGGGACTCCACGGGATCCTGCTCCTGGCGGATCACACGTTCACGTTCACCCTCGCCGCGATCGCCATCCCGTTCGCCTCGCCGTACGCGCCGGCCGCCGTCGGCGTCGGACAACTCGCGTTCTACGCGATCGCGATCGTCACGGGCAGCTTCTACGTCCGCCGCCACATCGGCCAGCGGGCGTGGCGGCTCATCCATTACCTCACGTTCGCCGGCTTCCTCGGCGTGACTGCACACGGCATCGGGTCGGGGTCGGACAGCGGCGCGCCGTGGGCCACCTGGTCGTACCTGGTCCCCATCGCGGCCATCGTCTTCCTGTCCGTCTATCGCCTGGTCGTGAGTGTCGCGGGCCGCCGCGACGCATCGCACCACCCGGCCGGTTCGCCCGGCGGGCCGCGCGCGGCCGAGCGCACGCCGTCGGTCGGGCGTGTAGCGGCAGCTCGAACCACCATCCCCGGCCTCGCGGCCGAACGGTCCGCGGAGCCCTGAACCTGGAGAACGACATGTCGTACGTCATCGCCGAGCCGTGCGTCGACCACATGGACCAGTCCTGCGTGGCCGTGTGCCCGGTCGACTGCATCACCGCCGATCCCGGGATCGACCGCAAGTTCTACATCGACCCCGACGGGTGCATCGACTGCGGATCGTGCGAGCAGGCATGCCCGAACGCCGCCATCTTCCGGATCGACCAGCTGCCGGCCGAATGGGCATCCTACGCGGGCATCGATACCGTCTTCTACCGGAGTCCGGAGTCTGCCCGGGAGGGCGTCGACGCCCTGTGTCCGGCCGCATGACGACGGGGCCCGCACCGCTCGCATCGCGCATTGCCCCGACCTCGCCCGGGATCGTCGGGCTCACGGCAGCAGGGCCGAACGCGACGCTGGTTCGACGGATCGACCTGACTCCGGCCGTGGCGCGGTTCATCATCAGGCCTGACCAGGGCATCCCGGCATTCGCACCCGGCCAGTACTTCGCGCTCGGGGTCACGCTCGATGGCCGCGTCCTGCAGCGTCCGTACTCGGCCGCGTCGCCGCCCGGCTCGGGCCGATACCTGGAGTTCCTGATCCGCCGCGTGCCCGGGGGCATGCTGACGCCGGTCCTGTGGGAGCTGGGCGCGGGAGCCCGGCTGCGCCTGGGCCGGCCGAAGGGGCTGTTCCGCCTCTCCCCCGGCGAGCGGGGCAGCCACCTGTTCGTGGCGACCGGCACCGGCCTCGCACCGGCGCTGTCGATGCTCGCATCGCTCCGGGCGTCCGTGGATTCCGCGTCGTCCACGCCCTGGCGCGCCGTGGTGGTCCATGGGACATCGTCGGCAGACGAACTGGCGTACCGGGACCGGCTCGAGCGCTGGGCGAAGGCCGATCCGCGAGTGGCCTACGTGCCGGCCGTCTCGCGGCCGGGCCACCCGGCCAACGTGGGCTGGGACGGGGCGACCGGGCGGGTGGACGGGCTGATCGGGGCCGTCTGCGAGCGGTTCGGGCTCGATGCGGCCGGGACCGTCGCCTACGTGTGCGGCAACCCGGACGCGATCGCGGCAGTGACCCGCGCGCTCGTGGCTCGCGGCTTCCCGACCGGCGCGATCCTGACCGAGCAGTACTGGACGGCATCCGGATCGCCACAGGCGCCATCGGCATGAGCGGAGGCCCGAACCGACCCTGCCGGTTGCCGGGGCCATACGGACGTTGACGCGGAACCGGATCGTCCCAAGCATTGCGCAGATGCGAGTGCTGGTGGTCGAGGATGAGCCCCGGATGGGTGAGCTCATCCGGCGCGTGCTGCTGGCGGAGCGGTACGCGGTCGACCTTGCCGAGGACGGCGTCGGGGCGCTGGCGTTGGCACGGGAGGGCGGCTACGACGCGATCGTGCTCGACCGCATGCTGCCGGATCTCGACGGCACCGAGGTGCTCCAGGTGCTGCGTACGCGCGGCGACCACACGCCGGTGCTCATGCTGACCGCACTGGGATCGGTCGAGCAGCGCGTCGCGGGTCTCGACGCCGGCGCGGACGACTACCTGTCCAAGCCATTCGCGTTCTCCGAGCTGCTGGCGCGCCTGCGTGCGCTGGGGCGGCGACCCGTGCCGGGCGTGCAGGAACGGCTGGTCGCGGGGGACGTCGAGCTGGACGAGCAGCGGCACGTCGTGCGCGTGGCGGGCGCAACCGTGGAGCTGACGGCCCGCGAGTTCGCCCTGCTCGCGTTCCTGATCCGGAACGCCGGACACGTCCTGAGCCGCAGGCAGATCCTCGACGCGGTCTGGGGAGCGGAACCCGACGTCTATTCGAACGTGGTCGACCTGTACATTTCGTACCTGCGGCGGAAACTGGCGACGCTCGGGCGCGAGGGGCGCCTGCGGACGGTCCGCGGGGTGGGGTACACGCTGGACGGGACGGACTGACGGGTGACCGATCCGACCGAGCGGGTGATCGCGGCGACGCGGCGACGGCTGGCCCTCCTGACGCTCGGCCTCCTCGCCGCGCTGCTCGTCGCGATGGGAATCGCCACGACGGTGGTGGCGATGGCGCAGCTCGACGGCGCCACGGATTCGGCGCTGCGCGCGTCCGCGCAGGGCGTGCTCGCGTCGCTGGAAGGGCATCTTCCGGGCGCGACCGGTGGCGACAGCGAGGCGGAGACGGCCGACGAGCCTGTCGGGTCGGCGGACACGTTCGCGCTCGTGCTTGATCCGTCGGGCAACGTCGTCCAGAACCCGCGGAACGTCCGCCTGGCCGGCCTCCCCGACCGGTCGGCACTGGCTGCGGCGATGGCCGATGGCTCGGATCTCCGGACGGTGACCGCGGGCGGGGTGCCGGTCCGGCTGCTCACGCTGGCGATCCGCCCGTCCGGCGGCACGGCCCCTGTCGGCGTGGTCCAGGCCGGGCTCATCCTCACGCTGCACGACCAGCAGGCCTCGGACCTGGAACGGACGATCGCCCTGGTGGGGCTGGGCGGCCTGGCCGCCGCGGCGCTGCTCGCGCTCCTGCTCACGGGCCGTGCCCTCGTTCCGATCCGGGCCGCCTTCGCCACGGAGCGGCGGTTCGTGGCGGCCGCTTCCCACGAGCTTCGGACCCCCGCGGCGATCATCCACGCGTCCGGGGAGGTGCTCCAGCGCGAGAACCTCGTGAGAGAGGACGGCGCGTCGCTCGTTTCCGGGATCGTCGCCGAGGCCGATCGCCTGGGCCGGCTGGTCCAGGGCCTCCTCGCACTCTCGGCGTCGCGCGCGGACCCGGACGCCGTCCACCTGGAGCCGCTCGACCTGGGCGCCCTCGCGGCCGACGCGGGCACGAGGACCCGGGCGCTGGCCGTCGAGCGGGGATGCGCGATCGTGGTGGCGCCGGACCCCGTCCCGGCCCTCCCGATCCTGGGCGATCCCGACCGGCTGCTGCAGGTGCTGCTGGTGCTGCTCGACAACGCCACTCGCCACGCGCCGTCGGGCACGGACGTGACGATCGACATGGGCCGCCGCGATGGGCGTGCGTGGGTCTCGGTCGCCGACCGGGGTCCCGGCGTTCCCGCGGCCGACCAGGAGCGGATATTCGAACCGTTTGCTCGTGCGGCCGGGGCGCGCGGGCGCCGTCCCGAGGGCACCGGGCTCGGGCTGGCCGTCGCGCGGACGCTGGTCGAGCGGCACGGCGGTTCCATCGACGTCGAGGATCGGGCCGGCGGCGGGGCCACCTTCACGGTGACGCTGCCGCTGCGCTGATCGCGATGGCCGGTGGCGGGCGGGCGATCGCCTCCGGGCCGGCGGACTGCTGCGCGCGGCCGATCGCCTGAGGGCCGGCCGACTGGGCCGCTCCGGGCGGCCGCAGCTCCCCGCGGGGCCGGCGATCCGGGCGGCGGGCTCAGGGCTGCGGAGTGACCTTCTCCGGTGCGGCCGACGGCTCGCCGATCAGGAGCGTCAGCAGGGCCCGCTCCTCCTGCTCGAGGTGGGACGACAGCACGGCATGGAGCGCGTAGAGGTGCGCCCGGAGGTCCGCTACGTGCCGGCGCGCCGGTTCGGACTTCAGGACGGCGCAGTCGGCCTCGAGTACGGCGATGCTGGCACGGATCTGCTCGTGCTGGACCAGCAGGAACCGCGTCGCCCACGACGTGGCGGCCAGCCGGTCGGTCTCGGGGAAGCAGACCTGCTCCTCCCACTCCATGTGGGTCCGCAGCGTCTTCGACAGCTCGTCGAGCAGGCTCCGCACGACGCCAGCTAGACCCGCCGCCTCGAGCGTGCCTGCCACCTCGGCGGTCGTCTCGATGCGGGCGAGCGCGCGCTCGAGCGAGCGATGGGCACGGTCGAGGATATGGCGTTCGATCATGGCGACGTGGTGCTCTGTCATCGATGCGCAATTCCTCGTCGTGTGACGCTGCCGGCCAACGGTAGCCGACGCCAGCGGTGGGGGAGAGAGGCGTTTGGCACGCGGGCCTGCCGGCCGGCGTGCAAGCGGCGGGGCCGACTGGCACGGGGTTGCCCGACGACACCCGGGTGCGTCAGCGGACGAGCGCCCGGAGGCGCGGATAGTCGATCTTGCCGCTGAGCCGGTCCCGAGGGAGTCGCGAAACGACAACCACGCGATCGATGTCCCACCCGCGCCGCGCGGCCAGGGCCGTGACACGCTCATGGACGATGGCCGCCGTGGCTGGGTTCGACGGCTCGACCGCGAGGGTACGAAGCAGGCCGCCGTGGCTCGCCAGCGCCACAACGGCCGCGGAGCCGACGCCCTCGAGGGCGGCGACCGGCTCCTCGATATCCGCCGGTGTCTCGCTCTCCGCCAGGGCATTGACTGCCCGACCCAGCAGCCAGATTCGGCCGCCGGCGTCGATCGCACCGACGTCCCCCGTGTCGAGCCAGCCATCGGCGTCCGTTCGCCCTGGGACTCGGGCGACCCGCGAGCCACGGACGACGATCCGGCCCCGCTCAAGCACCGACGCCGGCGGTCGAGCGCCGGCCGCCGTGACGCGGGACTGCCCATCGACCGGGACCAGGCGCACCTCGATCCCATCGAGTGGGCGCCCAGCCAGCAGTCCCCGGCGCGGGTAGCCCGGGCTTTCTGCCGCGCGAACCTCCGATGCATCGACCGCGGCGATCGGTTCTGCCTCGGTCGCCCCGTAGACCACGACGATGGCGGCGTTGGGCGCCACCAGCGCGAGGCGCTCGAGGAGGATGGGTCGCACGGGTGCGCCCCCCACGTGGATCGAGCGGAGACGAGGCAATGCACCGGGCTCCGCGCCCTCGACGAGGCGCTCGAACATGGCCGGGAAACCGGCCGCCGTGGTCACGCCGGCCCGGGCGACCGTCGCCCGCAGGGTGGCCCCATCGTGGTCGCCCCCGATGCCGGGCGGCATGACGACCGCGATGCCGCACGCCAGGTCGTGGAGCGCGATGTTCGGCAGACCGGCGAGATCGACGTCGTCGGGACGGGGCGATCGCAGCCGCCGCATCGCGACATGCTGGGCGGCGAGCACCTTCTGGGACCGGACGATGGCGCGCGGCCGGCCCGTCGTGCCGGTCGTCCACGTGACCAGCGCCGGCGCCGTCGCGGGCCGAGGCACGGGCATCGTCATCGGTGCGGGCCCACCTACGGCGAGTCCGGAGACCGTCACGAGGCCCGGCAGGCACCTGCGACCCGAAACGACCCGTACCGGCGCACCGCCCAGCCCGGGAAAGGCAAGCGCCGCCAGCCACGTCGTCGGGTCGGCGAAGACCGCGGCGGGCCGGGTCCCTGCAGCCGCCGCGAGCGCGGTCCTCCACCCCCGGGCCGCGGGCGGAACGATGAGCGTGCCACCCGCCCATAGCGCGGCGACCGCGGGTATCAGCGCCTCTTCCCGATCACGGAGGAGGAGCGCGACGCGGTCGCCCGGGCGAAGACCCCGTTCGAGGAGCCCCGCGGCCACCCTGGCGGCCCGCTCGACGAGCTCCGCGTACGTGAGCCGGATCTCGCCATCGCGTCCGACGAGTGCGGGCCGCTCCGGATGTGCCGAGGTCAGGTCGCGCAGCAGCTCGGCGACACTCGCCGGCGCCAATCCGGCAATTCCGGCTCCCGGGCCACTCACGACAGTACCTTCTCGAACGTGGCGTACGAACGGAACCGCTGGCCCCAGCGAGCCGACACGCGTTGGGAGTACGCGCCCTCCGCGACGAGGGCATGGATGGCGGTCGCGTAGCCGCGCGCCGCGGCTGCCCGGTGGACCGCCACGGTGAGCCCCGTGCCCACGCCGGGCGTCGCACGCCGCACCTCGGGCAGGACAGCCACGGTCTTCCCCACGAAACGGGCGTCCGGATGGCCCGGGCGCGTCGCCGGGTCGGGGAAGGCGAACAGGAATCCGACCGGCTCCCCGTCGGGCGATTCCACGATCCGCGCGAGCCCCGGGTCGAACAGGGATGCGAGGGGCCGATAGATGGTCGCGAACTCGTCGAACGTGATGTCGCTGAACCCCCAGCTCCGGCGGAACGATGCCATGGAGATCGCGTGCACCGCGGCCAGCTCATCGTCGATGCGTTCCGGGCGGATCGGGCGGTCGCGATAGCCCGCGTCCCGCATCCGTTCCTCGCTCCGACAGGCGCCCCTGATCCACGTGTCGACCGCGACACGGTACGACGCCGCCCTGTGTGCGACCGTGAACCCGGTCGCAACCAGCGTCGCGGCCAGGCCGGGGCTCGCGGCCGGCTCCATCGGGAACGGCGCGGCGCCACCCTCGCCGGGGAGGCCGCCGGTGACCGTCCGGTGTCCGTACCACGTCGAGAACTGCACCGGGCAGCGGGCCACCGTCGCCCCGGCGGCGGCGATCCACGCTTCGGCCGCCTCGAGCGCGGAGCGGAGCGCCGCGCCGGTCGTGGGTTCCCGCAGGTCGCCGGCGGCGATGAACCCGATCGCGCCGACCGATCCGCCGCCGACCCTCTGACGTGGGTCCAGGCTCGCGACCACTCGGACGCGGGAGCCACCGACGCCCGCCACGAAGGCGCGCCACGTCCCGACTCGAAGGAAGGGATGGCCAGGAGCCAGGAACCGGTCGGCGCCGCGCTCCGACGTTCGGTCGCCCTGGCCGGGGCGCACCGGCCCGTCGAACGACGCGCGGAACTCGCCCGGCTCGAACTCGCCCGGCTCGAACTCGTGGACACGCACGCTGGACCGTCCTTTCATTGCATGGCCCGCCCGATGCGGGCTGCCGCGGCGATCGACCCGGGCCGGATCAGGCCGAGCAGCGTGATCGCCGAGAGGCCCGCCAGGGCCGCGAGCAGCCGCCATGGCGTGCCGGAGACGGCCAGCACCGCGGCTGCCGTGACCGGGATCGCGAGGTTGTCGAAGCCGTGCGGCGACGTGGCCTCGGCCAGGGCGACGGCCAGCCCGACGCCGAACGAAACGGCGAGAAGCGGCGCCGACGCGGCCCCACTCACGAGCAGGGCGACGGCCGTGATCGCGGCCGACACGAGGCAGGCGCTCGCGGATCCCGCGAGACTGCGCCGGCTTCCCCAGATGCTCACGTTGCGCCTGGCGAACCTGCGCCCGGCGTACGACGCCGCGGGATCGCCGAGCGCGAGCGACAGCACCGCGATCGGATAGCCGGGCGCGTGCCCGTTCGTGAGCACGTAGGCGGCCGCGATTCCGATGGGGTACAGGGGGGCGCCGAACGTCGGGCGCCGAACGTCGTGGATCGCACCGAGGATTCCGGTGCGACGGCTGACGAGCATCGCTCCGGCGAACACGATCGACAGCAGGAGGATCGGCCGGGCCGAGGAGAAGAGGAACGGAAGGGCGAGCGCGAGCAGGCCAGAGCCGACGTGCACGAGCGATCGGGTGACCTCCGCACAGACACCGCGACGACGAAGCAGCTCGGCTCCGCCGAAGAGCGAGCCGTAGGCGGCGAGGACGCAGGCGAGCCCCACGAGCAGCCGACCGATTGCGTCAGGCGGCATGACGGGCCTCCCGGCCGATGCCGAGACCGCTTGTCGGGCGGATTTCCTCGACAACGAAACGCGAGTAGATGAACGCACGGTCGTGGGCATGGAGCCGGGCCGCCAGGTCCGTCACGGGCGACAGGCGGCCTGCCAGCGACTCCGGTCGCGATCGCTCGACCAGGTTGTTCCAGTAGCACAGCCGGGCACCCGGCCGCCCGACGCGCGCGACCTCGGCGAGACACGCCTCGTAACCGGCCGGGTCCGCCAGCTCGAAGATGTCGGAGAGGTAGAACGCGTCGACGGTGCGTTCTCCCAGCCCGTGAAGCGCGTCGAGCAACGAGCACGTCGCGACTGGAGGCGATCGGAGCGCGCCGCGAGGAGTGCCGCGTTCGACGGGTCGAGATAGGCGGGAGCCGCGTCCGGGAGGCGGTAACGGCCGGCGAGCATGAACGTCAGGTACGGGTTGGCACGGATCGGCGTCGCCGTCAGGCCGTCGACCGCCCGCGCGAGGAAATGGGCGCCGACGCCCCGGCCGGACGCCTGGTCGAAGAACGCCGGGTGGCGGCCCAGCGCGGAGAGGAGGCGGCGGCCGAAGAAGACGCGGAACAGCGCGCGCCACGCGCAACCGTCCCAGCGCCCGCGGTAGATCCGGCGCTGCTCCTCCACGCCGCGTGCGGCCAGCATGTCCCGGACCACGGCGCGACCGGGGATGATCGGGAGGAGGCCGCGCCGGAACCATGCCAGGTAGCGTTCGAACCGACCCGCATGGGCCACGCCATCGGCGATCTCGTCGGCGTGGGTGTCCCAGAAGCGCGCCGCGCTGTCGGACAGCTGCCGGCGCACCGACTCGTATCGATCGAGGCGCCTCGCGTCGGGCCGGCCCGTGGCGGACAGCGCACCGACGAATCCGGCCACGTCGCCCGGCATGGAGCGCACGGCCGCGAGCTTGAGCTCGACCAGCGCCGTCTGCGCCGGATTGAGGTCCACGGCCAGGATCCGTCGCGGGTCGTCCAGGAGGAGGCCGATCGCGTTGTCGCCGGCCGATCCGATGGTGACGACGAGGCCCCCCGTCGGGATGTGCAGCGCCCGCCGCGCCACGGCGAGATCCTCCCAGCAGTTGGCATAGAGGAGCTGCGCGCCCAGCGGTGCCGCCGTGGCCGGCTCGTGCGTCATCGTGATCCCTCCGGCGTCGCCGGCAGCCGCGCAGGCTCGGGGCCGAGGCGGACGATGCCGCTCGAGCCGTCCATGTCGGCCGTGGTTCCGCGCCCGACCGCGGCCATGAGGCCGTCGATGCCGACGATGGTCGGCAGACCCAACTCGCGCGCCACGATCGCGGAATGGGAGAGCAGGCTGCCACGCTCGACGAGGAGTCCGGCGGCAGAGAGCAGGATCGGCACCCACCCCGGATCGGTGGAACGCGCCACGACGATCTCGCCCTGTCGTGGGGTCGAATCGCGCGGGTCCTCGACGCGAACGCAGGGCCCGCGGACGCGGCCAGCCCAGACCGGAGTCCCTGCCAGCTCCTGGACGCCTTCCGTGCCGGCGGTCAACGCCGCCCGCGCGCCGCGACGGCCGAGGACGACCGGCCCCGCGGTCTCGAACCGCGAGGGCGGGCCGGGCTCCGCGGCGAACCGGGCGAAACGCTCGCGACGATCCGCCACGATGACACGGAGGTCGATGGCCGGAATCGTGCCGCGGATCGCGCCGCGGATCTCGGCGATATCGAGGTAATGGAGATCGCCCGGACGGTCGAGGATGCCCAGATCGACGAACTGGCGATCCAGGGAACGGAAGATCCGCCGCCCGATGGCAAACACCTCCGTGCGCGCGAACCTCATGCGCTCCCGCCAGCACAGGCGGTACCGCGTCATGTCGACCAGGGATCGAAGGACACCGATTCGGAGCCGGCGCTCGACCTCCGAGGCCGCGCGACACTTCTTCTCCAGGTCCTCCCATGTCGCTGCCCTGTCGCGCTCCGACGGGACGCCGCCCGGAACCTCCGGCGCCGACGCGAGCGCCCTGATCGTCGAGAGGATCGGGGCCGGCTCCTCCCTGTACGTCGGTCGGTCGAGCTGCAGCTCGCCAGGGCATCGGTCGCCCCACCGCGCCAGGTACGCCTCGAACATCCGCCGGAAGTCGGCGAGCGACGGGTCCGAGCGGAGGCACTCCAGAGGTTCCGCGCTTCTGTCCAGCACTCCCCGCCAGGCAGGCTCCTGTCGCAGACGGCGGGCGATTCGCTGGAGCTCGGCTGCGGGCGCCGTGCTCGCGAGGCCTTCCGACCGAAGGAGTCCGCTGACGGAGGGGCCGACCGTGGGATCCAGCCAGCTCTCCGTCGCCCGGCGCAGGGCACCGTGGACCACCATCACGGCAAGGTCGTTGAAGATCGTCACGTGCCAGCCGGCCAGCGCGCGCGTCCGCACCTCGTCGTAGAGGTCGAGGAGCTGCTCGATCGACATCGAATTGAGGTCGCGGGTACGCACGTCGTGTGCGAGCGAGCCGATCAGGCGCTCGAAGCCGCGAGCGCGGCGTTCGAAGAGCACGAGACCCATGCCGCATCGAACGGCCACCCGCGCCGCGTCCAACACCCGACGGTGCGCCACGGCGACAGGCTCGGCGCGCTCCCCACCCCTGCTGCCGGGGCGGGCCGCGCCCATCATGCGCTCGAGGAACTGCTGGCTCGTGCCGAACCCCGGCAGGAGGGCGAGCACGCGGTGCCAGCTCGACACGTTGTAGTACACGCGCCCCTCGATGTGCCCGATCATCTGGTCGAACACAGCGGCGTTCCTGTCGAGTGCGACCTGGGGCACGCCGAACGCGCCACACGCGCGGCGGTAGACGGACGCGTACGCCTCGCGCGCGACCGAGTACGTGAGCGGCAGCGTCACGCCGGAGAAGCTCTCGACGATGTTCGCGTTGTCCCACAGGCGGACGATGTCGCCGCTCCCCGGCAGCCCCTGGCTCATCGGCGATTCAGCGCTCGCCCGGGCCTCCCCGGGCTGGCCCTGCCGGCGCGGACGAACGCGATCCGTGCCGGCGATGCCCGCCGTGATGGGTCGCGCCTGGAGGAGGTACAGCTCGCCGGTCCGCGCGATGGCCCATTCGACGTCCTGCGGTTTGCCGGCCTGTCGCGCGAGCCGGCGCGCCGCCTCGGCGATGGCCCGCACCCGGTCGTCGTCGAGACAGCGGGCTCCGCGCCCGGCGCCCGGCGTCGCGGCCCCACGGCCGTCCGGACGTGCCGCGACGGGGCCATCCGACCGGACGAGCCCGCCGCCGGAGAGCGCGTCCAGCCGCCAGGCTCCCGGGTCGGTCCGGCGCACGACGACCACGTCATCGGCGAGAACGCGGTACTCGTCGCCGTTCACCTCGCCGGAGACGAGTGGGACGCCGAGCCCCCGCGTGGCGACGACGACGGCTTCGGGCGAGCCCGAGGCGTCGAGCGCCCCTCGGCGGACGTCGAGCGCCTCTCGACCGACCTGCGGGGCCTCGCTGAACGCGATCCCGGAGCACTCGGCCCTGACCATGGCCTGGACGACGACCGCCATTCCCGGGGACTCGGGCGCCAGCCCCAGCCCCGCCCGATAGGCGCGCGCCGACGGCTCCGCGGCAGACGCCCAGCACCGCCCGATCGCCTCCAGCACGCCGGGCACGTCCGGGACGTTCAGGAGCGTCAGGTGCTGGCCCGCGAACGAGCAGGCGACGCCGTCCTCGTCGAGCGCGGAGGAACGGACGGCGAACCCCTCGGCTCCTGCAAGCGCCAGCCGGCCGCAGGCATCCGCGACGAGCCCGGCCAGCGGCTCGCCGACGGCCACGGCGCCGCGTGGACGGGCGGCGGCCGGGACGACGAACCACGGAGCCGTCCGCAGGCCGGCCGCCACGATCCGCTCGAGTCCCGCCGCCTTGCCGCCGGCGCCGACCGGAAGGGGCCGGGCGTGTGCCTGACCTCGAATGGCGAGTGCCCGCGGCCGGTAGCGGGTCATGGCATCCTGCCTCCCGCGAGGAGCGCCACGCCGATCGGCCACAGGAGGATCGCGCAGCCGACGATGCTCCCGACGGCCTCGTTCGTCCGGCGTCCCGCGCCTCGCAGGACGGACCCGGCGACGACGATGGCCCCGGCGGCGACCGCGGCGGCGAGAACCACCGTCGGTCCTGCGCCTGCAAGCGCGGCGTACAGCGCGCCGCCGAGCAGCCCCGCAGCCAGCGCGCCCGACGCGAGCCGGACGGCGAGTGGACGCCCGACGACACCCGAGTACGTCTCGAGGAAGGGACGCTCCTCCTCGGGCGCGTACGTCTTGCGGGCCACCTCCAGGCCCAGCCCCACGCCCCACCCGAGCAGCACCAGCCCCACGAGGGGCGCGCTCGGTACGGCCGAGGGAGCGGCGCACCACGCGAACACGAGCAGCAGCGGCACGATCGGGGAATGCACGAGCGCATAGACGAGCAGGTCGCGATGGATCCGCTCGGGGGCACCGAACCCGAGATCGGCGAGGACCAGGTACCCGGCCGCGGGCAGGAACCCGAGCAGTGCGACGGGGCCGAGCGTCGCCGCCAGCGCGATGGCAAGAACGAGACATGCCGCGGCCCAGCAGGACAGCTCCCGCGCCGTGACGAATCCCCGTGGCAGGGGCCGCCAGGGCCTGGCCAGTCGGTCCACGTCGGCGTCCTTGAGCTCGTCGACGATCCGGAGGTGCAGCAGGCCCGCCGCCATCGCCAGGGCGGCGACGGAGAAGCGACCCGGATCGAGCGGCGCGCGTCCGGCGGCCGCCGATGGCACGTATCCCGCCGCGGCGAGGACGCAGATGAGCGGCAGGTAGGTGCGTGGGGAGAACCGCTCCCCGACGAAGACGAGCAGGCGAGCCGCGGATGACATCCGACTCGCGCCTCCTGATCCCAGCCCCATGTGGGCGTGGGATCAGGATCGGCGGGGAACGGGGGGCCGGCATCGGGTCGGCGCCCTATTCGTCGCGCGACCGGCACCCAGAAGTCGCCGTTTCGGACCTTACGGCGGCTCGTATCATCGGCTCGATGGCGGCCGTGGACTCGAGCCCGGCGTTTGTCGGCCGCGATGCCGAGATCGGCATCCTCGACCGCAACCTTGCACGGGCCATCCGTGGCGAGTCATCGGTCGTCGTGGTCGGGGGCGAAGCCGGCGTCGGAAAGTCGCGACTGATCACGGAGTTCGCGGGCCGCGCGCGGGGTCGTGCGCTGGTCCTCGAGGGGCGCTGCTTCCCCGCCTACGGGCACGGCCTGCCGTACGCTCCGTTCGCCGATCTCCTTCGCGATATCGAGCGGCTGCTTCCGGCGGCCGATCTGGAGGCCGTCCTGGGGCCCGCTGGCCGGGAGCTCCGCCCGATCCTGCCGGACATGGACCCGGTCGCGATCGGAAGGCCTGCCGACGCCGGCCTCGACGCGCGCGCGCTCTCGCGGTCCCGGATGTTTGACATCCTCCTGGGCGTCGCCGAGCGCCTGCAGCAGCGGACCGCAGCGGTCATCGTCATCGAGGACCTGCACTGGGCGGACCAGGCGACGCTCGATCTCCTCGGGTTCCTCGTCAGGGGCATCCGCCAGGGCCGCATCCTCCTGCTGCTCACCGTGCGCACCGATGATCCGAGGGCCGACGGCCGCGTCCTGTCCACCATCGGCGACCTCGAACGCACGGGACGCGTCGAGCGGATCGAGCTCCGGCGCTTCTCCCGCGACGAGGTCGCGACCCAGCTCGCGGCGATCCTGCAGGCGCGACCCGACCCGGAGCTGGTCGAACGGGTGCTGGCCCGCAGCGACGGAAACCCGTTCTTCGCCGAGGAACTGCTGGCGGCGGAGCGGCGGGGCGAGCTGGCGGACGTTCCGCCCCTGCTCGACGACCTGCTTCGGTCCCGGCTGGCCACGCTTGCGGACGCCACGCGGGGCATGCTCCGGGTCGCGGCGGTGGCGGGCATCGAGGTCGACGACGGGCTGGTGGCGGCCGCGTCGGGCCTGTCGCCACTCGCGGTCGCTGCCGCGCTTCGCGAGGCAACCGACCGCGGGCTCCTCGTGCGACGCGAGCAGGCATCGGGGGGATACGCCTTCCGGCACAGCCTGCTGCAGCAGGCTGTCGAACGGGAGCTCCTTCCAGGCGAGCGACGCAGGCTCCATGCCGCCTGCGCCGACGCGCTGGAGCACGCGGCCGACCCGGAGCACCACGCGGGCGAGATCGCGCGCCACTGGTCGCTCGCGGACCGACCGGATCGGGCGCTCCCGGCAGCGGTGATGGCCGGACTGGAGGCCGAGCGGCGCTACGCCTTCACCGACGCGCGACGGCTCTTCGAACAGGCCCTGGCGCTGCTCGAACGGATCCCGGCGGATGTCCTTCCCGCCGACCTCGACGTGCTCGATCTGCTGGGGCACGCCGCGGATGTCGCGGCGCTCTCGGGAGATCCCGCGGTGGCCGTCGCGCTCGCACGGAAGGCTCTCGCCACCCTTGGCCCCGCCGGTGACCCCGATCGGACGGCGAACTTCCTCGACCACCTCCGGTGGTACCTGTGGCAGGCCGGGGATCGAGGAGCGGCGGAAGACGCCCTCGAGCACGCCCTCCGGTTGCTGCCGGAGGAGCCTCCAACCAGGACGCGCGCCAGGGTGCTGGCGCAGCTGGGCGGGATCCGGCTGCAGGGCGGCCGGCTGGCTGAAGCGCTGACGCTGGCGGACGAATCGATCGCGGCGGCGCGCGCGACCGGCGCCGTTGCCGAGCTCGCGCTCGCCCTGGGAGTCCGCGCCTGGGTCCGCACGACCTCCGGACAGCCGGACGACGGAATCGCCGACCTGCACGAGTGCCTGGCCATCGCCGAGCTCCTCGGGCAACCCGAGGGCCGCGCGCTCGGTGTGGCGAACCTGGCGATGCTGCTCCTGTATGCCGGCCGGCCAGAGGCGGCGTGGCAGGCCGCGGTCAAGGGGCTCGAGGACGTCCGGCCGATCGGGCTCGCGCGCGCCTACGGCGGCACGCTCGCAGCCACCGCAGCCGCCGCGGAGTTCGACCTCGGGAGATGGGCCGACGCCCGCCGTCTGTGTGCGACGGCCCTGGACCTGGCGCCGACAGGCGGAGCCAGTGCGTGGCCCGCGGCCGTGGCGATGCGACTCGCCGCCGCAACGGGCGATGGCGAACTGGCCCGGTTGGCACAGGTGGTCGCGGAAGGGTGTCTCGACAGCCTGCCGGACCGGGTCTCGCTCGAGTGGTATCGCGTCGCGACGGTGGAGGTCGAGCTCGCGAACGAGCGGCCTGCTCGCGCCCGTGAGCTTGCGGCCACGGCGCTCGATGCTCTGCCGGCTACCGTGCTGGACGAACCCGCGGGCTCCCTGTTTGCCCTCGCTCTGAGGAGTTCGGCAGATTGCGCGGAGATCGCCGACGCGGCCGATGACGCGCGCGGCCGGTCCGCGCTGCGTTCAGGGGCCGCCGAGCTGGTGGCGGAATGGAGGGGACGGCGCGAGTCGTTCGGGTCGGCCGTACCGCATGCGGGCATCCTGGAGGCGATCGACGCGTCGTGCGACGCAGAGGCCCGGCGCGCGATGGGGGACATGGACCCGGCTGCCTGGGAGCGTACTGCGGTCGCCTGGGAGCGGATCCATCGCCCGTACGCGGCCGGGTACGCTCGCTACCGGGAGGCGGAAGCCATGCTCCTGCGATCCCATCACGGCTCGCCGGGGGGCACGCGCGCGGCTCGGTCGGCCGCTACCCCGGTCCTCCGCGTCGCCACGGAGAACGCCCGCGACCTTGGGGCCCGTCCTCTCCTCGCGGCCACGGTGCTGCTCGCGCGTCGCGCGCACCTCGACGTGGCTCCGGCCGGTGCTGCAGGGTCGGCCCGGGTCGGCCCGCCTGACGGGGGGCTGCCGCTCGATCCGGCGACGGAGTTCGCCAGGCGCCGCCACCTGACCACGCGGGAGGTCGAGGTCCTGAACCTGGTCGCCGCCGGCTGGACGAACCGCGAGATCGCCGGTGCGCTCTTCATCAGCGGCAAGACCGCGAGCGTCCATGTCTCCAACATCCTGGGCAAGCTCGGCGTCGGCGACCGCGTGGAGGCCGCCGTACTCGCGCAGCGAGCCGGCCTCGTCGGCCCGGGCCGGCCGGGGACGACCGCGTCCGACACCGACGAGGATCGCTGACTCCGCCGCACGACCCGGGTCCGGGGATCAGGTTCCGTAGGTCGCCGGCACGACGGTCTCGACCAGCAGCTTCTGGACCTCGTCGGCCTGCTCGAAGGCGACCGAGTGTGCCGCGTCCTCGTAGGTGACGCGCTGCTTGACCGGCGCCACGAGTTGGTCGAACCACTCGATCGCGAGTTCGCGCCTCCCGTCCAGCTCCGCGGCGCCATCGAGGAGGTAGACCGGAACGTCCAGGCTCGGGACGTCGCGGCGGAAGTCCACGGAGTACAGCTGCGGGTACATGACCGCGAACGTGTCGGCGAGGCCGCGCAGGACGTTCGTCTTCTCGACGAGCGTGTATTCGGAACCGAGCATGCCGTAGAGCCCGACGCCGGACGATGCGCCACGGCTCTCGTATCCCGCCGACGGCGTGTACGGCTTGTACAGGTAGTCGTACCAGCCGGCGACCAGGACGTTCGCGAACGGGAAGTCGCGGTAGGGCGGGCCGCCGAGGGCCCGGAGGTTCGACGCGAGCGCTCCGTCGCCGACTCGATCGGCGTAGGCCACCAGGTCGGCGTAGATGCGCCGGTCCGTCTCGAGAACGTCCACCATCTGTCCGCTCCCCAGGTAGGCGTAATAGAGGTCGGGGCGCCGCTGGACGGCGAGGACGCCGAGAATCGTCCCCCAGGACTCGCCCATCAGGTAGATCTTCCGCTCGTCGAAGCGCTCACGCAGGTAGTCGGTCAGCTCGATCGTGTCGGACACCGCCTGGCCCAGCGTCATGGTCGAGAGCGGGTCGAGCGCCGCGTAGGACTTGCCGTTGCCTCGCTGGTCCCAGTCGACGAACACGAAGTCCCGGACCCACCCGGAGGCGAGAACGCGTGAGTACGCCAGGTCGGACTGCCCCGGGCCGCCAGGACAGGTACAGGAGCACGGGCTTGTCGGGGCTCGCCGCACGGATCATCACCGCCTGGTCGTGGCCGCCGAGCGTGACGGTCGCCAGCTCGGCGAGGCTTCCCGGGATCGGGGTGTCGTCGGCGCCGAGGACCGGAGGCGCCGAGGCCGGCGCGACCACGACCACCGTCAGCGCGACCGTCGCGAGCGCACCGATGCCGGTCGGCGCCTGTCGCAGCAGACGACTCACACCGCGCGACGCCGTGCCGGTGGAGTCGGGCCGGCGAAGCGAGCCCGCGAGCCGCACGACGCTGCCGCTCGCGACCATCGGCAGCACGACGAGCAGGCCATGAAAGCCGCGACCCACGATCAGCAGGACGACGGCCACCGCGCTGTCGAAGCGGATGGCATCGACCGACGGTCCGGCCCACGCCGGCCGTGCCAGCTCGTAACAGACGACGTAGGCGATCGCGGCGAGCAGCACCGCGCGGCGCCGGGGCCAGGCGAGGCCGGCGACGATGCCGATCACCGCCCCGGTCGCCATCACGACGACTGCCTGCGCGGTCGTGGCGGGCCCCGTCGGCATCGCGATCGCGGAGAGCGCGGCCGTCACGCCGGCGGTGATCGCCACGGCGGCGGGCCCGGACCACGATTCGCGCCGCAGTCGCCGGGCAACACGCTGCGGGCCGGCGATCCGGCCCGGCGGCGTCGATGCTGCCATCCGGTACCTCCCTCGCGCGGGACGCGGCGACAATCCCCGTGGCCGCGAGGATCCCGGGCGGGGCCGCACGGCGCAATGGCTGCCCGGCCCCGTTTCGCACGTCGATCGGCCCCGTGGGCGGGCCCCGCGGCGCCTCCGGTGACCGGAAGGGGCAGGAAGACACTGTCGCGCCACCGGCCGCAGGCGCCACCATCGCCCCGAAGACACGATCCGCGCCGCAGGGAGGGCAGAGCATGTCGCTCGTGCAGGGCAGGGCCGCATCGGCGATCCGCCGCCTCTGGCACCAGGAGAAGGACGAGGTCGCCCAGGTTGCCGCCCGTGTCTCGCTCGTCGCGAGCGGCGTGACCAACGTGAGTGCGGCGCTCGTCGGCGGCAGGGCCCGGGGCCTGCTCGAGCTGCTCGAGCACGAGGTGCTCCCGTACCTCGACTGGGAGGAGGCGATCGTCCATCCGGTGCTCGATCGCCTCGACGGCGGCTCGCGTACCGGCCGTGTCCTGCACGCCCAGCTGGAGCAGGTCCGCGCGGCAATCAGGCTCGTCCAGGCCGACTGGGCCGGCCTTCGAGGTGCTCCGACGCCCCGCCAGCTGGTCGACTTGCGGACGCACCTCCGGCGCCTCGGGGTGATCATGGCCGCGCACCTGGAGCAGGAGGAGCGAGCGCTGGCTCCGGTCCTCGCCGGCGCCCGCGCCTGACGTCCGGCGAGCCTGACGTCCCGAGGCCATGCAATGCCGCCCGGGGCCGGGTGCGTAAGCTTGTCGGCGGGACAGCCGGCGCGATGTCGCCGGCGATGATCAGGAGGCGCGACTCGTCCATGAGCGGCAGCGACAGGTTCGGGGGGCGCCGGCTGGCGCAGTCGATCGGGCGCGTGGGCGTGTGGAGCTGGGCGCTCCAGCGCATGTCGGCCGCCGATGCGGGCGCGACCGCGCGCGGGTTCGAGACGCTCGGCTACCCCGTGACCTGGGTCCCCGAGACACTGGGGAACAAGGAGATCCTGAGCCACGCCGGGCTGCTGTTGGCGGCCACATCGCGCCTCATCGTCGCGTCCGGAATCGCCGGCATCTATTCGCGCGACCCGATGGCGATGGCGAACGGCTCGAGAGCTCTCGCCGAGGCCTACCCCGGCCGCTTCGTCCTCGGCCTCGGAGTGAGCCACGCGCCGTCCGTCGCGTCACGCGGCGGGGAGTACGGCAAGCCCGTCGAGACGATGCGCGCCTACCTCGATGCCATGGCGGCGGCGCCGTACGGCGCGCCGATGCCCGAACTGCCCGTGCCGGTCGTCCTCGCGGCGCTCGGGCCCCGGATGCTCGAGCTGGCGGCGGAGCGCACGGACGGGGCGCACCCGTATTTCGTCCCGGTCGAGCACACGCGCTTCGCGCGCCAGCATCTCGGCGCGGAGCCGTGCCTCGTCGTCGAGCAGACGGCGGTACTCACGAGCGATCCGGCGGAGGGACGCCGGATCGGGCGCGCGTTCGCGAAGAACTACCTCGCGCTCCCGAACTACGTGAACAACCTGCGGCGCATGGGCTGGGGAGACGCGGATCTCGCGGGAGGGGGCAGCGACCGGCTGATCGATGCCGTCATCGCGTGGGGCGACGTCGACGCCATCGCGGCTCGCGTCCGGGCACACCTCGACGCGGGAGCGGACCAGGTCTGCATCCAGCTGCGGGCCGACCAGTCATCCGATCCCGCGCTCGATGGGTACCGGGATCTCGCCGCCGCGCTGCTCGAGGCGGGACACTGACGAGGCGGATCACGCGATGCGACGCGACGCGACGGGCGCTTGAGTGACCGGACCGGATGACGGCCGGGTCCGACCCGCGGGCCCGACGACGACCGGATCCCGTTACCCGGCGTCCGCCTCGGCAACGTCCACCATCAGGCGCCACGCGTTGAAGACGGACGACCCCCAGCGCGATCGCGGCCCCGGGCAGGAGCAGCCACAGGCCGCCGCCGGCGTGCAGCGCGAGACTCAATCCCGCCGCGATGGCGAGGATGCCGCCCACCATCCCGGTCGCGATCTCGACCAGGGCCATCGAGCGCCAGCCGGGGGCAGGTGCGCCAGGGCCCGCGCGCTGTAGGCTGGACTCGCAAGTGCGACGATCACGATCTCGGCCCCGAGCAGCGGGAGCGGTTGTTCGGGGATCAGCAGCGCCCCCGATATGAGCACCACGCTCATCAGGGCGAGGAGCGACGAGCCGGCCGTTCCGCGGTGCCACGGGTCGCACAGGACCGCTCGCAGGTGCAGCGAGACGGCGACGAAGATCAGCCCGGTGAGGCCGGCGGACGCGGTCCCCACCATGAGGTACAGGTCGTGCCAGGCCGCGGGCTGGTAGGCGGTTTCCACGGGTAGATGCTAGCCACGCCGTGCTGCGGCTGAGGGCGTTTGCGCCGCTGGACAGGGCGGACCGGCCGATCAGTCGGTGCAGGTAATCGTCCTCGGCGTCTGCGCGAGATCCGCCCACTCCCCGGTGTCCAGGTCGCGTACCTGCGCGCGGATCTCGTGGGGAACACCGTGGCTGACGAGCCCTCCGAGCAGCACGGAGAAGCCGCTGCGCCCGTCGCCGATGCCCGCGTCCCTCACGTCCCCGCGCCATTCATCGGCAGCGCCGCTCCACACCTGCTGCCCGTCGACGAGAATCCTCACCTGGACGGCCACGCCCCAGTGGTCCGGATCGGTGGCCCAGCCGTTGGCGTAGCAGCCATCCGGGCCCGCGACGACGTACGTCGAGCCGTCGTGCGTGCCCTGGACAGCGACGTCCAGCGGCATGATCACGGCGTACGGATCGACCCAGGGCAGGATCGTGCCGTAACCGGCGGCCTCCTGCTGGTAGACGTTCACGTCGTAGTGCCCGTTGCCGACCATCGGGCCACCGAGGAACAGGTGCAGGAACAGCCCATGCCTGATCGCGCCGCCGACGCGCATGTCGCGCGCGGCGCAGTACGTCGTGACCGGGCCAGCTGGCAGCTGATCGGGCCCGCCGGCAACCGCCTCGTTGAGCGTGGCGAGGCATCCGGTGCTGGTGCTCCCCGTCTCCATCCAGACCGCGAGCACCGTGTCGCCCGTCCCCGGCTCCACGAATCTCCGGTCGATCCCTTCCACGGTCCGGATGACGATCGGGGCAGCCTCGACAGGCCTCGACACGCCCGCTGTGGCGCCGCCGGGTTGCCCGGCCGGTGCCGCGGTCGGGGCGCCAACCGGCGGGGCGGACGCGAGGATGGCGACGGCAGGCGGGGCCGAGGGCGCCGGTCCATCGGACGCGTCCGGGGCAAGCCAGCGGCCGACGAGACCGGAGGCGACGAGGAAGGCGCCCGCGACAACCGCAATCACCACGCGCCGATCGTGGGTGGTGAGCGGAGGCTGCTCGTGCGTGGCCGGTGTGAGCTCCTCGATCACCCACGTCGCCCCGGAGGCATCGCCGACGGACGCAACGTCGACCGGCGGATCGACCACGGCCGACGGAACGATGTTCCGGATCGCCACGTTCATCGTGAACTCCCTGCCACCGCGGGTCACCGTCACGGCCACCCGCGTCCAGGGCCATCGTGGGCCTGGGCAGCGGAGTGGCAATTGGTCCGGCACCGTATTTCCGGGTCCGCGGGGCCTCAGAACGCGGGCGCAGTCACTTGCCACCATCGGGCGATTGCCCCATACTCGGCCGACCGTGAGCCACACCACCGTCTCCTGGAACATGTGTATGCGCTGGCGGCCCCGCCGTGCGGAGGATGGGGTCTGAGGCGCCGCGCAACCTGATCCACAGGTGACGCCGGGGCCGCAGATCGGTCCCGGGGCCGCAGTTCCGATGACGGAGCTGCGGCGTTCGATTCTTCCGACCAGACACGACGGGTGACCGCCAGGACAGACCGGCCTCCCCGGCCGATCCGGGACCTCATCACGAATTGCGTTCCACGAGGTCCCCGACGTGTCCGACCACTCCTATCGCCCCGAGACCCTCGCCCTGCATGCCGGCCAGCAGCCGGATCCGGCCACCAACGCCCGGGCGGTGCCCATCTACGCGACCACGAGCTACGTGTTCGACGACGCGGCCCACGCGGCCCGCCTCTTCGCGCTCGAGGAGTTCGGGAACATCTACACCCGCATCATGAACCCGACGACCGGCGTCTTCGAGGAGCGGGTCGCCGCGCTCGAGGGCGGCGTCGGGGCGGTCGGACTCGCGTCCGGCCAGGCCGCCGAGACCCTCGCGATCCTCAACATCGCCGCGAGCGGCGACAACATCGTCAGCAGCGCCAGCCTGTACGGCGGCACGTACAACCTCTTCGCGTACACGCTGCCGAAGCTCGGGATCACGACCCGCTTCGTGGACGGATCGGACCCGTCCAACTTCGCGCGGGCCATCGACGACCGCACGCGCGCGCTCTACCTCGAGACGATCGGCAACCCCCGCCTCGACGTCCCGGATATCGCCGCCATCGCCGGCGTGGCGCACGCCCATGGACTTCCGCTCATCGTCGACAACACGTTCGCCCCGCTGATCGCGCGTCCCATCGAGCACGGCGCCGACATCGTGGTCCATTCCGCGACGAAGTGGATCGGGGGCCACGGCACCTCCATCGGAGGGGTCGTCGTGGATGGCGGCCGGTTCGACTGGACCGCCTCGGGACGCTTCCCCGAGCTCGTCGACCCCGACCCGTCGTACCACGGCGTGCGATACGCCGACGCGTTCGGCCCGCTCGCGTACATCCTGAAGCTGCGCGTCCAGCTGCTGCGCGACCTCGGGCCGGCACTGAGCCCGTTCAACGCGTTCCTGTTCCTGCAGGGGCTGGAGACGCTTCCGCTGCGGATGGCGCGCCATTGCGAGAACGCGCTCGCGGTGGCCCGCTGGCTCGAGTCGGACCCGCGCGTGGCATGGGTGAGCTATCCGGGCCTCCCGTCCCACCCGTCGAACGACAACGCGACCCGGTACCTGTCCGGGGGCTTCGGCGGAATCATCACCTTCGGCGTCCGTGGAGGCGCCGATGCCGGCCGGCGCCTGATCGACGGCGTCGAGCTCTTCAGCCTCCTCGCCAACGTCGGGGACGCGAAGTCGCTGATCATCCATCCGGCGTCGACCACGCACCAGCAGCTCTCCGAGGAGGATCAGCTGGCGTCCGGCGTGACGGCGGATCTCGTGCGCCTGTCGATCGGCCTCGAGCACGTGGACGACCTGATCGCGGACCTCGACCAGGCACTCACCGCGGCGACCGACCCGGAACGGGCGGAGAGCGCCGCATGACCGCCGGCTGCGGACTCGAGCGGCGACCGGCCCGGACGGCGGGGACGGCCCATGGGGCGACGGCATCAACGATTCGCGGACCCGTCCCGCTGGGCGGGGGACGGATCGAGTCGATCGACCTCGGGCAGTTCCCGGTCGAGGCCGGCGCTACCATCCCCGATCTCGTCGTCGCATTCCGGCACGACGGGGCACCCCCGCCGGCCCCGCAGGTGCTCGTGGTCCACGCGCTGACCGGCTCTGCGGACGCTGCCGGTGACTGGTGGGCTCCACTCATCGGCCCCGGCCGCGCTCTCGACACCGACCGCGTGGGCGTGCTGTGCGCCAACCTGCTCGGGGGCTGCTATGGGACGACGGGGCCCCGTTCGCCTTCGGCCGGTGATCGCCCGGGCGTGCAGCCGTTTCCCGGCGTCAGCGTCCGGGACCAGGCCCGCGCCCAGTGGGCGCTCCTCGACGCGCTCCACGTCGAGAAGCTCGCGCTCGTCGCGGGCGGGTCGCTCGGCGGCATGGTCGCGCTGGAGGTGGCGCTCGAACGTCCCGGCGCGGTGGGGGCCGTCATCCCGATCGCGGCGCCGGCGGCCACGGGTCCGCTCGCGCTGGCGTGGAACCACCTCCAGCTCGAGCTCGTCGACCGCCTCGGCGACCACGGGCTCGATCTCGCCCGCCGCCTGGCGATGACGACCTACCGCAGCGAGGCCGACTTCGGCGAGCGGTTCGGGCGTCACCGGGAGCCGGATGGCCGGTACGCCGTGACGAGCTACCTCGAGCACCAGGGCCGCAAGCTGGTCGACCGCTTCGACGGCGACACGTACCGCGTGCTCGTGGAGGCGATCGACAGCCACGACATCGGGCGGGATCGAGGGGGAGCCTGCCAGGCCCTCACGCGCCTGGCCGCCGCCGGCACGAGGCTCGTCGGGGTCGGGATCGAGGGCGACATCCTCTACGGCCCCGACCAGGTCCGGGCGCTCGTGGCGTTCGCTCGACAGGCCGGCGTGGAGGCAACGTACCGGGAGATCCGCTCGACCAAGGGGCACGACGCGTTCCTCGTCGAGTGGGAGCAGCTCGCGCCACTCCTTGCCGAGCGTGTGCCCGGTTCGAGCTGACCGTCGGGCCACGCTGCCGGATCCCGGGCCCGCGGGCGCCGCTCAGGCGGCGCTACCAGCGCTGGTGGACGAGCGGCCTGACGCGTTCCTCGTAGAGTCGAGCGATGCGCTCCATGACCGCGGGAGCGAGTGGGGCAAGGTCCGCGGCGGCCGCGTTCGCACGCGCCTGCTCGGGGGTTCTCGCTCCCGGAATGGCCGCGGTCACGGCGGTGGACATGAGGATCCACCGCAGCGCCATCTGCGCCAGCGAGGAGCCGGCGGGAACGAGCGGACGGAGCTCGTCGACGAGTGCGAGGCCCGTGTCGTAGTCGACCCCGGCGAACGTCTCGCCCACGTCGAACGCCTCGCCGTGCCGGTTGAACCGGCGGTGGTCGGATGCGTCGAAGACGGACGTGCTCGAGAGCGTGCCGGTGAGAAGCCCCGACGCGAGGGGGACGCGGGCGAGGACGCCCACGTCGCGACTGGCGGCCTCGCGCAGGAAGCGCTCCGCCGGCCGCTGCCGCACGATGTTGTAGATGATCTGAACCGATGCCACCCCCGGGAACTCGATGGCCTTGAGCCCCTCCTCGACGCGCTCGACGCTCACGCCGTAGCTGGCGATCGCACCCGCCGAGACGAGGTCCCCGAGGGCCGCGAAGGTCTCGGGCTGGTAGTAGATGGCCGTCGGCAGGCAGTGGAGCTGGACGAGATCGAGTCGATCCACGCCCAGGTTGTCACGGCTCCGATCGATCCAGGCGCGGAAGGCGTCCGGCGTGTACTCCGCCAGGTCCAGGGGGGCGCGCCGGCCCATCTTCGTGGCGACGAAGAACGACTCGCCCTTTCGCTCCCGGAGGAACTGTCCGATCAACCGCTCGCTCCGGCCGTCCCCGTAGACGTCGGCCGTGTCGAAGAGCGTCACGCCGGCATCCGCGGCCGCATGGAGCGCACGAAGGCTGCTGGCGTCGTCGACGCTGCCCCAGTCGCCGCCGATCGCCCACGCGCCGAAGCCGATCGCGCTGACCGTGCGGTCTGTCTTCCCGAGCCGTCGGTACTCCACGTTTCGATTCCTCCTGCCGGCAGCGGGTTGGCCTGACGGCTCCAACCTACGCGGAGTTCGGGCGATCCGCTCGACACGCTGCTGCGCTTCGTGCGCGTGCACCTCGCTGGCGACGACGGGCCATTTACTGAGTATTTCTCACTATGAGGTACACTCCACAGCGCTCCCCTCGTTGCCGATGTCACGGGACGGGCGGCGAGCCGTGGCGGAGGGGTATGCGTGCCTGGAGCGATCACGGTCGAATCCCGGGCGAACTCATCTGACGGGCGCATCGCAATCACCGGCATGGGTCGCGCCGCGGAGCTTGCCGAACTGCTCGGCCATACGATGCGCAGACTGCGCCTCGGCACGCGAGCGGCGCTCGCGCCGTTCGGGCTCTCGGGGTCGCAGGCTCGTGTCGTGCGCCTCCTGGCCGACGGCCCCCTGCGGATGGCCGCGATCGCCGATCGCCTCGGCGTGGTCCCGCGGACGGCGACGGACATGGTCGACAGCGTCGACATGGCGGGACTGGTCGTCCGCCACGCGGATCCGGCAGACCGCCGGTCGGTGCTCGTGGAGCTCACCGCGTCCGGCCGCCTGCTGGTCGAGCAGCTGGACGCCGCTCGTCTCCACACGGCCCGACAGGTGTTCGACGTGCTTGACGCCTCCGAGCGCGACGCTCTGCTGAACCTGCTCCGCGCGCTGTGCGACAGGGGCACGTGCCCCGTCTGTACCGCGCAGTCGTGCGCCCCGAGTCAGACGGCAAAGTCCTCGGCGGATGAGGCGGCTCGGACAGCCACGCCCCCGTCGGGATCGACGCGGGATGCCCTCGGAGAGCAGCCATGAGCATGAGCGGCCACGGCGGCATGGGCGGCGCGGGTTTCGGGCTGATGCGCTCGTTCCGTCGCGACGATGCCGTGCGCTCCCAGCAGCTGTCCAGCGGGCTGGTGCGGCGGATCGCGCGGTTCGCCGCGCCCTACCGCCGGATGCTGGCCGTGTTCCTCGTCCTGATCATCCTCGACGCCGTGATCGGGGCGTCCTATCCGCTGATCTACCGCGCGATCATCGACGACGGCATCCTTCCGAAGCGATCGGGAGTCGTGGTCGAGCTGGCGCTCTTCCTCGCTGGCCTCGTCGTGGTGGACGCCGGTCTGTCGCTGTGGGAGCGCTGGATCTCGGCGCGCGTCGGCGAAGGGCTCATCTTCGACATGCGGACGAAGGTCTTCGCGCATTTCCAGCGGATGCCCGTCGCGTTCTTCACCCGCACCCAGACCGGCGCACTGGTCAGTCGCCTCAACAACGACGTGCTCGACGCCCAGAGCGCGTTCACCAACACGCTCTCGTCGGTGGTGGGCAACGTCATCAGCGTGGTGATCACCCTGATCGCCATGTTCGTGCTGAGCTGGCAGATCACGCTGATGGCGCTCGTGCTCTTTCCGATCTTCGTGCTCCCCGCACGGTGGGTCGGCCGGCGGATCCAGGCGATCACGCGGGAGAGCTACAACCTGAACGCGGCCATGACCTCGATCATGACCGAGCGGTTCAACGTGGCCGGCGCGCTGCTGGTCCGCCTGTTCGGGCAGCCGCTGCGCGAGATCCACAGCTTCGAGGAGAAGGCGGGCCGCGTGCGCGACATCGGCGTCACGCAGGCCATGTACACGACCGTGTTCATGGCGTCGCTCCTGCTCACGGCATCACTCGCGACGGCCCTCGTGTACGGCTGGGGTGGGGTGCTGGCAGCGGACGGCGCGCTCCAGGTGGGCACCGTGGTCGCGCTCACCGCGTACCTCAACCGCCTGTACGCGCCGCTGACGGCACTCTCCAACGTGCAGGTGAGCGTCATGACGGCGCTCGTGTCGTTCGACCGGATCTTCGAGGTCCTCGATCTTCCGCCGCTGGTGGCGGAGAAGCCCGGCGCGGTCGACGTCCCGCGGGGACCCGCGAGCGTCGAGTTCGACCACGTGGACTTCAGCTACCCCACCGCCGAGGAAGTCTCGCTGGCGTCCCTCGAATCGGTCGCCGTCCTCGACCAGGCTCCGTCGGGCCAGGTGCTCTTCGACGTCTCGTTCACGGCCCGGCCGGGCGAGCTCGTGGCGCTGGTCGGACCGTCGGGGGCGGGGAAGACGACGATCAGCCAGCTCGTGCCGCGCCTCTACGACGTGCGCGCGGGCGCCGTCCGAATCGACGGCATCGACGTGCGGGAGGCCACGCTCGCCTCGCTGCGAGCGGCGATCGGCGTCGTGACGCAGGACGCCCACCTCTTCCACGACACCATCCGGGCGAACCTGCTGTACGCCAGGCCCGACGCGTCCGACGAGGAGCTGGTCGAGGCCCTGCGTGCGGCGCAGATCCTGCCGCTCGTCCAGTCACTGCCCGACGGCCTGAACACGATGGTCGGTGACCGCGGGTACCGGCTCTCGGGCGGGGAGAAGCAGCGCGTCGCCATCGCCCGCCTCCTGCTGAAGGCGCCCGACATCGTCGTGCTCGACGAGGCGACGGCCCACCTCGATTCGGAATCGGAGGTCGCGGTGCAGCTCGCCTTGCGGACGGCGCTGCGCGGACGGACGTCCATCGTGATCGCGCACCGGCTCTCCACCATCCGCGAAGCCGACCAGATCCTGGTCATCTCCCAGGGCAGGATCGTCCAGCGGGGCACGCACGACGCGCTGCTGGCCGCGGGAGGCCTGTACGCGGAGCTGTACCGCACGCAGTTCGAACGCCAAGCGCGAACGGATGAGGTCGGATCCGTCGGCTCCGCAGGATCCGGCCTCGGCCTCGAGCTCTCCGCCGTCCCGCCCGCCGCCGGCTGACGCCGTTCCGGCGCCGGCTGACATCGTCCGCCGCCGTACCCTACGCGCTGACGCGGCCTGCGCCGCGAGCGGGAGGGTGTGAGAGTGGTGGCGAAACCGGCAGGCAGCGCGGTGCGCTGGGGAATTCTCGGCACGGGGATGATCGCGTCCAGGTTCGCTGCCGACCTCGGGCTGGTCCCGGACGCCGAGGCCCATGCCGTGGGATCGAGGACACGCGAAGGCGCCGACGCCTTCGGCGAGCGCTTCGCCATCCCTGTGCGACACGCCGACTATCGCTCCCTGGTCGACGATCCGGACGTGGACGCCGTCTACGTGGCGGTCCCGCACCCCTGGCACCACGCCTGGGCACGGGCGGCGCTTGAAGCCGGCAAGGCGGTGCTCTGCGAGAAGCCCTTCACCGTCAACGCGGCGGAGGCGCGGGAACTCGTCGCGGTCGCCCGGCACCGCCACCTGTTCCTCATGGAGGCGATGTGGAACCGCTTCCTGCCCAGCCTCGTGCGCGTCCGGGACATCCTCGACCGGGGCGAGCTCGGCGAGATCCGCACGATTCGCGCCGGGCCTCGGCGCCAGGATGTCCCCTGACCCCGCGGGACGCCTGCTCGCGCCCGAGCTCGGCGGCGGGGCGCTCCTCGACCTGGGCATCTACCCGGTCTCGTTCGCGTCGTTCGTGCTGGGACGACCGGAGTCCGTGACGGCCGTGGGGACCCGTACCGCCACGGGCGTCGATGCCCAATGCTCGGCGGTGCTCCGCTATGCCGACGGATCGCAGGCACTGGTGCACACGACCCTCGAGGTGGACACGGGGGACTGCACCATCGTGGCCGGCAGCGAGGGGCGGATCGAGCTCAGGGGGCCGCTCTACGATCCCACATCGCTCCGCCTGGTCCGGGGAGCCGGGGACGATGCCACGGTCGCCGGCGCGTGGGAGACGGCGCATCGGGGGAACGGCCTCCACCACGAGGCCTCCGAGGTCGGCCGGTGCCTCCGCGAGGGCCTGCTGGAGAGCCCGGTCATGCCGCTCGACGAGTCGGTGGCGATCATGGAGACGCTCGACGAGATCCGCCGGCAGATCGGCCTGCGCTATCCCTTCGAACGCGGCTGAGGCGGAGGCCGGGCGGCGCGATTACGCGGCGGCGGGCATCCTGTCCCGGGGCAGGACGTCGATGACGTGACGCTCGTGCAGACCCGAGGCGAGGAAGAGGCGGAAACCGCCGAGCCCTCGCATCGACTCGCACTCGATCGCGAGCACGCCGTCGCGCTCCTCGATCGTCATCGGCCGGCCGCAGGCATCGCAGAAGTCATGGTCGCGCAGGGCGGTCTCGATCCGTTCGCGGGCGAGATCCTGGTCGGTCGGCGATTGATTCATCTTCATGGGTTCTCTCCTGGTCTCGATCGGTCCCGTGAGTGTGTGTTCTGGATCGATCAAGTCCACGAGCAGCATACGACCCGGCTCTGGATCGGTCAAGAGGACGGCGCGGCCGAGTGCCGGATGGGCGACAATCCGCGTCGGACATGGACGACGAGCCCAGAGCGCCGCGCGGTCGCCTCCGCCTCGAGGACGTCGCGCGCCTGCTCGGCGTGTCGCGCACGACCGTATCGAACGCGTTCAGCCGGCCGGACCAACTCTCCGGCGAGCTCCGGGCCAGGGTGCTCGATGCCGCGCGGAAGGCCGGATACGCGGGCCCGGATCCGGTCGCGAGGATGCTGCGCACGGGTCGCGCCGGCGCCATCGGCCTGGTCCTGCCGGAGCCGCTCCCGTTCGCGCTCGACGATCCGACCACGAGCGCGCTCGTCCGGGGCATCGCGGACGCGTGCGAGGAACGGCGGCTCGGGCTGCTGATCGTGCCCGCGGCGTTGCGGGCGGCCGATCCACGGAGTATCACCGAGGTGGCGGTGGACGGCTTCATCGCGTACTCCCTCCCGCGGGATGCCGCGGTGCTGGAGCTGCTGCTCGCCAGGGGGGCGCGGCTGGTCGTGGTCGACGAGCCGCGGCTGCCCGGCGTGGCGACGATCAGCGTGGACGACCGCGGCGGGGCGAGGGAGGCGGCGGGGCACCTCGCGGGCCTCGGCCATCGGCGGTTCGCGATCCTCTCCCTGCCGTTCGTCGCGGACGGCTATACCGGGCTGGCGTCGCCTGCCCGCATCGCCTCCGGCGTCTACGACGTGACGGCGCAGCGCCTGCAGGGATACCTGGCGGGCCTGGCGGATGCCGGCGTCGAGACCGGCGACGTCCCGGTCTTCGAGTGCGCGCACAGCGACGAGGAACTCGGACGCCAGGCCGCGCGCGCGTTCCTCGAGTCGGCCACGCCGCCGACGGCCGTGCTGGCCATGAGCGACCGGCTCGCCCTCGGCGTCATCGCCGCCGCGAGGGAGCTGCGTGTCCCCGTTCCCGGACGGTTGTCGGTGGTCGGGTTCGACGACATCGACGGGGCCGCGCACAGCCGGCCGTCGCTCACGACCGTGCGACAGCCCCTGCGACTGAAGGGCTACGCCGCCGCGCGCCTGCTGCTGGATTCCCCGCCGGTGCGGCCCCAGGCCCGAACGGACGCGACAGCCGGCCCGGCCTCCGACGCGCTGGACCTCCCGGTCGAGTTGACGGTCCGCCGATCGACAGGCCCGGCCGCCTGACGGCCGGCGGCCGGATGGGCCGCGTTACGACCGGAGCGCGACCGCGCGTCGCTCGCAATCGGCGGCGAGTGCGACGAGCCGGCCGACGAGCTGCTGCCCGGCCACGGAGGAATCCCCGTCGAGCCCACTCCCCGCCCGTGCCGACTCCGAGACGCGCTCGATCTCGGCCCGGACATGGCTCGCGAATGCGAGGTCGTCGCGGGCCTGCTCGAGCCGGCGCATGCCGGACGGGGCGTACCCGGTCCACCGCCGCGACAGCAGCGCTGCGTCCACCTCGTCGTGGGCGTCCTCCCACCTGAGGGTTCGCACCCGGATCGCGTCGTTGGCGGCCACGATCAGGTCCGCGACGGCCAGGCGAGCACGTTCGTCGGCCGCCAGGTATGCCTGGCTCATCCCGAAGCTCCCCGTCGAACGACTGGTGTCACAGCACCGGGGTCGAGTGCCGGAGGTCGGCCGTCCAGGCTATGACAGCTTGCCGGTGACCTGGCGCGCCAGCGCTTCGAGTTTCGGCTCGAGATCGGTGCCGGCGGTGGTGTCCGACCGGGCGGACAGCACGACGATGAAGTCACCCTTGGCGAACGCGATCGTTGCCTCGTTCGCGTCCACTGTCTTGCCGGCGACGTCACCGATGCCCGCGACCGCCTGGAGGTCGCCGTTCGAACCGGCCATCTGCATCGCGGCCTGCATCGCCGCGGCCGGTACTCCGCCCGGCACTTTCTCGACGAGGACCGTCAGCGTGTCGCCAGCCGCGGTCGTGTAGGCAACGATGCTCGCGATGCCCGCGACCGGCATGGCAACCTTCTGCGCCGTGGCGCCGAGCACGGAAGCAGCCATGTCGCCCGTCACGATGGAGGATGCATCCGGAGCGCTGCCAAGGCTTCCGGCCGACGGCAGGGACAGGCCGCTGGGAAACGCCGGGATCGCGAACGACGGAAGCCCCGCCCCGCCAGGGGCGCTCGGGGTCACCTGCGGCGGCGTCGCGGTCGGAGCAGGCGTCGCGGCGCTGCCTCCGCACGCTGCGACCGAGATGATGCCGACGATGAATGCGCCTGTCGAAAGCAGGCGTGCAGGCGTGCGCATGCGTTCCTCCCTCCCGTTCCCTCTGCCCCGGACGACATGCTACATGCTGCGGACGGCAGAACCGCGGCGATTCGCACGCCGCGAGGCAGGCCGCGCCGGCACCGACCCGATCGACGCGCGGGGGTGCGACGCCGCCGGTTGCGCGATGCGGTCGCCGTCCGCCAGACTCCGGGGGTGCCTGATCCATTCGATCACCAGCCGGCCACGGGCGTGCCCGTCTGGTCGCGCATCGAGCGGCGGACGCTCGTCATCGGCGCGGCGGCCGGCGTGGCAACCGCGACGACGCTCGCTCTCCGGACAGCCGGCGCCGACGGCGTCGCCACGTTCGTGGTCGCGGCGATCGCGCTGGCGGGACTCGCCGGGCTGGTCGGCGAGGGAACGAACCAGCTGGGGCGCCACGTGGGACCGGGCGCGACCGGAGTCCTGCAATCGGCGCTGGGCAACCTCCCGGAGCTCTTCGTCGGCATCTTCGCGCTCAGGGCAGGCCTGGTCGCGGTGGTCCAGGCGGCACTGATCGGTTCGATCCTGGCCAATACCCTGCTGGTCCTCGGCCTTGCATTCCTGCTGGGTGGATTGCGCCACGGGACGCAGCATTTCCGCGCCGGGCAGACGCGGATGATGGCCATCCTCCTCGTCCTGTCGGTGGCGGCCCTGGCGATTCCCGCCCTCGCGACGGCGCCGGGAGCGCCCGACGAGGGTCACGCCCAGGATCTCTCCGTCGCAGTGTCGCTGGTGCTGCTGGTCGTCTTCGCGGCCAGCATCCCCTTCTTCCTCCGGCAGGGGGGGACCGGGGACTCGCCGGACGTGGTGGCGGTGGAGGCGGGCGAGGGGCCGGCGTGGCCGCTACCCCTCGCGGCCGGCACGCTCCTCGTGGCGGCCGTCGCCGCGGCCTTCGTCTCGGACTGGTTCGTGGCGGCGCTGCAGCCGGCCATGGCAGCGCTCGGCATGTCCGAGGAGTTCGCCGGCCTGGTGGTCGTCGCGATCGCCGGCAACGCTGTCGAGAACGTGGTCGGGGTGCAGGCGGCCATGCGCAACCAGTCGGACCTCGCCATCAGCCTGATCCTGAACTCCAGCCTGCAGGTCGCACTGGCCCTCACGCCGGCGCTCGTGATCCTCAGCCTGTTCCTCGGCGGCGCCACCCTGACGCTCGTCGTGACGCCACTGCTCCTGGGTGGCCTGGCCGTATCGGTCATCCTCGCCGCCCTGGTGGTGGTCGACGGCGAATCGACCTGGCTGGAGGGACTGGCCCTGATCGGGCTCTACGTCATCCTGGCCGCAAGCGTGTGGTGGGGGCCTGTCATCGGCCGATGACAGGCGCGACAGGCCGCGCCCGGGTCAGCTCGTCGGTTCGGCGCCGTCCGCCCGTTCGCCCGCCGTCCAGCGGGCAAGCCAGTCGAGGACCGTGTCGTGCCAGAGGACGGAGTTGGCCGGCTTCTGCACCCAGTGGTTCTCGTCGGGGAAGTACAGGAGCCGCGACGGCACGCCCCGGCGCTGGAGGGCGGTGAAGACCGCGAGGCCCTCCGCATCGCTCACGCGGAAGTCCAGCGCTCCGTGGATGACGAGCGTCGGGACACGCCACTCGGCGACATGGTGGACCGGGTTGTGCTTCTCGTAGCTCGCCGGGTTGTCCCACGGCGTCCCGGCGTGCTCCCACTCCGGGAACCACAGCTCCTCGGTGGCGAAGTAGGCGAACCGCTCGTCGAGGTTCCCGTCGTGGGTGACGAGGCAGCGCCACGGCTCGTTCCAGACGCCCGCGATCAGGTTGATCATGTAGCCGCCGAAGCTGGCGCCGAGCGCGGCGGCGCGCGTCCCGTCCAGGAACGGATAGCGCTCGAGCGCGGCCGCGTAGCCCTTCCGGAGGTCTTCCAGCGGCTTTCCGCCCCAGTCGTCGCTGATGGAGTCCGTGAAGGCCTGGCCGTATCCCGTCGACCCGTGGAAGTCGATCATCACGACCGCATAGCCGGCCCCGGCGTAGACCTGCGGATTCCACCGGTAGTGCCAGTCGTTGCCCGAGCTCGACTGCGGGCCGCCGTGGATGACGAAGGCGATCGGGTACGTCCTCGACGGGTCGAAGCCAGGCGGGCGGACCAGGTACCCGTGCACCGTCTCGCCGTTCCATCCCGCAAACGAGAACTGCTCGGCCTCGCCGAGGGCGACCCCGCGCATCCGTGCCTCGTTCAGGCGCGTGATCCGCACGTGGCGACCGGAGACGACGGCGTGGAGGTCGGCGGGACCGTCGAGCGAATCGTGGACGTAGAAGATCCGGTCATCCACGGCCCCGACATGGGAGACGTGGCCCCGGTCGACGATGGGCGTGACGGACCCCGTCACGACGTCGATCGCGAACAGTCCCTGCTGGCCGGTGTCCGCGGCTGTGACGTACAGCATCCGCCCGTCCGGCGACCACGCCAGCGACTCGGCGCTGCGGTCCCAGCCATCGGTGAGCCGCCGGTCGGCGCCGTCCGGCCACCGGCGAACGATCACGGTCTGCTTGTCGGCCTCGTATCCCGGACGCGCCATGGCGAGGTAGGCGAGGGATGTCCCGTCCGGGCTGAACGACGGGTTGGTGTCCGTCGCCCGGTTCGCCGTCGTGAGTTTCGCCGGCGGCGTGCTCCCGTCCACCGGGACCACGAACAGGTCGAGGTCGGTGCTCCATGCCTCCTCCAGCCCGACGTCGCGCGCCGTGAACACGATCGCCGTGCCATCCGGCGTGAACGTGAACTGCTCGTGGCCGCCGAACGGCCGGGTCGGGGCGTCGGCGTCCATCGCCGGCATGACGTCCACGGCGGGGCCGCCGCCGATGCCCTGGACGAACAGGTGCCGCCGGCGTCCGGCCTTCCACTCGTCCCAGTGGCGGACGAACAGGTGGTCGTGGATCTGGCCCGTCGCGGAGCGGCTCCCTTCCGCCGCGATCCGCCGGGCGGTTGAGGCCAGCGTGTCGCCGGCCGGATCGGGGAAGACCGTCGCCGCGAAGGCAATTCGCCGGCCGTCGCGCGACAGGACGAACGACTCGACGTCCACCGGCGACGCGGTCACCGGCGCCGGCTCCCCACCATCGAGCGGGAGCGCGACGACCTGCCGCATCCCCGACGCGAGCCGCGAGACGTAGTAGAGCGTCCGTCCGTCGGGCGCGAACACGGGGTCGGCGTCGCCCCCGCCGGTGTGCGTGAGCTGACGAAGGCCGGTCCCATCGGCGTTCACGATCCAGAGGTGCGCGTGCAGTGCGTTCTCGTCGGGCGCCAGGCGCTCGATCCTGAGTACGATCCGTCGCCCGTCGGGCGATACGGCGAGGTCCCGGAGGCGGCGAAGCCGCACCTGGTCGCGGATGGTGTATGGGCGCCGCGTTCGAGCGCGCGGCGACCCGCGTCGGTCGGTCATGGCGCGCAGTCTCGCATGTCACCCCGGCCGGGGTGAAGTGGGAGCATGTTCGGCATGCTCTCCGGGCACGTCACGCAAACCATTGGCGCGCCGCCGGCGTAGCCGGGTACAGCGGATCCGGGCGTCGTGGAGGACAATCCCCGGACGTGGTCGCCGTGAGGCGCAGGCCCCGTCGCCCGGGCGGGACCGTTGGTCCGGAAGGCGATCGCGAGCCCCGGGAGCCGGGGTGAGCACGGCCCCCGACGCGTCACTGGAGCGGCATTGCAGGATGGCGGCGGCCGACGCACCTCGCATCTTCACCGGGATCGCCGATTCGTACGACCGTGTCGCGACCGTGCTCTCCCTCGGTCAGGATCCGCGGTGGAGGCGCGCGCTCGTCGAGGCGATCGACGCCGCCCCCACGGACCGCGTGCTCGACGTCGCGACCGGCACGGGGATGGTCGCGCAGGCCCTGCACGATCGGTTCGGCTGCGCCGTTGTCGGGCTCGACCAGAGCGCGGACATGCTCCGGGTGGCGCGGTCGCGCGACGGCGTCTTCAAGACGATCGTCGAGGGACGCGCCGAGCAGCTGCCGTTCGACGACGGCGCCTTCGACCACCTCACGTTCACGTACCTCCTGCGGTACGTGGACGATCCCGCGGCGACGATGCGCGAACTGGCGCGAGTCGTGAAGAGCGGCGGCCGCGTGGGCATGGTCGAGTTCGGGCTGCCCGGTGGGGTGTGGCGCCCGCCGTGGTGGCTCTACACCCGCATCGGTCTTCCGGCCGCCGGTCGTCTCGTCTCGACGAAGTGGTCCGCCGTCGGAGCGTTCCTCGGTCCCAGCATCGAGCGGTTCTACGCCCGTCATCCCGTCGAGGCCGTCGAGCGCTACTGGCGGGACGCCGGTCTGCGTCACGTGCGCGTCCGCCGGATGAGCCTGGGCGGAGGGATCGTCGTGAGCGCGACGAAGGAATGAGCGCGAGCACCGCCAGGCCGTCGCCGTCGTCGTCGCCCGCGTCGTCGTCGCCCCCGTCGTCACCCTCGCCGTCGTCGCCCCCGTCGTCACCACCTGCCCCTGCCGCGTTTGCCCCGGCGTTCTACGCGGCACGCGCCGGCGGGTGGCGCGATTACTGGACGCTCCTCCATCCGCCCTACACCGTGTGGCACCTCTCGTACGTGCTCCTCGGCGCGGCGATCTCGCCGTCGCCCGATCCCCGCATCGTCCTGGGGGCGCTCGTCGCGTTCGGGCTGGCGGTGGGCATCGCCGCCCATGCCTTCGACGAGCTGAACGGCCGGCCCCTCCGCACGCGGATCCCGTCGCGGGTGCTGGTCGGCCTCGGCACGGCGGCGCTGCTGGTCGCCGTCGCGCTGGGCCTGGTCGCGGCGACCATGCTCGGACCGGCCTTCCTGCTCTTCGTGGGCGCCGGCGCCGCGGTCGTCGTGCTGTATGCGTTCGAGGTGCCACTGGTGCACTCGGATGTCGGCTTCGCGGCGGGATGGGGCGCGTTCCCCGTGGTCACCGTCGCCTACGCGACGGGTGCCCATCCGGTGCCGATCGCGCTGGCCGGGCTCGCCGCACTGCTGCTGAGCCTCGCCCAGCGGCGGCTCTCGACGCGCGCGCGATCAATTCGCCGCCGGGCCATCGGGGTCAGCGGCGAGATCACGTACGCGGACGGCTCGAGGGAGCCGATCGACGCGCACTCGCTCATCGCCGCCCCGGAGGCGGCGCTGGCGCTCCTGTGGCTCGCGACGTTCACGGTCGCGCTCGCGATGCTGCTCTCCCACTGGCTCTGAGGAGACGCACCTTCGGCGCGAGCGGCCGAGGCGCGGGTGAGGTCCGGCCGGCGCTCCACGCCGAAGCCGCGATTCCAGTCGTGGAGAAGGGCAGCGGAACGTCCGGGCCGACCTATGTCCATTCCGGGTGAGAAGCTTCATACTCCGCCGCACGGCAGGAGGCAGGGGGGCCTTCGGCTCCCACCGGCGCGGCGTCCTCATGCGGTCGCCTCGACCGTCGCGCAGGGCCAGTGGCGAGACCGCCCGGCCGGTGGGATGGCGCTGGGATCGCCATGGAGGGCTCGATGCTCGGACGCGCGCTCGATCGGCTCATCGCCGCCCAGGAGGGCTGGGCGACGCCCCTCGGCAACTGGCTCCACCGCCTCCTGGCTGCCATCTTCGGCCGCATGCTGCCGATTCGGGACCTGCTCACCGGAACCTGGCTCGGGCACCCGCTCCACGCCCTGCTGACCGACGTGCCGATCGGGGCGTTCACGCTGGTGATCATCCTCGACGTCCTCGGGCAGCCGGTGGGCGCCGACGTCGCCCTGGTGATCGGGGTGCTGGCCATGCTCGGGGCCGCGCTCGCCGGCCTGGCGGACTACTCGACGACCGACGGCAGGGCCCGGATCCGGGCGACGGTCCACGGCACGCTCATGGTGGTCTCGCTCGTCCTGTATGTCGTCTCGCTGGCTATTCGGGCCGGGGGGCCCACGAGCCGCGCGGTCCCCATCGCCCTGTCGATCGTGGCCTACCTCGTCCTGGCCGGCGCCGCGTTCGTCGGCGGCGATGTCGTGTACGTGCTGGGCAACGTGGTCGATCGGCACGCATGGCGCTCGGCCGGCACCAGGTGGCAACCCCTCGATGTCGGCGAGATCGCCGAGGGCAGCCTGGTGAAGGGATCGGTCGGTTCCCAGGCGGTCGTCGTGACGCGTTCCGGCGACACGATCATGGCGCTCCACGACCAGTGCGCGCACGCCGGGGGTTCGCTGTCCGCCGGCACGATCGTCGATGGCTGCGTCGAATGCCCGCTGCACGGATCGCGCTTCGAGATCGCGAACGGCCGGCGCCGGCGTGGCCCGACCGTGTACGACCAGCCGGCGTATGAAGTCAGGCTCGTCCCGGGCGGAGGCTACGAGGCCCGACGGGTGTCGTAGCGCGCCATCGGACCGTCGCTGGCGCCGGAGTCTCGGCCGAACGACATCAGGAACGTGTCGGACACCGGGACCCCGAACTCCGGCGCGCGGCTTCCCGCCCGGCGCGCGGGTCAGTGAAGCTGGTGCTTCCAGTCGTGTGGCACCTTGCCGGCGGGCCCGGGCGCGGGCTGGTCGATGGGCCGGTGGTCCGGCGGCGCCAGCTCGGGTCCCTCGCCGTACCGCTCGCCGGCGTAGTCCCAGTACCAGTCTTCGCCGGGCTCGAAGCTGCGAATGAGAGCGTGCCCGGATTCCTCGGCATGCCCGCGGGCGTGCTGGGACGGCGACGCGTCGCAGCACCCGATGTGCCCGCAGCTCGCGCAGCGGCGGAGATGGAACCACCAGCCGCCGTCCGCCAGGCACTCGACACACCCGGATCCGCTGGGCGGGACCGTCGGGTCGATCACAGGATCGCTGGACATCGAACCTCCCTCGTCATCTCGTCGGCCTCGCCGGGTTCACCGTCCGCAACGCCACGAACCGGGCGACGACACCGGCAGGCCGGACCGTCGTTCGGGACACCCCGTCGGCGACGCAGCATACAGCCCGCTTACGGGGCTCCCGCCTACGGGGCTCCCGCCGCCGCGGCCAGCATGTCGGCGTATCTCGCGAGCGCCGCCGCCGCCTTGGCGAGCGGGCCCATCACCGCCGGGCTGCAGGCGGCCGTGCAGCGCACGGCGAACGCCGCCGCGTCGCGAAGCCGCTCCTCCATGAGCACCCACGCCGCGTCGCGGTGCGGCAGGAGATAGTCCACCTCGTAGAACAGCTCGAAGGTGGGACCTGCCGTCAGCCCCGGGTGGTCGAATCCGATGGGCAGGCTGGTGATCACCGTCCCGAGCGGCTTGATCGCGCCGTACATGAGCCCGACCGCGACGTCGGCCAGGACGCCGAGCTGCGCCTCCGACTCGTCCGTGTGGGCGAAGTATCGCGACAGCACCTGCAGCAGGACCTCGTTCGCGACGTTGAGCAGGTCCATCGCCCGTGCGGTGCCCGGGTCGGAGATGGTCGGGAGCGTCGGGCCGTGGGTGGACGGGCGGACACGGGCGGCAGCCACGGGACGCGCCGGCTCGAAGTCGGGCTCGGTTCGCTTGAACTCGGTGAACTCGTCGAGCATCTGCAGCAGGCGACCGAAGTGCGCGTCGCGCCACTCTCCCCGGGCCCCCTCGCCCTGTTCGACGATCGTGTCGATCGCGCGGCGTGCGCTCGCCAGGTCGACGACGGCGACGAGCTCGGGCCAGCGGAAGTGCGCTTCCGTGGCCTGCGCGTTGGGCTGGCCAACGAACAGGCGCTCCGGCCCGAGACGCTCCGAGAGGTGGTCGAGGCCGATCTCGATCGATCGATAGAGCTGGCCGATGGTCTCGAACTCCTGGAGGTGCGGCGCGATCTCGTCCTCTTCGTCGTGCACGACGGGCGTCGCCCGCTCGAGCGCCTCGAAGCCCTCCGCGTCGTCGAACGCCATCCCCTGGGGGCGCTCCAGGTACGAGAAGTGGCGCAGGGCCGTCTCGCCGAACGGGAGCAGGTCGACCCGCACGCCCGCCGGGTAGTGGTACGAGGGGACCGGGTAGTTCGGCCGTGCGAGACGCGGGGCCCCGCCGACCGCGGTCAGGAGGTTCTGGACGAGCGCGAGATGGAGCATCTCCTGCTCGGCAATTCCGAAGAGCGTCTTGCGCCAGCGCTGCACGGCGGCAGCTCCGGCGGCCGACAGCCCCTCAGCCTCGCCCTGCTTGAGCGAGAACGCCGCATACAGGTACTGCAGCATGATGAGGTGCTCGAGTTCGGCTGCCTTGCCGAGCGTGTAGACGAGCGCCTCGCGATGCTCGAGCTGGATGGGGTGCCCTTCACCGATTCCGCCGCGGAGGGCGAGTACGTGGGCGAGCGGGCCGCTGGGGCCCGCGGTCATCTGGTCGGTCATGATCCCCTCACCTGCGGCCGAGCTCCGCGTGCCAGGCCCGGAGTCCGACTCCCCACGGAGTTCCCACCGACCTGACGCTCCGGCCCGGAGCGTAGCCCAGTCGCCCGATGACTGCGCGGAACCGGGTATCCGGCGCGAGCCACCTGGCCGGGACGGGGGTGCGGCGGCGCGGCGGCCCTGCCGCCCCACGCTCGATATGGCCAGCTCCGCATGCGATTCCAGGGCGCGGTCCCGCGCGCCGGCTGGTACCTCCAGTCGCCGGTCCGCGGGCCACGCGGCTTCTCATGACCGCGCTCGCCGTCGGCGCGTCAGGGCGTCTTGGTCGGCTTCGGGGTCTTGGTCGGCCGCGGCGTCTTGGCCGGCTTCGGGGTCCTGGTCGGCCGCGGTGTCTTGGTCGGCCGCGGCGTGGCGGTGGCCCTGGGCGTCGCGGTTGGTCTCGGCGTTGCGGTTGGCGTGGCGCGCGGGGCGGCGGTGGGCCCGGCGGTGGGGGCCGCATCCGCCGTGGCGGCCGCAAGCTGGCTGCCGGTCGTGCTCAGGCTTGTCGCGATCTGGCTCCCGAGGAACACGGCCGCCGCGATCACGAACACGGCGATCAGGGAGAGCAGGAGCGCGTACTCGACGAGCCCCTGCCCAGCCTGGCCGAGCAGCAGGAGCACCTTCCTGGACCGCCACAGGCCTGCAAGCTGCTCTGTCCAGGCGGCGTACCAGCTGACGAGGCGGTCCATGGGCGTGTTCGGTCTCCTGTGGTTGTTCAGTTGTTGAGACTATGGAGCGCACCGCTCCATAGTCTCCGGCCCGATCGGACCCTCGGGCACTGGGACTATCGAGCCACGTCTATCGGGAACGCGGTGGCTACCCATGCGCCCATGACGACGCCCCCGGGCGCTCGCGGGCCGGCGTCGTGGTGGGGGTATCCTTTCCGACCATGTTGCGGATGGCCGTCGGCCACAGCGACGACGTCGACCTTGGCGGAGCCCTGGCGACGGTCTTCGCCCAGTGCGATGCCGGTCTCCACGGAGCGTCTCCGAGGGCCGGCCTGCTGATGAGCACCTGGGAGGTCGACCACCAGGCGCTGATCGACGCAGTGCGGGCCCGGTACCCGGGCATCGAGCTCGCCGGCACGAGCAGCGCCGGAGAGATGTCGTCCGTGCTCGGCTTTCGGGAGGACTCGATCGCCCTGGCCCTGTTTGCGTCGGACTCGATCGACATCACCGTCGGGCTCGGGCGCGATCTGGCCAACGACGCGCCGGCCGCCGCGCGCCGGGCAGTCGCAGAGGCGGCCGCCAGGACGCGGCTGCCGCACCGGCTGTGCATCGTGCTGTCGTCGGTCGGAGCAGTCGACGCCGCCGTCGTGCTCGACGGCCTCCGCGAAGCCCTGGGGCCGGGCGTCCCCATCATCGGCGGCGGGTCCCCGGCACGAGATCCCATGAGCGGGTCCGATTTCCTGTCCGGCCGCCAGTTCGCGGGCGACGTCCTGGCCACCAACTCGGTCGCGATCCTGCTGTTCTCGGGCTCGCTCGCGTTCTCCTTCGGGGTCGAGACCGGGTGGCGCGGCCTCGGACCGCGCGCGACCGTGACGCGTTCGTCGCCCGTCGCCGTGTTCGAAATCGACGGGCGCCCCGCGCGCGAGTTCTACGAGCGGTACATCGGGGCCGGTCGGCCACCCCTGGCCAACCCCCTGGCGGTCTACGAAGGGGCCGGCTCGGAGCGGTTCTACCTCCGGACACCGATCGCGTTCGACGCCGAGAGCGGCTCGGTTGCGTTCGCCGGCTCGGTGCCGGAGGGGGCGAGCGTCCAGATCACGATGGCGGCCACGGATCAGATCTTCGATGGAGCGCGCGCGTCCATCGCCGAAGCGCTGGCCGCGTTCCCCCCGGGCGTCCAGCCGGACGGCGCCCTGTTGTTCTCGTGCGCCACGCGGAAATACCTGCTGGGCACGCGGGCCGGCCGCGAGATCGACCTGGCGCGCGGCGTTCTCGGGGAGGGCGTACCGGTCGGCGGTTTCTACTGCCTGGGCGAGATCGCTCCGATGGCGTCCCCCGACCTCACGCGGTTCCACAACGCGACCATGGTCTCCGTGCTTCTCGGGTCGGCTCGGCCGGACGGGTCCCCGGTCACTTGACGGGCGAGCCGACCGTTCCGCTCTCGCCGGGGGAGCTTGACAGGGAGAACCGGCGACTCACCCGGCGACTCCAGCGACTCGAGGACAACGTGCGCCGGCTGGAGGAGTTCCAGGACTCGAACTCGTCGCTGCTCTCCCGGCTGCTCGCGGAGCTCGAGGAGGAACGCGCGAAATCGCAGCGGCTGCTGCTCAACGTGCTTCCACAGCGGATCATCGACCGGCTCGGAGCCGGCGAGACGCTGATCGCCGATCGCCACGAGGACGTGAGCGTTCTCTTCAGCGATTTCGTCGGCTTCACCGCGATTTCGGCCAGCCTGACACCCGCCGTGCTGATCGAGGAGCTGAACGAGCTCTTCTCGCGCTTCGATGCGATCTGCGAGCGGACCGGCGTCGAGAAGATCAAGACGGTCGGCGATGCGTACCTGGTGATCGGCGGGCTCGGCGGCGAGGCGGACCACGCCGCAGCCATCGCGGAGACAGCCATCCAGATGGTCGAGCAGGTCGGGCAGACGAGCGGGCACGCGGCGGACTGGCGGATCCGTATCGGCCTGCACGGGGGCCCGGTCGTCGCCGGCGTGATCGGCACGACCAAGTTCGCCTACGACGTGTGGGGCGATACGGTGAACGTGGCCGCGAGGCTCGAAACGGCATCGGAGTCCAACCGCATCCACGTGTCCGGCACCCTCGCATCGCGGCTGGAGGGTCGCTTCAGACTCGGGCCCCATCGCGCGGTGGAGCTCAAGGGCAAGGGCCTCGTCGAGACCTGTTACCTGCTTGGCCGCGGGGACTCCTGACCGCGACCCAGCGTCGCGACGAGTGTCGCCGCCCTGGCAGACCCCTACCTCCCGAAAGGATCCCCGGCGGGCGCCATGATCGTGACGGTCAGGCCAGCCGCCGGGGCGGTGAAGCACACCAGGTGGTGCAGGGCAAGCAGTCTCGCCTTCAGCGTCGTGAGGAGCGACCTGGCGACGAAGAGCTGGACCGTCTTGGTACCGGCGCCCGTGTAGTTGAATCCCAGCGTGGTCGTGCCCGCGATGCCGGGGTACAGGCCGAACCGCAGGGCGGAGCGCGTCGCCGCCACGACACGCGCGACCGGGCGCCGGCGTGGGATGATCGGGCCGAGGCATGGGCGGCGGGCTGGATGAAAGGGGGGTGGCGATGAGCGCCGTGCAGACTGTCCTGGGCTCGATCGACAGCGGCGAGCTCGGGGTCACGCTGCCGCACGAGCACATCGTCACCGATGCGCGTCCGTGGTGGCACGCCCCCAGCCCCGACGATGTCGTCGGCACGCGCATCGCCCGTGCCCCCGTGTCGATCGAGCTGCTGGGTCACCTGCGCTACGACCCATTCGTCTCGCTCGACAACATGCGCCTCGCGGACGAGGCCGCGGCCGCCGAGGAGCTCGGCCCGTACCGGCAGGCGGGCGGCCGGACGATCCTCGACGTGACGACCCCGGACATGGGTCGTGACGTCGGCGCGTTGGCCCGGATCGCGCGCACCACGGGGCTGCAGGTGGTGTGCGGCACCGGCTACTACCTCGAGAAGGCACATCCACCGGAGGTGGCATCGATGTCCGCGGCCGACGTCGCCGCGAGGATCGAGCACGACGTGGCCGTGGGCTGTGACGGCAGCGAGGTTCGTGCCGGCGTGATCGGCGAGATCGGCGTGTCGGCGGACTTCACCAGCGCGGAGGAGAAGGTGCTCCGAGGGGCTGCCCGAGCGCAGGTCAGAACGCGGGTGCCGCTGTTCATCCACCTGCCGGGCTGGGAGCGCTTCGGGCATCGCGCACTGGACGTGGTCGAATTCGGAAGGCGTTGCGCCGGGCACCGTCGTTCTCTGCCACATGAACCCGAGCCTCCACGATGACGCCTACCAGGACAGCCTCGCGGAGCGTGGTGCCTGGCTGGGCTTCGACATGATCGGCATGGACCTGTATTACGCCGATCAGGCGGCCCAGTCTCCGTGCGACGAGGAGAACGCCGGGGCGATCCTTCGCCTGTTGCGAGCGGGCTTCGGGGGGCGACTGCTGCTCTCGTCGGACACGTTCCTCAAGATGATGCTCGTGCGCTACGGCGGCTTCGGCTACGCGCATGTGATCACCCGGTTCGCCGAGCGACTCCGCCGTCACGGGCTGCGCGAGGTCGAGCTCTCGGACTTCTTCGTCGGTAATCCGCGGCGCCTGTTCGACGCGGCGGCAGGTGAGGTGCACCCATGACGCGAGTGCTGGTCGTCGGGGAGTCCTGGGTCACCCAGGAGACACACGTCAAGGGGTGGGACCATTTCACCAGCGCGGCCTTCCACACCGGCGTCGGGCCCCTTCGCGACGCGCTGCAGGCGCGCGGCATCGCCGTGGATCACATGCCGGCCCACGAAGCGGGAGAGGCATTCCCATCGGCGGCGTCTGGCCTCGCCGAATGGGACGTCATCGTCCTGTCCGACATCGGCGCCAACACACTCCTGCTCCATCCCGACACATGGCTCCGGGGTCGGCCGCATCCCAACCGGCTGTCCGTCGTGCGGGATTGGGTGCTGGCCGGTGGCGGTCTGGCCATGGCCGGCGGGTATCTCAGCTTCCAGGGGATCGACGGCCGTGCGAGGTACCGCGGCACGCCGGTCGAGGAGGTCCTGCCCTGCCTGATCGATCCATGGGACGACCGGGTCGAGGTCCCCGAGGGCTTCCGGCCAACGGCGGTCGCGCCCGATCACCCGATCCTCGCTGGTGTGACCGGCTCATGGCCCCTGCTGCTCGGGTACAACCGCGTGCGGGCCAGGGACGACGCCGTGCTCGTGGCCGCCGTCGGTGACGACCCGGTTCTGCTCGCCCGCGAGGTGGGCGCGGGTCGCACGCTCGCCTGGACGTCCGACGTGGGTCCGCACTGGTGCCCCGACGACTTCGTGACCTGGGAGGGCTACGGGCGGCTGTGGGCCAACGCCGTGCGCTGGCTCGCGGCCGAGCGGTGACGGGCATGTCAGCGGGGTGGATCGTGACCGGCGAGCCGGTCGCGGGCTGATCCGCGCATGCAGAGGCCATGCCGCCCCGACGGTCTCCGGCGACAGGCGGACGGCCGGTTTCGCGGGACGGCGCACCTGCGATCGGCGTCGCGCGCCGCCGCCCGGGTGTCGCGTTCAGCGCCGGCCGACGTTCACGACCGCGATCCGGACGCCCTCGTGGCGACGCGCCTGATCGCGGCCTCCGCCGGCGTTCCCGCGGCCTTCCGGCGGATCACGCTCGACGCGAACGCGCTGTGCGCGACGACCATCAGACCGCAGCCGTGGCCGCCAGGAACGCGTTCCGGATGGTCCTGTAGCAGCCGCAGGTCATCGCCTCGAGGGCCTCGGGGTCCAGGATCGTGACCGCACCGCGCCTGTGAACCAGCGCACCGCTCCGCTGCAGGACCTCCATGGCGACGGAAACTTTGGGCCGCGATGCCCCGAGCATGCCCGCCAGCAGATCATGGGTGCACGGGAAGTCCTCGTGCTCGATCCGGTCTCTCGTCGTCAGCAGGCATCGAGCCATCCTCGCCTCGAGAGGATGCAGCCGATGGCAGGCCGATACCTGAACGCAGTCGACGAACCGGGCGCCAAGGTATCGGAAGACCGAGGCTCGAAACTCCGGAATCTCGTCGATGAGTTCGCGAAGGTCGTCCGTCTTCAGCTGGGCGATCTCGCCCGCGATCAGGCAGACGATCTCGGTGGGCGCCGGCATCGAGCCGAGAGCCGGCGCCAGTTCGATCGCGCCCTCGCGACCGACCGTCGCGATCGACGTGAAGCTCCCGAACGGATCGGTGATCACGAGCGAGAACAGGCCGGAGAGCGGAAAGGTGACCCGGTCCATCTCTTCGCCCGGTCGATAGACGATCTCGTGGCGGGCGGTCTCGAGGACGGTCAGACCGCTGGCAACCCGCTCCAGCGCCCGTGACGGCAGGGTTGCGAGGAGCCTGTTTCCCCGGAGCTTCCCTGGATCTGCCACGGACCTTCCCTGCGCGTCGCGCCTGTACGCCTCGTCACGGTACGGGCCAAGTGTAGGCGCTGCGGCTCGCTGTGTTCCCAGCGGCACCGACAGGCATTGCTAGCGTGGATCGCAGGAGTTGGTTGTACCGGCCGGTCCGATTGCGGCCGGCCGGGTCGATGCGTCCCGCTGGAGGATACCGATGGCTGATGTCAAGAGGTTCGTGATCATGGCCACGCATGGCCCGGATACTCCGGAGATGGCGATCCTTCCGTTCGTCATGGCCGGTGCGGCCGCCTCCGCGGACGTGGAAGTGGTCATGGGGTTCCAGGGCGAGGGCGTGAGGCTCATGCAGTGCGGCGTGGCGGAGACCGTGACGTCGCCGGGGTTCAAGCCGCTGGCCGAGCTCCTCAAGGTGATCCGGGATTTCGGGGGCGTGTTCCTGGTCGGAGCCCCCTGCATCAAGAGCCGCGAGATCAGCGAGGTCGACCTCGTCGAGGGCGCCCACGTCGTGACGGCTGGCCGGTTCGTCGCCGAGATCGCGTCGGCGACCAACACCCTCTTCTACTAGGAGCTGTGTTCGACATGCCTACCGCACTGACCGACGCCGAACTCGCGAGCCTCGTCAACACGACGATCGTGGACGCGCGCGGCGCCGCGTGCCCGGGGCCCATGATCGAGGCCAAGAAGGCGATGAGCGGCGTCGCCATGGGCGAAATCATGGAGCTCTGGTCCGGTGACTCCCAGACGAAGGAGGACATGGGGTACTGGGCCGAGATGGGGGGCCACACGTTCCTCGGCGTGATCCCCGCCCGCGGCTACGAGCGGCTGTTCATCCGTCGCGGCAGGTGACGATGGTGGACGGCGGATGCGCGGCGGCGACCGAGTCGTCGCCGCGTGTGCTGGTCTTCTCCACGAACGCGATCTCCGATCCGGGGATCGATCTGGCGGGCAGCCTGCACATGCACTACTCGCCAGACGTCGTGGTGATCAGTCTTCCCTGCACGAGCGCCGTCCGACCGGCCTGGATCCTGTTCGCCCTCCGCGAGGGATTCGACGGGGTCTTCATCGCGTCCGACGGGGACGAGTGCGCCTACCTGTCGGACTGCGCAAAGCGATCCGCCCAGATCATGTACCGGGCGCAGGACCTGCTCGCCGAACACGGGATCGACGACCGTCGCCTGAAGATGGCGGCGATCTGTTCGGTCTGTGCCGAGTCGTTCACCAGGCAGATCCGCGAATTCACCACCACGCTCTCGGCGCTGAAGGCGGCCTAGATGGATTACGACGTCCTCGTCATCGGGAGCGGCATCGGGGGCATGGAATCGGCTCTCAAGCTCGGCGACATGGGGTATCGCGTCCTCGTCGTCGAGAAGGAGCCGAGCGTCGGAGGCAGGATGGTCCTGCTGAGCAAGGTCTTCCCGACGCTCGACTGTGCCAGCTGCATCGCCACGCCGAAGATGGCGGCGACGGCGCATCACCCGAACGTGACGGTCGCGACCGACTCGCAGGTGACGGCGCTCTCGGCCGGCGTGGACGGCGGCTTTCACGCCCGGGTCCACCGCAGGGCCCGTTTCGTGGACCTTGCCGCGTGCACCGGCTGCCGGAAGTGCGAGGAGGCATGCACCGTCGCCGTTCCCGACGAGTGGAACGGCGAGATGGTGTCCCGGCGGGCGGCCTACATCGCCTACCCGCAGGCCATCCCGCAGAAAGCCGTGGTCGAGCGCCCGGGCACGTCGCCGTGCATCGACGCGTGCCCAGCGGGAATCAAGGCGCACGGTTACGTGTCGCTCATCCGGAGCGGCCTGTACGAGGAGGCCTTCCAGCTGGTGCTGGATGCGACCCCGCTCGTCGGAACCCTCGGCCGCGCCTGTTACGCGCCGTGTGAGACCGCCTGCACCCGGGGCGAGCTCGAGGGAGCCGTCGCCATCCGTCGCCTCAAGCGATTCGTCGCCGAGCGGCACTACGCGCGGCAGGATGGCCCGGGCGTCACGTCCGCGCCGGGCAACGGGAAGCGCGTCGCGGTCGTCGGCTCCGGTCCCGCGGGCCTGACCGCGGCCTGGCAGCTGGCGCGTGCAGGCTATGGAGTCCGGATCCTCGAGGCGGCCGATGAGCCGGGCGGGTTCCTGCGCCTGGCGATCCCGGCGTACCGCCTGCCCGCTGAAGTGGTGGAGCAGGACATCGCCAATGTCACCGCGCTCGGTGTCGAGATCTCGACCGGGACGACGGTTCGGGACCTGGACGCCCTCAGGGCCGAGGGCTACGACGCCGTCCTCGTGGCTACCGGAACACCGGCATCGAGGACGCTCGGCGTTCGCGGAGAGGACCTGAACGGGGTGCTGGCGGGGGTCGACTTCCTGTGCGACGTTCGGGCCGGACGGCCGCTCGATCTCACGGGCAGGCACGTGGTGATCGCCGGTGGCGGAAACGTGGCCATCGACGCCGCGCGCACGGCCCTCCGGCTCGGTGCGGTCGACACGCTCGTGGCGTATCGGCGCGGGCGCGACGAGATGCCCGCGCACGCGGCCGAGGTCGAGGATGCGCTCGCGGAGGGTGTCCGGTTCGACGTTCCAGGTCGCGCCGATCGAGATCAGGGGCGGCGCGGACGGATGCGTCGACCGGCCTGCGGTGCGTGCGGACGACCCTGGGCGAGCCCGATGGATCGGGACGGCGCCGGTCGGAGCCGGTGCCGGGCAGCGAGTTCGACCTTCCATGCGACGTGGTCGTCGCGGCGGTTGGCATGGGAGCCGGCAACGGGTGGATTGGCCGGGCCGTTCGGGGGCGAGCAGGTGGCCGTCGACCCGCGGACCCTGCAGGGCCAGGCTCCGTGGCTGTTCGCCGCCGGCGACGTGGTCACGGGCGCGAGCGATATCGCGCGGGCCATCGGCCAGGGCAGGCGCGCCGCGTTCATGATCGACCGCTGGCTGCATGGTCTCGAGGTTGGAACGTTCGAGGACTTCGACGACCGGCTGGGCGTCGTCGACAGGACCGAGGTCCTGGCGCGGCAGCGCTCGCACTCCGTCCGCGAGTCACACCTGCCGCCGACGGCACTCGTCGCCGCGCCCCGCGACTTCGCCGAGCTCGAGCCGCCGATCACCGAGGCGGAGGCTCGAGCCGCCGCCGGACGCTGCCTCGACTGTGGCGTGTGCTCGGAATGCCAGCAGTGCATCACGGCCTGCCCCGCCAACGCGATCGACCTGGACATGCGCGGCGAGGACCAGTCCCTCGACGTCGGGGCGGTCATCATCGCCACCGGCTACCGGCTCTTCCCGGCCGACCTCAAGCCCCAGTACGGCTACGGCCGCTTCCCGAATGTCATCACCGGCATGCAGATGGAGCGCCTCCTGTCGCCCACGAGGCCGTACACGAGCCTCCTCCGGCCCGGCGACGGCAGGATCCCGGCCCGCATCGCGTACGTCATGTGCACAGGCTCGCGCGATGAGAGCGTGGGGAACCCGCTCTGCTCACGGTTCTGCTGCATGTACTCGCTGAAGCAGAACCAACTGATCATGGGCGTCCTGCGCTTCGCCGAGGTGACGGTCCATTACGTGGACGTGCGCGCGGTGGGCAAGGGCTACGACCAGTTCTTCGAGCAGGCCAAAGCGATGGGCGCCCGCTTCACGAAGGGCCGCGTCGCGAGCATCCGGGAGACCGGGACCGGCAACCTCGTCCTTCGGTACGAGGAGATCGGCAAGGGCGGCGGGATCAGGGAGGCGGAGTACGACCTCGTCGTGCTCGCGGTCGGCGTCCAGCCGAACGCCGGCGTCGAGCGACTGTTCGACGGCGCAGGGATCGCGCTCGACGACTGGGCCTACATCGACGAGGTCGACGAGGACTACAGCCCCGCGGCGACGAGCATCCCCGGCGTCTTCGTCGCGGGCGCCGTCTCGGGTCCCAGGGACATCCCCGAATCGATCCTCCATGCGGGGGCGGCGGCGGTGCAGGTCGCAGCACATCTCGACCGCCGCATGGCGTCGGGCCGGAAGGTGTCGGCGTGAACGAGCCGCGGATCGCCGTCTACGTCTGCCAGTGCGGGGGCAACATCGGCGATTACGTCGACGCCGATCGCGTGATCGACGCCGTCAGGGACCTCCCGGGCGTGTGCGTCGCCCGGCACGCGATGTTCACCTGCTCGGACACGAACCAGCAGGAGATGATCGACGACGTCGACAGAGAGCACCTGGACGGCTTCGTCGTCGCGTGCTGCTCGCCCAAGCTGCATACCTTCACGTTCAGAGGCGTGGCCGAACGGGCGGGCGTCAATCCGTATCGAGTCACGCAGGTCAACATCCGCGAGCAATGCTCGTGGACGCACACGGACGACCCGGCCGGTGCCACGAGGAAGGCGATCAGGCTCGTCACGGCCGGCGTCGCACGGGCTCGCCTCGGAGAAGCACTCGAGCCGATCGAGGTGCAGACGACGGCGTCCGTCGCGGTGATCGGAGGCGGCGTCGCGGGAATGCGCGCGGCCATCGGCCTGGCCGACGTCGGGATGCACGTCTACGTGATCGAGCGTGAGGCCGGGCTGGGGGGCTGGGTCGGCGGGCTCGGCGAGATGTTCCCGAGGGGCGTCGTGGGGCGGACGCTTGCCGGGCGGATGCGCGCCGAGATGGCCCTCCGGCCCGGGATCGAGGTCTTCACGGGCTCCCGCGTCGTCGGCAAGTCGGGAACCTTCGGCAATTACCTGATCACGATCGACGCCGATGGCCACACCACCGAGGTCACGGTCGGCCAGATCATCGTCGCGACCGGCTTCGACACCTACGAGCCACCGGCCGGCGAGTTCGGCTACGGCCGGCCCGGCGTGGTGACGCTGCCCCAGTTCAGGCGACAGCTCGACGAGACGGACGGGCCCATCCTGGCCAACGGCAGACCGGTCCGCGACATCGCGTACATCTACTGCGTCGGAAGTCGCGAGCCCGATCGCGCGTACTGCTCGCGCTACTGCTGCAGCGCCGCGGTCCATGTTTCGCTGCTGGTCGCGGCCCGCGATCCGGCCATCCGTCAGCACCACCTCTATCGCGAGATGCGGACCGACGGGCGGAACGAGGTCATGTTCAACGAGTCGCGGCGCACGGGCTCGTACTACCTGCGCTTCGGGGACGACGATCCGCCGCAGGTCTCGTTCGACGGCGAGGAGATCCGGGTCACGGTTCACGACCTGCTGACGGCCGGTGCGGAGCTGACCGTCGCACCCGACCTGCTGGTCCTCGTGACTGGAATGATCCCCCGCCAGAACGACGAGCTGGTCTCGACGCTCAAGTTGCCCGTCGGCCGGGACGGATTCCTCAACGAGATCCACCCGAAGCTGCGGCCCGTGGAGACCGTCGTCGACGGCGTGCTGATCGCGGGGGCCTGCCAGTCCCCCAAGACGTCCGCGGAGAGCGTCGCCTCCGGACTGGCGGCCGCGGCCCAGGCGGCCGCCGTACTCAAGCGCGGCGTCGCCTCACTCGATCCCCAGGTGGCGGTCGTCGACACGACGCGATGCGACGGTTGCGGCGAGTGCGTGGCCGCGTGCCCGTTCGGAGCAATCCAGATGAGCGTGAGCGACGGGTCGAGCATGGCCGGGATCCGGTCGGTAAGGTAATGGTGGTCGGCGCCGGCGTCGCCGGGGTGCAGGCGGCCCTGGACCTGGCCAATGCAGGTTTTTTCGTCCATCTGGTGGAAAAGAAGTCGGCCATCGGCGGGGTCATGGCCCAGTTGGACAAGACCTTCCCCACCAATGACTGCTCCATGTGCATCATTTCCCCCAAGCTGGTGGAATGCGGCCGGCACCTGAACATCCAGATTCAGACCCTGTCCGAAGTGAAGGCCATTGCCGGCGAACCGGGAAACTTTACGGTAACCGTGGAAGAAGAGCCTCGCTACGTGGACCCCGCCAAGTGCACCGGCTGCGGGGACTGTGCCAAGGTCTGCCCGGTGGGGGTGCCCGACGAGTTTAACGTCGGGTTGCGGAAAGCAAGGCCATTTCCCGGCTTTATCCCCAGGCCGTTCCGGGGACTTTTGCCATTGAAGAAGCTGGACCGGGCGCCTTGCGCCATTACCTGTCCGGCTGAAATTCACGGTCCAGGGGTATGTCCAGCTGATCAAGGCGGGCAAGTATGCGGAAGCGGTGAAACTTATCATGGAGGACGGCTGCCGCTGCCGGGGGTCCTGGGCCGGGTCTGTCCACATCCCTGTGAAGAAAAATGCCGCCGCAAAGAGTTGGACCAGCCGGTGGCCATCTGCAGTTTGAAGCGCTATGCGGCTGATACCGTAAACGTCGAGGACATTCCCCCTGCCCCAGGCTGAGCCTCGGGGTGAGAAAGTGGCCATCGTGGGCGGCGGCCCGGCCGGCATGACCTGCGCCTATCACCTGGCCCTGCGGGGCTACCGGTCCACCGT
>CAVWSU010000020.1:0-17479 GCA_963757865.1 uncultured Chloroflexia bacterium
AGAGGGATAGCCCCTCCCTAACTCAGCGATCGCCCAGCTTCCTGATGGTCAACGCCACGCCGCGGGAGCGGACGGTGACCCTCGAGGCCCGCAGCGCATGACGCGTCGGTCGTCCCGCCCCGCCGGACGCGCCACCGACCGTGAGGTCGGGATTGTCGCCGCGGTCCTCGTCGCCGGATCGGAGAAGGCAGCAGCTCACCGCCTCGGCCTGTCCCACTCGACCGTGAAGCACCACTTGGCGAATGCCCGGTCGAAGGTCGGCGCAACGACGACGGCACAGCTCGTGTGGGTCCTCGCCTCGCGGCTGCCGGAGCCGGAGGGTATGGCGCAGCCGGACGAATAGCTACCGAGCAGTCAACCTGGTAGTAAGGCCTCGCCCTCTGAGACGCCCGGTCCCGTCCTCAGCCCCGACGATCGCGTCGAGATGGCCTACCTGACCACCACCGTCGAGACGTAGCGCGGGCTGCTGATCTGGGCGGCGTACAAGGCACGGATATCCGGACCTCCCGCGAGCAGACGGAGGTCGTCGTCGTTCACGTCGGGCACGTAGTTGACCTGGTCGTCGTAGAGGTAGACGTGGGTGTTCTCTTCCGCGTAGGTCGGGTCCGGGTAGCCCTTGTAGTTGAAGTAGGTCATCGCCTTGATCTTCGGGTGGCTCTCGACATAGTCGAGCATCGCGGCGAGCCACTGGACGTGCTCGGCATGGGTGAAGTCCGAGTACGCGCCGCGGACCCCGAACTCCGGGAGGATGAACGGCTTCGCGTGGGCGACGGCGAACGCGTAGACGGGGTCGATCCAGCTCGGCTGGCCCCACTCGTAGAGGTCGGAGCCGACCCAGTCGACGTAGGCGTTGCCGGGGTAGTACGCCTGCCAGTCGTTGTCCCAACCCCAGTCCTGACCCTCAGGGAGCGGCGTCACCGGTGCCCAGACCCAGGCGACGTTCGTCACGCCCTGCTGGCGGAAGATGCCGACGACCCGCCGCCAGGCGTTCACGAAGTCCGCCCGCGTCAGGGCCGGGTTCGCCTTCGGGCTGCACGAGGGCCACCAGCTCCCGTTCATCTCGGTGCAGAACGGGACGATGAACAACGGCCCTCCATAGCTCTTCACGTCGCGGGCGTACTGGCGGATGTAGCCGTCATACGCGCCCGAGGCGACGTCCCTCGTCGTGATCGGTGCGGTCCCGAACTCCTGCTGTATGAAGCTCCACTGGAGGTACGGCACGACGGTCGGCCCGAGAGCGGCGTGGATCCGGTCGATGTCCGCCTTCGCGGCGCTGAACGACCCGGCGAACCCGGTGGTGGGATCGGGCCAGCTCCCCCAGACCCAGAGCGTCGTCGGGGTCTTCCCGGCGAGTTCGACGTTCACCGCGTCGCAGATCCGGGCGGCGAAGGGCCGCGTGTCGCCCCAGCTCGCGTCACCCTCCCAGAGCCGATACGCGAACCCGAAGTAGGCGTAGCCGTCCGGAGGTTCGTACTTCGCGCCGGTCGTCGTCTTGCTGTTCAGTCCGAGGGCGGGCGCGGCGGTCGGGGTCCCGCACGTGACCGTGACCCTCACCGAGGCCGACGCCCGCACATCCGCCCGTGAGGTCGCCGTCACGGCGTAAGTGCCCGGCGTCGCCGGAGCCGTGTAGACGCCTTCTGGCGTGATCGAGCCTCCGTCGGGTCCCTTGACCGACCAGTAGACGGACTGGTCGGCTGCGCCCTTCACGGTCGCCCGGAAGGCCCGGCTGGCCCCCGGCTGCATCGGCCCGGATGCCCCGCTGAGGGCGACCGAGACCTTCCCGGCGGGACCGAGGTATTTAAGGACGAAGTCGCCCTTGCCGATCTGGTACCACGTGTCGGTCCCGGGGGCGGACCAGATCACGTAGTTCAGGAAGGCGGGATCCACGGTCTCGTTGAAGTTCGCCCAGAACGGCCCGCACGAGGTCCCGCCGGTCGTCCGGTCACAAAGCGTGCCACCGCCACCAGCCCACCGGATAGCTCCCCAGTCCGTGGTGTCGGGCTGTTGGCCGAACCAGACTTCCGTGATGTCACCGTGGGAACTCACGACCGAACCGCCGGGCGCCCACCTGATGTCGATGCTCCCCGAACCGGGTCGCGATGCCGTGGTGTCGAGGAGATCCACGACGAGGTGCGCGACAACATCGCCGGAACCCGGGTCGAGCATGTCGAAGTCGCCGTGGAAGCTGTTCGGTTGGCTCGCTGGCGCAGCCATGGCGCTCGACGGACCGAGTGATGCCACGAGCAGGATCGCGGCAACGAGCGCCAGCACTCGGCGCATCGAGAACCTCCCGGGACGCTTCCCCGCGGGTCGGTCTCGCCAGTGGCTCGGCGCGGTCCCGGCGGCCGGGTTTGGACCGCGTGTCAGAGCCTCCCGCCAACTGGGGAGACGCATACTCCGGTCCGCCTCCGCTGCATAGGGCCGTCGGTCCTTTCCGGTGGCAGTTGGCACCGCCCGTAGCGGCCCCCGGACGCCTGGTGCGCGTGCCATCCTTCGGAGAGAGCGGAGCATCCGGTGCAGAGCAGGGGAGCGAATGGCGCTCCAGAGCCGCGCCTGCCCGGCCCCGAGTGCATGGCCCAATCGACCAAGTAGTAGCCGAGGCCCGCCGCCGCGCGACCCTTAGGCGCATGACGGCGCGCTGGTCCGATCCACACCGGCTCCCGGGCCCCCAGGCCTGTTGCGACCCCGGGTACGCCCGCGCCGTCACCGCCCCTTGAGCGGTGAAGATCCCGGCTCGACCGGCATCACGCAGCGCGAGCTCCTGCTCGAGATGCGCGAGGACATCCGGGGCCTCAAGGCCACCGTCGACTCGATCGCGCGGGACCAGGCGCTCGGCGTCGAGCGGCGGGCCGCCATGCAGCGCAGCGCCGACTCGATCTACGCCCGCCTCGACGGGCACGACCGCGACCTCGACCGGATGCTCGCCTGGCAGAACCGCGCCGACGGCGCGCTGGTGCTGGCCCGCTGGGCGCTCGGCGCGTCGCTGGTCTCGCTGGTGGCCGTCGCGCTCCAGGTCCTCGCCACCGTCGGCCATGCCGTGAACGGAGGCATCCCGTGACCGACGACCTCTCCCCGTACGGCCTCGGTGCCCTGCCCGACCCGCCCGACGAGCGCGACTACCCGGTCTCCGCGCTGTACGCGGCCGAGGGTCTCACGGCCTCCGTCGTCCTGCCGGCGTCCTACGCCGCGCCGGAGATGCCGCCCGTCCTCGACCAGCACGCGACGCCGATGTGCGTCGCCTACTCGTCGAGCGCGATGAAGGCCTGGCAGGACCAGCGCGACCAGGAGCGTTACTTCGACTTCGACGAGCCCGCGCTTCTTCGCCGAGATCGGCGGCACCCCAGCGGGCGCCTACGTCCGCGCCGCGATGGAACGGATGCGGACGGCCGGCTATCCCGTCACCGGCGTCGGCGACGCCAGCGACCACCGGATCGCTGCGTACTACGCCGTCCCGCGGGACGTCGCCACGATCAAGGCCGCGATCTACGACCTAGGACCGATCGTGCTCTCGACCCCCTGGTACCGCTCCTGGTTCCGCCCGGCCGCCGGCGTCCTGCCCAGGCCCGACACGCAGGTCGGCGGGCACGCGATCGTCGCCTACGGCTGGGACGCGCGGGGCCTCCGCCTGCGCAACTCGTGGGGCACGGACTGGGGCGTCGCCGGCGACTGCTGGATGCCCGAGTACCTGGTCCCGCACCTGTCCGGCGCGTGGAAGGCGGTCGACGCGATCGAGCACCCGATCGCCTGGGCGCACACGGTCGACGTCCTGGCGCGGCCCAGCCTCAACGTGCGGAAGGCCCCGAGCACCGCGGCGGCCAAGGTCGCCTCGGTCCCCTACGGGCGCGACGTGGCCACCACGCGCCTCGAGAAGTACGGCGGCAGGTACGGGGTGAACGGCGTCGCCCGGACCGACTGGCTCGAGGTGAAGGTCGGCACCCGGTCCGGCTGGGTCGCCCGCGGCTACACCCGGCTCGTCAAGTAGGAGCGCCCGATGGATGATCTGACTTTCGCCGTCGTGCTCACGGCCGCCGGCGCCACCGCCTCGGCTGCCCTCATCACGGGCCTGATCGCGATCCTCAAGCAGCTTGTGGTCATCGGGCCGTGGATACAGGCGGACCGCGAGCCCACCCTCGCCTTTGTCCTGTCCGCGGTGCTCATCACCGTCGCGGTGGTCTCGGTCGGTGTGTTCACCCCGACCGCCCTGTTCGCCGCGTTCCTGGCCTGGTTCGGGATCGCCCAGATCGCCATGGGCGTCCACGACACCGTCAAGAGCGCGACGAAGGGCGCCGCGTGATCCGCACCTCCGACAACGGGCATCCGCCCACCCGCGTCCTGCAGGACGATCCCGTTGTGAGCCGCCCCCAGGTGAGAGTCGGCCATCTGCGCGGCTCGCTCCCGCGGACGCCGACCGCCCGCCAGGTCGACGTCCTCGCTGCCTTCGTGGCGGCCGGAGGGTCTGTGGCGGATGCGGCGGAGCGCGTGGGAGTCCGGCCGAGCACGGCGAAGCGGCACCTCGCCGACCTGCGAGCGCGCTCGGGCCTAACCACCGAGCAGCTGATCTACCGGGGGCGGGCGGAGGGGTGGCTCGTTGTGCCGAGCTTGGAGTCCGGGTCTGGCGCTCCGTCTGGTTAGGCAGCGTCAATCGCTATCGGTTGATCAGATGTCCAAGCCCGCGGGTCTGCGCTGACAGGACCTGCACGGCTGATAGCCGTGCGCCAGGGCCGTCAGAGTGGGCCACCAGCGACCCTTGGCGTCTCGCTGGTAGATGCCGCTGCCATTGGGTGCCCATGGGGGACCATCCCAGTCCCTGATGGCCCGGGCGCCCTCATCGACACGCCGCAGGGCCTCGACGCTGTCAGGCTCGCAGCGGTTGAGCATGAAGCGGGTGGACCAGTAGCGCAGGCCGTCCGGTGCCTCCCAGTAGCGCATCGCGCTCTGGTATCCGCGGAAGTAGGCCCGGTAGCTCTCGGGATTGCCGGGCCTCACCATCGCCTCGAGGACCGCGTAATGGAGCGGGTCAGACTTGCCCTGCACGACGTACTCATGCGGCATCTGTGGACAGAGCTGGCGTACCCACGGAAGCCCGGCGATCGCCTCGAGCACGTCGTACTCGCGGCGATCCGCACCGCGAACCGTGCGCGAGTCGACCACCTCGAACCGTGCCACGAACCCTACCTCCTGCCTCGTGCCTGGGGTGACGCCCGGGTGGCGCCATCGCCCCGGTCTGTCGTCCCTAACACGCGATCGTTCACCGCGTGACTCCCTCGGTGCTGGGCGGCAGCGAGAGCTGGAGCTGCACGCGAATGTGGTCGTCCATAGGTGTGCGCCAGGCGTGAGACAGCGTGCCGACGATCAGTCGGGCGAGGTCCTCGAACGCGTCGTCCGTGTCGAAGTTGATGAACCGCAGGTAGCCTTCGTGCTCCGCCACGAAGCGGAACCCATGTCCGACCAGTGCTTCGTGGATGGCCGCCGGATACGGCTCCGGTGTCCGGCTCCCGCTGCTTGTCGAGACGAGGAGCCCGTCCTCGTCCGAACGACGGGCCACGCCGACCCATGCGCCAGATCTCGCCGAGACGTTCAGGAAGTTCCAGTCACCGTCCGACTCGGCGACCGCCTGGACGAATGCTCGCAAGAGCGGGATCGAGAACAGGAGCTGTGTCGAGAGGCCGACCTCGTCCAGATCGGATAGCTCGTCGACCTGCCGCGAGATCGCCTCCTCTTGCTCGTCCATGTCATCGCCATGTTCCGATGCGGCCGTGCCAGCTGTATGGCACAGCCGAGACGGCGGCCTCTGACCGGGGCCGATCCTGTCAGCCCCCACGGCGTCGGATCCGCCCGAGTTCCGACGCGATCACGTCGGCCGCGTATCTGGCCGTGTGCTTACCCAGGCCGCGCACCTTTGCTGGCCCATACAAGCAGAGCGCGCAGACCTCCTTGGAGAGCGTCGTGGTCGCTCTCGCGAGGTGGAGACCGTCCGAACGCCTGACGAGCCGCAACCCGTCGATCATCGGGCGAGGGATGGGGATGAAGGAATGAGAACTGCCCCTGTCTCGACCCATCGCCGCGCCTCCTCACCCGGTCCCTCGAGCTCACGCCAGATTCGAAATGATTATATCAAATCATGGCGCTTCGGAACAGGAAACGGCGCCGATCATGCATGTTCCGTCGGCGCACATCGTCGCGCAGGCGCGGCACCATGAGCGAATGGACCGCGCCGTCCGATCGACCACGCTCATCGCTATGTCGACGGGCATGAATCCACGCGTCACCAGCGTCAGATACCGCACGCGATGAAGGGGTATATGTCCATTGCGCCGCAGGTGTTCGCCGACGAGTCGGCGCTGTTGGCATGGTTGGAGCGGGCGGCGACGTTCACCCGCACCCTCCCGGCGAAGAAGTAGGCGGGCCGGAGCCGAACGAGTCGATCTTGCGGGAGTTCGACCTCTCCGCCATCGGGCAGTACTTCCCTGAGTACGAGCGGGAGATCAGGCACCGCTTGCACGGCTGAGCTCGGCCACCGCCCGGGTGTGCCTGCGCGTGGCGAGCGACGGATGGCTCTTGCTGGAGGAGGCGTGCCCCGCCACCATCGCCTTGACCGCAGGATGGAAGGAGGGCGCAGTCGTGGCCTTCAACGAGGACATCGTCGCCCTCACCCAACAGAACCGCTGGTTCCGCGAGGTGCTGGCGACCGGCCGGAACGCGCAGGTGGTGGTCATGCGCATCCCGCCGGGCGGCGAGATCGGCGAGGAGACGCACCACGGCGTCGATCAGGTGCTCGTGTTCGTCGAGGGACAGGGCGAGGCGATCCTCGACGGCGAGCACAGTCCGGTGATGCCCGGTCGACTCGTGCTCGTTCCGGCCGGGACCCGCCACAACTTCGTGAACACGGGGTCAGAGGACCTGCAGCTGTACACGGTCTACGCACCGCCCGAGCACGCACCCGGCACGATCCATCGAACGAAGGCGGAGGCGGATGCCGCCGAGGAGGCGGAGCACTGACGGTCCCTGCCCGCACGCCTCACAGTTCCACCACGAGCGACCACGAACGCGTCGCCGCGTGCGCCGAGATGTATGCCGTCTTGCCCATCGGCTGGGTGGCTCTCCCGCCCGTGCATGACCCCGAGAAGACAGGGTGATACATCATCGGACGCGCGAAGGGGCGGTCACCTGCGTGGTCGCCATGCTCCTCGTTGCGTGCGGCAGCCGGGCACCGTCGAACGCGCCTACGGAGGGGCCAGCGTCGGCCATCACGCCCGGACCGTCGATGGCATCGTCCTCGGGGCGCGCCTCATCTCCCATGCCTCAGTCGACCGCCCCCGTCCTGACCTTCCCGCCCGGCACGACCATCCTCGACAGAGCCTTCTCGTTCGGCGCTGTGACGTGGTCGCCTGACGGCAGCGCCGTGGCGGCCGAGGCGCTCGGGCAGACAGTGGGGACGGGGAGAGTTGACCTGTTCGCGCCGGACGGAACCGTGCTCGGCTCCATCCCCGGCTTCGACTTCGGCTGGCTCGACGGGACGCACCTGCTCGTCTACCAGACCACGCCCAACGATGCCGCCGAGGGCACAGTCAGCGAATGGACGAGCGAGGGCCGACTCGTCGAGCAGCTTCCGGGGCGCTTCGGCGGCCTGCTGGCCAACGGACACGGCGCTGCCCTCCTCCGGCGCGCTCCGCCGCCCTATGCCTACGCCGGAACCGACTTCCAGTTCTGGGCCAGTGGCCGCCTGTCGGCGATGATCACGGCCCCCGGTTCGCCTGCGGCATGGTCGCCCGATGGGCGCCTCGTCGCGGTCACGGAGTCGACCGAGACCGTTCGATCAACCGGCGGACCCGTGCTCGCGAGCACGGGGGGTCCGATCCTCGGCTACCTCCACGTGCTGCGCTTCCCCGACGGGGCACAGGTGCGCTCGTTCCGCGATCACCCGATCAACCTGCAGGGCGGGATCGCGTTCAGTCCGAACAGCCGCTACGTGGCGGCGGGCATCTACGGCGCCGAGGGCGTGCTCGTCTTCGACCTCTCCACCGGCGCCGTCACGCCCGTGAATGTTCCGGAGAGCTTCGCCCGCTGGACGCCCGACAACCGCCTTGCGATCACGGAGCCGGACGGGACGACGATGCTGTGGGGCGCCTCTGGGACCATCGCCGCGAGCAGCCTCCCGCGCGGGTACCCGGTCTGGGGACCGAGCCTGGACGACGTGGCCATCCTGCCCGAGGGACAGCCGCCGGGGCTGGCGGTGACCGTTCGAACGGCGAGCCTGAACCTCTCCGTGCCGGTCGACTCCGGCGGTCCGGGATTCCCCGTCGCGTGGGCGCCCGACGGATCCAGTTGCCTGCTCACGACGGGATCGACCGCGCCGGGCGTGCTCGACGCGCTGGTGGACCTCAGGCTGCGATGAGAAGAGGTCGACTGCGCACTCCTTGGTCGCCCTGGGAATGGCGCCGAGGGATCGCAGCGCTGCGTCGGCTGGTGATTGAGGTGCTCATCTTGGCGTGCATCATCGGCCTGCTCGCGCTTGCGTGGGTGGTCGTGACGAGCCCACCTGCGCCGGGCATCCTCACGCCCGTATGAGGTGCATGGCGGGCCGCGCCCGCCGAAGATCGATGCGGCGTCGTCGCCCTGATACGGGCACAGGACGTGGGACGCCCAACCCGACGCTGCGACGCGTCGACGTCCGCGCGTGGCCGGGCATCGCGGTCCTCGGGGTCGTGTCGGCGCTCGTGACGGCGTGCTTCCCGACCTTGGAGCGCCCGGTAGGCGACATCGCGATCCGCAACGAGTCGGCGCAGACGGTGCGCGTCGAGATCGACCGTCCCGCAGGGTTCGCCGGGCCGTTGCAGGACGTGCGCTGGGTCCCCCCGTGGCAGCCGGGCTGGTGTCCGGCGGCGGTCCACAGCCCGCCCTGTCTTCCTGCCGGGCGGCATCCTCGTGTCCGACGGGACAACGACGCGCCACATGCCCCGAGCGTTACCGCGACGAGCGCAGCTGCGAGGGGAAGGAACGCGCTGCTTCGCATCAGCCGCCTCTGACGGTGACGGCCAGCACCGGACAGGGTCCCCCGGGCCTGCCGCTCGTCATCACTCGCTCAGCGCATACCGGTGTCGTATTGCAGATCGACCCGCGCGGTCTGGCCCGGGTCAAGGGTGACCGCGACAGGAGCCGGGACGTGCGCGAGACCCCGAACCGGCAGCGCCGTGACGGTGACCGTCCCATAGCCGTGGAGCGTGATGGCGTAGTGGCCGTCAGGTCCGGAGGTAGCGCGCGCCCACTCGCCCTGATCGGCCGTCGACACCGTGATCACGGCTCCCGACACGGGTCGTGGCGTACAGGGCGGCGAGATCGGGCGGGACTCGACGGGGCAGACGGGTCCGGCAGTCAACGTCCCCACGATGAAACTCTCCGGACCGGTCGGGATATGCGGCTGGGCCTGCTGCTCCAGCGTCGAGATGATCACGACCACGACGAAGATGGCCGTGAGAGCCACGCCTACCGCCCAGTGCCGCGGGAGGCGCGCCCCGATCCCGACACGCATCTGGTGCCTCACTGCCCAGCGACCTTCCCCGACGTGCCCCGGCTCAGGGCGCGCAATCGCCGGGCGAGCCGGTCCCGGGAGCCGGTCCGATCATGGGCGGGCCGGACCAGATGTCGAGCCGACCGCAGGACAGGTCCACGCGCACACCGTAGCCCTGCGTCTCCGACGCGTCGCCCGGGTGCATGGTCATGGTAGCCAGCAGCCGCCCGTTGGGCGAGCGCGCCTGTACGTTCCACGGCAGGGCGGGCAGGTCGCTGGCCGGGATGGGGTCGCGCTCGATCCCCGGCGCGAATGTGCCCACGGCCGTGCCGTTCACCACCAGCGTCACCGTGAGCGTCGTGCCGTTGACGATGCTGAGGCCGGGCGGTGGGCTGGCCTCACACCCAATGGCGACCACAGCGGCCAACGCGATGGAGGCGACCGGCAACCAACGACGCCCCAGCATCTTCGTCACGTCGTCCACACGGTACTCGGTCCGCGCGGCTCCATCGCGCACTCAGCCGACGCGGTACGCGACGGTCACCGACACCTGCAGCGTCTGCTGATAGACCGGCTGCGGCCCCGGTGGGCAGACCGGCTGCGGCATGATCGTCACGCCGGTGGCCTGCGGTCCCTTCTCTGGTGCGCCCGGGACGCATGCGGGCGTCTCCGGTCCGTTGGCGATGAGTGGGACCGCAACGTAACTGGGCGATACGGAGGCGCTCACGGACAGCACGCCGCTGATCGAGAGGCCGGTTGCGGACCCGATCACGGTGGCCTGCGCCTCCGCGTCTGCGAGGGCAGCCCCGAGGGCGGCCTTCTGCGCGGCGGCGCGGTCGGAGCCGTCGCGCTGCATGTCGGCCTGGCCGACACCGGTCACGACGATGGTGTGATCCGGTGCGATCCCCGGAGACCCGGCGAAGTACGGATACGCGATGGCCGTGCCCGAGGAGGCGACGCCCGTGCCCGTGGACCCACCGGACGTGACCGTCGGGAGCCCAGCAGGCGCGCCGATGGCGGTGCCCGTTGATGGGATGCTCGGTGCCGACGACGGCGTCGTGGCGGCCACTCGACCCGGCTGCGCGAGTCCGACACCGACGAGCAGGCCCACCGCGAGACCGAGGGCGATCCCCATTCCGAGGAACCGTGACGTGGTGGACATGGCGACTGCTCCTGCGCGGTGGGCCCGATCATCGTCGGAGCCGGTACCCAGCGAGACGTTCGCCGGAGTCGCGCAGTTCCCGACCCCGCATATGGAGGGCATCGCGGCCCGGCTCGATGGGGTGGCCGGTTCGGTGGCCTTCATCGAGTGGCCCGACGCGCCCGACCACGGTGATGCGGCGGACTTCGTGCAGACCTACGCCGCGGCGGACGTGCCGCTCCTGCCGCAGGTCCCGTACACCGGGCCGCCGGAGAGCAGGTGGGCTGGCTCCCAGTCCGGCGGGAGGCGGTCGACAGCGCCCACGTGGCGCACGCTGGCCGACGTTTCTGACGAGCCGCCCGGACCGCTGATCCTCGGCATGCTGGAGCCTGCGGGCCCGACACTCGCCTACGCTGCCCCGGGCGTTGGCAAGGGCACGACCGGCGCGTGGATTGCAGTCGAGGCCCTGCGCCTCGGCATGAAGCCGCTCATCTATGACGCCGAGCGGCGGCCGCGCGAATGGGCCCGACGTGTGTCCGGCCTTGGGGGCGAACGGTCGCGCGTGGCCTATATCGAACCGCCCGACCTCGGGCCGACCTACGCCGGGCGTCTGTTTTGGGACTCTGCCGAAGCCATCGGACTCGCCGTGCGCGCGACAGGGGCCGATCTGCTGATCGTCGACTCCATCCTGCCGTCCGAGGTCGAGGGCGCCATCGGGGACCAGCCCGCCCCCTTGCCAGACGAGTTCAAGCGTGCCCGCATCCGACGAGAGCGGCAGCAGGCCACCAGTCGCTTAGAGGTGGACAGGGACGTGACTGCGTGGAAGGCTACGATGGAGCGCCTCGACCGCGAAGGGGTGGAGGCCACGGCGATGGACGTGATGCCCATCACATCGCGCGAAATTGCAGAATCGCTCGCCAGCATCCAGTCGCTCTACGACGAAGCCGAACCGGCGACGAAGCACAGGATCCTGCAGGCGCTCTTCGAACAGGTGGAGGTCCTCGGCCCCAACGAGGTGTGGCTGTACCCCGTTCTGGAGGCCGAAGCCCGAGGCTGGGCAGCCGCGATGAGCGGCGAGTTCGGGGTGGAAGTGCGTAAGACTGGTCGGGGCGAGAGGAGTCACACCGAGCGGAGCGACCTGAGTGTCCCGGAGTTGCCGCTCGCGATGCCCTGGGGGTGCGGAGTTCGCGACCTGCGCAGGTGGGAACGGCGGCCGTCGGTGACCCCTGGCCGCCTGAGCCCAGCGTTCAGCGCGCCGCCCCTTTCTCGGCAGTAGGCTCGCCCCGTCGCGGCAGTGCTCGACCTGGTCAGTCGACCCGTTCGAGCGTGACGCGCGCGCGGAAGCGCTCCGCGGTGGAGAGGTCGAACTCGCCCTGCCCGGGCACGAGGGCGTGCGCCGATGCCACGGCCGCGGCCCACCGCGCGGACTCCGGGAGCCCCAGGCTGGATGCCACGCCGGCGGCAAAGCCCGCGAGGAACGCATCCCCACTCCCGACGGGATAGGGGCCGCGCTCCGGCGACGGCCCCACTCGCCACGTGCCGCTCTCGCAGGCGAGGACCGCACCGGCCGCACCGAGGGTCAGGATCGCGACGGAGGCCCCGCGGGAGCGGATGGCGGCAGCCGCCCGCAGGGATGCGTCCCGGTCGCCGTCGTCCTGCTGAGGCGCGATCCTCGTGGTGGCCGGGTCCTCGCCGCCGCCGTCCGCGGTCAGCGCGGCGGCAGCCTCCCCGGCGTTCACCTTGACGAGCCAAGGGCGCGCGGCGAGGCCCACCCGGAGTGACCCGGCCCCCGCGTCGAGGGCCACCGTCGCACCGCGCTCCGCCGACAGGGCCGCAAGGCGCCGGTAACCGTCGGCAGGCGCCCCGGGAGGCAGCGAGCCGGCCAGCACCACCAGCGCGTCCGCCGAGCCGGTGGCGAGCTCGTCGACGAGCGCCCGCTCCAGCGCGTCCCACGTTCCCGCGTCGACCGTCACCCCCGCCTCGTAGAACTCGGTCAGCAGCCCCGTGGCGCGGTCGAGCACGGACGTGCACGTGCGCGACTCCCCGCGCACGGCGACACGGCGCGTGGCGATCCGCCGCGCCGCGAGCTCGTCCGCAATCCAGTCCCCGGCACGTCCCGCGAGAACGGCGACCACGCTCGCCGGCAGCCCCAGGTGCGTCGCGGCCCGGGCGACGTTGAGGGCCTTGCCTCCGGGCAGCACGGACAACAGCTGCGCGCGATGGATCTCGCCCGGGCTAAGGCGATCCACGACCATGATCCGGTCGACCGCCGCGTTGGCCGAAACGCAGACCAGCCGGCGGATGGCGGGGTCGCCACGATCCTGCCCGGTGCCCTCGTTCAGGGATCCGGAGGCGGTCACGGCGGGCCCGGCGCGCCGTGACGCAGCGTGTCGACTGCCGCCTGCGCCTCCGCCAGCGTGGGTTGCCCGGCCACACCGCCGATGCCTCGCGTCGACAGCGACCCGCACGCCGATGCCAGGGCCAGCGTGCGGGGTACGCTCCAGCGCCAGATCCAGCCCGCGATGAACGCGGCGTCGAACGCGTCGCCGGCGCCCGTCGTGTCGCAGACCTCGGTGGGGAGCGCCGAGACCCGGTGCAGTGTCCCGCGTGCGGTCGCCGCCAGGGCGCCCTGGGGCCCGAGCTTGACCGCGACGACGGAGGGCCCCGCGGCGACGAGCGATCGTGCGGCGTCGGCCGGGTCGTCGAGCCCGGTGATGCGCGTCGCCTCCTCGCGGTTTGGCAGGAACACGTCCGTCTCCGCGAGAACCGCGGCAAGGCCGCCGTCCCAGTCGTCGTGCGGGTCCCAGTTCGTGTCGACCGAGGTCGTCGCACCGGCCTCGCGGGCCGATGCGAGGAGCCCTGGCAGGTCGGGCCGGAGCGCGTCGAGCAGGAAGACGCTGCCGACATGCACGTGGCGCGCGCGTCCCAGAATGGAGGCCGGGACATCGCGCGCGCGAAGGAGCGGGATCGCGCCCGGTGCCGTGAGGATCGCCCGGTCGGCGGGCGCCGAGAGGATGACGCTCGCGCCGGTCACGAGCTCGGGTCGAGCCTGGACGCACGATACGTCGACCCCCCGTGACGCCAGCTCGGCGAGCATGAAACGGCCGAGCGGATCGTCGCCCACCAGACCGCCGATCGCAGTGGACAGGCCCAGCCGCGACGCGCCGCAGGCGGTGATGGCCGACGAGCTGCCCACGACGAGGTCGATGGAGTCGACCCAGCGTTCGGTCTGCCCGAACGCGGGACGGGGGTCGGGGGCGCGGACGATGACATCGGGGTTGATGTCGCCGATCACCAGCAGGTCGAACGGTCGGGACGAACTGCGGGCCGAGCGCCTCATCCCGCGTACTCCCGCCACCATCCTGCGCCCGGCTCCGCCACGCGAGCCGCGGGCGACGACCGCTCGCGCCAGGACCGACCGGACTCCTCGGCCAACCGGACGAGCCGCTCCAGTCGGCGCACACCCTCGTCGCGCAGCCACGCGTCGCGCTCACCGGCCGGCAGCGTGGCCGCCGGGGCCCACACCGACCTGCCGACCAGGACCCCGGACGCTCCCACCCCGCAGGCGGTCTCGACCTGCCGTTCGAACGTTGCGTCGTCCACGCCGCCGGAGAGCAGGACCCACGGCACCCTCGAGGCCTCGTCGAGCTCACGGCAGGCGTCGACCCACGCCCCCCGGTCCGTGACGGCCGCGTCGTACGGGAACTCGGCCTTCAGCACGTCCGCGCCGAGCGCCGTCAGCCGCTCCGCCGTGCGCACCACGCACATCCGGCGCGCGTCGCCCGTGAGCGATCCGCCGGTCGCGGGGTCGTATCCGAGGGGCTCCAGGAAAAGGGCAAGGTCGGCCGCGCGACACGCTCCGGCAACGTCCGCCACGAGCGCCTCCTGCTCCGCCGCGGTCGTGGCGTCGGGATGGTAGTAGACGAGGAGCTTCGCGGCGTCCGCCCCCATCCGTTTCGCCTGTGCCGCGGACCAGCCCGGGAGGACCTGGCTGCGCCGGGCCCCTGGCGGGCCCGTGTACCCGGTCGCCTCGAGTGCCACGAGGAGCCCCGCGCGGCCGGGGAGGGACCCGTCCGCGATGCACTGGGCCGCCCCGATCTCGGGGTCGAGCAGGACGCCCGTGGCGTGCTCGCCCAGGGCGCGCACGACGGTCCGCTTGAACGCGACCATCTCGTCGAGGGTCGTGTCTCCGGGCGCCTCCGGGTGGAGCTCCCGTCGCAGGTTCTGCCTGTGATCGAGTGCGAGGACCGCGAAGGTCCCCCGCGGCGACGCGCACGCATCGAGGCCGCGGCGCGTTCCCAGCAGGCTTGACATCGGTCACCTCGTCGGTTTCGGCGCGGATGCTACCCCGAGCGGAGGTGCGCGGACAATGCCACCGTCTGCGTGTTTCGCGCGGAATACTGGGTTGACGTGCGCAGAAGAACGAGCAAGCATGCGTGCATGACGCGCCGAGAGCGCCAGAGCCGGCTGGTCCATCGCCTCCGCGAGGACGGGCGTGCGAGCGTGTCTGTTCTGGCGCGCGACCTCGGCGTCACCCCGTCCACCATCCGGCGCGACCTGGCGCGACTGGCAAGCGACGGGATGCTCGTCCGCACCTACGGCGGGGCGGCACTGCCGCAGCCGGTCCTGGTCCGCCTCGCTGGGGACCCGGCAGCTGCCGCCAAGCGCGCGATCGCATCGGCCGCGGCCGCCCTGGTCGAGGACGGGCAGACGATCGCGATCGCGAGTGGCTCGACCACGCTGGAGTTCGCGCGCTGCCTCGTGGACCGCCGCCTCACCGTCATCACGAACGCGCTCGACGTGGCGACGCTCCTGCTCGACCGGGACGGCATCGAGCTGGTGGTCTTGGGGGGCGTGGTCCGCCCCGGCATGCATTCGACACTGGGCCACCTGGCCGAGCTGGCACTCCGCGAGCTGCGTGCTGACACGCTCTTCATGGGCATCGGCGCCATCGACCCGGACCGCGGCCTCATGAACGACTCGATCCCGGAGATCCTCACCGACCGTGCGCTCCGGCAGGCGGCGCGTCGATGCGTCGTGCTTGCCGATTCGTCCAAGTTCGCGCAGGTGGCCCCCGGGTTCGTGTTCGGTCTCGACCAGGTGGACATCGTCGTGACGGACACGGGGGTCGACCGCGCCGACGTGGTGACGCTCCAGATGCACGGCGTGCGCGTGATCACCGCCGGCGAAACGCTGCGCGCCGCCGAAGTCCCACGGACCAGCGATGGGCTGAGAGCCAGCGAGAGACCACGCGAGAGGAGGACCGGTCCATCGTGATCGAGGGGATCATCCCGACCGAGATCCGGGGCGAGGCGGAGGCCATCCGCGCCACCCTCGCCGCCAGCCTGCCGTCGGCGCGTGCCGCCGCGAACGCCCTGAGGGCCGCAGGGACGCGCCGGATCTACGTCATCGGCAACGGCACCTCCTACCACTCCGCGCTCGCGGCCGCCACCTGGTACCGGCACCGAGCGGCCGCCGACCAGCCCACGGTCATCGCGCTGCCCGCGGGCGAGTTCCGGCATTACCTTCCGGCCCTCGGCCCGGGCGACGCCATGATCGGGATCTCGGCGTCGGGCGAGTTCCGCGACGTGATCGCCCTCGTCGACAAGCTCCGCGGCCGCCTGCCGACCCTGGGTATCGTTCATGTCCCCGGCAGCAGCCTGGAGCGGCTCGCGGACTACGCCGTGCTGTCGGCCGGCGGTCCGAGCCGGGTCCCGGTCATGACCAAGACGTACGCATCCACCCTGACCGCGACCCTGCTGGTCGTGGCCGAACTGCTCGGCGAGCGTGCCTCCCAGGAGACACGGGACGCCCTCGCGCAGGCCGCGGACCACGTGGAGTCGGCCGTCGCCGCTGCCGAGCCGCGCGTCTCGCTCGTGGTCGAAAGGCTCTCGGGCTGCGAGCACCTGTTCGTGGTGGGTGGCGGGACCGCTGCCGCTGCCGCTGCCGAGGTGGCCCTCAAGCTCAAGGAGATGGCCCTCGTCCACGCCGAGGCGGCCGAGTCGTGGGAGATGGCATCGGGGGCCGCGACGATCGTGGGTCCCGGCTCGGCGGTCGTCGCGCTGGCCCCGACCGGTGAGGGGCGTGAGGCGACGCTCGACGTGGCCCGCCGCGCGCTCGCGTGGGGGGCCACGGTGGTCGAGGTCGGCCCGGGAGCGGACGCGGAGCCCGGCCTGGCAACCCCGGGCCCAGACGCGGGACGCGGCCCGGCCATTCCCGACGCGCTGCATCTCCCGCTCGACCCGTCGGCAGCCGAGGATCTGTCCCCGCTGACGGCCGTCGCGCCGGTTGCCCTCCTCGCCTTCGCCCTGGCCCGCGCGAGGGGCGCCGACCCGGACCGACCTGCCTGGGTCGAGCGGTACCACAGCCTGGGCATGCGGCACATGGTCGGAGTGTAGGGAGCGGATCGGATGGCGCGGGGGTGAAGCCGATGGAACCGGGCGGGAGGCCGCTCGAGTCGCCTGGGAGGGTGCCGGGGCCGGACGTCGCCCCGGCGCTCCTGCTGACCGACTACCGGCCGGTGTCCCGGCTCCGGATTCGCCACGCGGGTCCTCCGGCGCGTCCGCGTTCCCGGTCATCGACGCGCACAACCACCTGGGGCCCACACCCTTTTCGGGACCGTGGGCGATGCGCTCGGCCGCCGACTCGTGAACGTGATGGACGATGCGGGCGTCGCCGCGATCGTCAACCTTGACGGGGGCTGGGGCGATCCGCTGGCTCGGGAGATCGGACGCTGGGCGCCTCTGGGCGAGCGGGTCGCCGTGTACGCGGGTCTCGACTACGCGGGGTGGTCAGGGCGGCGAGACTTCGGCGATGAGGAGGCCCGCCGG
>CAVWSU010000021.1:0-514980 GCA_963757865.1 uncultured Chloroflexia bacterium
TCCATCGCTTGGAGGAAGATGGAGTCATGGCAGAGCACAGCAGCAGCCCGTTCCAGCGGCGGTACCCGCCCGAGCTCAGAGAGCGGGCCGTCCGGATGGTCATCGAGACCCGAGCGAGCGAGGTGAGCGCTTCGGGGCCGTCACCCGGGTCGCCCACCAGCTCGGCATCGGGCCCGAGTCGCTGCGCAACTGGGTCCACCAGGCCGAGATCGACGGCGGCAAGCGGGCCGGGCTCACGACCGAGGAGCGCGCCCGCATCGTCGAGCTCGAGCGGGAGAACCGCGAGCTCCGGCGGGCCAACGAGATCCTGAAGAGCGCCGCAGCTTTCTTCGGGGCGGAGCTCGACCGCCGCTCGTCGAGATGACCCGCTACATCGACGAGCAGCGGCCGCTCGTTCGGGGTCGAGCCGATCTGCCGGCCTTGGAGATCGCCCCCTCCTCCTACTACGCCGCCCGCAGCCGGCCACCGTCGGCCCGCTCGGTCCGGACGCGGAACTCAAGGCCGACGATCGGCGCGGTCCACCGCGCCAACTTCGCGGTCTATGGCGCACGCAAGCTCTGGCGGGCCCTCCGCCGCGAGGGCGAGAACGTCGGCCGCGACCAGGTCGCCCGGCTCATGAGCGCGCTCGGCCTCGCGGGCGCCGTGCGGCGCAAGATCCGGACCACGACCGTGACCGAGCTCTCGCCCCGGCCGGCCGACCTCGTCGAGCGGATCTTCGCCGCGCCGGCTCCGAACCGCCTGTGGGTGGCCGACCTCACGTACGTCTGGACCTGGTCGGGCTTCGCCTACACGGCCTTCGTCATCGACGCCTTCAGCCGCCGGATCGTCGGCTGGCGGGTGTCGAGCTCGCCTGCGGACCGAGCTCGCCCTCGACGCGCTCGAGATGGCCATCTGGAGCCGGCGGTCGCGAGGCCCTCGCCGACCTCCGGACTCGTCCACCACAGCGACCGCGGCGTCCAATACCTGGCCATCCGATACACCGAGCGCCTGGCCGAGGAGGGCGTCGTCACCTCGGTCGGAGCTCGGGGCGACAGCTACGACAACGCCCTCGCCGAGACGGTCAACGGCCTCTACAAGACCGAGCTGATCCGGGCCCAGGGTCCCTGGCGCACGGCCGACCAGGTCGAGCTGGCGACCGCGGCCTGGGTCTCCTGGTGGAACGAGCGAGCGTCTCCACTGCGCCTGCGGCGACATCCCGCCGGCCGAGTTCGAGGCGGCCTACCATCAGCGGCTACAGGCGAGCGAGGCCGCCTGAAACCCAATCACTCGAGTCTCCACGAAACCCAGTGCGGTTCAAAGTCCGGATCAGGGCGCTCCGCATCGAACACGACACAACCCACGGGTTCCGTTCGGCTCAAGTCGACTGGCTCGGGCGTTGATATGGTGGGTAGGACGACTGCAAGGGAAGGGTTCATTGGTCGGGCGAGCCTGTCATCCCGCGACCCAAGCGGTAAAGGCGGAACATGATCATGCGGTTGACGAGGGCGATCGCCTCTCTGAGCTCGTCATCCCTGGGGAGGGTTCGGCTTGCGCCGTGGAGGATTTTGCTGCGCAGGCCGTACAGCCGCGTCAGAAGAGCGACCTCATCCGTGTTGTGCGGCACTTGGTCGATGGCCAAACTGGCTGCAAGCCGGGTCCGGAACGACGGGTCGTTGAGCCGATCGAACAGACGGATGACACGTTCGCGCCGCTCGCCTTCGAGATCGTTGATCGCCCGCTCGCGGATCGCAACCCGCTCAGGCTCTGTGAACATGTGCGCAACGTCGATGCCGTTGGCGTAGAACTCGCACGCCTCGGCGAGTGCTATGACTGCGGAGGTCGGTTTCTCATCTGCGGTCGCCCGGCGCCACGCGTTGATCGCCTCAGTCATCCGCTCGTCGATGGCGCCGATAGCGCCCTCAAGCCCCAAGATCACCTTTCCCTCTACCGGCACCTCCACGGACTTGAAGGTGTAGCCGCGCATCCAGCGCCTGCCGGTCAGGGTGCCCCGCACGCCAACCACTGGGACGAGGCGGAGACGTTCAAGCGAGCGGCTGCGGCGGAAGGGACGGAGCTCGCCGGACGGCGAGCGGGCGAGCGAGAAATCGGGCAGCGAGGGCGATAAGATCGATAGCGCGCTGGATCAGCCAGATGCCACGCTGTTCCGCCTCGTGCATGGTGCGGGCTGTGACGCTGGTGACTCCGAGAACACCGGTCCTGTCGAACTCCGACCGAACCCCCGGGTGATCGAAGCCGCCGAACTGGCGCCCGATGTCCGTGTGGGTCGTGATCCGGACGGGCCCAGCACCGAGCTCGCCAACGGATTCGATCCCTTCGATCGGAACGGCCACGATGAACGGCTCGCTCGCTGGCTTCCAGTTCCCCATGGGAACCTGATCGGGTCGGCGTGCCGTTGTCCGATGCAGCGACCAGAAGATTCTCAGGCCCGGTGTCGGGGCCGAAGGACGCGGCACCCGTGATCCGCTCCCCCCCACGTTGCGAGCTTTCCGGCGCGGAGTCTCCAGCGGCCACCATTCCCGCGGTCGAGCTCAATCACGTGCCCCGAGAACAGCTGTATCCCTCGGAGCGGCGACACTGCCCGACGCGAAAATGCGGACGGAACTCGCAAGGTCCGGAGGGTCGGCGGCGAGATCCGTCGCTGCGATCGTGACAACCGCTGTCTGGTCTCCGGGGCCTGGCGGGTCGATCGCGGTCAGGCGCGCCGCGTATCGGCGCCCCCCGATGCCGATGGCGATGTCCCGCTCACCCACCATGCTGGTCCGTTGCAGGCGACTTGTACGCCTCGAACGCTGCGACCGCCCGGGTCACCACGAGGACCACGACCTCGGTCATGCCGAGCACCAGCCGGTCGTTGGCACTCACGACTCCGTGACCGACCCCAGGCGGCGCCGGCGGATCCGAGCGCTCATCGAGGGTTCCGGCAGCGAGGACCCACTCCTTACCGTGAGCGGCCGCGCTGAGTGTGCGGAAGATTCCCTCAAGCCGGTAGACCTTCATCAGGTCCGTCGTGCGGTCGAACGACACGAGGGGAATCCCGGCCTGCTGGCGCCATCCCTCCAGCTCGGCGAGCCGCTCGTCGGCGGTCATCGCTCCGGTGTCGGCGCGCGGGTCGCGCCCGTCTGCCTTCTCGAAGTTGCCACGCTCGCGGTAGTCGTCGCGCTTGGCAGCGAAGCCACGGGCGACGCGCGTCGTCGCGTCGACGGTTGGGTCCAGAAGCCATCGGCATCGAGCCGCGCCCTCCAGCGCCCCGCGGAGCAGAGTCATTTGGGCCTCGATGGGGAGGGTCCCGCCCTCGACGAGCATTCGCCATGCGGCGAGGTGGTCGAGTCCGGACACGAGGGACTGCGCCGCGTGGATCGACACGAACCGGCTCTGGGGGAGCGCCGCATCGGTCGCAGCGGGGGATCCAAACGCGGTCGGACGTCGAGCCGCCTTCTCGTATCGAGCCCACAGCTCGCCGACGACGGCAAGTGTCGCGCGAAGTTCGGCAGCGACCGCGGCGTCCATCGTGTTACGCACTGACTCGCTCACGGTAAGGATCGTAGATCCGGCGCCGATCCATGAAGCCCTTCTGCGGTCGGACACCCGCGACCACCACCTCTACCGAACCGACTGCCGCGGCCGACGATTTCGCCGCTGAGTGCGTGCCGACGACGACGGCCGACGGCGCATAGCGCTCGATCCGGCGTATATCGAAGAGCTACGTTTGCCCACCTCTGCTCGGCTGCCGCACGATCTATCCGGGCTCGGACCGGCCGTCAATAGCGACAGGGTGAAACAGCCTGAAGTGATAGGCGTCACATGCCACCAATGATTGGTGGTGATTTCACAAGAATTGCTGGCGTTATGAAGTCGCCACAAAGTGCCTTCAGCGCTCGCCATATTTGCCGGCGGATTCGCGCGATCTGCCAACGATTTCGCCCGTTCTGCCAGCTGCGGCCACTTCCTGGGCTGGGTAACCGTGCGGTCTGTGCCGAGATCGAGGTCATTAGCGACTCTCCGGTCGCACTCTGTTCTACGATGCGGTTGCCGGAGGCGAGGCGCCCGCATCGCCACGATGACGCGGCGACTGCCTGTGCCGCACCGAGCACCAAGCGGATTTGTCCGAGCCTATCGCGGGCACGAGTGGCGGAGCGATGCTCTCATCGGTGGTCACCGGGCCCGACGTCATCCACCGCAGGCGGGATGCCAATTGATGTCGCCCGATCCAAACGAAGCGGGCCGCATGCACCCGGACGACGAAATGGTCCCGCGTGAGGCTCCGTTTACTGCTGCGGCAACGACGGCGCTGCGATACGTCACGGGCATGCGGAGGGCGACAGCTGTAGAGGGCGCTGGGTTCTCGGTCAGCAGGCAGGCCCCTGGACGATCCCCGCCGTCCCCACCTACTCCATGCAGCTACCTGCGCTCGCCCGGTCGCCTCAGGGTTTTCCTGCCCCGTGACAACGCTGCCTTGTCATGCAAGGCTATCGGTCGGGCTGGTTGCGGAAGGGATGGTCGGAGCATATGCGGTTCGCACTGATGGTTGATCCGCAGGAAGGGCTCTCATACGCCGGAATGCTGGAGCTTGCACGGGCGGCTGAAGAGGCTGGGTTCGAGACCTTCGTGCGCTCCGACCATTGGCTCTCGCTGGAGGCCGGTTGGAGCCGAGCAGCAAACGACGCCTGGATCACCCTCGCCGGACTGGCGCGTGACACGAGGCGGATCCGACTCGGGACCATGGTGTCACCGGTCACATTCCGCCACCCCGTCGCACTCGCCAAGATCGTGACGACGGTCGACGAAATGAGCGGCGGACGGGTCGAGCTCGGCATCGGGGCAGGTTGGTATGAGCCGGAGCACCATCGTTTCGGCCTGCCCGACCCGCCACGCGGTGAGCGGTTTGACCTGCTGGAGGAGCAACTTCAGATACTGCTCGGACTGTGGACTCAGCCGAGTTTCACCTTCACGGGCCGCCACTACCGACTCAGCGACGCAGCCTTTGAACCGAAATCGGTACAGCATCCCCATCCGCCGATTGTCGTGGGCGGCTACGGCAAGCCGCGGCTGATTCACCTGGCAGCGACGTACGCTGACGAGCTCAACCTCGATTCACCCAGCCCAGACACCTGTCGAGACGTGTTCGCTGAGCTCGACGTCCAGTGCCGCGCGATAGGGCGCGACCAACGGGCTGTGGCACGCTCGGTGATGCTGATGTGGGGCACGGCGGACGCGGCGCAGCCCGCCGCGGAGCAGCGTGACCGGATCCGCGCGTATCGCGACGCTGGAGCCGACCGCGTCGTGCTCAACGTCTGGCCGGGGCCCGGCAACCCAGAGATGATCGAACGTTTCGGTCAGGAAGTGATGCCATCCCTGCGCGGCAACTGAGGCCGGCACACTGGCCGCGTTGGCCGAGCGCAGTTTGTCATGGTTGGCGTCATTCCGCGACCCAGCGCTGATCATGGCCCAGCCGGGTAGGCACAGGGCTTTCGCTGGCACCAGTTCCTCTCGGCTCACTGAAGCCCGGATCCACTGATCGCTGACCGGCGAGGAGGTGCGCGGATAGCGAATCAGGCGCCCATCTGAACAGGGAAGATGGCGTTTGAGAAGACCCATCGACCCGTCGCAGCGGAGCACCTGACGATGCGATCATCGCACAGCCTCGACCGCCTCGACACCGCCTTCGACGACGACCGCCTGGTGGCCGATGCGGGGCTCCTGCTGCCGGCCACCCTGGCCCACCATCTTGGCCTGAAGGAGCTCGTCGAGGAGCATCTCGACCTCGGGCCGCAAGCCCGGGCGGGCGAACGTCGGGCGACAAGCTGCTGACGCTCGTGGCTGTCGGCGCTCGCGGGCGGCGACTCCATCGACGACGCCGGACGCGCTGCGAGCCGGTGGCACCGGTCGGGTGCTGGGCTTCACGGTCAAGGCGCCCTCGACGCTGGGCACGTTCCTGCGCAGCTTCCGCTGGGGCCACGTGCGCCAGCTCGACCGGGTCAGCCGCGCGCTGCTCGGCCGGGCCTGGGCCGCCGGCGCCGGTCCGGGAGCCGAGCCCTCTCACCATCGATCTCGACTCCACGATCTGCGAGACCTATGGCCTGCAGAAGGAGGGCGCACGCCACCACGGCTACACCGGGGTGCGCGGCTACCACCCCCTGCTCGCGGTCGCCGCCGGCACCGGCGATGTGCTCATGGCGCGCCTGCGCGAGGGACGCGCCAACACCGTCCGTGGTGCCGCCCACTTCCTGCGCGAGACGATCGGCCGGGTCCGCGCACGCCGGCGCCAGCGGGCCAGCTCACCGTGCGCGCCGACTCGGGCTTCTACGCCGCACGACGTGGTGGCGGTCTGCCGGACGATGGACGTCCGCTTCAGCATCACCGTGCGCCAGCACCACGGCGCTCCACCGCCTCATCGAGGCGATCCCCGAGGCCGCCTGGACCCCCATCCCGTACTGGCTCGAGGGCGGGCGCCGACGTGGCCGAGACGACCTACACGCCGTTCGCCGACCAGCCAGGACGCGGTCCCGGTCCGGCTCATCGTGCGCCGGGTGCGGCCCACCCCGGGCTCCCAGCTCGCGCTCTTCGCGCTCTACGACTATCCACGCCTTCATCACCGACCGGGACGGCGAGACGCTCACCCTCGAGGCCGACCACCGCCGCCACGCCGAGATCGAGAACGCCATCCGCGATCTGAAGTACGGCGTGGGCCTCAACCACCTGCCCTCCGGTCGGTTCGCCGCCAACGGGGCCTGGCTGGCGGTGCAGGTGCTGGCCCACAACCTGGCGCGCTGGACGGCCCGTCTCGGGCTCGGCGTGGGCATCGTCACCACCAGGACCCTGCGCCGCCGGTTGTTCAGCCTGGCCGGCCGGCTCACCCGCTCGGCCCGTCGCTGGACGCTCCACCTGCCGACTCGCTGGCCCTGGGCGATCGGCTTCACCGCGGCCCTCGGGCGGCTCCGGGCGATCCCGCTCCAGGCCTGACGCCGCGCGACACCACCGGATCGCTCCAGGGACTGGCGGAGCCTGCCCGCAGCAGCGTCCGAGGCCCTTCACCGGTCCGGCTCCGCCCCCGCCGACCATCCGCCACGGCGCTCATCAGGCGAGCTGATGCTCTCCAACGTCGGTCGGCCTGCCCGAGGCGCCTCGGCAGCCCTCAACCCGCCTCGCCGGTCAGCGATCGGTGGATCCAGGATAAGACCACGTTTCGGCGGGTGGGACCGGCTCACCTGCCTGAGCTCGAAAGAGAGCCGTGGACGGGCCGCCCGTTTCCAGCCGCGGCTCCGCCGTGGCCGGTGGCGCGACGCCATGGGACGCGTCGGGCAGCCGGTGGCGATCAGCGCAAGCGGCGTCGGGGACGGGCGACCTACCCGGGGCGACTGCTACGCTCCCTGAGGTTGTGCCCTGAACCAGTTCGTTGCGGAGGAGGGACCCACAGCAAGAGCGATGAAAGTCCCCACTGACTACGCAATCCTGAATGCGATCTACAGCCGCTACTACAAGGAGTTCGCCAGGTTCTCAGCGGACTCCCCGGGCCGGTCGGCCAAGATCTATGTACCGATTGACAATCAGATCATCGCGGCCAGGCTCGGGGTTGATGTGGACATCGTCTTTGGCCGGCTCTACTACCATCTCGAGCGAGAAGTATGCCTACAACCAGCCCGACGGTTCGAAGGTTCACTTCTTCGCCCTCAGGATGGGCAACGACAGGCACTGCATCAACTTTCCGTTGCTCGGTGCCGTCCTCGCCGGCTTGAAGGAGGAGCGCAGCAAGAATCTATGGGCGGTCGGCGTGGCCGCAGGTTCGCTGGTGCTGTCTGTCATTTCCCTCGCGGTATCTATCGCGCTCCGATGACCCCTAACGGTGGGTCGCGGTGACGACGCGGACTGTGTTCGACGGCATCCAAGGGGCGCCGCGTTCGGCTGACGGACCGATGGTCTGAAGCGCTGGGCCGCTGATGTTTCGGCGCACGCCATCGCGTCGGCCCGCCCCTCTGAGCCGCGAGTCGGGCGCGGCTGGCGAGTGTGAGATGGCAGCCGACCGGTTTCCCGGCCGCGACGCGGCCGTCACAGTGAGGGGTGCTCAATGGATGCCTCGTCGGTGGTTCTGACGCTGGGAAGCGTGACGCTCGGGGCAGTTCTGACGGGGAGCGCGACGCTGTTATCCGATTACCTACGCGAACGCCGCCGAGCGAGCGCCGAGCTCCGCGCCTACAACCTCGACCGCCTCCGTCGCAGCGAGCGCATGCTCCGGGCGCGCCTCGACCAAGTCACAGCCGCGATGCGTGGGGACGTTGAGACGACAAAGGCGGCCCGCGACGTGGCCGAGGCACAGGAAGGCGCCAGTCTGTACCTCGTTGGCGACGATGACATCGCTCGGGTGTACGGCGACCTCCTGATCCTCCTCACAAACCGCATCGGCCAACCCTACCGAGTGGAGGATCAAATTCGGGTGGTTGACGTCATGGGGCGTGTCTCGAAGGCCCTCGGCGACCAAGAAGCAAGGGTCTGGTCCGGACAACCGCTCCGCGAGCTTTCAGAGGGAACGATCGCCGACCTTTCGGACGCCCGGGCGATAGCGGAGAGATTCCCGCTCTTCGATATCCAGCCCAACGTCAGGGCACGCACGGCGCGGCAGCTGATGAGGTTCTGGCGGTGGCAGTCGAGGAGGTAAGTCAACGCGAGACGAGGACCTGAAGTCGTCCGGATGGTAGCGCCCTCAGCAACGGCGGCTTATCCAGCCGCGGGCAATCGCCGTGGTGCGCGCTGAGCGAGGATACGAACGATTATCCGTAAAGGCTCGGCTCTAGTCCACTCAGGCCGATGCTCGCTGCCATATCGGCCGCGATCGCGATGACATGGTTATCGTCGTCGCTACTCCGGCGGACACGACACACTTGATGCACGGTTTACAGCCTAGCGGCCACGGAGCCGGCTGCGACATATTCGTGCGCGTCTCGAGGACGAATTTGGCGACCGATGGTGCGCAGCGACGCCGGTGCAGGCCGCCGATCAAGCACGAGATCCATCGTCATCACGGCAGCGTGGCCCAGACGTGTGCCAGCTCGCCTGTCACACCCCGCGAGGCCGTCGGCTGGCACCGCCTCGAGACACGGCGTGTCCGTCATACATGGAGGTCCCTCGCGCGCCGCCATTCACGACACGCCGCTGTCGCGGTGCCGCCGACGCCAGGCGACCATGCGGGGCAGTTCGCTCTCGGCCATGCCCGGGTTCCTGGCGAGGTACGCATCCCACTGGGCTTCCCAGGCTGACACCGCCTCGCGATCCTTGGCATTCCACTCCTCCTCGTCTGCCGGGGTCACGTGCTCATAGCTGTCCTGGGCGAGAAGCCGCAGGAACTCCCTGTCGATCGTCGGGGGCGTCGACGGCGGCCTGACCATGCCGTGCTCACGGGCGCGCCGCTGCCGCGGCGACTCGCCGGTCAATCGGCCCTCCCAACTCCAGACGCCCAGGTAGATCGCGATAGCGACGATCGCCGTCAGCGTCTCCACGCCCGGCCCGTAGAGCCCGAAAGCGTTGATCGTTGGCGGTCCGAGAACGACCCAGACGGCCACCGCTGCGATGGGCAGGATCCATCGGTGCATGTGCGTTGTTCCCTCTCCAAGGATCCACGACGGAGGCGTCGATCGGCACGCTGTCCCGTCAAGGAGACGCTGGCCGCCGCTGTGCCCGGTCCCCTGCGGCGTCGCGTCGCGTGGTCGGCTCGCGTCAGCTCGTGACCGTGAGCGTGCCGCTCGCGAGCACGTTGCCGCCGACGTCGACGATCTCGTAGGTGTACGTGCCCGCGATCGTGAACGGCCCGACCGTCGTGCCGAAGAGCTCACCGCTGCCCTTCACGTTGCTGAGGGCCTGGTTGAGGATCACCGTGCCGTCGAGTGAGACCCGCATGCTGGCGTCGCCCGCGGAGATCGACTGCGGGAGCTGCGCGACGAGCGCGACGGATTCCCCTGCGGAGACGGTCGTCACCACGCCGGACATGGAGAACGTGTTCGGGTCGAACGTCGATCCGAACCAGATCTGACCGACGGGGGGAACGTTGCCCGGCGCGCTCACGCCGCTGTTGGGCGCACTCGAGCCCACGCCGGGCAGGTCGCCGCGGATGACGAGGAAGGCCGCGCCCAGCACGACGGCCAGGATGATCAGGCCGCCGGCGATCTGCACGGCCGAGAGGCCCTGCTTCGCTGGAGCCGCGGCGGAAACGCCGACGTCCGCGGCCACGAGCGTCGGGCTCATCGTGACCGCATCGCGCGCGGCGAAGCACAGCACGCCGGCGATGGCGGCCGAGACGACGCTGCCGAGGTACGCCCAGTGCGTCGCCCCGCCGGCGATCTGCACGACGCCGAGCCCGACGTTGAGCACGGCCCAGAACACGGCCCAGTTGAGGAACGAGCGGCTCGGCGAGGTCAGGCAGCGGACGCCGAAGTAGGCGGTCAGCAGGGCCGCGAGGCCATTCCACAGGCCCAGTGCCTGCAGATTGCCGCCGAGGATGCTCCCGTAGCCGAGCTGGAGCAACGCGAGGTAGCCCGTGAAGAGCGCCGCGACGATCCACAGCACGCCACCGAACGTGGCGGCCTGGTTCGCGGCCGCCGCCGCGGCAGCGGGGCCTTGCGGTGTGATGACCGATCCACCGTACGGGGTGCCGGCGTACTTCTCCGAGTAGGACAGAGGGGCGGCGGCCACGGGTTGTCCGCACTTCGGGCAGAAGCGGGCATCGTCGTCGTGCGGCGCCCCGCACTGGGGACAGAACGCAGACATCGCGTACCTCCCTCCCCCCGCCTGAGACGTCCCCTATCCGCGAGACTCGACGGGCTGGCTGAGACGCAGCGCACCAGGCGCCCGACTTCCCTCCGTGTCGAACGGAGACGGTGCTCGTTCCGCTGGTCGCCCAGTCGCAATTGTATGGACCTGGCGGTCATCCTGATGTAGCCATCCAGCGCTGATCCGACGGTGCCCTTCCGTAATGACAGCTTGGGTGGCACGGAGACCGCGGCAGGGCCCACACGCCCACCTGTGCGACAGCAACACATATCCCCGGCCTGGTACCAACACGTCCCAGCGCAGCCGAGTCACTCCCAGTCATCCCGGTCGGTGCGCCGGGTGTGCGCGCGCAGGAACGCCGCCCAGTCGTCCTCGCGGATGCGATAGGTGACCCGGCCCCCGATGAGAAAGACCGTGGCGGGCAGGCGTTGCGCGCGGATCTGCTTGCGCACCCACTCGGCGCTCATGCCCACCGAGGCGCCCGCCCGTTCGGGGTTGAGGTAGCGCACCGCCCGTCGCGTCATGGCCCCGACCATGGGCGCGCGCGCCGGCAGGGCAAGGTTCGGGGCCCTGCGCGACCGCAATGATCGTCCCAACCACACCAACCTCACCAACCGAGTCGACCGGCGGGCGCGCGCTGTGCTGCGCTGTGCGCCGAGCGCCGCCAGATGGGCCGACGCCGGACACGGAGGGTGAGCCATGACCGAGCCGACGGCGCCCGGGCCGGAGGGACGCGACGAGGGTGGCGGGCCCGAGGGACCGCCCGCGACCGGCGCGGTCCCGCCGGAGGAGGCAGCGGAGGAGCCCGACGACGGCGGCGCGCGGCGAGGCACCGGCCGGGACGCGGCCCGAGCCGGGCAGCGGTCGTCCTCCCCTCGCGCCGCACCTCCTGCGGCCCCTCGAGGCCCTGGAACACCTGGAGCGCCAGTGGGTCACGCCGCTGACGCCGACCGAATGGCAGGGCCCGCTCGCCATGCTCGCCCTCACCGTGGCCGAGGATCCCTTTGGCTTCGACTACCTGGGTGCCCTCATCGGTGCCCCGGCGCACGAGGTGGCCGCGACCTACACCGCGTGGCTCCGGGCGCAGCTCGCGGCCGACGCCCTCCGCCTCGGGCGCAGCGCCCGCCCCATCGTGGAGCTCGTGCCCGTCGGGCGGCGCTGGTACGTGGTGCGCAGCGTCCCGCAGCGTGCTCGCCGTGCTCGACGGCCCCGGGTACCCCTCCCCCCTCGCCGCGCTGCGGGCCGCCCGCCTGCGCTACCGCGCCATGCTCGAGGCCGAGATCCGGGAGGACGTCCAAGGCGGCCGAGCCGACGGAGGCGCGCCGGCCACGGGGGCACGGACGAGCCAGCAACCGGGGCGCCGTCGTGACCCCGGCAGGCCCGCCCCGCCCCGACCGGGCCGTCGACCCGGACGCCGTGCTCGGGCTCCTGCTCGGCACGCTGCGCGTGCAGGCCGGCCTGACGCTCGAGGCGGCCGCGGCGGCGAGCGGCCAGCCGACGGCACGGATCCGGGGCGTCGAGGCGGGCGACGGCCTGCTGCCGTTCGCCGACGCCCGGGACCTCGCCCGCGCCTACGGGCTGCCCTTCGTCGCCTTCGCCGCCCGCTTCGAGCGCGCCCTCGCCGCCGCCGAACGGCGAGCCCGGCGACGGGCGTGGCGGGGACGCCGCTGCCCGCATCCACCTCGTTCGCGCTCGTTCCCTCGTTCCCGCCGGCTCCCACGCCACTGCCAGCGCCACCCCACAGGAGGGATCCCGATGACCACCCGCTTCCGACCGTCCTGGCTGGAGAGCCACCGCGTCGACATCAGCACCCTGCGCCGCGCCGACGTGGTCGGCATCGGCCACGTGCTGGCCGAGGTCGACGCCCTGGTGGCCCGTCTGCGTGACCCGGCGCGGGCCGCGGCGATGGGCGTGCAGCCCCCGCGCGGGGTGCTGTTCTGGGGGGCGCCCGGGCTCGGCAAGACACTCGTCGCCCGCTACGCCGCGGCGGCCCTCGGGGCGGAGGTCCCCTTCTACGAGGTGAGCGCCGACGAGCTCTCGCCCGATCGCATCCGGGGCGCCCTGCGCTACCTCGCCGCCCAGCACCCCTTGAGCATCCTCTACCTCGACGAGATCGACACCTTCGGCATGACCCGCGACTATGCCGGTCACGACCCCGACACCCGCCTGATGCTGACGGCCATGCTGGCCGCCCTCGACGGCCTCGTCTCGACCGCCGGGCCGATCGTGATCGCCAGCTCCAACCGGGATCCCGGGTTCCTCGACCCGGCCCTCACGCGGGCCGGACGCCTGGGCTACAGGGTCCGCTTCGACGAGCCCGACGAGGACGAGCGCCTGGCGCTCTTCGAGCTCTTCGCGCGCGGCATCCCGCAGGACGAGGGGATCGACTGGCGCCACGCCGCCCGCCTGACGCGGGGGAAGTCGCCGGCGGCGCTGCGCCAGATCGTCGAGGACAGCGCGGGCATCGCCCTGGCCCTGGATCACGGGCAGCTCACGGCCGCCGACGTCCTCTCGGCCCTCCGGCGGGATGGACAGGTGGAGCCCGAGGAGGCCCTCGATCCCGAGTTCCGCCACCGCCTGGCCGTGCACGAGAGCGGGCACACGGCAGTCTGCGTGGCCCTGCGTGGCCCGGCCTGGGTGTACGCCGTGCGTCTCGGGACGAACCACGGCGAGACCGACTACGGCCGCGAGGGCATCCCCCGCTGGCAGCGTCCCGACGACGAGACGCGCGACGGCATCGTGGTGGCCTTCGGGGGCATCGCGGCCGAGACCGCCCTGTTGGGCGAGGGCAGCCGGGGCGGCACCTCGGACGTCTCCCATGGGACCGCCGCGGCGCTCGAGCGCATCGGCGCCGGGCTCACCGACGATCCGGCGCCGCTCGATCTCGAGGACCTCGGCACGAACGTCGCGGAATTGGTCAAGGAGGCGCTCGCCCGAGCGCTCGTCGAGCAGGTGCGCGGCGCCCGGGAACGGGCGATCGCGATCGTGGCTGCCAACGTGGCGCCGATCCGCCGCTTCGCGGCCGTCCTCGAGGCGGCCGGGGAGCTGACCGGGGACGCGCTGCAGGCGGCCATCGCGGAGGCCGCGTTCGTCCGGGCAGAGGGCCTCGCCGAGGACGCGGGCCGTCCACCGGGCCCGCTGCGCCGTCCGGCTCCCGGTAGGGCGCGGCGATGGATGCGGACCTCGAGCCGCGCGGGACTCGCCCGGACGGGAGCACCTCCGACGAGCCCGGCCGGGCTGCCCCGGACCTCGACGAGCTTCGGCGCCGGGCCGCCGCGGCACTCGGCCATCCCGGCGCGCTGCTGGCCATGAGCTTCAGCGCCTACCGGCGGGCGCACCCGACACACCTGGCGATCAAGAACGCGGGCGTGCTGCTGGAGGCGACGGGCGACGAGCTGTGGTGGGGCGATCTCGACCTGACGGACAGGGCCGACGCCCTGCGCGCCGCGACCGCCGCGATCGGCGAGCCGCTGCTCGTGGTGCACGAGTCGGACCGCCCGGCATGGGCGACCGAGCGGGGTCGCCGGGGCGGGGACGCGGCGCTCGTCCGGGTCCACCCCGACGGACGCCTCGAGGTCGACCCGCGGGCGGGCTACGCTCGTGGCGGCCGGCTGTACCGCCAGACCGCCGCAGGCCATGCGCGCTGGGAGCGCCGGTACCGGCGCCGGGATCCGGCGCAGCTCTCGCCGCGCGAGCGTGCCCACCTCTTGCACGGCTCGCTCGGGTGGGCCCCGAGGAGCTTGCCCGCGGCGCTCGCGGGTGCCCGCCTGGCGCTGTTCCTCGACGTCGAGGACGGCGCGGTCGTGCTGCGTGTCCCGGCGCTCGAGCTCCGCGGGAGCGGCGCGGACGTGGAGGCGGCCCTCGGCGAACTGCGCGTCGGTCTGCTCGGCGCATCCGGTCACGCGGGGCGGGCTCGATGACACACGCGTCGTCGCGGCACCCGAGGCCCGATCCACCGTGCAGCGTGCCGTCTGCGACTGCGGGTCGTCGTGCGCGAGGTCCCGCCGCAGCCGCTCGCTCCCCGTTCAGTACCACGCCGTGTCAAGCGCGACATAAGCGTGGCGTGTATGAGGCCCCGGACCCTCGATCAAGCCTGGCGCAGAAGATTAGGCCGCTTGTGGCCGACCCTCGATGGGGCGAACCTTGCCCTGTCACCAGCGCCCGCGAACCGAGAGCCGGCAGATCCCGCCGGGACATCAGGGACAGCGGCCGCTCCATCGGACCTACGTAGGAGGGCACCCACATGCCCACCCTCAGCCACGCTGTGCCCGCCGCCGGCCGGGTTGCCCCGTCCGGCGGACGCTCGCGGGTGTCGGACGGGGACGCCTGGCTCGCCGCGACCTTGCTGCCGGCGTCAGGCAGATCCGCCGGGCACCCGCGCGGAGGCGCGCGTCCGGTCGGCCCCGCATGCAACGTGGCAATACGTTCCATATGGACATAAACGCTGGAGCGTAGGAGGAAGAGGCCATTGCGCGCCCCGCCGGGCTCGGCCCATGCTGCGGCTGTTCGTTGACCCGCCGCAGACTGCCGGCCCTGCACCCGCAGGAAGCCAACCGCGGGCCCCAACCACCCCCAGTTTGGGAGGCATCATCGTGCACCCCCTTAGCCACGCTGTACCCGCCGCGGCCGCACCGGCGGGAATCGATACCTGCGCCGCGTTGCCGCACGAGCGCGGCTCGGGCGGGGTTCCCGCCCCAGGGATCAGCCATCTGCCGGTGGATCGTCGGTCGTCTGCGCCGTCTGCCACCGGAGCCCGGTGCCGCAACCGGGCGGATTCATGAGCGACGTCGACATCGTGACCGGCACACGGATTGCGCGCGTCCTCGAGAGGCTACTCCGGGGCCGAGCCGCGGACGCGCCCATGCCGTCTGACGAGGTCTGGCAGGTGGTCGCGGATCACTCGAGCGACGTGCCAGCGGGCTGGCAACGCATGCGGGTCCGGCAGGGACTCTATCTGGCCGCAGAGAGTTACCTCCGTTCATTCCGCCCCGGATTCCCCTGGGAGCTCGTGGGCAGTGAAGTGCCCCTCGGGCGGGCCCGGGTCGACCTGCTGTGGCGAGCCCGCCCGGCTGACTCCGACGTGGCGCTCGGCGACGTCCTGATCGACGAGCTCAAATTGCAGATCTCCCGCGGCCCGCTGTCGCCGCGGCTACGCGCACAGCTCGCCCTGTATCTCACGGAGGGCGAGCGCATGTTCGGTCACCGGTTCGTCGGCATCCGGCTGATCTCGCTGGCCAACACCGACCGCTCCCGGCTCATTGCGACGTCGCGCGTCCTCTGTTCGGTTGCGCGCCAGGGGCCACGGGCCCGGCCGGACGGAGATTCCCGCGCCGTGACCCCGGCACTCGTTTCGCGGGTCGGGACGAGCGTGACGCTCACTCCGAACACCGGCCCAGCCCGCTCACGGGACCTGCGAAGCCACGCGCCGCTAGGAGCTGAAATGGAGGACGGGCACGCATGAAGAAGGTCGATGAGGTCGTCTGGCGGCAGATCAGACACCAGGCGCACGAATACCGCGCCGCACACAAGGTCATCCCGAACGCGGTGGCGCGCCCATGGGCAGAGCAGCTGGGCATCTCCCTGCGCGCCTTTCGGCGCAAGACCCAGCCCGGACGCGTCCGCCCGCCGCGGCGCCGGCGGCCGTTCAAGATCGACGCCGCGGCGCGCGCACTGATTGTCTTGAAGGGATCACTGCGGCTCGCAGCCCAGGCGACCGCCGGCCAGCCCGGAGCCCGCTCGTACTCCACGTGGCGTCGCGCCTTCGGCGACCTCAGTCCCTCGGAACGGGCGGCCCTGACGGACGGGGAAACAGCGATGCGCGAGCTGCAGGGCTTCACCCGCTACGAAGCCGCCGAAGTCGACGAGTGTTGGCAGCTCGACGGTCAGGAACCCGCCCTCGACACGAAGGAACTCCGCGCCTGGCTCGCTGTCCCCGAATCGGAACGGGTGGGACAACGGCCCGACCTGCAGGTCTTCACCGGGGTGGACGACAAGAGCAAGGTCATTCGAGCCTGGCGGATCGAGATTCGGGCCTTCACCGCCGACGATGTGCTCAACACCATCGCCGATGGAGTCGAGGGCTGGCTCGAGCCTGACGGAATCGACGTCGGAGGCGCCCCCAGGCGGCTGCGGTGGGACAACGCGCTGCAACACATCGCCAAGAGCATCGGGATCGGAGTGGCGCGGCTGCTTATCGAGCGCGCCAAGCCCGTCGATCTCTACGCGGGATGGATGAAGGCGAAGGTCGAGCGCCTACATGGTACCTACAACGTCGAGTTCTGGTCGCAGCTGCCAGGCTGGCGTGGAGGGCCCGATTCGCCGCTTACCAGGAAGTCGGGTGGACGCCATCCAGCAGAGGGCGAGCCGCTCTCGGTCGCTGAGATCCGCGTCCGATTCGCCCGGTTCGTGAAGTGGTACAACACCGAGCGGCCCCATAGCTCCCTTGGCGACGTCCCGCCGCTCGTCTATCTCCGCGCCCATCCGCCGGCCGAGGTCCGGCGTCCCAGCGCCGAGGCGATCGCCCTAGCGCGGCTGGGCGCCACCGAGCGCCGCATCGTGCACAAGGGCGCGATCGAGTGGCGGAAGCGGTTCTTCCTGCACTGGAAGCTCAACGACGTTGGTGGGGAAGAGGTCGCCGTCGCGCCGTCACGCCGCGATCCGAACCTTCTGTATGTGCTCTACCGGGGACAGTACCTGTGCACGGCGAAGGAACAGTCCACCCTGACCGATCACGAGCGCGATGCCATCTACTCGCATCGCGAGGCGGAGGTCCGACGCGTGCGCGACGCCTACGAGCAGGCGGCGCGCCTTCGGACCACCAACCTTGAGCCGCTCGAGGCGTCCGACACCGAGGCTCTCCGATCGGCGACGCCCGACCCGGACGAGGCCATCCTTGCGCTTCTCGACCACGGGGAGGATGCGGCGTGAGCAAGATCATCCTCCCGGAGCCAGAGGCGCTCCACCATCCGGATCCATGGCGGCCGGACATGCCCCTGGTCATGACCCCCAAGCTGCGGCTCGCGATCGACGCGATCGAACGGGCCGTGGCGGAGGCGGGCATGGCGGCGCTCTCGGGTCCGGCCGGAACCGGGAAGACCGCCGCCGCGCGCGCCGGCGCCGTGCTCGCTGGCGTGCCGTGGGTCTCGGCGGACGTTCCCCACGACCCGCGGGGCCGATCGCTCGCGCTCGCCATCTACGGGGCCCTGGTGCCCCCCGAAGAGTTCGATTCGACGCTGACTCGGCGCGAACTCGAACATACGATCCAGGAGCAGTTCGTGGCCCACCAGCGTCTCCTCGTCCTCGACGAGGGGCAGCGCCTCGGTGCAGACGGTGCCGAGGACGTGCGCTACCTGCGCGCCATCCCGGGCAACCAGACCGCCGTCGTCCTCGTCGGTCATGAGCTGGCCGCCTTCCTTGAGGCGAACGCGGCGATCCGCACCCGCCTCGTCGCCTGGCACGAGTTCACCCCCCTCCAGGGCCCGAAGCGCTTCGGCATCATCAAGGCGCTCCACCCGCTCTTGGCCGACGCGGACGAAGAACTCCTTCAGCGAGTCGACCGTGAGTGGGCCAAGGGCGTCTTGCGCAATTGGGCGCGCCTCGTGCGCCGGGCGCTCGAGATCGAACGCGGCGCCCCTGTCCTGAGCGCGCTTCTCTACGCGCAGGCGCGCGGCAGCCTTGGCCGGCGCTGATGATCCTCGCCGGCATCACTCCCACACCGACATCGGACCAAGAGCTACTCGCTCTGCAGCGGCCGGGCAGCGGAGTCGTCTCGCTCGCCGTGCCGTCCGAGGCATCCGATGCTCGTCTGGCGCTCGAGGTCCTGCTGGCGCTCGGCAAGACCGTCATCCGGGGCGGTGCGACGCCTGCCGCGCGCCGCGCGCTCGATGATGCGCGCCTATGGCTCGCCGCCCATGAGACGCGGTGCCTCGTCCTGGTCGGCGCGGACACCGCCGACCCTGCAGCCATCGCCCCACTAGACGGCATCGCGCGCGGGCTCGGGATCACCCTGTGGCTCACGGTCGACGCCGAGAGGCTCGGGGCGCAGCGGACGTTGCTCTATCCCCTCCTCGACCATGTGGGCACCCTCGACGAGCTGCGGGCGATGCTGCCCCCGGAGCTGCTGGACGAACCCCGCCCGAGCGTCCTCCGCGAAGAGGTGTGGCCCCGCGAGCTCGATCGCCTCCAGGGATCCGAGAACCCGGACGCCTACCGCCTGGGATTCTGGGGCGCGGCAGCCGTCCGGCCGCCGGATCGCGCGAACGAGTTGCTCCTCGCAGGCGCGCTACGCCACCTGCTCGAGCCTCTCGACGACCGATGGTGTCTGGCCTCTGCCCTGCGGGGCGCGACCGTCGCACTGCGGGAGCATGCCTGGCGTGTCCACGTCGACCTCGCGCTACTCGCCGGGCGCCCGCGTCCAGTCGCGCAGCTCGAGGCCGAGCACCGGCTCGACATCGGTCATGCCACGGCGTTCGTCGATCCGCTGGCCGGCTCCATTCTGACGCTCGCCGCACTCGATCTCACGGAGCGCGAGATGCTCGCCGCCCACCGCTCAGACGTGGTCGCCGGTGGGGCGGCGGTGAAGGTCGGACGGGACCTCGTGCCAGTGCCGAGGCCTGGACGCGCCACCCTCCGCGCCCAGCTGCTGTGCGGGGCAGACATCGGCGCACGGCCGGACCATCCTCTCCTTGGCGACCCCGCCTCGATCGGCATCAGCGTGCTTCGCTCGACGATCCTGAGCCTCTACGACGAGCTGGGCGTCCCACTTACGCAGGCCGCCCTGCGCGACCGCCCCTCTCGCGACGCACACTGGCTCCTCGAACGCGGAGTGTCGCTCGAGCGGCTCGATGGCTCGCGACGGCCCGCCCGGGTCGTGGGGATCTACGATCCTGAACAGGTCGGGGCCGACATGCGAGCCGACCTCCAGGCCGGGTGGGCCGAAGGCAGCGTGGGTACCACGCCGTGCGCCTGCCGGGGGCCCCACATTCCACCGCCGCCATCGGCGCTGCCGGTGTGGCCGGGACGCCCGGGGCACGCGGCCAATGGCCCTAACCACCCGTGGCGTCGTGGGCGCGACACGGCCCAGCCCCGAAGCGCCTGATTCCTGAGAAGTCGGCACACTGCGGCCGACGCACCGGGGCAACTGACACGTCGCCTGACGTTGCTTCTGCTCGCGCGAGACCGCGACACGTGAAGGCGCCACAACCCTGCGGTCTTCACCCGATATCGGCGGCAGTCGTCGCTGACTACGGCCCGCGTCTCGATCTCCTCCAGGCTGCCACCGGCGTTCAGGTGGTTGAACAGCGGGCGGTACGGTATGAGCAGTGCCGTGGCGACCGCATAGGCCTCGTCCTCAATGTCGTGCGAGCACGTCCGGACGGAGATCCCACCGATGACCGCGAGCCTGGACGGAGGATGACCAAGCGCCACGTGGACGAGCTCTTCGCCAAGGCTCGCGGTCTGGCGGGTCCGAGAATGGGTCGGGTTCATCAGGACGTGGGTGACGTCGCCGACGACCAGCGATCCCGCGCTCCAACTGCTGGCGATCCCGTCCAGCAGCAGCGCACGCAGCTCGTGCGGGAGCGAGTCGAACCATGTCTCCGGGATGATCCGGACGCCCATCCGTTTCGAAAGATCGACCGGATACGATCGGCTCGTAGGAGTCGTGCCTTGCCAGCCCGCCGAGACGCCTACTCGCCAAGAGTGGCACCCGGACCGTGGACGACGTGCGCTACTGGAGCGGGACGGGCGGACCACGGGGTGGGCGCTGCCGCACCTATGCCCGCTCCGCGCCGTCTCGACGGCGACGACTCGCGCCGCCGCGTCGGGCGCCGCTTCCCTACCTGCATCCGGCGACTACCATCTCGGAGGAGGACCGGTGAGCGGCCAGTTCGAGCAACCATCAGGCCCAGCCAACGCGCCACCCCTCAGCAGCCGCGAGCGCGTGGTGCACGGCGCGCTCGCGGAGCTCAGCCCGCCCATGGGATTGGCCTACCTGCATGTGCTCGATCTCGTGCGGGTCGTGGACCACGATGCGGCGGCGATCGCTCTGATCGGCCACATCGTCCGCGAGTTGATGAACGCGCTCCCGCGGATCCCGGTGGACGTCCCGATCCCTGCACGTGTCGAGCACGGACGGGTCGACTACGCCGATATGATCGGGCGAATCGCGGACCTCTGGCCGGCGGATACCGCCGGCCAGCGCGGACCGCTGCCCGAAGAGGCGCGCCAGCAGACTCGAGGCGCTCGTCGCCGGTCACGTCGCATCCCGCAACCGACACGACGAGGCACTCGACCTGGTCGTGCGCTTCGACCCCGCGCACGCGCGGACCGTGCCGGCATCCGCGGGCCGTCACTGGGGGCAGCTGCGGGACCGGGCGGTCAGTCTCGCACACGCGCTCGTTCGCGACCAGGATGTGCCTCCGCCCGATCCTGGCGAGGCCCGTGGCGTGCTGGAGGAGTTCACTGCGACCCTGCACGCGATCTTCGCCCCGTTCTACGAGGCGATGGACGACATTGACGCACTGCTGGCGCATCCCGAGGTCGGGCAGGACGAGGTCGCGACAGCGTCCGCCATCCTGAAGACCCCGGCCCAGTTCGCGCACTTCTTCGAGCGTGCCGACGCACGCTGGCTCGATCGGCTCGACCGAGCCGGGTTCTTCGACGCGCCGCCCCGACTCGAGGACGCGGGCGAGGGCTACGTGCGGACGCCGCGCTGGCCCGAGGGCGAGTACCTCGCGCGCATTGCCCCCAGTGCCGCCACAGTCGTCGCCCGGATCGCGGCCCGCGTCCCGCTGGGCGACAACCCTCGGGTCGGAGCTGCGCTCATCGCGATCGCGCGCGCCTTGCCGGTCGAACTCGGTGTCCCGCTCGTTCCGCCCATCGCCGCCTGGTTCGCGATGCCGCTTGCGCTGCTGCTCCTGTCGCGCGACGCGATCGCGTTGGATCGCCATCTCATCGGGTCTGGCCAGGTCCGTCCCGCGCTGGTGCTGTTCGCGGCGCTGTGCGACGCCGCCACCGGTCCAGGGGTTCGAGACTGGGAACTCGAGCAGATCCTGGAGTTGCCGAATGCATTCCCGGAGGCCGCCGTTCCCCGGCTGACGTGGGTGCTGCAGTCCAAGCTGGCACAGGCGCTCGACCACGACCCGCCGGCCGATCGGTACAACTCGATCTGGCTGCCCCGGGTCGATCGTGTGCCGCGGCTGGCGCACGACCGGCCGGGCCGCCTCGTGTACGCACTGTACCGCGCCCTGATGCGCGCGCCGGCGCCAAGTGCCGGCGGGGCCGTCACAGGCCTCCTGCGGGACGAGCGGCTGGTCCTCCACCGCATCGCGCTCGCCGTCGCCGCCGATCACCCGGCGCGGATCGGCCCGATCGACGAGCTGATCGGCGCGCCCGAGCGCTGGGACGTGCCAGGGACCCGCTACGAGTTCCGTCGCCTCGTACGGAACCGGTTTGCCGACGCCTCCGGGCCCGCGAGAGAGCGGCTTCTTGCGTACGCCGAGCGCGCCGAGGAGGTGCTCGAGATCCTCGCGCGGCTGCCCGACGGCGACGAGCGCACGGACGTTGAGCTCTTGACGCACCGCTGGCGCACCCGACTCCTCGGCGCGGTCTGGGAGCTGGTACCGTCGCCCTGGAAGACGCGCCTCGGGCCGCAGGTGGCGGGCGAGCCTCTCATCGAGGAGCGTCCGGAACCCGAGGCCCACTACGTCGCCGACAGCCCGTACGAGCCGCAGGATCTCACGGGGAAGACACCGCGGGAACTGGTGGACCTGACAGCGGCGTGGCAGCCCGACGCGGCCAACCCCTGGCACAGCCGGCACGGGGTCGCGGCGACCGTGGTGACCGCCGTCATGGCCGAGTTCGCGCGCTTCGCCGACGAGCTGCCTGCCCTGGTCGAGGCCGGACCCGAGGTCACGGCGGGGCTGGCACGCCAGCTCGGCCAGCGCGTACCGGAGGACGCGAGCCTGACCTGCGCCTTGCTGCTGCCCTTCCTCGAGCATGCCTCTTTACAGCTCCAGCAGACCGATCCCGGCACCTCCGACGACCGCTCGGATCTGGCTCGCAACCTCGCGTGGCTGATCGAGCGGCTAGCGGAGGGGGGACGGGTCCGGGGCTCGCCGGACGAGGTCCAGCGGACCGCCGCGGCGGCTCTTTGGCTGCTGGACGAGCGCGAGACCGACGAGAGCCTCGAGGATGGGGCGCCGGCTGGAGGATGGAAGGCCCTTGAGCGCACGCTGAACTCGGTCGTCGGCGCCGCCATCCGCGCGGCCGCTGCGCTCGCCGCGGCCGCGACTGCCGGCGGCCATGTCGCCGCGGCCCAGCCGATCCTGCGGAAGCTCGACGACATTGCCCGCGGTTGCAGCTCCGCGGTAGACGCGGCCGCGCTGGGCTCCTCGTTCCCGTGGATTGCCACCGCTGACCCGCCTGCAGCCGAGCGGCGCAGTACGGCCCTGTTCGGGGCCGCGCTACCGCCCGGGACCCGCCGGGTTGCCTTCGAGACGTACATGGTCTCGTGGCGGTACACCGCCCAGATGGGAGCGCTGCTAGTCGACGCGTATGAGACGGCCCTTGCGGAGTTAGAGGCGGCCGGCGAGCCGCCATGGGACGTGGCGCTCGGCCAGCACCTCATCATCGCTGACCTGACTGAGCTCCCGGGGGCCCGAGACCGGCGTTGGGTCGAGCGCTGGTACGCGCGGGCGACCGACGAGCAGCGGGGCGCGGGCACCCGGCTGTTGGCCGAGGTCGCGGCCGGAGAGGCGGGTGCAGCAAGCAACCGCGCCCGACACCTGCTGCGCTGGCGGGTCACCGCTGCGGACGTGACCCGGGATGACCCCGAGCTGGAAGAGGCCAGCTGGGCGTGCGGTGCCACGGATGGACTCGAGGAGATCCTCACCGAAATCGTCTTGCCGGCCCTGGAGCGCACCGGCGGACGGGCGGGCGACGCCCAGGGCGTCGCCGCCCTGATCGCGCGACAGGCGCGCGCGCAGCCGGATGCCGCGGAGCGTGCCCTGCGACTCCTCGTCGACGGCGACGAGTACCTTGCGGTGACGCAGCTGGCCGGGAACCAGCTGCGGGGACGCTCTGTCAGCCCTTCTCGGCGCGACGCCCGAGGTCGCGTCCCGGGCGCGGCGGCTCATCCACGATCTCGGGGCCCGCGGAGCCCTCCAGTTCCGCGACCTGCTCGACGGCTCGCCAGGAGACGCCGGATGAGGTGGCCTCGCCGCCTCGAGGAGGCGGGATGCCGCAGGAACGCCGGCCAGGCCCGCCAGTGTCGACGGACGCCCGCTGCTCGGCCGGGTGGCCGGCATCGACGGCCTGTACGTCGCCGCAGGTCACGGGCCGTGGGGAATCTCGACGGGTCCCGCCTGCGGGCCTCTGGTGGCCGATCTCATGGCGGGCCGGATCGTCACCATTCCCCCGGAGCTCGATGCGGTGCGTTTCGGTTCCCCGCCGGTAGGTTCCCGTTAGTCAGCCGTCGATCTCGACGCCAGCGCTCTGATCGTCCAGCGACGGTTCCCCCCGTCCCGTCCCTTCGACGCTGCTTGTCGTGTTCCTGCGACGCCAATATTCGCATATTGACATGGCGGCATGTGTCCGCAAGAATGCCGCGCTATGGCACCTGAGATATCGGACACGGACCTCAGCCGTACTCATTTCGCCTACGAGAACATCAAGCGGCGCATCATCCGCCTCGAGATATCTCCAGGCGGGACGTTCACCGAGGCCCAGATCGCCGCCGAGCTCGGCCTGAGCAAGACGCCCGTCCGGGAGGCGCTCGCGCAGCTGCGCCGAGAGCGGCTCGTCGAGATCGACTCCCGTTCCGGCTGCCGGGCGGCTCCAGTGACCCTCAAGGACACCATGGAGCTGACGGCCTTCCGGGGTCTGCTCGAGGGCGAGGCGGCCAGCCTCGCGGCCAGCAGGCTGGCGGACATCGGCCAGCTCCAGGCGCTCGAGCAGCTGTGCCAGTCGAGCTACCACGAACAGGACCCGGCCAGCGTGGACGTGTTCCTGGAGCGCAACACGCGGTTCCACTGCACGGTCGCGCGGGCCGGCGGCAACGAGCGCCTGGCCGGGGCGCTCGAGGAGGTCCTCCACCAGTTGGAGCGGCTGTTCCGGATCGGCCTGCTGTACACGTCGCGCGCGGTCGAGATCGTGCACGAGCACGAGGACCTGCTGGCCGCCATCAAGGCCGGCGACGCGGAGGCCGCGCGTTCGGTCGCCCTGGCGCAGTCGCGCGCATCGCAGAAGATGATCCTCGACGGGCTGCTCTCGAGCCCGGAGGTCCTGTCCGCCCGGATCGGCGCCGGCGTCTCGGTGGCGGTCCGGCCATGAGCCTCCTCGAGCGCCGATCGCAGGCCTACCGCCGCTGCCCACGCTCGTGGGCGCGGACATCGAGGTTCCGCTCGTGTCTGGCCAGACCCGTCGGTACGTCAACCTCGACTACGCCGCCAGCACATCTGCCTTGACGGACGTCGCGGACGCCGTCACGTCCTTCCTGCCCTGGTACAGCAGTGTCCACCGTGGAGCGGGGTTCAAGTCGCAGGTGGCGACCGCCGCGTACGAAGGGGCGCGCGAAACCGTTCGGCGAGTTCTTCCACGCCCGACCCGCGGACGCCATCGTCTTCGTCCGCAACACGACAGACGCCACGAACCTGCTCGCCTCGGCACTGCCGGACGGCACCCGGGTGCTGGCATTCGAGATCGAACACCACGCCGACATGCTCCCGTGGCGGCGAGCCTCGCTGGACGTGACGTACCTACGCGCCCCGACCAGTCCCGCCGACGCGCTCGAGACGCTGGAGCAGGCGTTGCGTGAGTCAAAGGCGACGAATCGCCTGGTGGCCATGACCGGGGCGTCGAACGTGACCGGCGAGGTATGGCCCATCCGCGAAGCGGTCGCACTGGCGCACCAGTACGGCGCGCGCCTGCTCCTCGACGGCGCCCAGCTCGCCGCGCACTACCCGATCGACCTGCAGGCACTCGGGGTCGACTTCCTGGCGGTCTCCGCCCACAAGATGTACGCGCCGTTCGGCGCCGGCGCGCTGATCGGTCCTGCCGACTGGCTGCTCGGCCAACTCGCCGTACCTGCGCGGTGGCGGGGCGGTCGATTTCGTGACGCTCGACTCGGTCCTCTGGTCGGCGCTTCCGGAGCGCCAGGAGGCGGGGTCCCCCAACGTCGTCGGCGCGGTGGCGATGGGGGCGGCCTGCCGGTCGCTCGCGGGCTACGGCATGGAGCGGCTCTCGGCCGAGGAACTCGAGCTCGCGGCCTACGCGCGGCAGCGGCTTGCCGCGCTGCCGGGGGTCGAGCTGTACTCGTTGTGGGACTCCGGCGCGCCGAGGCTCGGCATCGTCGCCTTCAACGTGCGGGGCTACTGGCACAGCCAGGTGGCAGCGATCCTCAGCGCGGAGTACGGCATCGGTGTGCGCCACGGCTGCTTCTGCGCGCACCCGCTGATGCTCCATCTCCTCCACGTCGGCGAGGACGAGGCCGGCGAGATCCGCCGCGAGATCGAGGCCGGCAACAAGGGCCGCGTGCCCGGCGCCGTGCGCGCCAGCTTCGGGCCTCGGCACGACGCGCGACGACATCGATCACCTGTACCACGCGCTCGAAACGATCGTCGCGGACGGGCCGCGGTGGGCCTATCGCCACGACCCCGAGTCCGGGGAGTACGTGCCCGATCCAGAGACGCGCCGATGGCCGGCCCTGCCGGTGGACCTCAGCGCGGTGCCCGTGGGACGAGGCGAGAGCTCATAGCGGTGTCGATCCACGACCAGGATGCCGGACGTCAACGCGGCCACGAGGAGGAAGCCAGGACGATGGGAAGCGAGCAAGAGACGGATCAGCAGGAGGCCGCGCGCCAGACCGGCGCCGGGAGGCATGTCGCACCGCCAGCGCATCGAGACGACGCTCGCCGGTGGACGGGCCGACCGCCTGCCGGTCAGCTTCTGGCACCACTTCCCCGGGCGTGACCATACGCCCGAGCTCCTCGCCGACGTCGACCGACTCCTTCTACCGGCGCTTCACGTCGACTTCGTCAAGCTCATGCCGACGGGCATGTACGCCGTGGTCGACTACGGCGTGGCGATCCGGCCCTCGGACGACGCTCATCGGCACGACGGTCTATCGTCTCCGGGCCGATCAACGGTCCCGACGACTGGGCGACGCTCCCACGCGTGTCTCCCGATCCGGGGCAGTGCTCGCCCAGCAGGTCGAGGCCGTGCGCCTGGTGCGGGCGAGCCTCGGGCCCGACGTCCCCATCGTGCAGACGATCTTCAGCCCGCTCAGCATGGCCTCCAAGCTGGCCGGCGGCACCCTCGATGCCGCCTTCCTCGCCGACCGACGGTCCAGCCGGCACGCGTCCTCAAGCGGGGCTCGCCGACGACGTGATCGCGTTCGGCGCGAGCCTGCCTCGACGGCCGGGGCCGATGGCTTCTACTTCGCCTCCCAGCTCGCCAACCGGGACATGCCGGCGGCGACCTATGAACGGCTGGGCGTGCCGTACGACCTGCGTGTGCTCGACGCGCTGCGTGCGCGCTCGTGGCTCCTGATGCTCCACCTCCATGGCCTCGAGCCGCGGCTCGAGCCTGGCCGACCGGTATCCCGTCGACATCGTCAGTTGGGAGGATCGCGAGACGTCGCCCTCCCTGTCGGAGGCCCTGCGAGCAGACGTCGCGCTGCCTGATGGCCGGCCTGCAGCCGGGGCCAGACTGTTCGTCACCGGCACGAGCCGACGTCGCGGCGCGCAGGTCCGCGACGCGCTGGCGCAGACGGACGGGCAGCCGCCTGATCGTCGCGCCCGGCTGCGTGCTCCGCACGACCTCGGACGACCGGCTCCTGCAGGCGATCGCTCCCGGCCGTGCCCGGCGCGGGGGACTCGGCGCGATGACGAGCGGACGGGACTGCGAGCCGTCGGCCGTGGGACGGCGCTGATGGAGCATCTTCCTGAACTCGATCGGGTTCGGTCTCGTGACCGCCTCGATCCTCGCGATCGCCGCGGTGGGGCTGACGCTGCAGTTCGGCATGACGAACTACGTCAACTTCGCCTACGGCGACTTCATGACGCTCGGGGCCTACCTGACTCTGGACGCTGAACGTCCGCCTCGGGTTGGCCGTTCTGGCCGGCCCTGCTCGTCGGGTCGCTCCTGATGGCCATTCCCGGTGCTGCTCGATCAGCCGGTTCGTGCTCGAGCCGTTCACGAAGCGCTCGGGCCCGACCTTCCACATCCTGATCGTGACCTTCGCGGTCTCGCTGATCCTCTCGAACCTCGATCCTCGCGATCTGGGGCGGCGACTTCCAGAACTACAACATCGGGACCGACACGCCGGTGCAACCTCGGGCCCTTCATCCTCTCGGTCCAGCAGCTCGGGATCATCGGCCTGGCCGTGGCCTGCATGGTGGCGATCCATCTGATGCTGACCCGCACGAAGCTCGGCAAGGCGATGCGGGCCATTTCGGACGACAAGAGCCTCGCCGCCGTGACCGGCATCCACACCGAGCTGGTCACCACGATCGTGTGGGTTCTCTCGGGCGTGCTCGCCGGGCTTGCGGGCGGCGTCCTTGCCCTCAACGTCGCGTCCTTCGACCCGAACGTCGGTGTGACATTCCTCTTCGTGATCTTCGCGGCGGTCGTCTTCGGGGGCATCGGGCGACCGTACGGCGCGATGCTCGGCGCGCTGGTCATCGGACTCGCCGTGGAGGTCTCCGCCGTGTTCATCTCGTCGGCCTACAAGCAGGATGTCGCGTTCCTCGTCCTCGTGGGCGTCCTGCTCCTGCGGCCTCAGGGCCTGGCGTCGCTGTTCGAGAGAGGGTAGCCGCGTGCCGCACGATCTCAACTACTACCTGGCCACGCTGGCCGTCTACTTCCTCGTCTACTGCGTCCTGACCCTCGGACTCAACATCACGTTCGGGATGGCCGGGATCTTCGACTTCTCGTACATCACGTTCATGGCCATCGGGGCCTACTTCGCCGGCGTCGCGGTCCTGCCGCCCTCGAACCAGCCAGGCATGCAGTGGATCCTCGGGCTCAACCTCGGGTTCCCGCTCGATCTCCTGATCGGCGCGGCCGCGGCCGGCGTCATGGGCCTGCTCGTCGGGTTCGTCGCCATCCGGCGTATCCGGACCGACTACCTCGCGATGGTGCTCGTGGCGGTCTGGACCATCTCGTGGGGCGTGGCGAGCAACGCGATCGGGCTCTTCAACGGCCAGCAGGGACTGATCGGGGTGCCCCAGCCGTTCGAGGCGCAGCTCCAGGTCAACCCCAACGACTACGTGTTCGTGTTCATCCCGATCGCGGCCGTGGTGCTGGCCATCCTGTTCGGCGTGGCGTACTGCATCGAGCGATCGCCGTTCGGTCGGGCCCTGCGTGCCACGCGCGAGGACCAGGACGTGGCGGCGGCGTTCGGCAAGCGCACCGTGCGCCTGCGTCTCACCGCGATGACGATCGGTTGTCTCTACGCCGGGGTCGCCGGCGCGCTGACGATCGAGTTCCTGAGCGCGATGAGCCCCAACGCCTGGGCCATCATCGAGACCGTGATCATCTTCTCGGCGCTCATCGTGGGCGGGCGCGGCAACATCTTCGGGGCCGTGCTCGGCGCGCTGCTCGTGCGGATCGTGATCATCGAGGGGACGGGGCTGCTGCCCGACCCTCCCCGACCATCCGGATCTCATCGGCGCGACCCGCAACATCGCCATCGGCGCGCTCGTCCTCCTCGTCCTGTACTTCCGCCCGCAAGGGGTCATCCCCGAGAAGCGGCGCCGCTACTTCGAGGCGGACGGTCCGGCGCCCGAGGCATCCACGGAGGTGGCGAACGGTGCCTGAACCACTGCTGTCCGTCACCGATGTGGCACACGCCTACGGGGGCCTGCAGGCCGTCAACGGGTGCACCTTCGAGGTGCCCGAGGGCGTCATCTGCGGTCTCATCGGTCCCAACGGAGCCGGCAAGACGACGCTCGTCGACGTGGTCGCCGGCGCGCAGCGGCTGCAGCGCGGCACGGTCCGCTACGCGGGCATCGACGTCGGCGGGTGGGCCCCCGACCGCCTGGCGCGGGCCGGGCTCATCCGCACGTTCCAGCTGTCTCGCGAATTCCGGCGGCTGACCGTGCTCGAGAACCTGCTCGTCGCGACCACCGGGCGCCTCGACGAGTCGCTGGTCGGAGCCGTGCTTCGGCGCCGCCAGATCGCCGGGACGGAACGCGCGCTCGTGGCGGAGGCGCGCGGACTGCTCGAGATCTTCGGGCTCGACGCGCTGCGCAACGACCTCGCCGAGACGCTGAGCGGCGGCCAGAAGCGACTGCTCGAGCTGGCACGGGCGGTGATGGCCCGGCCGCGGCTGCTGCTGCTGGACGAGCCGATGGCCGGCATCAACCCGGCCCTGATGGCGCTCCTCGAGGCTCACATCCGGCGCCTGAACGGTCAGGGCATCACGTTCCTGATGGTCGAGCACAACCTGGGCGTGGTCGACCGGATCTGCGATCCGGTCGTCGTGATGGCCGAAGGGCGAGCACTCGCCGTGGGCTCGATGGCCGATCATCGGCGCAGCGACGAGGTGCTCACCGCCTACCTCGGGCGAGGGCCGGCGGCATGACGCGCCCTACGACTCGATCGGGGTCACCTGCGGCTATGGCGGGGCCCCGATCGACACCGACGGTCAGCCTCGATGCGCACGAGCGGCAGATCACCGCGATCGTGGGGCCGAACGGCGCCGGCAAGTCGACCCTGCTGAAGGCCGCCGCGGGCCTCCTGCCGCTGATGGGCGGCCGGATCGAGCTGGGCGGCAGAGACGTCAGCGGCTTCCCTGCGTACCGGATCGCCCGGGAGGGGATGGCGTACGTGCCGCAGGTCAACAACGTCTTCCCGAGGCTGACCGTGATCGAGAACCTCGAGATGGGCGCCTACATCCTGGCCGGCAACCCACGGCCCCGGATCGAGCAGGTGCTCTCCGTGTTCCCGGACCTGCGCCAGGCGGCCACGCGGCAGGGCCGGGGGCTCAGCGGCGGGCAGCGGAACATGCTGGCCATCGCACGGGCGCTCATGCTCGAGCCGAAGGTCCTCCTGCTCGACGAGCCCACGGGCGGGCTGGCCCCCATCTACATCGACCGCGTCTGGGAGCAGGCGACCGCGATCGCGGCGGCGGGCACCGCCGTCGTCGTCGTGGAGCAGAACGTCGACCTCGCGCTGGCGCACGCCGATCGCGTGTACGTGCTGGTGGCCGGCCGCAATCACCTGGACGGGCCGGCGGACGAGGTGGCCCGCGCCGATCTCGCATCCATCTTCCTCGGCAAGTCCGACGCGAGCGAGGCGGCCCATGCGGTGACGTGAGCGGCAGCGGGGCTCGGGGCGTCCTGCGGGCGACGAGCGCATGACCCTGGTGGGGGCTCGTTCAACGAAACCCGATGGCTCAGAGGAGGCACGACATGCACAGGGGTTCATTCATTCGGCAACGGGGCATCGGTCCGGCCTGGATGGCCGTCGTCGTTGCCGTCTCGCTGGCGGCGGGGGCCTGCACGAGCGCGGCATCGCCGTCGAGCGCGCCCGCCGCGGCGAGCGCCGCTCCGGTCGCGAGTTCCGCACCCGCGGCGAGCATGGCGGCCTCGGCCGCCCCGGCGGCTTCGGCCGCAGCAGCAGCCAGTGCCGCCGCACCCAGCGGCACGCCGGTGACGATGGCCGAGCTCTTCCCCATGACCGGCAAGATCTCGTTCGTGGGTGACGCGCTGGTCCACGGCGGCAAGGTCGGCATGTACGAGGTCAACCAGGCCGGCGGGATCCTGGGCCACCCGCTGACGGCGGAGCTGCAGGATGACGCGGGCGACACGGTGGACGCCGTTCCCGCATGGCACGCGCTCGTGCTGCAGAACCCGGCGTTCATGCTCGGCCCAACCGTCTTCACGGCCGGGGCCGTGATCAAGCTGTTCGACCCCTCGCACCTCGTCGACTTCCTCGTGGCGGGCGCCACGACGTACGACACGATGAACTACAAGTACGTCTACCGGGTCACGGTCTCCGACGCGACGATGGCCAAGGCCATGGCCGCCTACGCCCTCGCCAAGGGCTTCAAGCACGCGGCGCTCATCTTCGACAGCGGCGCGAACTCGCAGACGATCGCGACGCCCCTCATCGCCGCCTACACCAGCCACGGCGGCCAGATCGTCGCCAACGCTGCGGTCGCGCCGGACCAGAGCTCGTACCGGACGGAGATCGAGCAGGTCTTCGCCAAGCATCCGGACGCCATCTTCTGGCAGAGCGACGCACAGACCGCGGGGGCGCTGTTCCACGACATGGAGCAGCTCGGCGATCTCAACGTGCCGATCATCGGGACGGACAACGGCGCCAGCCAGACCATCGCCCAGGCGATGGGCATGAGCTACGCGACGAAGTGGCTGAGCGGGATGGCCGGCACCCCGCCGACGGGCGAGGCGTGGACCCACTATGTGGCCGACTACAAGGCCGTCTACAACACCGATCAGCCGCTCGATCTCGCGGACAACATGTACGACGCGATCATCATCGCCGCGCTGGCGATGGACGACGCCAACTCGACCGATCCGTCGGTCTGGGTCAACAAGATCACCGACGTGGCGGACCCGCCGGGCACCCAGTGCTTCACGTATGCGTCGTGCCTGCAGCTCCTGAAGTCCGGCCAGAAGATCAACTACCAGGGGTTGGCGAGCAGGGCGGCTTCAACCAGTACCACAACGTCTTCTCGGGCTGGGACGTCGTCCAGTTCAACTCCGCCGGACAGCTCCACTCGCTGTACACCGTCAGCCCGTCGGTCCTCGCCGGCTTCTGAGGGGAACGAGCACAACCACCATGTAGGGCGGCAGCGCGCCCTGGGTCGAATGCCACGGATGGATCCGGACGGTTTCGTGCTCAGATCGTGCTTCGGCGTCCGGGACATTCGACCCAGGGCGCGGCAGCGCCGTCACTCGCACATCTCGGCCCGGGCGTATGCAGCCAGATCACAATCATGGCTGCGCTCGCCCGGGCCGCGTTGTGTCCTCACCTGCATTGGCTCAGGTCGACTATGCCGGGGCCGACCTCCCGATGTACACGGTCTCCGCACGGGCGTCGGGCGACGTCGTCCAGTCCCAGTGGATGCTCTACCCGCCGCACGACAGTCCCGATGGGCGCAAGCGGCTCCTCGACCGGCTGAACCGGATACCCAATGTCTCGCTGAGCCCCGAGCGGCTGGGGGGACGACCCACGTTTGCCCTGGAGGCGCTGTCCAACGGGGACGCCCTCGCGCAGCTCATCGAGGTGCTGGACCTGATCGTCGATGAGACCGTCCCCGTACGGCCAGCAAGGAGACGCGCGCCACCATCGGAGGCGATCCGGGTCTCGTCGGCGCATCAGTTGAGGCCGACCGAGCGTGAATGTCCCGCACGGCCACGGCAGCCGGTTGTGCCTCCGGTCCGCCGTTCGACGCCGTGATCCTCACTGCCACGCGAGGCGTGGGCATCCGTTCGCGTCGTAGGAGTCAGACCGTCCCGCGGAGCGTCTCGATAGCCCGCTCGACGATCTCGATGCCCTGCACGATCTCGCCGATCGATACATTCGTCGGGGGCGTGGAAGTTGCCCCCGAGCGCGCCGTAGGAGAGCGTCGCGATCCCCGCCTGAGTGAGGCCGGAGTCCCCCCGACCCCCGCTGGCAGCCAGGCGCCAGCGCCGTCGGCGGTCGCCTCACGCAAGCAGAGTGAACGGGGACCATGGACCGCGTTGGCCGTGCCATTCGGCCCTTCATCCCGAGTTGGACTGCGCATATGAATCGTTGTACGGCTGGTCGGATTGTTGTAAGCCGTGCCCGTTGAGGAACTGCGCGTGTCGGTGTCGCTCGCGGTCGACAGCATGGCAGACCTACGCGGCCTGCTGATCCCGGTCATGAAGGCGATCGCGATGACGGTCGGGCCGCGGTGCGAGGTCGTCCTCCACGACATCCAGGCGCACGACTACCTGGCCAGCAGCATCATCGCCATCGAGAACGGGCATGTTACCGGTCGCCATGTTGGGGGCCCGAGCACCAATCTAGGTCTCGAAGCCCTGCGAGATCCGACCGCGGACCCGGATCGCTTCAGCTATCGCAGCCGGACGCCAGAGGGGCACGAGTTGCGCTGCTCGTCGATCTACTTCCGGGGCTCGAACGGGCAGCTGATCGGTGCCCTGTGCATCAACCTTGACGTGCAGCCGTACGTGCACGCGCGCGACGCGCTTGACGAATTGATCGGGAGAGACGTCCCCAGCGCGCTGGACACCGAAGAGGTCTTCGGCACGGAAATCGGCGACGTCCTCGACGGGATGGTTCAACTCGCCGTCTCCCGCGTCGGCATCCCGGTCAATGCCATGACTCGCGACGACAAGGTGGCGGTCGATCCGGCTCCTGGACAGGAAGGGGGCGTTCCTCGTGAAGCGCGCTGTCGACCGCATCGCGCGAGTCCTGCGCGTCTCGCGGGTCACCGCCTACAACTACCTGGAAGAGGCGAGAGCGTGGCCGGGAGACGGTTCCAACGGCCACATGGACGGCCTTTGATCGACCAGCCACTGTCGGCGGTCTGGCCGCCGCAGGCGCGAGGTTTTGACATGCGCGGCGCGCGCCGAGGCCCGCCCGGAGCCTCCGCGAGACGCGCCCGGAAGGAAGGAGAGCGGCCACCATCGGGCAGCGGGCAGACGAATCGAGATCCGGTTCAGGTTTGACGAGGGGGTAGTCGAGGAGGCTTCGATCATGACCACTTCTGCGGTCCCCATCCACGGGGCGCGACCGCGGGCCCGAGCGCGTGCCATCGCGGCGACGGCGACAGCGATCGTCGTGCTCGTATCGCTCGCAGGCTGCACGTCGAGCAACAGCTCGAACACCAGCACCAGTGACACCCTTCAGCAGGTGCTCAAGAACGGTGTGGTTCGTGTCGCGGACTGCATCTCCTTCGCGCCATTCGGCTTCTACGACGCGAACGGCAAGCCGCAGGGCTACGACGTCGACATCGCCAACCTGATGGCCCAGCAACTCGGCGTGAAGCTCGAACTGACGGACACGACGGCAGACAACCGCATTCCCAACCTGCAGACCGGCAAGGTCGACGTCGTCATCTGCAACTTCACCGAGAATCCCACACGGGCGAAGCAGATCAACTTCACGAGCCCATACGTGATCGCCGGCGAGGTGCTCCTGGTCAAGAAGGACAGCACCATCAACGGGATCGCCGACCTGGCGGGCAAGACGGTGGCGGTCGTGACGGGCTCCACGAACGCCCAAATCATCGCGGCGGCGAATCCCGCCGCGAAGTCACAGTCCTATCCCACTTCCGCCGCTGCCGTGCTCGCGGTCAAATCGGGACAGGCGGACGCGATGATCGAGGACTCGAACTTCCAGACCTATCAGGCCAAGCTCGATCCCACTCTTCGTGTCACCCACGACTCCCTCGTCCCGCTCGAGTACAACGGCTTCGGCGTCGCACAGGGTCAGTTCAACTGGGTGGCGTGGCAGAACCAGTTCATCCAGTGGTTGAACACGACCGGCCAGAACCGCGCCCTCTACAAGAAGTGGTTCGGAGTCGAGCCGGCGTTCCCGCTGCCCAACGAGTAGGCGGCCCACCCGTAGCGCACCCGCAGAGGCCCGGATCTGGCATCAGATCCGGGCCTCCAGACGGGGCGTGAGCAGGAGGACACGTAGGGGCGATGTTTGAGGGCTGGGGCGTCGCACTCGGCTACTGGCCGGAGTTTCTCTCGGGACTCGTGCTGACGGCCGAGGTCTCCGTGCTGTCCTTCGTCGTGGCCTTCGTGCTCGGTGTGCTGGGGGCCCTCGCGCGCCGTTCCGGCTTCCGGCTGTTGCGCGCGCTCGGGGCGTTCTACGTGGAAGTCATTCGCAACACGCCGGTCCTTCTGCAGATCTTCATGATCTTCTTCGCCCTGCCGCAGTTTGGCGTGCGCCTGACCGCCTTCGACGCCGGGGTTGCCGCCCTCGGGATCAACGCCGGCGCCTATCTCACCGAGATCATCCGTGCTGGGCTGCAGGCGGTGCCGAAGGGGCAGGTCGAGGCGGCCCGATCACTGGGCTTCCGTCAGCGGGACATCTTCCGCAGCATCGTGTTCCCACAGGCGCTGCGGTATGTCTATCCCCCAGTGATCAACCAGTTCATCCAGATCATTCTGGGATCGTCGCTCGTGTCTGCCATCGCCCTGCCCGAACTCACGAGTACGACCGAGACGATCAACTCCACGACGCTGCTGACGATGCAGCTGTTCACGATTGCCCTGGTGCTCTACCTGCTGCTGTCCAACGTGACGTCCGTGTTGGCGGATCTTGTCGGGCGGCATGCGTTCAAGCCGCCGCTGTATACGCGACCGAGCGGTCGTGGACGCCCCGCGCTGAGGCGCCGCCTGCAAACGCTGATGGGCGGAGGCGGTGCCTGACATGGACTGGGGCCAGATCTGGGACAGCCGCGGGATCCTGCTCATCGGGCTCGAGAACACGGTGCTGTTGTCGGTCCTCTCGATCGTGACGGCGACCATCGTGGGCCTGATCGTGGGTCTGCTCCGGACGGCGCGCCTGCCGATTCTGGGCCCCATCCTGCGCGTGTATCTGGAAGTGTTCCGGGGCTCGCCGTTGCTCATCCAGATGCTGTTCATCTACTTCGGCTCGGCCTACCTCGGCATCAGCGGGATCAGCGCATTCTCTGCCGCGCTGTTGGCGCTGACGTTGTACGAGGGGGCCCTGGTATCGGAGATCTTCCGGGCCGGGATCGAGGCCGTGCCGCGCGGACAACGGGATGCCGGGCGTTCGCTCGGCCTGTCGCGGGTGGCGATGCAGCGCGACGTGATCCTGCCGCAAACGGTCCCGATCGTCCTGCCGCCGCTCGTCGGCCAATACATCGGTTTGGTCAAGGACACGGCACTTGCCACCATCGTGGGGTACGCCGAACTCGTTCGGGAGGGTCAGGCGATCATCGATCGGATCGCGATGCCGATCCAGGTATTCCTGGTCGTCGCGGGCATCTACTTCGTCATCTGTTATCCGATGTCGCTCGTGGCGCGCCGGCTGGAGAAGAGGGCGATTCACGCATGATCATCGAGCTGAAGGGCGTGCACAAGCGGTTCGACACCCTCGAGGTGCTGAAGGGCATCGACCTCACGGTTGAGAAGGGCGAGGTGCTGATCATCATCGGCGCCAGCGGGTCGGGCAAGAGCACCATGCTGCGGGTGATCAACAACCTCGAGGACATCCAGGCGGGCGAGGTCTGGGTGTGCGGAATCCCCGTCCACGACCGCAAGCAGGCCGACGCCGTGCACCAGCGGGTGGGGATGGTGTTCCAGCAGTTCAACCTGTTCCCCCACTTGACGGCCGAGCAGAACGTCACGCTGGCCCTGAAGCGGGTCAAGCGACTACCGGCCGATGAGGCCCGCACCGAACGGATTCGCCAGCCTCGATCGAGTCGGCCTGCGCGACAAGGCGGATGCGTATCCAGTGAACCTTTCAGGCGGGCAGCAACAACGCGTGGCGATCGCGCGGGCGCTCGCCATGGAACCCGAGATCATGCTGTTCGACGAGGCGACGTCGGCGCTCGACCCCGAGCTCGTCGGGGAGGTCACGGGGGTCATGCGGGAGTTGGCCTCCGAGGGCATGACGATGTTGGTGGTCACCCACGAGATGGGGTTCGCGAAGGACGTGGGAGACCGTGTCGTCTTCGTCGATGAGGGCAGGATCGCCGAGCAGGGACCGCCCGCCGACATCTTCACTGCCCCCACGAACCCGCGCACCCAGCAGTTCCTGGCTCGGGTACTCCAGCGCTGAGCCCAGCTGCGCCGAGGAGGTAGCTCCATGTCTTTCGAGCAACGGCTCACCGAACTGGGCCTCGACGTCCCGCTCCTGCCGCCACCGGTCGCGAGCTACGTTCCGGCGGTCCGAACCGGCAACCTGGTCTTCGCGTCCGGCCAGACCCCGACCAAAGCCGGCAGACTCGTGGTCGTCGGCAAACTCGGCTCTGAGCTCACCGTCGAGCAGGGGCAGGAAGCCGCTCGTCTGGCGGCTCTCAACTGCCTTGCCGAGGTGCGTGGACTGCTCGGATCGCTCGATCTCGTGACCAGGGTCGTGAAGCTCACCGGCTACGTGGCATCGGCGCCAGGGTTCGGCGAACAACCCAGTGTGATCAACGGCGCGTCGCGACTTATGGAGGAGCTCTTCGGCCCCGCGGGTCGCCATGCGCGCGCGGCGCTCGGAGTCGCCGAGTTGCCGGCCGGGGCTCCGGTGGAGATCGAGCTCATCGTTGAGGTGCGCGGCGATGGAGTCTAGCCTGCACGCCTCGACCGTCGGGCCTCGCTTCAAGGGTTTCGCCCCAGCCATGTACGGGCGCCGCCTCGCGAGCCTCATTGAGGACGGCGTTGGCCTGTTCGACGGCGCGTTCAGCCCCCCGCTGATGGTCCTCAAGAGCGGCGCCGTGGGGCACAACATCGCGGCCATGGCGGCCTACAGCCGGGAGCACGGCGTGGATCTTGCGCCACATGGCAAGACGACGCTCGCGCCACAGCTGTTCGCGCGCCAACTCGCCGCAGGCGCCTGGGGCATCTCGGTCGCGACGCCGGCGCAGGTGGGGTTGTGCCGCGCGGCGGGCGTACCGCGCGTGCTGCTCGCCAACGAGCTCGTGGATCCGGCCGCCATCGCCTGGATCATCGACGAGATGCGCGCTGACCCCGGCTTTGAGTTCTTGTGCTACATCGACTCCCCCGAGGGAGTGCAACTGCTGGACGACGCGCTCTCCCACTCCCCTCCGGCGCGCCCGTTCGACGTCCTGATCGAGATGGGACCGCGTGGAGGACGCACCGGCTGCCGCACGTTCGACGAGGCACGCGGGGTGGTCCAACTGGCCAGCCGCGTCCGTGGCCTCCGCGTCGTTGGCGTCGCCGGGTACGAGGGCGGCATCGGCCATGAGCTCAGCGACGCCGTGCTGGATCGCGTCCGGGCCTTCCTGACCATGATGCGACAGACCGCCCAGCAGCTGGCGAACGAGGGATTGCTCATCGACGCCGGGGACGGCATCGTGTTGTCGGCGGGTGGGAGCGTGTTCTTCGATGAGGTGGCGGCGATATTGGCGCCGCCCTTGACAGGCCACGCGTCGCGATGTGTTCTGCGATCTGGCGCATACGTGTCCCACGATGCCGGCCATTACGAGCGCCTCTCGCCGTTCACCAGGCCCGGCACGGCGCTCGGAGTGACCCTGCAACCCGCGCTGGAGGCGTGGGGCCACGTCCTGTCCACGCCGGAGCCCGCGTTGGCGATCGTGGGCGTGGGCCGGCGGGACGTGCCCTTCGACCTCGGGATGCCAATCCCGCAGGCGATGTGGCGCCCCGGAGCCAGCACCTTCATGAACGCGCGTGCGTGCACCGTCCGCGACCTGAACGATCAGCACGCCTTTGTTGACGTGCCGGCCGATGTCGACCTGCGGGTGGGCGACTGGGTCAGTTTTGGCATCTCGCATCCGTGCACGGCCTTCGACAAGTGGCACCTGATCCCCGAGGTCGACGACGCCTACCGGGTCGTGGACTTCATCGAAACCTACTTCTGAAGCGCCAGCCTGCACCTGGCGGGAGGAGACGTGACGACGATGAGCGAGGCGAGTACGTCGATCGACCGGCGACGACCGGGCGTCCCGGCGGCGATCTCGGATGGGCGCCTCATCGCGATCGGGAGGAACCTCGAACCCGCGCTCGTGCCGACGATCGGGGAAGGCTTGCTGGCCGGCGGTGTCCACGCCTTCGAGATCACACTCAATAACCCCTCGGCGTTCACGGCGATTGCCGCCCTCACGCGGCGGTTCAACCCTCGGGACCTCCTGATCGGCGCCGGCACGGTGCTCGACCTCGAACAGGCCGAGCGTGCGGTCGAGGCCGGGGCGCAGTTCCTGGTCATGCCACACCTTGACGTGGCGATCGTGGAATGGGCCGTGAAGCGAGAGCTGCCCGCCTTCCCGGGGGCGTTCACCCCCACGGAGATCCTCGCCGCATGGCGCGCTGGCGCCACGGCCGTGAAACTCTTCCCCGCGTCGGCGGTCGGCCCCGCGTTTGTGCGCGAACTGCGAGGCCCGCTTCCGCAGATCCCGCTGGTTCCGACCGGCGGGGTGACGCTGGAGAACGCGCCCGCGTTCCTAGCCGCGGGCGCGCTCGCGGTCGGCATGGGGAGCTGGCTCACCGGAGGCGGAGACCCGGACGTCATCCGCGAACGAGCCGTCGCGATCACTGCCGCCCTGTCGGCGGCGGGCCGGGTGCCCTGACGCGTGCCCCGACCCGGTTCGGCGTGACGGCCTGAACGACACTGCCGTTCGTCGCGTGGTCCAGGCCCGGTCATCGCGGAGTTCGGCGTCGAAGAACGAGGAGCGAGGGCAATGGCAGACGTAGTCACGTTCGGGGAGGCCATGGTCAGGCTGGCCCCGCCCGGACAGCGGCGCCTCGAGCAGACGACGAGCCTCGAGCTCACCGTTGGCGGTGCCGAGTTGAACGTCGCGACGGGTATCAGCCGGCTGGGACTGCCGGCCGCCTGGGTGTCTGCGCTACCCGACAACCCATTGGGCAGGCTGGTGCGGAACCGGGCGCGGGCATTTGGGGTGGACACACGCCACGTGGCTTGGGACGCCGCGGCGCGCATGGGCCTGTACTTCGTCGAATACGGCGCCTCTCCCCGGCCCAGCAGCGTGCTCTACGATCGGGCGGGCTCGGCGTTCAGCCAGCTGAGTGGCGCGTCGTTGGACTGGCCCGCCATCCTGACCGACGCCCGGGCCTTTCACACGACCGGCATCACGCCCGCGCTGGGCGAGCGCCCCGCCCGCGAAGTCCAGGCCAGCCTGGCGGCTGCCCGCGCGCGGCAGATCCTGACGAGCTACGACCTGAACTTCCGCGCCAAGCTCTGGAGCCCGGACCAGGCTCGCGCCGTGCAGGAACCGCTCATGGGACTCGTCGATGTCCTTATCACGACCGAAGAAGACGCCGGAACCGTTTTCGGCATCACCGGGCGCGACTATCGCGAGGTGGCCCGCGAGCTCGCGGATCGATACGGATTCAAGGTCGTGACGATCACCGTGCGCGGCGACCTGTCCGTCCTGCGCAACACGTGGACGGCGATCGCGTACAGCGAGGGGAGGTTCGTGGACGACCGCACGTACGACCTGGAGCTCGTGGATCGAATCGGTGGTGGTGACGCCTACGCGGCAGGCTTCCTGTACGGGCTTCTGACAGGCGACGTCGACAAGGGCGTCCGATACGGAAACGCCTTCAGCGCGCTCAAGCAGGCGTCGTGGGAGGACTTCAACTACGCGACCCGCGCCGAGGTGGAGGCACAGTTTCAGGGTGCGGGCACGCGGATCGCGCGATAGGCGGCACGGCACGGCTCGGCAGGACGCGGAGCTTCACCCGCGCGGGGCGCACGCGGACGGCGCCGGCGCGCGCGGCGAGCGCGCGACGCGTGCCGGACGTGCAGGACGAGAGACGTCCGGTGTTCATGCGGCTGAGAGGTCGCGGGTCATCCGAACGTGAGTGAGGCGATCATGGATACCAGCGAGCTTCGCGACGCGCGTGCGTGCCAGGCTCGGGCTCAGCGCATCCTCGGCCTCGTGGCGGCGCACGAAGCCTGGCGCGGTGACTGCCTGAACCTTGTCGCGGCCGAGAACGTCATGAGCGACGCCGCACGGCGCCTGATGGGCTCCGAGCTCGTGCACCGCTACGGTGACTACGTGGGGCGCGACCTGACGGCACGCAAGTACTTCGGCACCCGCTACATCGTCCGGATCGAGGAGGAGCTCGACGCCCTGCTCCGCGATCTGTTCCAGGTCGCCTACGTCGAGCCCCGGCCGCTGTCAGGGCACATCGCCGGTGCCGCCACGATCATGGCGTTCACCAAACCCGGCGATGTCGTGCTTGAGCTGGACGGCACAAGCGGAGGCCACCGGCTCGCCGAGAAGCTCAATGCCACCCACTACGCGGCGCTCCAGGTGCATAGCTTGCCGTTCGATCCGGTCGCCTACAACCTCGATCTCGACCAGACCGTCGACCTCGCGCACCGGTTGCACCCGCGCATGATCATCCTCGGCAGCAGCCTGTTCCTGTTCCCGCACCCGGTGGCCGAGCTCGCGTCCGCACTCAGGGATCTGCCCGACACCCTCCTTGCCTACGACGCCTCCCACGTGCTGGGCCTGATAGCCGGCGACGTGTTCCAGGACCCCATCCGCGAAGGCGCCGCGCTCGTATGGGCGAGCACGCACAAGAGCTTCCCCGGGCCGCCCGGAGGGCTCGTGATGACCCAGTCGGAGGAGTTGATCCGTCGCGCGAGCGACGCGGTCTACCCCGGACTCGTCACCAACCACCATCCCGGGCGCCTGCCGGCGCTGGCATTGGCGTGCGCCGAGATGCTTGCGTTCGGACCTGCCTATGCGGCAGCCATCGTGGCCAACGCTCGTCGATTGGCGACGGAGCTTGCCGCCCGGGACATCCCGGTCGTCGGCGCATCGGCGGGCTTCACGCGCTCGCACACCGTCGTGCTGCAGGTGGGCGCCTTCGGCGAGGCGTCGACCGTCGGGCGTCGTCTCGAGACGGCAGGCATCATCACCACGGCATCGCGTCTGCCCCCGGCGTTGGGCGGGGCTGCCATCCGGCTCGGTCTTCAGGAGGCGACGCGCCGTGGCATGGTTCCCGACGAGATGAGCGTGATGGCCACCCTGATCGCCGACGTGATCGCGGGCCGCCGCCCGCCCGAGCGGGTACAGCCCGAGGCGCAGGCGCTGGCCGCGGCCCACCGCGCGGTCGGCTATGCCTTCGCTGACCTGCCGAGTGGCCGCGATGGCTGAGCGCCTCGTGCTCGGGATCGATCTCGGCAGCAGCGCGGCGAAGGCCGTGCTTGCCGATACCTCGGGAGGCGTGCGCGCACAGGGCGACCTGCCCCCAGACGGTCCGCCGGCCGGGCCCGGGCCTCGTGGAGCAGGACCCGGCCGACTGGTGGGAGGCACTGCGGGTGCTGGTGCGGCAGCTCCTGACGGACGTACCGGCCAATTTGCTCGCTGGTCTCGCCATCAGTGCGCACTTCCCGACGCTGCTGCTCACCGACGATGCCGATACGCCCCTCCTGCCTGCGCTGCTGTACGCGGACACCCGAGCCGACGCGTGGGTCGCGGAGGCCGCTCGCCTCACCGGCGAGAACCTGCTCGGTGACGAGATCGTGCCGAAGCTACTCTGGCTCCGCGCGACTCGTCCGGACCTGCTGGACCGGGTTCGCCACGTCTTCAATCCTCAGGACTACCTCGGATACCGCTTGACTGGCCAGCATGCGGTGGACCACCGGATCGCCGTGCGCACGGGTGGCCTGTTCGACGTTGAGCGTCTGGCGTGGCGGGACGAGGTTACCCAGTCCGTCGGGCTCGACCGGGCGGTCCTCCCCGAGATTCGGGCAGCAGGCTCGATCCTCGGCACGGTCAGCGCTGACGCAGCCCGGCAGACCGGGATCCCAGCCGGCACGCCGGTGATCGTGAGCGTGCCCGACACGCCGGCGGCGCTCCTGGGAGCGGGTGTCGTGCGTCAGGGCGGCGTGTTGCTCTACTACGGAACGACGGCAACGGCGGATGCCTGCCTTCACGATGTCGAGGCCTATCTGCGGAATCCCGCCCTCATCGCGCAGGGCGGGCTCTACCGGGAGGTGGCCTATGCAGTGCTGGGCCCGGCGCTTCCGTGGGCTGCGTCGGGATTCACCGGGCTCGCGGACTCCCCCACCGGTCTCGGAGTTCTGGATCGTGCGGTCGCTGACTTGCCCGTCGACCCCGAGGGACCGTACGTCATGCCTTACTTCATGGCGCACGCGCGACCGGACCTCGTGGCCCGACGGCCGGCCATCGTCGGATTGGACGTCCAGCACACCCGGGCGCATCTGCACCGCGCGCTGCTCGAATCCTTCGGCTATGTCATTCGGGCTGGCCTGGAAGACGCCGGGATGTGGTCCGAGGGCGAGCACTTCACTGCTGCAGGTGGCGGTGCGCGCAGCGAGACGTGGCGCCAGATCGTGAGCGACGTTCTGGGGTCCGACCAGGCGTGGGTTGATGCGTCCGACGGGGCATTGGGCGATGCCATGCTGGCAGCCTGGGCCGTCGGAGAGTCGGACACCTTCGCCAAGGCTCATATGCGCTGGTTGAGAGAGCCGGTCCTCACTCACCCTCGCCCGGAAGTTCATCGCGTCCACCAGCGACGCTATCAAACGTGGCGGCGACTCCGCGATGCGCTTTGGTCCGCGATCCAGCCCGATTGAGCAGAAGACTGGGGGCGTACGAGACCTTCCCGCAGTCGTGCGTGACGTGGTCGTGAACGGTGTTCCGGCACGACCACGACGGTCAGGACAGGAAGGCGGGAGGATAGCGGCTCCGACGCGCCGTGTGTCGATAGAAGAGTCGACGCTGCGGGCGGTGAGAGCGTGCTATTCGCCGGGGGCTGGGTAGCGACGTCCCAGGAGGACGCGTCAGGACTTCACCGACGGATGAGCCGTCTGATGCCAGGAGGCAGCGGCGGCAGCCGAAGAAGCTCCTGCTGCGCCATCGCTCACGTCAGGGTCACCGGTGGCCGAGTTGATGACACGCCCGTGCGGGGTCTGTAGTGACCGTCGCATGGACACCAGACAGGAGGGTCGCATACCGAGACCGGCGTCCAGCAACGCACGATCGAGAGTCGCCAGGTGTGCGTGCCGCGCGGTGGCGGCGGCCGCATAGGCAGCGTCGTACAGCGTGAGATCGTGTCGAGTCGCGATCGTGACGGCGTCGGCGAGCTCGGCCTGTGACAGGGTGATACGTGGGCAGATGACCGCCAGGGCGTCCAGGACGATCGCGACGGCCCTCGCGTCCGCGCGAGCCCATCCACGTAGCAGCGCGTTGCCGACTTCGTAGGCCGTCAGATCCAGCACTGACAACGCCGCGGCCCTGCTCCGGTGCAGATCGAGCAGGGCGCGCGATGCCTCGACCTCGTCCTCGCCGTTCGCGTGGAACCATTTCAGGACCACACTGGCGTCACAGACGATGTCGATCAACGCCATCCCGGACCTCGCGATTCTTGCGAACCAGCTCCGCCGACTCGAACGCTGCGACCGACGAGAGCGCCTGTCGCGCCTCGGCCACCGCGGCGTCGAGATCCTCCGGTGCCGGCCAGCCCAGTTGCCGCCGGGCAGCCTCCTCGATGAAGCGGCTGCGCGTGGTGCCCAACGTGCGGGCCTCGCGGTCGATGCGCTCGAGCAGGTCGTCGGGCAAAGAGACAAGGACCTTACTCATCGATGAAGGATATCTACCAGATATCTCTCGTGTCAACCTGCCAGCCGGCTCTGAAGTCGACCCCTCCCCCACTCGTTTCCCGCCGAAGACGCCAGATCGCTGTCCGAGCTTGTCGTACGTGATCGCGGCCGGCGGCGCGATGCACGGCGGCCACGTGCTCGTGAACGGGAGTGTCATCGCTCCCGCGGGCACAACCCGGACTTTCCTCTGGTCTACCCGAAAGGGCAGGGCCATTTGGCCGTGCGGACAAGAAAACGATGACACCCAGCACCGCGTGGCGACGAGCGGTGACGAGAGGCGCCGGCACGCCCCCTGGTGAAGTTAGAGCCAAACGCCACTGGCGCGCAGCGATAGACCTGCGCGACCGTTCGGGTCACTGCATAGCGGTAACCGGGCGGGATCGCGCCGTTCGACGAGCGGGGGACGGCGGGCGATTCCGGCTCGGACGAGGGACCGGTCGAGGGGTTCGCTGCAGGTGGCGCGTGCCGGCGGGAGGCGAAGGCAGCGTCGCGCCGCAGTGTCGGTACCCCCGGATCAGACGAGCCGGCGTCCTCGGATCGGCCGCACGGGTGCGGTAATCGGAGAGAGAGGATGTTCATGCGTAGGCTCACTCAGCGTTCGCGCGCCCGGCACCTCGCGATGGCGATCGGGGCGGCCGTGCTCTCCCTGGCGGCCGTCGGCGTGGCCGTGGCGGCGCCGTCATTGCTGACGTTCACCCCGCAGAAGGCAGACCAGATCACCAACATCGACGTCCTGCGCCAGCAGATCAAGAACTACTACGACACGCCGACCGCCGCGAGCGGCTCGGGGGCAACGGCCGGCTGGACGCTGGCCCTGAACGCCGACAGCAACTACGCCGGCGAGGTCGAGGGCGTGGCCGCCGAGGGCCAGCAGTGGCTGAAGGCCAGGGCCGGCAAGTCGGCCATGCCGGCCATCGTGTTCGACGTCGATGACACGACGCTCACGACGTACAACTACGAGCTCTTCAGCAACTGGGACTACAACCCGACCACGAACGCGGTCTTCGTCGGGCTGACGGGCACATGTCCCACGTGCACGTTCACTGGCAACCTGTTCCCCGCGACGCCGGGCATGCTGGCTCTGGCCCAGAAGGCACACGACCTCGGGTACGCCATCTTCTGGATCACGGGCCGCGGCGACGCGCAGCACCAGGCGACCATCGCGAACCTGGTCAGTGACACCGCGGCCGGGTTCGCCGACATCACGTCGGTGACCTACTCGGGCGCCACGCTGCCGGAGATCGACGCCGGCTACCCGATGCCGACGGCGCTCGACATCGGCCACGGCGGCTTCACCGATGGCCTGTTCACGAAGCCGACCATCAACCTGACGACCAACACGTATCCGGCCTACCTGAACACGCCAGAGTTCTGCGGGCCGTCCATCACCCTGAAGGTGTCGTGCCCGACGATCCAGTACAAGTCCGGCACGCGCGCCTACATCGAGTCGCAGGGCTACGACATCGTGGCGAGCTTCGGCGACCAGTACAGCGACCTGCTTGGCGGCTACGCGGACAAGACCTTCAAGCTCCCCAACCCGAGCTACTACCTGCCGTAGAAAACCGGAAGCCCAGAGTACTGATCGCGAGCGTCTCGGGCGGTAGCTGGCACCGATCGCCACGCACCTCCCGAGACGCCGCGGCACGACAGGCGGGGCCGGTGGCCACGTGTCCGCAGACGCGCCACTGCCTTGGCGCCGTGGTTCGGACGAGTACAGACCCGTGCCATAGCAGGCGTCGATGCGCCAGCCAGCGGGTGCGATCGGACCCTGGACCCCGCGGCCTGGGTGGGACGTGCAACGCGCCCGACCTGACCCAGATAACGCGGCCGAAGACGACGCGATCGCACTGTCACATCGTGCCTGCAGGAGCAGGCGGGGAGGTGCGTGCCGTATCCCGGTGTGCCCCTCCCTGGAGGGAGCTGGAGGAAGTTCTCATGCCCAATGCGTTACTGGGTCGCACCAAGCGCGACCTCACGATGCTGGCTGCGGCGGCGCTCGTCGCGGCCTCGTCCATCGCCGTCGGCCCGCCTCCAGTGGCGGCCGCCTCGACGAGCATCGTCATCAGCCAGGTCTACGGCGGGGGCGGCAACGCCAACGCCACCTACAGGAACGACTTCATCGAGCTCTACAACCTGGGCTCGACGACCGTCGATGTCACCGGCTGGTCGGTCCAGTACGGCTCATCAGGCGGCACGACCTGGACGAACCGGACGAACCTCACCGGGACGATCCAGCCGGGGCACTACTACCTCGTCCAGGAGGGCGCCGGAACTGGCGGCACGGTCTTCCTGCCCACACCCGATGCCACAGGCACGATCGCCATGTCGGCCACCGCCGGCAAGGTCGCGCTGGTCGAGCAACTCGACCGCCTTGACGGGCGCCTGCCCGACTGAGCGCGACCATCGACCTCGTCGGGTTCGGCGCGGCGAACTGCTCGGAAACCGCGCCAACGGCAGCCCTCTCCAACACGACGGCCGCGCTCCGGAACGGCAACGGGGCGCAGGACACCGACAACAACAGCGCCGATTTCACGATCGGCGCGCCCCTGCCGCGGAACGCCGCCTGGCCCCTCTCGGGGGTGGGCACAGCCACGCCAAGCGTGCTCTCCGCCGGCGATACGACGCTGCTGAGCGTCGCGGTCACCGCGGGGACGTCCCCGGCGAGCACGGCCATCAGCGTGACCTGCGACCTGACCGCGATTGGCGGGTCGGCTACGCAGACCTTCTTCGATGACGGCACGAACGGCGACGCTCACCGCCGGCGACAACACGTTCGCCTTCTCGACGACCGTCGCCGGCGCGACGGCGGGCGGGACGAAGAGCCTGCCGTGCACGATCGCAGATGCGCAGAAGCCGCATCAGCGAGCGCGACGATCGCCCTCACTGTCGTCGTGCTCCTTCCCATCGGCACGGTCAACGGGTCCGTCCCCGATACGCGACAGTTGCGCTACGCACGCATCGCCCTACGCCGGCCAGATCGTGACCGTCCAGGGCGTCATCTACGAGACGACGCTGCAGGCCATCAGCAACTCGACCAACACCTACAAGGGCTTCTTCATCCAGAACACGTCCGCCACCGCGGACAACGACCCGAATACGTCCGACGGCCTCTTCGTGTTCATGAACACTGCGCAGCACGATCGGGCGGCTACACGCCCGCCGTCGGAGACGAGGTCGTCGCTCTCGGGCACGGTCAGCGAGTACTACAACATGACCGAGCTGACGAGCCCGTTCCTCGTCAAGCGGTCGTGCGCAGCGGCGTGGACATCGACGCCGAGGTGCCGCCGGTCGTGGCCGAACCCGCCGGTCGGCCCTGGCCGATGCCAACTGCTACTGGGAACGGCTGCAGGGCATGCGCGTGCAGGTGCCGGCAGAACAGCATCGTCCTCGGCGGGCGCAACGTCTTCAGCCCGGCCGACGCCGAGATCTGGGTGGCGGCGCCCGACAGCACGATCGCGCAACGGACCGACCTCTACGCGCGCCGGGCCTTCCGCGACGCCAATCCGCTCGACGACAACTACGACGCGACCAACTGGGACGGCAACGGCTACCGCATCCTGATGGGCAGCCTGGGGATCAAGGCAGCGGCCGGCGACGCCCAGGCCCTGATCGATCCCGCGCGCACGTTCGACACCGTGACGAATGCCCCGGCCGGCGGTCTCAACTACACCTTCAGCAAGTACCGCATCGAGATCAGCGCAACAGCCGACGTTCGCCCTGGGCCCGGACCCCTCGCAGAACAACCCTCCGCAGGCCATCGACCGCAGCACCCAGTACAGCATCGTCGACTACAACCTGGAGAACCTCTACGACTACCGGAACAACCCCTTCTCGGGCTGCGATTTCGCGGGCGACACGGGCTGCCCCAAGGTCGCCCCCTTCCTCTCCGCGGTCACACCCGCCCTACGACTACGTCCCGGCCAGCGATGCCGCCTACCAGGCCCGCCTGACCGACATCGCGACCCAGATCGTCAACGACCTGCACAGCCCCGACATCCTGATGGTGCAGGAGGTCGAGAACCAGGACATCTGCACCGTGACCGCCGGCGCGCTCACCTGCGGCACGACCGACAACGCCGACGGCAAGCCGGACGTGCTGCAGGAGCTGGCGCTCAAGGTCGCCAGCCTGGGCGGTCCCGCCTACGACGCCGCCTTCGACCGCGACAGCTCGGACCTGCGCGGCATCGCCCCCGCCTTCCTGTACCGCACCGACCGCGTCGAGCTCCTGCTCCCCTGCCGGCGACCCCGTCCTGGGCGCCAACCCGGCGATCGGCGGCTATACCGCGGTGCCCTACGACGGCGACGTCTCCAACCCGAAGACCCTCAACGCCGTCTACACCGGAACTGGCGCCTGCGAGACCAGCTGGGTCTTCCCGCGCGCTCCCGACATCGCGCTCTTCCGCATCTGGAGCAGCAGCATCGGCGTCGGGACCGCGCACCGACGTCTACGCGATCAACAACCACTTCAAGAGCGGCCCGGACACCTGCGTCGCCCATCGCACCGAGCAGGCGAAGTACAACGCCGCGCTGGTCGCCTTCATCGAGGCGGCCAAGCCCGACGCCCGCATCGTCGTGGGCGGCGACCTCAACGTCTACCCGCGCCCCGACGATCCGTTCGCCCCGATCGGCCAGGCCGGCTCGAGCGACCAGCTCGGATCGCTCTACGCCCCGAGCCTCGGCCTGACGAACCTGTGGGACGTCCTGCTGGGCCAGGCGCCCGAGGCCGCCTACAGCTACGTCTACCTGGGCATGGCGCAGACGCTCGACCAGATGTTCGTCAACCAGGCGATGCTGGCGAGCCTCGAGCAGTTCCGCATCGCGCACATCAACAGCGACTTCCCGGCCGACTACGCGGGCGACGTCGCGCGCGGCACGAGCGACCACGACCCGAACGTCGGCGTCTTCACGCTCCAGTTCCCGTTCACGGGCTTCTTCAGCCCGGTCAAGGCCGCGCCTGACCTGAACACCGCGAAGGCCGGCCAGACGGTCCCGCTCAAGTTCGGCCTCGGCGGCGACCGGGGGCTCGACATCTTCGCCAACGGTCCGACGGCGACCCAGGTCGGACTGTCATGACCTGGCTCCAATGGGGTCGGCCGTTTCGGCGACCGGCAAGCTCCACTACGACCCGGTGGCCAACCAGTACGTCTACACCTGGCAGACCGACAAGGCATGGACGGGCACCTGCGCCAGGCTCTCGTTCACCCTGGTCGATGGAACCTCTCACCACGCATTGTTCACCTTCAAGAAGTAGCGCCCGGACTCGAAGTCCGCGTTCCGAAGAGCCCCGGCCATGGCCGGGGCTCTTCCGTTACAGCCCGCGCTCCGTACTGGCCCAAGCCCGAGGACAAGGGGCGCGGCTGAGCGGTGGCGCACTGGCCGTCGAACCGGCCGAGCCAGCGGTACACGGATCGAATGGCCGACCACGCCCCGGCACCGACACGGCTCCGCGGCACCAGGCCGCAGGCGGCGCGGTAGGCTACGTGAATGACCTGGTACTCAGGCGACGAGGCCGCTGACCGCGCCGGAGTCGAGCCCGCCTACCTCGTCCGACTGGTGGATCTCGGCATTCTCGGCCCGGAGCAGGCCGGATCGCTTTTCACCGGGCGACGTGCGGCGCGTGGCGATGGTCAAGTCGCTCGAAGACGCGGGCATTCCGCTCGACGGCGTGGCGGCGGCAATCGCGCGTGGCGCGATCTCGCTCGCCTTCCTCGACGCGGCGGCCTACGAGCGGTTTGCCGCCCTGGCCCCCGAGACGTTCCGGCAGGTCAGCGAGCGAACCGGCATCCCGCTCGACCTGCTGATGGCCGTGCGCGAAGCGATCGGCATGGCGCAACCGTCGCCCGACGATCGGCTGCGCGAGGACGAGATGGAGATCGTGCCGCACCTCGAGCTGCAGGTCTCCCTGGGGTTCCGGCAGGTCGCGATCGAGCGCCTCCTCCGCGTCCAGGGCGAGAGCACGCGGCGGATCACCGAGCAGGAGGGCGCGTGGTGGTATTCGGAGGTGATCGCCCCGGCCATGGCCGCCGGACGGGGCGCCGAGGAGATCGCCAGCACCGATCTGGCCAATCGCAACGCACCGCTGGCCGAGCGAGCCGTCCTGGCCATGTACCACGCCCAGCAGGCACGCGCCTGGACCGCGAACCTGATCGAAGGCTTCGAGGTGCTGCTGGCGCAGGCGGGGCTCCACAGCCGTCTCGAGCGACCGCCGGCGATCTGCTTTCTCGATATCACCGGCTACACGCGCCTCACCCAGGAGCGCGGTGACGATGCCGCCGCCGATCTGGCCGCCACGCTCGCACGCCTCGTGGAGCGCAGTTCGCTGCGCCGCGGCGGCAAGCCGATCAAGTGGCTGGGCGACGGCGTGATGTTCTACTTCCACGACCCGGGACCCGGCGTGCGCGCCGCCCTCGAGATGGTGGACGGGCTCGCGGCCGCGGGGCTGCCGCCGGCGCACGTCGGCCTGCACGCGGGGCCCGTCCTGTTCCAGGCGGGCGACTACTTCGGCCAGACCGTCAACCTCAGTGCGCGCATCGCCGACTATGCGCGGCCGGGTGAGGTGCTGGTCAGCCAGGCGGTCGCCGACGCCTCCGGGGAACCCGGGATCGCCTTCGCGGACATCGGTCCGGTCGAGCTCAAGGGCGTGTCCGGCACGACACACCTGCTGCGGGCCCACCTCGCCTGAGCGGATAGCCGCCCACGTCCTTCGAGCGAAGGCCCCGTTCGTGATGCGCGAACAGCGTCTGCCGCCACGTCCAACCGTTACCGGTAATCAGCCTGCTCTTCCGCGGCACGAGCGAGGGACGCCGGCCTTCGTTCCATCCGGCTGAGGAAGAAATCGCGAGTCGGGCCGTCCATGAAGTACACGTAGCAGCCCCGCAGACCACGGGTCAGCAGCACGCGGTACGTGCTCTTGGCGAACGCTGCGAACTGTTCGTCGGTGACGCCACGTCGAACGACGGAGTCGTGTGACTCGGACCGTTGCCCGATCCAGCCGGTGAGCGGTCGGTACACGAGATCGGGGCCGAAGATGACGCCGACGTAGTCGAACTCGAAGCCCTGCGCCGTGTAGACGCACCCGACCTGCTCGATCCCCTCCCCCGCGCTCGCCCAGAAATCGGACTTCGGGATCCCGGGCGCAAGGCGCCTGGCCTCCGACTTCGCGTTCCAGGGCATGGACCAGTCGCCCACGCGCACGTCCGGCACGAGGCGTCCGGTCGGGTCCGGGTCCGACCAGGGCCAGCAGAAGCCGGCGACGAGGCGTGCCGTGCTGCCATGCGCGGCCCTCGTGCGGATCGCAGCCTCCAGCTCCTGCACCGAACCCATGATCCGAAGATCGAACTCGTCGTCGGACGGCCAGAGCACCTGTGGGGTCCGATCCAGCTCGAGGGTGTTGTCCACCCAGCGGATGAACGAATCGGACCCGTTCGACCGGAACTGCGCCTTGAGCTCGAATTCGCGGACGGGAAGCGAGCGCTTCGCCGCGGATTCGCGAATCAGGCTCGTGCTTCCGACCTCGCCCGGTCGCACGACCTGCAGGTCGTCGATGAAGAAGACGCACACGCGGCCGGCATCGAGAATGTCGTCGATCTGGGCCTTGCCCGTGCGGCTCGCTGCCGGAGTGAAGCGACTCGTGCTGATCGAGCGGATCCGGTGGGCCTCGTCCAGCACGATCACGTCGAGTGGCCGGAGCACGCTTGCCGTGTCCCGGAAGTACTTGAAGACGGCCCCTGCCCGTGTGCCGACGATGTTCCGCAGGTTCTCCGTGAACGCCTTGGACCCGGTGACGTGGAGCGTCTGGACGCCCAGCGCCGCAAGCTCGGCGACGAGATTGACGGCCATCACCGATTTGCCCGTACCCGGACCTCCGGCGACGATGAACACCACCGGCCGCCTGTTCTGCCCCGCCGCGCGCACGTCGTCGAGGACCGCGTTGTACGCGACCAGTTGTTCGTCCAGGAGCGTGAAGACCGGCTCTCCCCGGATGATCCTCGCCACGTGATCGAGCAGGCGCTTGTGCGGCCGGAACTCCGCGCGGGCCACCTTCTCGAGGATGGAGCCGTCATCCGGCCCGACCACGCGCTCCTCGAGGTAGGTCGCGAAGTCGTCCACGTGATCGCCCGTGAAGGACGGGTTGACGGCGAGCAGAGAGGCGAACTGCGGGCCGACCAGGGGCGAGTTCGGGTCCTCCTTCGCGTAGTGCAGGAAGGCACATGCGTCGAGTGCAATGCCGCCATCGGAGAAGGCGGGGTGCGTGTCCTGCAGGTAGCGCTGGTACTGGGCAGCCTGTCGAGAGGGGTGCAGATGATCGATGTCGCGCCCGCCCATGTTGACGACGACGCAGTCGGTGATGTTGGACGCCTCGACATGCGTCCACTGCTTCAGTTCGACGACGACCGCGGCGTCACCGGTCGTCGGATTGCTCCCCGTGACGAGGACGTCGAGTCGCTTGGACGACAGCGGCAGCTTGAGCTCGACGAGGATGCCCTGGTCCGTCAGGTCGGCCAGCTGGAGCACACTCGCCATCGCTCCAAGCGAATTACGCCAGGCAAGGACCTCCGACTCGGATGCCCGATATCGGAACTCCTGGAAGAACCGATCGGACAGCTGGCCTGCCATCCGGTTCCGGGCCGCATCGCCGATGAACTGCCCGGTGGTCCCCTGGTAGAGGTGCATCAGGCCTGCCCGGAAAGGGCCGACGCTGCGATCCGGACGTTCGCCCCACGCGATTCGGGAATCGTGACCTCACGATCGCGGGTGAGGCCCGCGCCGTGCAGCGCGGGCTGGCGGTTCGAGGTGTCGCAGGCTCGGGGCCCCATCGTCGGCGTCACCACCCTCCCCTGCCGGCTTGGCCGGTCATTCACCGGTTGACTATACGGCGCGCGGCCGTCCTCGCGCTTCCGGAACTGCGGCTGCGGGGCCAGCCGGCACGACCCCGTCAACCTGCAATGGGCCGACGCCGATGCCATGGGCAACTGGGCCGACCTGAGGCGGCCGGCAGCCGGCTCGGTCCCGTGAGCCCGCTATGCCGATGGGTCGCTGATCCGCCCGAGGAACAGGACCGCGCCCGTCGGGCGGTCGCGCAGGACGAAGAGGAAGGGGTGGTCCACGCGCATCACGATCGGCTGGGCCGGCATCGCGCTGGCAGCCATCGCGACGGCGGTCGCCGCGGCGGCCTCGGTGCCCTTCTCGTCCACCGTGATCGTCGCTTCGTGGACCACGCGTGCGATGAAGAGTCGTTCGGCGGTCGTGATGCCCGAGAAGTCGGCGTGATCGGGATCGAAGGCGAGCGGCATGCCGAGTCCCGCGAGGAGCGCGGCGAGATCCGTCTGCGTCGTGGCGGCGAAGCGCGGCAGGGAGAGCTCGACTTCCTGGCTGGCGAGCGACCCCGTGATGCGGGAGAGGACCTGCGGGTCGAGCGCCTGCCCGAAGCTCCCGGGGTCGTCGGGCAGGATCACGTCGAGAACGAGCTGATCCCCGAGGTAGGGCAACTCGACCGCCTGCCAGCCGGTGCCGCTGGCGTAGCGCAAGGCCTCCGTGGCGGACATCATGGGCACCTGCGCCGTGGTCCCGTCGGCCAGGGTGAACGGGCCGGCCACCGTGCGCTCCACATCGAACGGCGTGGCCCAGGGCGCCTTCAGGTAGATCGCGTTGACGAGGACCAGTCGGGTCATCGTGTCGAGCGTGCCCGGCGCGAGGAGCTGCGCGATCTTCCCGTTGGTGGTGTCGCTCACCCAGCCGTTGATGAGCCCACGTGCGACCTCGGGCGCCCGCTCGTAATCGACGAGGCGCAGGCCCGCGCCGAACCGGGAGGCGAGGGCATCGAGGTAGGCGGATTCGATGGGCATGCCGGTTTGTGCGAACGGGGCGTTGGCGATCCGGAGGGTGACGGGCAGTGGGTGGCCCTCGGCGTCGGTGAACGTCCCGTTTCGCGACGCCAGGGCGGCGTCGAGGGCGTTGAGCGAGTCGGCGTTGGCGCCGGTACCGACGTCGTGCATGACGGCGTCCATCTGGCTCGCCGTCCGGCCCTGCGCCCCGGCCCGCGCCATCGCCAGCGCAAGCTCGATGCTCGCCGGAGAGAACACGAGGTTGCCGGGCTCGGCGGCCAACGCGCGGTAGAGCGCGAGGCCGAAGGCGGTCATGCCGTCCGCGGCGGCCGACGGGTCCGCCTGCGGGACGGCAGCGCGCGGGACGTGCGCGACGGCGAATTCGATGCCGGCTGCCGTCGGGGCGGGCCCGCTCCCGGAGCACGCGGCGGACAGCAGTGTCACGGTTGCGAGCAGGGCGGCAAGGCGTCGGTTCATGGCCCGTGGACGGCGCCGGCGCGCCGGCGGTTCCGTGAACCGGGCTGGAGGTTCCGCAGTGCCACCAGGTCCCGCGCCAGGAGCCGACGCATGCGACGGCGCGGCGATCGGGATGGGCCGCAGCTCACAGCAACCTGGCGAGCGCAAGCTCATCCACGTCGTGCCCGTCGACACACAGGGAATGGCGCCGCGTGCCCTCGATCTCGTACCCGCACCGACGATAGAGATCGATGGCTCGCTCGTTGTGTGCCATCACGGTGAGCTCGAGCCGGCGCACGCCGTGCTCGCGGGCCCAGTCGTCCAGGCCGTGCAGGAGCGCGGTGCCGATTCCGCGTCCGGCGGCCGCCCGGCGCACCCCGATGACCACGTACGCGGCATGACGGTTGCGGCGGAAGGCGCCGCCCTCCGCCTCGGCGTAGCCCAGCAGCCGGCCATCTTCCTCCGCGACCAGGACGGTGGAGCCGGACTCGCGGCCGACGGCCTCGAGGTGGCGCGCGACCTGCTCCGGCGTCTCCTGCCGCTCACCCGGCTCGAGCATCATGAACTCGGTCTCGTGGTCGAGTGCCAGCTTCAGTTCGAGCAGCGACGCCGCATCCGAGGGCTCCGCCGAGCGGATGCCGTAGTCGGTGTCCGGCTTCATGAGCGTCAGGCTACCGGGCGTGAGGAGGAGGGACAACCGGCGGCGCACCGGACCATCCGGTCCATACTCCGACGCATGGACTCGCAATCGGTACCCATCCGTCCCCTCTACGCCGACTGGACCCAGTACCGCGCCCGGCTGACCGGCGGGGTCAGGAACCTGACCGATGAGCAGCTCGCCATCAGCGCCGGACCGGGGCACGCGCCCGATCTGGGCGCTCGCGGCCCATTGCGCCGGTGTTCGCGTCTACTGGCTCTGTGGCGTCCTCGGCGAGCGTGGCGCGGACGAGACCCCGTTCCCGGATCCGTGGGCGGAGCTCGGCTGGGAGGACGACCTCGAACACCCGAGGTCGGCGGGTGAGCTCGTCCGGGCGTTCGAATCGACGGATGCCATCATCGAGCGGATCCTCGACACGTGGACGCCGGGCGACCTGGAAGTCCCGTTCGAGCGTCGGTATCGCGACACCGTCCAGGTCCACACGCGGCGGTCGGTGCTGCTGCGCCTCCTGAGCCACGACGCGTTCCACGCCGGGGAGATCTCGCAGCTGCTCGGCCTGAACGGGCTGCCGCCCATCGACCTCTGGGCGCAGCGACCGCCCATCTGACGGCGGGGCGACCTGGGGAAACCGGGGGCTCACGCGTGCTGATCGCGGACTGCGGGTCGCGCGCCCGGTCGGGCACGCGGCGTCGCAGGTGCCGGTGTCGCCCCCTATCGGGCCGGGCGGACCCGGCGTCCATCGAGCCGGATCGTCCACGGCTCGATCCAGCCCGGCACGAGGTGCGAGCCGGTCCAGGGGTCCGGGGCCAGCACCGCCTCGGCGGCCTCGGTCGACTCGGCCTCCACGACCAGCATCACCCGGCCATCATCCGAGAGCGGGCCGCCCAGCACGATCGTGCCCGAATCGACGAGCGCGTCCATGAACGCGGCGTGCTCCCGCCAGCCCGACTGTTCCTCCAGTGGTCGCGAGGGCCGCCAGGCGGGGCCAGACTGGTATCGCAGGACCAGGAACATCGACATCCGGGCACTGTACTGCAGTCGTGGGTCGTGCCCATGTCGCCGGGCCCGCGCACACGTGACATTCCACGTCGGCACGGACACCACCTGCCGGAAGCGGGCATGTCCGAGGGTGATACGCTCGGCCGCTCGAAGCGACGCAGCAGCACGTGGAGGGAACGATGCGCGGGATCACGCCGAGCCTCTGGTTCGATGGGCGGGCCGAGGAGGCCGCGTCCTTCTACGCCTCCCTCTTCCCGGACAGCCACGTCGACGACGTCGTGCGGGCGTCGGCAGACAACCCCAGCACGAAGGTGGGTGAGGTCCTGCTCGTCATGTTCACGCTCGCGGGGCGGCCGTTCACCGGCATCAACGGCGGCCCCGGGTTCCCGTTCACGGAGGCGGTCTCGTTCGTCGTGGACTGCGACGACCAGGCCGAGGTGGACCGGTACTGGGACGCGCTCGTCGAGGGCGGCGGAGAGCACGGCCCGTGCGGGTGGCTGAAGGACCGGTTCGGGCTGTCGTGGCAGGTGGTCCCGCGTCAGATGGGTGAGTACCTCAACGGACCCGATCGCGCCGGGGCGGGCCGCGCGATGGAAGCGATGCTCGCGATGCAGAAGATCGATGTCGCGGAGCTGCGCGCCGCGTACGAGAGGCGCGCGTAGCCTGCCATGTCCGGCCGATGTTCCCCGTCGGGGTGGGCACGCACCCCATTCGTACCAGGGACGCCACCGGATACGGATGGCAGCATCCGGGCAACACCTGGTCGTACGGGAGCAGCAACGTGTGTGGCCGCGACACGCTCGGGCTCTACCTGCCCGAATCCCTCCAATTTCCTGACGATGCCCGGCGCGGATCGCGGCCGTCGCGTACTCCGGCGGGGCACGTGACGCCCGGAGCTCGGCCGAGCAGCCAGCGCGAACGACGCGAGATGGCCGGCGCGTCGCCGATGCTCGCGAGGTTCCTCGGCCTCGACGCCTGTCTCGCGCGGTCACTCGACGGGGACCGCTGAGCGCCTCACCACGACGAGTGCGGCATCCGTCCCCGCGGGTGTTGCCGGCGATGGTGCCCCGATCGGGCGCCGGGTCAGCAGCGAACATCCGCCGGCGACGCGTCAGAGCATCCCCGAGTTCGGGATGAACCGGACGGGGTCGACCAGCGAAGGATCCGACGCGAGGAACTGGTCGTGCTCCATGATCCGGAAACCTGCGGCAAGCAGTTGCGGCAGCACCGGGCTGGGCCCCGCGACGTACGTCACGACCGCGCCTGCCCGTCCCGCATGCCGGATCGCCGCCAGTGTCGGCGCAACCGGTTCCGCGCCCGGACGCACCAGCAGCCGGTCGATGGCCCTCGCCTCGCCGACCTGCCGCGCTCGAGCGTAGGCGAAGGCGACGGGCTCGCCGCCCGCGATCATGACGAACGGCTCGGACTCCCACCTGCGAGGCCCAGAACGCGTGGTCGACGGATCGGTCGGCCCCGGTCCAATCGTGCTCGAGCCCGGCCAGGAGGCCCGGATCGACCGTCTCGACCACGAGGCGCCGGCCGGGCCGGTTCCAGCCGCGTCGCCGACCCCTCGAGCTGCAGCAGCGGCCATAGGGGCGCCATGCCGGCGCGGACGTACAGGGGCAGGGCGCGAGGGTCGGCTGACGCGAAGGTCGTTAGGCTGCACGCGTCGCCGAGGACGGCGTCGAGGAGCCGTCGGCCGATCCCCCGGCCAAGGAGGTCGGGACGGACGAACAGGTCGGCAAGGTGGCGGCAGCGTCCAGTGTCGACCGCGGCTCCGTAGGCCACGACCAGACCGTCCCGTTCCGCGACGAGGGCGATGGCGTGCTCGACCAGGTGCCGCACGTACGGCCCGACGATGTCGGCACCGACGACCGGCGAGTCGGCGTCGTGCGCGCGGAGGATCTCGCGGATGGCCGGAATGTCCCCAGGCCCGGCACGACGGATGGCAACGTCCCGCTCCATGTCCCTCCCCTCGCGCCGGCCGGATTGCCGGATCCAGTCATGATCCTGGCCCGACGGGATGGCGTGAGGCGCGGTGGGCCGGCGACCTGCGCGACCCGGGCCGGTCCGGCGCCGCGCCCGTCCCCTTCAGGGCAGGCCCACGTGCTCCGTGCCGCGCTCGAGCGCGAGGTCGAGCACCATGTGGACGTCGTCCGGCTCGAGCTCCAGCAGCTCGGGCACCGGTTCGTCGGTCGGGACGAACCCGTGGCTCAGGTAGCAGCCGACGGCCGATTCGGACGGCGTCGCGGACACGTAGAGCACGTGAGCGCCGCCCTCTCGCGCCGCCACCTCGATCCCGTCGATGAGCCTCGACGCGATCCCCTGCCGCCTGTGGGCACGGTCGACGAACAGGGCCTCGAGCTGGTCCATCCCGGGCCGGATTCCCCGCCTCAGCGTGGCGATGCCGACCAGCCGTCCGCCGTCGAAGGCGCCGAGTGCCAGGCCGCCGCCGGGGAGGAAGGCCCGCCAGTGTCCTTCGAACTCGGCCCATCCCTCGGCCGATCGTGGCCGCCGGCTCCACGTGTCCGAACGCACCGCGAGCTGCGCCCCGCGCTGCTCCAGGATCGTCGTGCCGTCCTCGGTCACGTCGATCTCGGTCGCGCGGGACAGCTCGTCCAGCTCGAGCGGTCGGATGTTCTCCAACCCGTCGCACCCTCCCTGCAGCAGGCTCACGCCGAAGAGTATCGCGCCACTGCCCGCCGGTGAACGCCGTGCGAGACAGCCGTTCCTCGAGATGGAAGCCGGGCCGCTCCGGACCCGTCGCCCTCACGTGCCGGAACCGGCCGTCGCCTGGGCTTCCGGGTTGGACGTCGTGGGTTCCCGCGAGGCCTCGGCGTCCCGGATGCCGATCGCATTCGCCAGCGCTCCCAGCAGGAGCAGGCCTGCGGCCACGGCCACCGCCACGTGGAAGGCGTCCGTCGACGCGGCCTGCGCCGCCACCGCGACTGCGTGACCGACCGACGGGTCGGGCCTCTGCAGCGGCGCGACCGCCAGCCGGAGCGCCGACGAGTTGACATCGAGCCCGGGGATCCGCGACGCCAGGTCGCCGTAGAACGCGGCGGTGATCGCCACGAAGATCGCTGCGCCGGCCAGCTGCGGTCCGACCCTGGAGATCGCGTTGTTGATCGCCGACGCCAGGCCGGCGTTCCGGGCCGGCACCGAGGTCATGAGCGCCGTCGTGAGCGGAGCGACCATGAGCGCCAGGCCGCCACCGAACAGGATCGCCGTCGGCAGGAAGTCGACGAAATACCCCGCCGGGGGGATCCAGCTCGCCGGCGAGCCGGGACTCAGGACCCACGCGGGGCTTCCGGCCGGGATTCGTGCCTGCCAGAGCAGCCCCGCCGCCATCAGCGTGGGCCCGACCACCATGAACCGGCGCGGGCCGTATCGCGCCCCGAGCACCCCGATCCGTGGCGACAGCACGGCCAGCAGCACGCTCCCGGGGATGGACAGCATCCCGGCCGCCGCCGCCGTGTATCCGAGCGTCCCCTGGCTGAACGTCGCCTGCTCGTACAGGAACACGTAGAGGGCGCCGTAGATCAGGAACGTGGACAGGTTCGTGACCGCGAAGTTGCGCGAGCGGAACATGCCGAGCGGCACCAGAGGCTGGCGTCCGCGGGCCATCAGCACGAGGAACGCCACCAGCGCCAGCGCGCCGATCGCCAGCGCGGCCGGCCCGATCGGGTCGCTCCACTCCCGCTGCTGGCCGTAGATCGCCCCGAACGAGAGGCCGCCGATGGCGATCCCCGCGGCCGCGGCACCTGCCCAGTCGAACCGGGGCCGTGCATCGCCGCTCCGGCTCTCGGAGACGCTTCGCCATGTGGCCCAGAGGGCGATGAGCACGAGCGGAACGTTCACGAAGAACGCCGCTCGCCAGGAGATCGTCTGCACGAGCAGCCCACCGACCAGCGGCCCGAGGATCGTCATCGCGGCGGACACGCCGGCCCACAGTCCGAACGCACGGCCCAGGTCCTCGCCCTCGAACGTCGCGGTGAGGATCGCGAGCGACCCCGGCACCAACAGCGCGCCTGCCGCGCCCTGCGCGATGCGGAAGACGATGAGGATCTCGAGCGACGGGGCCAGCCCGCACAGCACCGACGTGAGGCCGAACCCGGCCAGCCCGATGGCGAACATGCGCCTGCGGCCGTACACGTCGGCGAGAGCGCCGGCTACGACGAGCAATGCGCTCAGCGTCAGCAGATAGGCGTTGTAGACGTAGGTCTCGCCCTCGAGCGCTCCGAACAGGTGGCTCGGGAGGTCCTCGCCGATCTTCAGTAGTGCGACGTTGACCACCGTCGAATCCAGGAACACGATCGCCGACCCGAGGATGACCGCGAGGAGCGTGCCACGGCGTCTGTCCATCGATGTCAGGCTCCTCCCACGGTCGCGGCCATCCAGTCGAGGGCGTACTCCACCGCGCGCTCCGGGGACATCGCCCGGCCCTCGGCCAGAGCGGCAGCCACCGTCACCTGGTCGAGCACGCCGGCTTCCGGCACCCCGCGCCCCTCGACCTCGTCGATGACGCGCGCCAGGTCGATTCCTCCGCTCGCCACGAGCTGGGAGGACGCGCCGGCAAGGCGGAGAGCGGGTACCGGATCGTGCCGCGCGACCGCCAGGGAGCTCAGGTCCCCCAGGATCAGTGCGATGCCCGAGAGATCGCGCGCATCGGAGAACCGCTCCAGCGCCTCCCGCCAGAGCGGCGCGGCACGCGCCGGTTCGCCGAGGTGGCTCCAGGCCATTCCCAGCGAGTGGAGCGCCCACGCCAGCGAGAACGGATCGTCGACTCGCCGGAGCATCGAGAGGCACTCGAGCAGCAGGTCGCGGGCCTCCGGATAGGCATTCGTGAAGTAGAAGGCGTTGCCGAGCGCCCAGAGGGTCCGCCCGATGGACGCCTCGTCGCCGAGCCGCCGCTGGATGCCCAGGGCCTCCTCGAGCAGCAGCCGTGATCGGGGGACGTTCTCGGTACTGACCAGGTAGGGGAATGCCGCGTTGTAGAGGGCCACGGCGGTGGCCCCGGCGTCGCCCATCGAGCGGCGCAGCTCCAGGCACTGCTCATAGGCGTTCGCGGCCGCGTCCATGTCGCCCCGCCAGTAGGCCACGCCGCCGGCCGCCTCGAGCGCGCGGGCGCGTGCCTCGGGGTGATCGACGGCATGGGGCATGGCCAGCAGCCGGTCCAGCCAGTCGCCTCCTTCGCGGAGCTGGCCGCGCATCTGCCAGAAGCGCCAGAAGGCGGCACCGATCCGCAGGCCGGTCTCCGCCTCGCCGTGATCGATCGCCCAGCGCATGGCCGCGCGCACGTTGTCGTGCTCACGGGCGAGGCGGTCGAGCCAGACCTTCTGGCCCGACCTGGTCAGCTCGGGCGCGGCCAGCTCGGCGAGCGCCAGGCAGGCCCGGGCGTGGCGATCGGCGACAGTCTCGAGTTCGCCGGACGCCGTGAGCCGCTCCAGCCCGAACTCGCGGATCGTGGCCAGCATCGAGAAGCGCGGCTCCCCGTCGGCCTCCTCCTGGCGGACCAGGCTCTGGTCGACGAGGTCGCCGAGGGCCTGCAGGACGTCCACTCCGAGATCCGGCCCGCAGACCTCCTCGGCCGCCTCCAGCGTGCAGCCTCCCACGAAGACGGAGAAGCGCGCGAGGAGACGCCGGGACGGTTCGGACAGCAGGTCGTGGCTCCACGCGATGGCGCCCCGCAGCGTCTGCTGGCGCTCGGGCAGGTCCTTCGCCCCACCGGCAAGCAGGTCGAGCCGGTGCTCGAGCCGTGCGAGCATCGCCTGCGGCGGCAGGAGCTTGACGCGCGCCGCGGCCAGCTCGATGGCCAGTGGGAGGCCGTCGAGGCGGGCGCAGATGGCCGCGACCGCCGGGGCGTTCTCGTTGGTGACCTGGAAGTCCGGGCGCACCGCCACCGCCCGCTCGATGAACAGCGCCACGGCCTCGTACTGCGAGAGGGCGGCCGGGGCCAACTCCTCCCCAGCGGCAGGCAGGCCGAGCGGCGGCACGGGGTACTCCTGCTCCCCGGAAACGTGCAGTGCCCCCCGGCTGGTCACGAGGAGGCGCACGCCGGGACCGGCCCGCAACAGGGCGTTCACGTGTGGCGCGCCGTCGGCCAGTTGCTCGAAGTTGTCGAGCACCAGCAGGACGCGACGCTCCCGCAGGTAGTCCGCGAGCCGCTCCTCGGGTTGCCCGGACCCGGCGTCCTGCAGGCCGAGCGACTCCAGGACAGCGGGCGCGATCTGGCGGGAATCCGTGATGGACGCGAGCGGAACGAAGAACACGCCGTCGGGATGCTCGTCGGAGAGGTCGGCAGCGATCTGGAGTGCGAGCCGGGTCTTTCCCGTCCCGCCTGGACCGGTCAGCGTCAGGAGACGCGAACGGTCGAGCAGCCGGCCGGCCTCACCCACCTCGCGGTTCCGTCCCACGAACGAGGTCACCTGCGTGGGCAGGTTGTTCGGCGTCGTGTCGAGCGCACGGATGGGCGGGAACGTCGACGGCATGCCGGCCACAACGAGCTGGTACAGGCGCTCGGGCCGCCCCAGGTCACGCAGGCGATGCGTTCCCAGGTCGAGGAGAGCGAGCCCGGGCGCGAGCGACGTCTCGGACAGCGCCCGTGCGGTCTCCGAGACGAGCACCTGCCCGCCGTTCGCGGCGGACGCGATCCGGGCCGCCCGGTGGACGTCCAGGCCGACGTAGCTGCCGCCGCCCAGGGTCCCCTCCCCCGCGTGGATGCCCATGCGGACCCTCACCGTCACGCCGCCCGGCCACGCATGCGCAGCGAGGGAGCGCTGGGCCTCGGCTGCCGCCGCAACCGCGTGGGGAGCCCTCGAGAACGCGGCGAAGAGGGCGTCTCCCTCGGAGCCGAACGGAACGCCCTCCTGGTCCTGCACGGCCGCCAGGAGCAGCCGGTTGTGGTCGTCGAGCAGGGCGGCGTACGCCTCCCCCAGCTCACGGAGCAGCCGCGTGGACCCCTCGATGTCCGTGAACAGGAAGGTGACGGTGCCGGTGGGCAGGGATTCGGGACGCATGTCGGACACGCGCGAGGGCGGCCTCAGGGGCCCGGCACGGTCGCGTATCCGGACACCGGCCGAACAGCCGGAACGTCGCTCCGCGTGGGCATCGAGAGCGCCATTGCCACCCCTCCCCCTGGCCCCGGGGCCAGTCGTGGTGGAGGGCATCCTGACGCCTGGACCGGAACTCGTCAACGGGGACGTGCAGCCGTACCGTGCCGGCGGCTGCGCCGCACGGGCCGCGTCGGAGCGCCGCACGGGCCGTGTCGGAGCGCCGGGAAGCGGCTTCGGGACCCCGGCGGTAGACTGCCGGCGCGGCGATGAGGCCCGCCGGGACGGCTCGTGAAACCGCGGCTCCGGCCGCTGACGGCTTCTACTTCGACGGTGAGGTGAAGCTGGCGTGGCCCAGGTCGACGATCGCGCCCGGCGTCCCACGGCGCAGGGTGTCCAGGGTGCGGATGGACGGCCGTTCGGCAGCATCCTGTTCCTCCCGGACGAGATCCCGGCCACGCTCGTGGCCCGGGAGCCTGACTTCTTCCGCGACCTGAACCTGGACCAGGTCGTCGCGGCGGTGACCTCCGGCCGGGACCAGTACGACCTCGGGCCGCTCTTCTACACCTTCCCGTCCAGCCCCGCGACCGTGGCGTACCGCCACGAGATCCTGCGGGATCTCGAGAGGGCGGACATCCGAGCCGCGGTGACCTCTTTCGCGGAGGGCATGCGCGCGGTGCGAAGCCACCTGGCACGCGCTGCGAAACTCCACTACCAGCGACAGGAGCGGCGCTGGTTCCTGCAGGCGGTGTCCGTGTACTGCGACGCGGTGGAACGGCTGCTTCGAGACCTGGACGCCCTCGATCCGGGCTCGACGGGCTTCCGGGCGCTGCGGGAGCACGTTCGGACTTATGCCTCGTCCGATCGGTTCCGATCGCTCTCGCACGACACGCACGCGCTGGAAACCGGGCTGGCCGGCGTCCGCTACGGCCTGCACATCCGGGCGAACCGGATCAGGGTCGACCGGTTCGAGTCGGGGATCGACTACGGCGCCGAGGTCAGCCGGACGTTCCGGAAGTTCGAGCAGGGCGGCGCGAAGACGTACACCTTCGACTTCTCGACGTGGCCCGAGATGAACCACGTCGAGGCCGGCATCCTCGAGCTCGTCGCGCGTCTCTACCCGGACACGTTCGCCTTCCTCGACCGCTACGGCGTCGACCACCGCGACTGCGTCGACCCGGCGCTCGAGCGGTTCGACCGTGAGGTCCAGGTCTACCTCGCGTGGCTCGAGCACATCGAACCCCTCCGGCGCGACGGGCTCGCCTTCTGCTACCCCCAGGTGTCCGGCGTCCCGAAGGAGATCGTGGGGCGGGCCGTCTTCGACGTGGCCCTGGCGGCCAAGCTCGCGGGCGGCCGCGGTCGCGTGGTCACCAACGACGTCGAGCTGCGCGCCCCGGAGCGGCTCATCGTCGTGACGGGGCCGAACCAGGGCGGCAAGACGACCTTCGCTCGCACGATCGGGCAACTCCAGTACCTCGCCCGCATGGGCCTCTCCGTGCCGGGCGAGGAGGCCCGCGTGCCGTTCTTCGACCGACTGTTCACCCACTTCGAACGCGACGAGGATCTCGACAACCTGGCCGGGAAGCTGGAGGACGACCTGCTCCGCATCAGGGCCATCCTGGACGCGGCCACGCCCGAGAGCGTGGTGATCATGAACGAGAGCTTCAGCTCCACGACCCTGCACGATGCGCTGCTGCTCAGCCGCGACATCCTGCGGCGCATCCTCGCGTCCGGTGCGCTGTGCGTCTCCGTCACGTTCCTGGACGAGCTCGCGTCGTTGAGCCCGGAGACGGTCAGCATGGTCGGGACCGTGGATCCGGTGGACCCGGCGATCCGGACGTTCAGGATCGTGAGACGGCCCGCCGACGGCATGGCGTACGCGGTGGCCATCGCGCAGAAGCACGGCCTCACGCGCGAACAGATCCGGAAGCGGATCGGTGCCGCCGATCGCGACGTCTCCCCGCGGAGCCCGGACACCAGATGAAGGCCTTCCTGATGTACCGCGACCGCGACGTCGACCCCGGCGCCCCGCTGCCCTGGAACGCGGACGCCCTGATCCAGGACCTCGAGCTCGACACGCTGTTCGACGCGATGGGGGGTGGGGACGCCTTCGTGCGAGCCGTCGTCGTCCGCTCCGTCCTCGACAGCCTGCACGACCTCGACGACATCGCCTACCGGCAGGCGATCGTGGCCGACTGCCTTCGGCGACCCGACGTCATCCGGGAGATCCACGCCATCGCGGTCGAGGCCATCGAGCGCGAGAAGCGAGTCTACGGCGGGATCCTGGGACGGCAACCCGAACGGCTTCTCGCCCGCTCCCTCGACGTGCTCCAGATCTTCCTCGAGCTGTTGACGCGGCTGCGCCGGCTCAGCGACGAGCACGCGTCGGTGTTTCGCTCGGAGGGGCTGGGACGGTTCTTCCACATGATCGCGACGGAGCTCGACGACGCCTATCTCGCGTCGATCGCGGATCACCTCGACCGGCTGCGCTTCGATCGCGGCATGCTGATCAGCGCCGGATTGGGCGAGGGCAACAAGGGGGCCGATTACGTGCTCCGCGTCCCACCCGCCGGCAAGCGCCGGCTCGTGGACCTGGTCCTCGGGGATCGGTCGGGCCTCGTCTACACCGTCGCGGACCGGGACGTTGCGGGGTTCGAGGCGCTTGCGGAGCTGCGGAACCGCGGGCTGAGCGTGGTCGCGCGCGCGCTCGCGCAGTCCGCGGAGCACATCCTCGGGTTCTTCGCCATGCTGCGCGTGGAGACGGCCTTCTACGTCGGGTGCGTGAACCTCCACGACCAGCTTGCCGCCAGGGGCGAGCCGGCGTGCATGCCGCAGGCCCTGCCGGCCCGTGACCCCCGCCTGTCCGCGAAGGGTCTCTACGACGCCTGTCTCAGCCTGCGCGCCGACGGGCGCGTGGTCGGCAACGACGTCGCCGCTGCCGGGAAGAAGCTGATCATGGTCACCGGCGCCAATCGTGGCGGCAAATCGACCTTCCTCCGCAGCGTGGGCGTGGCGCAGCTGATGATGCAGGCCGGCATGTTCGTGGCCGCGGAGTCGTTCGGGACGGACGTCGCCAGCGGGATCTTCACGCACTACCGGCGGGAAGAGGACGCCACGATGACGCGCGGCAAGTTCGACGAGGAGCTGGCGCGGATGAGCGCCATCGTCGAGCGGATCGGGCCCGGGGGCATCCTCCTGCTCAACGAGTCGTTCGCGTCCACCAACGAGCTCGAGGGCTCCGAGATCGCGCGGCACGTGATCGAGGCGTTGCTCGACGCCGGGATCAAGGTCGTCTGCGTGACCCACCTGTTCGAGCTCGCGGACGGCTTCCACAGGGACGCCGGCGCAGGCACGCTGTTCCTCCGCGCCGAGCGTCGTGCGGACGGACAGCGGACCTTCCGGGTCGTCGAGGGCGAGCCGCTTCCGACCAGCCACGGCGCGGACCTGTACCGACGGATCTTCGGCGCCGCACCCGGTTCCCCGGAGGCGACGGCGGCCGGCGGACCCCCCGCGTAGGGACCCCGCCGGAAGGGGTCAGCGCGCGGTCACGCGACGGACCAGCACGCTTCGGCGTCCCGAGATGTCGGTGAGCGTCCAGACGATGGTGTGCGAGCCGGCCGGGAGCAGGCGGGCGGGGACGATCTCGTAGCGTCCGGTCGAATGGCCGGAGAGGGTCCAGCGGCCCAGCGTGCGACCGTCGAACGTCATCGTCAGCGACCGGAGCCCGGCCGTGCTGCGGACGACGACCGCGAACTCGTGGCCGTGCAGGCGGGCCACGGTCGCGGGCGTGTAGAGGACGCGCGCGAAGACGGGCCCGGCCGGTGCGGCGACGACGGACGCCGCTGTGGCGAGGGCCGGACCGCCTCGCGAGAAGAGACACGTGACGTAGAGCGCACCGGCGCCCGTCCGCGCAGCTCCGCATCCGAAGCGGTCGTAGGCGCCGAGGATGTTCGCCCGGTGGACGGAGCTCGACATGAAGGCCCGCTGGGCGGCCGCGACGTCGGCGATCGACGCGGTCGGAACGCCGCGGCACGCGGTGCCGTCCGGACCGCATCCGGGGGCGTACGTGGCCGGGCCTGTGCCGTACCCACTGTTCCAGGCGATGTTCTCGCCCCTTGACGTGTCGTAGCCGAGCCCGGGCAGCAGATCGATGAGCGTGACCCCCGCGCCGCCGGGGACGGAGCAGCCCGGCATGACGTGATCGAGGTAATCGCGCAGCGCCATGTCGAGGGACCGTCCCGCCGGTTCGAGACCGGAGGGGCAGCGGAACGGTCGGTCCGTGGCAAGGGCCACGAGCGTCGGGTCGACAGCCAGCGCCGCGAGGCCCTCCGCCGTGCGGTCGAGGTTGGTCAGCCGCATGATCTCGGATCCCGCCGCAGTCGAGACCGACGCGCTCGTGGCCTGCGCGGAGTGCGGCGCGACGGCGAACGAAGCCATGGTCAGCGCGACCGTCGTCGCGAGGGCGAGGGCGAGGACTCGGATGGGCGGCAGGTCGCGCATGATGGTTCACCGGCTGACGGAGACGACGTTCCCAGTCTCGCGGCGGCGGCGCTCCACCGGGACGTGCCAGACCGCCCGACGGCCCCATCGCTTCAGGTGGCCGGCATCTACGTCGAACGCACTGCCTCAGCTGATTGCCGCCCGGGGCCGCGAGCGCGACAATCGGCAGGTGCCGCCCGCCGCGTCCCGCCGATTCGGGCTCCTCCGTCACCACGTGACGATCGGCATGACGGCGCGCGGCGCGTTCGGATACGGCCTGCTGGCGGCCGGCTGCGCCGTGCTGGTGCTGCTGACGGGATCGGCGCTCACCGGACGTCCGGGGCTGCTCGAGGTGGTCGCCGACGGCGCCACGCGGTTCGTGCCGCTGTCGGTGTTCGAATCCGTGCTGCTGGCGCTCGGCCCTCTCGCGAAGGGCCTGCTCTTCTCGGCCGTCGTGCTGGTCACGGTTCTCGGCGGCGGCGCGCTCGCGATCGCGCTCCGGGGCCTCGCCCGGACCTGGCCCGCGTACGGCGTCTTCCTGGGCGCGACGGCGCTGGCGGCCGTCGTCGAGGGCGCCGTCACGTGGATCGCGTCGGGCTCGCCCTATGCCCTGGGCACGGCCTACGAGCCGTTCGCGGTGGTGACGCCGGCCGCGGCCGCGTGCCTCGTCTACGCCGTGGCACTGGCGGCCATGCTGCCGGGTGCGGCCGACCGGGCGACGGAGATCTCCACGCCCGTGGACCCAGCCACCGACCCGACCGGCGCGCCGGTCGGACGCGCGGGTTTCACCCGGCGGACCCTCATTGCGCGCGGAGCCGCGATCGTGGGCGGGATCGCGCTGGCCGGCGACGCAGGTGTTACCGCCTCGCGTGTCCTGTCCGCGGCCGGCGTGCCGGGAACCCGCCCGGGAGTCGGGGCCCTGGCCTCGACCGGTCCGGCCGCTCCAGGCGAGACCGCTTCGTCCGACGCGGCCGGCGCTGCGACGGCCGTCACGGATCCGGCGGGGGCGGCCACCGCGCAGCCCACGGACGTCACCGGCTTCGGCCCGACACCGGCCCTCACCCCGGTTTCCGACTTCTACGTCGTCCTGAAGGACATCTCGCCCCCTTCCGTCGACGGCACCGCGTGGCGGCTCGTCATCGACGGCCTCGTCGATCGTCCCCACTCGCTCGACCTCGCGGAGCTGCGCGCCCTCCCTTCCCGGACCGCGTACCGGACACTCGAGTGCATCAGTTACACGATCACGATCCCGAACGACCTGATCTCCAATCAGCTGTGGAAGGGCGTCCCCGTGGCCGACCTCCTGGACGCCGCTGCCGTCCGGACCGGCGGCCGGCTGGGTGTGGTGGACCGCGGCCGACGGCTACACGGAGTCGCTTCCCCTCGCCGTGGCACGCGACCCCGAGACGTGGATCGCCTACGAGATGGGCGGTGCCCCGTTGACGGTCGATCACGGATATCCCGCCCGCGTCCTGGTGGCCGGGAGGTTCGGCATGAAGCAGCCGAAGTGGGTCACGCGGCTGACGGTCGCGGACCACGACCGGCCGGGGTTCTGGGAGCGGAACGGCTGGGGAGAGCAGGCCGTCGTCCGGGTGATGTCGCGCATCGACACCCCGGGCTGGGGCGCCACCGTCCGGGCGGGGGTGCCGTTCGCGGTCACCGGCATCGCATTCGCCGGGGACCGGGGGATCTCGCGCGTCGAGGTCAGCGCCGACGACGGCGCCACCTGGAAGGATGCGATCCTCGAGGACGCCACGCGCGCTCCTCTCGGTCCCCTGACGTGGGTGCGGTGGCGCGCCGTGCTCGTCGTCTCCCCTCCCCGCCGGGCGACCCTGGCCGTCCGCGCCACGGACGGCCGCGGAACCGTCCAGTCCGGGGTCTACGCCGATGCTCCACCCGACGGATCTGCCGGGTGGGACCGCGTGGGGATCAACGTCGCCGGCTGATCGGGCGCCGGGGCCAGGCCAGACCCGCATTCCCGGGCCTGTCGCCGGCTGATCGGGCGACGAGGCCGACCCGGCCGGGTGGCCGCTGTTACGATCCGACCGTGGACGACATGCAGGACCTCATCTCCGTGGCCGTCGCGGCCGTCGACGCGCGCCGCGACGACATCGTCGGCATCGGCCGGGAGATCTGGGCGCACCCCGAGATCGGCTTCCGCGAGTTCCGGACCGCGGCCTTCGTCGCCGACCGGTTCCGCGCCCTCGGGCTCGTCCCCCGCGAGGGGCTGGCGATCACGGGGGTTCGCGCCGACCTGGACCTCGGCTCACCCGGGCCCACGGTGGCGATCATCGGCGAACTCGACGGCCTGCCGGTGCCCGACCATCCCGACGCCGACCCGACGACCGGCGTGGCGCACGCCTGCGGCCATCACGCCCAGCTCGCCCAGATGCTCGGGGTGGCCATGGCGCTCCGACAGGCGGGCATCGAGGGCCGGCTGACCGGTCGCGTCGCGTTCGTGGCCGTGCCGGCCGAGGAATACGTCGACCTCGCCTGGCGCAGCGAGCAGGCCCGTGCGGGACGGCTCGAGTTCCTCGGCGGGAAGCCCGAGCTCCTCCGGCTGGGCGTGTTCGACGACGTGGACATGGCGATGTACATCCACGCGACGGCGAGCCCCGAGGATCTGCGACTCTCGATCCCGGCCGGCTCGACCGGCTTCGTCGTGAAGCGCACGCGCTTCCTGGGCCGCGCGTCCCACGCAGCGGCCGCTCCCGAGGAGGGCATCAACGCGCTTCATGCTGCATCCCTCGCCCTGACGGCCATCGGGATGCAGCGCGAGACGTTCCGGGACGAGGACCGGGTGCGCGTGCACTCGATCCTCACCGCCGGCGGTACCGCGGTGAACGTCGTGCCGGCCGAGGCCCGCCTCGAGACCCAGGTGCGCGGCATCACGCTCGAGGCGATGCTGGACGCCGCCCGGAAGACGGACCGGAGCCTGCGCGCCGCGGCGCTCGCGGTGGGAGCGGGAGTCGAGATCGAGACGCTCCCCGGGTACCTTCCGGTCGTGCACAACCCCGAACTCGCGGCCCGATTCGCGGCCCGGGCCCGGGCGATCGTCGGCGACGACGGCTGGACCGTGCGGCCGCCGATCGCGGCATCGTCGGACGCCGGGGACCTGTCGCAGGTCATGCCGTTGATCCACCCGAGCACCGCGGGGTTCGGCGGCGCCATCCACGGAGCCTCGTTCCACGTCGTCGACGAGGCGGCCGCCTACCTCGATCCCACGAAGGCGCTCGTCGCGACCGTCGTGGACCTGCTGGCGCGCGGCGCCGCCGGCGCGCACGAGGTGCTCGCCGCGTCCCGGCCCCGCCTGACGATCGCGGAGTACCTGGCCCTCGTGCGCGGCATGGCCGGCGTGCGCCGATTCGAGGCGGAGCCCTAGGAAGCGCCTCCGATCGCCGCGTACAGCAACTCGAGGAAGCGCCCCCGCGAGGCCTCGCGCACCACGTCCACGTTCGCCGGGCGGCCCGTGACCTCGAGCTCGTCGACCATCGTCTGGCCGCGTCCCCACGTGCCGCCCGTCTCGACCGCCACGAACCGCCGGTCCACGCGCGTGGCGACGCCCGCGTCCAGAGCCACGGCCATCGCGATCGGATCGGGCAGGTCGAACCCGTCGAGCTTGGTCTCGGTCAGGCAGTACTCGAGCAGGCGCCGCTGGATCGCCACGCAGAACCGCGCGACGTCGGTGTCCACCGCCTCCATCCGCTGCATCTCGTCCCGCCCAATGGTGGCGTAGAGCCGGGAGACATCCCAGCCCACCATCGTCAGCGGGATGCCGGAACCGAACACGATCTCCGCCGCCTCGGGGTCGACCCAGATGTTGTACTCGGCCAGCGGCGTGACGTTGCCCGGGAGGATTCCGGTCCCGCCCATCGTGACGCAGCGCCGCACCTTCGACGCGAACGCGGGATCGCGCAGGATCGCCATCGCCACGTTCGTGAGCGGACCGAGGGTGACCAGCGTGAGCTCGCCCGGCTCCGCGTCGACGGCCCGCAGGAGGACGTCGACACCGTCTCCCGGCGCGGCGGTTCCGCCCGCGAACGGGCAGACCGACGTCTCCCATCCCGTCCGAACCGTGCACGTTCTCGGCCGTTTCCAGCGGACGGGTCAGCGGTTTCGCCATCCCCGCGTGCACCGGGACCTGCGCGCCGCACAGCTCCACGGTGTAGAGCGCGTTCTGCACGCCCTGGTCGAGCGGGACGTTGCCCGCCACGACGGTGATGGCCTCCACGGAGATGCCCGGCGTGTTCAGCGCCAGGACCAGCGCGACCGCGTCGTCCGAGGCGGTGTCGGTGTCGATGAGCAGGCGCGTCACGATCGTCCTCCCGGCCCGGCCGGGCCTTCCGGTTGTCCAGCCGGCGGCACGGCCCAGTCGCGCCGTTCGACGTCCACCAGCCCGCGGTCCGTCAGCTTGAGCGCCGGGCTGACCGGGAGCGACAGCGTTGCGAGGCTCATGAAGGCGTTCGCATGCCGGTAGCCCCACGCGTCGAGCGCGCCCCGCACGGCGGCGGCCTCCGCGGCCACCTCCGCCCCCGGCGCCGCCGACATGAGGCCCGCGACGGGCAGCCGCAGGAGCGCGGTCACACTGCCTCGTTCCGCGACGGCCACGCCGCCCCGTGCAGCCACCACCGCCGCGGAGGCCGCGGCCATCGACCGGGGCGACGTGCCCAGCACCAGCAGGTTGTGGCTGTCGTGTGCGTAGGTCGTGGCGGCCGCACCGTCGCCGAGCGCGAGGCCGACGACCGGCGCAAACGCGCGATCGTCCGTCCGCCCGTGCCGGTGAACGATGGTCAGCAGGGCGGCACCGGCGGGGAGTCGCGCGACGCCGTCCCGGACCTCGACATCGATCGTGTCGGCGAGCGTGGACGTGTCGGTCGCGTTCGCACGGATGGCCAGGACCCGCCGGAACCCGTCCGACCCACCCGGACGCCACTCGAAGTCGGCGGTCCGCGGCGCCGCGAGGCGCACGCTGTCGCCATACGGAGCCTCGCTCGAGTCCGAAGCGCGCCACGTCGCGACGCCGTCGCGCGCCACGATCCGCCCCCCGGCGATCACGGTCACGGGCCGGAACGACGGCACGTCCCGGAGCAGCACGAGGTCCGCCCGCCGCCCCGGCGTGACCGTGCCCCGGTCGTGCAGCCGCAGGCGCTGTGCCGGCGCCAGCGTGATCGCCCGCAGCGCCTCGAGGGGCGGCATACCGGCCTCGACGGCTCGCCGCGCGACGTGGTCGAGGTGTCCGTGCGCCACCATCGCGTCGGCCGCGACGTCGTCCGTGACCAGCGAGATCGGCGGCCACAGCGGCAGCGCCCGCAGGCCCTGCATGAGCTCGCGCGAGATCGACTTCTCCTGGAGCTGCATGTGCATGCCGAGGCGTGCCTTCTCCAGGGTCACGGCCGGCGGGTTCTTCGTGTGATCCGAATCGATCCCGGCCGCGAGGTACGCGGACAGGTCGGCGCCGGACAGGCGCGGGCAGTGGCCGTCGACGATCGCGCCCGCCCGGCGAGCCGCGCCCAGGATCGACCGCATCCGGTCATCGCCCGACACCACGGCCCGGTAGTCCATCACCTCGCCCAGGGCCACGACGCCGGGCTCGCGGAGGAGCAGCTCCACGTCGGCCGCGTCGAGCTCGGCGCCGGCCGTCTCGAACCCCGGCAGCGACGGCACGCAGGACGGGACGCCGAACAGCATCGTCATGGGCGTTGCCCGGCCGGCCGCGGCGAGCCAGCGCAGGCCGTCGGCCCCGACGACGTTGACCAGCTCGTGCGGATCGGCCAGCACCGTCGTGGTCCCGTGCGGAAGCGCGAGCTCCGCGAACGTCCCCGGCACGAGGAACGAGCTCTCGACGTGCATGTGCGCGTCCACGAACCCGGGCACGATGAGCAGGCCGGAGGCATCGATCCGCTCGCGGGCCTCCCCCGCCGTCCCGGGCGGCAGCACGCCGCTGATCGTGTCGCCCGTGACCGTGACGTCCGCCTCGAACACCTCGCCCGTGAGGACGGAGACCACCCGTCCACCCGCGATCAGCAGGTCGTCCAACCGGTCGCCTCCCCGCGCGTCTCGGCCCCGGCGTCTCCGAAGCGGCGCGTCGCGGCTCCGGGACCCGCCGGTCGGGCGGCACGTTTCGGCGGTGTCACCGGCACGGTCCGCAGGCGTGCGTCGTGTCGCGCCGGTGCGGTCACCGCCCCGAACCGTAGCTTGCCAGCGCGTCGATCAGCAGGTCCCAGAAGCGCGCCGCATCGATCCGCGTCGGGACGAGCACGTTCTTCGGCAGGCCCAGCACGTCGTCGACGTCCACGAGCGTGCGCCCGTACGAGAACTCGGCGTGCGTCTCGACGTCCACGTGCATGGGCTCCGTCTCGAACATCGTCGGGTCGATGAGCCACGCGACGGCGGTGGGGTCGTGCAGTGCGGGTCCGAACGAGCGTCTCCGCCGGGCCGTGGTCGATGCGTAGAAGCGCAGCATGGCGGCGCTCATGTCGCCGACGGGCGAGTCCAGGGCCGCGATCCGCTCGATGATCCCGGGCGTGGCGATCACCTGGTGCGTCAGCTCGAGGCCGCACATCGTGATCGGCGCACCGCTCTCGAACACGATGCGGGCGGCTTCCGGGTCGACGACGATGTTGAACTCGGCGGCCGGCGTCCGGTTGCCGAGCCCCCACGCGCCTCCCATGAGCGAGATGTGCCGGATCTTCGGCACGATCCGGGGCTCGCGGCGCATCGCGGTGGCGATGTTGGTGAGCGGCCCGATCGGCACGAGCGCGATCTCTCCGGCGGACGCCATGAGCAGCTCGACGATCAGGTCGACGGCGTGCCGCGGATCGACCGGGACGGTGGGCGGCCCGAACGTGGGGCCGTCGAGCCCCGATTCGCCGTGGATGTCGCTGCCGACCACCTGCGCGCGCACGAGCGGACGGTCGCATCCCTCGGCGATCGGCACGCCGGTGATCCCGGCGACCGTGCAGATCCGCCTGGCGTTGAGCGTCATGCGGTCCACGGTGTGGTTGCCGGCCACCGTGGTGATCGCGCGGAGGTCGATCGCGGGCGCGGCGGCGGCGAGCAGGATCGCGAACGCGTCATCCAGGCCCGGATCGCAGTCGAGGATGACCGGCTGTCGTTCCACGTGCTTCACCTCTCCCCGGCGGCCGGCCGCGCGCGGGTGGCCTGCTCGTACATGCGGTCGGACCCGCGGAGGGCCTCCATGATCGAGGCGGCATCCATGACCCGCGCGTAGCCGCGCCGCATCGTCCGAAGCGTGGCTACGTGCGAGAGGGCGCTGTCGGTGGCCGTCACGTCGCTTCCGAACACGACGTGGTATCCCCTGTCGAAGGCGCCGCGTGCCGTCGCCTCGCAGCAGTAGTTGGTCATCGTCCCGCACACGATCACCGTCCGGACGCCCCACGACCGCAGAAGCGAGTCGAGCTCGGTTCCGTGGAACGCGTCGTACGTGTGCTTCGTGCGGATGACGTGCTCGTCCGGGCGCACGCCGAGTTCGATGGCGATGCCGGTGCCCACGGTCCCGGCGCGCAGGCGGCCTGCCGCGACCGGGGCGCAGTATGCCGGCGTGTCGTTGAGCCGCTCCGCCAGGTAGGTGGCGGCCGTGAAGACCGCCGGGACGGCGAGCCGGCGGCAGACGTCGATCAGCGACCGCACTCTCGGGAGCTGGCGCAGCGCCTCGGGCTGGCACATGGGGCTCGTGGGCCGCACGAAGTCTTCCTGGAGGTCGATCACCAGGAGCGCCGCCTCGGCCGGGCGGATCTCGAAGGCGCCGTGCCGGTCTGCGTCGTAGTCGCGATCGGCGGCGGCCAGGAACGAGGCCTCGTCCCCGTCGAGCCCCGGGATCGAGAGCGTCCGCCGATCGAGCAGCTCGTCGGGAGCGCGGGCGAACACCTCGAGGAAGCGGCTCACGGGCTCACCGGCCACGGGACCGCTCACGCGTACTGGCCGAGCGTGTCGACGAGGAGGTCGAAGAAGCCCGGCACGTCCATCGCCACCGCGACCTCCGCATTGGGCGCCTCCGCGCGGCCGATGGCATCCTGTCCCGCGAGGGCGCCGCCGCGTCCGACGTAGCGGTAGTCGCAGACCGTCATCCCACGCGTCCGGGTCCCGTGCAGCTCGATGCCGACGTGCATCGGCTGCATCTCGAAGAGCTCCGGGCGGATCAGGACCGCAACGGCGAGCGGGTCGTGGAGGGACGCGCCCGTGCAGACCGAAGACGTGCTCGAGCGAGCTCCGGTAGAACTCCAGGAGATCGGCCACGGTGCGCGCCACCCGGCCACCTGCCCCCCGGATCCGCTCGATCTCGACGCGTGTCGCCGACGCCTGCCGCGTCACGTTGAGCCCGAACATGTCGATGGGCACGCCGCTGCGGAACACGACGTCGGCCGCCTCGGGATCCACCCAGATGTTGAACTCGGCCGCGGGCGTGGAGTTGCCGTAGGTCGTCGATCCGCCCATCAGGCTGATGCCCCGGAGCCGCCCGGCGAGCGAGGGGTCCGTGATGAGCGCAGCGGCGACATTGGTGAGCGGCCCCGTCGGGATCAGCCACAGGTCATCGTGGAGCCGGCTCTGCTCGATGATGAAATCGACCGCGCGCTGGGGCGCCAGCGGGGTCACCGGCTCCGGCAGGTCGACGCCGTCGAGCCCCGTGACGCCGTGGATCTCGGGCGCGTACACGGGATCGTTGACCAGCGGCCGGGCGAGGCCCTTCGCCACGGGGATGTGCGTGAGGCCGGCCATCTCCACGACGACGAGCGCGTTCCGCGTGACCTTGTCCAGCGACTGGTTGCCGGACACGGTCGTGATGCCCACGACATCCAGGTGCCGGGCCGCCAGCAGGATCGCGAGCATGTCGTCGTGGCCGGGGTCGCCGTCGAGCAGCACGTGCATGGCATCAGGCTCCGTAGCTCGCGATGGCTCCCACCATGAGGTCCCAGAAACGGGGGGCGTCGAGCTTCGTCGCGACCAGCACGTTCTTCGGCAGCCCGAGGACGTCGTGGAGGTCCACGACGGTGCGCCCGTAGGAGAACTCGGCGTGCGTCTCGATGTCCACGTGCGCAGGCTGGGTCTCCACGATCGACGGGTCGATGATCCAGGCGACGGCCGTGGGGTCGTGCAGCGGGGGCCCGTCGAAGCCGTGCATCTTCTTGTAGGTGCTCGCGAAGAACCGGAGCATCTCGACCGCGAAATCGCCCAGCGGCGAATGCAGGTCGGCGAACCGCTGGATGATGTCCGGTGTCGCCTTCGCCTGGTGGGTCAGCTCGAGCCCGCACATCGTGATGGGCGCCCCGCTCTCGAACACGATGCGGGCGGCCTCCGGGTCGACGAGGATGTTGAACTCCGCCGATGGCGTCTGGTTTCCGAAACCCCACGCGCCGCCCATCAGCGAGATGTGCCGGATCTTCGGCACGATCCTCGGCTCGCGGCGCATCGCCATCCCGATGTTCGTGAGCGGGCCCACCGGCACGAGCATGATGTCGCCGTCCGAGGCCATCAACAGCTCGACGATGAGGTCCACGGCGTGGCGCGGGTCGAGCGGGACGTCCGGCTCACCGGCAAACGTCGGGCCTTCGAGGCCGGACTCGCCGTGGATGTTCTCGGCGACACGCTGCTCGCGGACGAGCGGCCGGTCGCACCCGGCCGCGACCGGGATCCCGTGGATCCCCGCCCGGCTGCAGACCCGCCGCGCGTTCAGCGTCGTCTTGGGCAGCGTCTGGTTGCCGGCGACGGTCGTGATCGCCAGCAGGTCGATGGCCGGCGAGGCGCTGGCGAGCAGGATCGCCATCGCGTCGTCGTGGCCGGGATCCACGTCCAGGATGATCTTCTGTGCCACGCCTCGGCTCCTCTCGCGGCTGGTGGGATGGGAATGACCTGTGTCGGTGCCTCGGGCCCTCGGCGCCTCAGGGCACCGCGGCATGGGCCGGCAGCGGCGTGCTGAGCACCGCCACCAGGTCGTCGACGAACCGGCGCGAATCGACCTCGAGCGCGATCCGGGTGAATGGACCGGACCGGCCCTCCGACTCCATGTACTTCGGGCGACGGTCGACGAGCGTCATGCCGCGCGTCGCGCCGTCGCGCGTGACGTGCACGGGGGTCTCGAGCGCCCGCGTGACCAGCCCCGGATCGATGGCGACGCCGGCGGCCAGCGGGTCGTGCAGAGGGCAGATGCGGCGGCCCCCGAAGCTGCGGGCGTACACGCCCAGGTAGTGCTGCAGGATCTCCATCGCGAATCGTGCCTGCGGCGTGTCGGCGGCCGCGATCAGGTCGAGCTCGGGCTCCTCGAGGCGGGTGGCCATCGTCACGTCGAGGCCGACCATCGTGATCGGCCAGCCGGCGTTGAAGACGAGCTCCGCCGCCTCCGGGTCGTGCCAGATATTGGCCTCGCCGGTGGGCGACGCGTTGCCCACGCCATCCGCGGCGCCGCCCATGATCGTTACCGACCGCACGAGTCCCGGCAGCTCCCGGTCCTCGATCAGGGCCGCGCCCAGGTTCGTGAGCGGTCCCGTGGCGACGACGTCGTACTGGCCCGGCCGCTCGTGCGCGAGGCGGATCAGCTGCGCGACGGCGTGCTCGCCGCTCGGGTCCCGCCGCGGTGCCGGCCGGTCGGTGTTGCCCAGCCCGTCCTCGCCGTGCACCCAGCCGGCCGTGGCGAGGTCCTGTGCCAGCGGCCGCCAGCACCCGACCGCCACGGGCACGTCGTCCAGGCCGCACAGCTCGAGCACCCGTCGCGCGTTCTGCGCAGCGAGCGGCGCCTCCACGTTGCCGTGCACGCTTCCGACGGCCGCGATGCGGGCCTCCGGGTGCCCGGCCAGGTAGAGCATGGCGACGGCGTCGTCGACGCCGACGTCCATGTCGAGGATGAGCGAGCGGGATTCCACGGGACGCCTCCGGTGCGGGGCCAGGTCAGGCGATGCGGTTTCGACGACGCCGCATCATCGCGTACGTGAGGGCGACGAGCGTGACGACGTAGGGGATCGTCAGGACCAGGTCCGGCGAGATGTTGAAGCTCGGGATGACCTGGATACGATCTCCGATGGCGTTGGCGAGGCCAAACACCGCGGATGCGATGAGCGACCCGACAGGCGTTGCGTTGCCGAAGATCTCGGCCGACAGCCCGATGAAGCCCACACCGTTGGTCATCTCGCGGATGAACTCGTTCAGGGTGGCCATCGCGATCTGCGCCCCGCCGAGGCCGGCGCACACGCCGCTGATCATGACGGTCATGATCTTGAGGGTGGTGGGGTTCAGGCCCGCGGCCTCGACGGCCTCCGGGTTCTCACCCGTCGCACGGATGTGCAGGCCGATCTTCGTCCGGTACAGGATGACGTGCGAGACAACGACCAGCAGCAGCGCCAGGAACACGATGAACGTCTGCCCGTTCAGCATGTGGTAGAGGAGCCCGAGCCCCGGCTGGTTCGACCAGTCGGATGGCAGCGTGAGGCTCCAGATCTGCGGGAACGTCGTCGGCGTGAAGCTGCCCTCGTTGTTGTACAGCCGCTCGAGCAGGAACACGGTCAGGCCGTCCGCCAGAAGGTTGATGCCGATGCCGGCCACGAACACATCGGCGCCGAGCACGAGCACGACGTACGCGAACACCGCCGACATCGCCGTCGCCGCGAGGATCGCGCCGAGGATCGCGAGCGTGACGCTCTGCGTTGCCGCGCCGACGGCGATGGCGAAGAACGCCGCCGTCAGCATCATCCCCTCCATCGCGATGTTGAGGATGTTCGCCTGCTGCGTGAACACGCATCCGATCGCCGCGAGGAGGATCGGCGTCATGTACAGCAGCAGCGCGCCGAGCAGGTCGGCGTTGACGAGCTGCCCGAGATCGCTCATGCCGCCGCCCCCCGCCGCCCGATCAACCGCCCGAGCCTGGGCCGGGCCTGCGCCGTCATCACGACGACGATGATCCCCTCCAGGATGTTCACGAGCGGGTTCGGGACCGGCGTCTGGATCTGCATGATCGCCGCGCCGTTCAGGAGCGCCGCGTACAGGAACGCCATGCCGAGCGTACCCCACGGGTTGAGCCGTCCGAGCAGCGCTGCCGTGAGGCCCAGGAATCCGAATCCCGGCGAGAAGCCCTGGTAGAAGCGATGCTCGACGCCCATCACCTCGATGGCGCCGCCGATGCCGGCGATCGCGCCCGAGATGAACATCGTCTGGATGAGCGTGCGACGGACGTTGACGCCCATCGCCTGCGCGAACCGGCGGTTCGTGCCCGCGGATCGGACATTCGCGCCCCACACGGTCCGGAACATGAGGAACCAGGTCCCGACAGCGATGGCGAGCGCGATGAGCAAGCCGATGGTGACGGCGGACGGCGGCATGATTCCCGGAAGCCACGCCTGGCTGGCGACGTACGTGGTGGCCGGCGCGCCGGCGGTCGGGTCCTTGAACTGGTTGTCGACGAAGTACTGGGTGATGAGCATCGCGATGTAGTTCATCAGCAGCGTGCTGACGACCTCGTCGACCTCCCAGAAGGCCTTCAGCGCTCCGGCGATGGCCGCCCAGATGCCCCCGGCCACGGCGGCGACGATGATGATCGCGAGGATCAGCAGGGGGCCCGGCAGGCTCACGAACGTGAACCCGGCGACGGCTCCCCAGAACGCGCCGAGGTACATCTGCCCTTCGCCGCCGATGTTGAACGCCCCGCCGCGGAAGGCGATCACGACGCAGATTCCGGTCGAGATCAGCGGCGTCGCCTTCGCCAGCAGGTTGCCGAAGTCGAGGGCGTTGTCGAAGCTGCCGAAGAGGAATGCGTGATACGCGGCGACCGGGTTCTCTCCGATGGCCACGATGAGGACGACCCCGATAACGAGCGCAAGCACGAGCGTGAGAGCCGGCTGCACGAGGCCGTTCGCGACGGTCCGCAGGCCAGCCGTGATGCGCGCCTGCAGAGCCTCCTCCTGGACGGTGACGCTGCCTTCGCTCATGCCGCTTCTCCCGGCTGGTCGCTCTTGAGGCCCATCATGTAGAGGCCGAGGTCTTCGTCCGTCGCCGCTGCCGCAGGTGTCTCGTGGACGACCCGGCCGCGGTACATCACGAGGATGCGGTCGGACAGCGAGAGCACCTCGCTCAACTCGGACGAGATGAGCAGAACGGCGAGCCCTTCCGAGCGCTGCTCGACCAGCGTCCGGTGCACGCTCTCCGTGGCCCCGACGTCGAGGCCGCGCGATGGCTGTGCCGCGAGGAGCACCTTCGGTTCCGTGCTGAGCTCGCGCGCGAGCACGACCTTCTGGATGTTGCCGCCGGACAGGGACTGGACTGGCGTCGCGGGCGTCGCGTTCCGGATGTCGAACTGGCGGATCAGGCCGCGAGCCCAGCGACGGAGCCGCCCGGGGGAGACAATCCCGCGAGGAGCGAGCCCGGGATCCGAGTAGTGCGTGGCCGCCATGTTCTCCGACACGGACATCGCCCCGCTCACGCCCCGGTCCATACGATCTTCCGCGACAAATGCGAGCCCGGCCCGCCGGCGCTCGACGACGTCGGCGCGGGTAACGTCCTTCCCGTCGATGACCACTCGGCCGGACGTCGGTGGCCGCAGGCCGGTGATGAAGTCCGCCAGCTCGCTCTGTCCGTTGCCCTCGACCCCGGCGATCCCGACGATCTCGCCCTGGCAGACGCTGAGCGAGACGTCTCTGACGGCCTCGGTCCCGTCGACGCGCGGCCCGTTCAGGCCGGTGACTTCGAGGAGCGTGCGGCCGGGCGCCACGTCGGGCTTGGTGACGCGGAACAGGACCTCGCGGCCAACCATCATCCGCGCGATGTCGGCCTCCGTTGCCGCGCCGGTGTCGACCGTGGCGATCCGCTTGCCGTCGCGCATCACCGAGAACCGGTCGGCGACCGCGCGGACCTCGTTGAGCTTGTGCGTGATGAAGATGACGGTCTTCCCCCGTGCGCGCAGTTCGTGGACGACCTGGATCAACTCCCCGGTCTCCTGTGGCGTGAGCACGGCCGTCGGCTCGTCAAGAATGAGGAGATGCGCGTCGTACGAGAGCGCCTTGAGGATCTCGACCCGCTGCTGCTGGCCCACCGACATGAACCGGACGCGCACGGCCGGGTCGATCGTCAGTCCGTACCGCTCGGCGAGCTCGGCCGCCTGCCGGATCGCGTCGGACCCGTGCAGCATCGGGCCGCCGCCCGGCTCCCGGCCCAGGAAGATGTTCTCGGCCGCGCTCAGCGAGGGAACCAGCTTGAAATGCTGGTGGACCATCCCGATGCCGAGCCGAGCGGCGGCGAGCGGGCTGCGGACGGTGACCGGGGTACCGCGGAGCAGGATCTCCCCCTCATCCGGGCGGAGGAGACCGAAGACCATGTTCATCAGCGTCGTCTTGCCGGCGCCGTTCTCGCCGACGAGTGCGTGGATCTCCCCCTCGGCTACCTGGAGGTTGACGTGGTCGTCAGCGACAAGGTTGCCGAAGCGCTTCGTGAGTCCCTTGAGCTCGATGAGCGGCGTCGTGGTGGTCATCTCACGGACACTCGTCTCCCAGGGCGTGGATGGGTTCCGCGGGCGTCGCCGCCCGCGGAACCCCTGATCGTGCGAGGGCTACTGGCTGAACTCGCTCTTGACGGTGACCTTGCCGCTGGCCACGTCCGCCTGCGCGGCGGTCAGCTTGTCGACCACCGACTGCGGGACGTCCGTGTTGTCGATGATCAGGCCGACGCCGTTGTTGGCGAGGCCGTAGTGGAGCAGCTGGCCCCACGGCGCCGTCCCCACGATGGCCGCCTTGATCTGGTCGTAGAGGGAATTGCCGACCTCCTTGACCATCGAGGCCAGGACGTGCCCGGGATACAGGCTGTTCTGGTCCGAGTCGACACCGATCGAGTACTTGTTGGCCTGCGACGAAGCCTTGAGGACGCCGAGGCCCGCGCCGCCGGCAACCGCGAACACGATGTCGGCTCCCTGGTCGTACATCGCCTGGGTCAGGTTGTACGCCTTGTTCGCGTCGTTGAAGTTGCCGATGTACGAGACGAGGATGTTGGCCGCCTTGATCCCGACCGACTCCGCGCCCTGCTTGTAGCCGTCCACGAAGTCATTGATGACCGGAATGTTCATGCCGCCCACCAGGCCGATCTTGCCGCCGGCGCTCGACAGCTTGAAGTCGGTCTTGTCGGTGGCGACGATGCCCGCCAGCACGCCGGCCAGGTAGGAGCCGTCGTTCTGCTTGTACTCGATGCTCAGCACGTTGGGCAGCGCGACCTGATCGTCGAACTGGATGTAGTGCTGGGTCGGGTGCTCCTTCGCGACCTGGGTGAGGTTGTCGTGCTGCTGGGTGCTGCCCGTGATGACGAGGTTGTAGGTGCCGTTCGACACGGCCTCGAGGTTCTGGAGCCACTGCGCGGGATCGGTCGGTGAGGCCTGCAGAACCTTCGTCTGGATGCCGAAGTCCGTCGCCGCCTTGGTCACGCCCGCGTTGGCGGAATTGAAGAAGCCCTTGTCACCGAGCGTCCCCGAGATGACGAGGGCGACCTTGAAGTTCGGGTCGTGAATGCTGGCTGCGCCGGAGGCCGCGGGTGCGGCCGAGGTTGCGGCGCTCGCCGGCGCGGCGGCGGACGCGGGTGCCGCGGCCGAGGCCGGTGCCGCCGAGGCCGGCGCGGCGACGGACGCTGCCGGCGCGGTCGTCGCAGATGCGCCGCACGCGGTCGCGAGGACCGCCACCGTCATCATCACCGCCGGCAGGCGGGTCTTCCTGGTCCACGAGATCGACATCTCGCGCTCCTCCTTGCTGCGAATCGACGGGCGGATGCCCGCCACCCACTCGAACGTGGTGAACCTTGACACCCGGGCCCGGGCCCGGATCGACTCACATAGGCAGGCCCCCGGGCACCAGGGTGGCCCGACCCGGCTCCTCGGCCGCCACCGGACGCAGCTCCTCGACCTCGATCGAGCGCGCCGCGCGGAGGACATCCGCGCGCAGCGGCAGGGACGGCTGCGCGCCGGTTGCCGTGGTCGCCAGCGAACCCGCCGCGACGGCCAGCGCCAGTGATTCCGGCTCTGGGCGACCTTCGGAGATCGCGACGGCGAGCGCGCCCACGAAGGCGTCGCCGGCAGCCGTCGTGTCGACGACCGTCACGCGGGGCGCGTGCGCATGCCACGCACGGCCGCCGACGGCCAGCACTGCGCCCTGGTCCCCCAGGGTCACGGCGACTCGCGACGGCCCCCTCGAGAGCAGGGCGGCGGCCGCCTCGACCGCATCCGCGGCATCGTGCACCGGGCAGCCGGCCAGCTGTGCCGCCTCGACCTCGTTCGCGACGAGCGTGTCGACGGCGTCCAGCAGCCCCTCGGTCCCGGGCTGGACCGGCGCCGTGTTCAGCACCACGTGCCAGTGACGCCGCCGCGCGAGACGGGCCGCCGCCGCGCACGTGTCGACGGAGATCTCCTGCTGCAGCACGAGCACGGTGGGCTCGTTCCCGTCCTGCAGCGCCTCCAGGTCGGCGACGGAGGTCGCGCCGTTCGCGCCGGACACGACGACGATCGCGTTCGCGCCGCTCGGGTTCCGCAGGATGAAGGCACTCCCGGTCGGCTCGCGAGGATCGACGTGCACGCCGTCGGTGACCCCGCTCGCGACGAGCTGCGCCCGCAGATACGAGCCGGGGGCGTCGTGGCCCACGCGGCCGATCATGACGACGGTCCCGCCGCCGACGCGCGCGGCCGCGACCGCCTGGTTGGCCCCCTTGCCGCCGCCCGCCGTGGCCGAGCCGCGCGCCAGGATCGTCTCGCCCCAGCGAGGCTGGCGGCGGACGTCCACGGCCGTGTCGAAGTTGAGGCTGCCGAGCACAACGATCCTCACGCGACCGGCCCGGTGGATTCACGAACGACGAGGTGCGGGCGAAGCCTGACGTGTGCCCGGTTCCCGTTCAGGCCCGACGCCAGGGCCACCTCGATCGCCCGCTGACCCATCCGGCGGGCGGGCTGGTGGATCGTGGTGAGCGCGGGGCGCGAGTAGGCCGCGAAGATCAGGTCGTCGAACCCGACCACGGATACGTCTCCCGGCACGCGCACGCCGTGCGCCTCGAGCTCGCGGACGAACGACAGCGCGGTCAGATCGTTGGCGGCCGTCACCGCCGTCGGTCGGGATCGGAGACGAAGGAAGGCCCGCGCGGCACGCGTCCCGTCCGGGCTCGTGAACCCCCCCTGGATGATCACCGGCTCGAGTGAGCGGTCCTCCATCGCCAGCGCATACCCGTGGAGTCGGTCGCGCGCGGTGGACGCGTCCTGCGGTCCGGCGATGCACGCGATGCGGGTATGGCCCAGGTCCAGGAGATGGTCGGTCGCGAGGCGGCCGCCGAGCCGGTTGTCCACGCTCACGCTGGGCAGGTCGAGCCCGTCGAGCAGGCGGTCCACGATGACCATGGGACAGCTGGCGGCGAACTCGCGCAGCGTGTCCACGGACGTCTCGGAGTTGGGCACGACGATCACGAACGGCACCTGCAGCGGCACGAGCGACTCCAGGTAGCGTCGTTCGAGATCGGTCTCGCTCTCCGTGTTGCACAGGAGCAGCGCGAAACCGGCCTGCCGTGCGGCCTCCTCCGCACCGAGCGCCACGGCCGGGAAGAAGGCGTTGGCCACGTCGGGAATCAGGAGCGGGACGAACGGCGCGCGCTGTTCGGTCAGTGCCCGCGCGAGCAGGTTGGGCTGGTAGCCGAGCTGCCGCGCCACGTCGAGGACGCGCTCCCGGCTCGGACTCGGCCGGTCGGACGACCCGCGGAGGATCCGCGAGACGGTCGAGGCGTGCACGCCCGCGGCCGCCGCGACGTCCCGGATCGTGACCCGACTTCCAGGCAAGCTGCCTCCGGCTGGCTGTCGTGCAACCGGTTGCGCAACCGGTTGTGCGCGCTTGTATAGCCCTCCGGAGCGATGATGTCAACGGCATATCACGGCTCGGTCCGACGCGGGTCCCGCCGCCCGTCATGGCCCATGGGGGCGTCCGGGTCGGTCGGGTGCCGTCTCGGTTCACCCGGTGGGGCCGGTCCTCGGGCTGCGTGTGCCTACGAGGCGGCGCCTGCGAGACCGGTGATCGCGAGCGTCTCGCGGCGGCCCGCCAGCTCGCGCCGGGCCGCACGATGCCCTGCCTGCAGAGCGGCGCGGATGTCGCGTTCGCGCAGACGCTCGACGTCCACGCGCCCGCGTGACGAGCGCGGCGAGGAAGCCGGCATCGAAGGCGTCCCCGGCGCCCGTCGTGTCGGTGGCCCTCACCGCTCGGATCGGGACCTGGACCGACCGCCCGCCCGGGAGCCGGGCCACGGCGCCGTCCGGTCCCGACTTGATCACGACGACCGGCGCGATGTCCAGCAGCGGTCGGAGCCCCGCGCCGGCGGTCGCCTCGGCGGCCTCGGAATCCGTCGCGAGCAGCACGTCCGGTGCCAGCGCGGCGACGCGACCGAGCATGACCCCCGGGCCTTCCGACGCGATGAACCCCGCCGACGACAGATCGACGCTGACGAAGGCGCCCTGGGCTTTGGCAAGCCGCGCGGCCCGTGCCGATGCGGCCGCGAGCCGCTCCCCCACCAGTGAGTACGACGGCAGATGCAGCAGCGCGATGCCGGCGAACCAGGACGTGCGGAGGTGTCGTGGCCCCAGGAGATACATGGCAGCACGGTCGGCCACGAACGACCGCTCGCCGTCCTCGACGATCACGCCAAGGCGGCCTGTGCGACTCCCGGCGAACCGGACGGCGTGGACGCGGACACCACGCGACTCGAGGTAGGCGACGAGCGCATCGCCCGGTCCGTCGGCCCCGATCGCGGTCACGAGCGCAGCGTCCATGCCCAGCCGTGCGAACCATCTCGCGGTCGTCGATGCCGAGCCTCCCTGCCGGAAGGTCACGCGTCCGGCCACGTCCGTGCCACGCCGGAGGGGGCTGTCGGGCGAAAGAACGACGTCGAGCACCAGGTCGCCGAGCACGACGACGCGTGGGGATCGAACCGCCGGCCTACGGGTGGAATCCATCGCGCCACGATAGCGCCCGTGTCGGTGCGTGTGGCAGCCGGCCAGCGAACGCCCATCGGCGAATGCGCCGACCTCCGCATCCCGCCGCGCGGGCCACGCGCGGCCCGTGAACGCACGGCCGCAACCTCTGGCATCCTGTCCCGATGATCGTCGATACGCCTGCCGTGCGCGCCGCCGATGCCGCCGGAGTCCGGTACCACGTCGTCGTGACGGAGATCGCCCGGAACCCGGAGGAGAGCGCCGCGCTGCAGGCGATCGACCTGCATGCGCTGGTGCGGACCATCGTCGTGCGGCGGGGCGAGGACGACTACGTCTTCGTGCTCGTCCCGGGCGGCCGGCGGTTCGACTGGGCCAGGCTGCGGGCACACCTCGGAGTCAGCCGGCTCTCTCTGCCGGACAAGGACGAGGCGCAGGCCGTCACCGGCTACGAACGCGGAGCGATCACGCCCTTCGGCTCGACGCGGGCGTGGCCCGTGATCGCGGACGCCTCGATGATGAGCCTGGAACGGATAGCCATCGGTGGCGGCCGGCGGGGCGTCAACCTCCATCTCGCGCCGGCCGATCTCGTGGCCGCCACGGGCGCGGCCGTAGTGGACGTGACGGTGCCGGGAGAATCGGCCGAGGGCTGATCGGGCTGCGGGTGTCGCGCCCGGGTGCGACGTCGGCGAACTACTGGAGTACCTGTTCTGGATGCGCGACCGCATCCTGGCAGCGGCGGAGCTGAGCCGGTCCGATGCCAGGCAGCGGGACGCGGGCGTCAGGATCCCGAGGCGGGAGCGAACCGGAGCCGTCCCGGGGGGAGGTCGGCCAGGAACTGCGCGACGAGATCGGGGCGCGCCGTCAGCCGCCAGTCCACGACGGCGTTCACTTCCGTCTCGAGCTTGCGCCACTCGAACCAGCCGATCAGGTGGATCCGGGGGAACTCGGCTGCCGTTGCGGGCGAGAACACCTGTCGCCACCACGCCTGCTTGATCGCCTGTTCCGACGCACCTTCACCGCCCGGGCGCCAGAACGCAGCGGTCTCCGCGATTGCCATCGGCTTGCCGTGTCCCTGCGCATAGGTGGCGTAGAAGTTGACCTGGGTTCCCGACGACACGCCCGAGGTGCCGGTCAGGAGCCCGGCGAACCGTCCGGGCGGAGGGACGGCGTTGGCGCCCCAGGGGTAGCTGTTGCCCCAGTGGTAGAGGGACATGCCGACCCAGTCCGCGGCGTCGTCGCCGGGCCAGTACGGCGCATATGCGTCGTCGGCGGAGGTCAGGCGTCCGTCGTGGTTCGTGTCGAGCGCGGCAAACGCCGCCGACCCCGGGGCGGGCGCGTACGCGCCGCCCGTGAAGGGGTAGCCGTCCGCGCTGTTGGGTGCCCAGAGCATCGCCGTGCCGGGAGCGAGCCGGTGCACCGACGCGGCCACCGTCCGGAACGCGGCGACGTACGCCACCGGATCCTGGCCCCACGGATACCACGTGCCGTTCATCTCGTGGGCGAACCTCAGCAGCGTGGACACACCGCACGCGCGGTACGCAGCCAGCAGGCGCGCCAGCGCGTCGGCGGCGGCCGCGGTGACCGTCGCCAGCCCCCCGTTCGGCTGGAGCGTCAGCAGAGCGATGCCGCCCACGGACCTCACCTGTCGATAGAAGCCGTCGAGGTTGGCGCGATCGGCATCGGCGATCGGGAACCCGACGAACTGCACCCAGGCAGCCGGCGTGTGGCCGGCGCCCATCCTGGAGGCAACCGCCGCGACACTGTCCGTGCCCCAATCGATCCCCATCCCGAACCACGTGCCCACCGGATCCAGGAGATCGGCCGGAGTCGGGTTCGGGCCGGTCATGCCCTCGACGGTGCACCCCGCCGCGCCGCCCGGGTCGCCGGGTGCGGGAGAAGCACCGTCGGGCGCGCTCGGAGTGGTGGCCGGGTGGACGAGTGACTGCGTGGCGGACGATCCGGTCGCAGCCTGCGACGCGGGCGACCCACTGGCCGCTTGCGAAGCCGGCCCGCCCGCCCCGCACGCCGCAGGCCACACGAGGACCATGGCGAGGACGACGGACCGCACGACTCGCATGGACTGGTGACGCATGGCACCACTCTCGCAGCCCGCAGGGATCGGTCAATAGGACGATTCGCCCATGCGTTCCGGGTCGGCCGGCGCCGGCTCCACCGGCACGACCAGGCCGGCACCCTGGTTTCGCACGCTGTTGACCAGGCTCGACACCGGAACGGCGACGAGATCGGCCGCCGACGGGCGAAGCAGGCCACCCAGCTCGCCGGCGTCCGTGGTCGACCCGAGCCAGGTCGCCCAGGCGTCGCGCTGCAGGATCACCGGCATCCGGTTGTGGATCGGCGCCATCGTCTCGTTCGGCGTCGTCGTCACGATCGAGCACGTCAGGAGCGTGAGTCCGGTGGAACCGTCGCGCCAGGCCGACCAGATGCCGGCGAACGTCAGCGGCGACCCATCGAGCGACGTGATGTAGAAGGGCTGGCGGCCGACCGGAAGGCGTTGCCACTCGTAGAACCCGTCGGCCGGGATCAGGCACCGTTTCGCCCTGAACGAGTGGCGGAAGACGGGCGACGTCGCGACGGTCTCCGCCCGGGCGTTGATCAGGCGCCCGCCACGCGACAGGTCCTTCGCCCAGTGTGGCACGAGCCCCCAGCGAAACCGGTCCGCGACGCGCTCTCCGTCCCGGTCGAGGATGACGGTGACCGGCTGCGTGGGGGCGACGTTGAAGGCGTCCCCTCCCCCATCCGCCAGGTCACGGGCATCGAAGATGCGGGCGAACTCGCTCGATGAGAGACGCTGGGTGAAGCGACCGCACATGGGGCGAATGATGGGGCATCCCGCGGATGGCGCAATCCGGATCCCCGGGGGTCGCTGGTCGGATGCCGTCGCGGCCAGGTGCCGTCGTGGTCAGGTGCCGACGCCGTCAGATGCCGTCGTGGTCAGTTGCCGACGCCCGCGCCCCACTCGAATCCCATCGCCTGCACGCCATCGATCAGCCCGTCGGTGTCCGACACGCGTGCCCGTGCCAGGTCGTCCCGGTGCCCGACGGCGGCTGCGTACGCCGCGCGGCCAGCCGGATCGGCCGTGTGCAGGACGAGGAGGTCGATCCCGGCCATGTCGGCGGCGATCCACTGGAGCAGGGCCATGAGCGTGCGGTTGCCACCGAACGCGCCGCATCCCCAGAATCCGGAGTGCACGGCGACGGCCACACCGGGTCCCATCGCGCGCCTGGATTCGGCGACCGCGGCGCTGAACCCCGTGAATGCCGTGGTGAGTGCCGCGACGATCTCGGCACGCCGGTACGCTCCACGACCCCCGCGGGGTGCGGCCATCGCCAGCACGTTGGTGAGCGCCGGCGGCTCGATGGGCACCGTGGCCTCCCGGATCACCCGCGGCGCGGCCCGCGAGAACGCGGCTCCGTAGAGCCCGTCGGAGCGGCCTGCGCCGGGATCCGGGTGCGTCGATATCGCGCACCGACGCGGCACGCCGGTGACGAGCACGGGGGTCGGGCTACCCGCGTCCACCGTCAGGGCGGGATGCCTCCCGGACGCGAGCGCCTCCTTCAGTGCACCCAGCGCCGGGTGCTCCGCGACCTGCAGCTCGTCCTGCGCGAACAGCGACGAGCCGTACGCGACGAACAGGTGCGGGTCGGCGAAGTTCACGTGCCACTCGACGCCCGCGCCCGGCTCCAGCACGGGCGCGTAGTCGTAGAACCCGGGTCGCTCGACGACGTCGGCCGTCGCCACCGCCGGGTCGATGGCGTCCGGCAACGGCAGCGCCGGCCAGCGCGTGTAGCCGATGTGCCCGCGGTGCACGGTACCCGGCGGGCACGCGACGGCAAACACCGCCGCCTTGTTGGGGTGCCGCCAGACCGGGGGGTGGAGGGTCATGAGGCCATCCACGTCGTAATCGAGCCGTTCGAGCGGCTCCGGCGATGGGCGCACACCGAACCTCCCGCGATCACCGCCTCAGCGCATGGGCTGCCTGACGCTCAGGGTGACGGAAGGCAGTCGTGGCACGGAGTGCCGAGTTGCGTCTTGTCGCGGCATAGGCCCCGCGCGATTGGGCCGCGTGGCAGGTGCGAGCGCTACGCGCCGCTCCCCGTCGGCACCGGACTCGCCACCACCGGCTCCCCGGCCGGAGAGCTGCCTGCAACCGTCCCAGGTTCGCCCGGCTCGTCTCGCCGTTCTTCCGCCGCATCAGCCGCGCTCAGCGTCCCCGGCGCTTCCGCGAACCGGTGGAGCCGGAGGTATCGGAACCCCAGCGCCGATGTGGCCCAGCGGACCGGCCCCGCGATCCCCTCCACATCTGCCGGCAACAGCATGACCGGCTCATCCAGCTCGTGGACGGTCCCCCGGAGCTCCAACCGGCAGTGCCCGGCGGCGAGCACGTTGCGTGCCCACTCGGAGCGATCCGCCAGCGGCACCACGATCCGGAAGCCGTCCGGGGTGGGCTCGGGATGCACCGGCGTCAGCCGGCGGACACCGGACCGGCGGCCGACGTGCTCCAGGATCCCGATCTCCGATGCCGGCTCCCCCGACACTCCGTGGCGGACCAGGAATGGGTTGACTCTGTCGTTCATGAGGCCCGTCCCCATCCTGGGGTTGCGTCGCCAGGCCCAGGCCCCCGTACCGATCGCCGCGACCGCCAATCCGAGCAGGGCCCCGATCGCAAGCACCATCCTGCGCATGACCGCGCCTCCTTCTGGACACCACATGGTCGGCCGGCTGGCGGCACGATGCCAGTGCCGGACGGACGAAAGGGCAGCCGCGGGGCAGCCGCGGCGTCCAAACGACCCCCCACGCACCTTCCTCCGGCAGGTCACAACCCTGCGGCCCGGCCCGAAAGTGAGAGGGTCCGCCGTGGCGGGCGAACGTCGCACGCGCTGAAGTGCGGTCCAGCAGGGGCCGGGCGCGGCGCACACGGGATCGGCATGCAGAAGGCGCTACAACGACAATCCACGATCACGCTCGGTGCGGGGGCGGACGGCCGGCCGTCGCACGCGTCGGAGCCGTGGCACGAGGTCGGGACCGAACCGGCCAGACCCGGGACGCCGTCGGACGTGCCGCCGGCACACGGGATGGTTCCCGGCCCCGATCGCGTGCTGGTGGCCTTCGCCAGCCAGGGCGGTTCCACCTCGGAGATCGCCCAGGCGGTCGGCATCGTGCTGCTCGAGGAAGGCTGCGACATCGACGTCCGCCCCGCCCGACAGGTGGACCGGCTGACGGGGTTCACGGCCGTCGTCGTCGGCAGCGGGCTCTACCACGGCGCGTGGTTGCCGGAGGCGTTCAAGTTCCTGCAGCGCCACAGGGCAGCGCTCAGCGGCATCCCCCTCTGGCTGTTCGACAGCGGACCCCTCGACTGTTCGGCCGAGGATCGCCTCCTGCCGTTGCCGGCCGGCGTCGCGAACCTCGCGCGCTCGATCGGCGCCCGAGGCCACATCACGTTCGGCGGCAGACTGGGTATCACGGCCCTCAGCCTCGAGGAGCGAATGCTGGTGCTCGAGGGGCACGGCGGGGACTACCGCAATTTCGAGGACGTCCGTTCGTGGGCCGGCCGGGTCGCGCACGAGCTTGCTCGCGAGCGGATCGGGCGGGCCTGATCCGGATCCCCGGCTTCGGCACGTGGCCGGCTTGTCGGCCCGGCACGGCGAGTGGGAGCATCGGGAGGCCCCTGGGCCCCGGTTGACGGTTCGCCGCAGGCGGGCGACTCTGCCCGCATGCAGAACCCCGACCGCGACATGACGGCCGAGATCGCCGCGCTCGAGGCCGACATCCGGCACCACGTGATCGACCTCCAGGTGGCGTTCTCGACCAGGGACTGGGCCCTCGTCGCGCGTATCTACCGGAGTGTCGCCGCTCTCGCCGACCGCCTCGAGGCGATCGATCCGGACGCCAGGTCGCGCGCGCTCGAACGCATCGAGCTCGAGCAGCAGGCCCGCGAGGAAGCCTTCGCCGAGGACGACGACCCGCTGCTCGACGGACTCGGCATCACCGGCGACGACGATCCCCCGCCGGTCGAGCTCGCGATCGACGCGGACGACGCGCCGTTCGCCGGCGATGTGGGCAAACCCGGCGGCCGGGAGGCGGGAGACTCCCGGGACGGCAGGGACCCGTTCAGCCCTTGGCGCCTCCGCTGAAGTTCCACGCGCGCAGGTGCAGGCTCGGGACCAGCGATCCGGTCGGGTCGTCGGCGGATGCGACCAGGCTGCGATCCCGTCCGACGCCGAGGACCGATCCGGGAGCCAGCGCCGCCACGTAGGACTGGGTGAACCGCAGGTTGCGCACCGGCCGGGTCGCACGGCCGTTCTCCACCAGCCAGACGCCGTTCCGCGTCAGGCCGGTCACCACCTCGGTCCGCGGGTCCAGGATCCGCGTGTAGTGGAAGTCCGTCACGAGCAGCCCGCGCTCCATCCCGGCGATCAGCTGCTCCGTGGACCGGTCGCCCGCCGCCAGCACCGGGTTGACGGCCAGGATGCCCCAGTCCTCGCCTGTCTCGGGCGCGTGACCCGTGCTCTCGACGCCGGCCAGGGCGGCCGTCCGCCGCGTGTGCAGCGCATTCGCCGTGACGCCGGCATCGACCACCCACACCGGGCGTTTCGGTGTGCCCTCCGCGTCGAAGGGGATGCCCACGGTGCCGGGGTCCGTGACGTCATCGAGCAGCGTGATCGCGGAATCGAACTGCTGGCGGCCGAGCTGGACGAACGAGCGGCCCTCCTCGACCGCGCGGGCATTGAATCCGTACCGGTAGAGGAAGTCGACGATGTCGGCCACGCACGACGGCCCGAGGACCACCTCGTACGGTCCGGGCTCGATGTCCGTGGGATCTGCCGCCTCGCGAGTCCTCCTGGCGGCACGCTCCCCGAGTGCGGCACCGTCGAGATCGGCGAGCACGGCCGAGGCAGCGCGCGCACTGGCATCGGAGGTCGGCGTTCGGGCGATGCCGTCCAGGACCGCGAGCGTCGAGCGACCCCGCAGGTGCTGTCCGCGCGTGTTGGCGTACGCGACGACGCGTGCCGTCGAGGAGCAGTAGCCCGCCGAGTCCAGGCCGGCGGTGGCCCGCACGAAATCCGCCACGCGTCGGGCGCGCTCCGCCGGAGCGGCATCGGCGGTCGCTTCGTCCCAGTGCTCCACGTCCGGCGCCGCTGCCGGGGGCGCGATACCGGGCCATTCGGGGTCCACCGGCCGGACGTGTGCCGCATCCAGCGCGCGGTCCACCAGCGCCCGGATGGCGTCGTCGTCGGGCCGTCCGTCGAGCGTGTACCGGGCAGTCCGCCCGTCGAGCGCGACGCGCACCAGGAGGTGGCCGACGTCCTCGGCGACGTTCTGGTGGATGGCCCCGTTGGCGAAGCGGGTGAGTGCCTCGACCCCGCCGCGAGCCAGCACTTCCACCTCCGCGCCGGGCTCCCGCGTCCGCGCCAGGTCCAGCACCCGCTCTGCGAGGTCCATGGGGTCGTCGGTGATCGGTCCGGCGTCGCCGGCCCTCACCCCCGCCCCGCGGCCGGCCCTCACCCCCGCGTCGCCGGCACTCACCCGTGCACCCCGACACGCACGCCGCGGAACCGCGCCGGAACGGCCGGATGACCCGTGTGCCCGACCTGCTGAGGCTGTCCTTTCCCGCAGTTGGGCGTGCCCCAGAAGGTCCACTCGGTCCGGTTGCCCAGCATGTCCATCGAGGCCCAGAACCGCGGGCCGATGCCCGTGTACGTGGGGTTGCGGAGCATGGCCCCGCGCCGGCCGTTCCGGACCTCCCAGCCGATCTCGCAGCCGAACTGGAAGTTGAGCCGGCGATCGTCGATGGACCAGGACCGGTTCGTGTCCATCAGGATCCCGTCGTCCGTGGCCGCGATCATGGCCTCCAGGCTGTCGTCACCGGGCAGAAGGCCCACGTTCGTCATGCGCACCATCGGGATCCGGTCGAAGCCGTCCGCCCGCATCGCCCCTCCCGACGGCTGCCCGATGCGGGGCGCCGAGTCCCGGCCCGACAGCACTCCAACCCAGATCCCGTTGCGCACGATGTCCACCGGATGCGCGGCCGTTCCCTCGTCGTCGTAGCCGAAGCTCCCGAGCGCGCCGGGGAGCGTGGCGTCGGCGGTCACGTTCATCAGGTCGGATCCGAAGCGCATCCGTCCGAGCTGCGACAGGTCGAGCCACGAGGTTCCGGCAAAGGCGGCTTCCCACCCCAGGATCCGGTCCAACTCCACCGCGTGCCCCACGGATTCGTGGATCTGCAGCGCCATCTGCTCGCTGCCCAGGATGAGGTCCGTCGCGTCGCGCGCCGGGCACGGCGCGGCGGTCAGTAGGGCGCGTGCCTCCCCGGCGATGCGCGCGGCGTGGCCCGGCAGGTCGAGCTCGCGGACCAGCTCCCACCCGCGGGTCCCGTACTGGCCGCGGATGCCTGGGTACGACCGCCGCTGGGTCTCGTTCTCACCGACCGCCGTGGCGTTCATCGCGGCCCCGCATTCGCGGATGTGCTGGTCGACCCGGTGGCCCTCGCTGCTGACGAGCCACTTGCGGGTGTCCCACACGCGTTCCCGGGCCTCGGCGATGTCGGCGCCGTTGTCGAGCATCGTGGTGGTCACGCCGACGAGCAGATCGCCCTTCTCGGCCAGGCCGACATCCCACGGATCCTCGCGGCACTCGCTCGCCCAGCTGCCCACCGACGGTGGTCCCGGTGCGAGCTCGACGGGTTCGCCGCGGGCCACGGCCGACGCGCGCGCGACCTCGGCCGCGCGCATCCCGGCGCTTCGAGCGGACGCGGGAGAAAGGTCGGGGACTGCGTAGAAGCCCCACGATCCGCCGACCAGGGCGCGGACGCCGACCCCGGCCCGTTCACCCCGGTCGAGCGTGTCCACGACGCCGTTGCGCGCGGCCATCGTCTCTGACCGCTGCTCCATGACCCGGGCATCGGCGTAGCGGGCACCGGCGGCGAGGGCGGACTCGACGGCTGCGGTCGCGATGTCGAACATGGCCTGGTGTTGCGGGGCTGCCGGGGCTACCGGTAATTCTCGAACTGGATCGGGACCGGGTACTCCTCGGACGACTGCCGGAGCCGGGCGATCACCCGCTGCAGATCGTCCTTCGACTTCGCCGAGACCCGGACGGCGTCGCCCTGGATCTGCGGCTTCACCTTGGGGAATTCGTCGCGGACCAGCTTCGAGATCTTCTTCGCCAGGTCCTCGTCGAGTCCGCGCCGCAGGCCGATGCGCTGTCGGACGGTGTCCTTGCCGGCCGGCTCGACCGTCCCCCAGTCGAAGACCTTCAGCGAGAGGCCTCGCCTCACGGCCTTCGACTCGAGCAGCTCGCGGACGGCCTTCGCGCGGTACTCGTCCGACGTGCGCAGCAGGATTTCGTCCTTGCCGAGGTCCAGCTGCACCGGGACGTTCCGGAAGTCGAACCGCGCGGCCACCTCGCGCCGCACCTGGTCGAGCGCGTTCACCAGCTCCTGGTGGTCGAAATCGCTGACGACATCGAACGAGACCTCGCCGGCCATGCTCTCCCCTCTCAGTCCGTCGGGCCGGCGCCGGACGGCGTACCCGGATGGAGCGTGGAATCGGTGCCCACGACGCGCCGGATCGTCCAGTGGCGCTCGCGGACGATCAGCCGGTCGTCGTCGAGCTCGAGCGTCATGAATCCCCGCTCGCGCAGTCGCTCGGCCGTCTCGCGCCTCGTCCATGCCCCGTGCCAGGCGACGAGTACCGTCGGCCCGGAGACCCAGACGCGTTCGGCGTCGAACTCGACGCTGGCCTGGTCCGCCGCGACCCGGTTCCAGTGGGCCCGGATCACGAGCCCTCCCGTGGCGTGCTCCTCGAAGGGATCCGTCCGGAGATCGGCGTCGTCCCGGTAGAGCTCCATCATCGCGTCCACGTCGCGCGTCTCGCGGGCCTGCTTGTAGCGAGCGACGACATCGTCGCCATTCCCCTGCGTCAAGACCGGCATCGGTCAAGTCTACCGGCTTGCGCGGAGTGGACCGTCGCGCGACGCATCCAGAGAAGCGCACCGGGTTCGCCGATCCGATCCAGGTTCGCCGATCCGATCCAGGTTCGCCGATCCGCCACAGGCGCGTTCCGGGTCCCGGACATGGCGACGGCCGGCTTCCCGCCGGCCGTTTCCGGATCGTTCGCCGCGGCAGGAGGCTCATGGCCCCTACCGCCCCCTGCTGCCCGCCCGCGTGTCCGTGCTGTGCACCCCAGCGGTCGGGCGAAACGCGAGGTTGACCACACGAACCATCGGATCGACGGGCTTCGGCAGCGTCGCGCTGGTGCGCCGGCGGCTCCGAATCTGCAACTCGTGCATCGTCATCGACATCGTGGCGTCGTCCCTGCGATCGCTCGCTGGACTGGTTCCAACACGTCCACCCTACTCCGGTTCGGCCGGTGGGGAGCGTTTCATCCGTGTTACAAGGCCGTTGCGCCGAGGGCCTCCACCAACCGCTCGGCGATCCGGTACGAGTGGCCGCCGCCCATGACCAGCACCACGTCACCGGGACGCACGCGGGACGCGAGCCAGCCGGCCGTCTCGATCACCGTGCCCGGCGCGGCGGCGTCCGGCATGCCCCTGGCCCTGACGGCCGCCGCGAGGCCCTCGGCGGACGCGATCGTCGTGTCGGGATCCCGCCCGGCCCAGATGTCGGCGATGACCACGGCGTCGGCGCCCTCGGCCAGGACGTCGGCGAACCGGTCGAGGAGGGCGGCGGTCCGGTGGTACGTGAGCGGCTCGTAGACGGCCCACACGCGACGGCCCGGGTACCGCTGGCGGACGGCGCCCAGTGTCTCGGCGATCGCCGTCGGATGGTGCGCGTAATCGTCGAGCACCACCACCCCGCCGGGTTCGCCCTTCAGCTCGAGGCGGCGGCCGACACCGTGGAACGCCTCGAGCCCCGCGGTGATCGCGGCGGCCGGCACACCGAGGACCGCGGCGGCGGCCGCGACGCACAGGGCATCCTGCGCGTTGTGGCGCCCGGGGAGCGTGATCCTCGCGCCGGTCTCGCCCGACGTTCCGTCGAGCCCCCGGAAGAGCAGGTCGGTCCCGGCCGGGTCCGTCGCCGTCACCCGTGCCGTGATGGACAGGGCGGGCCCGAGGGCCGTCCGTGGGGCGGATGCGGCCACGGTCCGGGGAACGCGGGCGGCCGGCTCCAGCGTGACAGCCACCATGCGCCCGGCCCAGTCCGACAGGCGTCCGGCGACACGCGCGGCCCCACGGTCCCCGGCATTGACGACGAGCACGGGTGGCTCGCCTCCGCCGTCCGCCCGGCGGATCCACGCCTCGAACGCGTCGAACACGGTCTCCTCGTCCGGGAACACGTCGGGGTGATCCCACTCCGCGTTGAGCAGCACGGCGACGGCCGGCCGGTACGGGTCGAAGTTGCCGGCGTACTCGTCGGCCTCGACGACGAACTCCGGCCCGTTCCCCCACCGCGCGGTGGACGGAAGCGCCCCCGACACGGCCGCCGGGAGCAGCGCACCCACGAACGCCGACGGGTCGCGCCCGGCGCGCCACAGCAGCTCGACGAGCCATCCCGAGCTGGTCGACTTCCCGTGCGTCCCGGCCACGCCGACCAGGCGCCCGCCCTGGCTCACGGCCGCGTCTGCCACGACCTGCTGCCAGGGCTCGAGCGGGATGCCGGCCGCACGCGCGGACGCGAGCTCGGCGTGGTCCGGGTCGATCGAGGTGAGGGCCTTGGTCACCGCGACGCGATCCACGCTGGCCACGGTCACGCCACCTCCGGTCGTCACGACGTGCGAGGCGTCGTGGCCCTCGAGCACCGTGACCCCCGCGGCCTCGACGGCCGGCACGTACGGCGAGTCCGTCGAGCGGTCGCAGGCGGTGACGAGGGCACCCGCGCGGGCCGCCAGGATGGCCGCGGCCGATGCGCCCGCCCCGGCCGCCCCGACGACGTGGATGCGCTCCCCGGACTCGATGCCCCGTGCTGGTCGTGCGGGCGCGAGACCCCGGCCGACGTCGGCAGGCGCGCGCGTCACGTCCCCGTCCCCTCCACCAGCCGCTCCAGGAGGAGTCCGAGAGCCGCCTCCGCGCTCCGGACCTTGTTGGCGGCCCGGTCTCCGTGCCACAGGTGGCGCCGCACCTCGGCGCCGGCGATGCCGGCGACCGCGACGTAGGTGAGGCCCACGGGCTTCGCCTCGCTGCCGCCCTCCGGGCCCGCGATGCCCGTCACCGCGACGGCGAGGTCGGTGCCGAACCGGCGGCGCGCGCCCTCGGCCATGGCGGCCGCGACCTGGGCGGAGACGGCGCCGTGCGCCTGCAGCGTCGCGTGGGACACGCCGAGCTGCGCCTCCTTGACCGCGTCCGAGTAGCTGACGATCCCGCCGGCGTAGTACGCGCTCGATCCAGGATGCTCGGTGACGACGTGGCCGATCAACCCGCCCGTGCAGGATTCGGCCGTGGCGAGCGACAGCCCGGCGCGGACGCAGCGCGACTGCACCGCGGCCGCGAGCTCGCGCGCGCCGGCGAGAGGATCCGACGCGTCGCCGTCTCCGCCGCGGTCCACGACGTCACTGCCGGTTCGTCTGCTGGGGCGCGGCCGGTGGCGCGAACAGCCACGTCTGAGGCACCCCGGATGGGCCCAGCGCGCCGAGGGCCTGGCCGTTGAGCGTGAAGTAGGTGGACCCGGCCGAGCCCGTGCGTACCTCGACCGAATGCTGCCCGGTGAACTCGACGGTCCTGCCGGCAACGAACGTCTGGCCGCCGGCTCCCAGCGTCGGGTCGAGCGTGCCGTCGACCCACACCTTGAGCCAGGCCGGCGAGCCCTTGATCGCGATGACGAGGTCGACGCCGGTGAACGCCACCGTGACGGAGCGCGTCTCGGTCGTCGTCTCCTGCTGGGTACCGGTCGCCGTGATGGTCAGGGACCACTTCCCGGGCGCGAGCTGGTACGAGTCGGAGAACGAGCCGTCCGGCGACACCGAGATCTGTTTCGGTGCCGGCACCGTGGTCGCTCCGGGAGTGGCGCTCGCGCCCGGCCCCGTGCTCGGCCGCGGCCCGACTGAACCGAGGTACCTGGCGGACACCGTGACCGACGTGGCGTTGGTCGTCCCCTGCACGGGGATCGCACCGTTCGTGACGGCGGCGCCATCGTTGGGACTCGTCACCGAGAGCGTCGGAGCCTCGATGATCGGAATGGGGACCGTGATGATCAGCGTGATCGGGACCGACTGCTTGCCGGTGGAGGGGTCGGTGGCGGTGACGTTGAACTCGTTCTGGCCCTTGGTCAGCGGCACCTGCTGCTGCCAGTGGCCGGACGTGTCGGCGGTCACGCGGTACGGGGACTGGCCGGTCCCCTGGATCGTCACGGTGATACCGGGCCCGCTCGTGCCCGCGAGGACCGTGCGGTCGACCGTCGAATCGACGCTCGTCACCCGCGCCGCGGGATCCGTGACGGCGAGACTGGGCGGCTGCATGGAACGCAGCAGCTGGAACGCGACGTAGACCATGAACGCGACCACGACCAGCGACAGGACGGCCGCGACGACGATCCCCCGCGAGAACGTCAGGCCGCGTGCCGGGGCCTCGAGCGCGCGCGGCACGATCGCGACCGGGGCCGCCGTCCGTGCGTTGCCGTACTCCTGGCGGTACTGCTCGAGCACGTCGTCGGGGTTCAGCCCGAGGTAGAGCGCGTAGTTGCGCAGGAAGCCCTTCGTGTAGACCGTGCCCGGGAGCTCGCTGTAGTCGCCGCGCTCGAGTGCCGCGAGGTAGCGGACACGGATCTTGGTGTCCCGCTCGGCGCGATAGAGGTCCACGCCCTTGCGCTCGCGCGCCGCGAGCAGCTGCTCACCGAGGGCCGTGCCGGGCTCGGGCGGCTGATTGCGCTCGCGTGTCGCCGTTCTCCGTCCCGGCCGGGCGTGGTCAGGCGTGGTCATCGGCTCCAGCGGGTCCTCGTACGGTCGGACGTCGGTGCGGGCCGCTCCTTGATCGACATCTCGCGGGCCATAGCATACCCCGCGTCACCGCCCGTCTCGGGTGCCGGGAGCCGCGCCGGCGGCACCGGGCGCCGTCCCCGGACGCCGGATCGACCAGCCTCACCGACGCCGGATGCCGCCGACCGGCACCCCTCACAGGTCGTCGACGTCGTCGAGGCCGCGGATCCAGTTCTCGGAACCGTAGATCTGCCGCGGAACCGCCGGGTTGCGCGGATCCTGCGGGCCCACGATCCCCACGCGCTCGAGCTCGTCGATGATCCGGCTCGCGCGGTTGAAGCCGACCTTCAGGCGCGTCTGCAGCATGGAGGTGCTCGCCTTGCCGCTCGTCACGATCAGCTCGGCGGCGCGCGGCGTCATCTCGTCCTCCGAGAGCTGCGCGAGCCAGGCGAACTGCCCGCCCTCCCCGGATTCCTCGCCGCCGGCGATCACGTCCGGGTCGTACTGGGGCTCCGGTGCCTGCGTGCGCCACTGGTCCGTCACGATCTGGACCTCGCCGTCGCTGACGAACACGCCCTGCAGGCGCACGGCGCGGGGCAGGTCGGCCGGCTGGTAGAGCATGTCGCCCCGCCCGATCAGGTCCTCGGCGCCCGGCGCATCGAGCACCGTGCGGCTGTCCACGTTCGACGACATGGCGAAGGCGATACGGCTCGGGACGTTGGCCTTGATGAGGCCGGTGACCACGTTGACGCTCGGCCGCTGCGTGGCCAGCACGAGGTGGATGCCCACCGCGCGCGCCTTCTGGGCGAGCTTGACGATGGGGTCCTCGACCTTCCGCCCCTCGCGCATCATGAGGTCGGCCAGCTCGTCGACGACGATGACGATGTACGGCAGCCGCTCGTGCTCGGAAACGCGCGGGCTGGCGTTGTACGAGGCGATGTTCCGCTCGGTCTTCGCGGCCAGCGCCTTGTAGCGCTCCTCCATCTGCCGCACCGCCCAGCTCAGGGCGGCCTTCGCCTCGCCCGGCTCGACGATGACGTCGGTGAGCAGGTGGGGCAGGTCGCGGTACGACGCGAGCTCGACGCGCTTGAGATCGACGAGGATGAGGCGCACCTGGTCCGGGCGGGCGCGCATCAGCAGGCTCGTGATGAGCGCGTTGACGCAGACGCTCTTGCCCGATCCGGTCGCGCCGGCGATCAGCAGGTGCGGCATGCGCGCCAGGTCCACGGCGTAGGCCTTGCCCGACACGTCCCGGCCCAGGGCGAACGTCAGGGGGCTCGTCGCCTCCGACATGCGGGCGTCCTCCCACAGTCCGCGGAACCCCACCACCTCGGCGTTGTGGTTGGGGATCTCGATCCCCACCACGTCCTTGCCCGGGATGGGCGCCTCGATGCGGATCGAGCGGGCAGCGAGCGCCATGGCGAGGTCGTCGGCGAGTGCCTCCACGCGGGACAGCTTCACCCGGGCGTCGGGCTTCACCTCGTACTGCGTGACCACCGGGCCGATGTTCTGCCCGATGACCACGGCCGGAATCTGGAAGCTCCGCAGCTTCTCCTCGATGATGCGCCGGTTGCGGGCGTGGTCCAGCTCGGCCGAACCGTTCGCAGGGCGCTCCACGTCCAGCAGCAGCGGGTCGGGAAGCGTCCACGGCCGGTGCTCCACCGACGGCGGGGCATCGTCCGCCTCGAGCAGCGCATCTCCGGCGAGGGCCAGCCTCGCCTCCGCAGGGGACGCAAGGGCCACCGGTACCGCCCCCGCCGCTCCCGCACCGTTGCCGGCGACCGCGTCCGCGACGGGCCGCTCACCGGACCAGACCGTCCGGCTCATGGGGGCGGGACTGGGGACCGGCGCCGGAAGCTCGGGCTCCGGCGTAAGGTCGCGCTCCTCGACTCGCCGTGAGGGCTCGCGCCCCCGTGCGTCGCGCGCCTCGCGGCCGTTGCGCGACCCCGCGTCCGCGTTCAATCGGCCCGACGGCAGCGGCGTGGCCAGGGCGCCGGCGACGGCACGGCCGCCCGAGACGACCGGGTGCAGGAGCCCGCGGACCGTGACGTTCAGGAGGAGCGCGATCCCGGCGAGCAGCAGGCCGACGAGCACGACGAACGCGCCCGGAGCGCTCACCAGGTCGGTGAGCCCGGCCGACAGCGTCGCCCCCAGCCACCCCCCGCCGTTGCTGAGCTGGTCGGGATTGCGGCCCTGCCCCCACACGAGGTGGAAGAGGCCGATTCCGCCGAGGAAAGTCACGAGGCCGCCCAGGGCGGAGACACCCCAGCCCGTTCCCGCGCTGGGCGCGCGCTCGACGAACGCGCCCGCCACCAGGAGGAGGATGGGGAGCAGCCACGCGCCCTCGCCGAACGCGGGGCGGAGCAGCTCGTTGACGTACCCGTTGAGGATCCCCTGGCCCGGCAGGAACAGCGCGATCAGCGTGACCGCGCCGAGGACCAGCAGGATGATCCCCACCAGCGTGCGGGTCAGCTCGGGCGACAGGCGGAGGTCGATCGACGGCCTCGACGATCTGCGTCGCGTGCCGCGCGTGCGGGGTCTCGTGGCCGGCGCTCGCCGGCGGGTCGCCATGGGCTAGACCTCCACGACGACCGGGAAGACCATCGGTCGGCGCTTGGTCTGCTCGTACAGGTAGCGCGACAGGCCGTCCTTGATCTGGGTCTTGAGCAGGGCGACCTCGCTCGTGTGCTCGTCGGGCCGCGCGATGGCCTGGACCACGCGCTGCGCCGCAGCTCCGATGACGGGATCGGACAGGTCGTCGACGAAGCCGCGGGTGACGATGTGCGGCTCGCCGATCAGGCGGCCCGTCTGCTTGTCCACGGTGACGACGACGAGGAACATGCCGTCGTTGGCGAGGGCGCGGCGGTCGCGCAGGACGACGTCGCCGACCTCCCCCACGGAGAGCCCGTCGACGAAGACGTAGCCGGATGCGACCGGCTGTCCCCGGCGAGCCGATCCATCGGCACGGAACTCCACGGGCTGCCCGTTCTCGACGATCAGGATGTTCTCGGCCGCGACCCCCACCTCGCCGGCCAGCCGGCCGTGCTGGACGAGCATCCGGAACTCGCCGTGCATCGGGATGAAGTATTTCGGCTTCGTGAGCCCGAGCATGAGCTTGAGCTCCTCCTGGCTCGCGTGCCCGGAGACGTGCGCGTGGCGGATCGCGTGGTAGATGACGTTCGCGCCCTGCTTGAACAGGTTGTCGATCGTGCGCGCGACGTACTCCTCGTTGCCCGGGATAGGGCTGGCGCTTACGATCACGGTGTCGCCGGGCTCCACCTCGACGTAGCGATGGTCACGGTTCGCCATGCGCGCAAGGCCTGCCATCGGCTCGCCCTGGGCGCCCGTCGTCGCGATCACGAGCCGGTTGGCGGCCGTGCTCCGGATCTGGTCCTTCGAGATCAGCTGGCTCGCCGGATACTCGAGGTACCCGAGATCCGTGGCGATGCGGACGTTCTGCTCCATGCTGCGCCCGACGACCGACACCTTGCGATCGAACGTCGCGGCGGCGTCGAAGACCTGCTGGACGCGCGCGATGTTGCTCGCGAACGTGGCGACGATCACCCGCCCGTCGAGCGGCTCCATGATCTCGCGGAACGCCTCGCCGACGGTGCGTTCGGACGGCGTGTAGCCAGGACTCTCGGCGCGCGTCGAGTCGGAGAGCAGGCACAGGACGCCCTCGTGGCCGACGCGCGCGAGCGTGCCGAAGTCGGAGGGCTGGCCGTCCACCGGCGTGTGGTCGAACTTGAAGTCGCCGGTGTGCACCACGATCCCGACGGGCGTCCGGATGATGAGGCCCATCGCGTCGGGGATGGAGTGGCCGATGCGGAACCCGGTGACGCCGAACGGGCCGATCGTGACCGTGTCGCCGGCCTCGAGGGACAGCATGGGATTGTTGGTCAGGCGGTGCTCCCGGACCTTGTTCGAGAGCAATCCGCGGGCCAGCGTCGAGGCGTAGATCGGGACGCCGGGGAAGTCGGGCAGGACGTACGGCAGGCCCCCCACGTGGTCCTCGTGCGCGTGCGTGATCACGAATGCGCGGACCGCGTCGCGGCGCTCGCGAAGGTACGTGACATCGGGCACGACCAGGTCGATCCCGAACATCTCCTCGTCGGGGAACATCAGCCCGCAGTCGACGACGATGATGTCGTCGCCGTACTCGAACACGTACATGTTCTTGCCGATCTCGCCGACCCCGCCGAGCGGGATGATGCGAAGGGGCGTCGACTCGGACGCCCGGGTCACGGCAGTTCGAGGCGCCGTACCGGCGGTCGGCGCGGCGGGTGACGGAGGGGCGGCGGGTCGCCGCGCTGTTCGGGAAGGCATCAGAAGAGCGTCATCTGGTCGGTCTGGTCCCTCTCATCGTTCGCGCCCGCGCCCGAAATGGGGGGCCGGGCAAGTGCATCGAGATCATCTGCGTCGAGGCGGTCCGGGGCCGTCTGGTCGAGTGCCGGATTCGGGGCGCCGGCGCCGGGCTCGGCCGCTGTGCCGGTTCCCGTCCGGGCGCCCTCCCCGGCTGTTGCGAAGGCGGGCTCCGGGCGGGTCACCGCCTCGGAGTCGCCGGATGCCGGGCCCGTCGCGTGCCCGTGCGGATCGGGAGCATCCCCGTCCGACGATTCCCGGATCGGCGCGGCGACCACCGCCACGGCCGCGGGAGCCGGCTCGACGGCGGTCTCCGCCGGCCCGGGGGCGGGCTCGAGCCCCGAGGCCGCAGCCGGCTCTCCCCCGGCCTCTGCCGGCGGTGGAGCCGGTATGTCCGTACCGGTGGTCGTGGCCTCGCTCGCCTCTCGCTCGGTCGATTCGTCCTCCAGCGGGTGCGCCGCTCGTGGCTCCTCGTGGGCCACCGTCTCCCCCGTCCCTGCCGGACGCGCGGCGCGCGCGTCGAGCAGGACCTGCGGCAGGTTGGCCATGTCGGCGACGAGCGTCTCCTTGAGGGCGGCCTGCCTGAACGCCGCGGCTGGATGGTACATCGCGAACACCACCGCGGACGAGGCCCCCGTCGCCGGATCCACCTGCCGGACGGTCCCGTGCGCCGTCGAGATCTTCGCGCCGGGCATGAACGTGCCCAGGGAAAAGCGGCCGAGCGTCACGATCACCGCCGGATCGAGGACCTCCAGCTGCCGGCGCAGGAATCCCCCGCATGCGGCGATCTCGTCGGGCTCGGGGTCACGGTTCGCGGGCGGCCGGCACTTCACCACGTTGGTGATGAACACCTCGTCCCGGCGCCAGCCGACCCTGGCGAGGAGCTCCTGCAGCAGGCCCCCGGCAGCCCCCACGAAGGGGCGGCCCTGCTGATCCTCGTTCTGCCCCGGGCCTTCGCCGACGAACACGACCTCCGTGTCCGGATGGCCCTCGCCGGGCACGGCGCGCGTGCGCCCACGATGCAGCCGGCATGCGGTGCAGACCCGGACCTCCTCCGCGATCTGCTCCAGCGTCGCCGCGCGCTCCTCCGGGGTCACGTCGCGGCCCGGCCCCCGGACGCGGCTCGGACGTCCCGGCCCGTCACCCCCGCGCCCCGACGGCCGCCCCGCGCCGCGATGCCGCGGCCAGCCATCCCCTGCGGACGAGCAACTCGGCGATCTGGACGGCGTTCGTGGCCGCACCCTTGCGAAGGTTGTCGGCCACGACCCAGAAGGCCAGCCCGCGCCCGTCCTCGCGCGATGCATCGGACCGGATGCGCCCCACGTAGACCTCGTCGGTGCCGGCGGCCAGCGTCGCCAGGGGGTACCGGTGCTCGCGGGGATCGTCCACGACCACGACGCCGGGGGTGGCCGCAAACAGCGCGCGGGCCTCCGCCGGCCCGATCGGATCGCGCGTGTCGACGTGGACCGCCTCCGAGTGGCCCACGAAGACCGGCACGCGGACGGCCGTGCACGACACGAGAAGGTCCGGCATGTGGAGGATCTTGCGGCTCTCCGTGACGACCTTCCACTCCTCCTTCGAGTACCCGTTGTCGAGGAAGACGTCGATCTCGGGGAGCGCGTTGAAGGCGATCGGGTGCGGGTAGACGCGCGCCACCTTCGGCTCGCCGGCCGCGTGGGCGCGCACCTGGGCCTCGAGCTCGTCGACAGCCTTCTCTCCCGTGCCGCCGACGGCCTGGTACGTGTCGACGATGATGCGTTCCAGCCCGACCGCGTCCCGCAGCGCCATGAACAGGGGCATGAGTTGCATCGTCGAGCAGTTGGGGTTGGCGACGATGCCCTCGTGGCCGGCGGCGTCGTCGTCGTTCACGCCCGCCACGACCAGCGGAACGCCCGGCTCCATGCGCCACGCCGATGAGTTGTCCACCACCGTGCATCCGCGCCGGGCCGCCTCCGGCGCGAGGGTCCGGGAGACCGCCCCACCCGCCGAGAAGAGCGCCACGTCCACGCCCTCGAACGCTTCCGGAACCGCCTCGACGACGGGGTAGGTTCTGCCGTCGATGGTCAGCTCGGTGCCGGCGGAGCGCGCGGACGCCATCAGGCGGAGCTCGCGGAAGGGGAATGCGCGCTCGTGGAGGATGTGGACCATGGTGCGGCCGACCAGGCCGGTCGCGCCGCAGACGGCGACGACGGGACGGGGATCGGCTGGGTCTGGCGTGGACATGGGTACTCCACTCCCTGGGTCTGGGCGATGCGCCGATGATACGCGCCCGCGTTCGACCGGAATCGAGCGAGGCCGGAGCAGAACGCCCCGGCCTCGCGGTTGGCCCGATCGTCCCGGCGGTGCGTGCCGCCGGTCCTGCGCGGGGCTCTACGCGTTCTGCCGCGCGAGATGCCGCTGCATGGCGGCCTTGCGGGACAGGTTGACGCGCCCCTGGCGGTCGATCTCGGTGACCATCACCATGACCTCGTCGCCGATCGAGACCACGTCCTCCACGCTCGGCACGTGGTAGTCCGCGAGCTCGCCGATCCGCACGAGGCCTTCCTTGCCGGGAAGGATCTCGACGAACGCGCCGAACGTCATGATGCGGGTGACCTTGCCCAGGTAGATCGCGCCGACCTCGACGTCGCGGGTGAGCCCCTCGATCGTCTGGATGGCCCGGCGCAGGTTCTCGCCGTTGACCGCGGCGATCTCCACCGAGCCGTCGTCCTCGACGTTGATCTCGGTGCCGGTGTCCTCCTGGATCTTGCGGATCATCGAGCCGCCCTTGCCGATGATGTCGCGGATGCGATCCGGGTTGATCTTGATGGTCACGATGCGCGGCGCGAAGTCGCTCATCTCCGTGCGGGCGGCGGGCAGGACGTCGAGCATCCTGTCCAGGATGAAGAGGCGCGCTACGCGTGCCTTCTCCAGGCCGTCCCGGATGATCGCCTCGTTGATGCCCTTGACCTTGATGTCCATCTGGAGGGCCGTCACGCCCTCCTGCGTCCCGGTGACCTTGAAGTCCATGTCGCCGAAGGCATCCTCCTTGCCGAGGATGTCGGTCAGGACCGCGTACCGGCCGTTTTCGCCGGTGACGAGGCCCATCGCGGCGCCGGCGACCGGTGCCTTGAGCGGCACGCCCGCGTCCATGAGGGCGAGGGTGGACCCGCAGGTGGAGGCCATCGATGTCGACCCGTTCGAGGTCACGCACTCGCTGACCAGGCGGATGACGTACGGGAACTCGTCTGCCGGCGGGAGCACCGGCAGCAGGGCACGCTCGGCGAGCGCACCGTGGCCGATCTCGCGACGCCCGGGGCCGCGCATCGGCTTGTTCTCGCCGGTGCTGTAGGGCGGCATGTTGTAGTGGTGGAGGTAGCGCTTCGACTCCTCCGGGCTGATCGTGTCGATGCGCTGGACGTCCGACGACGGACCGAGCGTCGCCACGGTGAGCGCCTGGGTCTGGCCGCGGGTGAACAGGCCCGACCCGTGGGCGCGCGGCAGGAGCCCGACCTCGACCGTGATCGGCCGGATGGTGGCCAGGTCTCGCCCGTCCATGCGGATCCCCTCGGAGAGGACCAGCTCGCGGACGGTCTTCTTGTGGACCAGGGACGTGAGCGACTTCGAGAGTCGCGCGTTGCGACGCCCGCGCTCGAACGTCGCGTCCGCACCATCCTGGTCGCCGCCCCGGCGCATCCGGATCGACTCCGCGACCGCGTCGTGGAAGGCGTGGATGCGACCGGGCAGGTCGCGGCCGAAGAACGCAAGGAGTCCTGCCGTCGCCTCGGCATCGGCGAGCGCGCGATGGCTCGTGGGCTGCGAGACACCGAAGAAGCGGGCCAGGTCGGCGAGCTTGTAGCTCTCCTGGTCCGGGTAGCCCTCGCGGGCCAGCACGAGCGTGTCCATGTACTGGCCCTGCTCGTTGCGGACCCCGTCCGCGGCCTGGAGGAACCCGAGGTCGAACCCGACGTTGTGGCCGACCAGGACGGCGTCGCCGGCAAACTCGCGGAACTTCGCGACTGCCTCGGCCGCCGAGGGTGCCCCCGCCACGTCGGCGTCGGCGATTCCGTGCATCTGGTTGCCCACGATGGGACGGCCGGGGTTCACGAAGGTCGACCAGCGATCGATGATCTCGGTGCCACGGACCCGGACGGCGCCGATCTCGAGGAGGTCGGAGGTGAGCGGGTCGCGGCCCGTCGTCTCGACGTCGACCACGACGAGGTCGCGGCCCTGCTCGACGGCGGCGGCGAAGTCGAAGACGCTGTCGGTGCCGGGCTCGAGGTACGGGATGCGCTTGGCCTTGCCGACCTGCCGCTGGAGATCCTCCTGCAGGTCGAGGATCGGTCCGAGGCTCGCGTGGGCGAAGACGATGGCGTCCGCCATCACCGACTCGGGCACGATCTTCGCGCCCGCCTCGACCATCATGATCGCGTCGCGCGTGCCCGAGACGACCAGGTCGATCTCCGACTCGTCGAGCTGCGAGATGGTCGGGTTCAGCACGAACTCGCCGTCGATGCGGCCGACGCGGACGGCGGCCACCGGGCCCTGGAACGGGATCTCGCTGATGGTCAGCGCGGCCGACGCGGCGATGGTGCCGATGATGTCGGGGTCGTTTTCCTGGTCGGTGGAGAGGACGGTGAGCACGATCTGCACGTCGTCCTTGTACCCCGACGGGAAGAGCGGCCGGATGGGCCGGTCCGTCAGGCGGGCGGCGAGGATCGCCGCTTCCGAGGGCCGCGATTCGCGCTTGATGAAGCCGCCCGGGATCTTGCCGGCGGCGTACATGCGCTCCTCGAAATCGACCGTCAGCGGGAAGAAATCCAGGCCCGGCCGCGGCTCGGACCGGTTCGCCGTCCCCAGCAGGACGGTGTCCCCGTACCGGACGGTGACGGAACCGCCCGCGAGCCGGGCGAGCTTGCCGGTCTCGATGGTCAGCGTCCGACCACCGAACTCGGCTGAGACTGAGACTGTCATCAGTCCTCCTCTGTGCGGAGGACGACCTGCGCGCTGGACGCGCTGCGGGCCCATAGCGAACGCCCAGGGCGTTGCCCTGGGCGTGGCTGTCGGCGAGTTCCGGCCTTAGCGGCGGAGTCCGAGCCGTGCGATGACGGCTCGGTAGCGGGCGTTGTCCTTGCGCACGAGATACGCGAGCAGGCGACGCCGTTGTCCAACGAGCTTGAGGAGGCCGCGACGGGAGTGATTGTCCTTCGGGAAGCGCGCCAGATGCTCGTTCAGATCGCGGATCCGCTGCGTGAGCAGCGCGATCTGGACCTCGGGCGAGCCCGTGTCGCCTTCATTGACGGCGAACGAGCCGATGAGCGTTTCCTTGGTCTCCCGCGTGAGCGGCACTCGGTCCTCCGAACCTTCACTTCACTACTGTCAACCGGCGGAGTGTAACAGGCGCAGCACGATCGAGGCAAACGGGGACCCGTGGGGCGCCGGGCCGGCTTTCGGGGTGTTCTCAGCGCGGTCCGGCGGGCGCCGCGTCCCTGCGCGCGAGGATGCCCCGGGCGCGGGCCGCGTCGCGCTCCATCTGGGCGATCAGCGCCGCCGCCGACTCGAACCGTCGTTCCGGACGCTGGCGGCGGATGAACGCCACCCTGAGCCGCTCGCCGTACAGGTCCTCCGACACGTCGAACAGGTACGCCTCCAGCACCCGGCTGCCCGGCTCGAACGTCGGGCGAACCCCGAGCGAGGCCACGCCCCCGGCCGTTCGCGCGGGATGCAGCGGATCGGGACCGCCCCACCCCGCCTTCACGGCATAGATGCCGTCGGACGGCAGCGCCACGCGGTCGCGGAACGCGAGGTTGGCGGTGGGAAAGCCCAGCAGGCGGCCGCGTCCGTCACCGCGCACGACCGTCCCGACCACGGCGGGGTCGCGCCCGAGCATCCGGCGCGCGTCGGGGATACGACCCCTCGCCAGCGCGTCGCGGATCCGGCTCGCCGAGATGGCGGTCCCGGACACGACCGCGGGTTCGATGACGTCGACGGCGAATCCCTCGCGCCGCCCTATCTCGCGCAACCGCTCGGGCGTTCCGGCCCGGTCCCGCCCGATCGCCGATTCGGGGCTCATCACCAGGCCGGCAAGCTCGCGGCCGGCGCGGAGCCGGGCGAGGAATTCCTCCGGCGTCTGGGACGCGAAGGCACCGTCGAACCGCTGCAGCACGGCCTGCGTCACGCCGGCCGCCTCCAGCCACGCCAGCCGTTCCGCCGGATCGCACAGGAGGGGCGGCGGGGCCCCATGCAGAACGGCGTCGGGGTGCGGCTCGAACGTGATCACCGTGGGTTCCGCGCGCCACCGCCGCGCGACACGCACCAACTCCCCGATGAGCCGCATGTGGCCGCGGTGCATCCCGTCGAACACGCCGATCGTCGCCGCGAGACGGACGCCCGCGGGCAGCCCCTCGATCTCCGCGTGGACCTGCATCCCCTCCCCCTGGCTCAGCCGAGGATGCCGGACAGCACCTTGTCGGGGTGCAGACGTCCGTCGCGGACGTGCGCCATCGCGACGACACCCCGGCCGCGCGCGACCACCCGCACGAGACCGTCGGGCCCCGGCGTCGTGTCGGGATCGGGCAGCCGCACGACCTGACCGCGGGCGATCGACTCGAGGTCCGAGGGTCCGAGCACGACCTCCGGATACGCGTCGAGCCCGGCGTCCGGCGGGAGCAGCCGGCGGCCGATCTGGCCGGCGGCCAGGAGCCGACGGGCCTCGTCCAGATCGACGGCATCCTCGATGCGGAACGGACCGCTCGCGGTGCGTGACAGCGCCGCGAGGTACGCGCCGCATCCCAGCCGCTCCCCGAGGTCGCGGGCGAGCGAGCGCACGTAGGTCCCGGCGGAGCACCGGATCTCGATCGTGGCACACGGCGCCGACGGGTCGGTCTCGTCCCAGCTCGTCACCTGCAGCTCGTGGACGTCCACCTCGCGGTCGCGCAGCTCGGGACGCTCGCCCCGGCGCGCGAGCTCGTAGGCCCTGCGGCCGGCGATCTTCACCGCCGAGTAGTCGGGGGGGCGCTGGACGATGTGGCCCCGGAAGGCGTGGAGCGCCTCCTCCACGTCCTGCCGCGTGGGCCTCGGCGCATCCGAGCGGGTGAGCTCGCCCTCGATGTCGTCGGTCGTCGACACGGCTCCGAAACAGGCGACCGCGCGGTAGGCCTTCGTGTCGTGCAGGTGGTATTCCGCCATCCGCGTGGCACTGCCCAGGAACACCGGGAGCACGCCGGATGCGAAGGGATCGAGCGTCCCGCCGTGCCCGACCCGCCTGGCGCCCGACAGCCGGCGGACGAGTGCGACGATGTCGTGAGAGGTCGGCCCGGCCGGCTTCGCGATCACGAGCACGCCCGGAGGCGTCGTCCCCGCCGCGACGTCGGAGCGAGCCCGGTCGCGCCGCGGCCCGCGGTCCCGTGGGCGGTGGGGCCGCGGAGCCGGCGACCCGGGCGCCCCCGGGCTCACAGGCTGCCCGCGATCCTGATCCGCCGGCCCGGCCGCGCCGGTCGCATCCGCGCCGGTTGCGGCCTCCGGCTCCCCGAGGGAGATCGCGCCCGGCATCGGGTCGGCTGCGCCATCCAGGGTCGTGTCGTCGTCCGTCACGCACGGGCCCCCGCGCGCTCGAGCATCTGCCGCGCCGCCGCAAGCACCTCGGGAATCGCCGCTGCCAGCGGAAGTGGAACGGTCGCTCCCGAGGCACGCGCGTGGCCTCCGCCTCCCCAGCGACCCGCAAGGACGGTCGCATCGGGGCCTCCATCACGCGTGCGGATGCTGACCCTGGTCTCGGCCGCCTGCTCCTTGAACAGCAGGGCGATCTCGCCCGCCTTCGCCTGCCCGAGCAGGTCGATGATTCCCTCCGAGAAGGCCGGCACGCCGCCCGTGGCGGCGAGGTCGTCGAGCGTCAGCGTGGACCAGACCAGCCGGCCGTCCACGTCCGACTCGATCCGCGCCAGCACCCGCCCGAACAGCCGCAGCTGCGCGTCGGGCTTGGTGCGGTAGAGCAGCCGCGACGTAGCCGACAGCGGGGCGCCGGCCGCCACGAGCGACGCCCCGACGCGAAGGGTTCGCGGCGTGACGTTGGGGTGCTGGAAGGTCGCCGTGTCCATGACCAGGCCGGCCATCAGGCCGTCCGCCACCGCGCCTGCGGCCGAGTCGAGCGGCACGCCCATGTGCTCCAGGAGCAGCGTCACCATCTCGCACGTGGCCGCGGCATCCGGATCGACCCAGTTCACGACGCCGAAGCGCGGGTTGGACTTGTGGTGGTCGATGTTGACGATCGGCACGCGCCGGAACAGTTCTGCGTGCGTCTGCAGGACCGGGCCCACCCGTGCCAGGTCGCCGCAGTCGAGCACGACGATCAGGTCGTAGTCGACCGTCGGGTCCGGCGCCGTGCGGAACCGGTCGATGGCGGGCATGAAGGCGTAGAGCTCCGGGACCGGGTCGGCGCACACGGGCGTGGCCACGGTCCCGAGCGACTCGAGCGCCAGGGCCAGCGCAAGCGCCGATCCCAGCGCATCGGCCTCCGGGTTCTCATGGCAGATCGTGAGCACCCGGCGCGCCATGCGCAGCCGGGACTCGACTGCCGCCGGGACGGCGTGCAGGTCGGCCCGGGTGAGCGACGTCTCCGTCATCGCCTGCCTGCCCTCCGGGCCGGCCGCGAACGCGGAGAGAGCGGAGCATGGGAGCGCCTGCGGGCAGGTTTCGCGGCCTCCACGGGCAAGGCGGGCATCCCCGGAACCGGTTCGTCGGGATGCGCCGGACCGGGCGTGGGCAGGGTCTCGCCCGGCTCCGGAGGGGCCGGCTCCCGCCCCGCCTCGATGTCGTCGAGGATCTGCAGCACGCGCGCGCCCCGCTGGACGCTGTCGTCGAGCTCGAGGTGGAGCTCGGGGATCCGGCGGAGGCGCAGCACGCCCAGCTCGTGGCGCACGAACGGCATGGCCCGGGCGAGCGCCCGGAACGTGGTCTTCCGTTCGTCCGGCTGGCCGATGATCGACACCCAGACCTTCGCGTGCCGGAGATCCGGCGATGTCTCCACGCGTGTCACGGTGGCGAACCCGATGCGCGGATCCTGCACCTCGCGAGCGACGATGCGGCTGATCTCCTCCTGCAGCAGCTGGTCGACGCGAGCGGTGCGCTCGGTCATGGTGCCCCCTTCGCGATGCCGGTGGGACGGAGCGCCGGTCAGGCGCTCGTCGCCCGCGAGATCGTCTGCTGGGTGAAGCACTCGATGACGTCACCCTCCTGGAGGTCGTGATGACCCGCCAGTCCGATGCCGCATTCGAAGCCGGCCGCCACCTCGCGCACGTCGTCCCGGAAGCGCCGCAGGGACTCGATCCTGTCGGTGGCCGCGACGCGACCGCTGCGGTACACGCGCGCTCCGCCCGCGGACGATCCTGCCGTCGGTGACGTAGCAGCCGGCGATGACCTGCCCGCCCCGCCCGACCTTGAAGACCTGGCGAACCTCTGCGCGGCCCTCCACGACCTCCACGATCTCCGGCTCGAGCATGCCCTTGAGCGCGGCCTCGATGTCGTCGGTCAGCTTGTAGATGATGTCGTAGAGGCGGACGTCGACGCCTTCGGCCTCGGACGTCCGGCGCGCCTGGGGGTCGAGCTTCGTGTTGAAGCCCACCACGATCGCGTCCGACGCCGACGCCAGCAGGATGTCGTTGTCGGTGATGTCGCCGGTGCCCTCGTGGATCACGTTGATCCGGACTTCGTCCGTGGACACCTGGTCCAGCGCGTGCGTGATCGCCCCGAGCGAGCCCTGCACGTCGGCCTTGATGACGATCCGCAGCTCGCGGGTCTGGCCGGCCTGGATCTGCCGGTACAGGTCCTCGAGCGTCGCCCTGGCGCCGCCCTCGGCGGACGGTCCGGCCTGCACGCGCCGCCGGTCGACGATCGCGCGTGCGGCACGCTCGTCGACGACGACCTGCATCGTGTCGCCCGCGGCGGGCACGTCGGCCAGCCCGAGCAGCACGACCGCGGACGAGGGCCCGGCCTTCGTGACGCGCGCCCCGGCGCTGTTCTCCATCGCCCGGACGCGGCCGAAGGTCGATCCAACGACGACCGTGTCGCCGATCTTCAGCGTGCCGGTCTGGACGAGCACGGTCGCGACCGGGCCGCGGCCCTTGTCGAGCTCCGCCTCGACGACCGTGCCGATGGCCGCCCGCTTGGGGTTCGCCTTGAGCTCCTGCAGGTCCGCGACGAGCAGGATCATCTCGAGCAACTCGTCGATGCCCGTGCGCTGCTTGGCGCTGACGGGGACGAGCGGCGTCTCGCCGCCGTACTCCTCGACCAGCACGCCGTGCTCGGACAGCTCGGTCTTCACGCGGTCCGGGTTCGCATCCGCCTTGTCGATCTTGTTGAGCGCCACGATGATCGGGACGCGCGCGGCCCGGGCGTGGTCGATGGCCTCGACGGTCTGCGGCATCACGCCGTCGTCCGCGGCCACGACGAGGATCGCGATGTCGGTCACCTTGGCACCGCGCGCCCGCATGGCGGTGAACGCCTCGTGGCCCGGGGTGTCGAGGAACACGATCCGCTTGCCGTCCTTGACGGCCTCGCTGGCGCCGATGTGCTGCGTGATCCCGCCGCGTTCGCCGGCCGCGACCGTGGTCGCGCGGATGGCGTCCAGCAGGCTGGTCTTGCCGTGGTCGACGTGCCCCATCACGGTCACGATCGGTGCCCGCGCGACCAGCTTGGTGGGATCCTCTTCCTCCCAGAGCTGCTCCTTGGCAGCGGCGGCGGGCGGCGCCTCGCCGGCGACCTCCTCGGGCACGGTGGGCGTCGCGGTGGCCTCCGCCACCTCGTAGCCCAGCTCCTCGGCGACCAGGCTGGCCGTGTCGCGGTCGATGGTCTGGTTGATCGTCGCGAAGATCCCGCTCTTGATCAGCTCGCGGATCACGTCGGCGGGGTTCACGCGGAGCAGCCCGGCGAGCTCCTGGACGGAGACGGTCGACGGGATCTCGATGGCGCCGCGCTCGCTGGGCTCCAGGACCTGGACGCCCGATCCGGTCATCTGGTCCGGACGGCGCGGGGGCTTTCGGGGTCCGCGGCGACCGCGGGTTCCACTGCGGCTTCGTGCCACGGGTGCCTCCTTGGTCAGTCGAGCGAGCCGGCGGACAGCCGGTCGCGCAGGGATTCGGGGATGGGGACGCCGAGCGCCCGTTCGAGCGCGTGGCGGCGGACTGCGGCCGCGGCGCAGGTTCCCGTGGCGCACACGTACGCGCCACGACCCGGGAGCCTCCCGGTGGGGTCGATCTCGACGCCTCCGGCCGGCGTTCGCACCACGCGCACGAGGTCGCGCTTCGCGTGCTCCGAGCGGCACGCGACGCACGTCCGGGCGGGCAGGCGCCGTTGGCGCGGCGCGGCGGCGCCTACGGGGCCACCCCCTCTGCGGTCTCCGGTGCCGGCTCGATCTGCTCGTCCGGCACCACGCGGGTCCGGCGACGGGACGGCCGTTTGACCACGACCTCGGCCGGTTGCTCCACGGCAGGCCGGACGTCGGGCTCGGGCGACGCCACGATACCCGGCTCGGACGGCTGTTCCGTGGCGCCGGCAGCCTCGGCTGGCTGCTCCGTCGCGCCGGCTGCCGCGGGCGCGCCGGCAGAATCGTCCGCGTCCGGCACGCCGGCACCCGCCGCCCCTGGCTCCGGGGGCTGGGTCAGCACGGCCGCGCCGGTCGTGTCGGGCCTGTCGATCTCGTCGGGCCGCGGCTGGTCGCTCCGGATGTCGATGCGCCAGCCCGTGAGCTTCGCCGCGAGCCGCGCGTTCTGGCCCTCTCGCCCGATGGCGAGCGAGAGCATGCGCTCAGGAACGGTGACCGTCGCGATCCGCGCCGTCTCGTCGATGGACACGCCCACGACCTGGGCGGGGCTCAGGGCGTTGGCCACGAACTGTGCGGGGTCCTCGGCCCACGGGATGACGTCGATCTTCTCGCCGTTCAGCTCGGCCACGACCGCCTGGACGCGGCCTCCCCGCTGGCCGACCGTCGCGCCGACCGGGTCGAGGCCTTCCTGGCGGCTTCCCACGGCCACCTTCGAGCGGCTGCCCGCCTCGCGGGCGATGGCCTTGATCTCGACCGTGCCGTTGTGGATCTCCGGGACCTCGAGCTCGAACAGCCGGCGCAGGAATCCCTTGTGTGTCCGGCTCACGTACACCTGCGGGCCCTTGGTGGTCCGGCGCACCTCGAGCACGTACGCCTTGACGTGCTGCCCGATCCGGTAGCTCTCGGTGGGCGACTGCTCGGTCGTGGCGAGCACCGCCTCGACCCCCTTGCCCATGTCCAGGATGATTCCGCGCGGCTCCACGCGGTTCACCGTGCCCGTGATGATCTCAGCCTCGCGCTGGGCGTACTGCCCGAACACGACTTCGCGCTCGGCCTCCCGCAGCCGCTGGAGCACGAGCTGCTTGGCCGTCTGGGCATGGATACGCCCGAAGCTCGCGGCGTCCAGCTCCTCGGTCTCCAGGATGTCACCCGGGTGTGCGTTCGGCTTGACGGCTCGGGCCTCGTCGAGAGTGAACTCCGTGAGGGGATCCTCGACCTCCTCGACGGCGATCATCGCGCGGTAGACGCGGATCCGGCCCGTTTCGGGGTCGATCTCCACGTAGACGTTCTCGTTGCCCGGAGCGACCCGGCGGTATGCCGCCTGGATCGCCTCCTCGACGGTCTTGACGAGCTGCTCGCGCGGAACGCCCTTTTCGGCGTTCAGCTGCAGGAGGGCGCCGATGAAATCACGGCTCACGCTGCGCCTCCTCTCGTCTCGTGCCGACCGCCACTCACAAGAAGACGTGGGGGTCACCCACGTCAGAGCGGCGGCCGGCGATCAGTCCGGTGAAGTATATCACCCACCTCCGGCGGTCCCGGAGGCCTCCGGAGGACGCCGCGTCGACGGTCAACCGGTGGCACTTCCGGGTCAGAACGGCGCCCGCGCGCCCCGGCCCCGGCCCCGGACCTACGTGGATCGGCGCTCCGGCGCGCCCGCGCGCCCCGGCCCCGCCTCCGTGCCGAGCCGCGACGTCAGGGCAAGGCCCGCGACGACCGCTGCGGTCGCGATGGCGAACGTCAGGAGCAGCGCGCCCCGCTCGTCCCACCCGATCGACGGCGCGAGCGCGAGGATCACCCCGCCAACGCCGGCGCCCAGCGCCGTGCCAAGCACATCCGACAGCTGCAGACCCGCCGTGGCCTCCCCCTGCCGGTTCCGGGGAGCCTGATGCAGCACGAGCAGCGTGATGGCCGCATAGGAAAGGCCCATCCCCAGGCCGGCGACCCCCCACGCCCCTACGCCGATCCAGACGGGTATGCCGGGTCCCGTCGCGACGGCGATCAGCCCGATCCCGCAGACCACGAGCGCGAGTCCCAGCCGGATGAGACGCCGCGCCCCCCACGACGCGATGCGCCTGGCCTGCACCCACGATCCGACCGTCCAGGTCAGCGTGGCCGCCGTGAGCGACAGGCCGGCCTGCGCCGTCGACATGCCGCGCAGCGACACGAGCATCAGCGGCACGAACGCCTCGGCGCCGGTGAACCCGAACGTCAGGACCCCACGGAGCAGCACCGTGGCCGGCAGCCCCGTGCGTCCCCGAAGCGCACCCTCGGGGAGCAGGCGACGGAGCGACGGCAGCGCGACGGCCGACCCGACTCCACCCAGCGCGAGGAGCGGCACGGGCTGGTGCGAGTCGAGCGCCCCCAGGACGAGGCCCGCGCCAACCGCCACGCGAACGGCGTCGATCAGCCGCGCCGCGTCCCCGGAGGAGCGATCGGCGGCGGGGTGCGCCGGAGCGGCCTCCGCGAGGCCCGGCGGTTGGGTGCGGGGATGGTTCGGGCCATCCGTGCGTGCATGGGCATCCGCGCCATCCGGACGGGGCGAATCGGCCTCCGCGCCGTTCGTGCGCGGCGAATCCGCGCCGTTCGTGCGCTGGCCGGCACCGTGGCGGCCGGGCGCACCACGCGACCGAGCGACGGGACCGTCAGCACCGCCGCAACGACGACGAACGGCAGCAGGCCGAGGAAGACGGCACGCCACGACATCTGTGCGGCGACGAGTCCGGCCAGGGCAGGTCCGGCGATCCCGGGAACGACCCACGCGGTCGACAGGATCGCGAACATCCGTGGCCGAAGCCCCGGCGGGTACTGTCGGGCGATGCTGACGTATGCGACGGCGGGGATGGCGCCGGCCCCGAGCCCCTGCACGCCGCGTGCGATGACGAGCACCGGCATCGAGGGGGCCAGCCCCCCGATGGCCAGCCCGGCGGCGAAGAGCCCGAGCCCCATCAGGTACGGGCGCACGAGCCCGTGCGTGTCCGCCTGCTGCCCCGCCGCGACGATCCCGACCAGGTCCCCCAGGAAGAACGCGCTGAACACCCATCCGTAGAGCGAGATGCCGCCCAGGTCCGAGGCGACGACCGGCATGACGGTGGCGATCGCCAGCGCCTCCAGCGCGACGAGCGTGACCGTCAGCGCGAGCCCGATGGTGAGCGCGCGCAGCTCGGGCGAGCCGAACGACGCTGGTGCCGTCGGCGCCCCTGCCCGGGGCGCGGCGTTCGTGGCGATCAGTACGCCCGGGCGAAGACGACCCGGCGGTCGGACGGCCGCCCGTCCACGATGCAGGGGCCGGAGTCCGCCGGAGCGTCGAATGGGATGTTCCGGATGGTAGCCCCGGTATCCTGGTTCACCTGCGCCTCGCACTCGGCCGAGCCGCACCAGTGGGCCCAGATGAACCCGCCCTGCTCCTCGTTGACGCGCTTGAACGACGCGTAGTCGTCCACGTGGTGGGTGTTCGCCTCCCGGAAATCGAGCGCCCGCTGGAACAGCTCCTGCTGGTACCCGCTCAGGCGGAGCGGGAGTTCCGCGGCCAGCCGCTCGAGGGGTACCGCTTCCTTGGACCGATCCACGCGCCGCACCAGGGTCCCCTGCCCTGCCGCGACGTCACGCGGCCCCACCTCGATGCGGAACGGCACGCCGCGCAGTTCCCAGTGGTTGTACTTGAAGCCCGGCGACTCCTCGCGCCAGTCCACCTCGAGGCGGACCTCGCGTCCCTCGGGCGTCGAACGGAGGGCCAGCTCGAAGCGCTCGATCGCGTCGGCCACGGCGGACCGGTCGGCGTCGGAGCGGAAGATCGGGACCACCACGACCTGCACCGGCGCCACCTTCGGCGGCAGGACCAGCCCGCTGTCGTCGCCATGGGCCATGATCGTCGCGCCCACCATGCGGGTGCTGAACCCCCACGACGTCCCGAATGGATGGCGCCGCTGGTTGTCGCGGTCGAGGAACGTGATCCCCGCGGCCTTCGCGAAGTTCGAGCCGAGGAAGTGGCTCGTGCCGGCCTGGAGGGCCTTCCGGTCGCGCATCATGGCTTCGATCGAGTAGGTGTAGACGGCACCCGGGAACTTCTCGCCCTCGCTCTTGCGCCCCGGGATCACGGGGATCGCCAGCCACTCCTCGGAGACCTTCCGGTAGACCTCCAGTCCGAGGTCCACCTCCTCGCGAGCCTCCTGCTCGGTGGCGTGGAACGTGTGCGCCTCCTGCCAGAGGAACTCGGTGGTGCGCAGGAACAGCCGCGTGCGCAGCTCCCAGCGCACGACGTTGTTCCAGAGGTTCATGAGCAGCGGCAGGTCACGATAGGACTGGATCCAGTCCTTGATCGTCTCGGCGATGATCGCCTCGCTGGTCGGGCGGATGGCGAGCCACTCGTCGAGCTCCTTGCCGCCGGCGTGCGTCACCCACGCGACCTGCGGGTTGAAGCCCTCGACGTGCTCGGCCTCCTTCTCCAGGAGCGAACGCGGCACGAACAGCGGGAAGTAGACGTTGCTGTGGCCGGTTGCCTTGATGTGGCGGTCCAGCTCGTCCCGCATCGATTCCCAGATCGAATAGCCGTAGGGGCGGATCACCATGCATCCGCGCACGGGCGAGTAGGAGGCCAGCTCGGCCTTCAGGACGACGTCGTTGTACCAGGCCGGGAAGTCGTCCGACTGGCGCGTGATCGCGGTGACGAAACCCTCCCTGGCCACGGAACCTCCTGCTGCAATGCCGGCATGGGCGAAGGGGCACGTCCCGTGGCGCGCGGATCGAGCGACGCGGGCGGCCCTCCTCGGGCGCCTATGGTAGCGCGCAGTCGCGGCGTCCGACGGCGGCGAGCAACCGGAACCGCCGCCCGCGACTGCGGGTCACCGTCGCCCCGGGCGCCGACCCCAATGGCCGCCCGGCGATAGATTGCATGCGCCAGGACGAGCATGCCGCCCGCCAATGCCCCAGCTGCGAACCGCGGACCACGGCACACGTCCTCACGGCGCCCTCACGGCCGTGCTCACGGCTCAGGCATGCGGAGCCTGCTACGCGGGCGGCATCGCTGGGGGGGGCCGGGGCGCGTCTCCATGGGCGTCTCCATGAGCGTCTCCATTCGCTCAGGCGCCCGGAGCCTGATACGCGGGCGCCACCTGCAGCTCGACATCGTTTGAGCGCGACCCAAGCGCACTTCGGACGCTCCACGCCCGTGCCCCGTGCGTGCCGGACGCCGAGCGGTCCCTGGGTCGCACCGGCCGGTGGAGGCAGGCCCATCGCCTGGTCGGCATAACAGGCTGGGGATGCCTGCCCGGCGGCAGACGGAGGGCGCGGGCGGCGTAGCAGGCTGGGGATGCCTGCCCGGCGGCAGACGGGCGCGCGGGGACGTGGCAGGCTGGGGATGCCTGCCCGGCGGCAGGTGGGCGGCAGCCGGCGGCAGGTGGGCGGCAGACGGGCGGTCCGCGGCCTTTGGCGGACGAACCCGCCCGGCGTCGAGCCCGGCTGACCGCGGGACCTACCCCGCCGGGACCGGCTCCTCGCGCCGTCCGTAGCGCCGCTCGACGTACCCGTCGAGGATCGTCTTGAACTCGTCGACGATGCCGTCGCCGCGGAGCGTCGTGGACAGCTTGCCATCCACGTACACGGGCGCGACCGGCTCCTCGAACGTACCGGGCAGCGAGATGCCGATGTCGGCGTGCTTCGATTCGCCGGGGCCGTTCACCACGCAGCCCATGACCGCCACCCGCATACCCTCGACGCCCGGGTACCGCTCGCGCCAGCCGGGCATGGAGTCGGCGAGGTAGCCCTGCACCTGCTGAGCGAGCTCCTGGAAGAACACGCTCGTGGTCCGCCCGCACCCGGGACACGCCGAGACCTGCGGCAGGAACTGGCGCAGACCGAGCGACTGCAGCACCTGCTGCGCGATCCGCACCTCCTCGGCGCGATCGGCGCCGGGCTCCGGCGTGATTGAGACCCGGATCGTGTCGCCGATCCCCTCGTGGAGCAGGATCGACAGGCCGGCCGTGGATGCCACGACGCCCTTCGCCCCCATGCCCGCCTCAGTCAGCCCCAGGTGGAGCGGGTAGTCGCAGCGGGCGGCGAGGCGGCGGTAGACCTCGACCAGGTCGGCGACGCCGGACACCTTGGCCGACAGGATGATGCGGTCGTGCGCGAGGCCCGTCGACTCCGCCAGCTCCGCCGAGCGCAGGGCGGACTGCACCATCGCCTCGATCATCACGTCACGCGCTGGAGCGGGCTCGGGCAGGCGTGCGTTGGCGTCCATCAGGTCGGTCAGCAGCGCCTGGTCGAGCGAGCCCCAGTTGACGCCGATCCGGACGGGCTTCCCGTTCTTGATGGCGACCTGGACGATGGTCGTGAAGCGCTCGTCGTGGTGGTCGCGCGAGCCCACGTTGCCGGGGTTGATGCGGTACTTGTCGAGAGCCTTCGCCATCTCCGGGTACTCGACCAGCAGCTGGTGCCCGTTGTAGTGGAAGTCGCCGATAATCGGGACGCCGATGCCCAGGCCGCGGACTTTCCGGACCATCTCCGGGACGGCCGCCGCCGCGCCGTCGTTGTTCACGGTGACCCGCACGAGCTCGCTGCCCGCGTGAGCGAGCGACGCGACCTGGAGCGCGGTCGCGTCCGGGTCAGCCGTGTCGGTGTTGGTCATCGACTGGACCACGACCGGCCAGCGCGACCCGACCGGCACCCCGCCGACCATGACCGTCGGCGTCGCGCGACGGCTCACGAGCCCACGCCGCCCCTGACGATGTCGAAATAGCTGACCCAGATGAGGAAGCCGAAGAGGAGCACGAAGCCCACGAAGTACGTGGCACGTTCGATGCTCGTGCTGATCCGGTTCCGGGTTGCCGACTGCAGGATCGACACCACGATCCGGCCGCCGTCGAGCGGCGGGAACGGCAGGACGTTGACCACGGCGAGGTTCGCCGAGAGCAGCGCGATCAGCCAGAGCAGCACGACCGGCGGCGCCTCGGTGCGGACCGTTCCGACGGCTTCGGCGATCCCGATGGGACCGCTCACCGGCGGCGCGGCACCCGGGTTGTTCGCGATGGAGGTGACCAGCTGCCCGAGCGCCCCCACGATGAGGCCGCAGGCCTGCACGGTGCGGTCGGCCCCGAGTTGCACCGCGGCGATCGGCGAGCGCTGCACGATGGCGCCCGGCACGATGCGCGCGGTGATCCCGAGAGCCCCGCGGCCGGCGTTGACGGCGGCCTGGTCCTGCAGCGTGACGGGAAGCTGCTGCGAGACCCCATCGGCATGGCGGACGGTGAGCGTGACGCGGTCGCCCGCGTGCGCGAGGGTGTAGGACGTCGGCGCGGCACCGTCGAAGTACGGGAACGTGTGGCCGTCGACCGCGGTGATCACGTCGCCCGCCCGCAGGCCGATCGACGCCGCAGGCGACCCCGCCGTGACAGAGTCGACCTGCGCGTCGGCGTTCGGCTCCAGCGCGGCCGCGATGACCGTGAAGATGACGAACGCGAGCAGGATGTTCATCACGACGCCCGCGAGCAGGATGACGATGCGCACCGGCAGCGACTTGCGTCCGAAGCTGCGCGGATCGTCGCTGGTGCCGTCCTCGCCCTCCAGCCGCACGAACCCGCCGATCGGCAGCCAGTTGAGCGTGTACTCCGTCTCGCCGTCGCTGCCCAGGCGTGCGGCTCGCGGCGGGAACCCGATCCCGAACTCGTGCACGCGCACACCGCTGAGTCGGGCGACGAGGAAATGGCCGAACTCGTGGGCGACGACGAGCCCGACCAGGATCGCCAGGAAGAGGACCAGCGTGATGCCGGAGTTGAGGATGCCGCTCATGCGCCCGACCCCACGCCCCGGATCGCGTCGATCCGCCGGAGCCCGCAGATCCGGAAGCCGCGCCGCACCAGGCGCGGACCTCCGCGTCGAGCGCCATGAGCTCGTCCAGGCCGGGCGCCGCTCCGGTGCCGAAGCGCTCGACCGCATCGGCGGCGAGGCTCGTAATGCCCGGGAAGTCGAGCGTGCGGTCGAGGAACCGGCCGACGGCGACTTCGTCGGCGGCGATGAGGGCGGCGCTCGCCCGTGGACCTGCCGCACCGGCCTCGCGGGCGATCCGCAGCGCCGGGAAGCGGGACTCGTCCGGCGCGTGGAAGTCCAGCGTCGCGAGCTGGTCGAGCCCGAGCCGGGGCGCCGGCGACGCGTATCGGTCGGGGAACGTGAGTGCGTACTGGATGGGAATGCGCATGTCAGGGTGTCCGAGTTGGGCCTTGACGGACCCGTCGACGAATTCCACGGCCGAGTGGATGACGCTCTGGGGGTGGATCACGACGGAGATCCGTTCGAGACCCACATCGTACAGCCGGTCGGCCTCGATGACCTCCAGACCCTTGTTCATCATGGTCGCCGAATTGATCGTGATCTTGGCTCCCATGCGCCACGTCGGATGTGCCAGCGCCATCTCGGGGGTGACATCCGCGAGTGCGGCGAGGGGCGTCGAACGGAACGGACCGCCCGAGGCCGTGAGCCAGATGCGGGCGATCGAGGCGTGATCCTCGCCGACCAGGCACTGCCAGATGGCCGAGTGCTCCGAGTCGATGGGGCGCAGCCAGGCCAGCGGGCTGCCGGGCCCCGCGGCACCGCCCGGCGCGTCGCCCCGCAGGGAAGCATCGGTCCCGTCCTTCGCCCGCCGAGAACGCGGCCTGATCGTTCCCCGCCGCCAGTCCCCGGGCGAGCGGCATCACCAGGTGTCCGCCGCTGACGAGCGTCTCCTTGTTGGCCGTGGCAACCACCCGGCCGCGGCGGAGGGCGGCGATCACGGGCCGCAGGCTCACGACGCCGCCCGTCGCGACGACCACCAGGTCCACGTCGTCGCGCTCCGCGAGGTGCACCAGCGCATCGGGCGAATCGTCCACCTCGACCCCGTCGGACACCCGAAGCTGACGCCGTCCCACGGCGTCGGCCAGCGCCACCACTCGCGGGCGCAGCGTCTCCGCCTGCGCCTCGAGAGTCGCCCGGTCACGCCCGGCCGCGAGCGCCACGACCTCGAACCGGTCCGAGAGCCCCATCAGCACGTCGACCGTCTGCCGGCCGATGGATCCCGTCGACCCGAGCAGGGCCACGCGGATGCGTGCGCGATCCCGGGCACGATCACTCGCGCGACGCACCGGCCCACGGGCGTCCACAACGGCAGCGTCGGGGGCGTCGCCGCCCGGCCCGCCAGCGTCCGCGACGCCTCCGAAACCGGACGCGGCCGTCACCGGGTCACCAGCGCCACGTACCCGGCCAGGATCGGCGCCGCGAACAGGAACGAGTCCACCCGGTCGAGCATGCCGCCGTGCCCAGGGATCAGGTGGCCGGAATCCTTGGCGTTCGCGGCCCGCTTGAGCATGGACTCGGCCAGGTCGCCGGCCTGCGCGGCGCCCCCGACAAGCAGCCCCACCGGGATGCCCTCGAGCGGCGAGCGGCCCATGGCGGCGAGCACGAGCCCGGCGACGATGACGGCACCGGCCAGTCCCCCGACAAGGCCGGCATATGTCTTGGACGGCGAGATGTGCTGGAGGAAGCGACGGCGGCCGAACGCACGGCCGAAGGCATAGGCGAACGAGTCGTACGACCAGACGCCCGCGATCAGGACGAGCAGCCATCCGCGCCCGCCATCCAGCGCCGCGAGGGGCGCCGACGCCGGCACGGGTGGAGCGATCGTCAACAGGAGCGGCGCGAAGCCCAGGAGCCCGACGTATCCCGCGCCGAACACCGTCGCGATCCACGCAGTCAGCCCGCTCCGCGGGTCCCCGAGGAAGAGCGCGGCCGCGCCGGCGAGCAGGGCGCCGATCGCGGGGACCTCGAGCAGCGGATCGACCGCCCGGTCCGACAGCAGGGCGCCGACGACCACGATCGCCGCGGCGAGCACCGTGCCGTATCGCGCGAAGCCGGCATATCCGGCGGTGGCCAGCAGCGCGAACGCCTCCCAGGCCGCGAGCGCCGCCACGGCCACGATGAACGCGTCGATCCAGGGGCGCCCGAGCAGGAAGATGGCGACGACGACCGGGACCAGGACCGCGGCGCTGACGAGCCGCTGTCGGAGCACGTGCGCCTCAGCGCCCGAAGCGACGCGTGCGCCGGGCGTACTCCGCGAGCGCCTCGTCGAACGCCTCCGGGCCGAAATCGGGCCACAGCACGTCCGAGACGTAGAGCTCCGCGTACGCCGCCTGCCAGATGAGGAAGTTGCTGAGCCGGGACTCGCCTCCCGTGCGGATGAGCAGGTCCGGCTCGGGGACGCCGGCCGTGTACAGGCGCGCCTCGATGGCGGCCTCGTCCACCTGCTCGGGCGACAGGCCGTCCTCGATGCAGCGCCGCACCGCGTCCACGATCTCGGAACGACCCGAGTAGTTGAAGGCCACGTTCAGGAGCAGGCGCCGGCCGCCGCGGGTGGCCTCGAGCCCGGCTACGATCGAGTCACGGGTCTCCTCGGGGAGCTCGCCGAGTCGCCCCAGCAGCCGGACCTCGACCCCCTGGGTCCGCAGCTCCGCCGTCTCGTCGCGGATGGCGGCCCGGAGCAGGTCGAACAGCACCGCCACCTCGTCCGGCGATCGACCCCAGTTCTCGCGGCTGAACGCGTAGACGGACAGCACGCGCACGCCGCGCTCGACGGCACGGTGCAGCAGGGGTCGGATGGTGCGGACGCCCGCGGCGTGCCCCTCGGCCTCCGTCACTCCCCGCGCGCGGGCCCAGCGACGGTTGCCGTCCATGATGATCGCCACGTGGCGAGGGACGGCCGTCGCCTCCATCTAGACCGCCAGGACCTCCTGCTCCTTCGCCTTGCCCTGTCGGTCGACCTCTTCGACGAACCGGTCGGTGATCTTCTGGAGCTGCTCCAGCTCGCGCCGGCCCTCGTCGGCGCTGATCGCGCCCTCGTGCTCCTCGCGCTTGACCTCGTCCGCGGCCTCGCGCCGGAGGTTGCGGATCTCGACGCGCGCCTCCTCCATGCGCCGGTGGACCTGCCGGACGAGGTCACGCCGCCGCTCCTCGGTCAGGGCCGGGATGTTCAGCCTGACCACCGACCCGTCGACGTTGGGCGTGAGTCCGAGGTCGCTCTTCTGGATCGCCTTCTCGATGGCGCCCAGGGCCGACCGATCCCACGGCTGGATCACGATCGCGTGCGCCTCGGGGACGCTGATCCCCGCGAGCTGGTTGAGCGGCGTCGGCGTGCCGTAGTACTCGACGGTGAGCCGCTCCACGAGTGCCGTCGAGGCACGCCCCGTGCGGACCGCCTGGAAGTCCCGCACCATGACGTCGACCGCGCGCGCCATCTTCGGCTCGGCGTCGGCCAGTGCCTGGCTGGTCATGCGCTCCCACCTCCGCTGATGATGGTCCCGACAGGTTCGCCAAGGGCGACTCGCCTGATGTTATCCGGCCGATTGAGGTCGAAGACGACGATCGGCAGGTCGTTCTCCATGCAGAGGGATACCGCGGTGGCGTCGAGCACCTGGAGGCGCTCGGTGAGGACGTCGACGTACGTGAGCCGTTCGTATCGCCGGGCCTCGGGGTGCAGCAGCGGATCGGCGTCGTACACCCCGTCGACCCGGGTGGCCTTGAGGATCACCTCGGCGTCGATCTCGACCGCACGCAGGGCGGCCGCGGTGTCCGTGGTGAAGTACGGGTTGCCGGTTCCGGCCGCGAGGATCACCACGCGGCCCTTCTCGAGGTGTCGCACCGCGCGACGGCGGATGTACGGCTCGGCCACCTCGTTCATCCCGATCGCGCTCATCACGCGGGTGTCGAGGTGTTCCTTCTCGAGGGCGTCCTGCAGGGCCAGCGCGTTCATCACGGTGGCCAGCATGCCGATGTAGTCGCCGGTGGCGCGGTCCATGCCCTTCGCCGCGGCCGCGAGGCCACGGAAGATGTTGCCGCCGCCGACCACGACCGCGACCTCGGTCCCGAGCCGCCGGACGTCGACCAGCTGCCTGGCGATGAAGGTGCAGAACGCGGGGTCGACGCCGTACGGACGGTCGCCGAGGAGCGCCTCACCCGAGAGCTTCAGGAGGATCCTGTGATACCGGGGACGGCCCTCCCGGCCACCGCCCGCGGGTGACGCCGTGGCGTCGGGTTCCGTCACAGCTCTTCGCCCAGCTGGTATCGCGCGAACCTGCGCACACGGATGTTCTCGCCGATCGTCGCGATGCTGTTCGTCAGCAGTTGCCCGACCGTGATGTCCGTGTCCCGGAACGGCTGTTCGGTCAGCACGACCTGCGAGTACCACTTCTTCAGCTGGCCGTCCACGATCTGGCCGCGAATGTGCTCCGGCTTCTTCTGCACCGACTCGTCCGCCGCCAGCTCCGCGCGCTTCGCTTCGACGACGTCCGCGGGCACGGACTCCACCGTGGGATAGTCCGGCGCGAGCCCGGCCACCTGCATGGCGAGGTCCCGCACGAGCTTCTGGAACTCGTCGGTGCGCGCCACGAAGTCCGTCTCGCAGTTGACCTCGATCAGCACGCCGACACGTCCGCCGGGATGGATGTAACTCGCGACCTGGCCCTCGCGGGCGTCGCGACCGGCTCGCTTCATCGCGGCCGCCTGTCCGCGCTCGCGGAGGAGGGTGATGGCGCCGGCAAGGTCGCCGTTCGTCTCTTCGAGCGCGCGCTTGCAATCCATGAAGCCCGCGCCCGTCCGCTCGCGCAGCTCCTTGACGGTCTCGGCCTTGATCTGTACCTGCTCAGCCATTCGTCTGGGGGTCCCTTCGTCGTGGGTGGATCAGGCGTCGAGCGCGGGGGCCTCGACCGCCGCTGTTTCGTCGTCGGAGGCAGGGGCCGCGTGACGCGGCCGGGCCGCGGGCGGGGCCGCCGGGACGGCACGGCCGGGCAGCAGCTCCTCTTCGTCCGGCTCCGGCTCGAACGTGAGCGTCTGCCCGGCGGCCATGGCGCTCAGCAGCTCGTCGGCGCCGGACTCCTCGACGGGCACGCCGGCCACGATCTCGGGCTCGGTTTCGGTTCGAGCGGCGCGGTCGTGCTGGCCGGCGACGGCGGCGTCGGCGACGAGACCGCACAGCAGCCGGATCGCACGGATGGCGTCGTCGTTGGCCGGGATGATGTAGTCGAGCTCGTCGGGATCGATGTTCGTGTCGCCCGTCCCGACGACCGGGATCTCGAGCTTCCGCGCCTCGGTCACGGCGATGTGCTCGCGATGCGGGTCCACGACGAACATCGCGCCCGGAAGACGCTTCATGCGGCGCATGCCGCCCAGGGTGCGCTGCAGCCGCGTCATCTGCTCGGTGAGCTTCGCGGCCTCCTTCTTCGTCATCCGGTCGAAGTCGCCGTTCGCCTGGCGGGCTTCGAGCTGGTCGAGGAGCGCGAGGCGCTTACGGATGGTGATGAAGTTGGTGAGCATGCCGCCCAGCCAGCGCTGGTTGACATACGGCATCCCGGCGCGCGCCGCCTCTTCCGCGATCGGCTCCTGAGCCTGCTTCTTCGTGCCGACGAAGAGCACGCCGTCGCCTCGGGCGGCGGTCTGGCGGACGAAGTCGAGCGCGACGTCAAGGCGCTGGACCGTCTGGGCCAGGTCGATGATGTGGATCCCGTTGCGCTCCGCGAAGATGTACGGGCGCATCTTGGGATTCCAGCGCCGGGTCTGGTGGCCGAAATGGACGCCGGCCTCGAGAAGCTGGCGCATCGAGACTGCTGCCACGAGTACCTCCTGATGGGTTCGATCCGCCACGAGCCTTGGCCCGCGGATCGCCGGTCGGTCGACCGGGCGACACCGCCGCGGGAAACGGCCCGTGTGTGTGATGTCCGAGCTGACGCACGGACGCCGCCGGGGGTACCGACGGCGCAGGCGAGTCTAGCACACGGCCGATGTGCCTCGACCGGAACGGCGCACGGTGGAGCCGGGGTGCTTCAGCAGCTCCTGTGTCCGTCAGCGCGGCTCGAGGGCGCGGACGTGCCTGAAGGCGGGACCGCCCGCCCCGGGACCGATCGCCGGCGCGTCGTCGACGGCGACGAGGTCCACGCGCCAGGGCAGCGCCGGAATGGGCGTCCCGCCGGGGAGGGTTCCGATCGCCCGCAGCGCCGCCGCCGCCCGATACAGGCGCGCGACCTTGCGCCGGTCGACGCTCTCCTCCGGCGAGCCGAAACGCCCGCTGGCCCGCGTCCTGACCTCCACGATCACGAGCACGGCTGGCGGCCCGGGTTCGACGGCGACGAGGTCGATCTCGTCGCGCCCCACGCGCACTCGCCGGGCCAGCACGGTCCATCCGAGCGCCTCGAGATGCCGGGCAGCCAGCGCCTCGCCGCGCTCGCCGCTGGTACGGCGCCTCCGGGCGAGGGTGCCGGCCGGGCCGCCGACCGGGACGTCGCCGGGCGTCACGCCTCGCCGGCCAGCACCGGCAGGAGCTCGAGCTCGAACGTCTGCTGCTCGCCCAGCACGATCCGCTGCGTCGTGATGAAGCTGCGCCGGTGGAAGACGGTGATCCCCAGGTCGGCCATGGCCGCGCGGTGCTCGCGCGTCGCGTAGCCGGCGTTGCGCTCCCACCCGTAGCCGGGATGGCGCGCGGCGAGGAGCGTCATCAGGCGGTCGCGCACCACCTTGGCCACGATCGACGCGCAGGCGATCGAGTAGCAGAGCGCGTCCCCGTCGACGATCGACGTGTACGGCCCGACGTGATCCTCGAACTCGCGGATCCGGAGCCCGTCCACGAGCACGTGCTCGTGGCCTCCCAGCTTGGCGATCGCCCGGCGCATGGCCAGGTGCGTGGCGTGGTAGATGTTGAGCGCATCGATCTCGGCCACCGAGGCGGCTCCCACGCCGACCGAGACGGCTCGCCGGCGGATCAGCGGTGCGAGGTGCTCGCGCTGCGCCGCCGAGAGCGTCTTGGAGTCGCGCACGCCGGCGATCCGGTGGCAGTTGGGGGACATGATGACGGCGGCCGCGACCACCGGGCCGGACGCGGGCGCGACCCCGACCTCGTCCACGCCCGCGATCCGCGACAGCCCGTCACGCCACAGGCCGCGCTCGTAGCGCAGGGTCGGGGTGATGGGGCCGCCGGCGCGGGCAGCCCGGACGGAGCCCGGAGTGGCAGGTTGTCGGCGGGAGGACTCTGGCATCCCGCCCGGAGTCTAGCGGCGCTCGCGGAGGCTCGCGGCCTTGCCCACGCGCTTCCGGAGGAAGTAGAGCTGGGCGCGGCGCGCCATGCCGTGGCGCACGACCTCGATCTTGTCGATGCGCGGCGAGTTCACCTTGAACGTCCGCTCCACGCCGACGCCGCTGCGGACGCTGCGCACGGTGATCGAGCGGCCGATGCCGCCGCCGCGCAGCCGCATGATGGTGCCCTCGAAGACCTGGATCCGCTCCCGGCTCCCCTCGATGACCTTCGCGGAGACGCGGACGGTATCGCCGGAGGCGAGTTCGGGCAGGTCGGTGCGGATCTGGTCCGCGGTGACGGCGTCGAGCACGTTCACAGGAGTCACTCACTCAGGCTGGCGCCGGCCATGGGCAGGCGAAGGGGTGGTCGGTCGGACGAGCGCGGAGTATAGCATGCGCGGCGGCCCGGACCGCGCGGTCCCGGCACGGACGTAGCCGCGGGCGCCTTCGCCCGGTTCGCGGTTTCACTCGTCCGATGGTGCCGGATCCTCCCAGCGCCCGGTGTCGTCGGCGAGGTCGCGGGCACGACCGACGCGCCGGGGGCCCTCCGTTCCGCCCGCGGGGTGCCCCGGCGGACGCCGTGCGGCGGACGCATGAGGGTCCGTCGTCCGCCCTGCCGCATCGTCGGCGAGGAGCGTCAGCAGGTCGGGTCGGTTCCGGCGCGTCCGCTCCAGGGCCTGCTCATGACGCCATCGGGCGACGGCAGCGTGATCGCCACCGACCAGCACCTCCGGGACGCGCTCGCCGGCGAACTCCGGCGGCCGCGTGTACTGGGGGTACTCGAGCAGCCCGGCCGAGAACGACTCCTCCTCGGTGGACGCGGCGTCGATCGCCCCGGGCAGCAGCCGGAGCACGGCGTCGATCACCACCAGGGCCGGGAGCTCGCCGCCCGAGAGGACGTAGTCGCCAATGGACAGCTCGAGATCGACCATCCTGCGCACCCGGTCGTCGACCCCCTCGTACCGGGGGCAGACCACGACGAGGTGCGAGCGCGCCGCGAGATCGCGGGCGCGGGCCTGCGTGAAGAGCTCCCCGCCGGGGTCCATCAGGATCGTGAAGGCGTCGTCGCCACGGATCGCGGCAAGCGCCGCGGCCACGGGCTCCGGCCTGAGCACCATGCCTGCCCCGCCGCCGTAGGTGTAGTCGTCGACGCTGCGATGACGGCCCAGGCCCCACTCGCGGAGATCATGGCTGTGCAGCTCGGCCAGGCCCCGCTCCAGCGCACGGCCCGGGATGCTCTCGGTCAGGGGACCGGGGAACAGCGCCGGGAAGAGCGAGACGACGTCGATGCGCACGTCAGCCCGGCGGACGCGCCGTGGGCTCGGTCCGATCGGGGTCGGCCGTAGCCTGGAGACTGTCCGGGCCAGTCGTGGGCTGGGCGCCCGCCATGCCCGGCGCCGGCGGCGTGCCGTCCTGGCCGACCGTCGCCTCGGGGACCACGCCGCGCTCCGGCTCGCCGGGACGCGACGCGCCTGGTTCGCCGGCACTCGCCGCCGCGCCGCGACGCGACGACCGCCGCCCACGGGGCCGCCGCGGCTGGAGCGGTCCCAGGCCCAGCGCGTCGGCATCCACGACGACCCTGCCCTCGCGGGGCGCGAACTCGCGGAAGACCGCCCGGACGGCCGGAATCAGCAGCTCGCCGCGCGGGCCACCCCGGACGACGTACACCTCGCCACCGCCGGCGCGGAAGACGTCGTCGACCGTGCCCAGCGTCTCGCCGGATTCGGTCGTGACGGAGACGCCGACCACCTCGTGCCACCAGTACTCGTCCCGACCCAGCCCGGACGACGGCCTGTCCGCCTCGAGGTACACGTCGCGGAGTCCCTCGGCCGCCTCCCTGGTGGGCACCTCCTCGAACCTGACGAGCAGCCCCGGCGCGTCCGCCTGCGACCAGGCGACGGTCAGCCGGCGCGGCGTTCCTTCCGGGTACAGCCGCGAGCCCGCCGCGAAGCGATCCGGATCATCGGTCAGCGGCTCGACCCGGACGCCGCCCTGGAGGCCGTGGAGCCCCCGGACGAGCCCGACGACGAACCGCTGGCCCTCGGGGGGCACGCTCAGTCGATCTCCAGCGAGATCGACTCCCCCTGGCGCGCGGACATCACCTTCAGCAGGGTCCGCAGTGCCTTGGCGACGCTGCCGTTCCGGCCGATGACCTTCCCCATGTCGTCCTCGGCCACGTGGAGCTCGATGACGGTCCCGTCGCGATCCTCGTGGACGCCGACGGTCACCGCGTCGGGCTCGTCCACCAGGGACCGCGCGACGTATTCGACGAGTTCGACCGCGCTCATCCCGATCCCCTCCCGCTCGCCTACTTCGCGTCCGGCAGGATGCCGGCGCGGCGGAACAGCCGCTCCACGGTGTTCGACGGCGTGGCGCCCTGGCTCATCCAGCGCGTTGCCTTCTCGGCGTCGACCTGGAAGTCCACGGGATCGGTGCGCGGGTTGTAGTGGCCGATCGTCTCGATCGCACGGCCGTCGCGCGCGCTGCGGCTGTCCATGACGACCACGCGGTAGGCCGGTTGCTTCGTCGCGCCCACGCGCGAGAGACGGATCCTGACTGCCAAGCGAGTGTCCTCCTCGATCTCTTTGACGACTATTGCGGGTTGCCGACGGTGATGATGGCGCGGGACGTCACGGTCGACCCGCTGACGCCGTTCACGGTGACGAGCCGGTCGAACGGGAGCAGGTACGGTCGGACGTCGGATTCGTAGGCCGGCTTCTCGCTGGCCGGCATGATGGATTCGACCGCCGCGCGGATCGCCCGGAGGTCGAAGTAGGAGAAACCGGTGGTCGACGGGCCGCCGGCCGACGCGAGCGCGTCGGTGAACGCCGGGGTCGCGCCGAGGCTCTGCGCGGTCGACTGGTCGAGCAGGGCGGCGACGGCGTCGGGGCCGACGCCGAGGATGAACCGGCCGCCGAGCTTCGGATCACCGCCGTCCGCGAGCGCCCAGCTGATCGAGACGGTGGCAGGTGTGCCGCCGGCGCCGCCGATCGAGCCGGGCAGCGCCAGCATCGACGACGAGATCGACAGGGTCGTGATCGTCGAGGCGCCGTGCGTCGACTCGGAGATCTTGAGCCCCTGCGTGCCCGCCATCGTCGCGAGCGCCACGAGCGATTGGAGCTGTGCGAGGCGCTGCGCCGCGAGCGCCGGGTCGGTCACGGAGGCGACCAGGGCCACCGACGGCGTCGCCTGGGTGTTGGTGGGCGCGTTCACCACGATCCCGGCGTCACCCATCCACGACACGAACGACTCGAGCTGGCCGCCGACGAGGCCCTCGATCTGCCCGAGCTGGTCCGACGCCCCCGCCGACGCGGCAGGCATGGCGGCCTTGACCTGGCCCAGGATGCACGCCAGCGCCTTGCCGGCGTCGTGGGTCTCGATGTAGGCCAGTGCCGTTCCCGGCACGTGGTCGACGAGCGTCGAGTCATGGGGCGAGGGGGGCGTCCCGCCGGCGGGCTCCTGCGCCCGGAGGTCGGCCACGAGCCGGTCCGCCTGCGCCCGCAGGGTGCCGTAGGCGCTGACCGGGATGGCCTGGGCCGCGCACGCCGCCAGCGGAGCGGCAAGCGGCGAGGCAACCGGCGCGCCGCCGGGCACGAGCGCCCGCATCTCCTGCTGGAGCGCGGACGTCGACACGTAGATCGAGGCGAGGTCGCTCGACGCGGCGCCCGAGGTGGCGTCACGGTATGGCTGCGACCCCTCGAGGCCGGCCGCTCTGCCGTCCTTCACGTCCTGCACGCTGCCGATCACGGCCGGGTCGCTTGCCGCGACCAGGACGCCGGGCAGCAGGGACACGCTCACGGCGTGGCCACCGCCCGAACCCGCGGACCCGGACGATCCGCTCGGCGGCGAGAACGTCCAGACGGCGGCGCCCGAAATGGTCGTCCGGGCCGGCGACGCTCCCGCGTCTCGCGCGGTCGCGACGATCTTGTCGAGCTCCGCCTGCGCCTTCGCCTGGTCGGCCACGGCGACGAGCGCCAGGGCGGCCGGCGAGGACGGCGACGAGCCGGGCAGGACGGCGACAGCCGCGGTCCCCTGGACCCACGGCGCCACGTCGGCACTGTAGGTATAGGTGTTCCCCGGGATGGCCCTGAACAGCCGGTCCCACGCCTGGCTCAGCTTGGACTGGACGTTGGACGTGTCCGTGAAGCCGGGGAAGTTGGACAGGAAGGAGGCGAGCGCGACGCCCTGGTCGCCGGGCGCGTCCAGGCGCCCCTCCGCGTAGACGATCGCGTTCGCCGGAACGTAGCCCAGCGTCGGAGAGGCACCCGCTCCACGCGTGGCGACGAGCGCGACGCCCGCCGCGCTCCCCACGACGAGGACGGTCGCGACGATCGCGATCCACCAGCGCCACCGCGCCGGGCGGACCGGGCCCGCCGGCGGCGGGGACGACTCCGGGATCACGGTCCAGCCGCCCGTCGCGTCCTCCGCGCCCGTCGTGCTCGTGCCCGGATCGAAACCTCCTGCTGCCGTGGCGTCGTCGATCCCGCCGGCGCCCGTCGGTCGTTCGTCCATCATCGCGTGAACGGCAGCGCGGGCCGCCGCCCTCCCTGCTTCTGCATCATCCGCATGACGCGCTGCATCTCGGAGAACTGCTTGACCAGCCGGTTGACGTCGACGGTGGTCGTCCCGGAGCCGACGGCGATCCGCCGCCGCCGCGACGCGTTCAGGATGGACGGGTCGGCCCGTTCGCCGCGCGTCATCGACTGGATGATCGCCTCGACCCGCTTGAGCTCGCCCCGATCGACGGCGCCCTGGGCCTCCTTGGCCAGGCCACGCATGCCCGGCATCATCTCGAGCAGCTGCCCGATCGGGCCCATGCGCTTCATCTGCTGCATCTGCTCGAGGAAGTCGTCGAGCGTGAAGGCATTCCGGCGAAGCTTGTCGGCCGCCTTCTCGGCGGCCTTCGCGTCGAACGTGTCCTGGGCGCGCTCGATGAGCGTGAGCACGTCGCCCATGCCGAGGATCCGCCCGGCAAGCCGGTCGGGATGGAACGGCTCCAGCGCGTCCGTCTTCTCGCCCGTCCCGAGGAACTTGACGGCCAGGCCGCTCACGGCCCCGATCGACAGCGCGGCGCCGCCGCGCGCGTCACCGTCGATCTTCGTCAGCACGAGCCCCGTCAGCGGCACAGTGGCCGCGAAGGCCTGCGCGACGTTGACGGCCTCCTGGCCGGTCATCGCGTCCACGACCAGCAGGGTCTCGCTGGGGCTCACCGTGGCCGCGAGCTGGCGGATCTCGTCCATCAGGGCCTCGTCCACCGTCAGGCGTCCGGCGGTGTCGAGGATGACGACGTCGCGTCCGGTCCGCTTCGCCTGCGCCACGCCGTCCTGGGCGATGCGCACCACCGGCGTGCCCTGCGGCGCCGAGAAGACGGGGATGGCCAGGCTGCGCCCGAGCTGGACCAGCTGGTCCACGGCCGCCGGCCTGTACGGGTCCGCCGCGACCAGGAGCGGCTGACGGCCCTGCTTCACGAGATGGCGGGCCAGTTTGGCCGCGGACGTCGTCTTGCCGGATCCCTGGAGGCCGACGAGCGCGACGACGGCGGGCTGCCCGGTGAGGCGGAAGGTCCGGTCGCCCCGGCCGAGGAGCGCGGTCAGCTCCTCGTTGACGATCTTGATGACCTGCTGGCCGGCATTGAGGCTCTCGAGGATCTCGGTGCCGATCGCGCGCTCGCGAACGCGTGCCACGAACTCCTTGACCACGCGGTAGTTGACGTCCGCCTCCAGCAGCGCGAGGCGGACCTCCCGCATGGCGGCATCCACGTCGGCCTCGGTCACGTGGCCGCGGCCGGTCAGCCGGCCGAGGACGTCTCGCAGGCGATCGGAGAGGGCGTCGAACACGGGTGGGGTCCTGCTCCTCGTGACGCCCCTGGGCCGGGCGTCGTGGTGGTGCGCGGATTCTGGCGACACCGGGATGCCGGCTCGTGCCGGCGCAGGGAGAGTGTAGCCGGTCGGGTGGGCCGTGTCGTGCCGCCGATCAGGAGAAGAGGGCCTCCACGAACGCGGCCGGATCGAAATCGACCAGGTCGGAGACGCGCTCCCCGACGCCGGCGAACACGACCGGAACGCCGAGGGCCTGCTCGATGGCGAAGACGATCCCGCCCTTGGCGGTCGAATCGAGCTTCGTGAGGACGAGCCCGGTGAGTCCGCTCGTCTCGTGGAACGCCTTCGCCTGCGCCAGGCCGTTCTGCCCGGTGGTGGCATCGAGCACGAACAGCACGTCCGGGCTCACGCCGGGCAGGCGCTTGTCGATCGTGCGGCGGATCTTCGCGAGCTCCTCCATGAGGTTGTGTCGCGTGTGAAGCCGGCCGGCCGTGTCGACGATGACGACGTCCGCGCCACGGGCCACGGCGGCATCGAGCGCGTCGAAGACCACGGCGGATGGATCGGCGCCGGCCTTGTGCGCCACGACCGGAAGCCCCAGCCGGTCCGCCCACGTCTCCAGCTGCTCGATCGCGGCGGCGCGGAAGGTGTCGGCCGCGGCGAGGATCACGGTGTCGCCCTCGGCCGCGAGCCGCGCCGCGATCTTGGCGATCGACGTGGTCTTGCCGGTCCCGTTCACGCCGACGACGAGCACGACGGCAGGCAGGTCGGGACGGGGGCGGGCGGGTCGCCAGGGTCCGGATGACCCCGCGGGAAGCAGCCGCGCCAGCTCGGACCGGACGGCCGCCTCGGGCCCCCCCGCGTCACGCCGTGATCGCGCCCTGGAGACGACGTCCATCGCGAGGCGCGCGCCGACGTCGCCGGCGATGAGGGTCTCCTCGACCTCCTCCCACGTCTCCTCGCTGGCCGAGCCGCCGCCGAGGATGCCGTGCAGGCGGGCCATGAAGCCCCGCCGGCTGGCCGCGACGCCGTCCGCGATCGTGGCCTCCTGCTGTTCCCCGGCGGACGTGGGCCCGGGGGCGACCGGCGTGGGCTCGGGACCGATCCCGGGGCCCCAGAGCGCACCGGGCCGCGGCGCACCCCCGGGTGGAAGCGCCGGCTGCGCGGGCGTCTCGGTCGGCTGCGCGGGCGCCTCGGAGGACGGCGCATCCGACCCGTCGTCGGGCACGGTTCCCGCCGGGACCCGCTTCGGCTCGGCGCCGGGGTCGCCCGGGACGGACTCGCTCCGCCGGGGACCAGCTCGCCGGCGTGTGCGCCGCCATCGGCGTCGGGCGCGGGCGCCGTCGGCTCGCCGGGGGCCTGTTCCGCGGGCACCCGTTCGCCCTTCGTTCGTCGCCAGAACATCCCGGACATGCCTCCCCGGCCCAGCCTCAGACGGCGGCCGTCGCCTCGACCATCGTGCGCGCCTCCTCGAGGCGGAGCGAGATCACGCGGCTCACGGCGTCGTCACCGATGGTCACGCCGTACAGGGCGTCCGCGACCTCGATCGTACCCCGGTTGTGCGTGATCACGATGCACTGGGTCCGCGTGGCCAGCTCCCGCAGGGCGTCGGTGAAGCGGCCCACGTTGGCTTCGTCGAGCGCGGCGTCCACCTCGTCCAGCACGCAGAAGGGAACGGGCCGCACCTCGAGCATCGCGAAGAGCAGCGCCACCGCGGTCAGAGCGCGCTCGCCCCCCGAGAGCATCGCGAGCGGCTGGCGCCGCTTGCCCGGCGGCTGAGCCGTGATCTCCACGCCGGTCGCGTCAAGGTCCTCGGGGTCCGTCAGGCTGAGGCGTGCCACCCCGCCACCGAACAGCTGGGTGAAGCGCCGGCCGAACGCGTCCTCGAGCGCGAGGAACGTCGCGCGGAACTGCTCGGCGATGAGCCGGTCGAGCTCGACGATCAGCTCCCGGGTCGACCGGATGGCACGCTCGAGGTCCTCGCGCTGCGCCTCCAGCCCGTCCAGCCGTGCCCGGACTTCCGCGTACTCGTCGACGGCCAGCGGGTTGCCAGCGCCAAGCTCGTGGAAGCGGCGGCGAAGGGTCGCGAGCCGCGCGGCCGGCGGGATGTCGGCGGGCGGGGGTTCCCGGCTCCATCGGGCGGCCGCCGCGTCCAGGGCCGCCTCGAGGGCCACGGCCGGATCCCGTTCCATCTCGGCGTCGGACTCAGCGTCGGACTCGGCGTCGGACTCCGCCTCGGTCTCGACAGCACCCGTGGCCACGGTTGCGAGGGCGGCGCCGATGACCGCGTTGCCTGCAGCGGCGCCGAAGGTCCCAGCTTCCCCCGCGCCGGCCACCGCGGCACCGTCGTCTCCGGCAGCGGCCGCGAGCGCGGCCAGGCCGACTGGCCCCAGCGACGCCAGCTCCACCAGCACCTGCTCGCGCATCGCCTCGCGCGCCAGCCGCGTTTCGAGTTCCGCGACCTCGGCCGCCCGCACCGCGTCGTCGAGATCCCTCAGTCGAGCCCGATGCGCCGCCGCCGCGCGCTCGGCCCGCCCGAGCTCCTCGCGCTCCCCTCCCCCCGCCACGAGCACCGCGTCCAGGGAGGTGCGGGCGGCGCGTTCACGATCCGCCAGCCCCGACACGTCGGACGCGAGACGTGCACCGTCCGACGACGCCTGTTCGATCGCCGACGCGAGGGCCGCCGCCTCGGTGTCGATGGCCTCGAGGCGTGCCTCGTCGAGCGCCAGGGTCGCCTCGGCCCGGTTCCGCGCGTCTTCCGCGCGGCGTCGCTCGGCGGCGTGTTCCTGGACGACGCCCGCCACGCGGTCACGGCGGCGCCGCAGCTCGGCGACCCGCTGCTCCCACGCACCCACCGCCGGCGCGTCCCTGCCGGCGTCTCCCGCGACCCCGTCCGTGGCCGGGCTCGCCCGCCCCGCAGCCTCGAGCGCCTCCAGCTCCGCGGCCGCGCGTGCGGCGTCGGACGTGAGCCGCTCCACCTGGGCACGTTCCCAGGCGAGCTCCCGACCGGCAGCCTCTGCGGCGCGGCTCGCCGCGCGCTCGGCCTCGTCCGCCGAGCGCCGGATCCTTCGCGCCGCCTCGGCCTCCCGGCGCGCGACGTCTCTTGCCTCGCGGGCGGACGCCGCGCGCCGGCCGGCCTCGTCGCGTTCGCTGGCGAGCCTTCCGGCCGCCGCCTCGAGGCGTTCGATCTCCACCGCCAGGGCATCCCGCTCCGCCCGGCGCTCGAGAAGGCTGCCTCCACCGCCGAGCGTGGCGACGCCCGAGGCGCTGACCACGTCCCCGTCGCGGCTCGCGACGGACCAGCCCGGAGGGAGCGTGGCGGCCACGGCGAGCGCGTCCTGCAGGGTGGGCACCCAGACCGCGGTCTCCAGGAGGCGGCCCACGATCCCGCCCGGATCGCGCCGGAGCGCATCGCCCAGGGGGCCTCCTCCGGCAGCCGCGGCCGTCGCGCGCGCGCGGTCCGCATCCCGGTCTGCGGTACGGCCGGACGCGGCGTCCGCGAGCACGACGAGCCCACGCTCGCCACGCAGCGCCGGAACCCGGTCCCGGGCGATGGCCGCGGCCCGGATGGCATCCCCGAGCGCCGCCTCGACCGCGACCCGGAGCGCCGGCTCGACGTCCAGCCCCTCGGCGATACGCGTGCCGCCGCGACGGCGGGCCGCCTGGGTGATGGACAGGCCTTCCTCCGCGGCGACGTGCTCGGCGAGCGACGACATGCGGCCACGCGCCGCCTCGAGCCGTGCGGCGGCGTTGTCGGCGGCATCCCGCTGCTGACGCCAGCGCGCCTCGACCTCCTCGGCCCCCGACCGGGCCGACAGCTCGCGCGCCTCCGTCTCCGACTCGCGACCGATCGCCTCCGCCTGCAGCCGCCCGGCTTCGTCCCGGCGCACGTCCGCGCGACCGGCGACGTCCGCGGCCCGGGCCGCCCTGGCCTCCTGGTCCGCGAGGGCCCTGCGGGCTTCGCCTGCCCGCCGCATCGCCGCCTCGAGATCCCTCGCGCGGGCCGCCTCGGCGCGCCGGATGGCCCCCTCGCGATCCTCGGCCGCTCGCGCGGCCGCGCGGAGCTGGGCGAGCTCGGCGAGCGCCTCGGCCAGCGCGTGCTCCAATTCGGCCAGCTCGGCCTCCTCCGATGGATCGGGGGCGGGAATGGGAGTGGCGGCCTGCCGCCGCGCCGCGTCCATCCGGGCACGGGTCTGCTCGCGGTCCGCGTCCAGTCGCCGCCGATCCCGGGTGAGTGCCTCGAGCTCGGACTCCGCGCGGCCCTGCCCGAGCCGCGCGGTCGTGAGGGCGGAGGTCAGCGCGTCCAGGTCGGCACGGACCGCGCGCTCCAGGGCGGCGCGCTCGGCGAGCGCCACGCCGAGGGCGACGGCCTCCGCCTCGACCCGACGGAGCTGATCCTGCTCGGCGAGCGCCGCCCGCCGCGCCGTGGCGAGCGCCGTGACGGCCTCCGAACCGGCACGCATGGCGGCATGCCAGCGGCCGTGCGCGGCGGCGACGAGCGCGGCCGCCAGGTCGTCCGCGGCGGTCCGGCGTGCCTCCTCCTGCTCGACCTGCTGCGAGAGGCGCCGTGCCTGCGGCCTGAGCTCCGCGAGCACGTCGCGGACGCGCGCGAGGTTGGCCTCGGCCTCGAGCAGCTGCGCGTCCGCCTGCCGGCGGCGGCGCTCGTGGCGGCGGACGCCGGCCACCTCCTCGAACAGCACGCGCCGCTCCTCGGGACGCAGCGCGAGCGCCTGGTCGACCATGCCCTGGCCGATGAAGAGGAAGGCATTCTCGGCGAGGTTGGCCGAGTCGAGCAGGTCCACGAGGTCGCGGTGGCGGACGCGCTGCCGGTTGACCAGGTAGTCGTTCTCGCCCGACCGGAAGAGCCGCCGACCCAGGGCGACCTCCGCGAAATCCAGCGGCAGCAGCCGGTCGGCGTTGTCGAGCAGGAGCGTCACGTCGGCCATCCCGATCGCGTGGCGCCGCTCGGAGCCCGCGAAGATGACGTCTTCGGCACGGCGGATGCGGAGCGAGCGGCCCTGCTCGCCGAGCGTCCAGCGCAGGGCGTCCGCCAGGTTGCTCTTCCCGCTGCCGTTCGGACCGATGACCGCGCTGATGCCGGCGCCGAACTCGATCTCGGTGCGCTCCGCGAACGACTTGAAGCCGACCATGCGCAGCGCCCGGAGCCGGGCCGGGGCGCTCACCACCCGGGCTGCCCCCGGCCGGCCGTCACGATCGCGGCTCCGCGGACGGCTCCCCGTCGTCGGCGACCCCGCTGGCCAGTGGCGCGCCGGCCAGTTCGCGGGCATGCGACCCCGGACCGGATCGAGGGTCTCGATCCCGCGCGACTCGAGGATCTCGATCGCGCGTGCCGCTGCCTCGGTCTCGGCGTCACGCCGGTTGGCGCCTTCCCCTCGCCCGAGCGTCCGGTCGCCGACCACGACGTCCACCACGTAGTGCTTGGCGTGGTCCGGTCCGACCGCGCTGACCAGGCGGTACGTGGGCGGCGAGCCCCAGCGCACGTACCCGAGTTCCTGGAGACGGCTCTTGGGCGACTTGAGGCTCGACACCGGGATCACTTCGTCGAGCTCCCGCGCGAGCAGCGTGGTGATCCACGTCCGCGTGGCCGCGAAGCCGCGGTCAAGGTAGACGGCCGCCGCGACCGCCTCGAAGACCGCGGCGAGGACGGACGCACGGCGTCGCTCTCCCGTGCGTTCCGCGCCCTGCCCGAGCACGATGGCCTCGTCCAGGCGAAGGCGCTGGGAGACGCGCGCGAGCGCGCGCGTCGACACGAGCGACGCGCGGCGCGCGGTCAGCGCGCCCTCGTCCTCGTCGGGATGGCGTTCGTAGAGAGCCTCGGAGATCACGAGCGCGACGACTGCGTCCCCGAGGAATTCGAGCCGCTCGTTGGAGCCGCCCGGCGCATCCGGGTGCTCGTTGGTGAAGCTGCCATGGACCAGGGCCCGCTCCAGCAGTGCCAGGTCCATCCCCGGCAGGCCGAGCCTGGCTGCAAGCTCGCCTGCCTGATCCATGGCGGGAGGCGCCTCTTACTGCGCGCTGTGCTCGTCGATGTAGTCGGCCGCGTCCTGGACGGTCCGAATCTTCTCGGCGTCCTCGTCGGAGATCTCGGTGCCGAACTCTTCCTCGAGGCTCATGATCAACTCGACGAGATCCAGCGAGTCCGCGTTGAGGTCGTCCACGAAGGACGCCTCCGGCTTGACCTCATCCTCGTCGACGCCGAGCTGCTCGACGACGATCTTCTTGAGCCGCTCGTAGGTTGATGCCGTCACCCGTCCTACCTCCTCATCGTGGCGGTCTCGTGCCGCCTGCCCTCGACCGCCTGGACTCGCGATCCCCGTCCCTCCCCGTGGGAGCGGCCAACCCGGCCTCGTCCGCGATCCGTCCGAGGACGCCGTTCAGGAGCCGACGGGCGGGTTCCCCACTGTAGGTTCTCGCGAGGCCGACCCACTCGGCAATCACCACGCGGGCCGGCGTCGCCGCGGAGTGTAGCAGTTCCCCCAGCGCCGAACGCAACAAAGCGCGGTCGATTCTGGCGAGCTGGACGACCGGATAGGCGGGCGCCGCCGCCTCGATTCGCGCGTCGATGGAATCGCGGTTGCGGACCACGCCGTCGACCAGCGAGCGCGCGTACGACGCGCTGTCGTCGTCGATGCCGAGGTCGGTCAGCTGGCGCTCCAGCGCGGACGCCGCCGTCCGCTGGCCGAAATCGGCCTCGAAGACGGCTGCCAGGGCCAGGCGGCGTGCGGCACGATGGGCCGCGTGCGGATCTGCGCGCTGGTCCGGCACCCTCAGCCGCCGACGCCGTCGACCAGGATCGTCACCTCGCCGAGCTCGAGGCCCAGCTGGCGCTCGATGGTCTCCGCGATGGACCGGCGCACGCGGCTCGCGAGCGCCACGAGCGGCTCGCCCGTGCGCGCCACGACGAAGAGCCGGATGTGCACCTTGCCGCCACGGAGACGTGCCGTCACGGCCGGACCGGCGAGCCATGCCCAGAACGAGGCCCCGCCGCGGCCCACGCGGAGCACCCCCGGCTGGCCCTCGGCGGCGGCGCGCGCCATGGCGCCGATGACCCGGCGCCGGACCGTGAGGACGCGCATGCCGTCGCCGTCGATCGCGTCCATCAGGCCGTCACCTCCGCATCTTCCGTGGCGGGCCGGCCACGCCGCTCGCGGGGCCCGAGCGCGTCGGCGATCAGCTGCGGGACCCGTGCCCGCGCCGAATCCGCGCCGACACCCACGGCGTACGAGATCATGCGCGCCCGGGCACGGCCGTGCGTGATGACCACGGACCCCCGCACGCCGAGGAGCGGGGCCCCGCCGGTCCGCTCGTAGTCGAAGCGGCCGCGGATCCGGGCGATGCCCGGTCGCATGAGGACGTACGCCATCGGACCGAGTGGCGGCCGCCGGAACTCGCGGCGAAGCAGGTCGAAGATGAACCCGGAGAGCCCCTCGAAGAACTTCATGGTCACGTTGCCGACCGACGCGTCGCACACCACGACGTCGGCCAGGTGGTCGACCAGGTCCTTGCCCTCGACGTTGCCCACGAAGCGAAGGTCGCTCTCTGCGAGCATGGCCGTCGCCTCCTGGACGCGGCGCTCGCCCTTGCCGCCCTCCTCCCCTATCGAGAGCAGCGCGACCGAGGGGTCCGCGACGCCGAGCACCTTCTCGGCGTAGATCGATCCCATCCGCGCGTACTGCGCCAGGTTGAGCCCGGTCGAGTCCGTGGTCGCGCCGATGTCGAGCAGCACGAACGGGCCCTTGTCGCTCACCATCTGCACGGCCAGCGCCGGTCGGTCGACGCCGGGGAGCCGGCCCAGGTTCAGGATCGCCGCGGCCACACCGGCACCCGTATGCCCGGCCGTGACCACGGCGTCGGCGCGTCCCTCTCGCACGAGGCGCATCGCCACGTTGATGCTGGCGTCGCGCTTCCGGCGAACCGCCGAGGCGGCGGGCTCGTCCATGGCGACGAGCTCCGACGCCGGGACGAGCGTCACGTGGGGCGGGAGCCCGCCCTGCACGTGGGGGGCCACGCGCGCCTCGTCACCGACGAGGATCAGGTCGACGTCGGGATTCTCGCGCGCCCATGCCAGCGCGCCCGGCACCACCTCGGCGGGACCGTGGTCACCCCCCAGGGCGTCGACCGCGACGCGGATACGTCCGCCGGTCGTGCGGAGCGGCCCACCCGCCGACGGTTCGTCCATGCGGTGCCCGGCTCGCCTGCAGATCCGCCGCCGTCAGGAGCGACCCGACTCGCCCGTGGCCTTGGTCCGGACGTGGACGGCCTCGCGGCCCGCGTACCAGCCGCAGTTCGGGCAGGCGTGGTGACTCAGCTTCGGCTCGTGGCAGTGCGGGCACGACTCGACGTTCGGCGTGGCGAGCGCCTGGTGGGCGCGGCGATCGCCCTGTGCGGCGTGCGACGTCCTGCGCTTGGGAAGGCCCATCGGTATCTCCTCTTCGGTGCCGCGGCGCGGCGCTGCGGATCAGTGGCTGGGTTCGTCGGCATCCGCGGGATGCCAGCCGGCAAGCGCGGAGAGGCGTGGGTCGATCTGGTCGTCCAGATGCTCGTGCGTGGGATTGTCGTTCAGGTCGGCCCCGCACACCGGGCAGAGGCCCCGGCAGTCCGGACGACACAGCGGCGCGATCGGCTCGGCCATGGAGATCGCCTCGCCCACCGGCACCCCGAGGTCCAGCACATGATGATCGTCGATCCGGAGCGCGTCCGGTTCGGCGCTCGTGTCGAGGGGCAGCCCGGTATGCAGATCGATCGTGGGGAGCGCCTCCTCGCGGATCTCCACGTGGACCGGCTCGACGACGGGTCGCAGGCACCGGCTGCACGTTCCCTGGAGGGCCGTGGTCAGGTCGGCGTCCGCCAGGATGCTCCTCGACGTGCGCGACAGCCGCACGTTGCCGTTGATCGGGCGTGCGAGGCGCAGGTCGTCGGGCAGATCCAGGCGCGCGTCGGTGATCTCGTACCGCCGATCGGTCCCGGGGACCGACCCCAAGAGGCCCGCGACGTTAAACGCGAGCATGGCCCGCCATGCGATCCGGCTCGTCCTCGAGCTCGCCGTCGTCGGGTCCGGGCGCCGGCTCGACGCCACGACGTTCATCCAGCATCTCGATGCCGTGCCGGATGCTCTGGAGCGCCTTGACGCACTCCCCCTCCAGGCGCACGAGGACGCTCGCCGCATACTCGTCGGCGCCGTGCCGGATCTGGTCGGCCTCGCGGTGCCCGTCCTCGATGATCTCCTGCGAGCGCACCTCGGCGGCGCGTGTCAGCTCGCGCTCCTCGATGAGGAACGCGGCCTGCTCCTGCGCGCGCGCGACGATCCGGTCCGACTCCTCCTGCGCCTTCTCCATGATGCGGTCGGATTCCTGGTTGACCCGCTTGGCCTGCCGGACCTCCTCGGGGACGGCGACACGCAGCTGATCGATCAGGTCGAGCGCGGTCGCCTGGTCGATCACGACGTTGTTGGTGAGGGGCAGCCTCTTCCCGTTGGCCACGAGCGACTCGAGTCGCTCGACGAGGAAGATGATGTCGATGGCGGGAACCTCCTGTTGCCGGTCCGGGCGGGCGTCCCGGGCTGACGCGCCATTCTAGCCCACAGCCGGGCCCCTGCTCCACTCCGCCGCGGCGGCCTCCAGTTGCTCCGCCACCGCACGGGGCACCATGCCCCGGACGTCGCCGCCGAACCGGGCGATCTCCTTCACGAGGCTCGAGCTCAGGTACGCGTGCTCGAGCGCGGTCATGAAGAACACCGTGTCGATCTCGGGCGCCAGCTTCCGGTTGAAGTGCGCCATCTGCAGCTCGCTCTCGAAATCGCTGACGGCCCGCAGCCCGCGCACGACGAAGGCCGCTCCGTGGTGCCTGGCGGCCTCGACCGTGAGCCCGTCGAAACGGACGATCGAGATCCGGGCCGCGACGTCCCGGGCGAGCTCCTCGTCGACGGACCGGCGGATCACGTCCGTCCGGTCGTCCTCGCCCAGGAGCGCGGACTTGCGCGAGTTCTCGAGCACGGCGACCACGAGCCGGTCGAACACGCCGGCGGCACGGGCGATGACGTCGAGGTGCCCGAACGTGATCGGATCGAACGAGCCCGGGTAGATCGCGACGCTCATCCCGCCTCCCCGTCCGTCATCCGGCCTCCCGCCCGCCGTCCGGCCGAGTCGTCGCCTCCGGCCCCGCCGACCGCACGGGATCCGCCGGCTCCACGGGAGTTGCCGGCTGCACGGGATCCGCCGGCTCCACGGGAGTTGCCGGCTCCGCCCGAGCCGCAGGGCCCGGCCCTGGCTCGCCGTCGTGCCCGGCCGGTTCCGGGCCGTAGACGGTCACGACGCCCTCGCCGATCCGGCGCTCCCGGATCCGCACGAGCCGTCCCGACCGATCGGGCAGCGCGTCCCGCCAGAAGTGGCGTGCCACCACCACCGATGTCGGGCAAAGGAGGCCTCCATCGCCGAGCCGCCGAAGCACGTCGAGCATAGCAGCGTCCCCGAACGGCGGATCGACCAGCACCACGTCGAACGACCCCACCGCGCCCGAGAGGAAGGCGCCGACGTCCCGGCGGTGGACGCGGGCGGCCGGTCCTCCGAGCCCGGTCCGGCGGAGGTTCTCCTCGATGACGCGTGCCGCGTTCGGGTCGCGCTCGACGAAATCGCAGCTCCCGGCGCCCCGGCTGAGCGCCTCGATCCCGCCCGCTCCGCTGCCGGCGAAGAGGTCGAGGACACGGGCCCCGGGCAGGACCGGGTCCAGCGAGCCGAAGATCGCCTGCTTGACCCGGTCCGCGAACGGCCGCGTGCCGGTGCCCGGGTGGAGGAGCCGCCGGCCCCGCGCCGTGCCGGCGATGACGCGCCCGGCCTCAGGCATGGTCGCCGCCGGCCGCTCGACGCGAGGTACCAGGACGGCGGCCTGACGAGGTGCCGCGCGCCCGGGATCCGGCCGCTGATCCCGCCCCGGTGCCCGTCGTGACCCGGTGCGCGGCCCGGAGTCCGGGACGCGCCCTGCCGCGCCGCCGGGGAGCGGACCGGTGAATCGGCTGCGGCCTCGCCGGTCTCTGGCAGCGCCTCGCCGGCCCCGACCCGCGCCAGCCACCCGGACGCCAGCTCGCGGCGCAGTCCGTCCAGGCCGGGGGCGAGCGCACCGTCCGGCTCGACCATGGCCAGCGCCTCTTCTCGCGCGGTTGCCGACAGGTCGCGGTCGGCCGGCTCGTCGAGGCTCGCCACGCGCAGGGGCGGCAGCCCGCTCTGCTCCATGCCGAGGAGGTTGCCGGAGCGCCGCAGGCGCAGGTCCTCCTCGGCGAGCACGAACCCGTCCTGCGTGCTCTGCACGGCCTCGAGCCGGGCCCTCGCCACCTCGTCGCTCGCGTCCGACACCAGGACGCAGTAGGACTGCCACTCCCCGCGGCCGACCCGCCCCCGGAGCTGGTGGAGCTGGGCCACGCCGAACCGGTCCGCGTTGAGGATCACCATCACGGAGGCCTGCGGCACGTCCACGCCGACCTCGATCACGGTCGTCCCGACCAGGACGCCCAGCTCGCCCCTCCGGAAGGCCTCCATCGCGGCATCCCGCTCCCGCGCCGGCATCTGCCCGTGCACGATCGCGATGCCCGCGTCGAGGCCGCCCACGCCCGCGCGTCGCGCCGCCTCGGGCAGCGCCTCGCGCACCATTGCCGCGGCGTCCTCCACGGCGACGGCCTCCGCGGTGTCGTCCTCCTCGACGAGCGGGACCACCACGAACGCCCGCCGGCCCGCGTGCAGCTCGCGCGCGACGAGCTGCCACGTCCCGCGTGCACGGTCTCCCGGATCGTCGCCGAGCAGCTGGCCGAAACGGCGGATGCCGGTGAGAACCGGCACGCGACCGGCCGGGGGCGTGCGCAGGTCCGACACGTCGAGGTCGGCGTAGAAGACCTGCGCCAGGGTCTGGGGGATCGGCGTCGCGGTCATCAGCAGCACATGCGGATTGCGGCCCTTCCGGGCGAGCGCGTCCCGCTGCGATACACCGAACCGGTGCTGCTCGTCGATCACGACCAGGGCGAGGTCGCGGAACCGCACCGACTCCTGGATCAGCGCGTGGGTTCCGACGATGACCGCCGCGCCCCCGTCCTCGCCCGCGATGCGCGCCATCCCGCGGGTCCTTTCCGCCGGTGCCAGGGATCCGGTGAGGAGGGTGACATCGTGGCCGAGCGGCTCGAGGAGCCCCCGCAGCGTTTCGGCGTGCTGCCGTGCCAGCAGGTCGGTGGGCGCGAGAAGGGCCGCCTGGCGGCCGGTATCGGCGACGAACGCCAGGGCCAGGGCGGCAACGGCCGTCTTGCCCGACCCGACGTCTCCCTGGAGCAGCCGGAGCATGGGCCGGCTGGACGCCAGGTCCGCCCGGATCGAGCCGAGCGCCGACGCCTGGTCGGGCGTGAGGCGCGCGTCGCCTGCCCCGGCCACCCGCTCGCGGACGGCTCGCGAGAGGACCGACTCGACGGTGGCGATGGCGGCCTCGTACCGCTCGTCCGCGACCTCGATGCGGTCGGCCGTGTCCGGCCGGCGCTGCCGGTCGCGCGAGATCATCCCCACCTGGAGGGCGAGCAGCTCGTCGAACGCCAGGCGCCGCAGCGCTTCGTCCCGCCGCTCGAACTCCTCCGGGAAGTGGACCTGCTCGAGCGCGTCGCCGATCCCCACCAGGCCGCGGCGTTCCCTGAGGTCACGCGGCAGGTAGTCGTCGAGCGAGGCGGCGTGCCGGGTCAGGGCCTCGCGCATGAGCCTTCGCAGCGATGGGTTCGTGACCCCGGCCGTCAGCCGGTACAGGGGCACGATCCGGCCGGCGTGCAGCGATTCGACGTCGTCCGGACCGAACTCCGGACCCTGGAACTCGGGGATCGGGAGCAGTCCCCTGATCGCGGCACGGCCGGTGATGACGATGCGTTCGCCGGGATGGATCCGCCGCTCGACGTAGCGCCGGCCGTACCAGACCGCCGTTGCCTCGCCTCCCTCCTCGTCCCGCAGCCTGGCGGTCACGACCCGGACGCGGCGACGGAACGTCTGCCCGATCTGGACGTCGGTCACGGTCGCGCGGGCGCTGACCGCGTCGTCCGGCCGGTTCGCGGCGATCCAGCGGAACGAGCGGATCTCCCGCACGTCCTCGTATCGCCTGGGCAGGTGGAACAGCAGGTCCTCGACCGTGAGGATACCGATCCGCCGGAGACGGGCCAGGATGGGGCCACCCGGAAGCCTGGACCTGGACAGTGGCGTGACGAGCGTGACGGCGCCGTCACCGCCGCCCTCGTGCTGCAGCCGGACGGGCACGCTCACCCTCGCGCCCGGCACCCGCCGGTCACGACCGTCACTCCGCCGCGAGGAGGAATCGGTAGTGAGGCTGGCCGCCGTGCACGAGCTCGACCTCGGCTGCGGGGTGCGCCGCCCGCAGCGCGGTCGTCAGGTCCTCCGCCTCGGCCAGGTCGGCGCCGCCACCGTAGTAGACCGTCAGCAGTTCGAAGCCCGGCCGCAGCGTCGCGACGCCGGCCAGCACGGCCTCCTGCCGGTTCGCGTCGGTCGCCACGAGACCGTCGTCGGGATCGAGCACGATGGCATGCCCCTTCCGGACCTTGCGACCGCCGATCTTCGCGTCACGGATGGCGTCGGTCACCTGCAGGGTCTGCACACTGCGGGCCGCGGCCAGCATCGTCGCGGCGTTCGCCTCCGCGTCGCGCCCGGCGTCGTACGCGAGAAGCGCGGCGAATCCCTCGGGCGCATTCCGCGTCGGCACGACCACGATCCTCGTCTCGTGGCAGAGCGCGGCCGCCTGCTGGGCCGCCAGCTTGACGTTCGGGTTGTTCGGCAGCACCAGGACCTCGTCCGTGCCGAGTCCCTGGGCCGCACGCAACAGCTCCCCCGCCGACGGGTTCGCCGACTGGCCGCCGCCCACGACGTCGGCGACGCCGAAGCTGTGGAAGATGGCGACGATCCCCTCACCCGAGGCGACCGCGACGATCGGCGGTCCCGCGTGCGGCACGGCGCGACGGCCCGCGGGCCGGGAAGGCTCCGCGTGCCCGTGATCGCCTCCCTCGCGCAGCGCGACCGACTCGTCGGCGGCCGCCGGCTCGAGCCACGTGCCGTGGTCGAGCAGCTGTGCCCCGTCGTGGAGATGGGCGCCCTCGGGTCCGTGCACGTGGGCAACGGCGGCTGCGCCCGCGAACGCGTGGGCGCGCGTCTCGCGCGCCTCCCTGGCCTGTCGATCCAGGTTCTCGATCGTGACGTGGCTGACCGGGCCGAGCGACAGGCCGAACGCGAGGACCTGATCGGGCCGCTCGCCGTGGACATGGACCTTGGCGGCGCGCGCATCGCCGGCGACCAGCACCGACTCGCCCAGCTCCGACAGCCGCAGGCGGATCGCCTCGATGTCGAGGGAACGGCCGGGTGCGGGCGTCACCAGGAACATCGTCTCGTAGCCGAACCCGTCCTCGCCCTGTGCGATGACCGCCGCAGGATGGGCACCGTCCGCGCGTGCCGGCTCCCGCGCCGCGTCGTGGGCGATGATCGTCCGGAGGGCTCCCTGCAGGATCCGGTAGAGGCCCTCGCCCCCGGCGTCGACCACGCCGGCCTCGCGGAGGACGGGCAGGAGTGCAGGCGTTCGCGCCACAGCCTGCTCGGCGGCCTCGACCGCCGCGCCCAGGACCGCCTCCATGTCGGGGTCGTGCTCCGCGGCGGCCACGGCCGCCGCGGACGCCTCGCGGACCACGGTGAGGATGGTCCCCTCCACGGGCTTGAGGACGGCGCTGTGCGCCTTCTGGCTTCCCGTCGCCAGCGCGTGGGCCAGGTCCAGGGGACTCATGCGGGCGCGGCCGGCGAGGGCCTCGGCCATGCCCCGAAGGATCTGCGAGAGGATCACGCCGCTGTTGCCGCGGGCACCCATCAGCGCGCCGTGCCCGACCGCCGTGGCGACCCCGCCCACTGTGCGGTCGTCGGACGCCAGCGCCTCGGCCTCTCCGAGGGCCGCCCGCAGCGTCGCGAGCATGTTCGAGCCCGTGTCGCCGTCGGGCACCGGGAACACGTTCAGCGCGTTGATCGACTCCTCGGACTGCTCCAGCAGGGCGAGGGCGCCTCGAAGGGCCTCCAGCAGGCCGTCGCCGTCCGCGCCGCGACGGCTCACTCGGGCTCCGCCCCCGTCTCTGACCTGGCCGGCCGGCGGACCTGCAGGCTGCCGACGTGGATCACGAGGCTGTCCACGTCGCGGCCGAGCGCGTGCCGCACCGCGTAGCGCACGGCGGACTCCACGTTGCTGGCCACCTCCGCGATCGGAACGCCGAATGCCACGCGCAGCGACAGGCGCACGTCGAGAGTCGGCGCGATCCGGACGGTCACGCCCGGCGTCCCGAACCGCACGAGCGACAGCAGGCGCGAGCGCATGTCCGGGCTCGTGAACCCCACGACCCCGTAGGAGCCGGCCGCGGCATCCCGCACGAGATCGGCGACGGCCCTGCGCGTGACGAGGGCATGTCCGGGCACTGGATTCACGGAGGCGGCGTTCCTTCCGGTCACGATGCGGTCGACCGACATGCTATAGTACGCAACCGCGTCGCCGCAGTCCGGCGCGCTTCATCCTGATCACGATTCCGTACCCCGAGGAACCCATGGCCCGCTCCTGCGCGATCTGCGGCAAACACTCGATGGGCGGCTTCAACCCGCAGTCGAGCGGCATGAACCGCGTGCGCACCCACCGCCGCTGCGAGCCCAACCTTCACCGCCTCCAGATCGAGCAGAACGGCAAGACCGTGAACGCGCTCGTCTGCACGCGGTGCCGTCGAACGCGCAGCAAGTCGGCCTGACCGGCCGCAGATCGGCCTGACCGGCAAGTCGGCCTGACCGGCACCGGGCTAGGTCCGGGCCGGCGGCTCCTGCCGGCTCTCGCCCGTGGCGCTGTCCAGCCAGATCGTGAACGGCCCGTCGTTGACCAGCTCGACATCCATGCGCGCCCCGAACACGCCTCGTCCCACGCCGACGCCGAGCGACTCCAGCTCGTCCGCGTAGATCCGGTAAAGCCGCTCTCCGAGGTCCGGCGTCGCGGCCCGCAGGAAGGACGGTCGGCGGCCGCGGCTCGTGTCCGCGTACAGCGTGAACTGGCTCACGGCCAGGACGCCGCCGCCCACGTCGAGCAGCGAGCGGTTCGTGCGCCCCGCGTCGTCCGCGAAGATGCGCAGCTCCACGGTGCGGCGAGCCATCTGGCGCGCGAGTTCCGGCGTGTCTCCGTGGCCCACGCCGACGAGCGCGACGAGTCCCTTGCCGATCCGTCCCGTGGGCTCACCCCCGACACGGACCTCCGCCCGGCTCACCCGCTGCAGCAGCAGTCTCACGTGCTCACCGCCTCACCAGGCCCGTCGCGGCGACGGACAGCCCGGCCAGCACCAGGGCCGCGGGCACCGCGTATGCCAGCGAACCGGCGGCCTCCCCCCGCGCCGCAAGGGCCGCGACCAGAACCGCACCCACGACCGCCGCCGCCGTGCCGCCCGCGACCCGCCTCCACGCCACCTCGGAACGCCATCCGAACGCCAGGATGCCGCCTCGCAGGCCGCCGGGGGACGGGCTCGCCTCCCCCAGCGATTCGTCACGCAGCCGGTCGAGCGTGCGACGGAACCATCCGGGCGCGTGCGTGACGAGCGCGTACGACGCGGTCGCGTACGCCACGCCCGCCACCGCGTCGATCACGTAGTGGTCGCCCAGGTACACGATCGCGAAGACGACCAGCGCGAAGTACCCGAGCACGAGCCAGCCGACGCGTCCGAACCCGCGACGCGCGTAGAGGAACGCGAGAAACGGGAACGCGGCGTGCAGCGACGGGAACGCGGCCACGGGGTCGGGACCGATGTCGTAGAAGGCGTACGTGTAGATGTAGTGGCCATTGAAGCCCATCCACGAGGCGAGCTCGTCGAACCCGACCGGTTTGAGGTACTGGATCAGGGGCTGCCCGCCCGGCCCGTTGAGGAAGCCGTGCTGCGCGGCGTACCACGGCGGCGCGACCGGCACGAACAGGAACGTCACGAACCCCGCGATGCACAGGACGATGAGCGCCGCGACGAAGTCGTAGAACATCGCCCGGCGCTTGAGCCAGAGGAGGAATCCGACGGCCAGCGGCAGCGGGAAATGCAGGAAGTAGACGATGGTCGCGCCCATGGCGACCACGTCGGATCCGGTGGCGGGATGAAACCACCCCTGGAGCCACTGCGTCGGCAGGCGGCCCAGCCCGATGATCCGGTCGATCGCGATCACGTCGGTGATGTGCACAGCCATGCCGAAATCGTCGGCAAAGCCCCGGAGCAGCTCGTACGCGAAGAAGAGCGCGATGAACGGGATCCAGTCGCGGAAGAACAGGCGGCCCCGGCCCAGCACGACGGCCGCGAGCCCGAAGCCCACGAGGAGCAGGTCGGGGGTGACGCCGATCCCCCTGGCGATCATCAGGCCGCTGATGACCGCGACGTACCCCGCGACCGCCACCAGGAGCAGCCGGTTGTTGCGCTCGCCCAGGGCCGCCGCGCCAGCGTCCCCGATCCCGCCGCCTTGTCCCGCCGGAGCCACGGTGCCGGTGCCCGCGACCGGCACGCCTCCGTCCGCGCCGTCCGGTGCCCGCCGGGGCAGCGGGCTCACAGCGTCTCGTCTTCCTCGGCGAAGCCGAGCCCGAAGCGCTTGCGCGTGAAGACCTCGGCGGAGGATGGGACCATCACGACTCGCTCGGCGTCGACGCCCGGAACGTAGGGTCCGGTCCTGAGGACGAGCGTCGGCACACCCTCGCGCTCGATCGTCCGGCTCAGCTCGTCCGCGTCCGCATGGGCGAGCGTCGCGATCACCGACCACGATTCGCGCGGGATGGGCGGTTCACCGCGCCCGATGTCGCGTGTCCAGCCCTCGTCCGCGAGGGCCTTCACGAGGCGGATCTCGCGCGCGATGTCGTGCCCGCGCTGGAAGAGCGCCGGGCCCACGATGAGGATGTCCGCGCCGAACCCGCCCACCAGGTCGGCCGTCTCGCGGCCGATTCCACCCTCGACGTGCACCTCCCACCCGTGCGGCCGCCCTTCGAACAGGTCCCGGGCGTCGCCGACCTTGCCGGCCAGCTCGCGCCGGAACCGCTGCCCGGGCAGCGCGGGGTCGACGAGGAGCACCAGCACGATGTCCAGCGCGTCATGGAACGGGGCCAGCGCCGAGACCGGCGTGGCCGGGTTCATCGCGAGGCCGGGGGCGAGCCCGGCGCGCCGCACCGCCGCCAGTGCCTCGCGCAGCGACTCGACGGGTTCCGGCGCTTCGACGTGCATGGTGATCGAGTCCGCTCCGGCCGCGATCAGCCCGTCCACGAGCGTGGAGGGCCGGTCGACGAGCAGGTGCACGTCGAGAGGAAGGCGCGTCAGCCGCCGCAGGGCACGGACGACGTCGGGGCCGAACGTGAGGTGCGGCACGAAGTGGCCGTCCATGACGTCGAGGTGGAGCCGGTCGGCGCCCGACCGTTCGAGTTTCCGGACGACGCGGTAGAGGTTCCCGAAGTCCGCCTCCAGGAGACCGGCCGCCAGCCGCGCTCGACCGCTGCTCACCCGTTCCCGCCGGCGAGCGCCGCCGCCCCTTCCCGCTCGAGGCGCTCGCGCCGTCGCAGCACGGCCGAGGGCGCCGGGGCTCCGGCCTGCTCGGCCGCGAGCTGGCCGCACGCGGCACCGATCTCCTCGCCCCTGTTCCTCCGGATCGTGACCGGGACGCCGGCCTCGTCGAGCACGCGGGCGAACGCCTCGATGCGCTCCCGGGTGCTGGGCCGCCACGGCGTGTGGGCGACGGGGTTCATGGGGATCAGGTTGACGTGCGCGAGGCGGCCGCGCAGGAGCGCCGCGAGCGCATCCGCGTCGGTTGCGGTGTCGTTGATCGCCTCGATCATCACGTACTCGTAGCTGACGCGCCGCCCCGTCGCGGTCCCGTACGCCGTCGCGGCCTCCACGACGTCCCGGACCGCGTAGCGCCGGTTCAGGGGCACGAGCACGTCGCGCAGCGAGGGACGCGCCGCGTGGAGTGAGACGGCCAGCGTCCACGGCGGCCGCAGCGCCGTCAGCCGCTCGATACCGGGGACCACCCCGCTGGTGCTGATCGTCAGGTGGCGGCCCCCCAGCCCGAAGCGTGCGGGATCCACGAGCGCCTGTGCCGCGGCAATGACCGCATCCGTGTTGAGGAGCGGCTCCCCCATGCCCATGAAGACCACGTTGGTCACGTGCCGGCCTTCGGCCGCGAGGTGGCGTGCCCAGAACCGCACCTGGTCGACGATCTCCGCGGTGTCGAGGTCGCGTCCGAACCCCAGCTCTCCGGTCGCGCAGAACGGGCATCCGACGGCGCAGCCGGCCTGGCTGGAGATGCAGACCGTCGCGCGATCGCGGCGCCCGGGCCGTCCCGGGTATCGCATGAGGACGGACTCGATCAACCGGCCGTCGGCGAGCGTGTGCAGTGCCTTCCCGGTCAGCCCGGCGTCCGCAGGCCGGACCGTGGTCTGCGCAAGGGTGTCGGCGCGGTACGCCGTCGCCAGGGCGCCGCGCAGGGATGCAGGGAGCGTCCGCATCCCGTCGATGTCGGCCGCGTGGCGGCGCCACAGGAAATCGGCCGCCTGGCGAGCGCGGTAGGGAGGATGGCCGTGCGACTCGACCCAGGCCGACAGGTCGTCGGGAAGGACGCCGCTCAGGCCGGGGCGGTCGTCGGCGGGCTGGTCGGTGATGCCGGCGAGGATGGGCAGCGGTCGGCGATCGGACATGGGGAGGTCATGGTAGCGCCGGTCCGCCGACGCGGCTGCCGGACAGCTCCGGGTGCCCCCGACGCAGTGCGGCCGACGACATCCGCCGTCCCCCCGCGAGCTGGACCTCGTCGAGCCGCAGGCCGCCATCGGCGACCAGCACCGCGAGCCCGTCGCCATCCGGCACGAGGCGGCCGAGCGAGCCGCTCTCTGATGCCAGGCCAGGATCGGGCGCAGCCGTGGCGAGTGGACCGTGCTCCGCGCCGACGAATCGTCCCCTGTCCGAGCCGGCTGCCGGACCCTGCTCCTCGCCGCGGACCGAACCGCTTGGCGGGCTGGCGAGCCGGCCCTGTTCTCCTCCGCCGACGACGAGCGGACGCGCGGCCCAGACGATGAGCCGGCCGGCGACGGTCTCGCTCCACGTTCCGGGCCACGGCTGATACGCGCGCACCTGGCGCTCGAGCGTCGCCGCGTCCCGTTCGGGGTCGAGGCGCCCCTGCTCGCGGCGCAGGGGGCGCGTGAGAGTCGCGCCCTCCGGGGCCTGGGGGCGGGCCTGCCGCCGCCCGGCCAGCCAGTCGGGGATCGTCGCCAGCAGGAGTTCCGCAGCCTCGGCCGCCAGCAGGGCCTCGAGTTGCGGCGCGGTCTCGGTGCCGTCGAGCGGCACGGCCACCTGGGCCACCACCGGCCCCGTGTCCAGGCCCTCCTCCATCCGCATCAGCGTCACGCCGGTCTGGCGGTCGCCCGCGAGGATCGCGGCAGGAATCGGCGACGCGCCGCGGTGGCGCGGCAGGAGCGACGGATGGAGGTTCAGCGCACCGTGTCGAGGGTGATCCAGCAGCGCACCCGGCACGATCTGGCCGTAGTCGGCCAGCACGAGGAGCGCGGGGGCCAGCGCCAGCACGTCGGCGACGGCCTGGTCGCTGCGCAGCCGCAGGGGCTCGAGGACGGGGGCGATGCCGAGCGCCTCGGCGCGCTGGGCGATCACGGAACGGCGCATGCGCTCCCCACGACCCGCGGGCCGCGGCGGGCCCGTGACGACGCCCACGATGCGCACGTCGCCCGATGAGGCGAGGGCGTCCAGGATGGGGATCGCGAAGCCGCCGCTGCCGAGGAAGACCGTGGGCACGCCGCTCGTCGCTGGGACGGCGGGTTCCCCGCTCACCCGACGACGGCGTGGTGTTCGGCGCCCGACTCGGTCTCCTGGTCTTCGTCCTCCTGGCCGACCGGGATCAGCTCGTCCATCGACTCGAGGTAGTCGATGTAGAGCTTGCCGTGCAGGTGGTCGATCTCGTGCTGCATCGCGCGCGCCAGGAACCCGGCTCCGGCGACCTTGATCTTCCGCCCGACGCGGTTCTGGGCCACCACCCAGACGCGCTCGCGCCTCGTGATGTACGCCGCGTACCCGGGGATGCTGAGGCAGCCCTCGATGTCACGATCGTCGCCGCTCGCCCGGACGATGGCGGGGTTCACCAGCTCGTGGAGCTGGCCCTCGACCTCGACCACGCAGGCCTGCAGGGCGACGCCGATCTGCGGTGCCGCCAGGCCCACGCCGGGCGCGTGGCGCATCGTCTCGGTCAGATCGTCGAGCAGCTCGTGGAGGTACTTGCCGAAGCTGTCCACGGGCTCGCCCTTGAGACGCAGCCGGGGGTCGCCGAGGAGCACGATGGGCTTCACGCTCATGATGCCGGAGCATACCGGGAACGCGAAAACCTCACAGCAGGGACTCGGGGTCGACGTCGACGCTCCACGGCGGGCCGGGGTCCTTCTCGATGACGCCCACCGGATCCGGGCCCCTCACGACGAGGTGGAAGCGCCAGCGACCGGCCCGGCGGGCGACGTAGGCCGGCACCGGCCCGAGCACCTCGTGGACGAGAGACGAGCCGGGCAACGCCTGGGCCGGTGGCACCGCGTCGCCGGGTGGCAACCCCCCGACCCGACCGGATCCCTCCGCAGGCCCGGGGCGTCCGGCCGGTGGCGCGGGGCGTCCGGTCCCGGTGGCGCGCTCGCGCAACACGGTCGCCATGCGTTCGGCCTCGGCCTCCGCGGCGTCCCGGTCCTCGAGCGCGACCGTGAGCTTCACCAGCCGCCCGTAGGGCGGGAGCCCGAAGGCCCTGCGGGCGGCCAGCTCGGACTCGTAGAAGCGCGTCGGGTCGCCCGAGGCCACGGCGGCGACGGCCGGGTTCTCCGGCAGGTACGTCTGGATGAAGGCGCGGCCCGCCCGCTCCCCGCGTCCGGCCCGGCCGACCGCCTGCGCGAGGAGCTGGTACGTCCGCTCGGTGGCGCGGACGTCCGGGAGGTTGAGGGCGACGTCGGCCGACACCACGCCGACGAGGGTGACCTCCGGCACGTCGATGCCCTTCGCGACGAGGCCCGTTCCCACCAGGACGTCGACGCGGCCGTCCCTGAGCCCGTCGAGCACCTCCTCCGCGGCGCCCCGGCGTCCGAGCACGTCCCGGTCCAGCCGGGCCACGCGCAGCCGGGGAAAGCGCTCGCGGACCTCCCGCTCGAGTCGCTCCGTTCCGCCACCCAGGTAGCGGATCCGCGGCGACCCGCATGCCGGGCACCGGGTCGCCAGGGGCGCCGACGCACCGCAGTGGTGGCAGCGCAGGGCGGCCGCCGCAGCGTGGTAGACGAGCGGGCGCCGGCACTCGGGGCAGACCTGCACGTAGCCGCAATCGCGACACAGCACGACGCTGGCCGATCCCCGCCGGTTGATCACGAGGATCGCCCGGTCACCCGCCGGGACGTCGAGCGCGGACAGCGCCTCGGACAGGGCCCGCGACAGCAGGCCCCGGTTCCCGGCGGCCAGCTCGGCGCGGAGGTCCACCACGCCGACCGTGGGCAGCGCACCGGATGCGCGATCGGCCATCGGCAGCCGCTCGATCTCGCCGGCCAGCGCACGACCCAGCGTCGCCACGTCCGGCGTCGCGCTGCCGAGCACGACGGGGATGTCCGCCAGGCGTCCGAGTTCGAGCGCCACGTCCCGCGCCTGGAACCGTGGCGTGCGGTCCGACTTGTACGCGGACTCGTGTTCCTCGTCCACGATCACGACACCCGGGTCGGCCAGTGGTGCCAGGACGGCGGTGCGCGTCCCGACGACGACCCTCACCTCCCCCGCCCGGATCCGCCGCCATTCGTCGGCTCGCTCACCCTCCGACAGGCCGCCGTGCACCAGCGCGATGTCGACGTCGAGCCCGGCCCGGAGGCGGTCGACGAGGGGGGTGGCGAGCGCGATCTCGGGCACGAGCACGAGCGCACCGCGGCCCTGGCCGAGGGCGGCCTCGATGGCGGCCGCGTAGACCGCCGTGCGGCCCGCGCCGGTGACGCCGTCCAGCAGGAACGGCGCGAAGCGGCGGCGGACGACGGCGGACGAGATCGCCCCGGTCGCCGTCGCCTGGGCCGGCGACAACGTCGCCTCTCTCGGCGCCGGGCCCCGGATTCCCGCGGGGCGCCCCGCGAGGGGCCTCCTGGGGCGTTCGGCGATCGTCAGGTCGACCAGGCCGCGGCGCGCGAGCCCCGAGAGAGCGGACGCGCCGTGGACCTCGGCGAGCCTCGCGGCGGCGACACTCTCGCCGGGCGGGATCAGGGCGAGGGCGGCGAGCACCTCGCGCTGGCGGACCCCCAGGCGCGGCCCTGCCGGAGCACGAGCGTCGGCGGCAACCTGAGCGTCGGCCGCGGGCACGCCGGTTGCGGCTCGCGTGTCGGCCCTGGTACCGCCGGTGGCGGCCCGCGTGTCGGCCGTGCGGGACCACGGCCGAGTCGTGCCATGGTCGTGCCGCCGCGCGAGCGCCAGGGCCGTCGCCATCGCCCGACCCTCGGCCGTCAGCGCGGCGCGTCGCTCGAGTCGGACTCCCGCGCCCGGTTCGGTCAGCCGCCATTCGAGGCGGATCGAGCCGGAGGCCTCCCGGGCGCGCAGCTCCCGTATGAGCGCCGCGCGTCCACCGGTCCACGCGAGGTGGCGCACCGGGATGCCGGTCCCGCCCGCCGCCGTGATCCTCGCCAGGACCGGCTCGAGCCCGGCGGCGACCACCTCGTCGGTTTCCAGCGCGCCCGCGTCCACGAGCGCCACCAGCTCGAGACGCTCCAGCAGGCCGGGCGGCAGGGCGGCCCGGGCGACGAGGGCCGGCGGCGCGAGGTAGTGGCGCGCGACGGCGCGCACGAGCGCCAGCTGCAACGGCGGCAGGAGCGGGCCGTCGGTCCGCACCCGGGCCGCGACCGCCTTCACCGTCACGCCTTCGGGCGCCCCGGCGTCCCCGAGCACGATCCCGATCGCCTGCCGGCGCCCGTACTCGACCAGGACAGCCTCGCCCGCCGCCAGGTCACCGAGGGCCGGCGGAACCGCGTACGTGTACGTGCGATCCCCGCCCTGGCCCGGCACGTCGACGGCGACCTCGACGAGCCGTCCGGCGGCGGGGCCCTCCGGCCTCGAGCCCCCGGCCACGATCAGAGCTCGACGCGCCGGTCGGGGTGGCGCGCGCGCTCCTCCTCGATGATCTCGGCGACCCGCGCCGCCGTCCGTTCCACCTCGCCGGTCTCGTTGACGACGACGTAGTCGTAGTCACCCTGGCGGCCGAGCTCGATGGCCGCGTCGCGCTGGCGGACCTCGAGCTGGTCGGCCGTCTCGGTGGCCCGGGCCTGGAGGCGCGCGAACAGCGCCTCCAGCGACGGCGGGACCAGGAAGATCAGCAGCGCGTCGGGCACCCGCTGCTTCACGGCCTGTGCACCCTGCACGTCGATCTTCAGGATCGCGTGGTGGCCGCGCTCCAGCGCCCGGCACACGGCTGCGCGCGGCGTGCCGTAGTGGGACCCGTGCACCTGGTTCGCCTCGAGCAGCTCGCCGGCCTCCCTGAGCGCAAGGAACTCGGCCTCCGGCATGAAGTGGTAGTGCGTGCCGTCGATCTCGCCATGGCGGGCGGCGCGGGTCGTGCACGTCACGATGAAGTCGTAGTTCGGCCTGTCGTGCTTCGCCCGGACGGCGTCGATGATCGTGTCCTTGCCGACCCCCGACGGCCCGGAGATGATCACGACCATCGATCCGGCCGCGCCACGGCAGACCGTCATTCCGGCCTCCCCTCTCGGCGCCGGCGAAGCCCGCCGAGCACGCGCTCGAGCTCCTCGGGGAGATCCGCCGTGGCGTGGATCACGCGGCCTCCGGCCGGTGCCTCGAGCTCCAGGCGCCACGCGTGCAGGAACAGCCGCTCCAGCCCGTCCGGCCCGCGGCGCGCGTCGCCGCTCGCGTAGACGGGGTCGCCGGCGACCGCGTGGCCGATCGACGCGAGGTGGACGCGGATCTGGTGCGTGCGGCCCGTGATGAGGTCGACCTCCAGCAGCGTCCAGGCTCCGAACCGCTCACGGACCCGGTATGCGCTGACCGCGGGCCGGCCGTCGGGCACGACGCCCATGCGGGTGCGGTGCCGCGGATCACGCCCGATCGGCGCCTCGATCCGGCCCATGGTGGCCGGCGGCTCGCCGGCCACGAGCGCGAGATAGGTCTTCTTCACCCGCCGCGCCTTGAGCTGCGCCATCAGGCTCGCCTGTGCGCGATCGTTGCGGGCGACCATCAGGAGGCCGCTCGTGTCGCGGTCGAGGCGGTGAACGATGCCGGGGCGCGCGACGCCGGCGATTCCTCCGAACGCCGCCGCCCCGCCCCGTGCGAGCAGCGCGTTGACGAGCGTGCCGCCCGCGTGCCCGGGCGACGGGTGCGTGACCAGGCCGGCGGGCTTGTCGACGATCAGCATGTCGTCGTCCTCGTAGACGACCGTGATCGGGATGTCCTCGGCCTCGATCTCGACCGGCCGCACGTCCGGGATCTCCAGGTCGAGGCCCTCGCCGGCCGAGACGGGCACGTTCGCGCGGATGGGATGACCATCCCGGACCAGCAGGCCCTCCTTGATCAGCCGCTGCACGTGCGCGCGCGACAGGCCCGTGGCGTCGGCGACGAACCGGTCGACACGGAGCCCGTCGGCACCGGGCGGAACTGCCAGGCTCACGTGCCGCACCACCTAGCCGGGCCGGCTTCCGGCGTGCGGCCCGGGTGCCGTTTCAGGTGCCGTCCCGCCATCCGCGCCGGCGTCCACCCGAGGCGTGGGGGCGAACGGGTCGCCGAAGAGGCCGACCAGGAACAGCACGGCGATCGAGACGCTGATGGCGGAATCCGCGACGTTGAACGTGTAGAAGCGCCAGGTCCCGATGCCCATGTCGACGAAATCGATCACGTACCCCAGCCGGACACGGTCGATCTCGTTGCCGATCGCGCCGCCGAGCAGCAGGCCCAGCGTCAGTGTCAGCAGGAAGGACCCTCGGCCGCCTCGCGCGACCTCGTACCACACGATGACGGCGATCGCGACGAGGCTCGCCACGGCGAAGAACGACACGCTCGATCCGAGCAGCCCGAAGATCGCCCCGTTGTTGTAACCCTTGGCGATCCGGACGAAGTCTCCGAGCACCGGCGTCGGGGCGACGTACGTGCCGGACGTGGCCACCGACGACCCGCTCAGGCCGAACGAATGGTCCACCCACGCCTTCGAGACCTGGTCGGCGATGACGACGGCCGCCGCCACCAGGGCGAACGCCGTGAGGCGCGGCCAGGTCGTGCCCGCCACGGCCCGTGCCCACCGGCTTCCGCCCGCGGACGTCATGCCGGCCCCGCGGGGGAACGTCGCAACCCGACCCGCACGCGACCCGAGCCGATCTCCACCTCCGCCGTGGACACGCCTTCCGGCGGTGCCTCCGGGCGGATCCACGAGCAGAGCGTCTCCTCGGAGAGTCGCTCGAGGTAGGGCGAGAGGCGCTCGCGGTCGGAGGCCGGCAGGTCGAGCCAGAGCTCGATCGTGTCGTCCAGCGCCAGCTCCGCGTCCCGCCGCAGGTCCTGCACGGCCCGCTGCAGCTCGCGCGCGTCACCCTCGGCGCGCAGCTCGTCGGTGAGCGTCGTGTCGATCACGACCACGAGCCCCTCGTCGTGGGCCACCGCCGTCCCCGGACGTGGCGTGGCCAGGATCTCGACCTCGTCCGGGGCGAGCGTGACGCCGGCGAGGCGAACGGACCCGTCGGGCAGGAACTCCACCTCGTTCGCACGGGCGGCCGCCATGACGGCCGGGATCCGGGATCCCAGCTTCCGACCGATGCGGGGCAGAAGCGGCTTCACGCGACGCTCGACCAGCGCCGACTCGTCGCCGATCAGCTCCACCGCGCGCACGTTGAGCTCGTCGGCGAGCAGCCGCAGCAGCGCGTCCCGCTCCGGGAGATCCGCGCCGGGCAGCGCCAGCCAGAGGCGCGCCAGCGGCTGCCGCACCCGGAGTCCCGCCTGCGAGCGAAGCCCGCGCGCGAGCTCGACGGCGCGGCGAACGATCGTCATGCCGGCCTCGAGCCCGGGATCCCGCAGCGGGGCGAGCTCGTCGGCCGGCCAGCTCGTGAGGTGCACGCTGTCGGGGCGCGAGGGGTCGACGCCGGCGAGCAGGTTTCCGTAGATCGCCTCGGACAGGAACGGCAGGATGGGAGCCAGGATCCGGGATCCCGCCACCAGCGCGGCGTGGAGCGTGGCGAAGGCCTGCTCGCGATCGCCGGCCTCCGCCGTGGAGCGCATGCGGTCCCGCGAGCGCCGCAGGTACCACGTCGACAGGTCGTCGATGTAGGCCGTGACCTCGCGGGCGGCGGCGAGCGTGTCGTAGCGCTCGAGGTCCTCCTGAACGGCCACGGCGAGCCCGGCCACCCGCGAGAGGATCCAGCGGTCGAGCGCCGGCCACGCCTCCGCGCCTGCCATCGCCGCCCGGATCCCCTGCCGCGGCACCCAGCCGGCCAGCCGCGCGTACGTCACGAAGAACGCGTACACGTTCCACAGGACGAGCAGCTCGCGCCTGGCCTCGTCGGCGGCGTGCCAGCCGAACAGGATGTTGTCCTCCGGCCGCGCGTTGGCGAACATCCACCGCATGACGTCCACGCCCATGCGTTCGGCCGCGTCGTCGAACTCGATCGCGTTGCCCCAGCTCTTGTGCATGGGCCGCCCGTCCTCGCCGAACAGCGTCCCGTACCCGAAGATCGTGCGGAAGGGCGCCTCCCGTCGCAGCACGGTGCTCATCGCCAGCAGCGAGTAGAACCAGTTGCGGAACTGGCCCGGGAAGCTCTCCGTGATGAAGTCCGCCGGGAACCACTGCCGCCAGTACTCCGGGTCCTCGCGGTAATGCATCGTCGAGAACGGGACGATCCCGGCGTCGAGCCACGGGTTGCCCACGTCGCGGATCCGCTCGACCGGGGCCCCGCAGCCGGGGCACGCGATCTTCACGGCGTCCACGTAGGGGCGGTGCGGGGTATGGCCCTCGAACTGCTCCCAGCCCTCGACGGCGCGCTCGCGCAGCTCCTCGATCCCGCCCACCACGCCCACCGTGCCGCACGCCGGGCAGTCGTAGATGGGCAGCGCGAGCCCCCAGTAGCGCTTCTTGCTGATCATCCAGTCGTGCATGTTCAGGAGCCAGTCCAGCTCCCGCTCGTAGCCGAACCCGGGGATCCAGTCGATCCCGTCGACCACATCCATGATCTGGTAGCGCAGGCTCGCGTCCACCTGCTCGCGCGTGAGGGTTTCCCGCGGCTGGTCGTAGACCGGCCCCATGCTGATGTACCACTCGTCCACCAGGCGGAACACGAGCGGCGTGCCGCAGCGCCAGCAGTGCGGGTAGCGGTGGAGGTAGGGCTCGAGGCGGTGGAATCGCCCCGTCCTGCGGAGCCGCTCGAGGATGGGCTCCGTCACCTCGCGCACGTCGCGGCCGCTGAGGAAGCCGAAGCCCTGCACCACCACGCCGTTCTCGTCGAGCGGAGCGATCATCGGGAGCCCGAGCTGCCGGCCTAGCTGGAAGTCCTCGGCCCCGCAGCCGGGCGCGATGTGGACGATTCCGGTCCCCTCGTCCTCGCCGACCTCGCTCCAGGGCACGACCCGGTGCTCGTAGGGCCGGCCGTCCGGGCCCGGCGCCGCCGCGAATGCGTGTTCCACGGCCGGAAGGTCGTCGAAGGGGCCCTCGTAGCGCCAGCCCACCAGGTCCGTGCCGGGTCGCTCCTCGACGACCTCGTACGGTCCCTCGAGCGCCTGCTTCAGCGTGCCGCGGCCGAGCCAGTACACGTGCTCGCCCTGCCGCACCTTCACGTACCGGAGCGTGGGGCCCACGGCCGCCGCCACGTTGGAGGTGAGCGTCCACGGGGTCGTCGTCCAGACCAGCAGCGATTCTCCCGGCCGGTCGACCAACGGGAACCGGACCGTGAGCCCGGGGTCCTCGCGATCCTGGTATCCCTCGGACATCTCGTGCTGGCTGATGCCGGTGCCGCACCGTGCGCACCACGGCATCGTGTCGTGGCCCTTGTACAGCCATCCGCGGCGATGGCACTCGGCGAGGAACGCCCAGATCAGGTCGTTGTTCTCGTTCGAGAACGTGAAGTACGAGCCGCCGAGCTCGGGCATGCCGAGACGGCCGACGATCTGCTCGACCGTGTCGGTGACCGGCCCGTCCGGCCCGTCCACCGTGATGACCCGCTGCGGATCGTCGGCCAGCAGGTCGCGCAGGCGGCGCAGCTCGTGCGGGTCGTTCCAGTCCATCCACATCCCGAGCCGGATCGACTGCTCGGTCTGCCGGGCGGCGAACGTGAGCACCCGCTGCTTGCAGAGGCTCACGAACTCCGCGATGCCGTAGGCCTCGATGTCGCGCTTGCTGGTGAACCCCAGCTCCCGTTCGACGTTGACTTCGACCCACAGGCCCTGGCAGTCAAAGCCGTTCTGCCAGCGCTGGTCCTGCCCGAGCATCGCGTGGAACCGCTGGAACACGTCCTTGTAGCTGCGACCCCAGGCGTGGTGCACGCCCATGGGGTTGTTGGCCGTGATCGGGCCGTCGAGGAAGGACCACCGGGAGGCCCCGGCGTTCCGGGCGCGGAGGCGCGCGAACGTGCGACGCTCGCGCCACAGCTCGAGGGTCGCGTGCTCCTGTGCCGGGAAATCGGGATGGGCGGGGACGGGCCGGAAGGGCGACTGCATCTGGCAGCTAGGATACCGAAACGCGTCCGGCATCCGTGCGTCACCACGGGACGGGCGTCCTCGACGCCATCTCACGCCCTCACCGGGCCGGGGCGGCGGGTCTCCGGAGCCGTGGCGGGATGCGCGAGCCGGAGGTCCGAGGACGCGACCCGGAGGTCCGTGGACGGACCGCGCGCGTTGGACCCTGCCGCGCCCCAGCGACTATGATCCGGCCGTGGTGAACGCAGATCGCCCGGACGGGCGTCCATCCCCGTTCGCGGCGGCGTTCCTCAGCCTCATCTTCCCGGGGCTGGGACACGTCTACGTCCGACGCTACGTCCGTGCACTCGGGTTCGCTGCGCCCGCGGTCCTCGGCCTCGCGCTGCTGGCGGGTCTCCTCGCGAGCGCCGCCACGCGCGACATGCTGAAGACCAGCGTCTTCGACCCGTTCGTCCTCGACGTCCTGCTCGCCCTGGACGTCCTGCTGTTCGTCTACCGGCTGGTCGCCGTGGTCGACGCCTATCGATGCGCGGCCGTCGAGGGAGTCGAGGGCGGCAGGCTCGGGCGCCAGGGCGTGCCGCTGGCCCCGCTCTCGCTTGCCGGACTCGTCGCGGTGGCGCTCGTGATGGGCATGGCCCACGTGGCGCTCGCGCGCTACGACCGCATCGCCCACGACACGATCATGGCCGTGACCAGCGACCAGCCCGCCAACCCCGGGGCCTCCACCGCCCCCGGGGCATCCCTGTCGGCCGGGGCGACGCCCGACGCCGGGGCCGCAACCACCCCGCAACCCCAGTCCTCGATCGTGCCGTGGAACGGCGGCCGGCTGAACGTGCTGCTCGTGGGCGTGGACCAGCGCCCGGCGCAGAACACCTTCAACACGGACACGATGATCGTGGCCAGCATCGACCCGACCACGGGGCAGGTGTCGATGTTCAGCGTGCCGCGTGACTTCGAACAGATTCCCCTGCCGCCGTCGTGGCCGGCCGCCGCGTACTACGGCGGCGTCTACCCGAACAAGATCAACAGCATCTGGACGGCCGCCCAGGGGTCCCCGTCCCTCTTCCCCGGCACCGATGCGAACCGCGGCGTCACGGCGCTGAAGGGCGCCATCGGCTACATGCTCGGCATCGACATCCCCTACTACGTCGAGGTCAACTTCTCCGGCTTCCGCCAGGTGGTGGACACGCTGGGCGGGGTGACGATCGACGTGCAGCTGCCGGTCACGGACTTCGACTACCCGACCGACGATGGCCGCGGGGCCATCAAGCTGTACATCCCGCCCGGGATCCAGCACATGACGGGCGAGGAGGCGCTGGCGTATGCCCGCTCGCGCCACCTCACGTCGGACTTCGACCGGTCGCAGCGCCAGCAGCGCGTGATCACCTCCATCCGGCAGCAGACGGACGTGCTGAGCTTCCTCGACCCGAACAAGCTCGACGCGCTCGGCCAGGCGCTGCGCAACGCGATCCACACCGACTTCCCGCGCAATCAGCTCCCCCAGCTCGTCTCCCTGATCGAGAAGGCGAACACGACCGACCTGAGCTCGATCGTGTTCACCCCGCCGCAGTACGCGGTGCAGTGCCCGCCCGCGGAGTGCGTCGTGCACTACTGGCTGCACCCGAACCTGCCGGCCATCCGCCAGGCGGTCCAGCAGGCGTTCACCACCAACCCGGCGACGATCAAGGCCCGGGCCCAGCTGACGGCGGAAGGCGCGAAGATCCTGGTCGAGAACGGGTCCGGCATCAACGGCCAGGCCACGGAGGTCGCCGCGTACCTGACGTCGCTGGGGCTGAAGGCGACCATCCCGACCGCCAACGGGGGCCGTGCCGGAGGGCCCGTCCGGCCTGACACCGTCGTCACGTTCTACAACGGGGCCGAGCAGAAGATGCCCGCCACGGTCCAGGCGCTGCAGTCCGCTTTCGGCGTCACCGTCCAGGCGGCCACCGATCCGGCCGTCACGTCCGACGTGATCGTGATCACGGGAACGAAGACGCCGCAGTTCGCGTCGCCGGGAGGCTGACCGGGCCCGCCTCCGCGGCGGGCGTCCCGCTAGACCTTCTCGGTGACCCTGTACTCGAGCCGCCGGCCCGTCATCAGGCGCGTCTGCGCCTCCAGCGCCGGAAGGTTGCTGAAGATCATGCCCACGGCCGGGAGCGCGAGCCACTGCACGTAGACCAGCGTGCGCCGCAGCACCCCCCAGGACTCCGGGCGCGGCGGCGCGATCCGGTCCTCGATGAAGATCAGGATCATCAGGCAGCAGAACGCACCCGTGAGCATCCACGCGGCGTACACGGGCAGGTTGTGCCCCAGGGTCGTCTGCGCGAACTGCGAGTGCCCGAACTGGTTGCTGATCAGGAGCGGCAGGTTCGACCCGAACAGCAGCACGTACGGCGCCACGGCCCAGTTCAGGTGGTCCGACCAGAGGTCCCCGAGGCGGTGCAGTCGCACGCGCAGCGGGATCTCGGGATGCGTGAGCGCGTGGTGGATGTAGTACGGGATGTCGGTCACCCCCCACGCCCACCGGCGGATCTGCGTGTACTGCTGGTACAGCGTCCTCGGATAGGTCCGCGCCCGCACGGCGTCGCCGAAGACCGGGATGAAGAGCGGCTCGGCGCGGAACGTTCCCGCGTACGTGAAGAAGCTCTTCCAGTAGAAGCGGGAATCCTCGGGGATCGCGTCGGTCGCCCAGTAGCCGACCTCGTGCACGGTCCTCAGGCTCACGGCATACGAGCTGAAGCTGACCAGCCGCTCGGGCGAGAGCGAACGCCACATCTGGATGTGCGTGGCGCTGACCGCGGTCAGCCGGACCGCGAGCGGCACCTCCCACAGGTTGTTGTGGAACATCGGGACCGGCTGATAGAGACGGTGGTACCGGTCGGGATCGATGGCGAAGCGGTGGGCCAGGTAGGCGAAGTACTGCGGGTGCACGCGGTAGTCGGAATCGAGGTCCGTCACGATCACCAGGGCGGGGTCGTAGCCGAGGTCGACCAGCTCGCGGTACAGCCACCGGCCGCCGTAGGCCATCGCGCTCGACTTCCCCACCACGACGCCGGGTTCGAGCGGGTCCAGGACGTGGAAGAAGTGCGCGAACCGGTCGCCGAACACCTCGCGCAGCCGCGCCACGTTCTCCCGGCCCGGCATGTCCGTCTCGCGCGTGATGATCGCGACGACCTTCCGCTCGAGCGGCCAGTCGGCGTCCGCGAGCGCCCGCACCGTCGCCTCGAGCTTCTCGTAGGGCTCCGTGTAGGTCGGGATGAGCGCGACCTGCACCAGCTTCCGTGGATCCAGGGGCTGGATTCCGCTCGCAGCAAGGCGCCGGACGGTCACGAGCTCAGCCTGAAGGCGCCGACGCTCCCGCCGACCGCCCCGCGCGGCGAGCCGCTCTCCGGCGCGGTCGAGGGCCCGGACTCGCACCCCGATCCTCGCGATGCGGTCCTCGAGCACCCGTTGCCGGGCCGGAAGGTCGCGCAGGCCATCCAGCTGGGCGGTCCAGTCGGCATCCAGCACGTCACGGATCCGTAGGAACGTGATCGAGACGCTCACGATCACGACGAGCGCCCGGTACAGCCAGTAGAAGTCGAAGCTCAGCACGAACCAGGCGACGAGCGCCGGGAACGAGAAGCTCAGGGCGACCGGGGCGAGGATGAGGAGCCAGGTGACGGCCCCCGGCAGGATCTCGAGGAGACGGTGGTACCGGGGCCGAGGACCCTCGGCCTCCGACGGTGCGTCCAGGTTGTCCCCCGGTCTAGTAGACCGGCGTCAGCCAGTGGCGGTAGGCGGGAAGGCGTCCACGCACGGCGTCGAAGTAGGTCTCGGACAGGCGGTGCGTGATCGGGCCGATCTCGCCGCCGCCGACCGGATGGTGGTCCACCTCGGTGACGGGCGACACCTGGGCCCCCGTCCCGCACAGGAACAGCTCGTCGGCGACGTACAACTCGGTCCGGTCGATCTCGCGCTCCGTGACCTCCATGCCGAGCTCGCGCCGGGCGATTTCCATGATCCCGTCCCGGGTGATGCCCTCGAGGATGTCGTCGCTGACCGATGGGGTGACGAGCTGTCCGCGACGCACCATGAAGAGGTTTTCGGCGCTCCCCTCCGAGACGTGCCCATCGTCGGCCAGGACGATCGCCTCGTCCGCCCCGAGGAGCTGCGCCTCGGTCTTCGCGAAGGCCGAGTTCACGTACGCCCCGACGATCTTCGCGCGCGCCGGCAGCGCCTGGTCGCTCACGCGCCGCCAGGACACCGTCTGCGTGCGGATGCCGTGCGTGGTGTCGATGTAGTCGCCGAACGGGATCGAGAGGATGTAGAAGCCCTGGTCCAGGTTGTGCAGCCGGACACCGATCGCGCGCGTCGACTTGTACACGGACGGGCGGACGTAGGCGTCCTCCCGGAAGCCGTTCCGGCGCAGCAGGTCGACCGTCAGCCCCACGAGCTGATCGATCGAGCCGGGCGGATCCATGTAGAGGATCCGGCAGGAATTGGACATCCGGGCGAAGTGGTCCGCGAGGCGCAGCCCGTACAGCTGTCCCTCGTCGGCATTCCAGTACGCACGGATGCCCTCGAAAACCGCCGTCCCGTACATGAACGCATGGGTCATGATGTTGACGTTTGCGTCGGCCAGGGGGAGGAACTCCCCGTTCAGGTAGCAGATCGGGGCGGGCGCGGCCGGCTCCGGTCGCGAGGCCGACGACGAGGTTCGGGAAGCGTCTTCGGTCAACATGGCCGGAGTATACGCTGGGCCCCGGATCCCCCGGGACCGGCCTCCGGCGCCGGGAACCCGGCCTCGCCGCGTCAGATCGCGCCGGTGAGCGAGGCGGCGACCACCCCGAGGTAGACGGCGTAGAACACTCCGCCGATCAGCATGGCGCGCCCGGTCAGCCGGTCGCGTCGCAGCATGGGCGCGAAGATCGCCGCCGTCGAGGCGAACGCGATCCCAGCCGAGGCGAAGCCGAGCGCGGACGACGACGTCACGCTCCACGCGTCCGGCGCGAGGACCAGCGCGACCACCGTCGGGATGCAGCTCTGGAAGACCATCGCGCCGGTGATGTTGCCGAGCGACAGCGTGTCCTTCCCCTGCCGGATCCAGATCACGCTGTTGAACTTCTCGGGGAGTTCCGTCGCGATGGGCGCCACGACCAGCGTCATGATCGTCGCGTCCACGCCCAGGCTTCCGGCCAGCTGTCCCACGGCATCGACGAACACGATGGCCCCGACCACGATCGCCGCCAGGGCGGCCGCGACCTGGAACGTGATCAGTCGCAGGCGGGGCGGCCGCTCGTTGCGGCGGCGGTCCAGCCGGTGGAAGCGGAGCGGCCGAAGCCCCTCGCCGGCATCGGCGGCCCTCTCTTCGCCGAGGTGTGCGCGGACGTACAGGACGTACATGCCGAGCAGGACCACGGCCACCACGACCTTGCCCGCACCGAGCGAGGCCGGCAGGAACGCCGCGCCGATCGCGAGCGCATACGCCACCGCAAAGTGGCGCACGTCGCGCCCGATCACGGATGGTTCGACGTGGAGGCGGTCGTCGCGGCCGGGCGCGCGGGCGCGAACCAGGACCGCCACGCCCGTGACCAGCATCGCGAGCGTCGCGAGCATGAACGGCGCTCCGAGGATGGCCCCGATGCCGATCCCCGCCTCGTCGGCATGCCCCGTCTGGGCGCCCATGACGATCGCGACGAACGGGATCATCGTCTCCGGCATGGCGGTGCCGACCGCCGCGAGCACGCTGCCGACCGCGCCCTCGGCGAGGTCGAGCTTGTGGCCCATCCACTCCACGCCGTTCGTGAACACCTCGGCGCCGGCCAGGATCAGCGCCAGGGCGGCGAGGAGCAGGACGACGTCCATGCCCAGCCTACCCCGTCACGGGCGCGACGTCCGCACGAACGGGCCCGCGGCGGCAGGGCGACGAACCCCGAGCGCGGCGCCGACCCTGAGCGGGGCACGGACCCCCGGCGAGGCGCCGAACCCCGAACGGGGCGTGAGGCGGCCGGCGATCGCCCTACCGGAGAGGGACGAGCACGCGGTGCGATGCGTGGTCGTCCCGCCCACGGCCGCGCGTCTAGGGACGCAGGTGCTGCGGGGCGTACGGCAGGAGTGCGACGAGGCGGGCCCGCTTCAGCGCCACCGAGAGCTGTCGCTGGTGCTCGGCGCAGGTGCCGGTCTTGCGGCGCGGCTCGATCTTGGCCCGCTCCGACAGGTAGCGGCGGAGGCGGTTGACCTCCTTGTAGTCGATCTGCTGCGCCTTGTCCGCGCAGAAGGCACAGACCTTGCGGCGGCGGCGGTCGCGGTAGTAGTCGTCTCGCTTCTTTGTCCTGGCAGGCGGCACGGTGTGAAGTCCTCTCGTATCAACTGGCGTCGGCCGTGGTCACGCGTGACCGGGTCACGCGTGACAGGCAGGCGTCGTCAGAATGGAAGATCGTCCAGGTCGGTGTACGTCTCGCCGCCGGCATCCGCGCCGGCGGGTGCGGGCTCACGGCGAGCCGGCCGGGGGGCGCCGGGTTCGCCCGCCTCCGTTTCCTCGCGCGGGCGGGGATCGAGCGTGGTGACCGTCTGCGCGACCAGCTCGGTCGTGTACCGCTTCTGGCCCTCGCGGTCCTCCCACTGGCGCGTCTGGAGGCGGCCCTCGACGTAGACCTTGCGGCCCTTGCGCAGGTACTCGGCGGTGCGTTCAGCGAGCGGGCCCCAGGCCACGACGCGGAACCACTCGGTCTCCTCCTGCCACTCCCCGTTCGCGCCCTTGAAGTTGCGGTTCACGGCCACCGTGAACTGCGTCACGGCCTGGCCGTTGGGCGTGTACCGCATCTCGGGATCGCGCCCCAGGTTGCCGATGATCATGCACTTGTTGAGCGACATGGCGGCCCTCCCGCTCCCCGACAGGTGGAGGTCAGTCGATCGCCGCCGGGGCGGCCTCGCTCTCCGACTCGTCGATGAACTCGCCCGGCAACTCCTCCTCTTCCTCGTCGAGGGGCACGGACTCGGTTTCCGGCCGGCGGGCGGCGGGCCGCTCCACGCGCGTGACGAGGTACCGCAGCAGCTCCTCGGTGATCCGGAGCCCTCGCTCGATCTCCAGTATCGCCTCGGACGGGGCGTCGAACAGGACGATGTAGTAGGACCCTTCGCGGAACTGGCCGATCTGGTAGGCCAGCCGGCGACGGCCCCACGGGCTCACCTTGACGAGCTGGCCCTCGGAGGTGCTGATGGACCGGGTGATGCGGTCGAGGGTGGCCTGGACACGATCCTCGGCCAGGTCGGGCCTGAGGACGAGCATGAGTTCGTATCGGCGCATGCGCCACGTTCTCCTTCCAATGGGGATCGCCCCGCTCGAGATCGGAGGCCATGCGCTCACGATCGTCCGGCGGAACCGAAAGGACCGGCGGAGTATAGCACCCGTCCCGCTGCTAGACTGTCGCCCGTCCGATCAGCACATGACCCGGAGGTGACCGTGCCCGCCAGCTCGATCCTGCTGCTCGAGGCCGATCCGGCCGAGGCCGACCGGATCGGGGAGATCCTTCGCGCTGCCGGCCACGCGGTGGACGTCGCCGACGACGGCCCCGGCCTGGTCGCGAACGCCGCCGGGCACGCGTCGCTGCTGATCGACCTGCCGGGCGACGGAACGGCCGCGGCCGCGCTCGTTCGCGAGCTTCGCGCGACGCCACTGGCGGCTCCCCTGCCCATCCTGTGCTTCGCGCAGACGGCCGAGGTGGACGAGCGGGTCCGGCTCCTGGAGGCCGGAGCGGACGACGTCATTGCCCGCCCGTTCGATGCGCGGGAGCTGGCCGCTCGCGTCGACGCGCTGTCGGCGCGCTTCCTGCTCTCGGGTGGCACCACTCCCGTGCAAGCGGAGCCGTCCGTGGCGACGCGCCGCCACCAGGTGATCTCGTTCTTCGGGGCGAAGGGCGGCGTGGGCACCACGACGATTGCCGTGAACGTGTCCCTCGACCTGGCCGAGCGCCAGCCCGGGCAGGTCGCGTTGGTGGACCTGGCACTGCCGCTGGGACAGGTGCCCACGCACCTGGACCTGAAACCCCGCCACCAGTTCGCGGACCTGCTCGGTGGCGAGGAAGGTGGCGTCCGATCCGCCGCCGAGCGCTACGGCGGCATGGACGTCTTCTGCTCGCCCGACGATCCGGAGATCGCGGACCGCATCACCGCGATCGAGATCGTCGGCGCGCTCGATGCGCTCCGAGAGGCGTACATGTTCGTCGCGGTCGACGCGGGCAGCTCCCTGGATTCGAGGACGCTGGCGCTCCTCGCGGCCTCGGACCGCATCGTCCTCGTCACCCTGCCCGAGATCCCGTCCCTGCGCGCGCTCGTCGCGGTGGAGCAGGTGCTCGGGGAACGGCGGCTGGCCGAGCGGATGCTCCACGTCGTCAACCACCTGTTCGCGCACGAGCCGCTCAAGCGTTCCGACATCGAGGAGACGCTCGGCACCTCCGTGGCCCTCGAACTGCCTCATCACGATCTGCTGTTCGCCAAGGCCGTCAACGAGGGAGTGCCGGTGGTGCGGTCCGCACCGCGCTCCGAGCCGGCCGAACGGCTCGCCCAGCTTGCGTCGATCGTGGCGGGCACCGCCGAACCCGGCGGCGATCCGGCCGCGCCGCGAAAACGGTTCCGGCTGCTGGGCAGGGGCGCCTGAGAGCCGACGCGGGAAAGGGGGCGGCGGCGCGGGGGGACACCGCCGTCCTCGACGAGTACGGTAGCCCCCGACTCGGCGCCGGACATCCCGCGAACGGCGTACGCGGGGCAGCCTTCGGGGGTCGTGGCGCAGTCGGTCTGATACAGGGCTGCTCACCTGACACAGGGCTGCTCAGTGGACCACGAAGCGATCCACCGTGCTCCAGATGCTGTTCGCGTTCAGGGACGTGGGAACCGCCTGTGAGCGCACGTACCACGAGCCGGCGGACGGGAAGCGCCAGGTGAACGAGGCGATCCCGGCCCTCGCCGTGACCGTCGTCCGCGCGACGAGGCGCCACGTGCCGGACACGAGCCGGTAGACGCGATACGCCACGGCCGGCGTCGGCAGCTCCGGCCTCAGCGGCCGCACCGTCGTGGAGAAGGTCACGGCGGCGCCCCGGGAGACGACCCGGGTCGAGGCCGCGGGCCGCAGCAGCGCGATCTGGCGGACGACGATCCGGACCGGCGCCGATTCGGCCGCGGCGAGGTCGGGTGACGGGGCCAGCACCGCGCGGTACCACAGGTTCGTGCTCGGCCGGTAGGTCGCGGATGCCGTGCCGCCACCCGCGGTCGTCAGCGCCGCGATGGACGTCCAGCGGATTCCGTCCACCGACGACTGGAGGTCCACCCGTCGCCCGTCGAGCGCCGGCGAGCCGCCCACGGGATCGGACAGGCGCATCGACAGGGCCGCCCCGGAACCCCACGTGATCGTCGGGGCGGATGCCGCAAGGCCGAGGGCCGCCGAGGGCGTGGATCCCGCCAGCACGTCGAACGGGGCCGCCGTGGCAGGCGGGAGCGTCCCGGCGGTCGCGGTGAGCACGACATGCGTGGCGGCCGCGCCCAGGCTGCAGCCCGTGAAGCGCGCCAGCCCGGCGGTGGCGGTCACGGTGGTGCCATCCGTGCAGGCAAGCAGGCCGGACGGCGGCGAGGCATCGGCCGCCGACAGCGTGACCGGCAGCGCGGCGCCGGGGCCGGCCGTCACCCGGTCGCCATGCTCGTCGACGATCTCCACGACCGGCTGGACGACCAGGGGTGAGCCGGCCACGCCGCCCACGGGATCGTCGACGAAGCGCAGCCCGGCCGGCACGTTGGGTGCCGGTCCGAGCGCGAGGCGGCCGTACCCGGCCGTCGGGTTCGGCGTCGGGGTGCCGAGCGGGAACGCACCGGACGTCAGGTACTGCACGAGCCGCGCCGTCGTCCAGCCGGGGTGGGCGGACAGCACATCCGCGGCCGCGCCCGATACGAACGGCGTCGCCTGGCTCGTCCCGCAGAACGGAGCGAACGCCCGGGTGTCCGCGCAGTCGGCCGCGACCAGGTCGGGCTTGATGCGTCCGTCCACGGTCGGCCCCCGTCCGCTGTACGCCTCGACGGTCCCGGGCGTCGCCGCGTCCACCGCCCCCACCACGAGCATGCCCGGGTTCCGGCCGTCGGAGGGAGCCGTCAGGGTGTCGTCCGGCACGGCGTACTGCAGCGCGGACTCGGATTCGCTCTGCACGATCACCTGCACGCGGGCGGCGGCGCCGCCGCTGTGCCGGTGCGCGGCGATCTCGTAGTCGCCGGTCGCCGGCACGTCGTACTCGAGCGTCTCGACGGGATCGCCCCTGCCGTTCTGCACGTCGCTCGAGGACGCGACGGGTGCGGGATCACCGGCCTGGTAGAGCGCCAGGTCGTAGTCGTCGGATGCGCGGCCCCACGGATCGGACCAGCGCATGGACACGACGACGTGGTCGCCCTGCTGGAGCGTGAGGCGGTCGGCGGTGTGCGTGCCCGAGAACTCGAGCCAGCCCTGTGCGTTCTCGCGCCACGGCCCGACCCAGCCCTGTTCGCCGGAGTTGCCGGCGGCGTTCACCCACAGCGCGCCCCGCGCCACGGCATCGTCCACGAGCGCGTACGCGGTGTCCGTGTACGGGCTCGTTCCGTCCCCCGGCCCCTCGAAGCCGGTGTCGGTCCACGACGCGTTGATGATCCGCACCCCGTTCGAGGTCATCCAGGCGATGGTGGCCAGGAGGTCGTCCTGGGACGTGGGGTCGGCGATCCACAGCGACGCATCGGGCGCCATCGCCGAGACGGTTTCCGCGACGGCGGTCCCGTGCGCCTCGCCACCCTGCTCGCACGTGGCGAGATCGGACGTGAAGGCCCCGATCGCCGTGTAGCAGCGGGCGGTGATCTTCTCCGGCAGATCCACGCCCTGCAGCCCGCGGATGCCGGAGAAGCCGCCGTCGATGATGCCGACCCGCACGCCCGCGCCGCCCGCGCCGGCCGACTGCCAGGCCGAGCCGCCCTGGAGCGTCACCGCCGCCGAGAGGGTCGTGGCGGGCACCCGGCCGCGGATGGGGTCGATGCGCAGGATCCCCGGGATGCTCGCAAGGGCCACGAGGGCAGCACCGGGGACGTACGCCTCCACCCCGCGCGGATCGCGGTTCGCGATCCGGCCCCCGAGTGCCTCGATCCGGCCTTCGGTGGTCGCGCGCGCGGCGGCGGCCGTGATCGTGATCGATACGGGGATGTCGCCAGAGACGGCGTCCGGCCCGAGCCGTGCGCCGGGAGCGCCGATCGCCGCCGGATGGCCGCCTGTCGAGGAGGCGGCGACGAGCGAGAGACCGCCGTGGAGCACGGGGGACTGCCCAGGGATCCGGACCGGCAGTTGCCGGAGCGCACCCGCCTCCGACGCGGACGCGGAACCCGTGGCGACGAGCGAGCCGGCAAGCAGCGCAGCAACGGCGAGCGCGAGCGAGCGGCTCCGGACGGCCACGGCCCCTCCTCTGATGGGGCCGCACGGTCATCGCGGGCGATCCCCAGGGGCAGGATAGCCGCCCCGGCCGTCGGAGGACAGGCCGACCGCTAGCGCCGGTCGGAGTCGGCCCGGTCTCCCAGCAGCATCCGCATGAGGACCTCGGGCGCCTCGTTGCTCCGGCGGGCCGCGAGCCGGACGATGCGGCGAGGGTCCCCCCGGGTGTCCGCCAGCTGTCGCGGCAGGAGTCCCGGCCACAGCGCCCGCGCCCTGGCGACGAGGGCCTTCGCAGCCGACCGGTCCGGGACGTTCAGTCGCGCGGTCGACGCTGCAAGTCGCGCGCTCGAGACCGCCGGTCGCGCGGTCGACGCCACCGGTAGCGTGCTCGACGCCGCCCCCATCGCGGACGGCCCGCCCATGGCGGACGATGCCGCGTCCGGGGGCACGAGCAGCCGTTCGGGGGTGCCGGTGCGCGGCCGGACCGGGGGTGCGCCCGCGGGGTGCCAGGCGCCCGGCGCAGGAAGCGGGTGCGGCGCAGGAAGCGGGGCCGACTCGATGTCGACACCCGGCATTCTCACGTCCCACTGTCGGGCCTCAGCGGGGATGGTCGCCATGTCGGCCGGACCTCGTTCAATCGGAAGGCCACGAATCCTCGCAGGGGACCGGTTGCAGCGGCGTTGCAGGGACAACGAGCCCTTGCGGTCTCATCGCAGAACCATCTACGCACATGTCCGCAGGCCGCCACGGCGGAGCGGTGCGGCCGCGCCGGGTCAGCCATGTGTCGCCCGCGTACGCAGGGCACCTCGTGCGGGGAGCGTCAGCCGATGGGCTTGATGAGGAAGGGCTGGCGGAAATCCTGCTTGATGCCGTAGTGCATCTGCAGGAAGTACTTGACGAGCTCGGTGGACGGGTTGCCGATGCTGTTCGACGTGTTGTCGGTGAAGGCCAGGATGGCCAGCTGCGAGTCGGTCCTGGCGAAGTTGCCGCTGGGCGACACGAAGCCCACGAACCAGGAGTGGAACGGGAGGTTGCCCCCGATCTTCACGTCCCCGAACTCTGCCGTTCCCGTCTTGCCCGCGACGTACAGGGGCATGTCCACGACGTTCCCGGTATGGCGGATCACCACGGCCTCACGGGCGGCCTCGCGCATGTAGGTCAGCACGGACGGAGGGACCTTGACGGTCCAGCGGACCTTGGGCGCGAAGGCCTGCACGACCTGGCCGCCGGGCGCGGTGATCTGGCGCACGATCTGGGGCTGCAGGAGCTTGCCGCCGTTGATCATCGCGCAGTAGGCGTCGAGGAGCTCGATCGGGGTGACCGCGTCGTAGCCCTGCCCGATGCCCGCGAGGTACGTCTCGCCCGGGAAGATCGATTCGCCGAAGGTCTGCATCTTCCACTCGTTCGACGGCACGATGCCGGTGGCCTCGCCCGGCAGGTCGATGCCCGTGGGGGATCCGAAGCCGAACTGGTGCGCGTAGTAGGCCAGCCGGTCGATGCCCACGAGGGCCGCCGCCTGGTAGAAGAACGTGTCGCTCGACTGGGCATACGCGCCGGCCACCGTGAGCGGCCCGAAGCCCACGCCGTTCCAGTCGTTGAAGCGCTGCCCGTCGAGGGTCAGGTGCCCGTACGTCTGGAGGGTCTGGTCCGGCCCGAGCTTGCCGTCGGCGAGCACGGCGCTGCCCGTGACGAGCTTGTAGGTCGAGCCGGGCGGATAGATCTCGCCGATGGCGTGATCGAGGAGCGGGTGGTTGGGGTTGTCGGCCAGGCCGGCGTAGGCCTGCAGCGACATGCCCTGCTCGAACAGGTTGTCGTCGTACGTGGGCAGGCTGACCATCGCGAGGACCGCGCCGGTCTGCGGGTTCATCACGATCACGACGCCCTTCTTGATCCCGGCCGTCTGCATCGCCCACTGCAGGGCCGTCTGTGCCTGTTCCTGCGTCTTCAGGTCGATCGACAGCTGCAGCGTGTCGCCCGCCACCGGCTGCTGGAGCGTGGACAGCACCTGCAACGGCCGCCCGGTCGCGTCGCGCTCGATCTGCTGGACTCCGTAGGTGCCCCGGAGCTGCTGCTCGTACTGCGCCTCGAGCCCCGTCTGCCCGATCGCGTCGTTGGCGAGGTACCCCTGCGACTGCAGCAGCCGGAGCTGGTCGGCGCTGATGGGACCGGTGTAGCCGAGGACCTGCGAGAACAGCGAGCCGTAGAGGTAGTCACGCCGCGAGTCGACCACGACCTGCACGCCGGGCAGCTCGAGGTGATCCTCCGCGATCAGCTGGGCGGTGGCCTGGGAGACGTTCGTGGCGATCTTGACCCCGTCGAACACGGCGCCGGCGTTGGCATCGATCGTCTCGTTGATCTGCGTCGTCGAGAGATGCAGCAGCTCCGCGAGCCGGGTGACGATGGCCGGCCGCTGGGGAAACGGCAGATCGGCCGGGATCACTTCCACCGCGAAGGTCGGTACGTTCTCGACCAGGGGCCGGCCGTTGGCGTCCACGATGATCCCGCGGGTCGACGGGATCGGCTCCAGTGCCGCCATGTTCGCGGCCGCCTGCCCCACGTAGTACCCGCCCTGTGCCACCTGGAGATAGGCAAGGCGCGCGGTGAACGTGCCCAGGACGACGATCACGGCGAGGCCGAAGGCGAGGAAGCGCACCGGCGAGCGGCGCGTCCGGGCGGGGTCGGGGATGGTCACGGGGCGCGGAGGTGGGGACGGGTGGACGGGACGTGCATCGGCCGGCCGAGCATAGCGCCGGGCGCGAAGTCGGGCATTGCGGGCCGCTGGTGCCGAAGGTGGGGCTCGAACCCACACGCCGCTCGCGCGGCAGCGGAGTTTAAGTCCGCCGCGTCTGCCGGTTCCGCCACTTCGGCGCCTCCGGAGTCTATGCCATGGACCGGCACGCCGCGACCCGGCAGCCGTCGCGCGCCGCGATGCGGCGGCGGCCGTCGGCCGGGAGGCGGGGGGACGCGGCGATCTCGACAGGGCCCAGGCGGCCCGATCCGCCACGTCGCCGCCGCACACACCTCCCGGGTTTTCAGGCTATCTGCAGACTCCATGGGCGAAGATGTGGTGAACCGGGACGAGGACGGATGAGCGACGAGCGCGGGCGGCCCTGGACGAGGCGCCGTTTCCTGGCGGCTGCTGGCGGCCTGGTGGTGGCGGGGACCACCATCGGTGCCGCCTACGAGGCCCTCCGCGCCACGACTGCCGCTGCCCCCAGCCCCAGCCCGAGCCCCTTGTTCCTGGGCGTGAACACGGGTACGGCCAGCCCGGCCGCGAGCGGCACGGCGGCGGGCGTCCGCTTCAGTTCGAGGCCCGACCTGTCGGCACCGCTCATCGACATCGACGTCCCGGCCGGCCCCGTCGCGCCGGGACTCGTGTTCCTGACCCCGAACAACGGCGCGGCCGACGCCGGCCCGACGATCGTCGACAACGATGGCGAGCTGGTGTGGATGCTCCCCGTGCGGGGTCGGAACGTCACGGACTTCCGTGTCGCGACGTACCGCGGGCAGCCGGTGCTCGTGTGGTGGGAAGGCACGGTCAACGGCGGAATCGGATCGGGTGAGTGCGTCATCGCCGACACGTCGTACCGGCAGATTGCCCGCATCTCCGCCGGCGACCGTCGCACCGCGGACCTTCACGAGTTTCAGATCACGCCGGAAGGCACGGCCCTCTTCTTCGCCGATGCAGGCGCGCGGCCGCCCGCTGCCGCCATTGCCACGCCGTCGCCTGCGGGTAGTCCGCCGGCGTCGCCCTCCGTGCTCGATTGCGCGATCCAGGAGGTCGACATCGCGACCGGCAAGCTGCTCTGGGAGTGGCACGCGATCGATCACGTCGCGGTCGACGAGTCGTACGTCCAGCCTCCGGCGTCCGACAAGAGCCTTTGGGACTACGTGCACACGAACTCGATCTCGGTCGAGCCGGACGGGAGCCTGCTCGTGTCGGCACGCAACACCTCGGCCGTGTACAAGATCGATCGATCGACGGGCGCGATCGTGTGGCGGCTCGGCGGCCGCCGCAGCGACTTCCGCTTCGGTCCGGGCTCGACGTTCGGCTGGCAGCACGACGTCCGGCGACAGGCGGACGGCACCATCACGATGTTCGACGACGAATCGCCGCCCGTCCCGGCCCGCGCGCTGGTCCTTCGCGTGGACGAGAGCGCGCGGACCGTGCAGCTCGTCCGGTCGCTCACGCGCTCGCAACCCAACCTGGTCTCGAGCCAGGGCAACGTCCAGGCGCTCGCGAACGGGAACATGTTCGTGGGGTGGGGCAGTACGCCCTTCTGCAGCGAGTTCGATCCCTCCGGCCGTGTCGTGTTCGACGCCACGTTTCCGTCGGCCGTCCAGTCGTACCGGGACTTCCGCTTCGAATGGGTCGGCGAGCCCACCGACCTCCCCACCATGGCCCTCGCGCCGGGCGGGTCGGGCCTCACGGTGTACGCGAGCTGGAACGGCGCGACGGAGCTCGCGAGGTGGGAGGTGCTGGCGGGGCCCGACGACGTTCATCTCGCCACGGTGGCCTCGGCGGCCCGCGCCGGCTTCGAGACGGCGATCCACGTGACCACGGCGCAATCGGTCATCGCCGTCCGTGCGCTCGACGCGTCGGGACGGACGCTCGGAACCTCGGCGGCGATGAGCCCCGCACTGGCCGGATAGCACGCGCCGGTGCCGGACATGGCACCATCGCCGCGCATGGCCAGCCGCTCCACGTCGCGCTCCACCGCCTTTGTGGCCGGCTCACGACGAATCCCCGACCCGGCTCTCTGGGCCGCCGCGCTCGGCCTGATCGCCGTCGGCTCGGCGCTGATCGCGGCTCTCTTCCAGGAGCTCGCGGCGCCCATGGCGGCCGGGATCCACCACGACTTCCTGGCCTTCTTTGCCGCGGGCCGCCTCGTGCTCGAGGGGCGTCCCGGTGACCTGTACGACGCTGCCGCGATCACGGCGATCCAGCGCACTGTCATCCCGACGCCCGTCGGTGCCAACGGCTACATGCCGTTCATCAATCCCCCCTTTGCGGCCGTCGCGTTCGCGCCGATCGCCGCGCTCCCGGCCGAGGGTGCGCGCCTGGCATGGGCTCTCCTGAGCCTGGGGATGCTGATCGTCGCGGGCGTGTCGATCGCCCGGCCCCTTCCGCCTCGCCAACGAGTCGCGACGGCCCTCCTGGTCGTGCTCAGCTTCCCGGCCTATCACTCGCTCGCCGAGGGGCAGTGGTCCGCCGCGATGCTGCTGGGTGGCGTGGCCGCGCTTGCGGCAGCACGCCGAGGTTCGTGGCGGCTGGCGGGCCTCGCACTGGCCACGTGGTGGCTCAAGCCGCAGCTCGTGGTCCTGCCGCTGCTCGCCCTCGCGATGGACCGGCGGTGGTCCGCCGTCGCCTGGACGATCCTCGGCGGCGTGGCGCTCATGATCCTCAGCCTCCCCTTCACGGGCGTCGCGATCTACGTGCAGTACGTGGGCTACCTCGTCCAGGTCGCCGTGAGTCACTTCAACGGGGCCGGGGTAGTGGTGCGGTCCGTGTGGGAGGGCGAGCTGGGGACCAGCGAGGGCCTGAACGGGATGCTGGTCGGCTTCTTCGGCCAGGGCGCCGTGACGGTGGTCGACGTGCTGTGGGCGGCGCTGGTTGCCGGGCTCGTGGCGCTGTGGCTCGCCGCGGCCGCGATGGAGCGCCCGGGGTTCGGATCGGCTGCCGGGCGTCGGATGATCGCCGCCGGGGTCGGGGTCGTGCTGCTCGTGAACCCCAACCTGTTCATCCAGGACTGCGTGCTCGTCTTTCTCCTCCTGCCGGCCATGTGGCCGCTGCCGGCCCGGGATGCCTGGCGGGCCGTGGTTGGCGTGGCCGTCCTGGCGGCCGTGGTCCTCCTCGACCAGCCGCTCGGCAGCCACCTCTTCACGATCCTGTTGCTCGCCGTGGTCGTGTGGTTGTGCGTCTCGACCCTGGCGCACCACCTGCGGCCGGCCGTCAGGGGCAGGCTCACCGCGTAGCCCGGCGTCACGCGGCTGTTCGCTGCTCGCGCCTCCGGATGACGGCCCCACGAGCCCCTGGCCCGTACGCTGCCCGACCAGGTGCGGCCACACCTCGCCGCGTGGTCGCGGGGCCTCTCGGCCGCGACACTTCGCGATCGGCCGTAGGATGGGCGCTTCCCTGGCCCGATTGCGTGGTGGAGGCTGTCGATCCTCGTGAGCCACTCGCGGCAGTTCGTCGTCCTGCTCGCCGTCCTGGCCGTAGCCGGCTGTGGGGCGACGCCCCCCAGCACGCGTCCGAGTGCACCCGTGGCGTCGGCGGCGCTTCCCTCGGCGTCGTCCGCGTTCCCCGCATCGCCCGGAGCTCCCGGCCCGGCGAGCTCCGTGCCAGCGGCTTCGGGCTTCGCTTCACCCGCCGCATCGGCGGTAGCCGCGTCCGGCTCGCATGGCGGGACGATCGCCTGGACATCGTGCGGCGCGCCCTTCGAGTGCGGGACGGTCCGGGTGCCGATCGATTACGCCAACCCCGCGGTGGGATCCATCGAGCTCGCGCTCATCCGGCTGCCTGCCACCGGTCCGGGCCCACGGATCGGGGACCTGCTCACCGATCCCGGGGGACCGGGTGATTCCGGCGTCGACTTCGTCCGGTCCGGCGGACAGCAGGTCTTCTCCGCGCGCCTCCGGGCGCAGTTCGACATCATCGGGTTCGACCCGCGCGGCGTGGGCGCGAGCGACCCGATCCAGTGCGTGGACGGCCCGGCGATGGACCGGTTGATCGCCCTCGACCCGAGCCCGGACACCGCGGCCGAACGACAGGCACTCATCGATGGCGCGAAGTCGTTCGACGCGGGGTGCGAGGCCCACAGCAGCGCCCTGCTGCCGTACATGAGCACGGTCGATGCGGCCCGGGACATGGATCTCATCCGCGCCGCGCTGGGCGACGCAACGGTGACGTACCTCGGGTTCTCGTACGGCACCTTCCTGGGCTCGACGTACGCGAACCTCTATCCGGGCCGCGTGCGCGCCTTCGTGCTCGATGGCGCGGTCGACCCGACGCTCTCGTTCACGGAGACCCTCGCGCAGCAGGCGACCAGTTTCGACGGCGCGCTGTCGCGCTTCCTCGCGGCGTGCGCCACGAGCCCGAACTGCGCCTTCTCCAACGGCGGCAACCCCCAGGCCGCGTTCTCGGCCCTGATGGCACGGATCGACCAGTCGCCGCTGCCCGCCCTGCGGAGCGGCGATCCCCGGCCCGTCGGGCCGGGCGAGGCGCTGACCGCGGTCGCGGCCGCCATGTACGACCAGACCTCCTGGCCCATCCTGGCCCAGGGGCTCGCGCTCGCGCAGGCGGGCGACGGATCGATCCTGCTCGCGCTCGCCGACGCGTACGACCAGCGCTCGCCGAACGGCACGTTCAGCAACATCTCGGCCGCGAACACCGCCGTCACGTGCGCGGATTCGGTCGTGCCCACCAGTGTCGCCACCTACGAACGGCTCGCGCAGACGCTGAAGACCACCGCACCGTGGTTCGGCCCGTCGGAGGCGTACGGCGGTCTCGAGTGCGCCTTCTGGCCGTTCCACCCCGCCCATGATCCGGTCGCGCCGCGGGCACGGGGAGCACCGCCCATCGTCGTGATCGGGACCACCGGCGATCCGGCCACGCCCTACGCGTGGGCGGTCAAGCTCGCGTCCGACCTGGAGTCGGGCGTGCTGCTGACGCGCAAGGGCGAAGGGCACACGGCCTACGGTGGCAAGAGCGCCTGCATCGACGACGCCGTCGACTCGTACCTGATCTCACTCACGGTCCCGGCGCGGGGCACGGTCTGCACCTGATCCGGCCCCTCGGGCGGTACACGGACGAAGACCATGCGCCGGCGCGGGCGTCCCCGGACCCGGCCGGCGCGCCCCCCGCGCACCGGCCCGAGTCCGCGCGTGTCAGTGCCCGCCGCCGCCCGATCCGGGCTCCAGGAACGTGCCGGCCACGTTCACGTACTGACCGGGGAGCACGTCCAACCAGACATGCTGGCCCGCGTAGACGCCGACCCCGATCCCATTGGTCCGCATGCTGGCAGCGCCATTGGTGAACGTGGCGGTGAACGTCCCACGGAACATGAGCTCGTCGGCGAAGTTGTAGAACTCCCACGAGCCCCAGGCCGGCCCCGAGAACGTCGAATCGACGTTCGCGTTGAACGTCTCGATGTTGTACCCGGTCCGGCGCGGCTCGGTGGGCTGCGTCGGGTTGGTCAGGGCCTCGTCGAGCGTGTGGTACCCGTATGCGAGGTCGAAGAAGACCTCGTTGCGGATCAGGGCACGGTTTCCGGAGAGCATCGTCGTCGTCCCGGGATCCACGATGCAGGCCGGCAACGGTTGCGCCACCCACGTGTACGGACACGAAACGCCATTATCGAGGTATCCGGCGGGAAACACGAAGCCGACGAAGTCGGTGCGCACCGCGCCGGCCGAGGCGACCGGGACGGTCAGCGCCAGCAGGAAGATGGACAGCAGAGCGGAGATCGCGGCAGGTCTGCGTCGCATGATGAACCCCCCTGTGGTCCCGCGGAATGACGGGCGACCGGGCGCCTCGTCGCGGCCCGAAGCGCCGCCCGTGCCCGGCTCAGACCGGCTGCGGGACCATCGCCTCCATGAACAACCGGGCGTTGTCTGCCGACTGGCGGAGCATCTGCTCCATCCACCGCCCGACGAACGCCTCGTCGCCGAAGGCGCCGGGAAGGCCCTCAGGCCACTCCGTGTCCTGGTCCCAGGCGAAGTCGTAGCCCCGGCCTGCCGGTGTGTAGTGCATCGTCGTCGTGTAGCTCACGAGCCCGCGGCCGATCTGCGTGGCTAGGCGCAGCGGCTCCACGGCCGTGACCTCGACATGGACGTCGACGGGGCCGTCCAGGCCCTTCAGGATCACCGTTGCGGTCGACCCGACATCCTCGGTCGTGCCGGCGACATCCCGCACGCCGACCACCCCGACGTGCCACGCGGGCATGGTCCTGAAATCCGCGAGCACCTGCCAGGCCACTTCGAGCGGCACGTCGACATGGCCCGTGACGCGAGTGTGGACGAGCATCCGCTGCCCTCCCCCTGTCCACGCGGTCGGTCGCCAGCGGCTCGGCGCGGTCACGGGCGGCCGGATTGGGCAGACCGCGCGTCGTTGCCCCCGCGAGGACAGTCACGGTAGACTCGTGCTACCCGATCGGGTAGGGCCATATGGACTGCGCGGTGCAATGGATCCACACCGGGCGCGCGGGCGCGGCGCCGCCCGCGTTTCCCGGCCGTGCCCGGCCAGGAATCAGATCAGGCCCCCGGTGGGGCCTGATTGGTGCTCAGAAGTGGAGGCGACGACCGGATTCGAACCGGTGAATAGAGGTTTTGCAGACCTCCCCCTTAACCACTTGGGTACGTCGCCCCGCCGCCTGCAGACCGGGCCGTGTGCTGGCTGGCCCTCGAGGATTCGAACCTCGGTTCACGGATCCAAAGTCCGCTGTCCTACCACTAGACGAAGGGCCAGCGGTTGTCGAGGGCCGGTCCGAGGGAGAGAGTGGAGCGGAAGACGGGACTCGAACCCGCGACCCTCACCTTGGCAAGGTGATGCTCTACCAACTGAGCCACTTCCGCCCGATCGCTGCCCGGCCATTCCGGGCTCGTTCTATGGTGCCGAGAGCCAGGATCGAACTGGCGACACCGCGATTTTCAGTCGCGTGCTCTACCAACTGAGCTATCTCGGCCCGTTTTGCTCCGGGATGCCAACTCCCTCGGCGGCCGACAGGGTAGCACATTGCAGCCGCCACGGTCGACCCGGCAAGCCCTCAATCGAGCCCCTGGAGCTGCCGGATCGCCGCCGGATCGAGCGGCGGATCGCCCGTCAGCTGGCGAAGCCGGTTGATGCGCGCGACGATCGGGGGATGGGTCGAGAAGAGCCCCTGCGCCCGCGATTCGAACTTCTTGATGGGGTTGACGATGTAGAGATGCTGGGTGGCCCGGTTCGCCACCTCGAGGACCTCCTGGTCGCCGGCGATCTTCGCCAGCGCGCGTTCGAGGCCCGACGGATTACGGGTGAGCGCGACGCTGGATGCGTCGGCGAGGTACTCGCGCTGCCGGCTCACGGCCAGCTGGACCAGGCGGGCAAAGATGGGCGCCAGGATCGCGAGCACGATGGCGACAACGAACACGATCACCTGGAGGCCGCCTCCCCCGCCCTCGCGGTTGCCGCCGCGCCGCGGTCCGCCGCCGAAGAAGGTGAAGCGGAGGAAGAAGTCGGCGAGCAGCGCGATGCTCCCGACCAGCACGGCCACGAGCAGGGCGAAGCGGATGTCGTAGTTGCGCACGTGCGACATCTCGTGCCCGATGACTCCCTGCAGCTCCTCGCGGTCCAGCTTCTGGAGCAGCCCCGAGGTGATGGCGACCGAGGCGTGCTTCGGGTCCCGACCAGTCGCGAAGGCGTTGGGGGCCGTGTCGTCGATGATGTACACGCGGGGCATGGGGACGTTCGCGGCGATCGCCATCTCCTGGACGACGTTGAAGAGCTGTGGCGCCTGCTGCGCCGTGACCTCGCGCGCGTGGGACGTGCCCAGGACGAGCGAGTCGCCGCCGAAGTAGGAACCGGCCGTCAGCAGCAGCGACAGCATCACCGCGCCGATCACGACGATGTACGCGGTATCGAGACTGCCGCTCACGCCGTACCCGATGGCGAAGCCGAGGCCGGCGAGCACGAGCGCAACGACCACGATGAGCAGCAGCGAGTTGCGCCGATTGCCGGCCTGCTCGCTGTAGAAGGTGGCGCGGGGGATCACGCCCATCGCCTCAGCTCAGGGTGAGGTCGACCTGCGGGACCTGCTGCGCCTCCGGCTCGGCCTCGAAGAACTCCCGGCGGCCGAAGCCCAGGGGACCCGCGATGAACGCGCCGGGCAGCGTGGCGATGGAGGTGTTGTACTCCATGACGCTCGCGTTGTAGTTCTGCCGGGAGAACGCGATCTGGTTCTCGGTGGTGGTCAGCTGCTCCTGCAGCGCGAGGACGTTCTGGTTCGCCTTCAGGTCGGGATAGTTCTCCACGACCGCGAACAGCGACCGCAGCGTCTGGGACAGCTGGTTCTCGGCCGCGGCCGCCGCCGCCGGTCCCTTCGCCCCCGCCGCCACGGCGTTCGCGCGGGCGTTGGTGACGTTCTCGAGGACCTTCTGCTCGAACCCCATGTAGCCCTTCACGGCGTTGACGAGGTTCGGAATCAGGTCGTGACGGCGCTTGAGCTGGACGTCGATCTGCGCCCACGCCTCGTCGACGCGGATCCGGCGCTGCACGAGCCCGTTGTAGAGGAGGATCCCCCCGCCGACGACCACGACGAGGATCACGAGCACGACGATCACGATGGGGTCCACGAAGATCCCTCCACCGACGAGGATGGGCGGCGCCCACCCCTGGCTCCCTGCAGTCTAGCGAGCCTGCGGGGCGGCCGCGTGCCACGGCCACCGAGTGCCGCGGCACCGCCGCGCGTGCCGGGGCGCCGCGGGGCTGGCGCGCCGCGTGCTGCTGCGCCGCGGGTTGGCGCCACTGGCGTTCGGAAGCCGCGGCGGCGTCAGGGACTCGCGGCCGGAGGCGCCGGGCGGAAGAATTCGCGCATGTCGTTGGCGCCGCACGAGTTGGCGAGACACGGCAGGCCCCAGGCGTTCTCGATCGTGCGGAGCAGCGAGTAGTGGTCGTGCGCCAGCGGCGATCGGAAGCCGGGGGCCACGTCCGGCGCGATCACGAGCGTCGCGACGGGCTGGGATCCCTGCCCCTCGTCGAACGTGATGAAGAGCACCCCACCCTGCTTCCACGCGGCGCTCTGGAGGATGCGCGGCACGAACGAGGCGAGGAACCTGTCGCCGGCCGCCACGCTGCAGTCGTGCATGTCGTTGCAGAGGTTCGGGATGATGAGCTCGAAGTCGGCGGCCGCAGGATCGAAGTGGCTGAAATCCGTGATGTTGGCGCACCGTGCCGGGTTCCCGCTGATCCCCGTGAAGCTGATGGCCGGCTCGTGCTTGCGGGCGTAATTGCCCGGGCCGTCGGCGCCGCCCGACGCCGTCGCCCCGCGATAGCAGCCGAGGGGCACGTTCTCGGCGAACACACGCCAGCTTCGTCCCGCGGCGTCAAGCTGATCCGCGAGGGTGCGCGCGGCGATGTCGTGGACACCGTCGTCCGTGACGCCCTGGGTCGAACCGCTGAAGAGCGCCAGGTAGTTCGGCTCCGACGGATGGGCCACGCTGTGGTAGTTCGTGGCGAGGCCGTACTGCTGCATGAGCGCGTGCAGGTACGGAGCCGTCGTGGTGTCCAGGACCTGCGACAGTCCGCGGTTCTCGAGGACGATGAGGTACACGTGGCTGAAGGCGGGCACCTGGGGCGCCGGCGTCCCGGCACTGCCCGGCTTGTCGGCCATCGGGCTGCCGGACGGTGCGGGCCGGGTCCTCGCCGCGCCCGGCGTGCCGGCACCCGTTCCACCGGGCGTGCCCGGGGAGGCCGTGGGGCCGGACGGCGATGCGCAGCCGGCGACGAGGACGGTCACGAGGAGAGCCGCCCACAGCGCCTGAACGCGCCGGGCCAGGGGTCGGCGCGGTGCGGGTTGCGGGCGGCGAGAACCCGCGGTGGACATGCCCTGCCTCGATGCAGTGCGCGTGAGTTGTCTCCTCCGGCTTGGCCGACCCGGCCGGGCCACCCGTCCGATGCTAGCAGCGGCCCGCGGCAGGGCCACGCGCGCGGGGCCCGGTCCCCTGCCGGACGCATTGCCGTTCGCCGCCGCGCGGGACGCGTGGCCGTTGCCGCGGCACGAGACCGCGTCGGCATCCGCCGCCGTGCGGCGGCGATCGGACACGCTACGTTCCTGCGTCCACGCGCCCGGCCGGACTACGTTGCGGCCGTCGCCACGCCTCGCGGGCCTACGTTCCGGCCGTCACCGTGCCCGGAGATCCGGAGAGGACCGGCAGAGCCTGCCCGTGCAGCGATCCGATGAAGTCGCCCAGCGTCGCGCGGACCGGGCCGAGGGCCGCGCCCGACGACGCCCGGATTCCCAGGCCGCTGATCGTCATGAGCTCGACATTGTTCGGATCCGACCCCGCGATCCGCACGTCGAGCAGGTTCGGTCCGGCCAGGGAGACCTTCGCACCCAGCGAGTCGGGCGCCTCGATCGTCGGCGTGCCCACCAGCGCCACCGTCGTGCCGTCGCCCGACTGGTCGGTGATGGCGAGGCGGAACGAGCCCGCGGCATCGGCAATGGCGTCCCTGCCGGACTCGAGGACTCGAAGCACGAGGGTGTCGCTCGACGTCGTGCCGCGCGCGACGAGACCGACGCCGACGATATCCACGGAGAACGCCGGTCCCGTCGCGGTCGGTGCTGCCTGGCTGCCCTGGAGAGACGCCGGCGGCGCGGACCCGGGCGTCGCAGGCCCCGACAACGTCGCTGCGGCGGTGGACGGGGATGGTCCGGGGCCCCCGCGCAGGAGGAGCGAGCCGGCGACGACGACGGCCAGCGCCAGGAGGCCGACCAGCACGGCGGCAACGACCGCCCGGAACGTACTCTCGCTCATTCGCTCACGGCGCTTCCTCGGCCCCGGTACTGCTCGACCGGGTCCCGATGGGCCGCCCGGGTCGGCATCCGCACCGGACGACCTTCCTCACCGGCGACCGCCGGTGACCCGAGCGTGGTGGGCGGTGAGAGGACTCGAACTCCCGACATCCTCGGTGTAAGCGAGGCGCTCTGACCAGCTGAGCTAACCGCCCGGAAACCGAACACGGCGCCCGGCGGGCGCCGTGTCGAACGAGGATCGGAGAGGTGGTGCCCAGGCCGGGACTTGAACCCGGATGACTTGCGTCATACGCCCCTCAAACGTACGCGTATACCAATTCCGCCACCTGGGCACGAGCGCCGCGAGAGCCGTCCGCCAGGGTGGTACCGAGGAAGGGAGTCGAACCCATACGCCCTTGCGGGCACTAGCTCCTGAAGCTAGCGCGTCTACCTATTCCGCCACCTCGGCCCGGTCCCGTCCGGCGATCACTGGCCGGGCGGCGTCGCGATGCGCCATGTTAGCACATCCCAGAATCGCTCCCCGGGGTCCGAAATCAGCGTTGAGGACGGGCCCTGGACGGTGTTCCGGACCACGTAGGCGTAGTCCGTGTAGGCGATGGGCAGGATCGGCATCTCGCTGGCGAGGTCGGCCTCGACGGCCGCGACGCGCCGCGCCCGCGTGGCCTGCGAGGCGTACGTGCGCGCCGCCTCGAGGAGCTTGTCGAGCTTCGGCGACTGGAATCCGCTCAGGTTCGAGCCACCAACGGGGGCCTGGGAGGATGCGAGCAGCGGGTACAGGTCCGCGTCGAGCCCGACGTTGAGGTCGACCACGGCCGCGTCGTACTTGCCGGGCACCAGCCGCCCGCTGACGAGCTGGTCAGCGCTCACCGTGACGAGCCGGACGGGCAGGCCGATCCGCTTCCACGCCGTGGCCACCTGCGCGGCGATCGCCGCATCCAGGGGGTTCGTGGCGGCGTCCACGGTCAGCAGCTCGATCGTGACCTTCGTCGTCGATCCCGGGCGGAGCCATCCGGAGCCGGAACGCTTCCAGCCGGCCGCGACGAGGTCGGCGGCCGCCGCCTTAGTGTCGTATGCCACGTGCCCGGCCGACGTTGCAGAGAAGGCCCACGACCCGGGCGGCACGAGCGAATCGGCCCGCACGCCGAGGCCGCCGAGCTGGTTCTGGACGAGCGCGTCACGGTTGATGGCCCGCAGCAGGGCACGGCGAACGTGGACGTTCTGGAACAGGTTGTGCCCGAACCGAAGATTGAGCATCACGGCAGTCGCGACCGTGCGCGGATACCGGACCACGCTCACACCCGGCGTCGCGGCGAGGCTCGCGACCAGGTCGGATGAAAGCCCGCCCGCCGCGTCAACCGTGCCCGAACGGAATGCCGAGGCGAGCGCCTGCTGGTCCGTGAACAGGTCGATGGCGATCTGCTGCACCGTAGCCGATGACTGCCAGTCGAGTGGGTTCGACGGGATGGCCGACGGAGTGGACGACGACGCGTCGACCCGTTGGAGCAGGGCGCCGGAGGTGCCGAGCGAGACGAGGCGGAACGGCCCCGAGCCGACGGGCTGCAGCTCGAACGAGGAGGCGGCGATGTCGGTCAGCGCCTGCCCGACGAGGAGGTGTGACGGGAGGATGGGGCTCCGCGCGGCCAGGGGGAAATCGGCCACCGGCGTCGACAGCGTGAAGCGGACGTCGAGCCGGTCGATCTTCTGCACCGACACGCCCTGCCAGGCACCCGCGAGCGGTCCGTGGTAGTCGGGACGCTGGGTCGTCAGCACCGTGAAGACCACGTCGTCCGCCGTGACGGCAACGCCGTCCGACCACGTGGCGCCTCCCCGGAGCTGGAAGGTCCAGGTTCGGCCGCTGTTCGAGGCCGTCCAGCTCGACGCGAGATCCGGCAGGACGGTGCCGGCCGGGCCCAGCCGGGTGAGCCCGCTGAAGAGCAGGGCGTCGACATCGATCTCCGGACGCGACCGGGCGAACAGCGGATCCAGCGTGGTGATCGACCCGACGACACCATCGCGGAGGATGCGCGGCGCAGGCGTCGGCGCAGGCGTGGCGATGGCCCCGACGGTGGTGTCGGGCGGAGGTGGCAGCAGCACCATCGCACCGGCGATCGCGATCAGCGCGACGAGCGCGAGTGTGACGACGGCGTGGTCGCGGCGGGTCATGGGGCGGCCCCGAGCGCGATCCCCGAGGGGCTCAGCCGACGAGACGGAAGACCGCGATCGAGAAGACGACGAACAGCACCGCGAGCAGGATCGTGAACTGGAAGAGGCGCTTCTCGATGCCGCGGCGGCTGCGGTAGACCGCGGAGTCTCCGCCGAATGCCGACGAGAGCCCCGCGCCGCGCGCCTGGAGCAGGATGGACGCCATCAGCCCGATGCTGACGACGATCTCGGCGAGGGCCAGGAAGGGATTCAAGGGAACGGGGACCTCCGATGCGAACGGGTCGCGCGGGTGGGAAGGATAGCACACGCGGTCGGGCGGATCGGGGAAGTCGAGCGTCCTGGCTCCGGCCCGTCGGTTCTCCGGGTATGGCAGGGGGCGTCAGGACCCTCGTGCCGCTGGCCTTCGGCCCGGGACGGCGCGCGCTGGCGACGGAGATAATGAGGTCATGGATGCCACCGTCACCACTTCCTCCTCCGATCCCTCGGACGCCGGCGAAGCCCTCCACCGGCTGGTGCTCCTCCGGCACGGCGAAAGCACCTGGAACAAGGAGAACCTCTACACAGGCTGGACCGACGTCGACCTGTCCGACAAGGGCGTCGTCGAGGCCCACGAGGCCGGCCGGGTCCTTCGGGACGGTGCGTACGTCTTCGACGTCGCCTTCACCTCCGTGCTGAAGCGCGCGATCAGGACCCTCTGGATCGCCCTCGACGAGCTCGACCAGATGTGGATTCCCGTGACGAAGTCGTGGCGGCTGAACGAACGGCACTACGGCGCGCTGCAGGGCCTGAACAAGGCCCAGACGGCGGAGCAGTACGGCGAGGAGCAGGTCCGCCTGTGGCGTCGCAGCTACGACGTGCGCCCTCCTGCCCTGGATCTCGACGACCCGAGGTTCCCGGGCCGCGATCCGCGCTACGCCGACCTCGACGCCGGCGATCTGCCCCGGTGCGAGGCACTGATCGACACGGTCGCGCGGTTCCTCCCCTACTGGCACGGGGAGATCGCGCCCGCCATCCGCTCCGGGAAGCGTGTCCTGGTGGCGGCGCACGGAAACAGCATCCGCGCGCTCGTCAAATACCTCGACCAGATGTCGGACGATGCGATCGTGGGCCTGAACATCCCCACCGGCGTGCCGCTCGTGTACGAGCTCGACGCCGAGCTCCGGCCGCTGCGCCACTACTACCTCGGTGACCCCGAGCAGGTGGCGGCCGCCGCGGCCGCCGTGGCTGCCCAGGGATCGGCCAAAGGATCGGCCAAGCCGGCGGCCTGACCGCGATCTCCCGGGCCGCTCCGGGCATCGGTTCCCGGGGTCGCGGGCGGGCGCGGACGGACCCTCCCCGGCGCCGGCGGGATCGGGCGCGCGCGCGCCGCGGCCCGACCGCGTGCCTGCCCTACCGGATGGCGGCTGCTCGCCTGGCTGCGGCGGTCGTGGCGGCTCGGGCGACGATCCCGGCCATCTCGTCGGGCTTGAGGCTCGCGCCTCCCACGAGCGCCCCGTCGATGGACGGTTCCGAGAGGAACTCCGCGATCGTGGAGGCGGTGACGCTCCCGCCGTAGAGGATCGGGACCGCCTGCGCCTGATCGTGCGTCCAGCCGTTCGCCTCGAGCGCGGCCCGGATCGCGTCCGCCATCGCCGCCGCGTCCGATCCACTCGCGGTGCGTCCCGTACCGATGGCCCAGACCGGCTCGTACGCGATCACGATCGTGTCCGCCCAGGCGCCGCCGGCCAGCCCGCCGGCAACCAGGGCCAGCCGGACCTGCTCGCGGACGACGGCCTCGGCCCGCCCGGCCTCGCGATCCTCGAGCTGCTCGCCCACGCACCAGATCGGTCGAAGGCCGGACTCCAGGCAACGGGCGACCTTGCGCCCGATCAGCTCGTCCGTCTCTCCCATGTCCCGGCGGCGTTCCGAGTGCCCAACGATGCACCACGTCGCCAGGCCGGCCAGCATGGCGGCACTGATCTCGCCGGTATAGGCGCCGGCGTCGCGCACGTGGACGTTCTGGGCGCCGACCCCGACGCCGGTGCCGGCCAGGGCATCGCGGACGGGGGCCAGGCAGACGTAGGGAGGGCAGATCACCCGCTCCACGTCGGGCGCGTCGGTGACGGCGGCGATCGCAGCGGCGAGCGGACCCGCGTCCGACGGTGTGGTGTTCATCTTCCAGTTGGCGGCAATGATGATCGGTCGCATCGGACGATTATCCGGGCCCGGCCGGGTCCCGTCCCGGGCCAAATGGGGTTTTGGCCCCTGCGGGATGGAGCGCAAGGCGTTCGATCCGCTCCAGGGCGCGCTGGACGGACGACCGGGTCACGTCGAGATCGCCGGCGAGCTCGCCGAGCGTCGCATCGGGGCTCGCGCGGCGGGCGCGTGCGACCGCCCGAACGGCTTCCCGTTCCTCGGCCAGGCGCCCGTCGCCGGCCAGGGCCGCGATGGCCTGCAACTGCCTGGCGGACGCGCCGACGGCTCGCTCCAGGTTGGCGGCCTCGGCGTTGAGCAGGCGGTTCAGATCGCCGCGGAGCGTCCGCGCGACACCGCGCGCCTCGAGCTCGAGCAGCGACGGGCCCGCGCCCACGCCGCGCAGGAACGCGGCGACGCGGTCGGCGCTCTTCCAGGTGACCACGCCCCTCCCCCGGCGCAGCCGGGTCGCGGCCGGCAGCCCGATGGACGCGAGCCGCAGGGCCAGGACCGGTGCGTCCGTGGGCTGGACCACGAACTCCAGGTGCGTGCGCGTGGCCCCGAGGCTCAGCGAGCCCCGGGCGAGGAACAGGCCGCGAAGCCATGACATCCGGCAGTGATCCGCGGCGGAGTCCCAGTCGAACGCCGCAGGCGTGTCCGCGGACATCGCGTCCGATCGCGGCCCGAGACGAACCGCCAGCCGCGCAACGACCGGCGAGTGGGCCTCGCCGGTCGCGGCAGTCCCGAGGCCGGCCCGCTCGGCGATCCGGCAGCAGGCGCGAGTCGGCTCCACCGAGGCCAACTCTCCGCGGATGGCGGCCACGAACTCCCGCTCGGGTCCGGCCGGGCCAGCCAGTCCGCGACCCACGGAGCCGGCACGGCGGGGGCCCGGGCGCGCCGACGAGCGAGCGAGCGATCCAGCCTGGTCGGGCGAGCCGAAATGCCGGGTCGAGCCGGGCGTGCCGGGCGATGCATCCGCGCCGGGCCGCACCGCCCGCGATCGGGCCGTGACCGCTCCCGGTGCGGCCTCGCCGGTCATGCGGTGCTGGCCACCCGCAGTGCCGGACGCGACCGCCCGCGATCCTGGTAGATCGCCATGAGCGCCGCGGCCAGCAGCGCCGAATCGTGCCTGTGCGCATTCGTCGAGTCGACCACGGCGCGCCTGATGACCTCCGGCCCGGTCCGCGGGGGACTCCAGTCCAGGCGCACGGGCTCGCTCCTGTCCCCCTCGGGACGCGCGGCGGTGAAATCGTCGTTGACGAGCACCACGTCCGCGAGCGACGTCCCGGCGTGTCGGTCGAGCGCCCCGAGGTGCGCGGCGAGGCCGTAGCCCTCCGTCTCCCCGACCTGGGTCGCGACGTTGCACACGTAGCATCGAAGCGCCCTGGACGCCGCGATTGCCGCCCGAACCTCGGGAATGAGGAGACTGGGCAGCAGGCTCGTGTAGAGGCTGCCGGGCCCGAGCACGATGAAGTCTGCCTCCGCGATCGCCTCGATCACCTCGACTGTCGCGTGGACGTCTGGCGGGGTGACCCATACCCGCTCGATCCCCGGCGCACGGGCGATCACCGACTGCCCGTGGATCTCGCGTCCGTCGAGCAGGCTGGCATGCAGCGTCAGGGGCACCGGGGCCGCGGGGACGACCTGGCCTCGCACCGCCAGGACCCGGTTCGACTGCCGTACGCCCTCCTCGAAATCGCCCTCGATCGCGCTCATGGCCGCGATCAGCAGGTTCCCGAACGCGTGGCCGCCGACCCCCGGGATCGGCGCGTGCTCGTCGGGGAACCGGTACTGCAGGAGCCGGGTCATCAGCGGCTCCGTGTCGGCCAGGGCCGCGATGCAGTTCCGGATGTCGCCCATCGGCGCGATCCCGAGCTCGGACCGGAGCTTGCCGGAGGACCCCCCGTCGTCCGCGACGGTGACGACGGCCGTGATGTTGCTCGTGTGCTCCTTGAGCCCGCGCAGCAGCGCGGAGAGCCCGGTCCCCCCGCCGATCGCCACGATCCGGGGGCCCCGCGCCAGGTAGCGCTTCTGGTAGATCACCTCGACGAGCGGGCCGGACGGCTCGCCGAACGGCAGCAGCAGCGTGCGAGCCAGCTTGACCACGCCGATCAGGAAGACGGCGATCCCCAGCACCAGCAGGGGCACCGCGCGGGCGGCGTACGGGAGGAACTGCAGGGTGAGGACGTAGACGACCCCTTCCAGAGGCCCGGGGATGATGATGTCCCGGTACACCTGCTTGAGCGCGAACGCCCCCGCCAGCGCGAGCGCCAGCTCGCCCACCAGGACGAGCGCCAGCCAGCGCTTGACGCCGATGCCCGGCATCAGCCAGTAGCGCAGCCGGCCCCCGCCGAGCGAGGTACGGCGCGCCCGGTCCGCCCCGTTTCGCGGCTCCCGTCCCGCCGCGTTTCGCGGCTCCCGTCCCGAGCGACCGTTATCGCTCATGCCGCCCTCACGCCCGCTCGAGCTCGCGGTGCCAGACGCTCACGCCGCCGTACCCGCGCTCCGTCCAGCGGCGCTTCAGCTCCTCCGCGATGGCGATGGACCGATGGTAGCCGCCGGTGCACCCGATGGCCACGGTCAGCCGGGTCTTTCCCTCGGCGGCGTACGCGGGGATGGCGAATTCGAAGAACTCGTCGGTCAGCTTCAGGAACTGCTGGGCCGCGGGCTGGCCGAGGACACGGTTGCGGACGGGCTCCGTCAGGCCCGACAGCGGCCGAAGCTCGGGGTCGTAGTAAGGGTTCTCCATGAACCGGACGTCGAAGACGATGTCGGCCTCGATGGGCAGCCCGTACTTGTAGCCGAAGCTCACGAGCTGGAGCGTCATGCGCTCGGGTTCGGATTCGAGCTCGAGCGCGCCGAAGATCCGCTCGCGCAGCTCCCGCCCGGACAGGTCGGACGTGTCGATGATCGCGTCCGCGCAGTCGCGCAGGGGCTCCAGGACGAGCCGCTCCTGGGCGATGGAGGCAGCGATGCCGTGGTGCCCGCCGAGCGGGTGGCGGTGGCGCGTCTCGCTGAACCGCCGCACGAGCACGTCGTCGCGCGCCTCGAGGAAGAACACCTGCGGCTGGAGGCCGCGCGTCTGCAGGGCGTCCATCATGCCGGCGAACGCGGCAGGAGCGTCGCCGGCCCGGACGTCGATCACGATCGCGACCCGTTCGAACCTGGCAGGCTCGCGGGCCACGAGCTCGGCGAGGCCGGGCAGGAACTCCGCCGGGAGGTTGTCCACGACGGTGTAGCCGAGGTCCTCGAACAGCTTGCTCGTGGTGGTCTTGCCGGCGCCGGAGAGCCCGGTGATCACCGCGACGTGCTGGCTCTCCGCGACGCGCCGGGTCTCCGCCACGCGCCCTGTCTCCGCCACGTTCCTGATCGCCGCCTCTCGCTCCGTGCCGGCCACGCGCTCCGTCTCCGCCATTCGCCCGTCCTCGCGGCGGATGTCAGTGCCCGGTCCAGCGGACCAGGCGGATGCTGAACTCGAAGAGGAGGTACATCACCACGCCGAGCACGGTCGGGCTGATCGGGTCGCCACCTGGCGTCACCACGACGGCGAAGATCGTGATCCCGAGGATGATCATGCGCCGGTTCTTCCGCAGCCGTTCGGACGAGACGATGCCGACCTTCCCCAGCAGGACCAGGACGATCGGGAATTCCATCACCAACCCGAACGCGAGGAAGAGCATCGTGACGAACCCGAAGTACGCCTCCGCCGTGATGAGCGGCTCGAGCACGCCCGGCACGGCGAATCCCAGGAGGAAGGCCGACGCGAACGGCAGGACGACGTAGGCCACCGCGACGCCGAGCGCGAAGAACAGCAACGCCAGCGGGACCCACGGACGAGCCAGGCGCCGCTCGTCCGGCGTGAGACCGGGCGCGATGAACCGCCACAGCTGCCACAGGATCACCGGCATCGCGAGCACGACGCCGATCACGACCGCGACCTTGAGCTGGATGAAGAACGCGCCGCCCAGGTCCGTGAACCGCAGCGCTCCCGGGATGGGGGCCTTCAGGATCTCGATGGCGCGCGGGGCGAGGAACAGCCCCACGACCGAGCCGAGAACGATCGCGAGGATCGAGATGGCGAGGCGGCGGCGCAGCTCCGCCAGGTGATCGACGAGGCTCATGACGGCTTCGTCGCCCGCGACAGGGGCCGGTGGTGAGGGTTCCCTCGATCCTCCGCCTGTCAGTGCCAGGTCGGCCGGGGTGGCAGCCTCGAGGTCAGCCACGGCGAAGGGCGAGACGCCGCAGGATCAGGCCCCGACCCGGGGCTCGTCGGAGCCCGCCGACTGGGACTGTGACGGCGCGACGGCGGCCGCGGACGGAACCTGCGCGGAGACGGGGGCGACGGGCGGCGGCGCGGGAGCGGCCGGAGCGGGAGGCTGTGCCGTCGTATCGAGGCGCACGGAATCCTGGACGTCAGTCGCCGCCTTGCGGAACTCGCGGATGCTCGACCCGAGGCTCTTGCCGATCTCGGGGAGCTTGCTCGGTCCGAGCACGAGCAATGCGATGGCCAGGACCAGGATGATCTCCATGGGTCCGATATCAGGCATGATCTGGGCGACTCCTCGGCGGCGACCCGACGGTCAGGGGTGCGATTGTAGCACCCGCAGTCGGCGTGCCCACCCCTCGGCGGCCGTCGCGACGGCCTCCGCGGGATCCGGCGCACCCCTCGCGGCACCGGCAATTCCGCGCGACACGTTCACCAGCAGGCCACCGCCTGGTACCGATCCGGCGGAACCGGCGGTGGCGGGACCGTGCGCGAGGGCCGCATCGGCGTCCCCACCCTGCGCCCCGATTCCCGGGACGAGGAACCCGAGGTCGGGGGCGACGTCCCGCAGGACGGCCATCTCGCGCGGGGCCGTCGCCCCGACCACGAGACCGACGGTGCCGTATCGCTCGTTCCACAGCACGGCGCGCCGGGCGAGGCGGACGTGCAGTGGCTCGGCCGGGAAGCCGGCCGCCGCATCGGCCGCCACCTCCAGGTCCTGGAACTCGCCGGCTCCCGGGTTCGACGTCCGGCACAGGACGTACGCGTACCGCCCGCCGCGCTCGAGCAGCGGCGCGATCGCCTCGCTCCCCAGGTAGGGGCTCACCGTCACCGCATCGGCCCCGAGCCTGTCGAACAACGCGATGGCCTGCCGCGCGGCCGTGGAGCCGATGTCCCCGCGCTTCGCGTCCATGACGACGGGCACGTCGTCCGGGATGCGCGACCGGAGCCGCTCGAGTGCCGCGATCCCCTCGCTGCCGAATGCCTCGAAGAAGGCGAGGTTCGGCTTGACCGCGGCGACGTGCGGGAGCGCGGCCTCCAGCAACACCTCGACGAAGCGCTCGACGCCCGCCAGGTCGGGGGACATGCCGTCGGGCAGCGCGGCCGGATCCGGGTCCACGCCGAGGCACAGCACGGTGCCGGTGCGCGCGCTGCGAGCCCCCAGGCGGTCGAGGTAGCTGGAACTCGTCATGGATTCACGGAGAGGCCGAGACGGCGGGCGCCCCGGACGGCAGCGCAACCGACGGCGCCGGTGTCGGCGGCGGGGGCGTCGGGATCTCGGAGGGCGGGATGAACCACGTCGGCCGCGAGGTTCCGTCGAGCTGACTCTGGGACGTGAGCGGCTCCTCCTTCGCGACCGTGAACTTCGGCGCCGTTCCCCCGAGCGTGATGAGCTGGAGATCGATCGTCGTGCCGGCCGCGCGCAGGAACGCGATCTGGTTGCCCGCCGGCGACCATGTCGGGGCGAAGCTGCGCGCATCGTGGGTGAGCGTGGCGAGCAGCTTGCCCGTGTGCGCGTCGAGGATGACGACGTTGCGGCCGGCGGACGTGGTCCGCACGGCGGCCATGTACCGGCCGTCCGGCGACCACGACGGCTGCGCATACCCGTTCGTGGTGAGGAAGTTGGACTGCTTGGTCGCGACATCGTAGAGCGCGATCCGCGGGGCGCCGAATGCCCCCGACTTGTCGTTGTACGTGTAGGCGATGACCGATCCGTCCGGGCTCCACTGCGGATCGTTCTGGCCCAGCCCGTACCCGTAATAGGTGGCCTCGCCGACCGGCAGGCGCGTCACCGGGCCGCCGCCGACCGCCATCAGGGAGAGCGCGACACTGTCGATGAACGGGTTCGGTGCGTCGCTGACGAGCGCGAAGGTCTTGCCGCTGGGGCTGAGAGCCGGCTGCCACAGGCCGTAGAAGTACTGCCCGCCGGCCGGCAGCGAGTAGAGGCCGCTCGCGATCGCGGTCGATGCGGCGCCGGGCGTGGCGGCCATGCGCGTCACCACCGGGTACTGGAGGGTGTAGTTCACGCGCGATCCGGGCACGCACCCGCCCGACGAGATGTACTCGCACGGGACCTGGGTCTTCTTCGAGACCACGTGGATGAAGTAGATCGTCTTCCCGTCCGGCGACCACGTCGGCGACTGGTCCGAGCCGCTCGAGGTGAGCTTCGTCAGCTGATCGTCGCCGGAGACGGACCAGAGGTTGCCCGCCTTCGCAAACAGGATCGTGCCGAGGACGTGCGGCGGCTGGGCGGCGACGGGCGTGTAGACCACGACCGGGTTCGGCGTGCGGTTGGCGACGTCCCCGGGGTGGATCTGGCGGATGGGCAGGATGTCCGGCAGCGAGCCGCCGAGCAGCCCGAAGCTCAGCACCCCGACCACCACGAGCCCGACCAGCGACAGCAGCGACGCGACACCCGGGACGGGGGTTCGGGGGCGCGGGCCGGTCCGGTCGGCGGGGCGGCGACTTCCCCGAGGCGATCGATCGCTCACGGCGCGGCGGCCGGGCGTGCGCCGGGGGCGCGGGTGCGCCGGCGGCCGCGGGTGCGCCTGGAGCCGTGAATGCGGCGGCGGGTGCGCCGGGAGCCGCAAATGCGGCCGCGGGCGCCACCTCCGAGCGCCGATCGGCAGCGACCCTTCCGAAATCCGGGGTGGCGGGCTGCCACTGGCCCGCCGTCGCGACGTCCACGAGCTCGAGCTGCAGCGACTCGAAGCCGCCGAACCTGCGGCTGGCGAGCCTCGCCACGATGTCCACCCGGTCGCCGGTGGTCACGGCGGCCGCCAGGTCCGGCCTGCCGAAGGCGATGACGTCGAGCACCTCGCGCCCCTTCGACACGGTCATCTGGACGTGCCCGCCGGAGGTTGGTCGCACCCGCGTCACCGTTGCGCCCAGCACGGCCACCCGCGGGGCGGGATTGCCCGTTCCGGCCGGTTCCAGCAGTTCGAGCTCGCGGTACAGCGCGTAGTCCACCTCGAGCGCTCCGACCGCCAGGTCCACGCGCAGCGGCGGCTCCGCACCGGCCACGGGGGCAAGCGCCGCCAGGGCGAGGAAATCCGCCCGGAACTCGTCCACCGCGCCGGGACGCAGGTCGCATCCTGCCGCTTCCGGGTGGCCACCGAACCGCAGGAAGTGCCGGTCACACGCCGCGAAGGCGCGCGCGAGGTCGAGGCCGCCGCCGGGCGATCGTGCCGAGCCGCGCCACGGGTCCGCCTCCGTCGAAAAGACCACGACCGGCCGGCGGTGCGTGTCCGCGAGGCGCCCGGCCACGAGCCCGATCAGCCCGACCGGCCAGGGCCCGGCCACGACCACGGCCGGCGCGTCCCCGGGCTCGCCCACGACGTCCCGTGCCTCGGCGAGGGCGGCGGCCGTCAGATCGCGCCGCGATCGATTGGCCTCCTCCAGCTGCGCGGCCAGCGATGCCGCCTCGTCGGCGTCCGAGGCGAGCAGCAGGCGCGCGGCGAGCGTCACCTCGCCGATCCGGCCGGCGGCGTTCAGCCTCGGCGCGATGGCGAACGCGATCGACTCGGCGTCCATCCGATCGGGTGCGATCCCCGCGACCTGCAGCAGCGCGGCGATGCCGGCCCTGGGCCCCTGCCGCACGCGGGCCAGGCCGAGCCTGGCGATCGCCCGGTTCTCCCCTTGCAGCGGCGCGACGTCCGCGACGGTGCCGATCGTGGCCAGGTCGGCAAGGTCGAGCCACGCGGCGCGATGTTCCGGCACCCCGTCGTCGAGGAGCAGCTGGGCGAGCTTGAAGGCGATCCCCGCGCCCGTGAGGCGGGCATCCGGGTAGCCCGAGTCGGCTCGCTGTGGGTTGACGAGGGCGGCCCCGCCCGGCCCGCGCTCCGGAACGCGGTGGTGGTCGGTCACGAGCACGTCGATCCCACGGGACGCGGCATCGGCGATCTCGGAGGCGCTGCTGCTCCCGCAGTCCACGGTCACGATGACCCCGCATCCCGCCTCCACCGCGCGGTCCACCGCGGCGAGGGAGAGCCCGTGCCCGTCCGTGAACCGGCTGGGCACGTACGGCTCGACGTCGAGCCCCCAGGCACGGAGCGCCAGCACCATGACGGCCAGGGCCGTGAGCCCGTCCGCGTCGAAATCGCCGTAGATCATGACGCGCTCGGCGTGCTCGCGTGCGCGTTCGAGGCGGGCCCGGAAGATCGCGGCGTCCGGCAGCAGCGCCGGGTCGTGCAGTGCCGCCAGCGGGTCGCCGAGGAAGGATTCGAGGGCGCGCGCATCGCCGACACCTCGGGCCGCCAGCACGCCGACCAGGCGCTTCGACACGCCCAGCCGTTCGGCTGCGGCGGCCAGCTCCGGCGGGACGGGCGCGGGCGCCGCGAGGGCCCAGGCGTGCACGGGTCGTAGCATCACTGCGGAGTCTGCCACGGCGCGGTTCACCGGCCCTTATCGGACGGTGGGAGGCGGTGGCCGGAGGCGGCGCGACTGCGCGCGAGCCGCCCCGTCCCGCCGCGAATCACCGCGAGGCGCGTGCCAGAGACAGCGACTGCTGCCGCCGGCGGTCCTCCCAGTGGTGCCACACGACCAGGATCATGCTCGCGTTGAAGATCGACGAGTAGGTCCCGGACACGATCCCGATGAGCAGCGCGAGGACGAACTCACGGATGGTGGTGGCGCCGATCAGGAGGAGGGCCGTCAGCACGATCACCACCGTCATCGAGGTGCTGATCGAGCGGCCGAGCGTCTGGAGGATGCTGTGGTTGACGATCGCGTCGAACGGCTCGCCGGCATGCCGGGCCCGGTTCTCGCGGATCCGGTCGAAGACGACGATCGTGTCGTGCACGCTGAAGCCGATGACGGTCAGCATGGCCGTCACGAAGAGGGAATCGACCTGGACGCCGAACAGTGTCCCGAGGATCGCGAACGTTCCGACCACGACGATCACGTCGTGCAGCAGGGCGGCGATGGCCGACACGCCGAACTTCACGTCCTGGAACCGGACGGACACCCAGAGCAGGATACCGATCGAGCCCAGGATGACGAGCAGGATCGCCTGCTGCGTCAGCTCGGAGCTGATGATGGGGCCGACCGTGGTCTGCTCGCGGATCTCCGCGATGGGCCCGAACTTCGCCTGCAGCGCCGTGGCCAGCTCACCGAGCTTGCCCTCGGTGGGCACGGGAATGGCGGCGGCACTCGCGCTGGGAGCAGGGCTCGTGCCTGCCCCGGCTGCCGCACTGCTGCCCGGAGATCCCGATGGAGCGGGCGACGTCCCCGAGGCCGCTGCCGCCGATGATGCGGGCGAGGCACTCGCGGCCGCGGATGCGCTGGCAGCCGGACTGGCGGCCCCGGACGCCGCCGGCGAAGCCGACGACGCGGCGGGAGAAGCGGATCCCGACGGAAGCGACGCGACCGGCACCGGCGTGGCCGCGGGGGCCGGCGGCAGCAGGCCGATCGGCTTGGTCCGGATCGTGACGAAGCCGTCGCTCGAGTCCTGGACCTCCGACCCGGGGAGCCCCTGCGCGACGAGCACGGCCTGGATCGCGGCCTGGGAGGGCTGCGGCCCGGCGAACCGGATCTGCCACTCGGTCCCGCCCGTGTAGTCGATCGAGAACTTCACGCCTGCCGCGCCGTTCGTGAGTGGCGTGAGCAGGATGAAGAACAGGCCGGGGACGACGATCAGCCCGCTGAGCAGGAAGAACCAGTTTCGCTTTCCGACAAGGTCAAACATCGATCACGTCAATGTGCAGGGTGGAAGCAGGCCGCGGCGAGAGCGACCGGCAATGGGCGTCAGGCACGAGATGAACGGATCTCGGTCCGCCGGGTGCCTCGCGGCGTGGCGGTGACGAACTCCTCCTCGTTCACCCCGTAGAGGCTCGCCTTGCGCGTCCACTGCCAGCGCACGATCGTGCGCAGGATCGTCCGGCTCACCGTGATGGCCGTGAACATCGACGTCAGCACGCCGATCATCAGGACCAGGGCGAAGCCGCGGATCGTGGACGACCCGAACCAGAAGAGGATGAACGCGGTGATCAGGCTCGACACGTTCGAGTCGAAGATCGAGTTCCAGGCGCGGTTGAAGCCCGCCTCGATGGCCGGCGCCAGGGTCTTGCCGGCGCGCAGCTCTTCTCTCGTCCTCTCGAAGATCAGGATGTTGGCGTCCACCGCCATCCCCACCGAGAGCACGAAGCCCGCGATGCCGGCCAGCGTCAGCGTCACCGGTATCAGGCGGAAGATCGCCAGCACGACCACCGAGTAGTACAGCAGGGCGGTCACCGCGACCGCTCCCGGAAGCCGGTAGTAGAGCAGCATGAAGACGAACACCAGCAGGATGCCGAGCAGCCCGCCGAGCAGCGTCCGGTGGAGGAAGTCGGCGCCGAGGGTGGCGGGCACGTTCTGGCTCGAGATCTCCTGCAGCGGGAACGGCAGAGCGCCGTACTGCAGCACCGTGACCAGGTCGTTCATCTGGGCGGCCGTGAAGCTGCCCGAGATCTGGCCGCTGCCGTCCGTGATCGCGCTCTTGATGTAGGGCGCGGACACGACCTTGCCGTCCAGGACGATCGCGAAGAAGTCACCGATGTGGCTCGACGACCACTGCGAGAAGATCGACTTGGCGGCGTCCTTGAGCGTGAACGCGACGGCCCGCTGGTTGGTGGTCGAGTCGAACGCGGCGTTCGCCGAGGCGACCTGGTCACCGCCGAACAGCGGGGGCAGCGTGGGATCGATGGGGTCGCCGTCCGCGGGCACGGACTTGGTTCCCGCCGCCGTGGACGTGCCGTAGGTGGCCGGCGGCAGCGGCACGAAGGTCAGCTGGCCGGTCGATCCGACGAGACTGACAACGGCCTGCACGTCGCTCACGCCGGGCAGCTGGACCGAGATCTGGTTGCTGCCCTTCGTCTCGATCACGGGCTCCGTCGTGCCGGTCGCGTTGACGCGGCGGTCGATGATCCCGACGATCGTGTTGAGGTCGGACGAGGTGGGCGTCTTGCCGCCCGAGGGCATCACCTGGTAGTCGACCTCGACGCCGCCCTGCAGGTCCAGCCCGAGGCGCGTCTCGATCTTGTTGCCCGTGATGGGGTTGGTCAGGTCGGGCGCGAACGCGAACGAGAAGTCGAGCACGAGCGCGAGCAGGCCGACGACGACGATGAGGATGGGGGTGATCCGGCGCATCGGGCGGGACTATAACAGGCTCGGAGGCCCGGCGTGCCCCGGTCAGGGCACGAGCATGCGCACCGCGACCACCGTGCCGACGACGATGATGATGCCGCGCAGCACCAGCGGCGGCAGCCGGCGACCGACCGCCGCGCCGATCTGGCCCCCGGCGATCGAACCCGCGGCGATGAGCACGACGACCGGCCACGAGACCGGCGCCAGCACGATGAACAGGACGGCGGCGACCCCGTTCACGAGCAGCGTCAGGACGTTCTTGAGGCCGTTCAGGCGCTGCAGTCCGTCCGGTACGAAGATCGCCAGCAGCGCGATCAGGATCACCCCCTGGGCGGCCCCGAAGTAGCCACCGTAGATGCCGTTCAGGTACACGAACACGGCCAGCGCGCGTGAGTGCTCCGCACCTCCGGGCCGCCGATGCGCCAGCGCGCGGGAGAGGCGCGGCTGGAGGGCGACGAGCGCGCACGCCAGGAGGATCAGGAAGGGCACCACCCGCTCGAATGCCGACGCAGGGAGTGCCAGCAGGAGCACGGCCCCGGTCACGCCGCCGAGCGCCGCGGCCACGCCGAGCCGCAGGATCCTCGACCGCTGGCCGGCAAGCTCCCGCCGGTAGCCGATCACCCCGCTGGCGCTGCCGGGGACGAGCCCGAGCGTGTTCGACACGTTCGCGACGACCGGCGCGTACCCGAAGGCGAGCAGCGTGGGGAACGTGATCAGCGAGCCCGACCCGACGATGGTGTTGACGGTGCCGGCGGCCATCCCGGCGCCGATGATGGCGACGGCCTCGAGGGGCGTCACGGGTGGTCCGGCACGCCGGCGTCCTCCCCAGGACCGCCGGGGGCCCCGGCGCCATCGCCCGGCCCTCCGGCGCCATCGCCCGGCCGTCCGACGCCATCGCGGGGCGCTCCGACCGCATGGTCGTGTGCTCCGACGCAGCCGATCCCGCTCGTTCGGCCGCGAGCGTCGGGCGCTTCGGCACCCACGGGCGCTCCCACCCCGCCGATCCCGGTCATCCGGCCGCCAGTGCCTCGTGCAGGCGCTGCGCGAGCCCCGCGCCGATGCCGGGAACCGCCGCGATCTCCTCCACCGACGCGTCGCGCACGCGCTTCACCGAGCCGAACGTGCGCAGCAGCGCGCGCCGTCGCTTGGGCCCGAGGCCGGGCAGCTCGTCGAATGCCGACCGCGTCTGCCGCTTGCCGCGCAGGTTGCGGTGATAGGTGATCGCGAAGCGATGGGCCTCGTCGCGGAGCCGCTGGACGAGGTGCAGCGCCGGCGATGTGCCCGGCAGGACGATGGGGTCCCGAGCCCCGGGCAGGAACAGCTCCTCGCGCTGCTTCGCGATGCCGGCCAGGGGCAGGTCGTGGAGCCCGAGCTCGTCCAGCACCTCCTTCGCGGCGGACACCTGGCCCTTCCCGCCGTCGATCAGCACGAGGTCGGGCATGCCCCACCGCGCCTCGTCGGGGCTGGTCCCCTCCTCCGCCTCCAGCGCCGCCCGGCGGAATCGGCGCCGGAGGACCTCGCGGTGGCTGGCGAAGTCGTCGGTGCCCTCGACGGACCTGATCCTGAACCGCCGGTACTGGCTCGACGCCGGCTTCCCGTCGACGAACACGACCATGCTGCCGACGGTGTCGCTCCCCTGGATCGTGCTGATGTCGTAGCACTCCACGCGCACGGGGGCGGCCGGCAGCCCGAGCGCATCGGCGAGTTCCTCGAGCGCGACCAGCAGCTGCCCGTGGTCGGCGAGGTGCCGGGCCTGCTCGCGGGCGAGCGCCTCCTCGGCGTTCCGCGTGGCCAGGGCGACGAGCTCCCGCTTCTCGCCCCGCCGGGGAACCACCAGCGTCACCCGCGCTCCCCGCCGCTCGGTCAGGAACGTCTCCAGGTCCTCCGCCTCGGCCGGAGGAAACGGCACCAGGACCGTGGGCGGGACGGATGCCGCGGTCGCGTAGAACTGCTTCACGAACGCCGCCAGCACCTCGTCGTCGGGCACCTCCGAGCGGCTGACGAGCGTGAAGACGTCACGGCCGACCATGCGCCCGCCACGCACGACGAACAGCTGGACGGCCGCCTCGCCGGCGCCACGGGCCAGCCCGAGCACGTCCTGCTGCGTCCGGGCATAGGCGGCCATCTTCTGGCTCTCGGTCGTGCGCTCGACCGCCCGGAGCTGGTCACGGAGGGACGCGGCTCGTTCGTAGTCCAGCGCCTGGGATGCCGTCTCCATGTCGCGACGGAGGTGGCGCGTGACCTGCTCCTGGCGGCCCTCGAGGAACAGCATCACCTGCTCGATGTCGCGCCGGTAGTCCTCGCGGGAGATCGCCTCGATGCACGGGCCCTGGCAACGCTTGATGTCGTACAGGAGGCACGGCCTTGGGAGGGCGCGCTCGCCGTCGTGGATCGGGATCGTGCAGGTCCGGAACGGGAACAGGCGCCGGATCAGGTCCATGGCGCTGTCGACGCTCGTCACCGACGCGTACGGGCCGAAGTAGCGGCTCCCGTCCTGGACGAGCCTCCGGGTGCGCTCGATGCGCGGGAAGTCGTCGGCGAGCGTCACCTTGATGAACGGATAGCTCTTGTCGTCCTTCAGCCGGGCGTTGTAGAACGGCTGGTGGCGTTTGATCAGGTTGGCCTCGAGGAGCAGGGCCTCGCTGACGTTGTCGGTGAGCGTCCACTCGACCGTGGCGACCTGGTCGACCGAGAAGACACCCCAGCTGCCGCCCCGTCCGTTCCGTCGCTGCCAGTAGCTGGGAACGCGGTGGCGCAGGCTCTGGGCCTTGCCGACGTACAGCACGGCACCGGCGGCGTCCTTGAACAGGTACACGCCGGGGTGGTCGGGAAGGCGAGCAAGGGTCGCCTGGAGCTCGGGGATCACGTCCAGATGCTAGGGCATTCGTGCCCGCCGCCTCACGGCGGGTAGGGCGGCCGCGCCGGCCGCGGCGGTGACGGCTGAACGGCCGGCTCCGATGCCGCGCGCGGGCGACCTCCCGGGCGCCGATGCCTGCGGCGACCTCCCCGCGCGCCGATGCCGGCCGCGCCGGCGACCTGCCATGCGCCGGCGACCTCCCGGGCGCCGACCATCGGCGTCCCTGACGCCTTTCCTGCAATTCGAGCTGGCACAGAACCGTATGTTGGTTGCGGGCGGCGTCCGACGCCCAGGGGACGCGTGGTGCCGGTCGGAACGCCCGGTCTCGTGCGGGGCCACGCTCGCGCCTGCGGCTCACGGGCGGCCGGGACGTGTCCGCGACCCCCGCGGCGGTCGACCAACCTACATACGTTTCGCCACGGACGCGTTCTGCATGAAAGCCAACCGCGCTTCTCAGGCATGCGACGTCCTGACGGCACTTGACCGCCAGCGGACCACGGCAGACCGTCGGCTGCATGGACCGATCCAGCCACGGAAAGCGCTTGCTGCGACGGCAGAACATCCTCGCCGCAGGCGTCCTGCTCGTGGCGCTGCTCTGCGTGGCCGCGCTGGCCGGGTTCGTCGTCGTCGAGACCCAGTTCCGACCGACCGGCTCGGCCCTCGGGCTTCCGGCGCGGATCCCGCTGTGCGGGCGAACGTTCAGCCGCCCGGCCGACGACACCCGTGTCTTCACGAGGGCCGAGATCGATGCAGGCATGGCCCCGGGGTACTCACCGGTCATCCTCGAACCGTCCATCGGCGAGGTGCCGCTTCTGGCACTACTCGAGTCGCACCCGAATCCGAGCGGCATGGCCACCTGCGACGTGCTGATCTTCCTGCACACGGGACCCGACGCCTACGTCGGCTACGCGCTCGAGGGTGGCCCGTAGCAACGGTCGGCGGCCCCGGGGCGGCGCTGCGCGTCGGGCGGCCCGCGGCCACGGCGCGCCAATTCATTGTCAGCGGGGCGGCGGCGCCGCGCTTCGGGTGGCCGCGGTGCGCTTGGGGGGCCGGGGGCGGCCTTGAACGACCGTCGTCGGCCTCCGCGGCGCCACTCGCTCGATGAGCGGCCAGCCAGAGATCGCCCGGCTACTCCCCTTCGGCCGTCAGCGGCCGCGCCAGACGATGTCGTGCCAGGGCTTCCGCTGCGCACCCTCGATGTCGAGCGCCACGTGCTTGACGATCGTGTACTCGTCGAAGCTGTACTGGCTCATGTCCTTGCCCGTGCCCGACTGCTTGAACCCCCCGTGCGGCATCTCGGACGTGATGGGGATGTGCTCGTTGACCCACACCGTCCCGAAGTGCAGGTCGCGGGCCATGCGCAGGGCCCGGTGCACGTCCTTCGTCCAGACCGAACCCGCCAGCCCGTAGTCGACGTCGTTCGCCTTTGCGACCGCGTCGCGCTCGTCGTCGAACGGCAGCAGCACGAGGACCGGCCCGAAGATCTCGCGCTGCGTGACCTCCGCGTCCTGTGCGGCACCCTCAACCAGCGTGGGCAGGTAGTAGGCGCCGTCCGCGAGGGCTGGGTCGTCGGGGGACCGTCCACCCGTCGCAACCATCGCACCTGTCTCGCGCGCCCGATCGACGAAACCCGCCACGCGATCGCGCTGGCTCCGGCTGATCAACGGCCCAAGGTCCGTGGCGTCGTCGAACGGATCGCCCACGTGGACCGTCCCCAACCGCTCGAGGAGCAGGGAGCGGAACCGCTCGTAGGCCGGCCGCTCCACGTACAGGCGGGTTGCCGCGGTGCAGTCCTGTCCCACGTTGATGAGCCCGCCGGCCACGGCGCCGTTGGCCGCCGCCTCGAGGTCGGCGTCGGCGAACACGACGAACGGCGCCTTGCCGCCGAGCTCGAGATGGACCCGTTTCAGGCCCGCCGCCGCGTGGCGCATGATCTCGGCCCCGGTGCGCGTGTCGCCCGTGAGCGACACCATGTCGACCTCGGGATGCTCGACGAGGGCCGGGCCCACGAGCTCGCCTCGGCCCGTGATGACGTTGAAGACACCGTCCGGCAGCCCGGCCTCCGAGCAGAGCTCCGCCAGGCGGATCGCCGTCAGAGGAGTCAGCGACGCCGGCTTCAGTACGATCGTGTTGCCGGCGGCAATGGCCGGGAAGACCTTCCACACGGCCATCTGCAGCGGGTAATTCCACGGCGCCACCGACCCGACGACGCCGATCGGCTCGCGCCGCAGCATGCTCGTGATGCCCGGCATGTACTCGCCGGACGCCTTCCCCTCGAGGTTCCGTGCGGCGCCCGCGAAGAAGCGCACGTTGTCGATGCTGCCCGCCAGGTCGAACTCGCGGGCCATGCGAAGCGTCTTGCCGGTGTTGCGTGCCTCCAGCTCCGCGATCTCTGCGCCGTGCTCCTCCATGAGGTCCGCGATCCGCATGAGGACCGCGGCGCGCTCGGCCGGGAGTGCGCGGGACCAGGACCCGGCGGCAAACGCCCGCCGCGCGGCGGTCACGGCACGGTTCACGTCGTCGGCCGTGCCATCCGGAACGCGAGCGATCACGCGCGACGTCGCCGGATCCAGCACCTCGATCCAGCGGCCGGGCGCGGATCCGGCGGCCCTCCCATCGATCCACATCGCCCTGTCGGTCACGCTGGTCAGCGTCTCGGTCATCGTCCCCGGCCTCCTGTCGCTGCCTCTTTACCACGTCCGCCGGTTTGCCGTGGACCGGGTGCCCGTCCTCCGCGCATCCGGTAGCGGCGCGGCGCGGGCAACGGGTAGCGGCGCGCCCATACGGGCGCGACGGGGGCAACGGGACGCATCTCTCGTTCGCGACTCGGCGCCTGGCCCCGCAACAGTCCGACGTGCACGGCGCGGTCGGATGCACGCGGCTCGGTCCGATGTGCGCGGCGATTCTGCCGGTCGCCCGGCATGGAAGTGGCCCGGCGTCTCCGCCGGGCCACTCGCTTCGGGTCGCTTGCCCGGCACCCAGCGTGCCGGGACCTTCAGGCTATGGCTGGTTCTGGAAGACGAGCCGGCCCTCGACCGCGGGAGACACGGTTCCCTCATGCGTGACGTAGTCGATGACGGCGTCGCGCACGTAGTACTGCGTGTCGTGGACGATCTGGCTCAGTGGCCAGAGGCTCACGCCGTTGTCGTTGAAGTTGCACGACCCGGCCGCCAGGTAGTTGACGGTCGAGACGTTGTAGTAGGTCGTGGCATCGGCGAAATTCACGGCCTTGCCGTTGATCGTGAACGAGACGACGTTGCTGCCGTCGGGCTTGGGCGGCGTGCTCGACCCGGAGGCCGTCTTCTCGTTGTACGTGATCTTGCCGGCCAGGTTCGTGTCGATCATGCACGTCGTGTAATACGAGTAACCGCCGTACCCGTCGACGTACTTGTAGTAGTAGAAGTTGCGGTAGCCGCGCTCGAGCACGGACTTGATCTGCGGGCCGTTCATGCGGAGCACGACCAGCGAGTTCTCGTAGGGCATCGCCGCGAACATGTCCGACACCTTGAGGGTGACGGGGCTGTCCGCCGTGGCGGCATCCGCGATCTTCTTGTTGGTCATCGCGCCCGACAGGTGGACGTCGACGTCGGTGATGCCGTGCTGCGCGAGCTCGAACACCGACGCGTCGGCCTGCAGGTTCGCGCCGTTGGTCTCCTCGGTGAAGGCCTTCAGCGTGTCGATGGGCGCCGTGGTCTTGCCCACGACCTTGTCCTGGTAGGTCGACAGCGCCGCGAGGTACGGATCGACGATCGCCTTGATCTGCGGATCCGCCGGCGTGTCCTTGGTCACGGCCAGGTACTGCCCTGCCTCAGTGACCGTCTCGTACCCGCCGCCGGCATGCGTCTTCATCGACTTCGCGTCGGCGATGAGGTGCGAGGCTGCCGCGGACTTGATGGTCCCGGCGGAGCGCTGGGTGGTGACGTAGGAGATGAACGCCGTCAGCTGCGTGGCAGCGACGGAGCTCTTGCCCTTCGCGAACGAGGACTTGATGGCATTCAGCTTGGCCGTGAGGGCCGAGACCACACCCTTCGACGTGATCGTCCCGGCGCCGTACATCATGCTGACGTCATCGACCGTCCCGACGACGATCGGGCGCATGCCCAGGACGACCTCGCCCAGGTACTGGTTGTAGCGGTAGGCCTGCGTGACGAGCACCGGGTCGTCGGTCGGCCCGGGAATGATCGTCGGCAGGTACTTGTAGTCACCGGACGCCGTCACCGGGCTCGTGTGGCTGTGGGCGCCGATGATGGCATCGAGACCCGTGACCTGTGCGGCCATGGCCGTGTCGACGTTCGCGTCGACGTCGACGCTCTTCGGATCCGTCGTGAAGCCGATGTGCGTCAGGCCGACGACCGCGTCGGTCTTCGGCGCGAGCTTCGTCGTCAGGGTCTGCGCGGCCTTCAGCGGGTCGCTGAAGGTCAGGCCCTTGATGTTGCTCGGGAGCTCGTAGTTCGGCACCCGGTGGTTGGTGATGCCCACGATCGCGACGCTGATCTTCTCGGGACCGACCAGCTTGGTCACGAACGGCTTCACGCCGCTCCCGCCGCGCGCGGCCGCCAGCCCGTAGGAGCCGTCGTCCTTGACGTTGGCGCCGAGCACGGGGAACGTGGTCTGGCCGAGGATGCCGCTGAAGACGTCGCCGCCGAAGTTGAACTCGTGGTTGCCGAGCGTCATCGCGTTGTAGCCCAGCGCGTTCATCACGGCGATGATCGGGTCCGTCTTCAGCGAAGCGTCGAGCGGCGTGCCGTCGCTCGCCTTGCCCGTGAACGAGGTCTTGAAGTAGTAGGACGCGGCGTCGCCCTGGATCTGGTCGCCGCCGTCGAGCAGCAGCGTGCGCTGCGGGTTGTAGGCGCGCTCCTGCTTGATCAGCGTGGCCAGCTGCTCGTACGCGGGCAGGTTCCCGTGCGAGTCGTTGTTGTGCAGGATCGTGATCGGCACGATGCTCCCGGCGGCCGGGGTGCCATCGCGGGTGATCCTGCCGTCCAGCTTGCCGTTCCCGGCCGGACCCTTGTACGGGTGGGCCTGCGTGTAGGTCTTCGACACGTACGAGTTGACGGCATCCAGCATGTCGCCCCAGTACGTGATGTTCTTCATGTACTTGAAGCCGCCGTAGTTGTCTCCGCCGGCCGGTGCGAGGAACTCGTTCGTCCCGACGTGATACGTCTTCTTGAGGTCGAGCGGGACGCACTTGTTGGTGGTGCGGTTCACGATGCACGCGTCGTAGGCGCCCCACGCGTAGGTGTGCGTCGCCGGCGGCGTCGTAGTCGAGGCGGGATCGGCCTTGGCATAGTTGTAGAACTTGTACCGGATGCCCGTGACCTGGATCGCTCCCTTGCCGAGGGTCGCGCTCTGGTTGAGCACCTCCAGGATCTGCGCGCCGGTCATCGTGCCGACGACCGTCGCGTTCCCGAACGGGAGGATCGTGAACATCTGGCCGTACGTCAGCAGCATCGGAGCATGGGACCAGACGCCCGACTTCGTGCAGTCGGATGCCGTGCTGCTCCAGGTGTAGCCGCCGGGCGCGGTCGAGTCGGCCTTCGCGCACCAGTCGGTGCGGATGCCGCCGGCGTTGTTCATGAACAGGTCGACGTCGTTCGCCTTGGTGGCGTCGCTGTTGAGCGAGCTGTAGATGGCGTCGTCGACGAAGTCACCCATCATGTTGTCGCCGTTGTAGTCGCGCAGCAGGTCGACCTGCGCGTACCCGACCGGCTTGTTGATGAGGGCCTGGTAGTCGGCGTCGCTGGCATACCCGTCGATGACGCCCTTGACGGTGGCGTCCTCGGCCGCCGTGGTCGAGATCTTGTTGGTCTTCCACGTGACCGTCGCCGCCTTCGTCGCGGCGTCGAAGGTGAAGTCGGCCTCGCCCACCTGGCGGCCGTTGTAGTAGGCCTGCCCGATGGTGGTGTTGCCGACGACGCTGGCCCCGGGGACCGACAGGTCCGTGTGGCTGTGGCCGCCGATGATCAGCGAAACCGGCGTCTTGTCGGTGTTGAGCTTCGTGGCGAGGGTCTTGTCGCCGTAGACCGGGATTCCGTAGCCGTAGCCGCCGTCGTTGAACCCGAGGTGGCTGAGGACCACGACGACGTCCGCGGCGGCCGTCATCTCGGAGTAGTAGTGCTCGATCGAGGCGGCCGGGTCCTTGAAGCACAGGCCGGTCGTGGCCGACGCGATCGTGATGGTCGGCACTTCCTGCGTCGTGACGCCGATGAAGGCGACCTTCACGCCGGCGACCGTCTTCACGGTGTACGGAGCGTCCGCGAAGTCCGGCTTGGTCCAGCCGGCGGTCGAACAGTTGCCCGTGTCGTTCTTCACGATGTTGGCGGTGACGAACGGGTACGTGGCCTGCGTCGTGCGGGCCGCCAGGGTGACCTGGCCCCAGTCGAACTCGTGGTTGCCGAACGTCGCAACGTCATAGCCGGTGGCGTTGAACGCGGCGATCGTCGGCTCACCCTTCTGCAGGTTCGACAGGAGGGATCCCTGCATCTCGTCGCCGGCGTCGACCAGGAGCACGTTGCCCGCGCCCTTGTCGGTCCGAACGCCGTTCACGAAGGAGGCCACGCGCGCGAGCCCGGGGTTGCTGCCCGAAGCCTGCAGCTGACCGTGGAAATCGTTCGTGTGCAGGATCGTGAATGAGATCCCCGCCGCCGCGACGGGGGGCGGGGCTCCACCAGGTATCAACCCCCCGACGAGGACGACCGCGCCCGTCAGCGCAAGGCGGCGCAGTCCCATGGCACGCTGCATGCAGCACCTCCCGGCGGACCGGACACACACCGGCCGCCTCAAGCGCCCGGGGATGGCGGGCCACTGATGGCCGCCTTGGGCACCCGGGCGCTACTCCCTCCCCCCTCCTCGAAAGGATAGCCTTGTCCCACCCCGTTGGAGCAGGCCGTTTGGCGCATTTCCGAACATCGGCCTCGGCCCGGGCCCGGGGGGCCCGGTAAGCTGCAATGGACTGCGCGGTGATCGGTGCCGGCGATGATCGCGCCCATGCCGCTCCATCCGGCGGTCGAGGAGCGCCTCGCAAGGCTCGCCCCCGACCAGCGCGCCGCGGCGACCGCACCGCCCGGGCCCGTCCTCTGCGTGGCCCCGGCAGGGAGCGGCAAGACCACGACGCTCGTGGCCCGCATCGCGTGGCTCGTGGCGAGCGGAACCGCGCCGGACCGGATCTGCGCGGTGACGTTCAACAAGCGCGCCGCCGACGAACTGGGCGAGCGCGTCGCCGCAGCCCTTGCCCCGCTGGCGACCGATCCGGGTGCGGTCCGGGTCCGGACGTTCCACGCGCTCGGCCGCGAGATCCTCCGCGACGGTGGGCGGGCCGTCGAGCCGCTGATCGACCGGACGGCGCTGGTCCGCGAGCTGGAGGGGGACCTTGCGTCCGACGCCATGCGCCGCCTCGACGACGGCTTCTCCCGGTTGAAGCTCGACCTCGCCGTCGACACCGCCCGGCTCGAGGCGGAGGTCGAGGCGGCGACCGCGCGGGGCGAGCCGGCAGGTCCGGTCGTCCGGGCGTTCCTCCACTACGAAGCCGCCCTTCGGCAGCGAGGCGGACTGGACTTCGACGACCTCGTCCGGCATGCGCTCGGCGCGCTCGGGACGGACGAAACGCTGCTCGCCCGATGGCGCGAGCGCTGCACCGAACTGCTCGTGGACGAGGTCCAGGACGTGGATCGCAGCCAGCTGCGCCTGGCCCTGGTACTGGCGGCGCCGGCGAACCGGATCTTCCTGGTCGGGGACGACGACCAGACGATCTATGCGTGGCGACTGGCCGATGTGCGCCGCGTCCTCGACCTGGCTTCGTCCCTCCCGGGACTGCGTCGAATGGATCTCGTGACCAACTACCGGTGTCCGCCCGTCGTGGTGGAGCGGGCGGTCCGCCTGGTGGAACGGAACCGCGAGCGGTTTGCGAAGACGATCCGTGCCGGCCCATCCGCCGCCGGCCGGCTGTTCCTCCTGCCCGATCCCGGCGACGACGTGGCGCGAGCCCGGCGCCTGTTCCGCGAGTGGCGGGCGCCGGACGGCGAATCCCGGGCGATCCTGGCCCGGACGAACGCCGAACTCGCTCCCTACGCGGCCGTCGCGCTCGAGGCCGGCCTCCCCTACCGCGCGGCCGAGGACGGGCTGCTGCTCGACGACCAGGCGATCGACGACGTGCTCGGCACCGTGCGTGACGGCACGGCCGCACATACCGGCCGGCCGGTATGTGCCGGCGCGACAGCGCCGCCGCACGAGGAGGTGCCAGCCATGACCGCCCCGCTGCTCGAGCGATTGCTGGAGGCGCGGGCCTCCGTCGAGCCCGATCGTGCACGTGCCGCCGCGGCCCTGCTCGCGTGGGCTCCTCGACATCGCGATGCGCCGGCGCTCGCCGCCGCCGTCGACGAGGCGCGGGGCCGCCGGGCCGCCATTCGTCGTGACGACGCGCCGCTGCTGCTCGCGACGGCGCACGGCACCAAGGGCCTCGAGTTCGACCACGTTGCCGTGGTGGGGATGGACGAGGGCCGGTTCCCGAGCCGGAGGAGCGTCGAGGAGGCGGACGACCCCGGACGGACGCTCGAGGAGGAGCGACGGCTCGCGTACGTCGCCTGGACGCGCGCCCGTCGTTCGCTCACGCTCGTCTACGACCCCGACGCCCCGTCGCCGTTCCTCGGGGAGGCGTTCTCCGACGCGGAACTCCGCGAACGCTGAGCGTCCGCCTCAGCCGGAGGTCACGCGGTCGGCGTCACCAGCATCTGGCTCAGCGGGGGTCACGGGGTCGGGATCACCAGCTTCTGCCCGATCTTCAGGACGTCGGGGTTCGTCAGCGCCGGGTTTGCGTCCTGGATCGCCTTGATCGTCGTCTTGTACTTCTGGGCGATCGCCCACAGGGTGTCGCCCTTCTTGACGGTGTACGTCGTCCCGGTGGCAGGGGTCGCGGCCGGCGCCGCCGACGGTTCGACCGTCGGCTGGGGAGCGGCGGACGGAACCGCGAGGGACGCTGCCGGCTGTGACGCCGAGGCGGACTGGCCGGGGGTGGCGGCCGAGCCCCCGCAGGCGGCGACTGTCGCCAGGAGGGCCACCACAACCAGAGCCGCACGCACGCGCATTGGCTTCCCTCCGGCGCTCCGCGCCGCCCGACCCCGACAGCGGGCTGCCACGCGCTCCCAGTCTAGCCATCGCGTCCAGCGAGCGGGAGACGGAATTGGCCGTGTTCGCGGGCCGGGAGAACCGACGTCGAGCCTCAGGCGGCGCGCATCCGTCCTCGTCGCCCGGTCAGCAGGGGCACCCCGACGACGACGGACCCCGCCGCGAGAAGGACGCCACCGGCGAAGAACACCGCCGGCAGGCCGACGCCGACCAGGATTCCTCCGATGGACGGGCCCACGATTCCCGCCACGTACAGGGGCAGGTACACGAGGTTCAGCGTCGCGGACCGCCGCTCCGGCGAGACCTCGACGGCCAGCAGGCCGAACACCATCGCCGTGACGGCGGCGACGAACGCCGACCATCCGACGACGACGAGGGCGAGAACCCCGATGCCGGACGCCAGGGGCATGAGGCACAGGCCCAACGCGCCACCCGCGAATGACACGGCCAGCACCGGCCGGAAGCCGAACCGGTCGCCCAGGGGTCCCGCGATGGGTGACACGAGAGCGCCCACCAGGGCCGCAACCCCGGTCACCAGGCCGATGGATCCGCCCAGGCCGCTCCCCTCGCCCACCAGCTGTTGCACGAGCAGCGGCACGAACGGCAGGACGATCTGCCGGCCGAAGAACGCGAGCCCGAACACCATGAACAGCCGCCGGACGACGGGATCCGACAGGACGCCGCGCACCGCGCCGTACGCGAGCGAGCGCACCGAGCCCTGGGGCACGACCTCCGGCCGCACCTCCGAGGACCCGAACGCCAGCAGCAGGACGACCGCGATCGAAAGCAGCGCCGAGAGCCAGTAGACGCTGGCGACCGGCAGGCGCAGCCCGCTGAGCATGATCCCGCCCATCCACGGACCGACCGACATCCCGACCGGAGACGTGGCGCCGAAGAGGGCGAACGCGGTCCCCAGCCGATGGCGCGGCGTGACGTCCCGGATCGCGGCCAGCATCACGCCCGTGTTGCCGAGCTGGAACCCGACCAGCAGCAGGCTGATTCCGAGCTGCCACGGGGTCCGGCTGAGCGCCACCGCGCCGAAGACGACCGCCTCCACGACCGCGCTCCGGATGATCACGGCCTTGCGGCTGTACTTGTCGGCCCAGACGCCCCAAAGCGGCACGATCGGGAGCCCGAGCACGAACACGAGGGAGCTGAGCACCCCGATGGTCGGGCCGATCTCCGCCTTCGGAACGCCCATGCCCTGCAGGTTGATCAGCATGAAGGAGAAGACCTGGCTGACGCCGAAGGCCTCCACGAACGAGGCGATGCCGTACAGCACGAGGATGCGGATCCAGGGCTGCGCGGCCTCGGGACGGCGCTCCACTCCGTCCATCGCGACCCGGGCATCTGCGCCCTCGTCGACCGGCCGGCGGCCCGTTGCCGGCACGTCACCCATCCCGGGTGCCGGCGCCGTCCATTCGGAGCCATCGCCAGGTTCGGGCGCCGGAGGCGCCGCCGGTTCTGCCGGGAGAGACGCGTCCGGGAGCTCGGTCGGTGCGGCGGAGGTGTTCCTGCCCGTCACGACCCGGCCGCCCTGCGTCGCTCCAGCAGGAGCTGGAGGTGATCGACGGCGTCGCGCAGCTGGAGCGTGTCGGGGCCCGGCGCCACGTCGAGCACCGAATCACGTGCCCCGAACGCGGCACGTGCCCTGCGGGCGGCGGCGAGGAGATCGGCGCGATCTCCATCCTCGAAGGCCGGCGTGAGCGGATCGAGGAATGCGACCCAGCGTTCGTGACCGTGTTCCCGGAGCGCGGCGACCGCCAGGCGCACTCGCCGGGCGACGTCCAGCGCGGCTTCGTCGAGTTGCGGATCCTGCCAGCGCGGCGGTCCCGCGTCGCGATGCCGCGCGCTGCCTGCCCGATGAATCCCGCTCACGCCCGTCCGGTGGGCGGGGGGAAGGGCGGCACGACGCCGCTCCCCTGTGCCCCCGTGCTGCGCTCGAGCGTGAGCGTCATGCGCTTCCGCTCGGAGCCGCCGATCAGAGCGCGCAGCGAGTAGTCCCCGGGCTCCGCGAACGTGAGGTTCCACAGGTCGAGGGCGAACGTCACCGACGTGTCGCCTCCGCCGGCGGCCCACCCGTCGGCGCGGATCTGCGCCTCCGCGCGCGACAGCTCGGCGCCGTTCGGGCCCAGGAGCAGGAACTGGAGCTCGTGGTCGCGTCCCAGCTCCGACGATGCGACCGTCAGGCCGATGACGAGCGCGAGGTGCGGATGGACGAGCGGAAAGGTGGGACCGCCGATGCGGGTCACGCCGCCGCCGAGGACGTTGAACTTCTGGCCGGGCCGCGCGTCCGCCGCGTCGGCAAGGAAGGCGAAATCGATCTCAGGCATGCGCGGATGCTACCTGCCCCCCCGAGTGGGCGCCGGGGATGCGCGCCTCCCGTCGAGGACCTGCCTCAGGATCGTTCGCGCACGAACCGCACGATCTCGGAAAGGCGCCCGTGCGCCATGCAGACGACCGTGTCGGCCGCGCCGTAGTAGATCGTGACCCGGTCCAGGTCGTGGTCGACGAGCGCGGAGCACGGGAACACGACGTTGGGCACGTCTCCCACCTGCTCGTACGGCACCTGGGGCGAGAGCAGGTAGTCCCGACCGCGGGCCACGACCTTCCACGGCTCGTCCAGGTCCAGCAGGGCCGCGCCCATCGAGTAGACGAACCCGTTGCAGGATGTCAGCACGCCGTGATAGATGAGCAGCCATCCGGCGTCCGTCTCGATCGGGACCGGCCCGGCCCCCAGCTTCGTGGACTGCCACGTCCACGGCAGCGGCGCCATGACGTGGCGATGGCGCCCCCAGTGGACGAGGTCGGGGCTCTCCGAGAAGAAGATGTCGCCGAAGGGCGTGTGGCCGGTGTCGCTGGGCCGGCTGAGCATCGCGTACCGGCCGCCGATCCGGCGCGGGAACAGGACGCCGTTGCGGTTGTACGGCAGGAACGCGTTGTCCAGCTGTCGGAACGTCCGGAAGTCGTCCGTGGACGCCAGCCCGATGGTCGGACCGTGATACCCGTTGCACCACGTGACGTAGTAGCGGTCCTCCAGCCATGTCACGCGAGGGTCGTAGGCGTGCTCGAAGGTCTCCTGGATCTCGACCACGCGCGCGTCGCCGGGCTCGAACCGGATGGGTGACGCTTCGATCTCCCACGCGACGCCATCGGCGCTGAAGCCGGCGTGGAGGTTCATCGCCCGCGTCGTGTCGTCCACGCGGAAGACGCCCGCGAATCCACCCCGGAACGCGACCACCGCCGAGTTGAAGATGCTGTTGGATCGCGCCAGCTGGTCGCGACGGATGATGGGGTTCCGGGTCGAGCGCCAGAGGACCCCGTCCTCGCCGTCAGGCCGCTCCCCCCAGGGGATCGGAGCGGGCCCGGCCGAACCCGCGACCGGTGACGGGAGCCCGACAGGGCGGGCGGGCGGGCCCGCGGCCGCGTCGCCCGCGGGCGGGATCACGGCGCGCGGCCGGTGAGAGGCAGGCCGGCAGCGCCGTCCATCGCCGCCGCGCCGGCCGCAGGAAGGCGGCCGGTCCGTGCCACCTCGCCCAGCCATCGCCCGCTGTCCCGGACCCTGCGCTCCAGCGACTCGTAGTCCACGTGGACGATCCCGAAGCGCGGCTCGTACCCCAGCGCCCACTCGAAGTTGTCCAGCAGGGACCAGGCGAAGTAGCCGCGGAGCGGGATGCCGAGCGCGAGCGCGTCGAGCGCGGCCTCGAGGTGCCGGCGCAGGAACCGGACACGGTCGGGATCGACAGTCGGGTCGCGCGGGTCGGCGGCATACGCCGCGCCGTTCTCCGTCACGTACAGGGGCAGATCGCCGGTCCGCGAGGCGGTGAACTGCAGGACCTCGGTCAGGCCCGCCGGATACACGGGCCAGCCCAGGCCGGTCCGCTCGTCGTCGGCGCCCGGCATGGGCGCGAGGGGCGGCAGCAACCGGGAGCGGACGTACCGGTGCGAGTAGTAGTTGACCCCGAGGAAGTCGATGGGAGCCGCGATGAGCGCGAGGTCGCCGTCGCGGATCTCGTGGCCCGTCCACCCCCACGCGCGTGCGCCGTCCTCGGGATAGCCGCGTCCCGAGACCGGGTCGAGGAACCACCGGTTGACCTGGTCGTGGGCGACGATCGTCGCCTCCAGGTCCAGCACGTGGCCGCTTGCCGGGTGGAGCGCGTCCAGGTTCAGGACGATGCCCGCCGCCACCCGGGGCGCAGCGGCACGGATGGCCTGGACGGCCAGTCCGTGTGCGACGAGCAGGTGGTGGGCGGCGGCAAGCGCGGCCGGCGGGTCCACGCGCCCGGGAGCGTGGCGGCCCTGGCGGTACCCGTGGTCCGACACGATGTGCGGCTCGTTGATGGTCGCGATGTGCGTGACCCGGTCGCCCAGCCGACTCGCCACGACCGACGCGTACTCGGCGAACGCCAGCGCGGTGGAACGCGCCGGCCAGCCGCCGGCGTCCTCCAGGGCCTGCGGCAGGTCCCAGTGATAGAGCGTCACGTGCGGGTCGATCCCCCGGGCGAGCAGCTCGTCGACGAGACGATCGTAGAAGTCGAGGCCGGCCGCGTTGACGGGACCCGTTCCGGACGGCATCACCCTCGGCCAGGCGACCGAGAACCGGTACGCCCCGAGGCCGAGCCCGGCCATGATCGCCACGTCCTCGCGCCAGCGGTGGTAGTGGTCGCAGGCCACGTCTCCGGTGTCGCCGTTCGCGACGCGGCCGGGCGTGTGCGAGAAGCGGTCCCAGATGCTCTCGCCGCGGCCGTCCGCGGACACCGCCCCCTCGATCTGGTACGACGCCGTGGCCGCCCCCCACGCGAAATCGGACGGGAATGATCTGCCGCTCACGTCGCCTCCATCCGGACGCCTCCTCGATGCACCGAACCCGCGGTGTCGCGGCGCGCTCCTCCCATCGCCCCGACGCCCGCTGGGACGTGGGCTTGCACCTTCCCGTGGCGGCGGAGCCGTACCACCCTCGCCGGCAGCGCGCTCAGGGCGTGCCGCTCACCTTGACCGTCCACGTGCACGCCGACACGACCTCCACAGTGAACGGCCCGGTCGTGCCGTTCAGGTTCTCGACAACGCTGGCTGCACCGGTCGTGCCGAGCTCGTCGACGATGACATCCGCCAGCACCGGACTGCCGTTCGTCCCGTAGAAGTTGACCGTGAAGTTGCCCTCCGGGCTGCACGTGTACTCGTACGAGACATCGACGCTGGCGCCGCTGGAGTGGAACTCGTCGGACGTCCTGGGGCCCGTCCCGCTCAGGGACACGAGGGTCGAACCCGCGGGAGTCGCACTCGCGGCCGCCTCGGAGGCGACCGGCAGGTCCGATGCCACGGGCGCGGAACTGAGTGCGGGGTGGCCCTTGCAGGATGCCAGCATCGTGGCCAGCGTCGCCAGGGCGGCCATCGCGACGAGGGTGCGCCAGATGCGCTGCGACCGTCGGGGCGCCTTCGCCGGGGTTGTCACGGGTGCCTCCATGTTCGTTGGGGCCGAGCGCCAGATGGCCTCGCTGCCCGCGCGCGGAACGCGGGGTGGATCCGGGACGCAACGTATGGGCCGGGTGCGAACTGGCCGACAAGCTGGGCAGCTTCGGCGGCCGAACGGGGAACGGCTTCGCGGCGGCTGAATCCCTCCGTGCGGGAAGCGCTTTCATCCCCCCGTCCATTCTCACACGGGCGTCGATACGTGCCGAATGGCCCATGACCGGCGTGTTCACGGCGCTAGGATGGGAGCGCTTTCAGACCACAGCCTGATGGAGGGCGGTTTGGTCCGCACCGGTTCGAACGGCAATTCGAGCGAGGCCGCGGCGCACACCCTCGACGATCTGGCGGCCCTCAGCGGCGTCTCCCGGGCCACCGTGTCGCGTGTCATCAACGGCAGTGCGCTGGTTGCGGAGGGCACGAGACGCCGGGTGCTGGACGTCCTGGAACGCACCAGCTTCCGCCCCAACGCGGCCGCCAGGACCCTGGCGTCCGGCCGCTCCGGGGTCGTCGGCGTCGTGATGCACGTCGACCCGCATCTCCTCTTTCAGGATCCGTACTTCTCGCAGTTGCTGCAGGGTGTGACGGACCACCTGGCCGAGCGGGGCGCGGCGATGATGCTCTGGCTCGGCAACCGGACCAAGAAGGAGACGCTCGACCACATTCTGTGGATGAGCCTCCTGGACGGGGTCATCGTCTCGGCCAACACGCTCGAAGATCCCCTCGTCGACGGGCTCCTCGACTCACAGGTGCCCACCGTCCTCATCGGTCACCGGCGGGAGGACCGCTCGGCGAGCTACGTGGACGTCGACCACGTGCAGGCAGCCGACGCGATCACGACGCACCTCGTCTCACTCGGCCGGACCCGCGTGGGCCACATCGCCGGCAGCCGGGGCACCGTGGCGGGCGAGGACCGGGTGACCGGCTACCAGCAGGCAATGCGACGTGCCGGTCTCGACCCCGCCGGCCTCGTCGTCGACGGCGACTTCAACCGTGCGTCGGGGGTCTTCGCGGCCGGGGAGCTGCTGGACAGGCACGTCGACGCCCTCTTCTGCGCCAACGATGCGATGGCGTCCGGCGCACTCGAGACGATTCGCGCGCGGGGCCTGCGCGTCCCGGAGGATGTCGCGCTCGCCGGGTTCGACGACCTGGATTTCGCCGCACATCTCGATCCACCCCTGACGACGGTGCGCCAGGGAGTGCGCCAGCAGGGGGTCGAGGCTGCGCGAACCCTGTTGCAGCTGCTGGACGACGCGGACAGAGCCCCGCGTCGCGTGCTCCTGCCGACGGAGCTTGTCATTCGGCAATCGAGTGTGGGAGGTGTGCCTCGCGGATGAGCGCGCGTTGACTGCCCTGCGTAGCAGGTGTCGCAACCTCGCCCGGGAGGCGAGAGGGAGGAACTGAATTGGGCCCAAAGCGAACCGTTCTGGTCATGCTGGCCAGCCTGTGCCTGGCCGCGACTGCCCTGCCGGCGGCCGTGGGCGCGGCACAGACCATTCCCACGTCGTACCCGCGCAGCGAGACGCTCTACACGAGCGGCACGATGTACGGACCGCCCGGCGACTTCAACCCGATCAAGAACTGGGACTACACGACCGGGACCCTCGGACTGCTCTACGATCCGCTCTTCCTGTACAACCCCCTCAATGACAAGTTCGTCCCCTGGCTGGCCCAGAGCGGCAGCTGGACGGGCGCGAAGGAGTACACGCTGAAGCTGCGCTCCGGGCTCACCTGGAGCGACGGCAAGCCCCTCACGGCCGACGACGTCATCTACACGGTCAACCTCGGGAAGCTGCCGTCCGTGCCGTACAGCACGCTCTTCAACTTCCTGCAGACCGCGACGAAGGTGGACGCCCTCACGGTGAAGTTCACCTTCTCGAAGGCGCTCTACCAGGAGTGGTCGAACTGGCTGTACAGCTGGGGCATCGTGCCGCAGCACATCTGGACCGGCCGTTCCGAGACGGACGTGATGGGCAACAACCCCGATCCCATCGGATCCGGCCCGTACACCCTGCTGACCTATGACCAGCAGAAGGTCGTCTGGGTCAAGAACGACGCCTGGTGGGGCAAGGCCCTGCTCGGCCTCGACATGAAGCCCAAGTACATCATCGACCAGGTCAACGGCAGCAACAACGTGTCGCTGGGCCAGATGCTCTCCGGCAACATCGATCTGAGCAACAACTTCCTGCCCGGCATCAACAGCATCGTCAGCGGCATCGGTGGCTACGGCATCCAGACCTACTACGCGAAGCCGCCGTACATGCTCTCCGCCAATACGGCCTGGCTCGCGACGAACGACACCAAGAAGCCGATGAACGACCCGGTGTTCCGTCGCGCACTGGCCGAGTCCATCAACGTCAACCAGATCGTGAACAACGTCTACGGGCAGATCGTCAAGGCGGCCGATCCCACCGGCCTCCTGCCGACCTGGAGCCAGTACATCGACAAGTCGGTCGTCGCCAAGTACGGCTACAAGTACAACCCGACCGACGCGAAGAAGATCCTGACCAACGCCGGCTACAAGATGGGCAAGGACGGCTACTTCCGCAACAAGGACGGCTCGACGATCAATCTCGAGATCATCGTCCCGAGCGGCTGGACCGACTGGATGGCGTCCATCCAATCGATCGCGCAGAGCGCCAAGTCGGGCGGCATCCGGATCCACACCGCCTTCCCGTCCTACAACGACCGGACCGACAAGATCCAGAAGGGCAACTTCGATCTCGCGATCGTCAATGACGCGCAGATCGCCAACACCCCCTGGGCGTACTACAACTGGATGTTCCGCCAGCCCATCCAGAAGGTGCAGAACGCCGGTAACGACGGTCGGTACAAGAACGCCACGCTCTGGACGCTCGTCCAGCAGCTCGACGCGACGTCGACGAGCAACGTGGCTGCGATGAAGAGCATCATCTCGAAGATCCAGACCATCCAGCTCCGTGACCTGCCGATCATTCCGCTCTGGTACAACGGCGCGTGGTCGCAGGCCAACAACTCCGTCTGGACGAACTGGCCGTCCTCGGCGGCCGGCAGCCCCCACTACATGCCCGTGACGTGGCGCGGGTACTGGAACATGGGCGCCGTGCTCATGCTCACGCAGCTCAAGCTGGCAGCCCACTAGCAGCGGGCGGCCTGAAAAGGAACTCTGCGTGACCCCGTCCCTCTCCCGACACACGAGGGAGAGGGACGGGGCTCTCGTTTCGTGACGGCCCTGGAGGCATCGTGCGCCGCTACTTCGCGCGGAAGCTGGTCACCTACATCCTGACGTTCTTCGTCGCGGTGACGGTGGACTGGATGATCCCGCGCTTCATGCCGGGCGATCCCGTCAGCGGGATGCTCTCGCGGATGTCGCTGGAGCCCGACGCCGCCAACCGGATGATGGGCTACTTCCTGGGCGCCTTCGGGCTCAACCACCCGATCTGGCAGCAGTACCTCAACTTCTGGGTCGCGCTGTTCCACGGCGACCTGGGCATCAGCGTCTGGCTGTTCCCGCGGCCGGTGACCGGGATCATCATGGACGCGCTGCCGTACACGCTCGCGCTGCTGGTCCCGGCGATCATGCTCGGCTGGATCGCCGGAAACCAGTTCGGCGCATATGCGGCTCGGCGCAAGCGGCTGGACAACACGATCCTCCCGATCGGCTACATCCTGACGGCGACGCCGTACATGTGGCTCGGCATCCTGCTCGCCTGGGGCCTCGGGTCGGTCCTGAAGATCCTGCCGATGTCCGGCGCGTACGACCTGTCGATGTCGCCGACGCTCACGTGGGAGTTCGCCGTGAGTGTCTTCACCCACTGGCTGATGCCGTTCCTTTCGCTGTTCCTGGTGGGGTTCGGCGGCTGGGCGATCGGCATGCGGAACATGATCATCTACGAGCTCGAGTCCGACTACGCGCACTACCTCGAGGCGCTCGGCGCGCCGCAGGGCCTGGTGCGGCGATACGCGTTCCGCAACGCGGTGCTCCCCCAGGTGACGGGACTCGCGCTGTCGCTGGGCGTGATCGTCGCCGGCGCGCTCGTCACGGAGGTCGTGTTCTCGTACCCGGGGCTGGGGTACCTGGTCCTCCAGGCGATCCAGAACGAGGACTACTTCCTGCTCCAGGGCGTCTTCCTCTTCGTGATCATCGGCGTGCTCGTCGCCAACTTCCTGATCGACGTGGCCTACGTCGTCGTCGATCCGCGGACGCGGGTCGGGATGCAGGGTGAGTCGGCATGAGCGTGCACGTCGAGTCTCCCCGCGGCACGCCGGGTGCCCATGGACCGGGTCCGGAGGCCGTCGCAAGGCCGGGTGAGCCGGTTGCGCCGGGGCCGGCCGCCGTACGGCAGCGCCGCGAGGTGCTGTACTTCGCGATGCGTGATCGGCGGATCATCCTCGGCGCCGCGGTCGTGCTGTTCTTCGTCCTCATGTCCATCGTCGGACCGCTGCTCGACCCGACGGATCCGCAGGCCTTCGTGGGCCCGACCGGACAGGCCCCCAGCGCCGACTTCTGGTTCGGGACCACCACGTTCGGGCAGGACGTGTTCGCGCAGTTCGTCTTCGGCCTCCAGGCCACGTTCCTGGTCGGGCTGCTCGGTGGGGGTCTCGCGGCCCTCGTGGGCATCACGATCGGGTTCGTCGCGGGCTACCGGGGCGGGGTCGTCGACGAGGTCCTGAGCATGATCACGAACGTCGTGCTGGTGATCCCGACCCTCGCCGTCCTGGTGGTGATCGCCGCGTTCCTGAGCGCCCGTGGCGTGGTCATCGAGGCCGCCTTCGTCGGCCTGACCTCGTGGCCGTGGGCCGCGCGCGCCGTCCGTGCCCAGACGTTCTCGCTGCGCTCGCGGGAGTTCGTGGACCTGGCGCGGCTGAGCGGCCTGAGCAGCTGGCGGATCATCTTCCGCGAGATCGCCCCGAACATGGGCTCCTACCTGTTCATGACCTTCATCCTGCTCTTCGGCGGCGCGATCCTCATCGCCGCGACGCTGGACTTCATCGGCCTCGGCCCCACCGACGGCATCTCCCTGGGTCTCATGATGAACAGCGCCGTCCTGTGGAGCGCGCTGCAGCTGGGCCTGTGGTGGTGGTTCATCCCGCCGGGCCTGGGGATCACGGCCATCGTCGGGGCCCTGTACGTCATGAACGTCGGGCTGGACGAGATCTTCAACCCCAAGCTCCGGGACATGTGACCCATGAGCCTCCAGGTGACGGACCTCAGGGTCTACTACCGGACGCTGGCCGGCGACGTCAAGGCGCTCGACGGCGTCACGTTCGCCATCGCCGACGGCGAGATCATGGGCCTGGCCGGCGAATCGGGCTGCGGCAAGTCCACGCTCGGCAAGAGCCTGACGCACTTCGACAGCCGGATGCGGTACATCGGCGGCGAGGCGCTCCTCGACGGCGTGCCCCTGCCCGTCATGGACTCGGCAGCCATGGACGAGTTCCGGTTCAAGGCCGTCTCGATCATCCCGCAGTACGCGATGAGTGCGATGAACCCGACCCGCAAGATCGGCAGGATGACCGCCGACCTGCTGCGGTCGAGGGGCGTGAACGCGGCCGCGATGCGTCCCGAGATCGAACGCCGGCTCGAGCTGGTCGGCCTGGAGCGGAGCGTCCTCGACCGCTACCCGATCGAGCTGTCGGGCGGGATGAAGCAGCGCATGGTCATGGTGATCTCGACGCTGCTCGACCCGTCGCTGCTGATCGCCGACGAGATCACCTCCGCTCTCGACGTGTCGACGCAGAAGGCGGTGGCGGAGACGCTCGTGGGCTTCCGCGACCGCAAGCTCGTGCGCAGCATGATGGTGATCACGCACGACATGTCGATCCTGTCCCAGATCGCCGACACGATCACCGTGATGTACGCGGGAAAGCTGGCCGAGAAGGCGCCAACCGACCGCATCATCGGCGACCCCAGCCACCCGTACACCCGGCTGCTGATCTCGTCCCTCCCCGAGGTCGGCGTCAGGTATGCGGACCGCCGGCTCTCGGGAATCCCGGGCAGCCCTCCCCCGCTGCTCGATCCTCCCGTGGGATGCCGGTTCCGGACGCGCTGCCCGCTGGCGACCGCCGCCTGCGAGCAGGAGCCGCCGTTCGTGCAGGTCGGGCAGGACCACTCCGTCGCCTGCTGGAACGCGGCGTGATGCCATGTTGACGCTCGACGGGATCACCAAGATCTACCGGGTGGGCACGTTCGGCGGAACGGATCTTCGGGCCGTGCAGGAGGTGAGCTTCGGCGTCGCCGCCGGCGAAGTCGTGTCCCTCATCGGCGAGAGCGGCAGCGGCAAGACCACGATCGGACGGATGATCCTGCGGCTGACGCCCGCCACGCACGGCACGATCACGTTGGACGGCGTGGACGTGGCGAGGCTCCCCCGCAGGGACTACTACCGGCGCGTCCAGGGCGTCTTCCAGGATCCGTTCAGCTCGTACAACCCGATCTTCAAGGCCGATCACGTCTTCGGGATGATCCGCAGCGTCTATTTCACGTCGATGCCCGAGGACGAGTGGACGAGCCGGGTCGAGGGCTCGTTGCAGTCCGTCGGCCTCGATCCGGGCCAGGTGCTGCACAAGTACCCGCACCAGCTGAGTGGCGGCCAGCTCCAGCGGCTGCTCATCGCGCGCGCATTGCTGCTCGACATCAGGCTCCTCGTCGCCGACGAGATCATCAGCATGCTGGACGCCTCGACACGGATCGACGTGCTCAACCTGCTGGGAGACCTGAAGGCCCGCGGCCTCGGGATCCTGTTCATCACGCACGACCTGTCCCTCGGCTACTACGCGAGCCAGCGGACGGTCATCCTCAGCCACGGCCGCATCGTCGAGATGGGCGCCACCGAGAAGGTGTACCGCAACCCCCTGCATCCCTACACGAGGATGCTCATTGCCTCGGTGCCGCATCTCCACGAGAAGTGGAGCCAGGTCGAGGCCGAGCTGTCCGGGCAGGGGCAGCCCCTGGCCGGACGCTGCGTCTACCACGCGATGCATGGCGAGGCGTCCAACCGCACCGGAGCGGACGGCATCCCGACGGGCCTCGTCGAGGCGGAGGAGGACCACTTCGTGGCCTGTTTCCGGCCGTATCTCGAGGGAGCCTGCTGACGCCTGCCGCGACGGGCACGGGGAGGAACGCATGCGCTACGGGCGGTTCGACGACGACGCGCGGGAGTACGTCATCACGCGCCCGGACACCCCCCTCCCCTGGATCAACTACCTGGGCAGCGAGGACTACTTCGGCATCATCTCCAACACCGCCGGCGGCTACTCCTTCTACCGCGACGCCCGGCTGCGCCGCCTGACCCGGTACCGGTACAACAACGCCCCGCTGGACCTCGGCGGCCGCTACGTCTACCTGCGCGACGACGAGGACGGCGACTACTGGAGCCCGGGCTGGCAGCCGGTGCAGCGCGACCTCGACTGGTACGAGTGCCGTCACGGGCTGGGCTACACCGTGATCTCCGGGCGCCGGCGCGGCATCCGCTCGGAGACCGTCTACGTCGTGCCCCTCGGCGAGACCCTCGAGCAGTGGCGCGTTCGGGTCACGAACGAGCGGCCGGTCGCGGCGTCGCTGTCGCTGTTCGGCACCGTCGAGTTCTGCCTCTGGGACGCCAACGACGACGCCACGAACTTCCAGCGCAACTACTCGATCGGCGAGGTCGAGGTCGAGGCCGGGGTGATCTACCACAAGAGCGAGTACCGGGAGCGGCGCGACCACTTCGCGTATTTCGCATGCTCCGAGCCGGACGCCAGCTTCGACACGCAGCGCGACGCCTTCACCGGCGCCTACCGCGGCTGGGACCGCCCCCTGGCGGTCGAGGGCGGCGCGTGCACCGGCTCGATCGCGAGCGGCTGGCAACCGATCGGCGCACACCACGTCCGGCTCCGGCTGGAGCCCGGTGAGACGCGTGACGTCGTCTTCGTGCTCGGCTACGCGGAGAACCCCGCGGCGGCGAAGTTCGACCCACCCGGCTCGCAGGTGATCGACAAACGGCGCGTGCGCTCCGTGATCGAGCGACACGTGAGGCCCGGCACGGTCGACGACGCGCTGGACGGACTGCGCGAGCGCTGGGACGAGCTGCTGGGCGGGCTGCGCGTCCACACCGGGAACGAACACGTGGACCGCATGGTCAACGCGTGGAACGCGTACCAGTGCATGACCACGTTCAACCTGTCCCGATCGGCCTCGATGTACGAGTCCGGGATCGGGCGCGGGCTCGGGTTCAGGGATTCGGCGCAGGACCTGCTGGGGTTCGTGCACATGATCCCGGAGCGTGCACGTTCGCGGCTGCTCGACCTCGCGTCCACGCAGCTCCCGAGCGGCGGCGCCTATCACCAGTACCAGCCCCTCACGAAGCGCGGCAACGATGCCGTCGGCACCGACTTCAACGACGATCCGCTGTGGCTCGTCATCGCCACGGCCGCGTACGTCCGGGAGACGGGCGACCTCGGGATCCTCGACGAGCCGGCGCCCTACGACGGCCGGCCCGGCAGCGAGACGCCGCTGTTCGAGCACCTCCAGCGGTGCATCAGCTACACGCTGGATCGCCTGGGTCCCCACGGCCTGCCGTTGATCGGCCGCGCCGACTGGAACGACTGCCTCAACCTCAACTCCTTCGCCGAGACCCCCGGTGAGTCGTTCCAGGCCGGCCCGTACCGGGAGAGCGGGGTCGCCGAATCGGTCGTCATCGCCGCGCTGTTCCTGATGGCGTCGCGCGAGATGTCACTGATCGCCGATCGGCGCGGCGACCCCGCCGAGGCGGCGCGTTGTGTGGCGGGGGCGGCGCGGATGCGACGCGCGGTCGACGAGCACGCATGGGACGGCGCGTGGTTCCGCAGGGCGTACGACAGCACCGGCTCGCCGGTCGGTGCGTCGGACTGCGGCGAGGGCCAGGTGTTCATCGAGCCACAGGGGCTCTGCGTGATGGCCGGCGTCGGGCTCGCGGACGGGCGCGCCGCGGCCGCGCTGTCATCCGTGCGCGAGCGCCTTGCGACACCGCACGGCATCGTGTTGCTCGACCCGCCGTACACGAGCTACAGCCCGCTGCTCGGAGAGATCTCGTCGTATCCGCCGGGGTACAAGGAGAACGGCTCCGTGTTCTGCCACGCCAACCCGTGGGTGACGATCGCGGAGACGCTGCTCGGGCACGGCGAGGCCGCGCTCGACTACTACCTGCGGACGTGCCCGTCAGCCCGCGAGGCCATCTCGGATGTCCACCGCTGCGAGCCCTACGTGCACGCGCAGATGATCGCCGGCCGCGCCTCCCCGTCGGAGGGAGAGGCGAAGAACTCGTGGCTCACGGGCACCGCGGCATGGAACTTCGTCGCGGTCACGCAGTGGATCCTCGGTGTCCGTCCCGAGCTCGACGGGCTGCGCGTCGACCCCGTGCTCCCCGCGGCCTGGGGCGACGTCGAGGTGACGCGGAGATACCGCGGCACGACCTACCGGATCGCGATCCGCAAGCGGCGCGGGATCACCGGTCGCGTCTGCGACCTGGTGGTCGACGGCGTCCCGATTCCGGGGACGCTCGTGCCGATTCCCGCCGTGGCAGGCGAGGTGACGGTCGAAGCGGTGGTCCTGGAACTCGCCTAGCGCGGCGCCGATGCCGCGACCGCGCGGCGTGCCGGGCCTATGCGCCTCGACCGCGCAGCGCGCCGGCCTGCGCCTCGACGGCGTCGCGCTCCGCACCGGCCCGCTTGGCCACGAGCCCGTCGGCCACGGGTCGCCTGGACCCGACGCCCGTTGCGCGCCCGGCGGCCTCCGCGAACGTCACGTCCGTCAGCGGCACGAGCGGCTCGCCGCGGAGCACCCTGCCCAGGTACTCGCCCGTTGCGGATTCCGCGACCTCGGCGATGTGCTCGGGCGTCCCCTCCGCGACGACCATCCCGCCCCGCGCGCCGCCTTCCGGCCCCAGGTCCACGATCCAGTCCGCGGTCTTGATCACGTCGAGGTTGTGCTCGATGACGATCACGGTGTTCCCGGCGTCCACGAGCCGGTGCAGCACCTGCAGCAGCTTCTCGACGTCGGCGAAATGCAGGCCCGTCGTCGGCTCGTCGAGGACGTAGACCGTCCTGCCGGTCGCCCGCCGTGACAGCTCGGTGGCCAGCTTGACGCGCTGCGCCTCGCCGCCCGACAGGGTCGTCGCCGGCTGCCCGAGGTGGATGTAGCCCAGTCCCACGTCGTTGAGCGTCTGGAGCTTGCCGCGGATCGCGGGCACGGCCGAGAAGAGCTCGAGCCCCTCCTCCACCGTCATCTCGAGCACGTCGGAGATGGACCGGCCCTTGTAGTGGATCTCCAGCGCCTCCCGGTTGTACCGCTTGCCCTTGCACACCTCGCAGGGCACGTAGACGTCGGGGAGGAACTGCATCTCGATCTTGATGATCCCGTCGCCCTTGCAGTTCTCGCAGCGGCCGCCCTTCACGTTGAAGCTGAACCGGCCGGGCTTGTAGCCGCGGAGCCGTGCCTCGGGGACGCCGGCGAACAGCTCCCGGATCGGCCCGAAGACGCCCGTGTACGTGGCGGGGTTGGAGCGGGGCGTGCGCCCGATCGGGCTCTGGTCGATCTCGATGACCTTGTCCACCGCGCCCACGCCCTCGATGCGGTCGTGCTCGCCGGGCTCGTCGCGCGAGCCGTAGAGGTCGCGGGCCAGCGCCCGGTACAGGACCTCGGCCACGAGCGTGCTCTTGCCCGACCCCGATACGCCGGTCACGACGATGAACGTGCCGAGCGGGAACGCGACGTCGATGTTGCGCAGGTTGTGGGCCCGCGCGCCGCGGACGACGAGCGAGCTGCCGTTGCCCGGCCGGCGGCGATCCGGGATGGGCACGAACGCCTCGCCGCGGAGATAGGCCCCGGTCAGCGAGCGAGGTTCCGCGAGGATGGCCTCGAGCGCACCGGCGGCGACCACCTCGCCCCCGTGCTCGCCTGCCCCGGGCCCGACGTCCACCACCCAGTCGGCCGTGCGGATGGTCTCCTCGTCGTGCTCGACGACGATCAGCGTGTTGCCCAGGTCGCGCAGGCGCGTCAGCGTGGCGATGAGCTTCGCGTTGTCCCGCTGGTGGAGGCCGATGGACGGCTCGTCGAGGATGTAGAGCACGCCCATCAGGCTGGAGCCGATCTGCGTGGCCAGCCGGATGCGCTGCGCCTCGCCGCCCGAGAGCGTCTGGCTGGTCCGGTCGATCGTCAGGTAGTCGAGGCCGACGTCCACCAGGAAGCCCAGCCGGGCGCGGATCTCCTTGAGCACCTGGCGTGCGATCGTGGACTCCCGCTCGCTCAGCCGGGCGGGCAGGTCGGTCGCCCACGCCAGGGCGTCGGTCACCGACATCGACGAGACGTCGGCGATGGTCCGTCCGTCGATGGTGACGCTGAGCGCCTCCGGCCGCAGCCGCCTGCCGCCGCACGCGGGACAGGGCCGCTCGACCATGTACCGCTCGATCTCCGACTTGACGTACTCGGAGTCGGTCTCGCGGAACCGCCGCTCGAGGTTGGGCACCAGCCCCTCGAACGTTGCCTCGTACGAGTTCTCGCCGCGGTCGTGCTGGTAGCGGACCACGACACGCTCGCCGCGTTCCGCGTAGAGCAGGAAGTCGAGCGCCTCCTTCGAGAGGTCGCGCACCGGCACGTCCGTGCGGAACCCGTGGCGCTCGGCGATCGCGTCGATGATCTTGAGCTGCCAGGAGTTCTCCATGGGCATCCGCGTCCACGGCTGCAGCGCGCCCTCGCGCAGCGCCAGGTCGCGGTTCGGGATCAGCCGGGACGGGTCGATCTCGAGGCGCACGCCGAGTCCGGTGCACGTGGGGCAGGCCCCGTGCGGCGAGTTGAACGAGAAGCTGCGAGGCTCGAGCTCCTCCAGGATGGTCCCGTCGAACGGGCAGCTGTATCGCTCGCTGAAGCGCTGCTCCTCGAACGCGCCCGCCTCGGCCGGCGCCACCACCATCACGCCCTCGCCCAGCCGCAGCGCGGTCTCGACCGAATCGGCCAGCCGCCCCAGGTCGGGGTTCGGATGCTCGGGTCCGTACGCGACGCCGTCCTCGTCGGCGCGGCGGACGATCAGCCGGTCGACCACGACCTCGATCGTGTGGCGCTTGTACTTGTCGAGCGACCGCACCTCGTCGAGGTCGAGGAGTTCGCCGTCGACGCGTACCCGCACGAATCCCTGGCGGCGGGCCGCCTCGAACACGCGGTCGCCCTCGGTCTTGCGGTCCTTGACCAGCGGACCGAGCACGAGCAGGCGCGTGCCCTCGGGGAGCGCCTGGATGCGATCCACGATCTGGGGCACGCTCTGGCGGGCGATCTCGCGGCCGCAGACCGGGCAGTGCGGGTGACCGGCCCGCGCGAACAGGAGGCGCAGGTAGTCGTAGATCTCGGTGACGGTGCCGACCGTGGAGCGGGGGTTCCGGCTGGCGCCCTTCTGGTCGATGGAGATCGCGGGGCTCAGGCCATCGATCTGGTCGACGTCCGGCTTCTCCATCTGGCCGAGGAACTGGCGGGCGTACGCGGACAGGCTCTCGACGTACCGGCGCTGCCCCTCGGCGTAGATCGTGTCGAACGCCAGGCTCGACTTGCCGCTTCCGGACAGGCCGGTGATCACGACGAGCCTGTCGCGCGGCAGCTCGACGGTGATGTTCTTGAGGTTGTGTTCGCGTGCTCCGCGAACGACGAGCAGATCCTGCGGCATACCCGTCCAGTGTAGCCGCTCCCGTCGAATTAGAACAGATGTCCTACACGCCAGACCGACTGACCGGCGGTGCGGCCGACGTGACGGCCGGGGCCGGCGTGCGGCCGACGTGCCGGCTCGAGGCCCGTGCTCGTGCGGCCGACGTGACCGGCTCGGGGCCGGTGCTCCTGCGGCCGCCGTCACGGCCGTCCTCCTGCGGCTGCCGCCTACGGCTCCAGTGCCGCCGGCATGAACTGCGCGTCGACCATGGCGCCGGGGTCCAGCCGGGCGCGAAGGAGGTGGGCGCGGCCGCCGGACACGCCGACCTCCGCCGGTCCCTCGTGGGACAGGAACCAGGGCATGGACTGCGTGAATCCGTACGCGCCGACGTCCAGGGCCACCACGAGGTCGCCCGGACGCGTCTCGGGAAACGCGTCGAGGTGGTCGAGCACGTCGAGGCTCGTGCAGAGCGGGCCGACGAGGTCGGTCGGGACGAGCGCGCGACCGTCCGGAGGCGCGATCCCGGCCGGGTGCCCGGGCGCCCCACCCGCCGTCCCTGGGGCCGCGATCCCATCCAGCCCTGGGGCCGCGATCCCGGCCAGTCGCAGCCGGTGGTGGCGGCCCACGAGTGCGGGAGCGAGCAGGTGGTTGATTCCGCCATCCAGGACCGCGACGTGTCGTCCGTGCAATCCCTTGACGTCGACGACGCGCGCGATGTAGGCACCTGCCGGCGCGGCCAGGAACCGGCCTGGCTCGAGGATGACCCCCATCGCCCGCGTTGACGGATCGGACCCCCACGCCTCGTCCAGTCCGGCCAGGAGGCGACCGAACGTCCGCAGGTCCAGCTCGCCATCGCCTTCCGCGTAGGGGACGCCGAGCCCGCCGCCCGCATCGACGAGCCGGAGCGGGAATCCGGCCGCGCCCGCCAGTCGCCGGCCCGCCTCGACCGTGCGCTCGATGTGTGCGACGAGGATTCCGGCATCACGCTCGACCGACACGCCGAACGCGTGCACACCCAGCGGCTCGAGCCGGGACGAGGCACGCGCACGCCGCGCGCAGTCCACGGCGTCCTCCCATGACATGCCGAACGTCTGTCCGGCGTGGGCGGGCAACCGGAAGAGGACGCCGGCCACGACGCCCGCGGCCTCGGCGGCGCGTTCCACCCGCTCGAGCTCGCCCGGCGATTCCACGACGATGGCTCGCACGCCGATCGCCGTTGCGCGGGCTAGCAGGCCGTCGCTCTTGCCGGGCCCGGTGACCACGATGGTCCGGGCCGAGGCGCCCGCGCGGAGTGCGGCCTCGAGCTCGCCGGAGGACGCGACGTCGACGCCCGACCCGGACGCGATCGCGGCGGCGATGACGGCGAGCGACGGGTTGGCCTTCGCGGCATACGCCACGTCGAAACGGGCGGGAAGCGCCGATCGCAGGCGTCGGCCGCGTTCCTCGACCATGTCCAGGTCGTAGACGTAGAGCGGCGTGCCGTAGGTGGCCGCGAGGACCGACGGGTCGAGCCCGGCCACGAGCCCGTCCCGCCAGATGCCCGGCGCCGGGCCAGCGGCCGAGGTGCCGGGGGCTACCGGTGGCGCGCCCGACGAGGTGCCGGGGGCTGTCGTCGGGCCCATCACCGCAGCGCCGCCTCGAGCGCCGTCCGCGCCGACGTCCCCTCGTCCCGCATCTTCACGATCGCCGCGCACTGCAGGCCGATTCCACGTTGCGCCGCGAAGCTCCCGCCGGCCGGCCGGGTGGCGGGGACCACGACCGCGTCGGGTGGCACGCTGAGCGGCCGGTCCGGCGTCCCCTCGAGCACGCGCTCTCCGACCAGGTCGTAGATCCGGCTCGTCCCCGTGAGAATGACACCGGCCGCGAGCACGGCGCCGCGCCCGACGAGCACCCCGTCGAACAGCCCGCACTGCGCACCGACGAACGCGTCGTCCTCGACGATCACCGGGCGCGCGTTGGCCGGCTCCAGCACGCCGCCGAGCTGCGCGCCGGCCGAGAGGTGCACGCGCGCGCCCACCTGCGCGCACGAGCCGACGAGCACGTGCGAGTCGACCATGGTGCCCTCCCCCACCCATGCGCCGACGTTGACGTACGAGGGCGGCATGATGACGACGCCGCGACCCAGGTGAACCCCCGCCCGGACGCTGGTCCCGCCGGGCACTACCCTCCACTCCCCGTCGAGCAGCGACTTGGTGGGCAACGTGGCGCGATCCCGGAACACGAACAGGTCGTCGATGCACCAGGACCGCGTCTCCGGGGCGCGGAACAGGGCCAGCAGTTCGGCTCGGAGGTCCGGATCGACCCGCCACCCGTCGGGTGACGCAGGATCCGGCCACGCGGCCCGCCGGCGTCCGGCGTCCAGGTCCGCGAGCAGGGCCGATCCCGGCGCGGCCCCGGTGCCCGCCGCGGAGACGGCACCCGGCGCGGCCCCGGTGCCCGCCGCGGAGACGGACCGGCCGCCCGCGCCCGCGGGGGCCGCCGGGGGCACGGACCCGCCGACCGCCTCCGCCGTCATGCCACCGCTCCGGCGGCAACCGGCGTCCCCGCCCCGGCCCCAACGACGCCCGAAGACTCGGCCACGAGCAACCCCTCCTGCCGCAGCATGGCACCGAGCCTGCCGCGGGCCGGCTCTTCCAGGGGAAGCAACGGCATGCGCAACCCGTCCTGGATCCACCCCATCATCGCCAGGGCCGCCTTCACCGGCACGGGATTCGGGGCACCGCGGAAGTTCGCGCGGAAGAGCGGCAGCCATCGGTGGTGCAGTCGGCGCGCTCTCTCCCAGTCACCGCCCGAGGCGGCGGCACAGAGCTCCGCCATCTCCGCCGGGATCTCATTCGACGCCACGCTGATGACGCCGTCCCCGCCCATCGCGAGCACCGCCAGCGTCCAGGCATCGTCGCCGGCCATCACGGAGAAGCCCGCGGGCCGGTCGCGGATGATCGTCGCGATCTGGTCGAGGTTGCCGGATGCCTCCTTGACGGCCGCGATGCGCGGGTGCTCGGCCAAGCGCAGCACCGTGTCGGCGTCCACGTTCGAGCCGGTCCTGGACGGGACGTTGTAGACGACGACCGGCAACCCACCCTCGTCGGCTACGGCCGTGAAGTGGGCCGCGAGCATCCGCTGGTCCGGCCGGTTGTAGTAGGGCGCCACGACGAGCGCAGCGTCGGCGCCGAGCTCGGCCGCGCGCCGGGTCGCACGGATCGTCGCCGCGGTGTCGTTGGTGCCCGTGCCGGCGACCACGGTCGGGCGGCGCGAGCTGCCGGCCCCGGCCGCCATGGCTGCCGCCTCGACCGCCATGGCGATGACCCGCTCGCGTTCGCGCGGGCGGAGGGTGGGCGACTCTCCCGTAGTGCCGCACGGCACGAGGCCGTCGATCCCGGCGGCCACCTGCCAGCGGAGGAGCCGCTGGAGGGCCACGAGGTCGAGGCCCCCGCCGACGTCGAAGGGGGTCACCAGGGCCGTGAACGCGCCCCGGATCCGCGGCACGGAACCGGTCTCCACGGCAACGGAGCGGACGGACGGACTCATCGTGTTCCTCCAGGGATCTCGTAGCCGATCAGGTCGTCGACGACACAGTCGAACGGGTGGATGCCGGGGCGGCGAGGAGAGCGGAGCAGCCAGTCGGCGGCGGCGATCGCCCCCATCGCGTACGCGGAGCGGTCCCGGGCCGTCAGTCGCAGTTCGATGCTCTCGCCGGGCGCGTCGAACCCGACGAGGTGCATGCCGGGCGAGGAGCCGGCGCGCACGCTCGCCACCTCGAGTTCGTCCGGCTCGGGTGGGCCGTCGCGTGGCCCGTCGGCCATGCGGCGCTTGACCGGGTGGGCGCCCAGGATTCGTCGTCCGAGCTCCAGCGCCGTCCCCGAGGGCCTGTCCGTCTTGCCACGGCGGTGCCACTCGACCAGGTAGGGGTCGTAGGCGGGGAGTGCACCGAGCATCCGGGTCGCCGATTCGACGAGCCTCCCGAGCACGTTGACGCCCGGGCTGAAGTTGGCCGCGACGACGGCGGCTGCACCGTGCTGGGCCAGCAGCGCGGCGATCTCGGCCGTCGCGACCGTCCAGGCTGTGGTACCGACCACGAACGCGCGGCAGCCACCCGCGAGGCCCGCGGCCAGGTTGGGGAGGACCGCCGCTCCCCGCGAGAACTCGAAGACGACGTCGGCCCCGCCGAAGACCGCCGGCGGGTGGGTCGCCTCCGGGCGGCCGAGGACGACCGGCTCCTCGCCGCGATCCCGCAGCCCCGCGGCGACGGCGCGACCCATCGGCCCGTCTCCGAGGACGATCGTCCGCATCTCGCATGCCTCCTCACCTGGAGGGGCTCGAGGTGGAGGTCCGTCCGTTCCCGGACACGAAAAAGCCGCGGACACCATCGCGGTTCCGCGGCCCTGGGACCTCCGTGCCTGGAGGCCCCGTTCGTCGTCCGAGCGAAGCCCCTAGGCCCGTGCCTCCCGGCAGGGCCGCCAGCGCTTCGCCTTCAGTGCGACGTGATTCATGGTCGTCGGACGATACCGGGCGCCGGTTGCCTTGTCAATCACCGGGCCCAGTCATTCGGGGTCAGCCCGATGGACCGCCGGACGGCCGGCCAAATCGGGCGCGAGGCGCACGAGGAGCACCGGGCAGGGCGCATGATCGAGCACGAACCGGGCGACATGGCCCACGCTGTGCGGCTCGGGAGGCGTGGACAGCTCGCCGGGCCTGCACCCGACGATGACCAGCGAAGCGCCGGCCTCGGCCGCGTGCTCCACGATCGACCGTTCGGGCCGGCCACGACCGACCCCCGTACCGGCGGCGCCACCAAGCGCGAGGGCGGCGTCGCCGAGGATGGCGTCCGACCCGCGGGACTCGGCGGCCCGACTTCGTGCGTCGAGATGGGGAGGCGGCGGGTGTCCCGGCCTCCGCAGGAACTGCGCCTCGAGCTCACGCGCAGGGGCATCGTCGATCACGTGGTACAGCTCGACATCGGCGTCGGCCGGCAGCAGCGTGCGCACCCGCTCCCAGAACGCCTCCGTCTCGGCGCCCGCCACGCACACCAGCACCAACCGGCGGTCAGCCATCGATGCGGGTCCCGACGGTGCCGCCATGGCCCGCCGGATCCTTCGCCGTCGGGCTCGTCTGCGGCCGGGCCCGTCCCGGCTCGGGTGGAGTCGCCGTTCTCATCGCACCATCATCACCATCAGCAGCGTCGACACGATCAGGATCGGCGGGGTCGCGACGAGCCCGACGCGCAGGTAGTCGGCCGCGCGGATCTCGAGCCCTCGCTCCCGCAGGATCAGCAGCCACAGCACCGTCGCGAGCGACCCGACCGTCGTGAGGTTCGGGCCGAGGTCGGCGCCGATGATCGCCCCGTAAGCCGCGGCCTCCCGTACCGGCCCGGCCAGGTGCGCGCCCTGGATGCCGCTGATCATCACGAGCGTCATCGGCACATTGTTCACGAGGTTGGAGCCCGTCGCAGCGAGGAGGCTCGAGGCGATGGCCGCGAGAGGAGCCGACCCTCCCGCCCAGCCGAGGACCGAGCCGACCACCCGTGACACGACTCCGAGCCGCTCGAGGGCGGAAACCAGCACGACCATCCCGGCGACGTACCCGAGGATCGGCCAGCTGACCCCTTCCAGCGGGCGACCGTGGAGGCGGCCGAGCGCGGACGCCTCGAGCGCAAGGAGCAGTGCGAACCCGCCGCATGCCACGATCCCAAGCGGGGCGCCCAGCAGGCCACCGACGACGAAGGCGACCGCCACGGCCACGAGCCCGGTCCACACCCGGGGGATGCCGGGACCGGACTGTTCGGGGACCCTGGCCGGCAGCCGCCGCGGCACCGAGCGTCGCGAGAGCAGCACGAGCGCCAGTCCCGTCAGGGCTGCAGACGCGATCGCGGCAGGCTCCACGGCCTCGAGATACCGCGGCAGGCTCAGCCCCAGCCCGTCCAGCACCAGCAGGTTCACCGGGTTGCTGACCGGCAGCACGAGCGACGCGCCGTCCGCGATGAACGTGCAGGCCAGGACGTAGGGCATGGCATCGATCCCCAGCGAGACCACCAGCCCGTACACGACGGGGGTCAGGATCAGCGCCGTGGCGTCGTTCGAGAGGAACGTCGTGATGACGATGCCGAGCCCGATGACCGCGACGAGGAGGCGGAGTCCGCTGCGCCTGGCGAGGCGTGCCGCCAGGCCGGCGGCGCGCTCGAAGAAGCCGCTCCGTTCCGCAACCGCCGCGAGGCCGGTCATCCCCACGAAGAACGCGAGCACGTTCCAGTCGGCCGCCACGGCCTTCAGCGCGTCCAGGACGCCGACGAAGCCGAGGACGACGACGGCCGCCGCTCCGCCCAGCGCCCACGCCCATTCGGGGACGCCTCGCGGCCGGGTGATCGTCGCTGCCACCACGACGAGGAACAGGACGGTCCCGATCAGGGCCTGCAGCATCCGTGCAGGGTATCGGGAACCGGCCCAACCAAGCCGGATGGCCCCAGGTGGACGCGGTGACGGGTGCTCGCACCACGGTCACCGGGCCGCGCGGCGCGGCCAGGGGGGCTGCACCCCGGCCACCGGGCCGCGCAGAGCGGCCGGGGGGGCACCCCGGCCACCGGGCCGCCACGCGGCCAGGCGGTGATGGGCGGCCGCACCGTGGCCAGCGGGCCACGCAGCGCGGCCGGACTGCCCGGGTGCCCGCACCCCGGGGGCCTGCCGCTAGAATCCGCCGGGGGCGAACGACAGTCAGGAGGCGATGGGATGCGGCTCGAGGGAATGCGCGTGGCCGTACTGGCCGCCGAGGGGGTCGAGGACCTCGAGTACTGGTGCACGGTCATGCGCCTGCGCGAGGAAGGGGCGCGCGTCACGAGCGTCGGCATCGCGCCGGAGACGGTTCACGGCAAGAACGGGCTCGAGGTCCCCGTGGAGAAGGCAGCAGGCGACGTCGACGAGACCTCTTTCGACGCGCTGGTCATCCCGGGCGGCTGGGCGCCCGACAAGCTTCGCCGCTACGAGGCCGTCACGGGCCTGGTGGCCGGCGTGCGGGGGGCCGGCAAGCCGATCGCGATCGTCTGCCACGGCGGCCTCGTCGCCATCTCGGCAGGGATCGTCGCCGGCGTCCGGGCCACCGGATCGAAGGGCATCAGGGACGACCTCGTGAACGCCGGGGCCACGTGGGTGGACGAGGCCGCCTTCTGCGACCAGGGCATGGCGTGGGGCCGCGTCGTGGAGGACATCCCGGCGTTCCTGCGCGAGACGGTGGATCTGTTCGCGGAGCATCACTCCCGGGGGAGCTGAGGACGCTCGCCCGTGCGGCGCGCACCCGGAGTCGGGCTGCGGCGCACGGCTGGACCGCGTGGCCGGCATGCCGCCGGGAGCAGCGCTGCGGCGCACGGCTCGAGGAGGCCACGGTGCGCGGTTGAAGCCGCGGATCGGTGCGACGGCACGCGGCTCGAGCAGGCCACCGTGCGCGGTTGAAGCCGCGGATCGGCGCGACGGCAGGTTCCAACCCGCATTCCGCGGAATTTTCACCGGCGGATCGCTATCGGCGCGTTCCGGCCGAATCGCACCGGATCTGTCACCACGGGCACACTATCCGGCACGTCCCCTCACGGCAGGCTCGCGACGGCTCACGAGATGCCGCACGGTCGAGCGAATCAATCGTGCCCCCGCACGGCAGGCGCCCTTTCCCGCCGACGCGACCTCCCCGGAACGCTCTCGCCCGATCGCGCCTCCGCTCGCGGGCGCAATCGGCGTCATGACGGTCCACCCATGACCGTTCCGTGACTGGTTCGAGCGCGATCCCGTCCAGGTGTCGGCCGCGAGGCGCGCACCGAGCATCGCCCGGCGCCGGCGAGCCGTTGCGAGGTGCCGACCCCGCGGCACGCCACGATTCCGCGGTCCACCAGATCCGCACCGCCGACCTGTTCCGCCCGCGACGCCCGGGGCATCGCATGTGCCCGCCGCTCAGCGGTGCCGCCGGGCAGGTCGCTGACCGGTTCAGATGTCGGGGCCGGCCAGCCCGTGCATGCCCAGGAGGTAGCCGAGCTCGCCGCCGTGGTGGATGTCGTGCTCGAGCACGTGGTAGACGATCCAGCCGCGCACGTACGTCAGCCCCTCCTCGCCCGGTGCCGGCCATCGGCTGTGGATGGTCTCTTCCAGGTCGTCAGGGGTCCACTGCGCCAGGGACTCACGCACGAACCGCCATGTCGACGCAAGCCCTTCCCGGAGCTCCGCCGCAGATCGCGGCCGGGCGCCCGGATCCTGCCACTGCACGACCTCGCGCCACTCGTCGCCGCCCATGCCCAGGTCGAAGTGGAACCAGCCCGCGCGAACGCCGACGATATGCGTCAGCAGCTCGCCGACCGACCGCAGGTGTGGTGCCGCACGCAGCCCGAGCTGCTCGTCGGTGAGCGGCGCGACCGCTGCGACGAGCTTGTCCTGGTAGGTGTCCCAGCCGTCGTACAGGACCTGCAGCGCCGCCCGTTCTCCCATGTCGCCCCCTCCACGCCTTCGGGACCTGGCCGCGCCGGACGGCTCGGTCCTCGGTCCGCCGCTCTCCGGCAGCGCTCAGCGGTGCCGCCGGGGCGGCCGCTGGCCGGTTCGACGGATGACGTTGGGCGTCACCCGGTGATCCCAGGTCGGCCGCTCGAGCCATTTCGCCTGCCAGCCGCCGTCGTCGTCGTGCTCGTCGCGGATGCCGGGCAGCCAGTCCGAGGCCGTGCCCTCGTCGGTCGGTCCATCGGTCGCCCGCCAGCGCCTCGGCGGGTTCCTCGCGGGCCGGCAGCACCTCCACCGACGACACGCGCACGCCGCCGGCGTCGATGTCGGCTGCGTCTCCGGCGCGGACTGGCCCCGCCCCGCGCCCCCTGCCGGCTCCGCGGCCGGAACCGACTCCACGGCCCGAACGGGCTCCACGGCCCGAACCGGGCCCGGCAGTCCCGCCCGAGCGGGCGCCCGGAGACTCGCCCGATCCCGACCGCCTGCCTCGCGGACCCGATGCCGCCCGCTCCGCGGCGCGCTCGACCTCGACCGAGGCGTCCTCCTCCAGCACCCGCAGCCGGACCTGCTGGATCTCGTCTCGCAGGGCCGCCGCCTTCTCGAACTCGAGCTCGCGGGCGGCCGCGCGCATCTCCGTCTCCATGCGGGCGACCAGCTGCTCCACCTGCTCGCGGCTCATGCTCCGACAGCTCGCGACCACCCGGGACCGTCCACGTACGCGCCCGGCGATTCCGCGACGGCGCGAAGCCGGTCGTTGAGGTCGCGCACCTCCTTGACGATCGTCGTGGGCTCGATTCCGTGCTCCGCGTTGTACGCAACCTGGATCCCGCGCCGCCGCTCCATCTCCGAGATGGCCAGCTTCATCGAGTCCGTCATGGTGTCGGCGTACATGACCACCTGGCCGCCCACGTTGCGCGCCGCGCGGCCGGAGACCTGGATCAGCGACCATGCGCTGCGGAGGAATCCTTCCTTGTCGGCGTCGAGGATCGCGACCAGCGTGACCTCGGGCAGGTCGATGCCCTCGCGCAGCAGGTTGATCCCGACCAGCACGTCGTAGACGCCGAGGCGCAGGTCGCGCAGGATCTGCACCCGCTCGAGCGTGTCGACCTCGCTGTGGAGATACGACACCTTCACGCCGAGGTCCTTGAGGTACTCGGCGAGGTCCTCCGCCATCTTCTTCGTGAGCGTGGTGACCAGGATCCGCTCGCCGCGCGCGACGCGCTCGTGGATCCGCTCGAGGAGATCGTCGATCTGGCCGCGCGTCGGCTGGACGTGGACGGGCGGGTCGACGATGCCGGTCGGCCGGATGAGCTGCTCGACCACCTGCTCGCTGCGCTGCAGCTCGTACGCGGCCGGCGTCGCGCTCATGTAGATCACCTGGTTCAGGTGCTCGTCGAACTCCTCGAACGTCAGCGGACGGTTGTCGAGCGCCGAGGGCAGCCGGAAGCCGAAGTCGACCAGGATCTCCTTGCGCGTCCGGTCGTTCTTGTACATCCCGACCACCTGCGGGATGGTCATGTGGCTCTCGTCGACCACCAGCAGCCAGTCGGGCGGGAAGTAGTCGAGCAGCGTCCACGGCCGGGAGCCGGCGGGCCGCCGCGACAGATGGCGCGAGTAGTTCTCGATGCCCGGAGCAGAAGCCCAGCTCGCGCATCATCTCCAGGTCGAAGGTGGTCCGCTGTCGCAGGCGGGCGGCCTCGAGCGCCCGGCCTTCCGCCTCCATCTGCGTGCAGCGCTCCTCCATCTCGGCCTCGATGTCGACGATGGCGGCCTTGAGCTTGTCCGCGGGGGTGACGTAGTGCGAGGCCGGGTAGACCGCGACCTCCCTGCGTTCGGCAAGCACCTCGCCGGTCAGCGGGTCGATCTCCACGATCCGCTCGACCTCGTCGCCGAAGAACTGGACGCGCACGACGAAGTCGTCGTGGGCGGGCTGCAGCTCGAGGGTGTCCCCGCGAACCCGGAAGCGTGCACGGGTGAGGGCCTGGTCGTTCCGCTGGTACTGCAGGTCGACCAGCTGGCGGAGCACGCCGTCGCGCCGGTACTGGCCACCGACGCGCAGTCGGATGACGGTGGCGCCGTAGTCCACCGGCGCCCCGAGGCCGTAGATGCAGCTGACGGACGCGACGATGATCACGTCGCGTCGTTCGAAGAGCGCCTTCGTTGCCGCGTGCCGCAGCTTGTCGATCTCGTCGTTCCGGCTGGAGTCCTTTTCGATGTACGTGTCGCTGCGGGGCAGGTACGCCTCGGGCTGGTAGTAGTCGAAGTACGAGACGAAGTACTCGACCGCATTCTCCGGGAAGAACTCGCGGAACTCGCTGTAGAGCTGCGCGGCCAGGGTCTTGTTGTGGGCGAGCACCAGCGTGGGCTTCTGGTGCCTTTCGATGGCTGAGGCCATGGCGAACGTGTTGTGGACGACGAGACCACCGAAACCGGCCAGGAATGTCTCCGCGTGCGTCACGGACAGGTCGTAGACGAACGGGGAGGACGGTGCGACCGGGTTGATGGATCGGACGCGGACCCATCGACATTCGAGCAGGCGTGCGAGTGCGTCGATTCCTTCCCAGGCCGCGGGCGGGCACCCGTCGCCGGCCTCGGTCGCGAGCCCGCGCAGCGCGTCGACGAGGTCACGACCCGTGCTGCGTCGGAGCGACCGAGCGCCCGCCTCGAGGAGCCCTATCGCAGCCCGCGACAGGTTCGCCAGTCGCGCGAGGTGCATCTGCGAGACGCCGAGCCCTAGCCTGGCGTTGAGAAGGTGCCGGGCGGCAACCGGCGGAAGCGTGTCCGCATTCCCGCCCACCGCGGCTTCGACGACCGCGGCCAGATGTGCACGCTTCCGTTGACCCAGGAAGCCGACGTGTCGCGCAAAGCTGGACAGGTCCTCGGCGCCCCGCACCGAGACCTGCCAGTAGTACGCCCCCGCGTGTGACGTCCCGACGGCGCGTTTGCGAGTCCGCGCAAGTCGCGCAACGATCCCGAAGCGGAGAAGGGCGTAGGAGAGCTCGCCTGCCAGCCGCGCGCTCTTCGTGACCGCGCAGACGGCCCGGCCACGATCCTCGATCCAGCCGTCTCCCTCGAAGTACCCGGCCAGGAGCCTGGCGAGCGCCTGGTCGTCGAGATTGGCCCAGAAGTCCGGCAGGTGCTTGGTCCCGGCGCGCTCGCCGCAGAGCGTGCGGAGGGTCTCGGTCACGACCACTGATCCGATGCCGAGGTCACCGGGCTCACGGAGATACCACGAGATTCCACATGCATCCATGAGGCCCGTGGCCAGATCGATCGTCTCGCGGCCCGGCGTGATCGTCGAGTACGTGGCATCGACGTGGCCTTCGGCCACGAACAGGCCGAGGAACGCCATCCACTCGTCGGACGTGGCGACGCTGGCCGGCAGCGTGCGCGTGCCCCGGTGAGCCGTGATCGTCGTCGGCCCGAAGCGCTCCATTACGGCAACTCCGCGGCTGCCGACTGCCGCGACGGGCACTCGAGCCCCGCGCTGGATCGCGCGTCTGACCGCCGGGGCAATCGGAGAGTCGAGCACCGCAGGTCCGGTGACATAGGCGCGCGATGTGGTGATGCTCGATGCGATATCGATCCGGCGGGTCGGGTCGGCCGGAGACGGGAGTCGCCTGGGGAGCGGGAGGTAGTCGCCTTCCCGCAACGCGCCGGTCTCGATGACCTCGAGAGCCGAATCGGGCCCGAGCCGGACGAAGTTGTGGTCGGGCGTGACTGTCACAGCGTGACCAGCGTCCGTCGTCACTCGATAGAGCGTCTCGGGTGCCGCGTGCCTCGACACGGCATAGACATCGTGGACCACGCTCCGATGGGTCTCCGGATCGATGGTTGCCACCACGAGTCCGCCGCCATCCCCCTGCGGCGCGCAGGCTGATGTTCCGAACGGGCCGGCTGGCGCCGGTTCGGGTCCCAATTCCCGGTCGACCAGCTCCCCGATAGGTTCGACAGACCACCGGACGTCGCCGTACTCGTCCTGGCGTCCGATCAGGACCGACTCGTCCGGCGCGAGGCTCTTCCCCGTGCCGGTCGCTCCGAGGAGGGTCTGGTGCTTCATCCCTCGGGCCAGCCCGTCCGCCAGGCGTTCGATCGCCTGCGGCTGGTCCCCGGTGGGCTGGAACGGCGCCACGAGCTTGAAGGGCGGCATCGGTTGAGGATACTACCCCCGGGTCGTATTGAGAACGGCCGTTCTCATTTCGGCGCGCCAACCCTGCCGTTCCCGGACACGCGGCGCCGACGCCTGCGTGCGACGCGTCGACGTCTTACGTGCGCCCCGCGATCGCCCGCTCGACCAGGTTGTCCACCTCACGCCGGACAGCCGATTCGGGCCCGTCCGTGCGCAAGTTCCGGACCGGCAGGGCGCGCGCCCCGGCACCGAGGCGTTCCGCGAGGCGGGCGGCGAGGTCCGCGCCCTGCGACGAGATGCGCCGCTCGGCATCCTCGAGCGGGACACCCCGGCCGGTGAGCCGCGCCCGCTGGCTCGCGGGACTGCACTCGACGATCCACACCTCGTCGCACTCCGTGTCCAGCCCCGCCTCCACGAGCTTGATCGCTTCGATCACGATGATCGACGCTGAGGAGGCCCTCGCCGCCTCGAGCTCGGCGAGGATGCGCAGGTGCACCGACGGATGCACGATCGACTCGAGATCGGCCAGCGCCTCGGGATCCGAGAACACGATCGCCGCGAGTGCCCCACGGTCGAGCGTGCCGTCTCCGGCGAATACCCCCTCGCCGAAACGGTCGCGGATCGCAGGGAGCGCCGGCGAGCCCGGATCGGTCGCCCCCCGGGCCAGGACGTCGGCGTCCACGACCCATGCGCCCCGGTCGGCGAGCCACCGCGCGACCGTGCTCTTCCCGCAGCCGATCGGGCCCGTGAGCCCGATCACGATCTGCCGCGGCACGTCCGCCTCGTGACCCCGCCCGGCATCGTTCCCGTCGATCCGCGTCATCGGAGGCACCTCATCGTGGCGCCCGCTCCTCGAGCGTCAGCCAGGCATCCTCGGCGGCCGACAGCGCGCGGTCCACGTCGACCAGCTCGCTCGTGAGGCGGCGCAGCTCGACGAAGTTCGCCTGCACGGTCGGATCGGCGAGCGCGAGCTCGATGTGGCTCCGGCGCAGGCCGAGGCGGGTCAGCTCGCCGTCGACGACCTCCTTCTGCCGTCGATAGGCGTCTTTCGAGAGCGGGGCTGCCCTGCCCGCGCCCGGCTGCCGCACGGCTCGGCCACGAGGCTCCCGGCCCGCCCCGGTCGCCGGCGCGGACGATACCGGGGCAGCCTCCCGAACCCGTGCCCGGCCCCGCTCCAGTCCGGCCGTCCGCCCGTCGAGCCTTCGAGCCTCGAGCTCCAGCGCACCCGCCACCGTCCATCCCGTCGCGACGGCCGATCGCCACTCCCTCCAGCCGCCGTCGAACGCGACCGCGGCCCCCGGCGAGCCTGCCCGTCCCTCCTCCACCACCCACAGCGACTCGCAGACGGATTCCAGCAGCCGCCGGTCATGAGAGACGATCAGCAGGGTGGCCGGGGATTCGCGCAGGAACGACTCGAGCGCCTCGCGGGCGGGGATGTCCAGGTGGTTCGTGGGCTCGTCGAGGAGCAGCAGGTTCGCCGGCGCGATCCCGAGCAGCGCCAGCTCGAGCCTGGACCGCTCCCCTCCCGACAGCTCGCCAACCGGCGTGAACACGTCGTCGCCCCGGAACAGGAACCGCGCCAGGTAGCCGCGGGCCTCGCCCGCGTCGAGGTCCACCCGGTCGAGCAGCGCGTCGAGCACGGTCTCGCCCGGAAACGCCGCCTCGCGCAGCTGGGCGAGATACGCGAGCTGCACGCCATGCCCCGTGGCCACGACGCCGTCCAGCGGGAACAGCTCGCCGGCCACGGTGCGCAGCAACGTCGTCTTGCCTGCGCCATTCGGGCCGACGATCCCGACCCGGTCGCCCCTGCGGACCTCGAGCCTGGGCACCCGCAGGATGGGGATTCCGGCAATGGTCCCGGGCGCCGGCGGGAACCCGACGACGGCATCCCTGACCGACACGACGACGTCGCCCGAGCGGACCGGACCGCCCCCCACCAGCCCGCCCTGGGGAAGCTTCATCCGCCGGCCCGGTCGCGGCGCCTCTGCCTGCCGGATCGCGGCGAGGCGGCGCTCGTGCTCGTGCATCTTCGAGTAGTTGCGGTGACTCCGGTAGTTCTGGATCAGCTCCAGTTCGCGCGCGACGGCGTCCTGGGCCGTCTCGGCCTGTTTCCGCAGCTGGTCGTCGCGCGCGGCGGCCTGCACCGCGTAGGCGCTGTACGTGCCGCGGAACGCCTCCAGCCGGCGATCGCGGATCTCCCACGTGCGCGTGACGACCGCGTCCAGGAACGCCCGGTCGTGCGACGCCATCAGCAGCGCGCGCGTGCGGCGCGACAGGGCCAGCTCGAGCCACTCGAGGGCGGCCACGTCGAGGTGGTTCGTGGGCTCGTCGAGCAGCAGGAGATCCGGATCGGACACCATCAGCCGCGCCAGCGCGGCACGCGTCTGTTCGCCACCCGACATTCCCGTGGGCGGACGCTCCCACTGTGCCGGCTCGAAGCCGAGCCCGCTCAGCGCCTCGTCCACGTGCTGATCGAGACGGTAGCCGTCGGCCGCCTCGAAGCGGTGGCGCAGGTCGGCGTAGTGCTGCGAGCTGACGGCCTCCGCCCCGGACGCCTCCAGAGCTGCGAGCTCGCGCTCCAGCCGCTCGGTCTCGGCCGCGCCCGCGCGCACGGCCGCGCGCAGCGACGGAGCCGACGTGAACTGCTCGTCCAGGTTCGACTCCTGCGCCAGCATCCCCACGCGCAGACCGCGCTTCCGCTCCACCTTGCCCGCGTCGGGCTCGTCGACGCCGGCCGCGAGGCGAAGCAGCGTGGTCTTTCCGGCACCGTTCACGCCGACCAGCCCGATGCGGTCGCCGTGCGCGATCGCCGCGGTCACGTCATCAAGGATGACGAACGTGCCGACCTCCCGCCGGACGTGCTCGAACCGGAGAATCGACACGTCAGCCCCCGGCCCCCGAGCGGGCGTTCCGGCGACGAGTTTCCGCGGCTCGGCGCGTCCGCTCGGCACGGGCCCGCGCCGATGCCCGTGCCTGCTCCTCGCCGGTCAGACCCAGGACTCCCTCCCCCGGAAGCTCCGTCCAGCGCGGACCGCGGCGGGTGGCGGTGCGTCCCCCATTCGCGTTTGCCTGCCTCGCGCGCCCCGCCGCGAGCAGGGACCTCGCCCCTGCGCGGTCCGCCGCCGGGAGCCGCTGGCACCACGAGCAGAAGTGGGTGCCGCGCTGTCCGACGGTGATCCGCCGCATCGGCCGGCCGCACCGCAGGCAGGGCAAGCCCGTCCGCTGGTACGCCTGCAGGTGATCCTGCATCTCGCCGTCGCCGTCGGGCGCGGTGTAGTCGTCGACGGAGCTGCCCCGCCGTTCGACCGCCTCTCCCAGCACGTCGATCATCGACCGGTACAGGCGCCGCTCGTCGTCCGGCCGGAGCGTGGCGACGGTCCGAAGCGGGTGAAGCCTGGCGCGCCAGAGGGCCTCGTCGGCATAGATGTTGCCCACGCCCGCAACGAACGACTGGTCCAGCAGGAGCGGCTTCAGGCGTCCCCGCCGCGCGTGCAGCCGCTCGCGGAACCTCGCGAGCGTGAAGTCCGGGGCGAGCGGTTCCGGCCCGTGGTGGGCGAACACGTCGCCGCCGTCAGTCCCGTGCCGCGCCACGCGTCCGGCCTCGTCCCGGCGGTACAGGCCCACGCGCGCGAACTTGCGCATGTCGCGCAGGCGGATCTGCCTGCCGTCGTCGAGATCGATCGCGAGGTGCACGTGACGGTCGCGCGGCGCCTCGGCCGGAACGACGAACAGCTGGCCGGTCATCTTGACCTGCAACGCCAGCACGAGGCCCCCGTCGAGGTCCAGCAGCAGCCACTTGGCGCGACGCTCGACGCCGGTCACGCGCCGGCCGCGCACGCCGGCCACGAACCCGTCCAGGTCCGGGTGGGCGACCACGCGCGGCCAGTCCGTCCACGCGCCGGTCACGGTCCGGCCCGTCACCAGCGGACGCAGGTCGCGTGCGATCGTCTCGACTTCGGGAAGCTCGGGCATGGGTCAGAGGGTAGCGGGACCGCCGGCTCGGCGCGTTCCCGTTCGCGAATCCCTGCCCGCGGCGCGGCACGTTTCCGTTCGCGAGCCCTGCCCGGACCGAAGCGCGCCGCTCTGCGTGAACCGGCGCCGGCGTTCCAGCCGGGCCGCGACGGCGCCGCAGGGGGAAGACGTCACGCCAGGTCCGGGGCGACCCGTCGCTGCACCTCGACACCGACGGCGCGTGCCATGTCGACGAACGCCCGGGCCGCGGGTGACCGGTAGCGGTCGCGATGCCACATGAGCGCGATCCGCCGCGGCGGGAGGTCCGTGGGGATCACCGCGACGGCCGGGCTGCCCGTGTCCACGGCGAGCAGGGGCACGAGGGCCACGCCGATGCCGGCCCCCACCATCGCCTGGACCGTGCCGTTGTCCTCCGAGCGGAACACGAACCTGGGCTCGCCCCCGTGGTGGCGAAGATATGCCTCTACCGCGTCCGTGCTCCGGCACGAACGGAAGCCGATCAGCGGCTGTTCGCCGATCAGCTGCACGGACGGAAACGGCGGGATGCTCGCCAGCGAGGATCCCGCGGGCACGACCAGGACGTACGGGTCGCGCAGCAGCTCGACGCCTTCGAAGGGACCGTCCGGCAGCGGGAGGACACCGAACGTCAGGTCGAGCTTCCCCGACTCGACGAACTCCTGGAGCCCTTCGTCGCTGGGGCTCTCGGTGAGCTGCACGTCCACGCCGGGCCACGCGGCGGCGAACTGCCCCACGACGGCCGGCAGGATGTGCGTCCCCACGCTCTGGTACGTGCCCACGCGGAGGGCGCCGGTGACGCCCGCGGCATAGGACCGCAGGTCCGCCTCGGCCGCGCTCAGGCGCGCGCCGATGACCTCGGCATGGCGCAGCAGGAGTCGTCCCGCCTCCGTCACCAGGACGGTCCGGCGGCCCCTCGACCGTTCGAGCAGCCGCAGCCCCACGATCGACTCGAGGGCCGCCACGTGCTGGCTGACGGCCGACTGCGTGTACTCCAGCCGGTCCGCGGCCTCGTGGAAGGAACCTGCCTCGGCGACGGCCCGGAAGCTCTGCAGGTGGCGCAGTTGCAGGTCGGCCCAATGATCAGCTGTCATGATCACTTATTGAACCACTTCGATTTGCTCTGATCAATAGGCTGGACGTAGGCTGCGGGCATGGAACTTCTCGTGTTCTTCACTCTCCTCCTCATGGTCGGCGTCCTCGCCGTGACCTGTGGGTCGGACTCGCGCCCGGTCGACGATCGCAGGCCCTGGTGGCCGGGCATGCCCGGCGAAGACGGGTACCCGCAGCACCACGCCTGATCCGGGTACTTCCTCGGTCGTGGCGCGCACCTCCTCGCGCGCCACGACCGCGTCCCGGCGACCGGCTCGGGATCATCGGCGGGCGCGCACCCCTCGCGCGCCACGACCGCGTCCCCGCCCCTGGTCCGGCGGCACGGACCGGTCCGCCGACACCGATCAGATGCCGGGCGGCGCGTCCGGTAGCGGCGTCATCGACTCCCAGTCGTCGGCCGACTTCAGGTCGACCGTCAGCGGGACGTCGAGCGGCATCGCCAATTCCATCGTCTCCCGCACGACCGGCGCGAGCCTCGCGACCTCGTCCCGGGGCACCTCGAACAGCAGCTCGTCGTGCACCTGCAGCAGCATGCGGGCGCGGAAGCCCTCGCGCCTGAGCCGGTCGGCGACGCGGATCATCGCGAGCTTGATGATGTCCGCGGCCGTCCCCTGGATCGGCATGTTGATGGCCATCCGCTCGCCGGCGGCCCGGAGGTTCGGGTTGCGCTCCTGGAGCTCGGGGATGAAGCGGCGCCGGCCCAGCAGCGTGGTGACGAAGCCCTGCGTGCGAGCCACGTCCTTGATGTGGAGCATGTAGTAGCTGATGCCGGAGTACGTGGCGAAGTAGGTCGTGATGAACTCCCGCGCCTCCTGCTGCGGGATGCCCGCCCGGCTCGACAGCCCGAAGTCGCTCATCCCGTAGGCGATGCCGAAGTTCACCATCTTGGCCATCGACCTTTCCGACGGCGTCACGTCCTCCGGCGCCTTGTGCAGCACCCGCGCCGCGGTCGACCGGTGGATGTCCTCGCCCCGCGCGAACGCCTCGCGGAGGTGCTCGTCGCCCGACACGTGCGCCAGGATGCGCAGCTCGATCTGGCTGTAGTCCGCCGCCAGCAGCGTCAGTGACGGGTCGCCGGCGACGAACGCCCGGCGGATGCGACGGCCCAGTTCCGTGCGGATCGGGATGTTCTGGAGGTTCGGGTCCGACGAGCTGAGGCGGCCGGTCGCGGCCACGGCCTGGTGGAACGTCGTGTGGAGGCGCCCGGTGTCGCCGTCGATCAGCCCCGGGAGCGCGTCCACGTACGTGCTCTTGAGCTTGCTGTACGAGCGCCAGTCCAGGAGCTTGTCGATCATGGGGTGCGCGGCCTTCAGTCCCTCGAGCGTCGTGGCGTCCGTCGAGTACCCGGTCTTGGTCCGCTTGCCCTTCGGCAGGTTCAGCTCGTAGAAGAGGACCTGCTCCAGCTGCTTCGGGCTTCCCAGGTTGAACTCGTGTCCGACGTCCACGTAGATCTCGGCCTCGAGCCGCCCGATCTCCCGGCCGAACAGCTCGCCGAGGGCGGCCAGGGCCTCCCGGTCGATCCGGACGCCCGTGGCCTCGATACCGGCCAGCACGGGGATCAGGGGGAGCTCGAGCTCGTCGTAGAGGCGGCCGAGCGACTCCGAGGCGAGCGCGTCCCGGAGCGGGCCACGGACGGCAGCCACGGCGAGCGCCTCGAGGGCAGCCGCGTGCCATGGCTGCAGGTCCGAGCGCGGCGGAAGCTGGACGCCCAGGCGCTCGAACGCGATGTCCACGAGCGGCTGACTGCGCAGCGTGGCGTTGAGGATGTACGCGGCCACCTGCGTGTCGAAGGCGACCTGCGGGAGCGTGATGTCCGACGCCGAGCGTTCAGCCCGCGGGTCCATCGCGTCGACGTGGGCGACGAGGATCTGCTTCGTCTCGTGGCCGACGATCGGGCGGCCCGAGCGCACCACGGCGTCCAGCAGGGCCGGGGCCAGGGAGTCGTCGGCGGCAACGACCCGGCAGTCGGCGCCCGCGACGGCCAGCCCGACGGGACGGCCCCGGCGCGGCTCCGGGCGGTCGAGCACGAGCCCGACGGCCAGCTCGGGCTGCGCCGCCAGCCACGTCGCAAGCGACGCGGGGTCCCCGTCGAGCCGCTCGATGCGGCCCGGATCGCGCAGGGCGGCAGCGAGGACCGACGCGGGGTCGATCCCCTCGACAACCACAGCTGCATCCGCGACGGCGATGGGGGCATCGGCACCGGCCCCCGCCACGGTGCCGGCCTGCTCGTCCTCGGCGCCGGATCGTGGCCCGGCGTCCAGGCGCTCGCCCTCGGCGCCGGGTCGTGGCGCGCCGTCCGGGCGCTCGCCCTCGGCGCCGGGTCGTGGCGCGCCGTCGGCATGAGGTTCCCCGGCGCCGATCCCGGCCTCCCCGGCCGGGGCGTGCCCGCCCTCGACCGAGCGGCGGGCGGTCAGCGCATCGAAGTCGAGTGTCAGCTGAAGGCCGGATCCGTCGCGATCGTCTCCCGGTGCACCGGGCATGCCCGTGGGTCGCCGCACGAGCTCGCGGCCCGGGACGATCGCGGCCGGAACCGCACCATCCGCGTCTGCCGCCCGGAGCAGAGCCCCCGGCTCGCGCGGTCGCTCACCGGACAGGGCAGGCAATCGCTCGATCAGCGAGCGGAACTCGTATTCCCGGAACAGGCGCATGACCTCGTCACGGTCGTAGTCGCCCACGTGCGCGTCGTCCAGGCCCAGCTCGATCGGCAGATCACGATGGATGGTGACGAGCTCGCGAGACGAGAGGACCTGCTCCCGGTGTTCCGCGAGCCTTGCCCGCAGGGAATCGGGCTTGACGGCCTCGAGCCGTTCGTACACCCCATCGAGGGTGCCGAAGTCCTGCAGGAGCTTCGCGGCCGTCTTGTCGCCCACGCCCGGGACGCCGGGGATGTTGTCGGTCGTATCGCCCTTCAGCGCCTTGAAGTCGATCATCTGTGCCGGCACGAGCCCGTATCGCTCGTGCACTGCCGCCGGGTCGTACGTCACGGTCATCTGGACGCCGCCGCGCGTGGTCATGACGTGCGTGCGATCCGTCACGAGCTGCAGCATGTCGAGGTCTCCGGAGACGATCGTGGTATGCAGATCGCGCCCCTCGGCCTGGCGGCTGAGCGTGCCGATGACGTCGTCCGCCTCGAACCCCTGCATCTGGTAGATCGGAATCCGGAACGCCTCGACGAGCTCCCGGACCCGCGGGAACTGGTCGCGCAGGTCGTCCGGCATCTTCTGGCGGGTGGCTTTGTAGTCCGCGAACGCCTCGTGGCGGAACGTCGGGCCGGACAGATCGAAGGCACAGATGACGTAGTCGGGTTTCACGTCCTGGAACCCGCGCAGCACGATCGACCAGAAGCCGAACACCGCGTTGACGAGGAGGCCGCGGCTCGTCGTGAGCGGCGTGTTGATCAGCGCGAAGTAGCCCCGGTAGATGAGGCCGTTCGCGTCGAGCAGCATCAGTCGCTCCATGGGGACCTCGCGGCACGGAGGCTGGCATGGAACGGGCGTGGAACGGGCACACCCGATTGTAGGCGCCGATCGCGACCCGACGGGGTTACGGATCGCCGACCGCGGCGCACGGGTGTAACGAGGCGCCGCCGGTCGCGGCCCGACGGGGTTACGAGGCGCGCCGCAGCGACAGGCGGACGGCGACGAACGCGAGGAGGCCGGCGACCGCGAGCAGGAGCCACGCCTGCCACGCCGAGACCGTCGGGCCGGCGCCGGGCACGCCCGCGTGCGACTGGGCCTGGCGGGTGACGGCGCCCGCTGCGGACGGTACCGGGCCGAGTGCCACGAGCGGGGACGGCGGCTGGCCGGCAGACGAACTGTCACTGGCCGGACCCGACGGCGCGGGCGATGCCGCCTGGGCGGCCGGCGCCACTCTCGGCGTGGGCGCGACGCTCGGTGGAGGGGCCGCCGCCGTCAGGGGACCCGCGGGCGGCGATGCCTGCGCGGCGAACGGGGATGCGGCTCCCGCGGCAGGGGCCGCGGCCGGCGCGGCGGAAGCGACCGGAGGCGCGGCGGACGCGGGCCCTGCGTTTGGATTGACCGCGAGGCCGGGAGCGGCAGCCCCGGCGACACCCTGGCCGGACTGCCCGGTCGCCTCCAACGTGGCGGAGCCCGTCGCGAAGCCCGGGATGCCCGACCGGCGACGTGACGAGTGCCATCACGAGGCCGACGGCCACCGCCGCCCCCGCAAGGCGTTGCAGCCCGATCAGGGGGCCTGGCCGGCCCGGTCGGGGATCACCGGCGCCCGAGACGCGACTCAACCAGCGCAGTGGGGCGGGTCGCCGGAGATGGGCCGCCTGCTCGGCGGAGATCCGGAAGTCGCGCCGGCGCACCGGATGGGGCAGGTCCGCCGTCGCCCGTGCGATCGCAAGCAGGTCGGACGCCAGCAGCCGGCAGTCGGGACAGGTCGCGAGCAGCTCCCGGGCGACCGTCGTCTCGACGTCGGTCGTGTCGCCGGCGGCAAACCGGACGACGAGGAGCTGGTCGTGCGTGGCGTGCGCGGGACGCTCGCCACCACGCGGTCGATCGATCTTCACGGCCCTCCTGACGCCCTCAGTCCCGGAAGAGTTCCATCGAGTCCTCCAGCAGCGCGCGCAGTGCCAGCCGGCCTCGATGGATTCGCGACTTCACGGTGCCGAGCGACACGCCCGACAGCCGCGCGATCTCCGGGTAGTCGTATCCCTCGACGTCGTAGAGCAGGATCGCGGCACGCTGCCCGTCGGTCAGCTCGGCCAGCGCGGCCGACAACGCGCGTGCCTGCGCCCGGCGGACCACCTCCCGCTCGGGATCCGCGGACGCCGGCGCCGCCGGTTCCCAGGGCTCGTCCTCGCGCTCCGGGTACGGCTCGCTCGGACGCCGCTTGCGGAGCCGGAGCACGTCGGTGGACGCGTTGACGGCGATGCGGAAGATCCAGGCACGGAACGAATCGCCGCGAAACGCGTGCAGGTTCCGGTAGGCCCGGATGAAGGACTCCTGGACCGCGTCGTGCGCGGCTTCGACGTCGCCAGTCAGGCGCGTCGACAGGGCGAGCAGGTGGTCCTGGTAGTGGACGACGAGCTCGTTGAAGGCGTCGAGGTCACCGCTCCTCGCCCGGTCGACCAGTCGCAGGTCGCGTTCGCGGGACGGATCGACCGCCCGCTCGACGGGCTGTGCGAGCTCTTCCACGGGTTGGGCGGCCAGCCTCCTCCGGCGCCCGAGTCTAGCATGCGGCCTCCGCCCGACGGCGGGCATCGCGCGGATCCCTGGGGGCACGAGGGCGGTCCCGCGGGCGACGATCGGCGGTCACTGGACCCAGAGCTGATCGAGGATCACCTGCAGGACCGGGTGATGCTGGAAGCCGCCCACGCGGCTCGAGACGAACTCGACATCCGTCGGGTTGAATGCCGCGATCGCCGGGGATTCGTCGACGATCCGCTGGTCGATGGTCGACCACATGGCGTTGGCTCCGGCGCTGTCCCCCTGCGCCTGGGTGGCGAGTGCCTTCGTGACCATGGCGTCGAGGCCCCGGTCGCAGAACTCGCTGGGGTACGCCTCGTACACCACGCCGGGGTAGTCCGGGCAGGTGAAGGCGCCCGGGATCATCTCCGCCGCCGTGGGTTCCGACGTGGCGAACCAATAGCCCGCCATCTGGATGTGCGAGGGACGGGTCAGGACCCCGTTCGTCCCCCAGAACGCGTCGAGGGTCATCAGCCTGGCGGTGGCCCGGAACCCGAGCTGGCGCAGGAGCCCGGCGAAGTACTCGGCGACCTCACGATGGCCCGGCAGGTCCAATCCGTAGACCGTCACGCTTTCGCCCCGGACGCCGGCCGCGTCGATCAGGGATCGCGCCGTCGCCAGGTCGGGCCCCCGCCAGACGCCGTCGCTGGACGGGTCGACCGTGTACGGGCAGTACGGAACGTAGCCCGCGAACGAGGGAGGCACGACCTGGCAGCTGATGCGCGCCTGCAGCTCGCCTCCATACGCGGCGACGACCGCCTGCCTGTCCGTCGCCAGGTTCACGGCGCGCCGGACGTTGGGGTCGTTGAACGGCTGGGTCGTCGTGTTCATGAACTCGAAGAACGTCTGGGTCGAGGCCGCCACGTGGAGCTGCGCCGGCAGTCCCGTGGCCAGGTACGCGAGCCGCTGTGCCGTGAGCGCGTCGGCCACCCAGTCGGCCGCGCCCGACTGGACCAGGAGGGAACCGTCCTGGCCGTCCGGCACGGCCCGCCACTCGATCGCGTCGGGGTACCCATCCGGCTGGGCCTCGCTCGACCAGGCCGCGAACCGGGGGTTCCGGACGAGGCGGATCCCGTCCGAGCGGCTGAAGCTCTCGAACACGTACGGCCCGGTCGCCGGCAGGGCCGTGGGACTCTCGGACAGTGGCGTGTCCGCCGGGACGATCGAGGCCGTGGGCCAGGCGAGCGAGACGAGGAAGTTCGGGTCCGGCTGGCGCAGGTGGAACGTCACCGTGCGCGTGCGATCGTCCGCCACGATGGCCCGGGAGAGGTCGCACGACCGCGCGCTCGTGCAGCTGCCGGCGCCGACGAGATTGCCGAACGAGACGTTGCCGAAGGGAGCGAGCAGGGCACGTTCGATCGAGCGAATGACGTCGCTGGCCTGCACCGGCTGTCCGGTCGAGTATTCGATGTTCGGTCGCAGCTGGAACAGATACGTCAGACCGCCATCCGGCGACGTGGGCATCGCCACGGCCAGGTCCGGGACGACCGTCAGTCCGTCGGGGCCACCGACGCGCTTGAACCCGAGCAGGCCGTCGTTCGTCAGCATCACCAGGGTGACCGCGTTGAACTGGGCAAACGCGGGATCCGGAGAGTTCGGGAAATCGTCGGCAGAGCTGACGACACGGAGCGTCCCTCCCCTGTGGTTTCCGACAGCCGCCCGCACGGTGAAGACCGGTCGCGACCCATCGAGCGCCACGGACCTGGGGCTGCTCGCCAGCGGAAAGTGCTCCGCCGCGTTCGTCTGCGTGTCGATCCTGACGAGCCCGGCCGGTGCACCGACCGGCACCCAGAGCGCTGCCTGGTCCAGGGCGATGGCGCCGGGGTCCTGGCCGACCGGAACGACGGCCTGGACGGTGCCGGTGGCCGCGTCCACGCGCGACACCGTGCCGTCACGCGAGTTCGTGACCCATACCGAGCCGCCGGTCGCCGCGACGTAGGCGGGACCGTTGCCGACGTGGATACGGCCGACGACGGCACCGGTGCGCGGGATCCACGCGCACCAGGACCCCGGACTCGAAGTCGGCGACCCAGAGGGCGTCGGCGTCCGCCGCGATCCCGAGCGGGGTCTGAGCGACGGGAAACGTCGCGACAGCATCGCTCGATGGGTCGATCCGCGAGAGGGTCCCGGCGAGCCGGTTGGTGACCCAGACCCACCGGCCGTCGGACGCGACTCCGGCAGGCGCTATGCCGACCGTGACCGTGGCGACGACGGCGTTCGTGACCGGATCGATGCGCGAGACCGTCCGATCCCCGCTGTCCGTCACCCACACGGCACCGAACGCGAACGCGATGCTCGTCGGATCGGCACCGACCCGGATCGTCTGGCTCACCCGGTTCGTCGTGCGGCCCAGCCGCGTGACGGTGCCGTCGGTGGTGTTCGCCACCCAGACGGAACCCGCACCGACGGCGATGCCGTCCGGCAGCGCGCCGACCGGCGACGCGGCGACGACGGAGCCGGCCGGGCCCATCCAGGCGACGCTGTCCGCGACGATGGGCACGGACGAGGGCTCGACGGGCGTGGCAGATGCCGGCGCGCCTGTCGCGACGGGGATGGTCGGCGATGCGGGCAGGACGCGCGGCACCACGGTGATTCCGACGGCCAGGACGACGACGGACACCACGACCGCGACGGCACTGCGCAGGACCGTCGCACGCCGCGGGCGGGCCCGGCCGGGCCGGGCGTCCGGATCATCGGGCGGCGCACCGCTGACGCTCACGGCCGCCACTCCCGCGCGGGCCGCGGTCGCCGGAACAGGCGCAGGCCGCGACTCCTCGTCGCGAGGCTTCATCGCTGCGTGCTCGAGGGGCGCAGCGGCCGCCGGGATTTCCGTGTCCGCCGCCGATGGGCCCGACGAGTCGCCCTCGCGGATCCGTCGCGCCAGTTCCCGGAGCTCGGCGCCCGGTTCGACGTCGAGTTCCCGGCGAAGCGCCTGCTCGGCGTCGCGATACGCCCGGAGCGCCTCGGCCCTGCGGCCGGTACGGGCGAGAACGAGCACGAGGTCCATCCAGAGCCGTTCGCGGTATGGTGATTCGCCCAGCGCGCGGCGGAGCTCCGGGATCACCCCTTCGGCGTTGCCGAGCGCGAGACGGATCCGCACGAGATCGTCCACCGCGGATGCCCGGAGCTCGCCGAGCCGGAGGAGTTCCGTGCTCGCCACCGGATCGTCCCCGATGTCGGGAAGGCCTTCACCACGCCAGAGCGCGAGGGCGTCCGACAGGACCGTCGCCGCCCCCGCCGGGTCCGGCCCGGATGCGCTCCGTCCCTCGGCGACGAGTCGCTCGAATCGCTCGGAGTCGATCGACAGCGGGTCGACCTCGAGCCGGTATCCGCGCCCGTCGGTGACGATGGCCAGTTCCGAGGTATCGCCCGACTGCTCCATCGCGAGCAGGCGGCGCAATTGAAAGACATACGTCTGGAGCGTCTTCACCGCGCTGTCGGGCGGGTCCTCGCCCCAGAGCGCCTGGACGAGTTGCTCCGTGGAGATCGTCCGGTTGGGCTGGAGGGCGAGGACGGCGAGCAGGATTCGCTGCTTGGCCGGGAGTCGGAGGGAATGCCCGCCCAAGGTGACGCGGATCGGTCCGAGGACGCTGATCTCCATGGGACGCAGCGCGACGATACACGAGGGCCGAGCGGCGATCAATCGCGCGTGGCCACGTCCACCCGCCGAATCGGCCCGAATCGATCAATCCTCTGCCCGGATTCGACCGATTCTCGACCGGCGGCTGCTTCCATCCGCTCGCGCCGCCATTGCGGCGCGGCGCGCTCCGACGTTCCGGGGCGCCAGGTGGCAGTGGTCCCGTCCGCACAGGGAGGGGGAGATGAAACCCAGATGGATCCTGGTCGTTCCGATCGTGATGATCGCGCTCACCGCATTTGGTGGAAGCGTCGTGGCGACATCGATGTCCGGTTTCAAGGGCACGACGTTGGCCAACGCCACCTACGGCGACATCTTCTCGCACGTCCACACCGTTCCGGCGTCGTGGAATGAGCTCATTTCGACGAAGGGACTGTCGGACCTCTACGTGCAGCAGAACACGTGGCAGCCCGGCGGCACGACCGGCTGGCACACGCACCCGGGCCCGAGCTTCGTGATCGTCACCCAGGGGAGCGTCACGGTCTACGACGGTGACGACCCGAACTGCACGCCACATGTCTACACGGCGAACACGCCCACCAACGCGTTCGTGGATCCGGGCGACGGACACGTGCACGTGATCCGGAACGAGACCGACAAGGTGGCGCAGGCGATCGCGGTGCAGCTCATTCCCACTGGGGCAGTCGGCGGCAGGACGCCCCGGACCCGGGCACGTGCCCGTTCTAGGCAGGCCCCGACCAATCGGTGTGCCGGCGGGAGGCGGGACCGACAGATCACACCCGGGTTCGGGTGTGGGTCGCCCCCGGATCCGCACGGCAGATGCATCGAGGAGGTTCAGCATGAAGTCGAGCGTCATGAAGTCGAGAATTGCCGGGGCAGCCCTCGCGGCGGCCATCGCCCTTGTGCTCGCCACCGCAGGGGTCGTCGGAGCATCCGACCAGAACGTCATCACATACCAGCGGGGCGACCCCCTGACGAACGGCTGCGCAGGCGGCTGGGAAGCCCTCAAGCTGGCCGATCTCGCGCCGTACGGCTACAAGGTCCCGTCCCTCGTCGATGACCCCGCCAACGGCGGAAATGGCGACGGCACCGTCTGCGGCAAGCCGTGGACGCCCCAGGAGCAGGCGGCGCGATTGCCCGACTCCACCGTTCCCGTGATCTTCGACTTCATCGACAACTCCCTGCCGCCCACCGGACGGTAGCAGCAGCCCGGCTCCAACCGTGGCCGGCCCCGGGCCGGAGAGACATCTCCGACCCGCCGGCCTGGATGGCGGCCACATTCGCTGGAGGAGCGTGATGCGCATCTCTGGAGAGATGGCGGGACCTGACCAGGCCGCCCGCGTGAGATGGAACACCGGGCGCGGCGCTGCCGCGCACCTGGCCCTGATCATCTGCCTCGCTCTGTCGGTGGCCGCCTGCGGTACTGCCCTGACGCAGGGTTCCCCGACAGGAGCCCCGGGCAGCGGGCAACCGGTGGCACGGGCCACCACGCCGGGTGCGGCCGCGACGGGAACGGTGGCGCCATCGGCATCGACGCTGCCGACCGAACAGTCAGTGGCCAGCATGCCGGCGGCGACCACCGTGCCCACGCCGGTGCCGTCCGGGACCATAGCCGTGCACGGTGCCACGACGACGTTCACGTCCGTCCGGTATGGGTACAGCGTGCAGGTCGGCACGGCGGACTGGATCGTTTCGGAGACGCCGGGCACGTGGGACGGCGTCCTCGCGCTCAACGACCCCTACGCGGAATCGGGGACCGACTGGCTCAAGGAGCCGGGCATCGCGACCGTCCAGATCGGTGTGCTTGCGGTCCCCCCTGGGACGACCGTCTCGGCGTGGGAGGCCAGCGAGGCTCCATCGGTCAGGAAGCTTGCCTGCACCGAGGCTGCTTCGACCCAGACCGTGACGGTCTCAGGGCTCCAGGTGCTGCTGCTCCCGGAAACCTGTCCGAAGACCGTGGTGGGTGAGTTCCCGGGCAACCAGTACTTCCTGAATGCGTTCTTCGTGCACGGCGCGACAGGCGTGATCGCTCAATGGCGCTCCGAGCAGGGCCACGCGGCGGCCGATCGAGCCACGTTCCTTCGGATCCTGGGAACCATGAAGTGGGTGCCCGCCTGACCATACATGGCCACGGGGCCGTGGCCTCATCGCCGGCCGGCTCCGCTCCGGCGGCCGATCGCAAGCGGATGGACGCGCGGCGTGTGCCACCGCGGGCCCGGGCCTGATACGCTCCCCGTGAACGTCCCGGCCGGTTTGCGCAGGGCGCAGTCTTGATCCTCGCGTGCTCCGCGAGGGTGGCCCGAGGAGGGTCGGACACCACCGGTTGGTGATCGTCGTCACGCGGGCCGAAGTGGCGGAACAGGCAGACGCGACGGTCTCAAAAACCGTTGAGGGCAACCTCGTCCGGGTTCGATCCCCGGCTTCGGCACCACGATCTTGAGCACGGGATTGCTCCGCCGGCGCCCGGCGGCGTCCGCGCCGTGGGTGGTAGCCGGCCAGAGACTCGAGTGTGGCCTGACCGAAGGGTGCGCACTCTGCCCTGAACGGGCAGGGTATCCGGGCTCGCGTCCTACGCGTCGCGCCGGTCGAGCCGCTCGCGCCACTTCTGCACGGCCAGGACGAGCCACATCGAGCCGTTCAGGGCTGCCGTGATCGAGGCGAACGGGACCGACAGCGACACGTAGACGGCCATGAAACTGAACGAAACCGCCGAAGTGAGGACGCTCGTCTGCAGCGCCGGCTTGTCCTTCCCGACCACCGTCGGAATCAGCGCGATGACGAAGATGACCTGCCCGACGGTCAGCACGAGGTCCTGCCAGCTCATGGCGACAGATCGTCGCATACCCCGAAGCCCGCGCGTGCGGCTCCGGCGGTCCTCACGACCGCCGGAGCCGGGGTATGCGTGCCGGGTGAGGTTCGACAGGTCGGAGCCTCAGGGCAATAGCGGGATCGTGTCGAACACGCCCCACGGGGTGGTCAGACCCGCCCCGTTGATGCTCTGCGTTCCGGTGATCCCCTCGATATACGCGTCGTCGACGAACAGGTACAGGGGCTGGCCGTCGTACGTCACCTGGTGCGACCCGTCGGGCCTCACGATGATCCCGAGGGCGTGCTGGTCGACGCCGGGCCCGGCCACTGGCCGCATGGAGGTGAGGACCGGCTGCCAGATCAGGGCACATTGCCCCTCGCAGGCGCTCGCATGGCCGCTGTCCGTGCTCAGGGTGTAGGCGGGGAAGCTCGCATCCGGGAAGACGCTGAAGTCGTTGTTCATCGTGGCGGCCAGCACCTCGGTGCCGCCGACCGACTCGACCTGCAACTCGGCCTCACCCTGCGCAGCAAGGCCGCGACTGGGGTCGACGAGGTACCAGGTGCCCGCAGGGCTGGTCACCGGGTCGAACAGGTTGGCCCCCTCCGTTTCCCCCGGCGTTTCGTCGAAGAGGAACCGGTACAGCGGCAGGCCGGCGTAGGTCACCTGCCGCACCGACTCGCCCGGGCCGAGGAACGGAAAGTCGGTGCGTGTCACCGTCCCGAGGAGGGTGGGGTTGACTCCCGGCCCGGCGATGGGGGCGCCGTCGGTGAGGAGCGCCGGCCACAGGACCGTGTCGCACGGCGCCCCAAGCACGTTCGCGTTGTCGCTGCACGCGAAGTCCGCGCCGGACAGCGCATGGAGCTCGTCGGACGTGAGCACGTACAGCGAGCAACCCGCGTAGCCCGTCGAGCCCTCGACCAGCACCCGGCCGTAGGGTGTCGACACAGCCGACACGGTCGCCGGGCCGGTCGGGGCGCTGGTCACGGCGGTGCTGCACGCAATTTGACTCGGAGCGCTCACGGCCTGGGCGCTCACGGGTGAACTGAACACGAGCGTCGCGGCAGTGAGCCCCAGGCTCATTGCCGCGGCCGCGGCGCGGCTCCAGCGCCGGCTGGACAGCATCGTCATGACGACCTCCAATCCTCTCTTCACAGTTCGACCTGGAGCTCGTATACCTCGCGCGTCGGGTGGCCGGCGCGTTCGTGGATGCGCATGACCGCCTCCCTCGTCGGGCCGGTGGACATGCAGAAGACCTTCCCGGATTCGGGGTCGAGCCACGCCCGCTCGAAGTGCACGCTCTCGTCGGCCTCGATCTCGAGGTCGCGCGCGTGCGCCTCCGCAAGCTGCTCCCTGGTCACCTGGAAGAAGCCGGAGTGCACGTCCATGAATTTGGTCATCGGAACCTCCCTGCCTGCGGCTCGAGCTTGTCTGCTCGTCGACCGGTGGCTCCCAGCCTGACTCGTGCGGCGCCCTCGTCATCCGGGCCCCGACCGACCTGCGTTCCGCGCCTTTCCGGCGGTCATCGGTCGTTCGACCGATGACCCCTCGACACGAGGTCGTAGATTCCGTCGATGAGCAGAGCCCGACAGCTCCTGTGCCCCATCCTCGTCGGCCGCGACGACCTCCTCGAGCTGATCGATGGGCTGACGGCCGATGCGCGCGATGGCCGGGGCCACGCGCTCTTCCTCTCGGGTCAGGCCGGCCTGGGCAAGACGCGCCTGATCCGGGCGGCGATACGGAAGGCCGAGGCGGCCGGGATGCGCGTCGACGGCGGCGCCGTCGCGCCGCAGGACCACCAGGTGCCGCTCGCCTCGATCCGCGAGATGGCCACGGGCATGCGTGGCAACAAAGCCTTCGGCAGCCTTTCGGAGGACCTGCTCGCCATCGATGGTCGCCACGACGGGGATGCGCTCGGCGCACGTCGGTTGATCGTCCGTTCAGCGGCCGACCGCATCCTGGAAGCCATGGACCGGCCGACCATGCTCATATTCGACGACCTCCACTGGACCGATGAGCTGAGCCTCGAGGTCATCGGTGAGCTGGCCCGCCACGCGGCCGACCGGCCGCTCTTCCTCCTCGGCGGGTACCGCGCCGACGAGTTCCCCGCGGACACGATCCACCGTGAATGGCGCGCCAGACTGCTCAGCCAGCGGCACGCCGAAGAGGCCCGCCTGCGGCCGCTGACTCCGGAGGAGACGTCGATCGCCACGACGCTCATTCTCGGAGGCGAGCTGCCGGCGCCGAGTGACGTCGTGGAGGCGGTCCACGCGCGGACGAACGGGATCCCCCTGCACATCGAGGAGCTGCTCGCCGCGCTCGACGACGACGCTCGGACCGACGGGCGGCTCATCCGTGAGGCGCACGTGCCGGATACCATCGCCGACGCGGTCCTCGCCCGCCTGTCACGGCTCTCGGACGACGCGCAGATGGTCGCCCGGGCGGGCGCCGTGGTCGGCCGATGCTTCAGCCCGGACGTCCTCGCAGGCATCGTCGATCGTCCCTGGCGTGAGCTGGAGCCGACGATCGACGAGCTGGTGGACGCGGCCATCCTCCACCCGTTCAACTACATCGACCACGGCTACTACGACTTCAGGCACCAACTCCTCCGCGACGCCGTCTACGGTTCCGTCCCGCCGTCCGAGCTGCGCCGCTTCCACGCCCAGGCCGCCGAGTTCGTGATGAGCCTGGAGGCGGCGAGCATCGTCCACGTCTCGCGCCACTACGAGCGGGCCGGGATGCGCGCCCAGGCATTCCAGGCGGCCCTGGCCGCCGCCCGCGAGGCGAGCCGCATCTCCGCCCGCCAGGAGGCGTACGAGCTGTACCAGCGGGCGATCGCCAATATGCCGGCCGACCTGCCGGTGGCCGAGCAGGCCGGGCTCTACGAGGCGTTCTCCGATGCGGCCAACGCGATCGAGCGGAACGACGACTGCGTGACGGCCGCATCCCGGGCGCGCGAGCTGTACTTCGAGGCGGCGATGCCCCTCAAGGCGGCGGCCATGCTCATTGGGATGTCCGTTGACGCGGCTCGCAACGGGGCGCCGAGCGGGGAGATGCGCTCGTACACCGAACGGGCGCTTGGGGAGATCGCGGACCTGCCTGTCACCCGGGACCGCGAGCAGCTCAGGGCCTGGCTCCTGGTCTCGCGTGCAAGCGACTGGTTGTTTGCCTCCGACCTGGTGGCGGCACGTTCGGACGCCATGGCGGCCCGTCAGCTGGCCGAGGCTTTCGGGGATCGGGAGGCGGTCCTGGAGACCGACCTTCTGCTTGCCAGGATCGATATCGTCGAGGGCCGGTACGAGAGTGGGCTTCGCGACGGCATGCGGGCGGCACGCGAGGCGCGGGACGCCGGCTACGAGTCCGTTGGCGTCACCGGCTACCGCAATCTTGCGATCATGGCGGCGCGGATCATGGACGCCCGCACGGCAGAACTGGCCATGCGCGAAGGGCTGCAGTACGCGGACGCCATCGAGCAGTCGCACTGCCGCCAGATGATGGCGACGACGAGCGCGTTTCTCGATTGGGGCGCCGGCCGCTGGGACGCGGCCGATCAGCGGGCGCGACAGGAGCTTGTGGAGCGGGGCTGCGGGCGTGGCGTGATCGGTGCGCTCGACGTCATCGGGCTCGTCGCGCTCGGCCGCGGCCGGACGGAGGAGGCCCGGCGCTGGCTCGACGAGTCCCTGGCGACAGGACGTCAGATCGCCGAGGTGCAGCTCATCCTGACCCCGTTGTGGGGCCTTGCCGAGACCGATCTGCTCGAAGGCGATGCGGCTGCGGCGGCCGCTCGTTGCGAGGAGGCCCGGTCGATCGCCGGCGCGGCGGGCGAGCGGGCGCTCTTCATCCCGTTCGTCGTGACGGGCGCGCGCAGCCTCGTCGCCGCGCGACGTCCGGACGAGGCCGAGCGATGGGTCGCGCGCGCCCGCGAGTACCTGGCCGGCTGGGAGTCCGTCGCCGGGCCTGCGCTGAGCCACGCCGACGGGCTCGTGCGCCTGGCGGGCGGATCCCTCTCCGCGGCTCGCGAGGCGCTCGAGCGGGCGGCCCGCGGCTGGGAGGAGCGCGGTCGCACCTGGGAGGCCCTCGCGGCGGGCCTCGACCTGGCTCACTGCCTCATCCGGATGAACCGTCATGCCGAGGCAACGGCCGCGGTGGCCGACGTTCGGGCCAGGGCATTCGCCCTCGGGAGCGCCCCTCTCGTCGCCCGGGCGGACGAGCTGGCGAAGGCGAGCCGCGGCCATGCCCCCGACGAAGAGCCCTGGCGGCCGCTCACCGTTCGCGAGTACGAGGTCGCGCGGCTGATCGCCGGCGGCTTGACCAACGCGGAGATCGCGGTCGAGCTCTCCGTGTCGCCACGCACGGTCGGCGCACACGTGGAGCACGTCCTCGCCAAGCTCGGCGCGGCGCGTCGGGCGGAGATCGCGAGCTGGGTGGCCACGACCGCGTCCCCGGCTCCGCGTCACCTCGACGCCGCGCGGCACCGCACGAGGAAGTCGCACTCGACCGAGCTTGCCTGATCGAACAGCGCGCCCGGGTGGTAGAGGAGCCCGAAGTGGCCGCCGACCTGCCGTGACCCCACCACTGGAACGCACGGGCTCGACCCGGCGCGCCGTACCCGCGCTCGGCGCGGTTCTCGCGCTGCTCCTGCTCACGATCGGTGTGGCAACGCTCGGCAGGCCGCCCGTGACCGCACCGGCCCTGCCGCACTCGTCGTCCTCGTCGCCCGCAGCATCCCGATCCGAGGGGTCGGCACCGTCCGCTGGCCTGTCCGGGCCGCCCTCGACTGCGCATCCCGTGCCATCTCCCGCCGGATCCACTGCTACCCGTGTGCCCGCGCCGGACACGGCCTTCACCACGCCCTTGCCCCCCTCGGCGACCGCCGCCTGGACACAGCTGCGCTGGGAGAGGCTCGACGCGGCCGACCCGCTCACGCTCGTGCGCTCCGTGCTGCGCTGGCGAGGCGGCTTCTTCGCCGTGGGCTGGGACGGCGCCTCCACGCCGGCCTGGACGTCTCCGGACGGGGTGCACTGGGACCCGCTGCCGTTCAACACCGGCACGACGTTCTGGCCCGGGTCGCTGATCGTCGCCGTGGCCGAGTCCTCCCGCGGGCTCGTGGCACTCACCATGCTGGGGGTGGGCAACGGCTGTGGCGGCGAGCTCCAGTGCGAGACGTTCCAGCCCGGCCTGGGAGTCTGGACCTCGCCCGATGGCCGGACATGGCATCCCGAGGCCGCGGGCAGCGGCAGCCTCATGCGCGATCTCGCCCGCCCACCGCTCCTGGCCTCCGGACCGCACGGGCTCGTGATGGTGTCGGCGACGCCCCCGGCGCAGGTGGCCGTCACGCCGGATGGTGCCCGATGGACGGACGTGCCTCCCGGCGCCCTGCCGGCCGACGTGCGGCCCGTTGGACTGGCCGCGACCACGCGCGGATTCGTCCTGGTGGGGACACAGGCATCGAGCATCGACCCTGGACCGGCCGTGGCGATGTTCTCATCCGACGGCACGGCGTGGTCGGTACCGTCGCCCATGATCGCGGGAGCGGGGGCGGCGCTCGCCAGCACCGCGCCCGAGTGGGGCGTGAACACGCTCCTGGAGGCGCGCGGGGGCCTGGTCGCGAAGGGCGGCTCCTACTCGACCCCCGGCGAGGCCATCTGGTGGCATTCCGCGGATGGGCGCCACTGGGTCGACCTTCCCCGGTGGCCGCCACTCGGGCCGACGACCTGCACCGGCGCCGGCTGCGGAGGCCAGCCGAACGGGACGCTGCTCGCAGACGGTTCGCGCATGGTGGCCATCCGGGGCGGGACCGGGGCCGCCGCGTGGACGTCGTCCGACGGTATCGCCTGGAGGCGCCTCGCCGTTGGCGGCGAGGCGCCGCGCCCGGAAGCGACCGGCGATGGCGAGCCCAACCCCCAGGTTCTGCTGCCGTTCGGCGTCCTCGTGTCCGACGGCCGGACGACCTGGCTCGGGGTGGCGGAGGGATAGAGGCCCCCGGCACGCGTCGGCCCCCAACTCGTGCCGCAGACGCTCGCCGCGGCCCGCCCGATCAGCTCCGCGACGTCCCGCGAAGCGGAGGCCGACGCCGAGTCGTCGGGCCAGGCCCCTCCCCCAGGGTCAGCGTCCCCGCCTGCCAGCCGACGGGAATCGGGTCGCTCAGGGCACCCACGAACGACCCCGCGTCCCGGCCGTTGAGGAACGCGAGCATGACGGGTTGCCCCGAACGGTCGGTCACGACCCGCCCGGCGAAGAGCCGCTCGTCGGCCAGCAGACGTGCGTTCGCCGTGTCGAATGGCCCCAGGACGCTCGGAGCCGCGACGGCCCACACGCCACCGGCCGACCCTGACCTCGCCCGCTCGCCGCCGAGCTCGATGGCCTTGCACGAGAAGACCAGCACCGGCCGTCCATCGACGACGTCGACCTGCGACGCTTCGAGGTGGCCGAACCCGGAGCCGGGGGCGGAGAGCGGGGGCATGATCTCCCATCGCTCCAGGTCCGCGGACCGCGCGTGCCCGACGACGCCGCGGTCGTCCACCGGCCCGTGGTTGGCGCGGGCGGTCACGAGCATGTGCCACCCGTCTCCATCCGGGTCGCGGAACACCCATGGATCGCGCCACGCGTCCCCTGGCCACGACGAGTCTCCGTGTCGCTCGTACCACCGCGGATCCGGGGCGAGCACGGCGCCCGCCGGATGCTTCCGCCACGCGTCAAGATCCTCCGACACCGCCACGCCGATGCGCTGGATGTACGCTCCGCCGCGCGCGCTCATCCCCGTGTAGAACATGCGCCACGCACCGTCGTCCCCCCGCACCACGGACCCGGTCCACGTCGCGGTGTCGTCGAACGCACCGGGTTCGCCGGGCGTGACGGCGTCTCCGCGGACGTCCCACTCCCGCAGGTCGACCGAGACCGCGTGGCCAACGCGGGCGTACCGGTGCCGGAGATCGGGATCGCCCAGGGATCGGGGTGCATGGAGGAAGTACAGGTGCCACTCCCGGCCCGTATCGGCGAGCCAGAAATCCCAGACCCACGAATCCACGAGCTCGAGCATCCCGTCGCTCCTCGCCCCGACGGCTAGACCGGGAAACGCTCCGGTCCTGTCGCGCCCTTGGTGGCGATCCACGCCCGGCCGGTGGCGAGGTCGGCCTCGAGCGCGCAGCAGTCGTCGTCCCGCTGCCAGTCCATGCGGAGCACGGGACCGTTCGTCGCGACCGTCAGGTGACCATCGAACGCCGGGTGCTCGTTCCGCAGCCGGACGAGGTCGATCACCCGGCGCACGACCGGTCGTGCGAGTGCCTGCTCGACCTCCTCGGGCCTGTAGTCGTGCCGGTTCACGGCACGCCCGTCGCCGGTTGCGGCGAGCGCCTGGAGATCGTTCTCGCCCGCGAGCAGCCCGACGTAGTAGACCTGCGGGATTCCCGGCGCGAACAGCTGGATCGCGCGGGCGAGCACGTGCCGGTCGTCGTCGCACCCGAGCGCCGAGTAGTAGGTCGAGTTGAGCTGGTGCACGTCGACGGCGCCGTCTCCGTGCGCGTCCGACAGGATGCGGTTCACGTTGCCGCCGCGCTCGATGACGACATCGGCGAGCCGCCGCATGCCCGCCGCCGGGAGGATGCCGTCGAGGTCCGGGCGCACCGGGATGCCATCATGGCAGTCGAGCGTCGTGAACTGGCGAACGGGCGACTGCGCGAGATGGCTCCCGAGCAGCTCCGCGGAGCCGGTGACCAGGGCGTCGAGCACGAGTCCCGGCAGCACGAAGTCGTACGTCCAGTAGTCCCGCTGGGCGAGCCGCCGGTGCGTCTCGTATAGGTCGTGGATCTCGGGGAGCACGACGAGGTCGAACAATTCGGCGACGGAGACGATCCAGTCGAGGAACTCGAAGATCTCCGGCTCGACCATGAAGCAGCTCGTGCCGGCCTTCTTGATGACGTAGCCCACCGCGTCGAGGCGGACGATCCGGACCCCCTGCTGGGCGAAGAACCGCAGCCATGCCGTGAGCAGACCCCGGGCGGACGGTGACGTGACGTCGAGGTCGATCTGCTCGGACCAGTCGCGGGTGCCGAAGGAGGTCCACACGCGCTCCCGTTCGCCGGTCTCGCGCACGACGACGTCGCTGAACGGCGCATCGGGCTTGCGGAGGAAGATCCGCGCCACGTCGGCGGGCGGCGGCTCCCCTCCCGGCCACACCTTGTCGAGGGTGACGAACAGGTCCGCGTGCGGTGAGCGGCGTCCACGGCGCACGAAGTCCTCGAACTCCGGCGATCTGCGCGAGATGTGATTCACCATGAGGTCGAGCATGACGTCGTGCCGCTCGGCGAGGCGCCGGACGTCGGCCCAGGTCCCGAACCGCGGGTCGATCTCGAGATAGCTGGTGGGAGCGAACCCCCGGTCTCCGGACGATGGAAACGGCGGCAGCACGTGGATGCCGGTGAACAGCCCGTCCAGCGGCCCGCGCAGCATCGCGTCGATCGCGGCCAGGTCCCCGCCGAGCGAATCGGGGTAGGTCAGGAGCTGCGGGCCGCGTCGCACGGACAGACCTCCCAGCGATAGTTCGGACGGGACATGGCCGGCGGGGTGCTACGCACCCAGTATCGACCGAAGGGCGAGCGTCAACTGCCGTGCGCGCTCGTCACCGTAGCCCCCCATCTGGTTGCTCAGGTAGGCGAAGCCCACGCCGTGGGCGGCATCGCAGAACGCCAGCTGCCCCCCGGCGCCGGCGTGGCCGAAGCTGCCCGGACCGAGCATAGGCTGTGTCGGCGGCGACGCGAGCTGGAATCCGGTCCCCCAACGCGCGCCGTCGTCCGGAAGCCCGGACAGCTGCGGGCCGGCGGACTGCACGATGGTGGCGTCCTCGATCGACGAGGGTCGCAGCAGGCGCGGCACGTCCATGTCCGACACGCACTGCGCGTACAGGGCTGCGAGTGATCGGGCGGTGCTGATCCCGTTGGCCGCCGGGATCTCCGCGCCCTGGATGCGCGGGTCGTTGAACGTGACGAACCCGTCCTGCGCGGGGAACGCGAAGGCGCCACCCATCGTCAGGCTGCGTTCGACCACGGGGTTCCCCGCCGCGATGCGGGCATTGGCCTGGGCCGCCTCGGTGTCTGCGTCCGGGAGCGGCGGTTCCATCCAGGCGACAGAGGCACGGGCAGATGCCGGGATCCCGATCCACGTCCGAAGGCCGAGCGGGTCGCCGAGCTTCTCGCGGAAGTATGCCCCCGGGGTGAGGCCCGTGATCCTCCGGATGACCTCTCCGATCAGCCAGCCGTACGTCATGGCGTGGTAGAAGTGGCCGGCCTCAGGTGGCCAGAGCGGGCGCTGCGTCTCGATGGCGCGGATCACCGGATCCCAGGCAAGGGCCTCGTCAAGCGCCAGGTCGCGGTCGAGGGCGGGCAGTCCGGCGCGGTGGGCGAGAACCTGCCGCGACGTGATGGCCTGCTTCCCGGCCCCGCCGAACTCCGGCCAGTACGTGACGACGGGCACGTCGAGATCCAGGCGGCCCTCCTGCACGAGGAGGTACGCGCAGATCGCCAGAATGCCTTTCGAGCAGGAAAAGATGACGGCCGCCGTCCCGTCGTCCCACGGCCGGCCGGTCCGCGCGTCGGCCACCCCGGCCCACACGTCGACGACCCGCCGTCCGTCGACGTAGACGGCGCACGCAGACCCGAGGTCCCCGCGCGATCGGTAGTTCTCGAGGAAGACATCGGCGACGCGTTCGAAGCCGGGCTGGACCTCTCCGTGCAGGCTCGGAGCCTCCTCGCCGGGGCGACGCATGGTCATCGGCCCGCTCCTGAGCCTCGTCGGCCGCCGTTCATCCCTTCAGCGATCCCTGCAGCAGCGCGGCGACGAACTGGCGCTGGAAGATCAGGAACACGACGAGCGAGGGCGTGAGGATGAGCAGCGCCCCCGCGCTCAGGAGCGGGATGTCCGTCGCGTAGTGACCCTGGAAGGCGCCGAGCGCGCCGGCCATCGTGCGCTGGGTCGGATCCTGGACGAGCACGAGCGCGAGCAGGAACTGGTTCCACGTCCAGACCGAGAGCAGGATCGTCAGCGAGGCGATCGCCGGCCGCGCGAGCGGGACGTGGATGTGCCAGAACAGGTCGACGACACCCGCTCCGTCCACCCGCGCTGCCTCCGACAGTTCGGCTGGCATGTTCACGAAGTGGGCGCGCATCCAGTACACGGAGAACGGCATGTAGAGCCCGATCAGGGGGAGGACGATTGCCAGGCGCGTGTTCAGCAGGCCGTAGCCCTGGACGAGGTAGTAGAGGGGCGTGATGATCCCCTCGAGCGGAAGGGTGAGCCCGAGCAGGAAGAGCACGAACAGCGCCCGCGAGCCGGGGATCCTGAGGTACCCGATCGCGAAGCCGGCCATCGTGGCGATCACGACCGACACGGGGACCACCCCCACGACGATGAAGGTGCTCGACACGAGCAGTGCCGGCATGTTGGCGACGTTGAACGCCGTGACGAAATTGCCCCACTGGGGATTGGACGGCCAGTCGATGCCGAGCGGCGTCGAGCCTGACGGATGCAGGGCGGTCGTGAACAGGCTGGCGAACGGCAGCAGGGTCACGAGCATGAGCAGGATGAGCACGACCCGCGCGGTCATCACCTCGCGCCGTTGCATGATCACAGGGGCTCTCCTCCGGTCATGCGCTGGATCGGCAGCACCACGAGCAGCACGAGGATGACGAGCACGACGGCGAGCGCGGACGCGAGGCCCACCTGCTGGCCGACGAAGGCGAGCTGGTAGATCTCGAGCCCGGGCACCATGGTGGCGAGGCCGGGACCGCCGCCCGTCGAGATGTACACGATGTCGAAGCTCGCGAGCGCCGCGATGGCCGTGATCGTGATGCACACCGCGATCTCGTTTCGGAGGCTCGGCACCGTGATCGCCCAGAACTCCTGGATCGGGCCCGAGCCGTCGATCCTCGCGGACTCGTACAGCGCGGGGTCGATCTTGCTCATGCCGGTGAGAAGCAGGACGGTGCAGAGCCCGAGCAGCACCCAGACGCCGATGAGCCCCACCGCCGGCAGTGCGGTGCCGAAGTCGCCCAGCCAGGCGCGGGTGACGTTCCCGAGGCCGATCGCCGTGAGGAGCTGGTTGACGACACCGGGCAGGGCGAGGACCCAGCTCCACGCGATGCCGGCCGCCACGAGGGGGATCACCTGCGGCAGGAACAGGACGGTGCGTGCGGCCGTGCCCACGGGTCCGGTGACGATGCGCCGGATGAGCGACGCGACGACCAGCCCGAGGCCGACCGAGATGACGCAGAAGAACAGGATGAGCTGGAAGGCGTTCGAGATGATCTGCAGGAGGTCGGGATCCGTCAGGACCGTCACGTAGTTCTTGAGACCGACCCACTGCGATGCGCCGATGCCGTCCCAGCGGTAGAGCGAGTACTGGACGGTCAGCACGAGTGGTTGCAGGACGAACACGACGTACACGATGAGCGCCGGCGCGACGAGCAGCCACCCGGCCCAGTTGGCCCTGCGGAGCCCCCGAAGCCGGGAGATCCGCAGGGCCGTTGCGGGATGACCGGTCACGCGGCTCTGCGCATGCGCGAGCGAGGCGTCAGAGGCGCGGCCGGTCCGATCCATCCGTCAGGACCCGAGTTCCTTCAGGTACTGCGTCTGGACGTACTTGAGCATCCCGGCGGGGGTCTCCTTTCCGCCGACCATCTTCTGGAGCTCGGGCGTCCAGCCCTGCGCGAAGATCGAGCCGGTGGCATTGGCGATGAAGCCCATCGTCCCATTGTCCTTGAAGACCGTCTGTGCGGATGCGAGGGTGTCGTTGATGATCGAACCCGATGCGGCAGGCGGGACCGGCAGGTCCGGTGGGCCGCCCGGATACGATCCGCCGACGCTTACGTCGATCTGGCGCGCCGTGGCGTTGGTCGCCACCCAGTTGAAGAAGAAGGCCGCGCAGTCGGCGTTGGGGGCCTTGGCCGCGATGCCGTAGGTCAGCGGCGACGACATCGCCGCGTAGCTCCCGCCCGACGTGGCCGGCGGGAAGAGGAAGAAGCCGATGTTGCCGGGCATCTGCTTGTCGTAGTTGGCGTCTTCCCAGTCACCGTTGAAGGTGAAGACGCCCTCACCCTTCTCGAAGCGGCCGTTCGAGTCCGTGTACTGGATCGCGTTGACGTCCTTGGGGAAGTACCCGGCCTGGATCCACTGCTGGAGGTGCTGGGCTGCCTGCAGGTTGGCCGGCGTGTCGACGGTGGTCCCCGCCTTCTGGAAGATCCAGTCGTTGATCGCGCTGGCCGGCCCGTAGTCGGCCATCAGGTCCTGGAGCGGGAAGGCGAGGCCGCCACCGCTCGCCGAGGCGTTCCACTGCATGATGGGCTGCAGTCCAGCGGACTTCGCCTTCGCGAGCAGCGCATCGAGCTCGGCAAGCGTCGTCGGCGGCTGCGTCATGCCGATCTGGGCGGCCAGCTTCTTGTTGTAGAAGACGCCCGTCATGCTGTAGTTGAGGCCCATCGCATACAGCGAGCCGGAGCCGACTCCGGTCGGCCCCACGCGGTTCTGCGCGAGCTCGGACGAAGGCCACTGGTCCCATCCGAAGGCCGTGGCGTAGCTGTCGAGGTTCTTCAGGAGCCCGTCCTTGACGAGCGTGACCATCGTGGGCAGCCGGATCAGGTCGGGGGGATTGGCCCCCGCCAGCAGCCGGGGCGTCTCGTTGATCAGGTTCGTGAACTGATCCTGGCTGATCTTCCAGGTGACGTTCGGGTACTCCTTCGTGAATTCCGTCGACAGCGAGAACGGCAACTGGAAGCCGGTCTCGAACCACGCGTTGAGCGTGACGGGCTGCGTCCCGCAGGTGGGGCCGGACGCGACCGCGCTGGCGGCGGCGCTCGCGGGCGCCTGGCTGGCCGCGGCGGCACTGGCCGCCGCACTCGCGGCCGGGGCAGCGGCCGAAGGAGCTGGCGTGGCGGGTGCGGGCGTCGTGCCGGGCGCCGCGCATGCGGCCGCCAGGAGCGCGGCGGCGAGAATCGATGGAATAGTCGCGGGACGGCGCGGTGCCCGCCGTCTCAATTGCGTCGACGCGAACGACAACATTCAGGATCCTCCTCGGATTGCTGACTGGCACTCGCGATGCACGACGTCACGCCAGGCGCGGCCCTCCCTTCGGTGGTGCCGTCGTGGCCCTGATGACGACGCTGGGGTCGAGCGTCACGAGCGGGGGAACAGCCGAACGCTCCTCGATCTCCTTCAGCAGGAGCTCGGCCCCCTGGCGGCCCGACTCGAACAGTTGCTGTCGGACGGTCGTCAGCCCGACGTAGTCGGCCGCCTCGATGTCGTCGTAGCCGATGACCGACAGGTCGTCCGGGATCCCGAGCCCGAGCTCGCGGGCCGCCGCCATCACCCCGAGGGCCTGCGTGTCGGAGGACGCGAGGATGGCGGTGGGAGGCCGTGCGGACGACAGCAGGCGCATCGCGAGCTCGCGCGCCTCGTACCGTCCGTGCGCCCCGAGCGCCACGAGATCGACGGGAACGGGGACGCCGGCCGATGCCAGGGCCCGCTCGTATCCGGCGTACCGGTCGCGCCCGGATGTGAAGCCGAACGGGTTCTCGAACGCGTCACCCACGAAGCCGATGCGACGGTGACCGAGCTCGAGGAGATGCCTGGATGCGAGCTCGCCGCCGAGGATGTCGTCGCCGACGACTCTCGGCAGCAGTTCCAGCCCGGGCGCATGCGCGTCGATGACGACCACCGGGATCGAGGCCGCCGCAAGGACCGCCGTCTCCTCCTCGCTGGGCGGCAACGAGACGACCAGGAGACCGTCGGTGCGCTGTGCGACCGGCAGGCTCCGCAGGTACTGGTCGCGCTTCTCGACGGTCTCGACGTTGTAGATGACGAGGTCGAACTCGCTGTCGCTGAGGAGGGCGTCGATGCCACGAAGGCGCTCGGCGGCCTGCGGCCGGGTCAGAAACGTGACGACGACGCTGACCGTGAGCGTGCGCCCGAGACTCAGCCGCCGCGCTGCATGGCTCGGCGTGAACTTGAGCTCGTCCATGGCCGCGAGGACGCGACTGCGCGTCTCGCCGTTCACGAGCTCGTAGCGGTTCAGCACCCGGGAGGCGGTCGCCACGCTCACCCCGGCACGGCGCGCGACGTCGCGGATCGTGACCGTCTTCGTCACACTCATCCCTATGTAACCGGTTACATGAAACCGGTACCACGAACGGTACCACGCGTGTCAATCCGGGCGAGCCGACAGAGCACAGTTGCAGGCAGGCTCGTGCGCGCGTAGAACCACGAGGCGTCCCCGTCCGGCGCAGGGTCCGCGTCTGCAGCACCGCCTCTACTGACGCGTCGGTCCGACCTCGGGCCGGCGGCTGGCCCCGGTGCTCATACCGCGCCCGGCGTGTCCGGCGGCGGCGACGTCGATACAATCCGCCGACCAGCTTCGGGGGGAACCATGACCGACCACGTGGCGCCAGTCGTCACGCCGCTCGCCGAGTACCAGAACGGCATCTACATGGCCGGCGCCGGTGGAGCCCGGCCGGATCTCCCGATCACGCCCGACGCTATGGAGGCACAGGCCCGGGAGAGTCTCGACGCGGAAGCGTTCGGATATGTGGCGGGAGGCGCCGGCTCCGAGGACACGATGCGGGCGAACCGGGAGGCGTTCCGTCGCTGGCGGATCGTGCCGCGCATGCTCGTCGACGTGGAGCATCGGGACCTGTCGGTCGACATGCTCGGGGCGCGCCTCGCGGCGCCGGTGCTGCTGGCGCCGATCGGCGTCCAGGGCATCCTCCACGCCGACGGGGAGCTGGCGGTCGCGCGAGCGGCGGCGGCCACCGGCGTGCCCCTGATCCTCAGCGGCGTCTCCTCGTTCACGATCGAGGAGGTGGCGGCCGCGAACGGTGCCGGCCGGCGCTGGTACCAGCTGTACTGGCCGCGCGACCGTGACGTCGCCCGGAGCTTCGTCGCGCGGGCCGAGGCGGCCGGATACGGCGCGATCGTCGTCACGCTCGACACGCGGATGCTCGCATGGCGACCGCGCGACCTCGCCAACGGGTACCTGCCGTTCCTGCGGGCCGCGGGGCTGGCGAGCTACCTGTCCGACCCGGCCTTCCGAGCGGAGCTGCCGGTTCCACCCGAACAGGACGTCCGCCCGGCGGTGGCGCGGTTCCTCGCCATCTTCTCGGACCCGTCCGTGACGTGGACCGACCTGGCCTTCCTGCGCGAGTCCACCCGCCTCCCGCTCGTGCTGAAGGGCATCCTCAGGCCCGATGACGCCCGCCGCGCGATCGACCACGGTGCGGATGCGATCGTGGTCTCGAACCACGGCGGACGCCAGGTCGACGGCGCCATCGCGGCGCTCGACGCCCTGCCGGACGTGGTCGATTCCGTCGGCGGTGTCATCCCGGTCCTGTTCGACAGCGGGATCCGGACGGGCGCCGACGCGTTCAAGGCCATGGCGCTCGGCGCACGGGCGGTGCTGCTCGGGCGACCCTACGCATGGGGGCTCGCCGTGGGCGGCCAGCGCGGCGTCGACCACGTGCTGCGCTCGTTCCTCGCGGAGCTCGACCTGACACTGGCGCTCTCCGGGTATGCCTCGCTCGCGGACGTCGATCGGGACGCGCTTCGCAGGATCTGACCTCGGACCCGGCGCCGGCGATTTCACGGGCGGCTCCGGGACCGCGTTCCCGGGCTCCCGGACCTGCGCTCCTGCTCCCGGCCGGCGCCCGCGCGAAACTGTCGCGGGCGTGCCGTCGTACTCCCGTGCGACACTGACCGTCGATCGATCCAACCGCGACCCCGAGCGAGATCCGTGACCATGCAGCCGCCCGCCCCCCGCCCGCCCTCTGCCGCCCGCGCCGTCCTGGCCGGGCTGGTGGCCGCCGCGGTGGGGATGGGCACCGGCGAGCTCGTGGGCGGCCTCGTGCCCGGCGCCACCTCGCCCGTGGTGGCCATCGGCAGCCTCGTCATCGCCCTCCAGCCGCCGGGGGCCAAGGACCTCATGACGACGCTCTTCGGGAGCGCCGACAAGACCGCCCTCGGCGTCGCCGTGGTGGCGGTGGGCCTGGCCTTCGGGGCCCTGGCGGGGTTCCTCGGGCGGCATGCCTTCGGACCCGCCTGGCGCCTGCTCGCCGGGGTGGGCGTCCTCTGCCTCGGGGCGGCCCTCGTGGAGCCCCTCGACGCGGCCCTCCCGGCGCTGCTCGACGTGGCCCTCGCCACGGGCGCCGCCATCCTCTGCCTGCGCCTGCTGCTCGCCTGGGCGGGCTGCCTGCCGCCGCTCGGAGCATGGGCCCTGGGGCGCCGGGACGGGGGCACGACCCCGCCACCCGGCCTGCCCGATCCCGGGCGGCGGCGCTTCCTGCTGCGCGCGGGGGCCCTGGCCGGCGTGGCGCTCCTGGGCGGCTCACTCGGACGCTGGCTGCTCGAGCGGAGCCATCCGGCGGGAACGCCGGTGGCGGCCGTGCTGCCCGTGCCGGCCGAGGTCGTGGCGCCGCTCGGCCCGGGGGCCTCGCTGGCGGCCCCCGGCATCACCCCCCTCGTGGTGGCGACCGATCGCTTCTACCGCATCGACACCGAGCTGCTCGTGCCGCAGGTCGATGCCGCGAGCTGGTCCCTGAAGGTCGATGGGATGGTCGACCATGCCCTCGTCTTCAGCTATGCCGAGCTCCTCGCCCTGCCCCTCTTCGAGCAGTACGTGACGATCGCCTGCGTGAGCAACACGGTGGGCGGCAACCTCGTGGGCAACGCGCGCTGGACGGGGGTGCACCTGAAGGCGATCCTCGCCGAGGCCGGGGTGCGGCCCGGGGCGAGCCAGGTGGTGGGCCGCGCGGTGGACGGCTTCACGGTGGGCTTCCCCACCGCCTGGGCCCTCGATCCGGCGCGCGAGCCGATGATCGCCCTGGGCATGAACGGGGCCCCCCTGCCCCCCGAGCACGGCTATCCCGCGCGCCTCATCGTGCCCGGGCTCTACGGCTACGTCTCGGCCACCAAGTGGCTGTCGGAGATCGAGCTCACCACGCTCGCCGCCTTCGACGCCTACTGGGTGCGCCTGGGCTGGGCCAAGGAGGGCCCCATCCTCACCCAGTCGCGCATCGACCATCCGGGCCCGGGGGCCTCGCTCGCCGCGGGGCGGGTCATCGTCGACGGCCTGGCCTGGGCCCCCGATCGGGGCATCTCGCGGGTCGAGGTGCGCGTCGACGGGGGCGCCTGGCAGGCGGCGCAGCTCGGGCGCGCCCTCTCGCGGGCCACCTGGGTGCAGTGGCTGGCGCCCTGGCAGGCCACCCCGGGCGACCACCTGCTCGAGGTGCGCGCCACCGACGGCACGGGCGCCGTGCAGACGGCCACCCGTGGCGGCCCCGCTCCGGCCGGGGCGACCGGGTATGACCAGGTGGCGGTCTCGGTGCACTGAGGGGAGGCGGGACGTGCTCGGGGTCGCGAGCCGCGTGCCTGACGGCGAGCCACGTGCCGGACAGGCGACTGCGACCGCAGCCTGTGGCTCCGCTCTCTTTCCTGCAGATCACGTCGGCAGGGAAACGTATGTCGAGTCGGGGCGGGCCGCAGCGGGTCCGGATTGCCGGGAGCCGCGTTTCGCGGGTCGATCCGAACGTGGGCACGCACGAAGGCGGGGCGCAGGACCGGGGCTGAGATCCGGTGCCGGCCCGCGGCGACCTCGAAATCAGACATACGGTTCTGCAGGAGAGGGAATTGCAGGAAAGGCGCGCGGCGGGGCGTCCGGCCGTGGGCGCGGCACGGTGTTGGCGCGCGGACCGCGGCGCTGGATCGCCGCCCCGCGGCGCTGGATCGCGGCCCCGCGGCGCGGCTGGAGCGCGGCGCGCGCCGGGTCCTACCGCGCCGGGTCCTACCGCGCCGCTACTACTGGCTGCGGGCGAACGTCTCGAGCAGCATCGCGGCGAACCTGCGCTCGTCCGCGTCGAACGCCACGTCGGCGTTGGGCTCGTGCGGGCCGCGCCGATGCGTGTCGATCACGGTACGCCCGACCGTCAGCTCGCCATGCGTCTCCACGTCCACGTGGCATCGGCGTGTCGTGATGATCGATCGATCCACGATCGCCGCGATACAGAGGGCGTCGTGCACCGGCGCGCTGTGCGGCCGGTCCATCGGCTGGCCAGCGTCGTAACCGTGGATTCGGCGCTCGATGAACGCCGCGGAAGCCTGGCCGGCCGGGGTTCCGAGAGCCCGCATGGCCGCACAATCGTCGAGCGATATGAGGGCGCGGTGGGTCGCGTCGAGCGGCACCAGCGTGATCCGGCGCACCCCGCTGGTCAGCACCACGCGGGCGGCCTCCGGGTCGGCCCAGATGTTGAACTCGGCCGACGGCGTCACGTTTCCGACCTCGTGGCCGCCTCCCATGATGACCATCTCGGGGATCCTGTCGGCGAGACGCGGTTCCAGGCTCAGGGCGGCGCCCACGTTGCTCAACGGGCCCGTCGGCACCAGGATGATCTCGTCCGTCGTCGACATGTACGTGTCGATGAGGAACTCGACGGCACCCTGGTCGCGGGGACGGGACGTGGACGGCGGGATGTCCAGGTACCGGCCGTGGACGTCGATGTGTCCCGATCGATCCTCCCGGGGGCGCGGGAAGTCGTGTCGCACGAGAGGCTGTGCGAGCCCGGCGTGGACGGGAATCGACGCGCCGAGGAGGTCGAAGACGCGCAGCGTGTTCTCCGTGGTCAACTCGAGGGGAACGTTCCCGTTCACCGTCGTCGCCGCGACGAGCTCGATGTCGGGGTGCAGCGCCGCGAGCATCAGCGCAACGGCATCGTCGGTTCCGGTATCCACGTCGAGGATCACGCGCTGGGCCACGGCCCCCTCCTTCTGTGCTCCGATGCATGCCCGGCGCCGCCCGAGACCAGGCTCCGCGTGGAGAGGCTACCCGGTAACCGGCGTCGTCGCCCGGAAGGTCGACGCCGCGACGCCAGGCGTGCCCTCGGAGTTCCCGGGCGTCCGTCCGACCGCGGCGTCCTCCGGACACCGGGCGGCCATCCGTGAAGCCCCGGCGCCGTCCACCATCGGCGTTGACGCCACGCACCGACGCCGTCACAGACGCCCAGACTTGCGCGTTCTGAAGGTTGCGCGAAGGACCGACCACTCCGCCGCGCTCGGCGGTGACAGGCACGGTCGGTCCTTCGCGATGCCCGCGTGCGGTGGCTCCGGCACAGGGCACCCGCCGGACTCCACTGCCCGGATGGCCGGCGCGCCCGGCATGGACGCGTGCAGGCCCTTCCGCCACGCTTGACGGCGGGACCGGCGGCAGCGACGCTGCGTCGATATGGATACCACCCTGCCTCTGCTCGATCCGCCTTCGAGCGCGCTCGTCCTGATCGACCTCCAGGCCGGGATCGTTGCCCGTGACACGGCGCCGCTGCCCGCGCGCGACGTCGTCCGCCAGGCGGTCCTGCTCGCCAGGACCAGCAGGCGTGTCGGCGCGCTCGTCGTGCTCGTCCACGTCGTGGCGACGCCCGGCCGGCCCGATGCTCTGCATCCGCGTGCCGATGAGGCCCCTCCTGCCACGGCGACGCTGCCGCCCGGTTGGTCCGACATCGTTCCCGAACTCGGACCGGAGGAGGGCGACGTGGTGATCGCGAAGCGCCAGTGGGGCGCGTTCTACGGCACCGACCTGGACCTGCAGCTTCGCCGGCGTCGCATCGAGACGATCGTGCTCGCCGGCATCTCGACGAACATCGGCGTCGAGTCCACGGCGCGCGATGCCTACGAGCGCGGGTACCAGCTGGTCTTCGCCTCGGACGCGATGGCGGCGAGTACGGAGGCCGACCATCGGCAGACGGTCACGAGGATCTTCCCGCGGATCGGGCGGGTCCGGGATACCGCCCGGATCGTCGCCGCGCTCGGCGGTCGCGAGGCGAGCTGACCGAAATCAGCGGGATCCGGGCCGCCGGATCGTCGCCGCGGTCGGCGGTCGCGAGGCGAACTGACCGAAATCAGCGCCCGCCGATGGCGACCGCGTCAGTGCCGAACGAGGGAGCCACCGTCGACGTGTGCGTCGACCCCTCCACCGAGTAGTGCTGAACCTCGAGGTCCTGCACGCGCTCACCGATGCCTTCGAGCAGCGCCGCGTCCCAGAGCAGGTCCTGCCCCCCTACGGCGTGATAGATCGACTCGAGATCCCGCCACGTGGACGTGACGAGCAGGCTGCTCCCCTGCTCGTCCTCCTGGACGCCCCAGCACGCGTCGAGCAGCCCGTCCGGGCGCGCTTCGATCAGCGCGCGCACGCGCTGCAGAAGCTCGGGCGCGTCGCGGTGCGAGAGGCGCGCTCGCATGACGCGGAGGATCACATGCACCTCGAGATGACACCGGCGTTGTCGAATGAGAGCGGCCGCATTCTGGCAGGCAGGGTGTAGCAGGCGCACAACAGCGGGCGGGGTCCGCGACGGATCGGGGAGAATCGATGGCTACCGGTGCTCGCGCGCACCACGCGGCGGGCCGGTGGCCCCTGGCTCGATCGGTTCCGCGCCTCCCGACCCCGCGATCGGCGCCTCGGCACGGGCGTCGGACCGCTCAGGGGACTCGCGCGCGAGATCAGCCCCTGGCGGGAACCTGGCAGGCTCCGCCGGTCGAGAGCATGCGAAGCCGCCACCCCAGCGTGATCGCCAGCATCCCGATCGACGCGGCACCGATGAACGGCTGCATCGGAGCGAACACCGTCAGCGCGCCGCTGGCCCCCAGCAGCACGAGCGCGATCTTGTTGCAGACCGGGCAGCCGATGGCGATGAACGCGGCCATCCCGCCGATCGTGGCCGTCGTCGTCCCTCGCGCCTCCGCGGAGGCGGCGGCGGGCTGCAGGGGGATGGTCGGCGCGGCCGACGCGGAGGCCTCACTGGGCCGCCAGCCGTACGTCGCCGCGACGAGACCCATCAGGGGCGCCGACAGGATCCAGATCGCGATCGCGAACGGCTCCGGTGGGATGCTGCGCCCGAAGACGGGGTTGGGGATGATGGCCGCCACCACGCCGAACGCCAGGAACGTGGCGATGCTCCAGGCCACGGCGCGGACCAGGAACGCCCGATCCACGATGGCCGGCAGCGATCCGACGACCTCGCGTCCGGCGGACGCCACGCGGCAGGCCGCCGCGATCGGCGGGCAGCCGTTCACCGGCCACTCCGGGTCCGCGCCGGACCGTCGCCGGCCGGTCTCATCCCGGCGACCATGCCGAGGAACGTGTCGGCCATCGGACGCGCAGGCCGATCAGGCGGCGGCGACGGCGACCGGCGTCTCGCGGAGGATCGCGAGCAGCTCGGTGGAGTCGATGATGAGGTGGTCCTCCGCCTCGAGGCGGATCTCGGTGCCGGTGTACTTGGGGTACAGGACGTGGTCGCCGACGCTCACCTTGATCGTCTCGGTGTCGTCGCCGATCGCCATCACCTCGCCGCGCTGCGGCTTCTCCTTGGCCGTGTCGGGGAGCAGGATCCCCGACTTCGTCACGCTTTCTTCCGGGAGGACGCGGACGAGCACGCGGCTGCCGAGGGGCTGGACCTGGGTGGACATGCGATGGTTCTCCTCTGCTGGTGGCGTGAAGCGGGTGGCGTGCGTGGGTATGTCGGTCGGGTCGTCAGTGCACGGCGGGCCCGGCGCGCAGGCCGAGCAGCGTGTCGATCTTCGCCTGATCGAAGCCGACGATCGGACGTCCATCGATCTCGACGACGGGCACGCCCATCTGGCCGGTCCGGCGGACGAGATCCCGAGCGGCAGACGGGTCGCGGCTGACGTCGATCTCCCGGAAGGGCACGCCACGCGTCCGGAGATAGCTCTTCGCGCGGGTGCACCAGGGGCAGGTGGGGGTGGTGAAGACCAGGACGCGATGCGGCCGGGGCGTCGAGCCGGTCACGCCCGCGCCTCCAGGGCCGCAACCACGCGCTGCAGCCTCTCGCGGGCGTCCGCGGCCACGTCGCGGACCCGCCCATCGTCCACGACCCCCATCGCGGCAGCCGGGTCGAGCACCTCGACGATCGTGTCGCCGGCTTCCTCGCGGAGCACGACGTTGCAGGGCAGGAGCGCCCCGATCGACGCGTCGGCCTCGATCGCGCGATGGGCCAGCGGGGGATTGCAGGCGCCGAGGATGAGGTACGGGGCGCGGTCGATGCCGAGCTTCGCCTTCATCGTCGCGGCGACGTCGATCTCGGTCAGGACGCCGAACCCCTCCGCCTTCAGCGCGGCCTCGACGAGTGGCCGCGCCTGCGCGACGGTGCCGCCGAGCCTGGTTTCGAAGGTGTACCTGGTGCCGATGGTCATGATGCGGAACTCCGTGCCTCTGCTGCGAATGCGGGCTCGAGCGTGGATCGACGCTGGTCTTCCTGGATGCGGCGCACGACGAGCCGGTCGATGATTCGGCAGGCGTCGACGATCTCGGGCTCGCCCAGCCGGTAGAGCACGCTCGTGCCCTCGCGGCGGGTGGCCACGATCCCCGCGTGCCGCATGACACCGAGGTGCTGGCTGGCGTTCGCCAGGGTGATCTCAAGGGCCGCGGCCAGCTCCCCGACGGATCGCTCGCCAACGGCCAGGGCATCGATCAGCATGAGGCGCTTGGGATCCGTCAGGACCCTGCACACCTCGGCGTGCCGGCGATACCGATCGGCCTCTCGCTCGTCCATGCGCCTCGCGCCTGTCCGTCATCGTCCGCGGCCGCGTTCGTCGCGGCGGTCGATCCGACGGCCGGATGGTAGTCGATATTGCATGGTTGCGCAAGTAGATGAGGATCGGATCGCCTGACGACTGCCGGTGGCGGCGGTGCGCGGGACCGTCCTCGGGAGATGGCGGCTCGCGCGACTCGGAGCCGCCTCGCGTCCTCCCTCAGACCGGGACGGACACCGTCCGAACGCCGGGGAAGTAGACCACGTCCTGTTCCCGCGCCACGATCCAGTCGGCGAGCAACCCGTTGACGAGGAGAGTGCCCACGTCGTGCATCTCCAGCTGGCCTCCGCTCATGTAGGCGATGGTGGCACGGGTGAGCGGGACCATCGCGCCGCGGTGCGCGAGACTGCTGAGGGGCGCGATCCCGGGATACGTGTGCAGTTCACCCAGCACGCCGTAGGGGCCGAGCTGGACGTGCATGCGGTGGCGCACCGTGTGCACCCGGCGGGATCGGCCGGCGGAGGGGTCGGTCGCTTCGACCGCGTACAGCTCGTCGCGGCTCAGCTCGACGCGGTCCCTCATCACGCGATGGCCGTCGTCGAGGCTCTCCAGCACGGCGTTGTGCAGCACGATCACGTCCGATTCGTTCAGCGTGTCCGTCAGCCGCTGTGTCGTGGTGTCGAGCGTGGCCGAGACCCGGCAGTCCCCCGCGTAGCCGGCAAATCGGATCTGCATCCGTCCCTCCAGGTACCGGACTGCAGTCTCGCCACTGGGGCACGCCGTTCCATCCCCCCACTGGTACCGGCGCGGCATGGGACGGTAGGGCGGAGCCGCTGCGGCGTCCGACGCATGGATTGGGGCGGCCTGCCGGGGGCGGGCGGCCACCACGGGCCGGCGAGCACGTCGGGGCACGGGTTCCTGCGCACCCGCGCCCCGACGGTCCCGACAGGATCGCGCGGGGCGCTGAAGGAGTCCTGAAGGGCCGGACCCGAATGCAGGGTGCCGGATCGCATCGGAGGGCCGAAACCGACCGGAGGACCGGAGCCGAACGCAGGGTGCCGGATCAGAGCACCCTCATCCGGCCGAGCTGTCGCGGCGAGGCTCAGCCCGGCGAGAGCTCCGGCGTGACGGCACCGCCGAAGCGACGGCCGAGCTCCGCGAGCAACTCGGCGTCGTATGCAACGCGCGTCCGCAGCTCCATGGGCTGCGTTCGGCCGTCCCCGAGCGGCACGTCCAGCACGACCGGTGTCTGGCCGGGGCGGCTGCGGAGAAGCTCGCGGACAACCGCGAACGCCTCCCCCAGTCGCTCGCCGGAGAGCGACCCGAACCGGAGGTGGAGCGTGGCGCCGGCGGCCTCGAGCGGCTGCGTCGGTGCCGCGGCCTGCCGGGCCGCTGCCCGTTCGGCCTCGAGGGGCAACGGCGGCTCGTCGTCGGAGTAGGGCGGTCCGTCGTCGGTCAGGGGCCGCAGGAGGGCCGTGCCGGGCATCCCTGCTCCGACGGGCGCGCCTGCGCCGACAAGCGCCCCTGCGCCGACGCCCGGGTCGCGGCCGGAGCCGGGCCCCCCGCGACCGACACCGGCCATACCGGCCCGGCCCGCCCCGACGCCTGCACCCGGCCCCGTCGTAGTCCGGCCGCCGCGGGCGCCGGCCGAGCCCGAGTCCGCCGACATCTCCACCACGAGCTCTCCGATCACGCCGCCGCCACGGAGCGGAGAGACGTGCGGGATCACCCGCCGCACCGTCCGACCGTGCCCGTTCCCCGCGCCGCCTGTCGAGCCGTTGCCGTTGCCATTCGGGTCGTGACCGTAGCCGTTACCGTTGCCGTTCGGGTCGCGACCGTAGCCGTTGCCGTCGGTCCCGTGTCCCGCGCCGCCCGCGGTTCCGCCGCCCGGCGCACTCCCGGGGAGACCCGGCGCGATGCCGGCCGGAACCGGCTGGCGGAACGTCCCCGGTCCCCCGTTCGCGCCGCCGCCGGAGGATCCGGGACCGGCGGCCCTCGCGCCGCCGGCCGCGCCACCGCCGTTCCAGCCCTGGGCGCCGGATCCGCCCCATCGCCCGCCCTCGCGGCCGCCGCGCCGCCCCCGCTCGGTGGCCTGGACCTGGCGGGCGAAGGCCTCCTCGCCCAGCGCGGTCGCGTCCTCCCACGTCCAGACCGAATCGGCCAGGATCACCGAGCCGTCGCCCTTGTGGTCGACCCGTCCCGCGACGAGGAGGATGGCGTCCTCCTGCCAGGTGGGACCCGTCGCCTCGAACGTCTTCGGGAACACGATGACCTCGAGCGTGCCCTGCAGGTCCTCCATCGTGGCGACGCCCATCGTGGCCTTGGCCTTCGTGATGACACGCCGCATGCCCGTGACCACGCCGCCGATCACGACGCGCTGCTGGTCCATCTCCTCGCCGAGGTCGCCCGTGTACGCCGTCACGTAGCGGTCCAGCTGCGTGGCGAGTGCCGCGAGCGGATGGTCGGACAGGTAGAGGCCGATGAGTTCCTTCTCCCATCGAAGCCGCTCGCGCGGAGGAGCCTCCGTGGCCGACGGCAGGGGCCGCTCCAGGGCCTCGGGCTCCGCCTCTCCCCCGAACAGCGCGGTCTGGCCGCTCGACCGGTCGCGCTGCTCCGCCTGCGCGGCCGCCATGGCGTCGTCGAGCGCGAGGAGCAGCTGGGCCGGATGACCGAACCGGCCCAGGGCGCCCACCTTGACGAGCGACTCGACGACGCGCTTGTTCACGAGCCGCAGGTCGACGCGGCGACAGAGGTCCGTCAGGGACCGGAACTCGCCGTCGGCCTCGCGCGCGGCGATGATCGACTCGATCGCGCCCTGCCCGACGTTCTTGACCGCCAACAGCCCGAACCGGATGCCCTCCCCTTCCACCGTGAAATCGACGTGGCTCCGGTGCACGTCCGGAGGGCGCACCTCGATGCCCAGCCGCCGGCATTCGGCCACCGCGGCAGCCACCTTCTCGGTGTTGTCACGAAAGGCCGTGAGCACGCTGGCCATGTACTCGACGGTGTAGTTCGCCTTCAGGTACGCCGTCTGGTACGCCACCAGCCCGTACGTGGTGGCGTGTGCCTTGTTGAAGCCGTAGCGCGCGAACGGCTGGAACGCCGCGAACACCGCCTCGATGATCTGCGGCTTCACGCCCCGTTCGGCCGCCTGCGGCACGAACTTCTCCATCATCTGCTGAAGGACCTTGTCCTTCTTCTTGCGGATGGCGTACCCGAGCGTGTCGGCCTCCGGACCGCTGAACCCGGCGAGCGCCTTCGCGGCCGCCATGATGTCTTCCTGGTACACGAAGATCCCGTACGTCTTCGAGAGGTACGGCTCCAGGAGCGGGTGCAGGTAGCTGATCGGCTCCTCGCCGTGCTTCCGGCGGATGTACGCGGGGATGTTGTCCATGGGGCCGGGCCGGTACAGGGCGACCATGGCCGCCAGGTCGTACACGGACGTGGGACGCAGCTCGCGGATGTAGCGGCGCATGCCCGCCGACTCGAGCTGGAACACGCCGGTCGTCTCGCCCGAGGCGAGCAGGTCGAACGTCTTCGCGTCGTCCAGCGGAATGTGGTCGAGGTCGATCTCCACGCCCCGGATGCGGCGGATCGCGTCCACGGCGTGACGCAGGATCGTGAGGTTGGACAGCCCGAGGAAGTCGAACTTCAGCAGGCCGAGCGCGTCCACGCCGTGCATCTCGTACTGCGTCATGAGCGCCTCGGAGTTCGTGGCGCGCTGCAGCGGCATGATCTCGGTCAGCGGCTCGCGGCTGATGACGACGCCGGCGGCGTGGGTGGACGCGTTGCGGGCGACGCCCTCCACCTGCTTCGCGAGCTCGACGAGCTTGTGGACCTGCGGGTCGCCCTCGTACATGGCGCGGAGCTCGGGGGCCTGCTCGATGGCCTCGCCGAGCTTGATGCCGAGCTGGTTCGGGACGGCCTTCGCGATGCGGTCCACGTCGCCGTACGGCATCCCCAGCACGCGTCCCACGTCGCGGAGCGCCGCGCGCGCGAGCATCGTGCCGAACGTGATGATCTGCGCCACGTGGTCCGCGCCGTACTTCCGCGTGACGTAGTTGATCACCTCGTCGCGCCGGGCGTCCTCGAAGTCCATGTCGATGTCCGGCATCGTCACGCGGTCGGGATTCAGGAACCGCTCGAACGGCAGCTCGTAGTGGATGGGGTCGACCGGCGTGATGCCGAGCGTGTGCGTGACGATCGAGCCGGGCGCGCTGCCGCGGCACGTGGTGGCGATCCCCTGCTCCCGGGCGAAGCGCGTGAAGTCCGCCACGATCAGGAAGTACGCCGCGTAGCCCATGCGGCAGATCACGTCCAGCTCGTAGTCGAGCCGGTCGCGGATCTCCCGGGTCACGACGGCATAGCGGGCGCTCAACCCGCGCTCGCACTCCACGCGCAGCCACGACTCGGCCGTGTGCCCCTCGGGCACCGGGAACTGCGGCAGGCGGAGCTGGCCGAACTGGAACTTGAGATCGACCATTTCCGCGACGCGCCGGGTGTTGCGCAGCGCCTCCGGCACGTCCCGGAAGAGCGACTCCATCTCGGCCGCGCTCTTGAGGTAGAACTCCTCGCTCTCGAACCGCATCCGGTTGGGCGTGTCGAGGTTCGAGGCCGTGCCGATGCAGAGCAGGACGTCGTGCGCCTCGGCCTGCGAGCGCCGGACGTAGTGCAGGTCGTTGCTCGCCACGAGCGGCAGGCCCATCTCGGGCGCCAGGCGAAGGAGCTGCTCGTTCAGCCGGCGCTGCAGGGGGATGCCGTGGTCCTGGAGCTCGAGGTAGAAGTTGCCCGGCCCGAAGATGTCGCCGTACGCACCGGCCAGCCGGCGCGCGCCCTCCCAGTCGTCGACCTCCAGGGCCTTGGGGATCTCGCCGCCCAGGCAGGCCGACATCCCGATGAGCCCCTCGGCGTGCTTCGCGAGGTAGTCGCGGTCGATCCGTGGCTTGTAGTAGTACCCGTCGAGGTGGGCGTCGGTGACGATCCGGCAGAGGTTCTGGTAGCCGGTCCAGTCCTTCGCGAGGAGCACCAGGTGGTACGGCTGCGCGTCCGCCTTGCCCTCGCGGTCGGTCATGGAGCGCCGGGCGACGTACGTCTCGATCCCGATGATCGGCTTGATGCCCCGCTGCGTCGCCGCCTGGTAGAACGCGACGACCCCGTAGAGCGCGCCGTGGTCCGTGATGGCGAGCGAGTCGAACCCGAGCGCGGAGGCCTCCGACACGAGGTCGTCGATCCGGCCGAGCCCGTCGAGCAGGCTGAACTCGGTATGGACGTGGAGGTGGGTGAAGTCGTTCGGGCCGATGGTCATGGCAGCAGTCGCGGGGGCATGCCGGGCATGGCCCAAGGATAGCCGCGCTCCGCCCCCGGGGCAGGGTCCGGCCGAAGCTCGCCGGCCTTTCGGGCCAACGCCGCGGTGATTGCCGGATGCCACGCAGGGCAGACGCTCCGGTCAGCCTCGCGTCAGGCGCCGGCCCCTGGCTGGTTCGTGGTGCCCGCGGCGTCGGCAGCGGCCTGCCTGGCCGCCGCCTCGGCGATCTGCGACGCGGACGGGATGTCGGTCACCATCGAGCCGCCTGCCATGAGCAGGCCGACGCGCTCCCGGTCGGCCTCGGCGCTCGGCAGGACCTCGACGATGCGGCCCTGGTAGATCACCGCGATCGAGTCCGACAGCGAGAAGATCTCGTCGAGCTCGCTCGAGATCAGCAGGATGGCCAGGCCCTCGTTGCGCTTGTCGATCAGCTCGCGGTGGATGAACTCCGTCGCACCCACGTCGAGCCCTCGCGTCGGCTCGGCCGCCACCAGCACCTTGGGGTCCTCTGCCATCTCGCGGGCCACGACGACTTTCTGCTGGTTCCCGCCCGACAGCGACGACGCCAGGGCATCAGGGTCGGGTGGCCGGATGTCGAACTGCCCGATCAGGTCCGTCGCCCGCTTCTCGACGGCCGCCGAGTTGCGCTGTCCATGGACGGCGAACGGCTCCCTCGACTGCGACCCGAGGATCAGGTTGTCCTTCACGTCGAACGGCAGCACCAGGCCTCGCGCGTGCCGGTCCTCGGGGATGTACGCAAGCCCCTTGACCCGCCGCTCCGCCGCGCTCTGGTGGCGCACGTCCTCGCCCTCGAGGTAGACGTGGCCGTCGGTGGATGGCCGCAGCCCCGCCACGACCTCGGCCAGCTCGAGCTGCCCGTTCCCGCTGACGCCGGCGATGCCGACGATCTCGCCCGACCGGACCGACAGGTCGACGCCGACCAGGGCGGGCAGCTTGCGGTCCGAGTCGGCCTTCACGCCCTCCAGGCGCAGCCGCTCGGAGCCGATGTGGGCGGTCTCGCGGACGACCCGCAGCAGGACCTCGCGGCCCACCATCGCGCGGGCGATCTCCTGGGGTGAGGTCCGCGCCACGTCGAGCACTGCCGCGTTGCGGCCCTGGCGCAGGACCGTGACGCGGTCACAGACCGCCATCACCTCGTTGAGCTTGTGCGTGATGAGGATCACGGTCTTGCCGCCGGCGACGAGCCCGCGCAGGATCTCGAACAGCTCGTCCGTCTCCTGCGGGGTGAGCACCGCGGTCGGCTCGTCGAAGACCAGCAGCCGCGATCCGCGGTACAGGATCTTCAGGAGCTCCACGCGCTGCTGGATGCCCACCGGGAGCGCCTCGACCCTGCGCGGTCGGGTCCACGATCAGCCCGAAGCGTTCGGACAGCTCCCGGACCTGCCGCTCGGATTCGCGCCGGTCGAGGACGAATCCCCCGGGCTCCTGGCCCAGGACGACGTTCTCGGCGACGGTCATCACCGGCACGAGCTGGAAGTGCTGGTGCACCATCCCGATCCCCGCCGCGATCGCGTCGCGCGGTCCGCGGATGCGCACGGGCTTGCCGTCGATCCGGATCTCGCCCTCGTCGGGATGCACGAGCCCGTAGAGGATGTTCATCAGCGTCGTCTTGCCGGCGCCGTTCTCGCCGACCACCGTGTGGATCTCGCGGTCGCCCACGGTCAGGTCCACGTGGTCGTTCGCCAGGAGGTTGCCGAACGCCTTCGTGATGCCCCGCATCTCGAGGTACTCGCCGGTGCCGGCCAGGGCGGCAGACCCGAGCGGCACGGCGGCGGTCATTCCCCCACCTCGTACGGCACGCCGTCGGCGGCCGGCGCGGTGGCGCGTCCCACGAACCCGGCGAGCGCGACGACCGTCAGCACGTACGGCGTGGCCGCCACGAGCTGGTCCGGGAACCCGGTGCCCTGCAGGTTGATGCCGAGCGACTGACCGAACCCGAACAGGAGGCATGCCAGGAAGGCGCCCACGGGGTGCCACTTCCCGAAGATCATCGCCGCCAGCGCGATGAAGCCGGCGCCGCTCGTCATGTTGTCGCTGAACGAGTGCGCCACGCTGAGCGCGAGATACGCGCCGCCCAGGCCGGACAGGAGGCCGCTCAGGATCACGCACAGGTACCGGATCTGGAACACCGAGACGCCGAGCGTGTCCGCGGCGCGGGGATGCTCGCCGACCGCCCGGATGCGGAGCCCCAGGCGCGTCCTGAACAGGAAGAACCAGGTGGCCGGCACGGCAAGGATGGCCACCCACACGATGATGTTCTGGTCGCCGATGACGGCGCCCACGAACGGGATCGAGTTGACGACCGGGATGTTGATGTCCGGCAGGGCGGGGATGTCGGAGGGGGTCCCGCTGGTGGCATAGAAGCGGAACATGAGGAAGCTCGTGAGACCCAGCGCCAGCAGGTTGATGGCCATGCCGGAGACGATCTGGTTGGCGCGCAGGTGGATCGACGCGACCCCGTGGAACGTCGCGATGAGGCCGCCGCACACCACCGACGCCAGCGTCGCGAGCACGATGTCGTGTGTCGCGGCCGCGACCAGCACCGCGAAGAAGGCGCCCACCAGCATCATGCCTTCCATGGCGATGTTGACGACGCCGGAGCGTTCCGAGATCACCCCTCCCAGGGCCGCGAGGGTGAGCGGTGCGGCGAACCGCAGGGTGCCCGCCCACAGGTCGGGCCGGGTGAACACCGTGACGAACAGGTTGACGAGGTCCATCAGGCGCTTGCCTCCGCGATGGCCCGGAGCCCGCCCCGTTTCAGCATCCACCGGATGAGCATCTCGGCGCCGACGAAGAACAGCACCAGCGCCTGGAGTATCTGGACGAGGAAGCCCGAGATGTTCGCGTTGGCCTGCATGGCGACCGAGCCGTGGATCATGGCGCCGTAGAGCAACCCGGCCAGGAAGATGCCGATGGCCGAGTTCTTGCCGACCAGCGCCACGGCGATCGCCTCGTAGCCGTAGCCGGGCGAGAAGCTGTCGTAGAGGCGCATCTGCGTCCACACCGGGACCATGCCGGCGAGCCCGGCGAACGCCCCGGCGATGACCATCGCGATCACCAGCCGGCGTGCGACGTTGATGCCGCCGTAGGCCGCCGCCTTGGCGTTGAACCCCACCGCCCGGATCTCGTATCCGAGCGGGGTCCGCCACAGGATCCAGGCGAACACGAGCCCGGCGAGGATCGTCAGGAAGAGGCTGGCGTTGAGCCGCGCATTGGGCAGGATCCACGACGGCACGATCACCGGGAAGGCGGCCGTGGGTGGGATCGGCCCGGATTCGGGCGTGCCGAAGGCGTTGGCCGGCGTCATGGGCCCGGCCTCGAGGAGCCAGTGGCTGATGTCGATCGCCACGTAGCTCAGCATCATCGTGGTGATGACTTCGTGCGCACCCGTCTTCGCCTTGAGCCAGCCCGCGATCCCGGCCCAGGCGCCGCCGGCGGCCATGGCCGCGACGATGCAGGCGATGATCAGCGGGAGCCCCGGCCAGTCGGACAGCGTGGTCGCGACCCACGTCGATGCGATGGCGCCCATGTAGAGCTGACCCTCGGCGCCGATGTTGAACAGCCCGCAGCGGAATGCGAACGACACGGCGTACGCGGCGAGGATCAGGGGGATCGACGAGATGAACGTCTCGGAGATGTCGAACGGCGACCCGACGGCGCCGACGAGCATCTGCTGGTAAGCGGTGATGGGGTTCGAGCCGCTGGCGAGCACGACGAACCCGCCGACGATGATGGCGAGGACGACGGCGAGGACGGGGGTGACCCCGGCCGCGGCGAGCCGGAGGATGCGGCTCCTGGGCGCCTCGAGCGGTGCGATGGCGACGGTCACGTCAGGCCCTCAGGGATTGCAGATCGAGGCGGGCCGGACGAACCGACCCGCCTCGATCCAGTATCTCGGCGGTTGCTACTTGGGGATGGTGGTCGGCGGGACGATGGCCCCGCTCTTGATCTGGTCCGCGACCGCCTGGACCTGGCTGACGATGTCGGCCGGGACCGCGCTGTTCGGCGGCGCGAACCCGGTGGCATTGTTCTGCAGGCTGAACTCGTTGTCGCCACCCTTGAACGTGCCGTCCTTGACCGCCTGGATGGTCAGGAAGACGGCGACGTCGACCTTCTTGATGGCGCTGGTGATGATCGTCGCCGGCGCGACGTAGTTCTGGTCGGCGTCGACGCCGATTCCGAACACCTTCTTGTCGACGGCCGCCTGGAGGTAGCCGAGGCCGCTCGAACCGGCGACCTGGAAGAGGATGGTCGAACCGCGCGAGATGTGGTTGAGGCCGATGCTCTTGCCGATCGTCTGGTCCGTGAACGACTGGGAGTAGCCGCCCAGGATCGTGACGCTCGGGTCAGCTGCCTTCGCACCGGCGATGTAGCCGGCGATGTAGCGGTCGACCGGCGGAATCGCCAGGCCGCCCATGTAGCTGATGGTGTTGGAGGTCGCGGCGCCGACCTTGCCCTTCTCCATCAGGCCCGCCATGTAACCGACGAGGTAGCCGGACTCCTGCTCGTGGAAGAACAGGTTCGCCACGTTGGGCAGGTTCACGGTGTTGCCCTTGGCGTCCGCCGGGGCCGTGTCGATGGCCGCGAACTTGACGTCCGGGTACTGCTTCGCGACGGTGTAGACCGCGTTCGCCATCAGGAACCCGACGGCGATGACGAGCTTGTCGCCCTTCTGCGCGAACGTCGTCAGGTTCGGCACGTACTGCGACTGCTCGCTGGACTGGATGACGTCCACGGTCGCGCCGAGCTGGCACTGGGCCTGCTGCAGGCCGAGGTACGCGAGGTGGTTGAAGCTCTTGTCGTTGAGGCCACCCACGTCCGTGACGAGGCCGACCGACAGGGTCGGGTCAGGCGCGGCGCAGCTGGCCGGCGCGCTCGCGCCGGGGCTCGTGACCGCCGCCTGGCTGGCGGGTGCCGCGGCCGACGCCGGCGCCGATGCCGGTGCGACCGAAGCGGGCGCCGCGACCGAAGCCGGGGCGGCGACCGAGGGGGCCGTGGTTGCGGCAGACGAGCATGCGCCGAACAGGACCGACGCAGCGACTGCCATGGCGAGGCCGACGCGTAACGTTCGCAACGGTACTTCCTCCCACTATGTCGCCCGGACCGGAACGTCCGGTGCGACAACCTTCAACACCAGGGCCAACCCCCTCGCGAAGGCTCTCCCCGCCTTCGCCGGCTGCCGCGCGCTCCGACAGCCGCGGTGGTGCGGTCCGAAGTATGCGCGCGGCCGAGAGGCCCGTGCAATGCTAGGACGCACGCGTGAAGCGCGGAGGTGCGCAATGGACTACAACGACCGGGACGTGCATGGAGGGACGGACGGGCCGTCCGATCCTGCCGTCGAGCGCGAACGGGCGGCCGGGCCCGGACAGGCGATCGGGCGCGAACCCGCCTCCGGACAGGATCCGGCGGCCGAACGGGATGCGGCGGCCGAACGGGATGCGGCGGCCGAACGCCGCCGGGCGGAGCGCGAACGGGCGGCCGAGGTCCTGGACCTGCAGGAGGGTCGCGGCGGGGTCGAACTGGCGTCGGTCGCGGAGGCACGGGCGCTGCTCGGGAAGGCGCACCGCATCGCGATCGTCGGCGCCTCTCCGGACCCGGACCGTCCCTCGTACGGCGTGATGGCCTACCTGCTGGCCGCAGGGTACGACTGCGTACCGATCAATCCGTCCGTGGGGGAGGTCCTGGGCCGCCCCACGTTTCCCGACGTCGCCGACCGCGACCCGCGCCACCGGGCGGTTCGACATCGTCGACGTGTTCCGCCGGCCGGATGCCGCGCCGGGGGTGGCACGCCAGGCGGTCGAGGCGGGAGCGGGCGCGCTCTGGCTGCAGCTGGGGGTCGTCAGCTGGGAGGCCGCCCGCATCGCGGACGAGGCCGGCCTGCCAGTCGTGATGGATCGGTGCGCGAAGATCGAGCACGACGCGATGCGCATGCGGGGCGGCTGAGCCGGACGACGGCGAGCCTGGGCGGGCAGCGGTGAGCCGCGCAGGGCCGTCAGGGGGCCTCGGGCGGTGCCGATGGTCCCGGATCAGCGGACGGCGAACCCGGCGACGATGAGGACGATCCCCAGTACGCCCGCGGCGATCCAGGGCTGTGCCCGTCGCCGCAGCTCGGCCTCCATCAGGTCGGCGCTGGACGGGCCGGATTCGGTCGGGTGGCCGCGCCACGACTCGTATCGACGGATGTTGTCCTGCTGTGCCCGCATGGCCTGGTACCGCCGCCAGTACGGCACACCGCGGACGTAGGCGGCGACCACCAGCCCCGCGCCACCGACCCAGAGCACGACATTGACCGGGCTCATGACCCACCCCGCTCGAGCCGCTCGCGGACCAGGCCCTGCACCATCCCGGCGTTCGCCTGTCCGCGCGTGGCCTTCATGACCTGGCCGACGAGGAACCCAACGGCCTGCTGCTTCCCCGCGCGGTAGTCCGACACGGCCGCGTCGTTCGCCGCGAGCACCTGCTCGATGGCGGCGACGAGGGCTCCCGTATCGGAGATCTGGCTCAGGCCCAGGTCCGACACGATGCGCTCGACGGGCTCCCCGGTGTCGACGTGCCGGGCAAGTACTTCCTTCGCGTTGGTGCCGGAGATGCGGCCGTCCCCGACCATGGCGACCAGGCGCGCGAGCTCGGCGCCTGCGACGTGCCCGCCATCCCCGCGCGATTTCGCGATGCGGAGATACTCCCCGGTCACCCAGTTCGCGAGCGACTTGGCCGCCGGTGCGTCGGCTCCGTGCGGGCCACTCGCCCCGAGGGCCTCCTCGAACAGGGCGCCCGCCGCCGAATCGGAGACGAGCACGCCGGCGTCGTAGGGCGACAGGCCCAGGGACGACACGTAGCGCTCCCGCCGGGCCGCCGGCAGCTCCGGGAGCGCGGCGCGGATCTCCGCGAGCCAGGCCGGGTCGGGCCGGAGCGGGGGCAGGTCGGGCTCCGGGAAGTACCGGTAGTCGTCCGAGTCCTCCTTGATCCGCATCGTGTACGTCTCGTTGCGCACGTCGTCCCAGCCGCGCGTCTCCTGCACGAGCGTCTCGCCCGCCTCGAGCGCGCGCGTCTGCCGCTCGATCTCGTGGGCGATCGCCCGCTCGACCGCGCGGAACGAGTTCATGTTCTTGACCTCGGTCCGCGTGCCGAACGCCTCGGTCCCGATGGGCCTGATCGAGACGTTCGCCTCGACCCGCATCTGGCCGTTCTCCATCTCCGCGTCGGACGCGCCGATCGTGCGGAGCAGGAGGCGCAGCTCCTCGGCATACCGCCGCGCCTGCTCGGCCGTGCGGATGTCCGGTTCCGTGACGATCTCCATGAGCGGCAGCCCGGAACGGTTGAAGTCGACGAGGCTGATCCGTCTCCCCAGCTCGTCGGTCGTGTGCTGCAGGCGCGCCGTGTCCTCCTCGAGGTGGGCCCTGCGGATGCGGACCGTGAACGGCCCCTCGCTCGTGTCGAACGACAGGTGGCCGTTGGCGGCAAGCGGCAGGTCGTACTGGCTGATCTGGTAGCCCTTGGGGAGGTCGGGGTAGAAGTAGTTCTTGCGGTCCCAGCGCGTGACCGGGGCGAGCTCGGCGTCGATCGCCAGGCCCGTCGCGAGGACCAGCTCCACGGCCCGTCGGTTGATCACCGGCAGCACGCCGGGCAGGCCGAGGCACACCGGGCAGGTGCGGGAGTTCGGGCCCGCGTCGCGCAGGTCGGTCGAACAGGCGCAGAACATCTTCGAGGCTGTGCGCAGCTGGGCGTGCACCTCGATCCCGATGACCGCCTGCCAGCGGCCGGCCGGCAGGTCGCGCCGCGGCCGCGGCCGCGCCTGCGGCGACGTCAGCCATCGCGCCGGCCCGCCGTGGTTCGCGCCACGAACCGCTGGATGCGCACCAGCGCCTCCTCGAGCTGCTCGTAGCTCGTCGCGTAGCACGCCCGAACGTGGCCTGCCCCGGACGGTCCGAACGCATCCCCGGGCACGACCGCGACATGCTCCTCGAACAACAGGCGCTCGCCGAACTCCTCGCTCGTCAGTCCGGTCACGCTCACGTCCGGGAACGCGTAGAACGCGCCCTGCGGGTCGGGCGTGGGCAGCCCGATCCGGTTGAGCCCGGCCACGAACATGCGACGGCGCCGGTCGTACTCCGCGAGCATGCGCTCCACGTCGGGCTCCGCTTCCTGCAGGGCCACGAGCGCGGCGTCCTGGGCCGTGGTGGGCGCGCACATGATCTGGTACTGGTGGACCTTGAGGATCCCCACGAGGATGTCGCGGGGCGCGCACACGTAGCCCACGCGCCAGCCCGTCATCGCGTACGCCTTCGAGAACCCGCCGAGGGTCACCGTCCGCTCGCGCATCCCGGGCAGGCTCGCGATCGCCTCGTGCCGGTGGTCGCCGTACACGAGCCGGTCGTAGATCTCGTCGCTGACCACCACGAGGTCGTGACGCACCGCGATGTCCGCCAGGGCCCGCAGCGTCGCAGGCGGCAGGACGGCGCCCGTGGGGTTGCACGGATAGCCCAGGAACAGCACCCTGGTGCGCGGCGTGACGCGGCGCTCGACCTCGTCGGGGTCGAGGGCGAACCCGTCGGACGCGCGCGTCGGCACGAGGACGGTGGTCCCCCCGGCGAACACGACGGCCGGCATGTAGGCCACGTAGGACGGCTCGTGGAGCAGGACCTCGTCGCCGGGATCCACGAGTGCCGTCATCGTCGCCGCCACGGCCTCGGATGCCCCGATCGTCACGACGATCTCGGTGGCCGGGTCGTATGCGACGCCGTACCGCCGCTCGAGGTTCTCCGCGATCGCTCGCCGAAGTTCCAGGGTGCCCAGGTTGCTCGTGTAGTGGGTCCTGCCGGCTTCGAGCGAGCGCACGCCGGCCCTGACCACGACGTCGGGCGTGGTGAAGTCGGGCTCACCCACGCCGAGCGAGATGACGTCGGGCATCGTGGCCATCACGTCGAAGAACTTGCGGATGCCGGACGCGGGCACGGTCGACAGCCGGCTCGCGAGGCGGGAGCGGGTCGCGGTGACTTCCGTCCCGGTGGCTTCCGTCGCCGTGGCCTCTGTCGCGGGCGTCCGGGTGGGGGTCGACATCGTGATCCTCCGATCAGGCCGGCCGGGCCGGGGCCGGCGCGGCCGGGGCCGGCCGGGCCGGGGCAATGGCCGGCAGCCGGGGTGCGGGCGTGGCCGGATCGGCGAGTGCCGGCAGCCCGGATGGCTCCAGCCGCCGCCAGCCGGCGTCGGCGGTGATCGCCTCGTAGGCCCGCCCGATGCGGAGCACGCGTCCCTCGTCCCAGGCCCGTCCGATCACCTGGAGGCCGACCGGCAGTCCCTCGGACAGGCCGCACGGGACCGACAGGCCGGGCAGGCCCGCCACGTTGACCGGCAGCGTGCACGCGTCCGACAGGTACATCGCGACCGGGTCGTCGAGCCGCGCGCCGAGCGGGAAGGCGACGGTGGGGCTCGTCGGAGCGACGATCGCGTCCACGCGCTCGAACGCCGCGTCGAAGTCCCCCTTGATCAGTGTCCGCACCTTCTGCGCCTTGACGTAGTAGGCATCGTAGTAGCCGGCGGAGAGCGCGTACGTGCCGAGCATCACCCGGCGTTTGACCTCGTCGCCGAACCCGGCCCCCCGCGTGGCGAGGTAGTTCGCGAGCACGTCGCCCTCGCGCACGGAGTACCCGTACCGGATGCCGTCGTATCGCGCCAGGTTCGCCGAAGCCTCGGCCGGCGCGATGATGTAGTACGTGGCCAGGCCGTAGTCCGTGTGCGGCAGGGAGACGTCCACGATCTCGGCACCCGCCGACTCGAGCGCCCGCACGGCTTCCCTCACGCGCGCCTCCACGCCGGGCTCCATGCCCGGCACGAAGTACTCGCGTGGCAGACCGAGCCGGAGGCCGCGCAGGAAGCCCGCCGCCGCATCCTCGTCGGCATGAAGGTCCGCCAGGTAGTCGGGGACGGGGATCGGGCTGGACGTCGAGTCGCGGTCATCCCGGCCGGCGACCGTCTGCAGGAGCGCGGCGACGTCCCGGACGTCGCGCCCGAGCGGCCCGATCTGGTCGAGCGAGCTGGCGAACGCGATGATGCCGTACCGACTGACGCGGCCGTACGTCGGCTTCATGCCCGCGATCCCGCAGAGCGCGGCTGGCTGGCGGATCGATCCGCCCGTGTCGGTGCCGATCGAGACAGCCGCGTGGTAGGCCGCGACCGCGGCCGCCGAGCCGCCGCTGCTCCCGCCCGGCACGCGCGCCAGATCCCACGGATTTGCCGCGGGGCCCCAGGCGCAATGCTCGGTGGAGGAACCCATCGCGAACTCGTCCATGTTGGTCTTGCCGAGCACGACGCCGCCCGCGGCGCCGATCCGCTCCGCGATGTGGGCATCGAACGTGCCCACGAAGCCGTCGAGGATGCGGCTTCCCGCCGTGGACGTCTGTCCGCGCGTCACGACCAGGTCCTTCAGGGCGATGGGGATCCCGACGAGCGGCGGCAGCGCGGCGATCGCGTCGGGCCCGGCGCGGCGGGCTTCGGCGATGCGGGCGTCCGCGGCATCGGCCGCCGCCCGCGCCCGTTCGTCGTCAAGGAACCGCCAGGCATGCAGGCCGCGGTCGGTCGCGTGCGCCAGCGCCAGGTGGGCGTCCACGAGCTCGCGGGAGCTGAACTCGCCCGCACGGAGGCCGCCGGCCATCTCGTGCGCGAACAGCCGCGTGGGATCGCGCCTGGTCACCGCGCGCATCCCGAGCGTCGAGGGCCGGCCATCAATCGGCGCCTTCGACGACGACGGGCACGACGAAATAGTCGCCCTGGCGCTCCGGCGCCCCCAGCAGCGCCTCGTCCGGCGACAACGACGGTCCGGGCCTGTCCTCGCGAAGGATGTTCTCGAGCTCGATGGTCTGGGCCGTCGGCGGGATCGAGGCGGTGTCGAGCTCGGACAGCACCAGGTACTGGTCCAGGATGTGGTTGAGCTGCCCCTCGAGGCGCGTCAGCTGGTCCTCCGAGAGGCCCAGGCGCGCCAGGAGTGCCACGTGTTCGACGTCGGCGCGGGACAGGGTCGCCATGCGCGGATGATACCGGACGCCCCCTCCCCGGGCGCCCGGCCGGCAACCGGTTGCGCTCTCGGGCCGCGGCAGGGCCGCGAGCCTGCGCCGTGGCCGGCCCGAGCTGCCTCGGGCGCCGATCGCCGGACCGACCCGGCCTCAGCCGGCGTCCTGGCCGGCCAGCAGGCGGCGGAACGCATCTTCGTCGAGCACAGGAACGCCGAGCTCCTGCGCCTTCGTCAGCTTCGAGCCCGCGTTCTCGCCCGCCACCACGTAGTCCGTCTTCCCGGACACCGAACCCGCCGGGTGTCCACCGGCGGCCCGGATCGCATCCTCGGCCTCCTGTCGGCTGAGGCCGGGCAAGGTGCCGGTCACGACCACCGTCCTGCCCGCCAGGGGACCCCCCTCACCCGCACCATCGGCGACCTGCCGGACGACGGGCCGCTACCGCCTCGACGCCCGCGGCCACCAGGTCGTCGAGCACCACCCCCGTCGTCTCGTCGGCGAAGTACCGGGCGATCGCGTCGGCGACCACGCCACCCACCCCCGGGACCTCCTGGAACCGCTGCGGCGCGTCCCGCGCCGTGTCGCGCAGGGCCGCGGCCACCCGGGCGGTCCAGCCGTCCGGACCACCCAGCGGCTCGCCATCGCCCGGTGGCCACGAGCGCGCCGCCCAGTCGGCGAGATCGATCGCCGTCTGCTCCCCGACCTGCGGGATCCCGAGCGCGTTGAGGATCCGCGCGAGCGGCCGGCGTCGCGAGCGCTCGATGGCAACGGCCAGGTTCTGTGCGCTCTTCCGTGCGAACCGGTCGAGCGTCTCGAGATCCTCGGCGCGCAACCGGTAGAAGTCGCCGCGGCCGTGGATCATGCCGCGCTGCAGCAGCTGCTGGAGCACCGCCCAACCCGCGCCCTCGATGTCCATGCCGGCCCGCCCCGCAAAATGCGCGTACTCCTGCGCCACGCGCGCGGGGCACTGCGGGTTCGGGCAGTAGTGGCGGACCGCGCCCTCGTCTCGGACAACCGGCGTGCCGCACACGGGGCAGCGCTCGGGCATCTCGAAGACGCGCTCCGTGCCGGTTCGCCGGTCCACGAGCGGCCGGACCACCTCCGGGATCACGTCGCCGGCCTTCTGCAGGATCACGCGGTCGCCGATGCGGATGTCCTTGCGCCGCACCTCGTCGAGGTTGTGGAGCGTCGCGCGCGACACCGTGGACCCGGCCACCTTCGCGGGGACCAGGTGGGCGACCGGGGTGAGCGTCCCGGTCCGCCCGACGTACGGCACGATGTCCTCGACGCCGGTCTCGACCTGCTCCGGCGGGAACTTGTACGCGATGGCCCAGCGCGGCGCCCGGGCCACCATGCCCAGCCGGCGCTGCTGGTCGAACCGGTCCACCTTGACGACCACACCGTCGGTCTCGTACTCGAGGTGGTGCCGCGCGTCCTGCCAGCGTTCGAGAAATCCCAGCACGCCCTCGATGTCGAGGCCGGACTCGCGGTGGGGCTCGACGGCGAACCCGAGGGCGGCGAGACGGTCGAGCGCCTCCGACTGCGACGACACCGCGGCGGGCGGGGACTGCGCCGGGTCGTCTTCCGCCGACCGGGCGGCGCCGGGGCCCGGCGGCTCGAGCAGCTGGTACGCCCAGAAGGAGAGGCGCCGGCTGGCCGTCACGGCCGGGTCGAGCTGGCGGAGGGAACCGGCACCGCTGTTGCGCGGGTTGGCGTACAGCGGCAGGCCCGCCTCCTCCCGCTCTCCGTTGATCCTCGCGAACTCCGCCCGGGGCATGTAGACCTCGCCGCGGACCTCCACGTCCAGCGGCTCGGACAGGCGCTCCGGGATCGCGCGGATCGTGCGCAGGTTCGGCGTCACGTCCTCGCCGGTAGTCCCGTCGCCCCGCGTGGCGCCACGTTCGAAGCGCCCGCGCCCGAAACGCAGGCTGACCGCGAGCCCGTCGATCTTGAGCTCGGCGACGTACCGGAGATCGGCGGCCGGCTCCGGGGCGGGCGGCAGGCCCAGGCCCCGGCGGACTCTCGCGTCGAAGGCGCGCAGCTCGTCCTCGCCGAACGCGTTCGAGAGCGACAGCATGGGCCGCTCGTGGCGGACCTCGGCGAACCGGCCGGCCGGCGCCGCGCCAACACGCTGGGTGGGCGAGTCGGGGGTCCGCAGGTCCGGGTTCGCCTCCTCCAGTTCGACCAGCTCGCGCATCAGCGCGTCGTACTCGGCGTCGGCAAGCTCGGGCGCGTCGTCGACGTAGTACTGCCGATTGGCGCGCTCGATCAGGTCGCGAAGCTCGGACGCGCGTGCCGTGGGATCGGCGGTTCCGTCCATGGCCTCAATGGTACGAAACGAGGACGCGGACCATGCCCGGGACGATACCTGACGCGTATTGACAGGTACCGGTGCCACACTGTTCGCCATGGACCGAACAGACCTGCTGATCACGATGGCTGACGGGCGCGCGGCGCTCCGGCTCACGCTGGCCGGGCTGACCGAGCCGCAGATGGAGGACGTCGTCAACGGAGCATGGACGAGGCGCGACGTCCTGGCCCACCTCGAGGCGTGGGAGCGCCGGACGGTGTCGCTGCTCGAGACGCTGCGCCGGGGATGGGACCCGGGCGGGTCGGACGAATTCCTCGTCGTGGGACGTCATGAACGAGCGCTTCTTCGAGGAGAACCGGGACCGGTCGCTCGCCGACGTCCGGCGTGGAGAGGCCGAAGCGTACGAGGCACTCGTCCGGCTGGTCGAGGAATTGCCCGACGAGGACCTGTTCGAGCCGGACCGTTTCGCCTGGACCGATGGCCGCCCGTTCGCCGGCTGGATCCTGGGCAACACCAGCGAGCACTACGCGGAGCACATGGCCCAGCTCGAGCCGGGGACGGCGCCGGTGCGACCCGCGCTCTGAGCCGCGGCGGGGCGCGGCAACGCGTCGCCTGATCGCCGCACGCTTCGATGCGGCCCGCGCTCTGACGCCGGGCTACGCCAGCAGCTCGAGATTCGCCAGGCTCGCGAGGAGCACCTTGACGCCGCGATCCGGGAAGGCAACCGTGACTTCCTCGTCGTCGCGCGTGAGCTTGGAGCTGACCACCCTGCCCTCGCCGAACGCGGCGTGGCGCACGCGGTCGCCGTCACGGTAGCGGCGCTCGCCCGGCACGACGGGCCGCGGCGGCAGGACGGACGGGAGTGCGGGAACGCGACCCTGTGCGCCACCTGGCACCGGGCGAGCGGTGCCGTAGTAGGTGGCGCGGCGTGCGTCCAGGTCACGCGACGGCCGGAACGGCGTCCCGTCGGGCGGTGCGCCGGGCGGAGGCGCGAATCCACCGCCGGGCGGAAGGTGTCGCGGCCCGATCGGGCGCTGCACGGTGCGCTCGCGGCCGCCGGGCGTCCGTCCCACGCCGCCGGGCCTCCGTCCGAATCCGCCGGATCGATCGCGCCCGAAGACGACGTCGAGGTCGAGGATCCCGCCCGTCCTCTCGGCCACCGGCCGCTGGTCGTCGTCGACGTCGTCGTCACGGGACAGCAGCCGCGGGCCGTGCAGCAGGGCCGGCGGGATCTCGAGCAGAAACCGGCTCGGGATGGCGAACCCGCCCCTCCCGAACGTGACCCTCGAGGCCGCATGGGTGAGGTACAGGCGGTGCATCGCCCGCGTCATGCCCACGTACGCGAGGCGTCGCTCCTCTGCCATCTGCCGCTCGTCGTCGAGCGAGCGGTTGTGCGGCAGGACCCCCTCCTCCATCCCGGCGATGAACACGATGGGGAACTCCAGCCCCTTCGCGGCGTGGAGCGTGATCAGCGTCGCGGCGTCCGCGTCGCGCTCGTACGTGTCCTGCTCGGCGACGAGCGCGGTCTCCTCGAGCAGCCGGTCGAGCGCATCCTCCGGCGCCAGGTCCCCGTATCGCTCGACCACCTCGCGCAGCTCCAGCAGGTTCGCCCACCGCTCCTCGCCCTCGGCGGACCCGTCGTGGAGCATGGCCCGGTAGCCGGACTGCTCGAGCACCTCGTCGAGCAGCTGTGGCAGGGGCAGGATGGCAACCCGCGCGCGCAGGCGACCCACGAGGCCGCCGAAGTCGGAGAGGGCGTTCTTCGCGCGGGATCCCAGGAGCGGCGACTCGGCCGCGGCCAGCACGGCCTGCCACGTGTTTCCTTCCCGATCGGCGCCGAGGCGGCGCACTTCTTCCACGGTCTTCTCGCCGATGCCGCGCGGCGGCACGTTCAGGACCCGCTCGAACGCGATCTGGTCGTGGTCGTTGCGCAGCACCCGGAGGTAGGCCAGCGCGTCCTTGACCTCGCGCCGCTGGTAGAAGCGCGTGCCGCCGACCAGCTGATAGCGGAGCCCCCACCGGAGGAACGCCTCCTCGATCGGCCGGCTCTGGGCGTTCGTGCGGTACATCACGGCCACGTCGCGGAGCGCATACCGTCGGTCGTCGCCTTCGTCGCTGCGCCAGCCGACCACCGAGCCACCCGCGCCCCGGCCGTGGGCCAGGGCGTCCACCTGCCGGGCGATCCAGTCGGCCTCCTCGTCCTCCGAGTCGGCCTCGAACCGTTCGATCAGAACGCCTTCGGGGTTGGAGGTCCACAGCTTCTTGTCGGTGCGTTCCGCGTTGCGCGAGACGACGGCATGAGCGGCGTCGAGGATCCGCTGCGTGGACCGGTAGTTCTGCTCGAGCTTGACGACCGTGGCGTCGGGATAGTCCCGCTCGAAGTCCAGGATGTTGCGCAGGTCGGCGCCGCGCCAGCTGTAGATGCTCTGGTCGTCGTCGCCGACCACGGCCAGGTTGCGGCGCCTGGCCGCGAGGTGCCGGATCCAGAGATACTGCGCACGGTTCGTGTCCTGGTACTCGTCCACGTGGATGTAGCGCCAGCGGTCCTGGTAGCGGCTCGAGGGCTTCGGGCGACTGCTCGAAGAGGCGGAGGCCCTCGAGCAGGAGGTCGTCGAAGTCGAGCGCGCTCGCCTCGTGGAGGCGCGCCTGGTAGCGGCGGTACGCCTTCGCCGCCAGCCGCTCCTGGTACGTGTGCGACGACTGCTCCGCCTCGTCGGGACCGATCAGGTCGTTCTTCCAGCGCCCGATCTGCCCGAGCACGGCCTGCGGCCGCGTCTCGCCGGTTCCTGGCAGGTCCAGGTCGCGGAGCACCTGCCGCATCAGGCCGACCTGGTCGTCCTGGTCGTAGATCGTGAACCGTGGGTCGATGCCGATCGCGCTTCCGTCGCGCCGGAGGACGCGTGCGCAGAGCGCGTGGAATGTGCCCATCGCGACGTCGCGCCCGTTCTCGCCGACCAGCCCGAGGATGCGCTCGCGCATCTCCGCGGCGGCCTTGTTCGTGAAGGTCACCGCGAGGATGTGCCACGGCTTCACGCCCCGGACGCCGATCAGGTGCGCGACGCGGTGGGCCAGGACGCGCGTCTTGCCCGATCCGGCACCGGCCAGGATCAGGAGCGGGCCGTCGCTCGTGGTGACGGCACGAGCCTGCTCGGGGTTGAGCCGGGCGACGATCTGCGCCTCGAGCTCGGCTCGCCTCGGGTCAGGGCCCGTCGACGCGGGGGCGTCCTCGTCGCCGCCGGCGGACGCATCGGACGGCCACGGCGCGTCCGACGGCCAGGGAGAATCCTGGAGTGCGGACGGCCGTCCGGAAGCGGCCGGGAACCCCGTCGCAGGCTCGTCGGAGGCACGCGGCGTCGGCTCGTCGGACCGGGGGATGTTCACCGGCCCATTCTACCGGCGGTCCCGGGAGGCCCTCGGGCAGGTCGGACTGCCGGCCCGGGAATCGCGAAGGCCCGGACCTCGCGGCCCGGGCCTCCATCGAGCGGGCGCCTGCCCGCGATCCGTCGGACTAGTAGTCCATGTCGTGGTCGTGGCCACCGCCGGCGGCCGGTTCCTTCTTCTCGGGCAGGTCGGTGATGAGCGTCTCGGTCGTCAGGACCATGCCGGCGATCGAGGCGGCGTTCTGCAGCGCCGAACGGGTCACCTTGGCCGCGTCGACGATGCCCTTGGCGAACATGTCGGCGTACTCGCCGCGGAGCGCGTCGTAGCCCGAGCCCTTGGCGGCGTCGCGTACGGCCGCGACGATGACCGATCCTTCGCCCCCTGCGTTCTGGACGATCTGGCGGATGGGGGCCTCGAGCGCCCGGCGGACGATCGTCACGCCGACCTTCTCGTCACCCTCGAGGGACAGCGAGTCCAGCGCCGGGATCGCCTGCAGGAGTGCCGTGCCGCCGCCCGCGACGAGACCCTCCTCGACGGCCGCGCGGGTCGTCGAGAGGGCGTCCTCGATGCGGTGCTTCTTCTCCTTGAGCTCGACCTCGGTCGCGGCACCGACTTTGATGATCGCGACGCCACCCGACAGCTTCGCCAGGCGCTCCTGGAGCTTCTCGCGGTCGTAGTCCGAGGTGGTCTCCTCGATCTGCGCCTTGATCTGCTGCATCCGGCCCTTGATCTCGTCCGGGTTGCCGTCGCCCTCGATGATCGTCGTGTCGTCCTTGGTCGTGACGATCCGACGTGCGCCGCCGAGGTCCTCGGGAACGACGCTCTCGAGCTTGCGGCCGACCTCTTCGCTGATGACCGTGCCGCCGGTCAGGACGGCGATGTCACGCAGCATCTCCTTGCGGCGATCGCCGAAGCCCGGCGCCTTGACCGCGAGCACGCTCACCGTGCCCTTGAGCTTGTTCACGACGAGCGTGGCGAGCGCCTCGCCGTCGATGTCCTCGGCCACGATGAGAAGCGGGCGTCCGAGGGCCACGGCCTTCTCGAGCGCCGGGAGCAGGTCCTGGATGCTCGAGATCTTCCTGTCCGTGACGAGGATCGCGACGTTCTCGAGGACCGCCTCCATGCGGTCCGGGTTCGTCACGAAGTACGCCGAGATGTAGCCGCGGTCGAACTGCATGCCCTCGACGTATTCCTTGTCGAGGCCGATCGACTGGCCCTCTTCGACGGTGATGACGCCGTCCTTGCCGACCTTGTCCATGACCTCCGCGATCAGCTCGCCGACGTCGGGATCGGCGGCGCTGATGGCGGCCACGTTCGCGATGTCCTCGCGCGAGTCGACCGGGCGGGCGTTGCGCTTCAACTCTTCGACGACGCACGCGACGGCCTTGTCGAGGCCGCGCTTGACGATCATCGGGTTGGCGCCGGCGGTGACGTTCCGCAGGCCCTCGGTCACGAGTGCCTGGGCGAGCACGACGGCCGTGGTCGTGCCGTCTCCGGCGACGTCGTCGGTCTTGGTCGCGACCTCGCGGACGAGCTGGGCGCCCATGTTCTCGAAGGGCTCGTCGAGCTCGATGTCGCGCGCGATCGTCACGCCGTCGTTGGTGATCGTCGGCGCGCCGTACTTCTTGTCGAGCACCACGTTCCGGCCCTTGGGCCCGATCGTGACCTTGACCGCGTCGGCGAGGCGGTCGACGCCCTTCTTGAGCGATCGGCGAGCCGACTCGTCGAACACCAGTTGCTTTGCCACGTGCGGTGTGACCTCCTGGAAACGAACGGGCCGGGCCCTGCTGGGTCCGGCCTCTCGCTGGCGGCCGGCGAACCCGGCCTAGTCCTCGACGATGGCGAGGATGTCCTTCTGGCTGACGATGAGCAGGTCATCGCCATCCACCTTGAACTCGGTGCCGGCGTACTTCGCGTACAGCACCTTGTTGCCCACCTGGACGTCCATGGCCTCGCGCTTGCCGTCATCGAGGATCCGGCCCGGGCCGATGGCGAGGACGCTGCCCTCCTGGGGCTTCTCCTTGGCGGTGTCCGGCAGGACGATGCCCGACTTGGTCATCTCCTCGCGGGGCGTCGGCTTGACGACGACGCGGTCGCCGAGTGGGCGGAGCTTGGTCGCGGACGCAGTGGCGGTCGCCAACGCGAAATCCTCCTGGTAGTGCTGCCGGTCGTGGCGCCGGGTCGGCGCGGTCGCCGTGCGGTGCGACGCCCGAGCGAGCCGGCTGCCGATCCGGTCCGAGCCGTTTGGGTTGGCAACCCTCGCGCGGAGTCTTAGCACTCTCGCGCGGAGAGTGCTAAGAGCCTACGCAGGGCGCGCGCCGCTGTCAAGACCATGTACTCCGCATGTCCGTGCCCGGCAGGGACTCGATCGGCTGGCGTGACCCGGTCAGTGGCCGGCGAAGTGGCTGGCCACGGCGTCGAACACTTCCTTGGGCTCCCAGGGCATGTCCGGGTAGCGCGTGCCGTGGCGCCCGCCCGGCAACGCCTTCACGAGGGACATGGAGTCCATGTCGAGGTCGTACCGTGGATCGTCGTCGGTGGTGGCCCTCGGTGTCGCGAAGGTCGAGAGCAGAGCGCCGGCCACTCCTGCACGTTCGAGTTCGTCGAGGGTCTCGGCGACCTCGCGGGCCTGCATGGCTTCGTCCCGCTGGAACGTCCCGGTCAGGCGGGGCCGGACGAAGCGCCCGATCAGCGGGAGCGTGTGGAGCGCCAACCGCTTGCCGTCGGTGACACCGAAGCCCAGGGCGCCCGAGCTCTCGGCGCCCCGGAAGGTGCGCATCCCGAACTCGGTGACGACGACCGGCTTGCCCGTGGCCAGGAAGGGCTGGAGCATCTCGACGTAGCGGTCCCTGACCCGCGAGTCGCGATAGTGGTCGACGCCCACGTAGTCGAAGGGCCCCCAGTCCACCTGCTCGAAGACGAGCGACGCGTAGGTGAGCGGGCCACCGAACCGGGCGCGCAATCCGGGCACCAGCGCAGCCAGGTATGCCCTGAGCTTCCCGTTGCCGAGCAGCGCCGGGTCTCGCTTGAAGTTCTGCACGCGCTCGGGGATGTTCTTGCCGGGGAGGATCCCCGGCATGAAGAGCGTGAGCTCCTGCCCGGCCACGAAGACCACCCGCCCCGGATGGGCCGCCTCCAGCGTTGCGGCCACGTCGGCCGCGGCCACGAGTCGGGTCGTCGTCTCCTCCGGTGGGTACCCGAAGCAGGCCGGCGAGAACCAGACTTCAAGCCCGAGGTCGAGGGCCACCTCGGTCGCGGCCATCAGCCGTCCGACGTCGCTGCCCCCGATTCGCACGGCATTGGCGTGCAGGTCGTCCCGGATGATCTCGAGCTCGCGGCGCACGACCGACATGTCGAGGGCCGCCCGACGTGTCGAGATGGCATCGCCGACCGGGCCCGGGAAGTACGTGGTCCCCGTGTCGTAGTGGATTCCCTTGTGCTGCACGTCCCCTCGATTCCGGCCCGGCGGCCTAACTACGTGTAGTTGCGAGCGGCCACGAGAACGGCACGGCGAAGTCGCAGTAGGGGGCGCTCGCCTCAGTGACCGGCTCGCTCCAGAGGTAGGTGAGTCGCACGCCGAGATCCTCGGGCCCGAGGGCGAGACGTTCGGGCTCGATCCCGTGCTCGGCAGCCCAGGCGCGCAACGCCTCCGACGCAAGCTGCCATTGCGCGCCCGGGTTCCCGCCCGGGCCAGCCGGCAGTGCGCCGTTCGGCAGCGTGACGTACGCCTCCTGGTGCGCGGGTTCGGTCCGCAGGGTCAGCTCGGGGTAGTGCGACGCAAGCGCCGTCGCGTCCGCCTCGGGGACCGGCCGGCACCACTCGACCGGGCCATCGCTGTCGGCGCTCACCTCGCCCCAGTAGATCGTGAACATCGCGCCCTCGCGTCCCGGGGAGCTTCGGCAGCGGTCGCTCGCGCAGGACCGCGATGAACTCCTTGCCGAGCGCCCACGCACCCGCTTCGTCGACGTTGCGCTTCAGGCAGAGCAGGCTCCGCGCGGGCATCTCGCGCGTGGCGACGTCGTACATGACGGACCTCTTGCCACGCAGTCGGTTGACGAGGTACCCGGCGAGTTCGCGCCGCGCGTCGTGGGCCGCCTCGGCGTCCCGCCAGTGCACCGCGACGCGTTCAGCGGCCTCGAGGGGATCGGTCGCCAGCAGCTCCCTGATCGCCGCCAGCGGCAGGTCGAGCTGACGCAGCATGGCCACGAGACGTGCCTGTTCGAGCTGCGCCTCGTCGTAGTAGCGATAGCCCGAGGCGCGGTCGACGCGCGCGGGCACCAGCACGCCCAGTTCGTCGTAGAGACGAAGCGCCTTGATCGACAGGCGCGAGCGCCGTGCGAACTCGCCGATGCTGACTTCTTCCACCGCCTCACTCGCAGTCGTCGTCGAGCCGGACGGCCCGATTGATCGAGTCTGCAGCCTCCCCCAGGGTGAGAGTCAAGCCCCTCCCTTGGAGCCCGACGATGACGGTAGGCTGCCCTCCGACGCACCCGGACGTGGTTCGGGCGAGCGGACGTGACCGCCGGCGGGAACATGGCGGCCACGCAGCAGGTCGTGGTCCCCCACCAACCTGGTGGGGGACCACGATTCGATCGCTACCTGACCGTGTACGGATGAACGTCACCCAGCGGTCCGCCGTCGGGCTGCTCAGGCCGCCACGGGCGCGTGCTCTTCGAGCGCGGGAATCGTCGGGTTCGCCGCGGGCAGCTCGTCGGAGCGAACGGCCGACGGCCCGAATCCCCTGGTGATCAGCCAGACGGCCATGACCATCTCCTGCAGGAAGATCGGAAGCGCCAGCGGCACATACGAGGTCACGGCATCGTCGTTGAACAGGGCCAGGACGCCTGCCGTCGTCATCAGCATGATCGCCGCGATACCCCAGCCCGAGAGCCAGCGCGGGATCAGTCGCGACTGGAAGAACGCGCAGTAGTACAGGAACGCACCCAGGCAGAAGGCGAACACCCCCGCCAGCGCCGCGTGTTCGCGCAGACTCAGGAGCAGGCCGCCGACAGGCCCCAGCGAGGCACGCTCGGCGGCACCGGCTGAGACGAACTGCTGGCCGAGCGTCAGCAGGGACAGCAGGCTCACGACGGCGATCACGTACATGACCGCCTCCATGGTCCGGAAGACGACTGATCCAAGGGCCAGGCCCGCGTTCGCCTTCCTCACGATCGGATACATCGAGACCGCGATCCCGGCACACGCGAACGCCGCGATCAGCAGGAGCAGCACTCCCGCGGCCACGCTGTTCCCCTGTGCGGCGACCTGCGTGAGGTAATCCGCACCGGTCAGATCGGGCCTGACGGCCGCACCGAGCAGGTCGGCGACAGTCGCCGTGATGAACAGCACTCCGGTGGCGACGGCGGGCATTCGGCTCGAGTTCATCGTTCTCTCTCCTGTCTTCGGGGCATGCCCACGGGGCGTGCTCCTTCGTTCGCCACGAGAGCGCCCTGCGCGCGACGACACGCGAGCTGGGGGCCCTTCACTCGACGGTACCGAGCACGGGGCCACCGACCTGGGTCGTGGAAGCCGCGCTCGCTGCGGCAGGCTGCCACCTCGACGGCTTACCGGCAGACTCGGCAGTGAGTCCCGATGGGTTGAAGCCCCTGGCGATCAGCCAGACCGCCAGGACCATCTCCTGGACGGCGAGTGGGGCCATGAAGAAGCCGACTGAATGCTCGAACATGCTTCCGAGTGGCGCCATGATGTAGAGCGCGGCCCCCACGAGCCCCCAGGCTGACAGCCACCGGGGCACGAGCCGCGAGCGGTAGAGCACGACGTAGAACATCAGCGCGCCGAGAACGAACGGGATGGCGAGCAGCTTGTCCCAGGCCACGGTCTCGACGGTGCGCAGGAAGCCGGCAAGCAGCGCTCCATCCGGCTCCTTGCTGAGCGCGACCAGCAGCAGCCACCCGAGGGCGGTGGCGAGGTACATGACCATTTCCTGCCCGCCGCGGAACACGACGTACCCCATGGCCAGCGTCTCGTCGTACCGCTTGCCGATCGGCCAGAACACGACCGGGACCATCGCGAGCGAGAAGCCCGCCAGCAGGACGAGGAGGGCTCCGATGACCACCTGGTTCGGCTGCGCGGCGACCTGGGCCAGGTAGGCGGGGCCTTCCAGGACCCCGGCCGTGACGACCGCGCTGAGGACGAGGCCAACCGTCCCGATGATGTACAGCACGCCGATCCAGACGGCGGCCTTCCGATCCGCGTTCATCCCATTCCTCCCGGTAGTTGCGGCGATCCCTCGGTTCGTGTTCACCGTCATCTCTCCTGTCGTCGGGGCGGGCCGAGCAGGCCTCGCCCGCCTAGTGGTGATCACCGGTTCGACTCCGGTTCTCGAGCGATACCTGAGGCACGGTCGGCCCCGAGTCGATCCGGGTCACGGAGATCAGCGGCATACCGAGATCGCGAACTCGCCGCAGCACTCCGTGCAGCGCCGCCTGGTCGAGCGGACCCGCCAGCAGCGTGTCGCCGTGGTCCTCGAGCGTGACCCGGAGACCCGTGAACCAGTCCGACCATGCAGATCCGAGGTGGCCCCTGACCCGAATCTCGTATGCCGCCGGTCGACCCGTTTCCGGGCTGGGCTCGTTCTCGTCGGACATTGCGTTCCTGCCTCGATGCCGGTGGCGACTTGGTCTGAGCGACTGGGGACGGGGCCAGCATCGGGCGGCGGCGTCCGGGTGTCATACCCCGACGGAGGTATTCGAAGGGGTATTCGCAGCGGCCATCGAGGCCCGCTTGACGTGCAGCGGGACCGTGGAGCGAGCCTGAGCGCGGCCTAACATCAGGTCGTGGCAATGCCAATCCTGGCGACCAAGCTCTACGTCCCGCCGCGCCGATCCAGGATCGTCCTCCGCCCCCGCCTCCACGAGCGGCTCGACGAGGGACTCCAGCGCAGGCTGACGCTCGTTTCGGCGCCGGCCGGCTTCGGCAAGAGCACCCTGGTCGCGGAATGGGTCGCAGAGTGCGGGCTGCCGGTTGCGTGGCTCTCGCTGGACGAGGGCGATGCCGAACCGACCAGGTTTCTCGCGTACCTGGTGGAGGCCCTTCGAATCGTCCGGCCGGGCGTGGGCGATGGCGTGCTCGCCGCGCTCGGGTCTGCTGCCCAGCCGCAACCGGTCGAGGCGACGCTGACACCGCTCGTCAACGAGCTCGCGGCCCTGCCGACGGACGTCGTGCTTGTGCTGGACGACTACCACAGCGTCGACGGGGGGCTGGTCGACGAGGCCGTGGCCTTCCTTCTGGAACATCGACCGTCACGGGTGCATGTGACCATCGCCACCCGCGAAGATCCGGCGCTGCCGCTCGCCCGGTGGCGTGCCCGTGCCGAGCTCACCGAGATCCGGGCTGCGGACCTCAGGTTCACCCTCGACGAGAGCGCCGCATTCCTCAACCAGGTCATGGATCTCGGTCTTTCGACCGGGGATGTCAACGCCCTCGAGACGACCACGGAGGGTTGGGTCGCCGGCCTTCAGCTGGCGGCCATTTCCCTGCGGGGACACGAGGATGCCGCGGGATTCATCCGGTCGTTCTCGGGGAGCGACCGCTTCGTGCTCGACTACCTCGTCGAGGAGGTCCTTGGGCGTCAACCGCCGGCGGTCGGCAATTTCCTGCTCCGCACGTCGATCCTCGATCGGATGTGCGGACCCCTGTGCGATGCCGTGACTTTGGACCCTTCCACGCCTGGCCAGCAGACGCTGGAGCATCTTGAGCGCGCGAACCTGTTCACCGTTCCGCTCGACGGCGAGCGTCACTGGTATCGCTACCACCACCTCTTCCGCGACCTGCTGCGCCAGCGGCTTGGACAGTCCCATCCCGACTCGGTCGTGGACGAGCTCCACGCCCGGGCGAGCCTGTGGCACGAGGACAACGGCTTCGACCTCGAGGCCTTCCGCCACGCCGCTGCCGGCCACGACATCGGACGTGCCGAGCGCCTGGTCATGGGCCATGGCCCGTCGCTGCAGATCAGCGACTCCTTTGTGGCCGCTGGCGCGTGGATCTCGTCGCTGCCCGTGGAGACCCTGGACGCCCGGCCGTCCCTGCGAATCGTTTGGGCGCAGGTGCTGCTCGCACGCGGCCTGACTGTGGGTATCGAGGAGGTGCTCGGTGCCGCCGAAGCAACCCTGGACATGCGGGCTGACGACGGTCCGACTCGCGATCTCCTGGGCCAGATCGCCGCCCTCCGGGCGATCCTGGCGTTCGTTCAGCATCGGGCCGATGACTTCATCGTCGAGTCACAGCGAGCCCAGACGCTTCTCCGCTCGAACGACTTGACTCGCTCGCTGGTCGCCTGGGCATCGGGCTACGCCCATGAGGTCTCCGCCGAGCGTGCAAAGGCCAGGAAGGCGTACGGCGAGGCACTGTCGATGAGCGCGGCGGCGGGCTATCGGTTCGGCGAGATGAATGCCTCGATCGGGATCGCCGGGATGCGGGAGATCGACAACGAGCTCACGCTGGCGGCCGAGACGTACGAGGAGACGATCCGGCGCGCGGCCGATCTGCCCTGGTCCTGGATCTCCGACGCCCACCTCGGCCTGGGCCGCATCCACTACGAGTGGAACGATCTGGACGCCGCCTGGGAGCGAGGCCAGAAGAGCCTCGGGCTTGCTCGCCAGCTTCAGAACTCGGATCGACCGGTGGCCTGCCTCGTCCTGCTCGCCCACGTCAAGCTGGCACGGGGCGATCCCGGGGAGGCGGCGGGCATCCTGGCCGAGGCCGAACGCTCGGTGCACGAGCACGACTTCGCCCGCGAAGCACCCCGGGTGGCGGCCGCCAGCGCGACGATCTCCCTCCGCACAGGCGACGTGGACGGGGCGGCGCGGCTCGCCGAGGAGTTCGACCTGCCGCTGGTCCGCGCTCGAGTCTGTCTCGCGCGAGGAGATCCGGACGCCGCGCTGTCCGCGCTCGATCCGTATCGCCGCCAGGCTGAGTCGCGGGCGTGGCTCGACGATCGGTTGAGGGCGTTGGTCCTCCAGGCGCTCGCCCATCGCGCTGCGGCCGATACGGGCGAGGCAGTGTCGCTGCTCGGCGAGGCGATGGAGATCGGGGAGCCGGAGGGCTTTGTCCGGCTCTTCGTCGACGAGGGGCCGCCGATGGCGCGCCTGCTGCGAGAGGCCGCGGCCGCGGGGCTGCATCGCGAGTACTGCCTCCGGCTGCTGGGTGCCTTCTCCACGGACGCCACCGGCGCCGGACTGGGCGCCCAGGCTCCCCATGGCGGTCGGCCGGCCGGGGCCTCCGGCCTCATGGAACCATTGAGCAGACGGGAGCTCGAGCTGCTCGGGCTCCTCGCGGAGGGGCTGTCCAATCAGGACATCGCCGAACGGCTGTTCCTCTCGCCGCTCACCGTGAAGGTCCACGTCCGCAACATCTACGCGAAGCTGGACGTGGGCAGCCGAACCCAGGCGGTCGCCCGGGCGAGAATGCTCGGCATCCTGTCGACCGGTTAGGCGATCGCCCTCCCGATAGGCCCTGTCACTGTTCCAGGAGCGCCCCAAGCACGTCTTCGTCACCGGTGGTACCGGGCTGATCGGCTCCGCCGTCGTCGCCGAGCTGCTCGGCACCGGCCACACCGTCCTCGCGCTCGCCCGCTCCGACGCGTCCGGGCTGGCCCTCGAGTCGGCCGGCGCCGAACCCCTCCGAGGAGATCTCGCCGACCTGGACACCATCCGCACGGGCGCCGCACAGGCCGACGGCGTGATCCATCTCGCATTCGGTCACGACTTCGGGGATCCAGGCGCACTCGCCCGGGCGGTCGCCGAGGAGAGCGCCGCTCTCGCGGTCCTCGGCGAGGAACTTCTGGGCAGTGACCGCCCCCTCGTCACGGTCTCGGGTACACCCTACGTGCCGGGCCGCGCCTCCACCGAGGCCGACCCGTTGCCGACCGACGGGCCGGTCGGCGGTCGCGGCCGCACCGTCGCGGCCGTCCTGGACCTGGCCTCCCGCGGAGTCCGCAGCAGCGCGGTCCGGATGCCACGCACGGTCCACAACGATGGCCGGGGCGGATTCGCGGGCCTGTTGACCCACCCGCAGGAGGCCCGCGCATGTCGCCGGCTTCCGTTGATCCCGCTCGACATCACGATACCCGGCGCCGACACCAGGCACCTGCGCGACCGGACGCCCACCCGCCACGGCCTGATGCCGACGTCGATGACGGCTCCGACGTCATCTGCCGACGTGGCCCCGCCGGGACCTCTTGCCTTCACTCAGGAACGAACGGCAGCGACCGTGGCCGGCGGACGATGGCCGCTTGCATCGGGGTCAGTCGCCATGCCCGCGGCGTAGACGACCGGTCTCCCCTCCCCGGCGCGCTTCGAAGCGTACATGGCCGCGTCGGCCCGCCGGACCAGGGCGTCAGCGCCGATGACGCGCCGGCCCCTCACCGCGACGCCGACACTGACTCTCAGGTCGACCGTCGCACCGGCAAGCCGGACGGGCTGGTTCACGACATGGGCGATCCGCTCGCCGATCAGGCCAGCGGATGCCTTGCCGCCGGCACCGGGACAGACGACGAGGAACTCGTCGCCGCCCACACGGCCCAGGGAGTCGCCGCTGCGGACCGATATGGCCAGTCGGTCCGCCACGGTACGGAGCAGCTCGTCGCCGACCAGGTGCCCAAGGCGGTCGTTGACCTCCTTGAAGCGATCGATGTCGACGAAGATGGCCGCCGTCCCATCGCCATCGTGGCGGTTCATGGCGGCTTCCAGCGCCGCCATCACCGAGGCACGGTTCATGACACGGGTGAGCAGATCGTGCGTCGCGCGGCGTTCGAGCTCGGCGCGCAGCTGCGCGCTCTCGGTCACGTCCTCCACGCACAGGACCGCACCGGCGGCGCCTCCCTGCTGGTCGCTCAGGGCGCGCAGCCGGAACATGCAGCGCCGGGTTCGTCCACCCGGAGCCGGTCGGACCTGGACCTCCAGGTCGGCGTCGATTCCGTCGTGCAGGGCGGCTTCGAGCGCGGTCTCGAGCGAGGGCCAATCCTCCGGCAACACCGTCGAGAGCTGTTCGTCCACGCTCGAGCACGATCCGGTTCCCAGGATGCCGGCCAGGCGCTCGTTCGTGTAGACGACCGCCCGTTCCGGCCCGACCTGGAACACGCCGATCGGCAAGGCTTCCGCAAGGCGATGCAGCAGTTGCTCGTGGGCGCGCACTGCCTCGTGCGCAGCCATCTCCTCGGAGATGTCGATCATCTCGGCAAGCACGTCCCGGTGGTCGACGTCCCCGAGCCGATTGTGGTTGGTCACCTCGAACCAGGCCCATGTGCCGTCAACCCGCCGGTGCCGAAGCCGGACCGCGGGCTGCTCGGCCCCGGGCTCGGAGAGCATCTGCATCCAGCTCTCGATCGCCCGCCCCTGATCGTCGGCGTGGACGAATTCGAGAGATCGGTGGCCCACCATGTCCGCCGCGGTCCAGCCGAGCAGTCTCGTGGTGGCCTCGTCGACCTCGACGAACACGGCGACCTCGTTCTTGCGAGCCCGTGCCACGCGAGGGGGAGCGGGCCGGATCTGAGGCAGGGTCGCCAACGCGGCCGCGTCGCCGCCGACGAGCACGCCGAGATAGACACCGTGCCGTGCACGTGCGTCGAGGTAGTGGAGCACGGCCGCATGGTCCGGATCGAGCGCGAGATGAACCTGGGCGCTCGCCGCGCCCGTCGCGCGCGCGCGCTCCCAGGTCGTGATCACGAGCTCGCGGTCCGCCGAGACGACGAGGTCGAGCGCCGAGCGCGCATGCAGCGGCTGGTGGCGCAGGAGCGGGATCGAGTCCGGCAGCGGCACGAAGATGCCGTCTTCGTTGATGGCGGCCACGAAGGCCGTGGGGTATTCCTCGAGCAGCGCAGCGAGGGCACGGTCGAGCGTCGGGCGCCCGAGTCGGGGGGCACGGCCCGTGCCGGCGCGGCTCATCGGGATTCCTCGCACTCCGGTGCCAGTCCGGCTCGGCCCAGGTATCCGACGGGATGCTCGTTCACCCTGCGGGCCGCACCGCTCCGCTGGGCCGGTCGCGGCGCCACCGCCGATCGGCCCGCGACGATCCTCTCGGACATGGCGGGACTCCTTGCGGGGACGCCTCGCCATTCTTCGGTGCGCCGCCGGCGTCGCCTATGCCCTGAATGCGCCGGTCAACCAGTACTTGAGTCCGGGAGGCGAGTACGGCGTCGCGGGAGCGCTCCAGGGACCGGGCCGTGCGGATCCAGTGGTCGTCGGTTGACTGGCACGCGGCCGGCAACCCGGCGCACTGGCACAGAGAAGCCCCGGCCAGTGCCGGCCGGGGCTTCTGCTGCCTGTCACCCAGTAGCGCGGGGGGCGCCAGTGGGCTCATCCACCGGGAGCGTATCGGCCGCTGGCGCGCCGCGCGCCGGCTGAACGGCCCGACCTTCGCCATTCGATCGAGTAGGCGGCCCGAGGAATGCGGCCATGCCTTCAGCGCAGCGCCTCGACCGACGCGATCGGGACGATCCCCTCGAGCCGGCGCGCCAGGTCCTCGTCCATGGTGACGAGGGCATCCGCCTGGAGTTGCACGAGCGCCACGTACTCGGCTTCGTAGGTCGAGGCCCACCCCAGCCGGTCCGCCACCTCCCATGCCCGCCGGCGGAGCACGGCATCGCCCAGGAGCCTGATCGGCAGGCGCCCGATTCGCGCCAGGCGGTCGCGCGCTTCCCCGGACGGGATCTCGCCCCGCTGGACCGCCTCGTGCAGGCTCGACAGCACCTGGGAGCGCAGCAGGGTCGGGGCGAGGAGCCGGTGCTCGCGGGAGACGGGGATCTGCTCGCTCGCCAGGTAGAGGACGGCCGTGGCGTCGACGACGAACCTGGTCATGCGGTACCTCCCGGCTGGGCCGGCGACGGTCGCCGGGGACTGGGCGACGACGAATCCGGGGCAGGCGTGTCGCTGGTCCTGGGGCCGGGACTGATCGTCGGGCCCGGCCTCATCTTCGGGCTCCGGCTGCGCGTAGTCGACCCGCACGCCCAGGAGGCGGACGGGACGGCCGAGGTCGAACCGTTCGAGGACGGCCAGCGCGCCTCGGACGATCGCGTCCGCGTCGAGCGTCGGCCCGGGCAGCGTGTGCGCGCTGACGCGCGTCAGGTATGGCACGACGCGGACCTTCACGGCGACCCGGACGACGCGACGGCCGGCGGAGGCCGCGTCGGTCGCGAGCTCCCGTGCGAGCCCGGCGACCTGGGCCTCGATATCGGACCGGTCCACGAGGTCACGGGCGAACGTGGTCTCCCGGCTGCGGGAGCGTGGCTCGCGGGGCACGGCCGTGACGTCGCTCGGCCCGAGCCCCATGCCCATGGCGCGAAGGCTCGGCCCGATCGTGGGGCCGAACGCGGTGGCGAGCTGCCGCAGGTCGGCGACGGCGAGCTGTGCGACCGTCCGGATCCCGAGGGCCTCGAGCCGCTCGGCTGTTCGGGCGCCGATGCCCCAGATCGCGCTCGTCGGCCGGTCGCCCATGACCGCCATCCACGTCTCGTCGGTCAGACGGTACACGCCATCCGGCTTGGCGAACCCCGTGGCGAGCTTGGCCTGCAGCTTGTTTCGCCCGATGCCGACCGAGCAGTGCAGCCCGGTCTCCGCCAGCACGGCGGCCCGAACGTCGATCGCGAGCCGCTCCGGGTCGGGGGCGTCGGAGGCGAGGAACGCCTCGTCCCAGCCGAACACCTCGACCACGACCGGCATCCCGCGCAGGACCTCCATGACGCGCTCGGACGCCGCCTCGTAGGCGGGCTGATCGAGCGGCAGGAAGACCGCCTCCGGACAGCGCCGGGCGGCAAGGCGCAGTGGCATGCCGGAGTGCACCCCGAAGGCACGCGCCTCGTAGGAGGCGGTGGAGACCACGACGCGGCGCTGGGTGGGATCGCCCGCACCCCCCACGACCACCGGGCGGCCCCGCAGCTCCGGATGGCGGAGGACCTCGACGGCAGCGAGGAACTGGTCGAGGTCGACGTGCAGGATCCAGCGCTCTGCCGTCACAGGACCGGTGGGCACGATCCGGTCGGTCGCGGGCCGTGGCGCCGCAGGGACATCCCCCGGCCGGCCGTCGTTCGCCGTGCCAATCGGGTCAGCCGGCGAGGGTGGCGCGCAGGGTGGCCGCGAAGGCGTCCGGGTCTCCCGTCCTGCCGTGCTCGCCGCCGAGGAACCCGTCGTGGCCGCCGGGGAAGGTGACGGGCGGGGTCCCCAGCCGTTCCGCGACGGCCAGCGCGGCGCGTCCGGCAAGCGCGTTGCGGGATTCCGCTCCGACGCCCACGACGACCCGGGTCGATGCCACACGGATCGCATCGAAGTCGTGGCGGTACGCGACGGTCGAAGGCATGTTCAGCCCCAGGAGCGGGTCGTCCCGCGAACCGTCGTCCTCGGTTGGCAGGCCGAACATCGCGGGATCGGGAGCGGGCCGGTCGGCGAATCCGTCCGGGACCGGGCCCTCGTGGCCGACGAGCACGATGAACCTCGCCATCGCGGGTCCGAACCCTTCGCGGTGGTAGACATCGCGAATGCGCTCGCACGCGGCCAGCACGGCCTCGCGGTCGGGCAGCACGTGGGCTGCTGGCGGCTCGTGCGCCACAAGCGTGCGGACCTGCTCCGGATGCCCGGCCACGAGTGCCAGCCCGTTGACCGCGCCGCCGCTGCTCGCGAAGATGTCCACCGGCCCGGCGTCCAGCGCGGCGATCAGCCGGTGCAGATCGTCCGCGTGCTCCTCGGTCGTGGACCGCAGGGCGCCGTCCGTGCGCTTGCTGCGCTCCGCGCCGCGGGGGTCGTACGTCACGACCGTCCGGTCGTCGAAATGTCCGGCCAGCGTAGCGAACCCGGAGGCGCCCATCGGCGACCCGATGATCAGCAGTGGCGGCTCGTGACCGGCGTCGCTGCTCCGGACGTCGTAGGTCAGCGCGGCGCCGGGAACCTCCAGCGTGTGAGTCCGCGGTGCGTTCATGGGATGCTCCCTTCGTGGAGTGGTCCACACCATGTACGACGGGAAAGACTCTTCGAGCGCGGCCCTTGCATCGCCCGGGTGTCGATTCGGGCATGACTCGATCGTGTAACCGGTGAGAGGCGGGCTACCGACCCGCCGGGAGCTGACGAGGAGCACGAACCGATGAAACAGTACCTGCTCAGCGTGGTCACGCCCAGTGGGGGGACGCCCCCGCCGCCCGAGGTGCTGGGGCCCATCATGGAACGGGTCGCCGCGATCGACCGCGAGCTCAGGGACGCGGGAGCCTGGGTCTTCTCCGGCGGACTGAACGGACCGGACACGGCGACCGTGCTGCGCCCGCAGGGCGACGAGTTGCTGATGACCGACGGTCCCTTCGCCGAGGGCAAGGAGTACCTGGGCGGCTTCTCGATCATCCGGGCCGCCGACCTCGACGCGGCACTGGGCTGGGGCCGCAGGCTCGCCCTGGCCATCGGGCTTCCGATCGAGGTGCGCCCGTTCGTCGACGACGCGGGAGCCTGAGGTCCGGAGCATGCCGGCCCTCCCTGCGGCCGAGATCGACCGGGTGTTCCGCGAGGAATACGGGCGGGCGGTGGCCGTCCTGGTCCGCACGTTCGGCGACATCGACATCGCCGAGGAGGCGGTCCAGGACGCGTTCACCCAGGCGGTGCGGCGGTGGCCGTCCACCGGCCTGCCGCCGAGCCCGGCCGGTTGGATCATCACGACGGCACGCAACCGGGCGATCGACCGTCTGCGCCGCGAGGCGTCCCGCCAAGATCGCCAGGCGCAGGCTGCGCTGCTCCACGAGCGCGAGCAATCGGCCGGCGGGGAACAGGGATCGGTCGGGGAGGGTCCCGTGCAGGACGACCGACTGCGGCTGATCTTCACCTGCTGCCACCCGTCGCTCGCGACGACCGCGCAGGTCGCGCTGACGCTCCGGCTCCTGGGCGGGCTCACCACGCCCGAGATCGCACGAGCCTTCCTGGTGCCCGAGCCGACGATGGCCCAGCGCATCGTCCGCGCCAAGGGCAAGATCCGCGACGCACGCATCCCCTACCGCGTCCCGGACGACGCCGACCTGCCCGCGCGCCTGCGGTCGGTGCTCGCGGTGATCTACCTGGTCTTCAACGAGGGATACTCGGCCAGCACCGGGGACCGGCTGGTCCGCGACGACCTGTGCACCGAGGCCATCCGCCTTGGACGGCTGCTGGTCGAGCTGATGCCCGACGAGCCCGAGGCCATGGGCCTTCTCGGCCTGATGCTGCTCACGGAGTCGCGCCGCCGCGCGCGTGTCGACCCGGACGGCCTCCTCGTCCCCCTCGACGAGCAGGACCGGCGGCGCTGGGATGCGGTCCTGATGACCGAGGGCCGGTCCCTGGTGCGCCGATGCCTTCGCATGGGCCGGCCGGGACCGTACCAGGTGCAGGCGGCGATCGCCGCCGTCCATGCCGATGCGTCCACGGCGGACGGGACGGACTGGCCACAGATCCTCCGGCTGTACGACCAGCTGCTGGCGTTGACCCCGACTCCGGTGGTTGCCCTCAACCGCGCCGTCGCGGTGGCCGAGGTGCAGGGGCCGGAGGCAGCGCTCACCCTCGTCGACGGGCTCCGCCTCCCCGGGTACGACGTGTTTCACGCCGTGCGTGCGGACCTGCTCCGCCGGCTGGGGCGGCCGGGCGAGGCCGTCCGGGCGTACGAGCGGGCCATCGAGCTTGCCGGGAACGCGGCCGAGCGCGCCTTCCTGCGGCACCGGCGGGACACGTTGCTGCACGATGCCGGCCCCGGGGCGGGGGCGCGCTGAGCCGGACCCGGACCGTCCCGGCCAACGGCACCCGGCATGCCGCTCTTCGGCTCTGGCGACCTCGGCCGTCGCGGGATAGGCTGGCGGCAGGATCGGCGATCGAGCCCGACGATGGAGGTGCGCCCGTGACGGCCCCGGCCGTGTTCCCCTGCCCCAAGTGCCACGGAGCGATGCGTTCCTACGAACGCAGCGGGATCGTGCTGGAACAGTGCGAGGACTGTCGGGGCATCTTCCTGGACCACGGGGAGCTCGAGCGATTCGTGGACGCCGAGGGCGGCGGGTGGTCCGGACGAGTGGGAGCCCCGAGGCCGGAGTGGCGGCCGGAGTCCGAGGTCGGGGAGACCGCGAGCGCAGGCGGTACCGCGGTCCGCGCGACGCACAGGCCGGATCGTCGGACGGAACAGATCGCCGCCCTCAGGGACCTCTTCGGCGACGAGGACTGACCGGTCGGGCCCGCCGTCCCGGCCACGACCGAACGACGAGGCGCCCGGCGTGTGCCGGCGCCAAATCCCGCAACAGGAGCACGCGATGCCGGTGAACCCCGAAACGACGAGCCTGTCCGTCCTCGACATGGCGCGCGCCGGCCGGTTCGAGGAGATCCACGGCCTGTTCGCACCGGGCCTGCGCACGCTGCTCTCAGCCGACACGCTCCGGACGGCCTGGACGACCGAGATCGGCAGGCGCGGGCCGGTCCGCTCCGTCGGCATCCCCGTCAGCGAAGAGATCAGGCCCGGGGTGCTCGTCACCAGGATTCCCGTGAGCTGTGAGCGCGACGGGATGACGCTCGTGGTCACGATGACCGCGGCGGGAGAGCTCGCCGGCCTCCAGATCGCACCGACCGGCACGAGCGAGCAAGGCCCGGCCTGGGAGCCTCCCGCCTACGCCGACCCTGCGACGTTCGACGAGCGCGACGTCACGGTGGGCTCCGGTCCGCTCGCTGTTCCCGGTACCTTGAGCCTCCCGCGCGGCTCCGGCCCGTGGCCCGGGATCGTCCTGCTCGCGGGGTCGGGCCCCAACGACCGCGACGGCACGCTGGGCAGGAACAGGATCCTCAAGGACGTCGCGTGGGGGCTCGCCACGCGGGGTGTCGCCGTGCTGCGCTTCGACAAGGTCACGCATGCGCACCCACGCGAGGCCTCCGGCGATGCGGGCTTCACCGTCGCCGACGAGTACGTCCCCCACGCGATCGCGGCAGTCCGCCTGTTGCAGGCGCAGCCGACGGTCGATCCGGGGCGGGTGTTCGTCCTCGGCCACAGCCTGGGCGGGACGGTCGCCCCGCGGGTCGCGGCCGCGGACGGCTCGATCGCCGGGCTGGTCCTCCTGGCCGGCGGTGCGCAGCCGATGCACTGGGCGGCTGTCCGGCAGGTCCGCTACCTCGCCTCGCTGGACCCGGCGACGGCGGCCGCCGTCGCGCCCATGATCGAGACGATGACTCGCCAGGCGACCACGATCGACGGCCCGGACCTCTCTCCGTCGACACCTCCGGCCGACCTGCCCTTCGGCGTCCCTCCCGCCTACTGGCTGGACCTTCGTGCCTACGATCCGGCGGCCGCCGCCGCGGCGCTCGACCTGCCGATCCTGGTGCTGCAGGGCGGGCGCGATTACCAGGTGACCCTGGCCGAGGACCTGGCCAGGTGGGAGGCGGCTCTCGGGGGGCGGCCCGGCGTGACGATCCGCGTGTTCCCGGCCGACAACCACTTCTTCTTCCAGGGGACCGGGCCGTCGTCCCCCGCGGAGCTGGAGCCGGCACAGCACGTGGACGAGGCCGTCGTCGACGAGATCGCCGGATGGCTGGGCCGCGTCGTCCTGCGGACGGACGAGGTCCCGGGAACGCCGGCATGATCCGGCGGCTGGCGCTTCCCATCCTCGTCTCGCTCCTGGTCGCGGCGTGCGGAGGGACCGCGGCGAGTCCGACTCCCCTCCACCAGGCGGCGCCTTCGCCGACGCCCGGCGCGGCGGCCTCCGCACCGACCTCCAGTCCCGGCGGTCCCGCGGCGACCGGCCTTGCCTTCGTCGAGGCGCTGTCACGCGGCGACTGGCCGGGCGCACAGGCCATGGAGGACGCGGTCATGGCCGCGGCCGCCCCCGCCTCGAAGCTGCAGCAGATCGCCCAGGGGCTCACGGCCCAGTACGGGGCCTTCGCCTCGGTCGGGAGCGCGACGACCACGGCCGGGGCGTCGGGCACCCTGGTCGACGTACCCGTCACGTTCGCGAGCGCCATCGTGACGCTGGAGGTGGCGCTGGACGGCGTCAGCCGGGTCGCGGGTCTGCATGTCGTCAAGGTCGTGTCGGTGGCGGGCGCCTCACCGGCGGCCTACGTGAAGCCCGGGTCGTTCACGGAGACTGCCGTCACGGTCGGGTCCGCGCCGTGGACGCTGCCCGGCACCCTGACGATGCCGAACGGCGCCGGGCCGTTTCCCGCAGTCGTCCTGGTGGCGGGCTCGGGTCCCGCGGACCGCAACGAGTCGTTCGGTCCGAACAAGCCGTTCGAGGACCTGGCCTGGGGACTGGCGTCGGCAGGCATCGCCGTGCTGCGCTACGACAAGCGCACCCTGGTCTACGCCACGCAGATGGCCGCGGACGCGAGCATCACGGTGCGACAGGAGACGACCGACGACGCGGAGGCCGCGGCGTCCCTCCTGCGCCGGACCCCGAAGATCGACCCGGCGCGCGTGTTCCTCGTGGGGCACAGCCTCGGTGCGTACCTCGCGCCGCGCATCGCGGCCGGGATCCCCGGCGAACTCGCGGGAATCGGCCTGCTCGAGGCGCCGAGCACGCCGCTACCCGAACTGATCGTGATCCAGGAGAGGTACCTGGCAACGCTCGGAGGCGGCAGCCCGAGCCCGCAGGTCGAGCAGCAGCTGGCGACCCTCGAGAAGCAGGCCGCGCTCGCGGAATCCCCGGGCCTGTCCCCTTCCACACCGGCCTCGCAGCTCCCCCTCGACACACCGGCGGCCTACTGGATCGACCTGCAGACCTACCATCCGCTGACGGTCGCGGCGGGCCTCCGCATCCCGATGTTCTTCTCGCAGGGCGGCCGGGACTACCAGGTTCCCCCGTCCCAGCTGCCGCCCTGGCAGCAGGCCCTCACCGGGCATGCGGACGTCACGTTCCGGACCTACCCGGCGATGGACCACCTGCTGCTCGACGGTACGGGACCCGCCACCCCCGCCGAGTACAGCGTCCCGGGACACGTCGACCCCCAGTTCGTGTCGGACCTTGCGGCGTGGGTCGAGAGCCGATGATCTGCCGCGGCAGGACCCCCGGGCTTCCGCGGCGCCGCCATGGCCAACTCAGGGCGAGGTGAACGATGCCCCTCTTCGGAGCCACGAGCCCCCGGCGCGTGGTCGTGCGAACGTACGGACGCGACAGCCTCATCGGCCTGCTGAGTCCCTTGCTCGCCCTCATGGTCCGGGTCTTCGGCATGCAGCTGCGCCTCAGTTCCGAGGACCAGGTGAGGCTCGAGATGGAGCGGGATGCGGTGGCCATGGCCCGGAAGGGGTACCGGGTGGCGTCCTCGGAGCAGTTCGAGATCCAGCCACTCGGCATCGTCTGGCACCGGGTGACCTACGAGCTCACGGAGTCGCCGGAACGCGGTTGACTCCATATCGCCATCGCGCCCGAACTTCGGGCCGACAGCCGTGGGTCAGTCGGCCGGCTCGGGCTCCGGCGCGTCTCCCGCCGCTGTCTCGTCGGTCGCCTGCGCCTCGCCCGACGGTCGGTCGTCCTCGGCGAGCAGGCGGTACAGCCTCTTTCGCGCGTCGACGAGGATCTCGCGGGCCTGGCGGCCGGCCTCGGGCCCACCCACGCGGCCCACCTGCATCGTCGCAGCGACCACCTGGAGGCTGAGCTCGCGCAGTTCGAACGCCTGGTCGCCCATTGCGTCGCGGCGCGGTCCCCACTGGGCACGCGAGGTGTCGCGGCGCGCGGCCTCCTGCTTGCCCTCGTCGGTCAACGTGAAGACGCGCCGGCCGCCCTGCTCCTCGCTCCGAACGAGGCCCTCGTCTTCCAGTTGCTGCAGCGTCGGGTAGACCGAGCCCGCGCTGGGGCGCCAGCGTCCGCCGCTGCGGGCCTCCAGCTCCTGGATCACCTGGTACCCGTGCATCGGCCGCTCGCCGAGCACGGCCAGGATCGCGATACGGACGTCGCCTCGCCTTGCGAGCCGCCCTCGTCCGCCGAAGGGACCACCGAATGGACCGGCAGGCCCCCCGAGGCCCCGCATGCGCCACGCTCGCGGCGTGTCGGGCCCTTCGTCGTGGTGTCGCCGCCCACGCGATCCGCGGGTTCCCATCGCCCCGTCTCGCGCGTTCGGTTGATCGTGATGGAACACCGTTCCACTCCTCTGTGTACTGTTGCACCATGTCGTGCGCCATCACGATATATCGCGATAATCCCCATGTCAAGCGGCGGACCGGGGGGCCGACGTGCCTCCGAACCAGCCTGCCACGCCGATCCCCTCGCGCGATACTGGGACGCATGAACGACCGACGGCTCGAACTCCCCGTCCGGGTTCGTTTCGACGAGGCCACGCCGGCCGGCTACTGCCGGGCATCTGCGCACCTCCGCGCCATGCAGGACGTGGCGTGGGCCCACTCCACCAGCCTCGGCTTCGACCTGCCCTGGTACCGCGCCCGGGGGCGCTTCTGGCTCGTGCGCTGCCTGGTGCTCCAGGTCCTGCGGCCCGTCGAACCGGGAGCCCGGCTCACCGTCTCGACCGAGGTGACGGCGATGCGCCGCATCTGGGCTCGCCGGGAAAGCGATTTCTCGACTGCCGACGGCGCGCTCGTCGCGCACGGCCTTGCCGACTGGGTGATGACCACCGGCGAAGGGACACCGACGCGCATCCCCGGCGAGCTGATCGCGCGTTTTGGCAGGCCCGAGCGGCTCGAACCCGCCCACGTTGCATTCGCCGACCCGCCTGCGGACGCATCGATCACGCGGATCGCCGTCACCCTGCGCGACCTCGATCCGATGGGGCACGCGAACAACGCCGTGTATGTCGACTGGCTGGACGAGGCCGTCGTGCGGGCCGGAGGCGAGTCGCTCCCGGACCTCGCGCCTCGCCGCTACCACCTCGAGTACCTGGCGCCCGCGGCACGGGATGCGTCGCTGGTTGCCTGCACCTGGCCGGACGGCGACGGCTGGCGGTGCGCGCTGCGGACCGAGGGCGGGGCGGAGGTCCTTCGGGCGACGCTGCACCCGGGGTCGGGGTAGCCGGGGGGCGACGGATCGGCGCATGCGGGACGTGCGCAGGGAGTCGGCGTATTCACGGCAGGCCGCCCCGGCCGGACGGCCACTCCGGACGCGACGACCGGCCCATGCATGCCGTCGGCGGGCGGCGCACGATGGCGGCGCCGAGGAGGTCGCCATGTCGATCCTGTCGCTCCATCGCCCGCACCACGATCCGTCCGGCCATGCCGTGGCCCGCGTTGCGCTTCCGCTCGCGGGCGTCGTCGCAGGGACGGCAGCGGGCTTCGCCCTCGCCGCGATCACCCACCGTTCGCGGCCGATCGGACGCGATTCGCTCGAGCTGGCGCCCGACGGCAGCGCCGTGGAGTTCCACGAGGGCGGCGTGCGGGTGTCCCGCCGCGGGGGCGAGGACGACCGGGAAACGACGGCGCATGAAGCGGCCGTGGTCGCGGAAGTGATCGCGGCCGGGGGCTCGCCGGGCCTCGGAGCTGCCGGCATCCGCCCGACGTTCGAGGTCGAGGCCGAGCTGGCGCGGGAGGTCGACGCCGCCGCGGGGGACGTCGACGCCGGGCGCCCGAGGGAGGTGGCCGCGCCCGGGAGCGACCGGGAGCCGGTGCTCAGCGCGCCGCGCGCGTGACCGCGACGGAGACGACGAGCGCCACGATGATCAAGCCGAACACCAGGGCGGGCACGAGCCCGGTCGAGCTCACGGCCACGAGCGCCAGCCCCGACAGCAGCAGGATCCCGAACAGGGCGAGCGACATCATCTGACGCCAGAACGCCCACGAGCGTCCGCCGGGCCCCGTCGGACGGGACGCCAGGGCGGCCATGCGACCGCGGCCGGGCGGCGTCGCCTGGCGCCGGCTGCCGGGAGCGGGTGGTTTGCCGGGTTCCCGTCGGACGTTCATGTGTGCACCTCTCCCGTGAGCCCCCTGAATGTCGCGTCGTACGCGGCGACCAGCGCCGCTCCAAGTGTGTCCGGATCGTCACCCCGCTGCTCGGCCACCCAGCGCGCCGTCACGCGTACCCACGCCGGCTCGTTCCGCCGGCGGGGCGCGCCCGGCGGCGAGAGGTACGGGGCGTCCGTCTCGACGAGCAGGCGCGTGACGGGCACGAGCCGGGCGACATCGGCGGACGGCTCCTCGCCCCGGCGGAAGACGAGGCCGGAGAAGCTGACCGCCAGTCCGAGTTCCAGGGCCGCCTCCGCATAGTCGACCGGCCCGGAGAACGAATGCAGGATGGCCGGAGGGCGGCCACCGAGCCGGGCCACCCACGCCGCGTCTCCGGCGCCGGCCGTCCGGAGTTCGGCGATGAGGTCGTCCTGCGCGTCGCGACTGCCGGACTTCGAGCGGCAATGGAGGATCACGGGCTTCCCGAGTTCCCGGCCAAGGGCCAGGTGACGGCGAAGGTTGCCGAGCTGCGCCTCCCGGGGCGAGAACTCGCGGTCGTAGTCGAGGCCGGTCTCACCGAGGGCGAGCACGGCGGGGTGTGCGGCGAGCTCCGTCACCGCCTCCCAGGTGGCGCCGTCCACGTCGGCGGCGACGTGCGGGTGGATCCCGACTCCCGCATCGATCGGCAGGACCGCCCCTTCGCCCGCTGCGGCGACCGCCAGATCGAGCGCGTCGCGCGAGGACGGAAGGTCCCACCCGGGCACGAGCATGCGCTCGACGCCCGCGACGGCCGCCGCCGCCAGCACGCCGGCCCGATCGTGTGCGAACGGATCCGCCTGGACGTGCCCGTGGGAATCGACGAGGCGCACGGGGGCCCGCTCTGCTCCGGACGCTCAGGCGTCCGGAGACAGCTCCGCCTCGGTCTCGAGCCGGGGAAAGAGCGGGGTGGGTGTCCCGATCCGTCCGCCGGCCGGCCCACTCCCCCACTCGAGCAGCGTGTCGAGCGGAGGTCCGCCGTTGCCGTCGTCGCGGTACGGATACTCGACCCCGAGCTGGTCCGCGATCCGCGGCGCCGTCTGCGGGATGACCGGCGCGGCCGCGAAACCGACGAGGCGGCACGCCTCGAGCAGGTCCCCGAGCACGCCGCGCAACCGGGCCATCGCTCCCTCGTCGCCTGCCCGGGCCGCCTTCGCCAGGACCCACGGCTGCTCGGCGTCCACGAACCGGTTGGCGGCCCCGACGAACTCCCAGAGCGCGCCGAGCGCGTCATGGAGGAGGCACGCGTCGAGCTTCGCCCGGTGCGCCGCCAGCGCGTCGTTCCAGGTACCGGCGAGGGTTGCCTCTCCCGGACCTCGCGGTCCGGGACGCTCCCCGTCCAGGTATCGCGCGGTCATCGACAGCGTGCGGTTCACGAGGTTGCCGAAGTCGTTCGCGAGGTCGGCGTTGTACCGGCGCACGAACGAGTCCCACGACACGTCGGTGTCGCGATCGAAGGCCACCTCGCGCAGCAGCGCGTAGCGCGCGCCGTCCGACCCGAGGGCCGCGACCACCGCCTGGGGGTCGAGGAAGTTGCCGCGGCTCTTGCTCATGCGCTCCCCCTGCACGAGCAGCCAGCCATGGACCCAGACCTCGCGCGGTAGCGGCAGGCCCGCGCTCATGAGCATCGCCGGCCACATGATCGTGTGGAGGCGGTTGATGTCCTTGCCGATGATGTGCAGGTCGGCGGGCCACCACAGGTCGAACCGCTCCGGGTCGTCGGGGAACCCGACCCCCGTCACGTAGTTCGTCAGCGCGTCGAACCAGACGTAGACCGTGCCGGCGTCCGGGTTCCACGACCCGTCGGGCAGTTGCGACGACGACCCGTCGGGCATGATCGGGAACGGGATGCCCCACGGCGCCTTCTCGCGGCTGACCGAGAAGTCCTCGAGGCCCTGCCGGATGAAGCCGAGCATCTCGTTCCGGCGGTACTCCGGCTGGACCCACCCCGGATGCTCGGCGTAGTAGCGCTCGAGGCGTTCCTGGTACGCGGAGAGCCGGAAGAACCAGTTGCGCTCGGTCAGCCACTGCAGCTCGACCCCGGGATGGTTCGGGCAATGGACGCCGGTGGCATCCTCGACCAGGTCGCTCGGCGCCCGGAACCCCTCGTTCGGGCAGTACCAGCCCTCGTACGTCCCCTGGTACAGGTCGCCGCGCGCATAGGAGCGACGGATCATCTCGTGCACGGCGCGCACGTGGTCCGGGTCCGTGGTCCGGATGAACCGGTCCGGTGCAATGCCCAGGCCGCGTTCCGCCGTCGTGAAGAGCTCGACCATCTCGTCGACGAACGCCTTCGGGGTCTTGCCGAGCCCCCTGGCCGTCGTCGCGATGTTGACGGAGTACTCGTCGGTGCCCGTCAGGAAGAAGGTGTCGTCTCCGCGCATGCGGTGCGAGCGCGCGATCGCATCGGCCCCGACCACTTCGTAGAGGGTGTGAAGGCCGGGGCGGCTGTTCGCGTACGCGATCGCCGTGGTGAGGTAGTAGCGCGCTCGGTCGGGCACCGGCCGATGGTAGCAGGAGGCGACGGGGCGCCGCCGTGTCGGGCGGGGTGCCGGCGCGCCAGGCCCCGAACCGTGCGCCTCAGGCCGGGGAGGCGCCCGCGACGACCGATCCGTCCTTCCAGACCGACTCGATCCGCTCCCCCAGCGTGGCGAGGTCGAGCGGGTCCCCAGCGATGACGACGAGGTCGGCCCGCTTGCCGGGCTCGATCGACCCGAGCTCGTCCTGCAGCCCGAGCAGCTCCGCCGAGCCCATCGTCGTCGCGGCGAGCACGCCGGCGGGAGCCATGCCCCCCTCCGCCATCAGCACCAGCTCGCGCAGGTTGCGGCCGTGGGGCGCAACGGGACTGTCCGTCCCCATCGCGATCCGCACGCCCGCGGCCACCGCCCGGCGGAACGACGCGCGGTGTGCGTCCACGACCTCGCGGGCCTTGCGCAGGCTCGCCTCGTGGATCTGCGCGCCCGCGGCCGCGGCGTCGATCACGCCCTGCGGCGCGACCAGTGTCGGGACGAGCCAGGTGCCCCGTTCGAGCATGAGCTCGATGGCCTCGTCGTCCAGGTAGATGCCGTGCTCGATCGAGCGGATCCCCGCCCGCACCGCGTTCTTGATGCCGGCAGTGGACTGCGCGTGCGCCATGACCCAGCGGCCCGCGGCGGCCGCCTCGGACACGAGCATCGCCAGTTCGTCCGGCGCGAACTGCGGGTGACGCGGGTCGTCGCGCGCGGAGAGCACGCCGCCGGACGTCGCCACCTTGATGACGTCGGCGCCGTCCCGGATCAGCTCGCGCACCTTCCGGCGCATCTCCTCGGGACCGTCGACCACGCCGCTCGGCATGCCCGGGTAGGTCGGCCCCATGTCGGCCTCCGCGCCGCTCGGCAGCCACGGGTCCCCGTGCCCTCCGGTCTGGCTCAGCATGGTCACGGAGATCTGCAGCCTGGGCCCGGGGATCAGGCCGTCCTCCACGGCCCGCTTCATGCCGAGGTCGGCGCCGCCCGCGTCCCGCACCGTCGTGATCCCCTGCTGAAGCGTCACGAGCAGGTTCCCGGCGGCCTGGTAGAACGTGTACGACAGCGGCACCTGGAGCAGTCGCCACATGTCGATGTGGCTCAGTGCCACGTGGACGTGGCAGTCGAAGAGGCCGGGCAGCAGCGTGCGGCCGGCCACGTCAACGCGCCGGTCGCCGTCGAGTCCCGGCCCGACGTCGACGATCCGTCCGCCTTCGATCGCGACGTCGGCCGCCGCGACGGAGCCGCCGTGCGGATCGAAGACGCTTCCACCGCCGAGCACCGTGCGCATGCCATCCTCCAGGTCGTGACGTTCAGGGGAGCATAGCCCGCGGCACTCGACCGGGTTCGGGACGGATGGGCAGCGGACGGACAGGACCCGCGGCGGATGCCGCGGGTCCTGACTGCTCGTCGGGTGAATGCTCTGGTGGCGTGTGCCGCGGGGGTCGTCCCACGACACACCGGCGATTCGGCGCCGCCCGGGGCCCGACGTGCCCAGCGGCGCGCGGGTCAGGCGCTCGCGGGAGGCTCCCCCGGTCCCTCCGGGTTGCCGTTCCCGGTCCCGGCCTGGAAGCTGCCGTCCTGCTCCGCCTGCTGGCGCCGAAGCTCGGCCGCGTATTCCTTGCTCCGGGCCGCGACCTTGTGGCCGACCTCGGTGGTCACGTTGGCCGCGCGATGGAGCGCCGGACCGGCGTTCTCCGCGGCGGCGGCGGCGAGCTCTGCCGCCTTCGCCGCGACCTCGCGCAGGACCGGGCCTGCCTGCTCCGCGACGCTGTCGATCATCCCCTGCAGCTGGGCGACCCAGTCGCGGGCGCTCTCGTCGCGGACCTTCCAGCCCGACGATTCCCAGGACGACCCGGCGGCCCCGGGCGCGCCCGGGTCCCCGGTGAGGTCGGGCCCTCCCTCGGCCGCGGCATGACCCGCCGCCGGCTGTTCGCCCGCCGCCGGTCCGCCGCCTGCCTGGGTCTCGGGTGCCGCGGGATCGTATCCCGCGGCGGGCTGCGCGCCCGCCGTGGGTTCGACGCCGGCCGTGGGCTCTTCGCCGGCAGACTGCTTCGGGCTCTCGTCCATGGTGCTCCCCCCGGGAGTTGCGTTGCCCGCGTGGGCACATCCGTACCCCGGCAGTCTACCTCGCCCGGCCGCACTCCCTCAGTGGCGGAAGTGGCGGATCCCGGTCAGGAGCATGGCGACGCCGGCGGCGTCGGCGGCCGCGACGACCTCGTCGTCCCGCATGGAGCCACCCGGCTGCACGAACGCCGAAACGCCGGCGTCGGAGCATGCCAGCAGGCCGTCGGGGAACGGGTAGAACGCGTCGGAGGCGCATGCCGCGCCGGCGCACCGATCCGGCCCGGCCTTGGCGACGGCAAGCCGCGCGCTGTCGACGCGGCTCATCTGGCCCGCTCCGGTGCCCACCAGTGCTCCATCCCGGACCAGCACGATCGCGTTGGACTTCACGTGCCGGACGATGCGCCACGCCAGCTCGAGATCCCGCAGTTCGCGTTCGTCGGGCACTCGTGCGGTCGCCACGCGCCAGCCCGCCGGGTCGTCAGGCAGCACGTCCGACTGGGTGGCGAGGATCGCTCCACCGGCGCTGCGGTACTCCACGACCGGCGCGCCGGCGGCATCGCCCACGCACGGATCGACGACGACCCGGAGGTTCGGGCGCCGGCCCAGCACGGCGGCGGCCTCCGCGTCCAGCGAGGGCGCCACGACCACCTCGAGGAACATGCCCGTGAGCCGCTCGGCGAGGGGCGCGTCGATCGGGCGAGTCAGCGCGACGACGCCGCCGAAGGCACTGACCGGATCCCCGGCGAGAGCCAGCTCCCAGGCACCGAGGGCATCGGCGGCCTCCGCCACGCCGCAGGGATTCGTGTGCTTGACGATGACGCAGGCCGGCCCGTGGAGGTCCCGGGCGAGCGCGGCCGCGGCCGATGCGTCCAGCAGGTTGTTGTAGCTCAGCGGCTTGCCCTGCCGCAGGTCCACGCCCCGCGCGAAGGGTCCGGCCGCCGCCGGCATGCCGGCCACGCGGTACACGGCCGCCGCCTGGTGCGGGTTCTCGCCGTACCGCAGCGCCTGCTCGCGCTCGAGCTCGAGGCGCACGCGGACGGGGAAGGCGTCGGGGGCATCGTCGGCCACGCCGGGGGCGGCCGGCTCTTCCGCGGCCGGGGCCGCGGCAGACTGCACGCTCTCACCGGCCCGGCCGGCGGCATCCCCCGGCGTGCCGAGCCGGCCCGGGAGCTCGGCGGCGATCCGCGCGTCGTAGGCAGCCGTGTGGCGGAATGCCTCCACGGCAAGCCTCCGCCGGGTCTCATCGCCCAGCCCTCCCGCCGAACGCAGCTCGTCGAGGACGCCGGCATACGCGGCGGGATCGGTCACGACGCCGACCGACGTGTGGTTCTTGGCAGCCGCCCGGACGAGCGTCGGGCCGCCGATGTCGATCTCCTCGACGAGCTCGTCGGTCGTGATGCCGGGGCGCTCGGCGGCGGCGGCGAAGGGATACAGGTTCACGACCACCAGCTCGAACGCCTCGATGCCGGCGGCCGCCAGCTGTCGCACGTGCTCGGGCAGGCGCGTGTCCGCCAGGACGCCGGCCTCGATCGCGGGGTGCAGGGTCTTCACGCGGCCGTCGAGCATCTCGGGAAAACCGGTGACGCTCGCGACGTCGGTGACCTCGAGCCCCGCCTGGCGTAACGCGCGCGCGGTCCCGCCCGTGGAGACGAGCTCGAACCCCAGCGCATCCAGGCCTCGGCCGAGGCCGGTCAGCCCCGACTTGTCCGAGACCGAGAGGAGCGCCCGGCGAGGTCGCGGCAGCGAGATCAGCGCGTCGCCGTCGACGGTCACCCGCCTCCCGGGGCCGACCCGGATCGCACCGGCGGCAAGCAGCGCGAGGGCCCGCGGGAACAGCCGGTGCTCAACGGCGTGCAGGCGTGCCAGCAGCGCCTCCTCGCCGTCGCCGGGCAGCACCGCGACCGCTTCCTGCAGCACGATGGGACCACCGTCGAGCACGTCGTCGACGAGGTGGATGGTCACGCCGGTGACCGCGACCCCGGCGGCCAGCGCGTCGCGCACGGCATGCGCTCCGGGGAATGCCGGAAGCAGGCTCGGGTGCACGTTCAGGATGCGGTCCCGGAACGCCGAGAGGGTCGCCGGCCCGAGGATTCGCATGAAGCCGGCCAGCGCGACCACGCCTGCACCGGACGCCAGCAGCGCGCCGGCCATGGCCCGGTCCCATTCTCGAGAGCCCGGGTGGTCTCCCGGCCGGACGATCTGCGTCGGGATCGATTGAGACGCTGCCCACTCGACGGCCGCGCACGGCCGGTCGGCCAGCACGAGGACCACCGGCTCCGCCAGCCGCCCCCGACGGACGGCCCGGACGATGGCCCGGAGGTTGCTCCCCTGCCCCGATACGCACACCGCGATGCTCACGACGTCACCTCGACGTACCTGCCGGCGCCCGCCTCTGCCGCCGGCACGACCGACCCGACCTGCCAGGCGACCACGCCGCGCTCGGACAGGAACGCCCGCGCGGCGGCAACGCCGTCCTGCGGCAGCACGGCGACCATGCCCAGGCCCCCGTTCAGCGTGGCGCGCATCTCCGGCCCGTCCATGTCCGCGAGGGCTGCGACCAGGCGCACGACCGGCGGAACGGGCCAGGCCGCCGGATCGATCCGGGCACCGAGCGACGCTGGCAGCGCGCGCGGGACGTTGCCGGGCAGACCACCGCCCGTGATGTGCGCCAGGCCGTGCAGCGACAGGCCCAGGCCTGCCAGGTGGGTCCGCAGCCCCAGGACGTCGGCGGCGTAGATCCGCGTCGGCGTCAGCAGGACGTCTCCGAGCGTGGCTCCGGGCGCGTTCGCCCATCCGGACGGCGTCGGCCCGGCCCCGGACGGCGACGGCTCGTTCCCGGCCGCCGGATGCTCCATCTCCGCCATGCCCGGCACCATCCGCACGGCGTCGGGCCACGGCAGGTCGAGCGCCAGGCCGTGCGAGGCGGTGACCGAACGGACCAGGGAGTACCCGTTGGCGTGAAGGCCAGACGCGGCCAGGCCGAGGAGCGCGTCCCCCTCCTCGACGGAACCGGCGGACAGGAGCTCGTCCCGCTCGGCGACCCCGACGCAGAAGCCGGCGAGGTCGAACGCGTCGGGCTCCATGAGGCCGGGGTGCTCGGCGGTCTCGCCGCCGACGAGCGCACACTCCGCCAGCTCGCATCCTTGAGCCACTCCTGACACGAGCGTCGCCACGGCCCCGGGGTCGACGCGTCCCACCGCGACGTAGTCGAGGAAGAGCAGCGGGCGAGCGCCGAGGCAGACGACGTCGTCCGCGCACATGGCGACCAGGTCCAGGCCGATCGTGTCGAGCCGGCCCATCGCACGGGCGATCCCGGTCTTCGTCCCGACGCCGTCCGTGGCGCTGACGAGCACCGGCTCGCGCATGCCCGCGGGCAGGGCGACCGCGGATGCGAACCCACCCACGCCGGCGAGGACCCCGGGTCCCTGCGTCGCGGCGATCCGGTCGCGCATCAGCTCGACGGCCCGGTCGCCCGCCGCCACGTCCACGCCGGACCGCGCGTACGCCCGCCGCACGCCCTCGGCCGCCGTCACCGGCCCGCGGTCCCCTGGCCATCGGCAGCATGGCCGACGGGACCCGGCGCGGCCGCCCCGACTCCCGTCGGCTCCGGCGCCTCCGAGACGCCGGCCGCCCCGGCCGGCGTCTCGAGCATGAACTTGCGCGAGGCGACGTCGTACGGCACCGGGACGGGATACAGCCCGTCGAAGCACGCGAAGCAGAAGCGCTCCCGGGGAAGCCCGATGGCGTCCAGCACGCCGCCGATCGAGAGGTACGAGAGCGAATCGGCGCCCACGAACTCGCGGATCTCCTCGGTGGAGTGGGTGGCCGCGATCAGCTCCGTCTCGACCTGCGTGTCGATCCCGTAGAAGCAGGGATGGAAGATGGGCGGCGCGCTGATCCGGAGGTGGATCTCGCGGGCACCCGCCCGCCGCAGGAGCGCGACGATCTGCTTGGTGGTGGTGCCCCGCACGATCGAATCGTCGACCACCACGACCCGGCGCCCGCGCAGTTGCTCGCGCAGGGGGCTGATCTTGACGTTCACCCCCCGCTGCCGGAGGGCCTGGCTCGGCTGGATGAACGTCCGGCCGGCGTAGCGGTTCCGGACCATGCCCTCGCCGTACCTGATCCCGCTGGCCTCGGCGAACCCGACGGCCGCCGGCGTGCCCGTGTCCGGCACCGGCATCACCAGGTCGGCTGCGACCGGCGCCTCGCGTGCCAGCGCCTCGCCCATCCGGCGCCGTGCCTCGTAGAGGCTGCGACCGAGCATGTACGAGTCGGGGCGGGCGAAGTAGATCATCTCGAACACGCACAGCCGCTCGTGGCCCTCGGCGAAGCGCACGGACCTCGGGCCGCCCGGCTCGCCCAGGACCACGATCTCGCCCGCATCGACGTCCCGCACGTACTCGGCGCCGAGCACGTCGAGGGCCGCCGTCTCCGACGCGAGCACCCAGCCGGTGTCTTCGTGCGGGCCCCCGTGGGGCATCCGCCCCAGCACGAGCGGACGGAACCCCCACGGGTCGCGGATCCCGAGCAGACGGTGCTCGTCCATGACGACCAGCGCGTAGGCGCCGCGGACCTTCGGCAGGGTCTCCAGGAGCACGTCGAGGAGGTCGCCGCCCTCGGCGCCCGCGACGAGCGCGGTGAGGACCTCGGTGTCCGTCGAGCCCTGCAGGCGCCGCAGGCCACCCGGCAGGAGGTCGAGCAGTTCGCGCGTGTTGACGAGGTTGCCGTTGTGGCCCATCGTGACGGTCCGTCTCGGGCCGACGCGGAACGCGGGCTGGCTGTTCTCCCAGACCGTGGATCCGGTCGTCGAGTAGCGGCAGTGGGCGATCGCCATGTGCCCCACCAGCGACGGCAGGCGCCGCTCGTCGAGGACCTGGCTGACCATGCCGAGGTCCTTGTAGACCATCACCTGGTCGCCGTCGCTCACGGCCACCCCGGCCGACTCCTGCCCGCGGTGCTGGAGCGCGAAGAGCCCGAGGGCGGCCAGTCCGGCGGCCTCCTGTCCTGGAACGTGGACGCCGACGATCCCGCACATGGTCAGCCCCTCCCGGCCGGGAGCGGCCCGTTCGCCCGCCGGTCGGGCGCGACGAACACGGGCGGCACGAACGACTGGTCGCCCAGCGCCCGTGGCAGCGCCTGTTCCCAGGCGTGGCGCAGGCTGCCGAGCGTGCAGTCCAGCGCGTCGGCAACGGACGCTCCGCGTTCCTCGGCTGCGCCCGCCGCGCCGCCGCCCACGAGGTCGACGTGGAGGAGGTCGCCGCCGACCTCGCCGAGCACCGCGAAGGGGACGCCGTGCTCCACGGCAAGCGCCCGCAGACGCGCCTCGTCCCCCGGCCGCACCGTGACCACGGCTCTCGAGGGGCTCTCGCCGAACAGTTCGACGGCCGGCTCGGCGCTCACCTGCAGGGACAGGTCGGCGCCCATCCCCGACCAGATCGCGCACTCGGCGAGCGCAACGGCCAGGCCCCCGCCGCTCACGTCCTGCGCGGACGCGAGGATCCCCTCCCGCGCCGCCGCGAGGAGCAGGTCCTGGAGCGCCCGCTCGCGGGCCAGATCCAGGGTCGGGAGGCGCTCCTCGACGGCGGCGCCGGCCATGGCCGCGTAGGCGGAGCCGGCCAGGCCCGGAACAGCCTCCCCGAGCAGCACGACGGCATCGCCCGGGGCACGGAAGGCGGGTGCGACCCGCCTCGCGACGTCGTCGAGCAGCCCGACGACGCCGACCTGGGTGGTGGGGACGATCCGGCCGTCAGGCGACTCGTTGTAGAGGCTGACGTTGCCGCCGGTGACCGGCAGATCGAGCGCCCGGCACGCGTCGCCCAGGCCACGCACCGCCTCGGCGAGCTGCCAGAACGCCTCGGGTTTGCCCGGATCCCCGAAGTTGAGGCAGTTGGTGACGCCCAGCGGACGGGCCCCCGAGACCACGACGTTGCGCGAGCACTCGGCCACGGCGAGGGCCGCCCCGAGGTACGGGTCGAAGGCGCCCACGCCCGCCACCGCGTCCGTGGCGCAGGCGAGCCCCTTCGCGGTCCCCTCGATGCGCAGGATGCCCGCCGCACGCTCGCCTCCATCGACCGTGCCGGCGCCCACGGTCGCGTCGTACTGGGTCGTGACCCATGCCCGGCTTCCGAGGTTCGGGCTCCCCAGCAGCCCCCGCAGCACCGCGCCCGGGTCCATGCCCCGGATCGGGAGCCGGTCGGAGGCCGACTCCGGCGCGCCGGGAGCCGGCGCCTGGCGGCTGTGGGTCGGGGGACGGGACGCCCGCTGGTAGACGATCGCGTCGCTGGTCAGCGCGGCCGCGGGGATCGCGGCCAGCACGGTGGACCCGCCGGCCGGCACGCCGCTCGCGTCCACGCCGCTCGCGTCCACGCCGTTCGCGTCCACGCCGCCCGAGATCACCGTGATCAGGCCGTCATCCGTGACGCGTCCGATGACGGCCGCCGGAAGCCCCCAGCGCGTGCAGACCTCGACCACCGGCGCGAGCCTGTCCGGCCGGACGATCGCCAGCATCCGCTCCTGGGATTCGCTGATCATGACCTCGAAGGGGGCCATGCCCTCCTCGCGGCGCGGGATGGCGTCGAGGTCCACGAGCATGCCGGTTCCCGCCCGGTCGGCGGTCTCGGACACGGCACAGGTGATCCCCGCCGCCCCCAGGTCCTGGAGCCCCTCCACGAGCCCTCGCCCGATCAGCTCGAGGCTCGCCTCGATCAGCAGCTTCTCGGCGAAGGGGTCGCCCACCTGGACGCTCGGGCGCTTGGAGGGATCGTCCTCGCCGAACGTGGCGCTGGCGAGGACCGAGGCGCCGCCGATGCCGTCGCGCCCCGTGGCGGACCCGAAGAGCACCGCGAGGTTCCCGGGTCCCGGGGCCGCAGCCCGTGTCAGGTGACGTTCCTCGAGGATCCCCACGGCCATGACGTTGACGAGCGGATTGCCCGCGTAGGACGGGTGGAACGCGAGTTCTCCGCCGATGGTGGGCACCCCGACGCAGTTGCCGTACCCGCCCACGCCGCGGACCACGCCCCGGACCAGGTGCCGCGTCCGCGGTTCCTCCGGGTCGCCGAACTTCAGTGCGTCGAGTACGGCGACGGGTCGTGCGCCCATCGTGAAGATGTCGCGCAGGATGCCGCCGACACCGGTCGCGGCTCCCTGGTACGGCTCGACCGCGCTCGGGTGGTTGTGGGACTCGAGTTTGAAGGCGACCGCGAGCCCGTCCCCGATCGAGACGACGCCGGCGTTCTCGCCCGGGCCGGCGACCACGTCCCGGCCCGCCGTCGGGAGCGTCGCGAGGAGAGGTTTCGAGCTCTTGTACGAGCAGTGCTCGCTCCACATCACCGAGAACATCGCCAGTTCGAGGTCGTTGGCATCCCGGCCCAGCCTGGCGCGGATCTGGTCCAGCTCGTCGTCCGTGAGGCCCAGCTGCCGGTGCAGCGGCTCCGGCGCCGGCGCGACGGCCGGGCGAACGGCCGCGGTCATGCGCGCACCTCCATCGCGCCGCTCTCGACGATCGAGCGCAGCAGCAGGAGACCGTCGTCGGACCCGAGGAGCGCCTCCGAGGCACGCTCGGGGTGGGGCATCAGGCCGCAGACGCGCCCTCCGGAGTCCGTCACGCCCGCGATGTCGTGCAACGATCCGTTGGGGTTCCCCTCCGGCTCCGCGTAGCGGAACAGCACCCGGCCGGATGCCTCCAGCCGGGCGAGATCGTCCTCGGGCAGGTAGTAGCAGCCTTCGCCGTGCGCCACCGGCATGCGGAGCGACATGCCGGCCGGCACGGCCCGCGTGAACGGCGTATCGCGCCGCTCCACGGACAGCCGCACCCACCGGTGCTCGAACCGCAGCGACGCGTTGCGCAGGAGCGCGCCGGGCACCAGGCCGGCCTCCGCCAGCACCTGGAACCCGTTGCAGATTCCCAGGACCAGCCCGCCACGGGCGGCGTGCTCCCGGACCTTCGCCATGATCGGGCTGAAGCGCGCGAGGACGCCCGCGCGAAGGTAGTCGCCGTAGGCGAAGCCTCCCGGGAGGATCACCAGGTCGGCGCCGCGAAGATCGGGCGTCTCGTGCCACAGGGGGACCGCGTCGGCGCCCGCCAGCCGGGAGGCGTGCAGGGCATCCCGATCGCAGTTCGACCCCGGGAAGACGACGACGCCGACCCTCATGCCCGCTCCGCGCTCCGGACGGAGCTGGCCGCCCCCACCGCCTCGACCCGCCATTCCTCGATCAGCGGGTTGGCGAACAGCTCCCCGGCCAGGCGGTCCACGACGGATCGCGCGGCTTGCTCGTCCGGCGACTCGACGGTCAGCTCCACGCGTCGCCCGACGCGCACGCCGTGGACCGAATCGACGCCGAGGTGCGGAAGGGACTGCTCGACGGCACGGCCCTGCGGGTCGAGGATGCCCGGCTTTGGCATGACCGACACCGCGTACCGGTAGCTGGCCACTACCGCGCCTCCGGCTCGCGGGCAGCCGGGGCGATGACGTCCTCGGCGAGGTACCGGTCGAAGCTCCCGCCCGTGATGCGCTCGAAGGCCTCCACGTACCGGGCGCGGGTCCCGGCGACCACGTCGTCGGGGAGCTCGGGGCCCGGGTAGGTCTTGTCCCAGTCGCGGGTCTCGAGCCAGTCCCGCACGAACTGCTTGTCGTAGCTCGCCTGCGCGCGCCCCGGCTCGTACGTGGCGGCATCCCAGAAGCGGCTCGAATCCGGTGTCATCGCCTCGTCGATCAGGATCGGCTCGCCGTCGGGAAGCAGCCCGAACTCGAACTTGGTGTCGGCCAGGATGATGCCGGCCGCGGCCGCGCGCCCGGAGCCGAACCGGTAGAGGCTCAGCGCGATGTCCCGCACGCGCGCCGCCATGTCGGCCCCGATCAGGCCGACCACCCCGGCGAAGTCGATGTTCTCGTCGTGACCCTGCTCGGCCTTGGTCGACGGCGTGAAGATCGGCTCGGGCAGGCGATCGCTCTCGCGGAGGCCGGCCGGCAACCCGACACCCGACACCGCACCGGTCCGCCGGTAGTCCTTCCAGCCGGTCCCCGACAGGTAGCCGCGGACGATCACCTCGACGGGCAGGACACGAGCGCGGCGGCAGATCATCACCCGGCCGCGAAGGTCGGACGCCGACGACGGGAACGGCATCGGCAGGGAGGCCGGATCCACGTCCAGCAGGTGATTGGCCACGATTCCGGCCCGGGCCGTCTCGCCGAACCAGAAGCGGGACAGGCCCGTCAGCACGCGGCCCTTGTCCGGGATCGGCGTGGGAAGCACCACGTCGAACGCGCTGATCCGGTCCGTCGCGACGAGGAGCATCCGGTCGTCGCCCACCGCGTAGAGGTCGCGGACCTTGCCCGAGCGGACGAACGTGTCCGAGAGCCGCCCCACAGTCATCTGCTGCCTCCCCGGCCGTGTGTCACGGTCTTCGTCTCGACGCCGCCCGTCGCAGCGGCCTCCTGGGCGCCCGGGTCGCCGGGCCCGTCGTTCTCGAGGCCGTACCCGGCCCGTTCTCGACGGCCGCAGCCGGCCCGCCGTTCTCGAGGGCCGCACCCGGCCCGCCGGCCCCTGCGGACGGGACCAGCCGGTCCAGGCGCGCCATCACCGTCGCCACGTGCGCAAGGAACGCGCCGTCGTCGAAGCACGCCGCGAGATCGTCGGCCGGCAGCGCTGCGGCAGCCGGATCCTCGGCGAGGAGCTCGGCGAGCGGACGTCGCTCGTCCGCCGCACGCAGGGCAGCTCGCTGCACGACACCGTAGGCCTCGTCGCGGCCCAGCCCGCCACGCTCGACGAGGGCGAGAAGCACCCGGCTCGAGGCGTGCAGACCGAGCCCGCGCTCGAGGTTCTCGCGCATCCGCTCCGGGCGCACGACGAGTCCGTCCACGAGACGCGTGAACGTCACCAGCATGTAGTCGAGCAGGACCGTCGCGTCGGGCAGCGCGATGCGCTCCACCGAGGAGTGGCTGATGTCGCGCTCGTGCCACAGGGCCTGGTTCTCCAGTCCCGCCTGCGCGTAGCCCCGCAGGAGGCGGGCCATGCCCGCGAGCCGTTCGCTCACGATGGGGTTCCGCTTGTGCGGCATCGCGCTCGAGCCCTTCTGCCCGCTGCGGAACGGCTCCTGGACCTCCGCGATCTCGGTGTGCTGCAGGTTGCGCACCTCCGTCGCGAAACGCTCCAGGGAGCCCCCGGTCACCGCCAGCGCCGCCAGGAAGGCGGCGTGCCGGTCGCGCTGGACGATCTGGGTGCTCACGGGGTCCGCGGCCAGCCCGAGTGCGGACATGACCTCGGCCTCGATGGCCGGGTCGACGTGGCTGTACGTCCCGACGGGTCCCGACAGCTTGCCGGTCGCGATGTCGGCGGCAGCGGCGGCCACGCGCCGCCGGTCGCGGTCGAGCTCGAACGCCCAGCCCGCCAGCTTGAACCCGAACGTGATCGGCTCCGCGTGCACCGAGTGCGTCCGCCCCATCATGAGCGTCGTGGCATGTTCCCGAGCGCGCCGGACGACGGCCTCGACCGCGGCGTCGAGGTCGGCGAGGAGCCGGTCCGAGGCGACCCGGCATTGCAGGGCAAGGCCCGTGTCGAGGACGTCGCTGCTCGTCAGCCCGAGGTGGAGGAAGCGGCCTTCCGGACCGACCGTCTCGGCGACCTGGCTCACGAACGCGATCACGTCGTGATCCGTCGTCAGCTCGATCTCGGCGATCCGGTCCACGTCCACGCGGGCGCGCGACGCGACGGCATCCGCGGCCTCCTGCGGCACCAGTCCGTGAAGGGCCTGCGCACGGATCACCGCCACCTCGACGCGAAGCATCGCCTCGAAGCGGGCACGGTCCGTCCAGACCTCGCCCATCTCGCGGAGGGTGTATCTCGGGATCACGAGCGCGCCTCCGCGGGCCGCGAGCCTGCCACGGGCCCGGACGAGGCGATGAGCGGCCCGGCGGGCCTGCCGATGTCGCCGCGCACCTGCCGGCCGCGGAACGTCACGCAGGACGCGGCGGCATGGGCGGCGCCGGCCGCCCTCGCGAGGTCGTCGCCCCCGGCCACGACGGTGAGCACGCGACCGCCCGCCGTCAATGTCACGCCACCCGCGCGCCGCGTGCCCCCCTCGAACACGAGCGCGCCCGACGCGCGCGCCGCCTCGATTCCGTCGATGGGATCGCCGACGACCGGGGAGGCGGGGTAGCCGTCGGTGGCGAGGACGACGCCGACGGTGGCGCCGGGCGTGGCCGGCAGCACCGACCCCGCGATCCCGAGGGCCTCGGCCGCGGCCGCAAGGCGGTCCGTGGCCGCGGCGAGCAGCAGCGGGGCGAGTGGAACGGCCACGCGCGGCAGGATGGCCTGCGCCTCCGGATCCCCGAACCTGACGTTGTACTCGAGCAACCGCGCGCCGGCGTCGGTCAGCATCAGCCCGGCATAGAGCGCGCCGCGGAACGGGCGCCCGCGTGCCGCGAGGGCGGCGAGCGTCGGCACGTGGAACCGACGCAGGATGTCGGCAACCGCGTCGTCGTCGAGATCCGGGAGCGGCGAGTACGCTCCCATGCCGCCCGTGTTGGGCCCCGTGTCGCCCTCGCCGATCCGCTTGTGGTCGCGGGCGGCGGGCAGGGCGAGCGCCGTGGTCGTGTCGCAGATCGCGATCACGCTCGCCTCCGGACCGGTGAGCGCCTGCTCCACCACGACCTCGCGCCCGGCATCGCCGAAGACGCGGCCCTCGATGGCGTCGCGCAGCGCGTTCTCGGCCTCCTCGAGCGTGGCGCATACCGTGACGCCCTTGCCGGCGGCCAGGCCATCGGCCTTCACCACGACCCCACCGCCGAGCGCGGCGGCGTATGCCAGCGCGGGCGTGACCGCGTCGAATCGCGCGCCGCGGGCCATCGGAACGCCGGCGCGTCCGGCGATCCGCCGGCACAGCGCCTTGCTCCCCTCGACGGCCGCCGCGGCCGCGGAGGGCCCGAAGGCGGGGATCCCGGCGGCCGTCAACCGATCCACGAGACCCGCGACGAGCGGCGCCTCCGGGCCGACCACGACCAGGTCCACCGCCTCGCGACGGGCCAGCGCCACGATCGCCGCGATGTCGCCGGCGCCGATCTCCGGTCGGACGTCCGCGACGTCGGCGTGTCCCGCGTTCCCGGGCGCCTCGATGACGCGCTCCACTCCGTCGTCCCGGCGCAGGCGCCAGCAGATCGCGTGCTCGCGCGCTCCGGAGCCGACGACGAGGATCGTGGCCGGGACGGGCACGGAGCTCATCGGGGCAGCCTCACCTGGGACCCGGCCCGCGTTCGCCGGGTGGACCCACGTCCGGGCCACGGACGGCGACCCGCGCGTTGAGAGCGGCGCGCCGCGGGCGCTCCCGCCGCAGGATCGTGGCGGTGCGGTCGGGACCCACGCTGACGATCGAGACCGGGACGCCGGCGAGCTGCTCGAGCGCATCCACGTAACGCCGGGCCGCCGCCGGCAGGTGCCCTGCCTGTCGGATCCCTCCGAGGTCCTCCTCCCAGCCGTCAAACGATTCGTAGACGGGCTCGGCGCGGGCGAGGAGATCGCCCGACGACGGCAGCCGGTCCACCACCTGTCCGTCGATCCGGTAGGCGACGCAGAGGCAGATCTCCGGCAGGCCGGACAGGATGTCGAGCTTGTTCAGCATGATGCTGGTCACGCTGTTGACCGCGACGGCACGCTGCAGGGGCACCGCGTCGAACCAGCCGCAACGGCGCCGCCGTCCCGTCGTCGTGCCGAACTCGCGGCCACGTTCGAGCAGGTGTGCGCCGGTCTCGTCGCGCAGTTCGGTCGGGAAGGGGCCGGACCCGACCCGCGTGGAGTACGCCTTCATGACCCCGATGACCTCGTCCACCTGCAGCGGGCCCACCCCACCGCCGGTGCACGCTCCGCCCGCGATCGGGTTCGAACTCGTGACGTACGGGTACGTGCCGTGGTCGAGGTCCAGCATCGTCCCCTGTGCGCCCTCGAGGAGCACGTGCTGCCCGTTGCCCAGCGCCGTCTGCACCAGGTCCGTGGTGTCCACGATGTGCGGGCGAAGCCGCTCACCCCAGCCGGTCGCGCGCGCCACCAGTTCGTCGAGGTCGAACGGCTCGAGCCCGTGCGTCTGGACCAGCACGGCGTTCTTCTCCGGCAGGATCCGCTCGAGCCTGGAACGGAAGGCCCGGGGATCGAGCAGGTCGGCCATGCGGAGCCCGATCCGCCAGGCCCGGTCCGCGTAGGCGGGGCCGATGCCCCGGTGCGTGGTGCCGATCTCGTCGCCCGCGAGCCGTGCCTCCATGGCCCCGTCCAGCGCCACGTGATACGGCATGATCACGTGCGCCGATTCGCTGACCCGGATGTTCGCCGTGGGGATCCCGCGCGACTCGAGCATCGCCATCTCGTCGATGAGCGTCTGGGGATTGACGACGACGCCGTTCCCGATGACGGGCGTGATGTGCGGGTAGAGGACGCCGCTGGGCACGAGGTGCAGTTTGAAGACGGCGTCGCCCAGGACGATCGTGTGCCCGGCGTTGTCGCCGCCCTGGTAGCGCACGACCATGGCCACCAATTCGGCCAGCAGATCGGTGGTCTTGCCCTTGCCCTCGTCGCCCCACTGGAGGCCGACGACCACGGTTGCCGGCACGTCAGACCCCCCGGAAAACGAGAAGGCCCCGGGCCAGCACGGCCGGGACCTGGATAGACTGCCCCCGTCCTCGTCCGCCACGCCGCTGACGGACCTCGACGCGATGGGTCCGGACCGGCCTCACGGGACCGCCCCCTCCCCGTCCTCGAGCAACGACTCCTCCATCGCTGGCGGGCACGCGCCCGCGGCTCGGGTGAGTCAGGAGTATAGCAGCGGTCCGTCGGCCTCCCGCCGGGACACCAGGGGGCAGGCGTCGGCGGCCGACCGGCGACGGCCTCGCGTGCCGGCCGCTCACCAGGTCGGCGGCCCCGACCGGCCTCAGCGGACGACCGGGACGGCCTCGCGTGCCAGGCGCTCCACCAGGTCGGCGGCGCGGACGGTGCCGGGGCCGGCGCGCAGGCGGGCCGAGACGGCGGCCAGGCGGGCCCGGAGCGATCGGTCGGCCAGCAGGCGGTCGATGGCGGCCGGCAGGGCCGGGTCGTCGAACGTGTAGGTCGGCAGCCGGATGCCGAAGCCCGTCTCGTCGACACGCTGCGCGTTGTCGTGCTGGTCCCAGAACAGCGGCAGCACGATCATCGGCTTGCCCGCGTCGAAGCACTCCGTGACCGTGTTGTTGCCCCCGTGCGTGATGACGACGTCGACCATCGGCAGGATCGACGGCTGCGGCAGGAACTCCGCGCCGGTCATGTTCGGCCCCAGTCGAAGCTGTTCGTGCTGGGGCCCCATGCTGACGATCACGCGGTACGGCGTCGTCGCGAGCACGTCGACCAGGCGCTGCATGAGCTCGACGTCGGCCGATCCGAGGCTCCCGAGGCTGAGATAGACGAGCGCACCGGGCTCGGACGCCAGCGGTTCCGGAAGCTCGAACGGCGCCTCGGTGGCCCGCACCGCCGAATCCAGCCGGTGCCATGTCGGGCCGAGCGGCCGGTCCCTGGCGTAATCGGCCTCCGCCGGGTACAGGTACAGGTTCAGCCACGTGGACTCGTGGATGAAGGACAGCTCGTCGAGCGGGGGCGCGCCGCGTTCGCGGACGAACGCGTCGAAGGACGCGTGCATGTCGACCAGGCACCGTCGCTCCTCCTCGACGAACTCGCGCCACCCGGCCCGGTCGGCCGCGGGGTAGCCGGAGAAGACGGGCGGCACGGCGGGATCGCGCAGCTCCGCGGGGTTGCACGAGACGATCCGGACCCAGGGGCGCCCGGAGGCGACCACGGCCGGGAACGCGACCACGTTGTCCTCGACGATCACGTCGGGCCCGACCTCGTCGATGATCGCGGCGAGCCGTTCGTCCACGTACCGGGCGCCGTCGACGAGGGCCTGCCACGTCGGGCGCAGGAACGACCCGATCTGCTCGATCGTGGGCATGCGGAACACCGGGGCCGTGTCGCGGATGAAGTCCTTCCAGAACTGCCCGGGGGCCTCGTCCACGGCGGGCGGCGGCGCGAGCCGCATCAGCCGCTCCTCGAAGCCGCGGGCCTCGAGCGTTCCCGCGAACGATTCCTCGACGATGAACACGGTCCGGTGCCCGCGACGCCGCAGGACGTCGGCGATCCCCACACAGTTGTTGGTGGGGCCGAAGGCACCCTCGGGGAAGAACACGATCGTCCGGCGCTCGCCGTCCATGGCACCCCTCTCGCGCACGTCATGGCTCGCGGTCCGGGGCATGGTACTCATCCGGCCGATCACGTGGTGCAGGCGCGCCAGTCGGCCCACGCGAGGCGCAGGCGTTCGTCACGGCCCGCGGGCACGCGCGCGGGTCGCCATGGCCGGCCGCTCACGCGCAGGCCGGTGCTTGCCACGCCTCGAACGCGTCGATACACTCCGCGGCAACTGAATACTCTTATCAAGAGTGGCGGAGGGACCGGCCCTGTGAAGCCCGACAACCTGCCGGCGGCGAGCGCATCGTCGCGGGCAAGGTGCCAAATCCGGGCAGGACCTCCTGCGAGATAAGGGACCGTGACGACCCTTCTTCGCGAGAGGAAGGGTCGGATGATTCAGGGGCGATCGGCGCGGCCCTCCGTCGAACGGAGGATCCCGTGCCACGCATCACCGGATTGCGCTGCCGAAACTGCGGCGCAGACGTCCCCACCGGCCCGTCGTACGTGTGCGCGTCCTGCTTCGGTCCCCTGGAGGTCGTGTACGACGAGGCGGCCGTGGCGGCGGCGGTCAGCCGGGAGGCGATCGAGGCCCGGCCGGCCGGCATCTGGCGCTACCTCGAGCTCCTTCCCGTCGAACACGTCCCGACCCGCTCGCTGCCGGTGGGTTCGACGCCTCTGCAGCGGGCGGAGCGGCTGGGCGAGGCGCTCGGCATCGACCACCTGTGGCTCAAGAACGACTCCCTGAACCCGACGCTCTCGTTCAAGGATCGCGTCGTCGCGGTGGCCACGGCCCGCGCCGTCGACTTCGGCTTCGACACGCTCGCCTGCGCCTCGACGGGGAACCTGGCCGGCGCGGTGGCGGCAGCGGCGGCGGCGGCCGGGCTGCGCGCCTACGTCTTCGTGCCGGCCGACATCGAGACCGCCAAGGTCCGCCAGGCGCTCGCGTACGGCGCGACCCTCGTGCCGGTCGCGGGCACGTACGACCAGATCAACCGGCTCTCGCTGGAGATCGCCGACGAGCACGGCTGGGCGTTCGTCAACGTCAACCTGCGTCCCTACTACGCGGAGGGATCCAAGACGCTGGCATACGAGGTCGCGGAGCAGCTCGGGTGGCGCCTCCCGGACGTGCTGGTCTCCCCGATCGCCTCGGGCTCGCTGTACACGAAGGTCGCGAAGGGGTTCGCGGAGCTGGTCAGGTTCGGCCTCGTGGATGCGAAGGAGGTGCGGTTCGTGGGAGCGCAGCCGTCCGGATGCGCCCCCGTGGCCGACGCGTTCGGCGCGGGCACCGACCGTCCGGTCCCCGTCCGCGATCCGCAGACGATCGTCAAGAGCCTCGCGATCGGAGACCCGGCAGACGGTCAGTTCGCGGTGCGGCAGGCCTGGGCGACCGGCGGGTCGATCGAATCGGTTCCCGACGAGGAGACGTCGGCCGCCATGCGACAGGTGGCCGCGCTCGAGGGGCTCTTCACCGAGACGGCGGGGGGCTGCACGGTGGGCGCCATCTCGAGGGCGCGCGACCGGGGCGTCATCCGGCCCGGCGACGAGGTCGTGGCGCTGCTCACCGGGAACGGGATGAAGACGCCCGACGCACTGGCGGATCCGGCCACCGACGCCCTGTTCGACGGCGACCAGATCCGGGCCGAGGTGCGCATTCCGGCCACGTTCGACGCGTTCGAGCGCTGGCTGGAGCGGCGGGAGGGCGTCCCCGCGGCGTGACACGAACCGCGCGGGTTTCGGTCAGCCGGCGTACCGGTGGGTTCGGTCGGCCGACGTACCGCTGGGTCAGCCGACGAGCTGCGCCGCGAGAGCCTCCGGCTCGGTGACCGGCTGGCGGCAGGCGAAATCGCGGCACACGAAGGCGGTCGGGCGGCCCCGCAGCGCGAACCGGCTCTGGAGCAGCTCCACCCGGCTGTGCTGCGGGTCGTCGGTCATCGCGACGATCCGGTGCGGGTGGAGGCCGCGCGTCGCGACCTCGAGGAGCACCTTCGCGGCCGGATCCTCCCGCTCGCCCACGATCGCCACCTCGGCGAGCGGCGCGCTCGCAAGGTCGATGGCGGCGAGCCAGGCGGCGAACCCGGTTGGATACCGCTCCGCGAGCGGCAGGATCGCGGGGAGCGCGCCGAGCGCGGCCGCGCGGTAGCGCGCCTCGCCGGTCAGCGCCGCGAGCCGCAGGAGGACGCGGGCGGCCGCGGCGCCACCGGACGGGACAGCGTTGTCCTCCACCTGGCGAGGCCGCGCGATCAGCGGCTCGTGATCGTCGGCGGTGTCCCAGAAGCCCCCCGCCGAGTCGGCGAAGTGGGTCAGCACGGCGTCGGCGAGGTCTCGCGCGGCGCCGAACCACCGCTCGTCGAACGTTGCCTCGTACAGCGCAAGCAGGCCGTCGGCCAGCAGCGCGTGATCGTCGAGGAAACCCGCGGGCGTGGCCCGTCCGTCCTTCCAGGAACGGCGCACTCGTCCGTTCGGGTCGCGCAGCCGGAGCAGTGCGGCAGCGGCCGTGCACGTCGCCGTCGCGAGGTAGTCGGCGCGTCCGAGCGCGACGGAGGCATCGGCGAATGCGGCGATCGCGAGCCCGTTCCATGCCGCAAGCCCCTTCGTGTCGCGGGCGGGCTGCGGTCTCGCATCCCGGGCCGAGCGCAGGCGATCCGCCGCCCGGTCCAGTCGCCCCGCAACCTCGTCGACCGGCAGCCCGTGACGCCGGGCGAGGATCTCCTCGTCGATGGGCCGGTGGAGGACGTTGCGGCCTTCCCAGTTGCCGGGAGCCGTCGCGCCGAACGCATCGGCTGCCAGGGCGGCCCCGGACCCCAACACGTCCTCGATCTCCGGGAGCGTCCACGTGTACGTGGCGCCTTCGACCCCGTCCGTGTCGGCGTCCTGGCTCGCGGCGAAGAGCCCGTCCGGCGTCGCCATCTCGCGCCGCAGGTAGTCGAGCGTCCGCTCGGCGACCCTCGCATGGCGCTGCTCGCCCGTGAGCTGGAACGCCTGCACGTAGGCACGCGCCAGCTGCGCGTTGTCGTAGAGCATCTTCTCGAAATGCGGCACGAGCCAGCGCGCGTCCGTGCTGTAGCGGTGGAACCCGCCGCCGACCTGATCGTGGATTCCGCCCGCCGCCATGGCCTGCAGGGCGCGCTCCGCGACAGCGAGAGGTTCGGGCTCGTGGTGCGTGGCGGCCCGGGCGAGCAGGAACTCGACGATCGCGGGCTGGGGGAACTTGGGCGCGCTGCCCCAGCCACCGTTCACCCGGTCGAACGCCGAGATGAGCGCGGCCGTCGCCCGGTCGAGCGTCCGAACGCCGACCTGGTGGTGCGCGTGCAGTCCGAGGACGTCCACGGTGCCGACCGGCGCGGGCGGGACGGCCACGATCCCGGCCGGCGGGGCGGGGATCGGGCGGCTCTCCGCGGCCACGGATGCGGACGGAACCTCGGGCGTTCCGGTCGCAGGTGCGGACGGAACCTCGTGCGTCTCGGTCGCGGAGGGCGCGAACGCGGCCTGGTCCGGTCCCGCCGCCAGGTCGGGCGCGGGTGCCGCCTGGTCCGGTCCCGCCGCCAGGTCGGGCGCGGGTGCCGCCTGGTCCGGTCCCGCCGCCAGGTCGGGCGCGGGTGCCGCCTGGTCCGGGCCCGCCGCAGGCGGGTCCGTCGACCTCGCGATCGCGTCGGCGAGGCGGCGCCCCATCTCCTCGAGCTCGCCGCGACGATCGTGCCACGCGGCAGCGACCGCATCGAGCACGTCCGCGAACGCCGGGATGCCCATGCCGCGGGCCGCGGGGAAGTACGTGCCTCCATAGAACGGGCGGCCGTCCGGCGTCAGGAAGACGCTCATCGGCCAGCCCCCCTGGCCCGTCATCGCCTGCACGGCCGTCATGTAGATCGAATCGAGGTCGGGGCGCTCCTCGCGGTCGACCTTGATCGCCACGAACCCGGAATTCAGCCTGGCCGCGGTCGTCGGGCTTTCGAACGACTCCCGCTCCATCACGTGGCACCAGTGGCAGGCGGCGTACCCGATCGACAGGAAGATCGGCCGATCCTCCGTCCGGGCACGCCCGAGCGCCTCCGGTCCCCATGGATACCAGTCGACCGGGTTGTGCGCGTGCTGCAGCAGGTACGGGCTCGTCTCGCCCGCGAGCCGGTTCGTGGGCATCGCGAGCATCGTAATCGCCCCGCATCACGACGGCGCATCCGATCGACGGCCTGCTGCGCGCGCGACGTGACGGGTTGGGCGGAAGCCCCCGCGGGGCCGACCAGCTGGCCGGTCCCCGAAGCCCCGCCGGACGCGAGGTCCGGTGGACGCGAGGTCGGCGGTGATCGTGGGATCGGCCGTGAGCCCGAGGTCGCCGGCGGGCGCGGGAGGGGACCACGCCCGCCGGGCCGGTACGATCGGGGTACTCAGGCGACGGCCGCCGCCTCTTCCGCAGGCTCCTCGTCGGGCTCGGTGTCCGGGATGCCGCCGAGCGCCTCCGCCTGAGCCTCCAGCGCGTCCGCGGCGGATTCCACGGCGTAGTCCTTCTTGCGGCGCCCGGAGAGCATCTCGACGGAGCTCGCCACGATCTCCGTCTTCCAGTGACGGAGCTTCTTGTCGTCCTCCCACTGCCGCGTCTGGATGCGGCCCTCGACGGCGACCAGCTGCCCCTTGCCGAGGTACTGCGAGCAGATCTCGGCCAGGCGATCCCAGGTCACCACGTTGTGATATTCCGCCTTCTCCGTTCCGCCGCGGTAGTCGTGCGTCGCGATCGCGAACTGCGTGACCGACTTGCCGTTGGCGAGGGACCGGAGCTCGGGGTCCCTGGTCAGCCGGCCCGTGAGCAACACCCGGTTCATGCATGACCTCCTGGGCGCGCGCGGCGCGCCATGCGTCAGGGCGGGCGGCGGGCAGGCAACGGGCGGCGGGCGCTCCGGCCGGCGGGACCATCGGCTGAGCAGAGAGAAGCTACGCCACCCGACTTCACCCGCGATCCACCGGCCATCAACCGGCGATCATCGGGCCGGCGGGCGCTCAGGGTCGGGCTTGAACAGCTCGCGCCGGGGCAGACCGGTCTCCTGCGCCACGTGCCGGGCCGCTGCGGAGCGAGCCATGCCGTCGCGCACGAGCTCCTCGACCCGCTCGCGAGCCTGGGCCAGCGGCACGACCTCCACGGCGTGTCCCGCGGGTCCGGGATCACCGGCGCGGCGGCCCGCGACGACGAGTGCCACCTCGCCCCGCGGCGGGACGTCGGACGCTCCGACGAACAGCTCGCCCAGGCTGCCCCGCCGCACGTCCTCGTGGAGCTTCGTGAGCTCGCGGCACACGGCACCGCTTCGCTGGTCGCCACACGCCGCGGCGAGATCGCGCAGCGTGCCGGCGACCCGGCCGGGCGCCTCGAACAGCACGGTCGCACGCTCGTCGGCGGCAATCCGCTCGATGCGCTCGCGACGCTCCCGCCCGGACCGCGGGAGGAACCCCTCGAACGCCCACCGCGGGCCCGCGATGCCGCTAGCGACGAGCGCGGCCAGCACGGCGGATGGGCCGGGGATCGGAACCACGCGCCCACCAGTGGCCGCCCAGGACGCCACGATCCCCTCCCCCGGGTCGCTCACGAGCGGCGTGCCGGCGTCGGTCACGAGGGCGAGGTCCCGCCCCGATGCCAGGTGATCGAGCAGTTCGGGCTCGCGCCTCGCCGAGTTCCTGGCGTGATAGCTCACCAGCGGCGTGGCGATGCCGTGCCGCGCCCAGATGCGGCGGGTCATGCGGGTGTCCTCGGCCGCCACCAGCGGCACGGTCCGGAGCACGTCGATCGCCCGCAGCGTGATGTCGCCCATGTTGCCGATCGGCGTGGCGACGACGTACAGCGTCCCGCGCGCCCCGTCGGTCGCGTCCGGAGTGCCCCCGGAACGGTCCGCCATCAGGATCCCGGCGCCGGTCGCCGCCGCGGGTACAGGTAGTCGACGCCCGAGGTGCGGGGACCGAGCTTGGCGATCGGAGGGACCTGGCGTTTGAACTCCGCGCCCGCCACCATCCGGCCCACGCGCTCGACGAATCCGGGGTCGAATCCGCCGTCGACCAGCTCCGCGGGCGAACGGCGACGGTCGACCATCCAGTACAGCAGCCGGTCGAGATCGGCGTAGCTCGTGCCGACCTCCGCCTCGTCCGTCTGGCCGGGCCAGAGATCCGCCGACGGGGGCTTCGAGATGATCGCATCCGGGACGCCGATGTCCACGGCCACCTGCCGCAGCTGGCTCTTGTAGAGGTCGCCGACCGGGTCGAAAGCGCAGGCGTCGTCGCCGAAGTGCGTCGTGTAGCCGATCAGCACCTCGGTCTTGTTGCCGGTCCCGACCACGAGCCCGCCCCACGCGGCCGACTGGTCGTAGAGGACCGCCATGCGTGCGCGGGCCATGAAGTTGCCGCGCCGGAGGCTCGACGGCGGGGCGTCGCCCGACGTATCGGGCCGGCCGCCTGCGCCCGCAGGCCGGTCCCCCGCAGGCGCCGAGTCGTCGGACTTCCCGCGGCCACCGGCATCGTCCCCCGACTGACCGCCGAAGTAGCCGTCGACGATGCGCGAGATGTCCACGACGAGGCTCGCGCAGCCGAGCCGGTCCACCACGGCGCGTGCGTCGGCGAGCGATTCCGGCGACGACGTGCGGTACGGCATCAGGACGCACATCAGCCGCTCGGGCCCGATGGCCTCCGCCACGAGGAACGCCACGACCGCGGAATCGATGCCCCCCGACAGCCCCAGCACGGCGCGCTCGAACCCCGCCTGCCGCAGCTGGCCCCGGACGAAGTCGACCATGATCCGCCGGGCGACGCGCGTGTCGATGGCGAGCTCGGACGGCAGCTCGAACAGATCGTGCTCCGAGCGCGACGTGGACCCGCCGCCCGCGATCCCGCCCGTCACGGTTCCCCGGCCCGCTGGCGGATCACGCGTTCCAGCTGGCGGCGCACCAGCTCGGGCCGCTCGTCGCGCAGGACCGGCAGGATGATCCGCTCCCGTCGAACGTCCGCCAGGTCGATCTCGACGGTGAACACGCCCTCGTCGTGCAACGGGGCACGGAAGACGGTCTCGCCGTCCGGCCCGATCACCTCGCTGCCGCCCCAGAACGTCACGGATTCGTCCACGCCGACGCGGTTGCAGAACACGACGAAGCTCGTGGTCAGCATCGCGTAGGTGCGCATCAGGGCGCGCCAGCTCGTGGCGGTCCCCAGGCCGACCTCGTTGATCGCCGCCACGTCGCGCCCCGGCGAGGACGACACGTTCACCAGGATCTGCGCGCCGTCGAGGGCCAGCAGGAGCGGAACGGGCAGGTGCCAGAAGTCCTCGCAGACGGCAAGGCCGATCGGCGCCCCGAGCCGGCTCGGCGTCGAGCGCACGACCTGGCCCGCGGCGAAGAACCGTCGCTCGTCGAAGAGCCCGTACGTGGGCAGGTACACCTTGCGGTGCACGTGCCGGATCTCGCCGTCCTCCAGCAGCGCGGCGGCGATGAACAGCCGGTGGTCGGGCGCCTCCTCGACGAACGAGACGATCGCCGAGCAGCCCGACGTCCCGGCGGCGAGCGACGCGAGGCGCGGATCGTCCAGCGTCATCGCGACCTCGCCGCTGAGGTCCTGGAGCTGGTAGCCGGTCAGGCCCAGCTCCGGAAAGACGACCAGGTCGGCGCCGTCCGCGCGCGCCTCCGCCAGGACCCGCCGATGCGTCTCGAGGTTCTCGTCGACGCGCCCGAGCCTGGGAGCGAGCTGGGCGAGGGCGACGCGACGCCGGTCCACGATGCCCCCGGTCACCCCGCCACGGAGCGGCCGGCCGGAGCGGGCAGGGTCTCCGCCGGGGCCGTGGCCTCCGGCGTGCCCTGCACGCGGTCGGCGAAGTGGCAGGCGGCGAGGTGGCCCGGCCGGTACTCCGTCAGCGGCGGCGAGACCGTCTCGCACTCCTGCGGGTTGCCGAGCCGTTCGCGCAGCCAGCAGCGGGTGTGGAAGTGGCAGCCGGGCGGCGGCGAGGCAGGGTTCGGGACGTCGCCCTTCAGGATGACGCGGCGCCGCCGGGCCTCCACCGCCGGGTCGGGGATCGGCACGGCCGAGAGCAGCGCCACCGAGTACGGGTGGATCGGGTTCTCGTGGAGCTCGCGGGCGGCGGCCAGCTCGACGATGCGCCCGAGGTACATGACCGCGATCCGGTCGCTGATGTGCCGCACCACCGACAGGTCGTGGGCGATGAAGAGGTACGTCAGCCCGAACTGCCCCTGCAGCCGCTCCAGCAGGTTGATGATCTGGGCCTGGATCGAGACGTCGAGCGCGCTGATCGGCTCGTCCGCGACGATGAGGTCCGGGTTGACCGCCAGCGCGCGCGCGACGCCGATGCGCTGCCGCTGGCCGCCGGAGAACTCGTGCGGGTAGCGCTCGCCGAAGTCCGGGTCGAGCCCCACGATCTCGAACAGCTCCCGCACGCGCTCGCGGCGCTCGTCCCGCGTGCCGATGGCGTGGATGTCGAGCGGCTCGCCGACGATGCCCGCCGCGGTCATGCGCGGGTTGAGGCTCGAGTACGGGTCCTGGAAGATCATCTGCATGCGCCGCCGGATGCGGCGCAGCGGGGCCCCCTCGACACGGGTGATGTCGGCGCCGTCGAACACGATGCGCCCGCCGGTGGGCCGGTACAGGCGCACGATCGCGCGACCGGTCGTGCTCTTGCCGCACCCGGATTCGCCCACCAGACCGAGGGTCTCGCCCCGCCGGATCGACAGCGAGACGCCGTCCACGGCGCGCACGTCGCCGATGTGGCGCGCGAGGAGGATGCCCTGGGTGATGGGGAAGTAGACGTGCAGATCGGACACGTCGAGGAGCGACCCCTGGTCGCGTCGCGCGCCATGGTCGCCGCTCGTGTCCGGGTCGCCCGGCGTCCCGGGACCCGCGGCATCCGCCGCGCGCACCGGCGTCACGTCCGTCATCGTCGTCGGCCCCTCCCCGGGCGGGTCCGGGCAGGCCGTGCGCACCGGGAACCGCCGTCAGGGGTCCCTCGTCGGGCTCGAAGACCACCAGATCGCCGGCCGCGACCGCCTCGTCCAGCACCGGCCCGGCGATGCCGCCGGGAGGCGGGGCCGGGACGAAGCCCTCGCGCAGGGGCCTGCCCGCGGCCGCTTCCTCGGCGGTGGGCGGGTTCCAGCAGGCGATGCGGTGCGTCGCGTGTGGCCCCGTGCGTTCCAGGGCCGCGCCCGGCTCGAGCGATTCGAGCGCCGGGGTTGCGCTCCCAGCACTCCGGACAGCCGCCATGCGCAGCGGGGCGCGAAGGGGCAGCCCACGGGTGCCCGGCGCAGGTCGGGCGGGGTCCCCTCGATGGGGATGAGCGGCTCGCCCTCCACCGCGTCGAGGCGGGGAATCGAGTGCAGCAGCCCGACGGTGTAGGGGTGACGCGGGCGGGCGAACAGGTCGGTCGTGAGGGCCGTCTCCACCACGAACCCCGCGTACATGACGTTGATGCGGTGGGCCATGCCCGCGACCACGCCGAGGTCGTGCGTGATGAGGATGACGGCCGTGCCCCGCTCGGTCGTCAGGCGCTGCAGCAGCTCCAGGACCTGGGCCTGGATGGTGACGTCGAGCGCGGTCGTCGGCTCGTCGGCGATCAGCAGCTTCGGCTCCAGGGCGAGCGCCATGGCGATCATCACGCGCTGGCGCATGCCGCCCGAGAAGTGGTGCGGGTAGCTCTTGAGGCGGTTCTCGGGACGGGGGATCCCGACCGTCCGCAGCAGCTCGATGGCCCGATCGCGCGCCTCGCCGCGCCCGACGTCGCGATGCGCCCGGATCGTCTCGACCATCTGCTCCTCGATGGTGAGCACCGGGTTCAGGCTGGTCATGGGGTCCTGGAAGATCATCGCGATGTCGCGGCCCCGGATCTCGCGCATCTGGGACTCCGGGACGCCGGCCAGGTCGATCCCCTCGAACCGCACCTGCCCGCCCTCGATGCGCCCCGCGGGTCGGGGCAGCAGCCGCATCACGGCCAGGTTGGTGACGCTCTTGCCGCAGCCCGATTCGCCGACCAGCCCCAGCGTCTCGCCTTCCTCGACGTCGAGCGAGACGCCGTTGACGGCGTGCACGGTGCCGTCGTGGGTGCGGAACCGCACCACCAGGTCGCGAACCTCCAGGAGGGCCATCGCGCGCCTACCGCTTCAGCCGGGGGTCGAGCGATTCGCGCAGACCGTCGCCCAGCAGGTTGAACCCGACGGCGCTGATCACGATCGCGGCGCCCGGGAAGAAGATCAGGTACGGCGCCGACTGCAGGAAGCGCGACGAGTCGGTCAGCATCTCGCCCCACTCGGCGATTCGCGGGTCGCCCGGGCCGAGGCCGAGGAAGCCCAGCCCGGCGACGTCGATGATGGCCGTCGCGGCCGCGAGCGTCGCCTGCACGATCAGCGGCGTGAGCGCGTTGGGCAGCATGTGCCGGATCAGGATCCGCACCGGCGAGGCGCCCATGGACCGGGCCGCGATGACGTAGTCCGACTCGCGCAGGGCCAGCAGGCTGCCCCGCAGGAGGCGCGCGAACATGGGCGAGTAGGAGATGCCCACCGCCAGCATGATCTGGATCTCGCCGTGGCCCAGCCAGGCCACGATTCCGATCGCCAGCAGGATGCCGGGCACGGCCAGGAGGACGTCGATCACGCGCATGAGCACGCCGTCGACGGTGCCGCCCGCGCCGCCGGCGATGGCCCCGACGATGCTCCCGCCGATGAGCCCGAAGAAGACGGCGACGACGCCGACGGTGAGGCTGATCCGGGCGCCGTACAGCACGCGGCTGAACTCGTCGCGGCCGAGCAGGTCGGTGCCCATCGGGTGCGCGAGGCTGGGTCCCTTCATGCCGTCGGCCAGGTGCCCGATGGTCGGGTCGTACTGGGCGATCCACGGGAGCGAAGACCGCGCCCAGCACGAAGATCGCGATGCAGACGAGCCCGACGATCGCGGGCCCGTTCCGCATGAGGCGCCGCGCGGCGTCGCGCCACAGCCCCCGACTGGCGCGGGGGGCGGCGCGGATGACCAGGGAGCCCTCGCCTGCGGTCATGTCAGTCGTACCGGATGCGGGGGTTGAGGAACGCGTACCCGATGTCCACGAGCAGGTTCACCGCCAGGAAGATCGTCGCGAAGATCAGGATGAGTGACTGCACCACGATGTAGTCGTGGTTCTGGATGGAGCTCACCACCCAGGAGCCCACGCCGTTCCACGTGAAGACGGTCTCGGTCAGCACGGCGCCCGCAAGGAGCGCGCCGACCTCGAGCCCGATGACCGTGGTGACCGGCAGCCAGGCGTTGCGCATGATGTGGCGCCCGTCCACTCGCGCCTCCGTGAGTCCCTTGGCGCGGGCCGTGCGGACGTAGTCCTCGTTGCTGACGTCGATGACCGATGCCCGCGTGATCCGTGTGAACACGGCCAGCGGGATCGACCCCAGGGCGATCGAGGGAAGGATCAGGTGCGCGACCGCATCCTCGACCGCCGCGACGCGGCCCGTCAGCAGCGCGTCGATGATCGCGAAGTGCGTGACGGGTGGCACGTCGAGACGCGGGTCGATCTGGCCGAAGGCCGGCAGCCAGTGGAGCTGCACGCCGAAGACGAAGACGAGCGTGTAGCCGAGCACGAAGACGGGGATCGAGATGCCGAAGAGCGAGATGACGGTGACCATGCCGTCGATCCAGCCGTTCGGGTGCTTGGCCGCGAGCCTGCCCAGCGGGATGCCGAGCCCGACCGCGAACAGGAGCGCGCCCATCGTCAGTTCCACGGTGCCCGGGAAGCGGACGAGGAACGTGGCGGCCACCTGGCGGCCGTCGATGAAGCTCGACCCGAAATCGCCGTGGAGCAGCCGGGCCAGATAGCTGAAGTACTGGACGTAGAGAGGCCTGTCGAATCCCTGGGACGCGCTGATCTGGGCGACCAGCTGCGGCGTCGCGTGCTGCCCGAGGATCGCCTCCGCCGGACCCCCGCCGGGGAGGAGACGCAGGAACAGGAACAGGATGACCGAGAGCCCGAGGAGGACCGGCACTGCCACGAGCACGCGCCGGACGATGAACCTCAGCACGCCGGGAGACGATCCCTCCACTGATGACAGCCCCCCGGGGTCCTGGCCGACCCCGGGGGACTCGGTTTCACGAGATGGTACAGCCCTGCCCAGCGGCGCTGCGCCGTGCGGCGCTGCCGCCGGCCTGGACTACTGCGAGAGCCAGACCGAGTTGAAGTACTCGATCCCGTTGCCGGAGCCCACGAAGCCGTGGACCTTGGACGTGTACGCACCGGGTGGTGTCGAGTTCACGATCGGCACCATCGGCATGTCCTGCGCCAGGAGATCCTGGACCTGGCCCCAGTCGGCGTTGGCCGCGTCGACGGTCGGCTCCTGCAGAGCCTTGAGCATCAGCGCGTTGGCCGCGTCGTTCCGCCAGTGGTACTGGAGATTGGGCTGCCCGTTCTGGTATCCGAACCAGGCGGTGTAGAGGAAGTTGTCCGCCCCTGCCCAGTCGCAGGTCCATCCGAACAGGTACAGCGGAAGCTTGCCGTTGGTCGCGTCGGACACGTAGCCGCCGTGCCAGTCCTCGGTCTTGAGCGTCACGGTGAAGCCCGCGGCCTGGAGATCCTGGGCGATGGCCTGCGCGATGCCCTTGGGATCCGGCATGTAGGGCCGGACCACGTTGGACGGGTAGTAGAGGTCGATGTTGAGCTGCGCGGCCGACAGGCCGGCGGCCTGGAGGTCGGACTTCGCCTTCGCGGCGTCAAAGGCGGGGAGAGTCTCCTGCTTGAAGCCCGTGGTGGCCGGCGGCATGAAGCCCGCGGGCACCTTGCCGAGGCCCGCGTAGAACGCGTCCACGTAGCTCTGCCGGTTCACGGCCTCGGCGATGGCGAAGCGCACGCTCTTGTTGGCGTAGATCGTCGCCTTGCCGCCGACTTCCTGGTTCATGTCCAGGTTCAGCTGGTTGCAGGACTGGCCGCGGTCGATGATCGTCAGCCCGGAGCTCTGCGCCGTCTTGACGTCGAGCGGCGAGATGGAGAAGGCGAGGTCGACGCCGCCCGCCTGCAGCGCCTGCAGCTTGGCGGTCGAGTCGCCGATCGGCTTGAACGTGATCTGGTCGAGGTGCGCGGCGTTGGCCGCATCCCAGTAGTTCGGGTTCTTGACCAGCGTCACGTGGTCGCCGGGGACCCATTCCTTGAACATGAACGGCCCGGTGCCGACCATGTCCTGGCCCTGCGGGAGCGAGCCCTGCGCGTACTTGTTGTTCGCGAGGGGCGTGCTGTCGGCGTTGGCGGCCTTCAGCGCGGTCGGGCTCTGGATGCCGAACACGCCGAGGGTCTGCGAGAGCAGGAAGTTGGACTGAGGCGTCTTCAGGGTGAAGACGACGGTGCTCTGGTCCGGCGCGGTCACCGACTTGATGTTGGATGCCGAGCCGAAGCCGCCGAAGACGGCGCCGTAGTAGTACGCGTTGTCCTGGAGATCACCCTTGGGGTAGTTCTGCCAGCGCGTGTAGTTGTAGACGACGGCGTCCGCGTTGAAGTCCGTTCCGTCGTGGAACTTGACGCCGGACCGCAGCGTGAAGGTGTACGTGAGGCCGTCCGAGCTGACCGTCGGCAGGGCCGACGCCAGCACGGGGATCACGGTGCTGATCGTTCCGGGCTGCAGCCCGACCAGGCCCTGGACGACCTGCGCCTCGACGTAGAGGGAGTTGCCGTCGCTGACCAGCGACGGATCCGCGAAGACCATGTCGCCATCGAGGGCGACGACCATGTTGCCGCCCTGGACCGCCGTTCCGGCCGGCGCCACGGACGGCGCGGCAGCCGACGCGGGTGCCGCGGCGGACGCCGGGGCTGCGGCTGACGCGGGTGCCGCGGGTGCCTGCGTGGCCGCTCCGCTGCAGGCCGAGGCCACCAACAGGCCCGTAGCCGCGAGCGTGAGCAGCGACCATCTCCGGTGTGTACCGGACATCCTCGATCCTCCTCTGTGCCGCTGGAGTCAGATCCCGATCACCGTTTCCCACGCCTCCGCCGGACCTGCCGACAGGGTCGCGAGACGGAACGAGGGACCTGCGCCAGCGATCGTCCCCGGTCGTCCGGTGGCTCCCCGGGGTTTCACCCGCAGGACCATCACCCAGCCGGACGCTTGCAACAGCCTATCACCTCGGATGCGGCCGGTGAGGGCAGATGATCACGATCCGCGGGCCGCCTCGGAGGCCATGGGCGCGCCGCCGTGCGCCCCCGCGTGGCGGGACGCAGGCCGGTGTGCACCCCGGCGTGCCGGGACGCAGGCCGGTGTCGGACCCACCCGTCGCCCGCGTCGCAGGATCAGCCGGCGATCCCGCCCCCGGTGACGGCGGCCGCCTGGGGCATGACCTCCGCCGCGTAATGGCACGCCGCCTGGTGGCCTCCGCCCGTGTCTCGCAGCGAGGGGTCCTCCGACACGCAGTTCTCCGGGTTCCCCAGGCGCTCGCGCAGCCAGCAGCGGGTGTGGAAGCGGCATCCGGACGGCGGGTTGGCGGGACTGGGCACGTCGCCCTTGAGCACGAGGCGCCGCTTGCGCCGGCGCGGGTCCGGCTCGGGCACGGCGGACAGGAGAGCCACCGTGTAAGGGTGCTTCGGCTCCTTGTAGAGGGCCTCCACGTCGGCGAGCTCGACCACGCGGCCGAGGTACATGACGCCCACGCGGTCGCTGATGTGCTCCACGACGGCGAGGTTGTGGGCGATGAACAGGTACGTGAGCCCGAGCTCCTCCTGGAGGTCGTCGAGCAGGTTCAGCACCTGGCTCTGGATCGAGACGTCGAGCGCCGACACCGGCTCGTCGCACACGACGAACTCCGGGTTCAGGGCGAGGGCGCGCGCGATGCCGATGCGCTGGCGCTGGCCGCCGCTGAACTCGTGGGGGTAGCGATGAATGTGGCTCTGGTTCAGCCCCACCCGCGCCAGCAGCTCCCTGACCAGCTCCTCGCGCTCGCGCCTGTTGGTGAGGCCGTGGACGAAGGGGCCCTCCCCCACGATCTCGCCGACGGTCATGCGCGGGTTGAGCGACGAATACGGGTCCTGGAAGATGATCTGCATGTTGCGGCGGATCGACTTGAGCTCATCGCCGCGCGCCTCGAACAGGCCCTTGCCCCGGAAGAGCACGTCGCCCTTCGTCGCGGGGATGAGCCGGAGCACGACCTTGCCCAGCGTCGTCTTGCCGCAACCGGACTCACCCACCAGCCCCAGCGTCTCGCCGCGGCGGATGTCGAAGGTCACGCCGTCGACCGCACGCACCGCCCCGATCCGGGAGAGCCCGAACAGGCCGCCGCGGATCTCGAAGTGCTTGTACAGGTCGCGAACGCGGACGAGCGCCTCCGCGTCGCCCGCGGGTGCGGCCACGGGCAGGTCCGGTGCGGCGAGGACGGTCTCGTTCATCGGCCCACTCCTGCGAGCCGGCTCGCGGCGGCCGACTGCCGGCCGGGATCGCCGGCGACGGTGATCCGCACGGCCTCGGCCTCCGCCGCGTCGGGAGGCGCGTCGACGCCCACGGCGGGTGCCGTCCCCGCAGGTGTGAGCCAGCAACGCGACACCTGCCCGGGTCCGACCTGCTGGAACGGCGGCGGCGTCTGTTCGCAGACCGGCATCACGTGCGGGCACCGCCGCGCGAACAGGCACCCCGGCGGCAGGTTGAGCGGGTTGGGCACGACGCCCTCGATCACCTGCAGGCGTCCCCGCCGCTGACCGATGCGCGGCAGCGAGCCGATCAGGCCGCGGGTGTAGGGGTGGTGCGGACGCTCGAAGATGGTGAAGACGTCGGATGCCTCGACCACCTTGCCCGAGTACATCACGACGACGTCGTCGGCCATCTCGGCGATGACGCCGAGATCATGCGTGATGAGCATGATCGACATCTGGCGCTCCTCGCGGAGGCCCTTCATCAACTCGAGGATCTGGGCCTGGATGGTCACGTCGAGCGCGGTCGTCGGCTCGTCCGCGATCAGCAGCTGCGGGTACGTCGAGAGGGCCATGGCGATCATGACGCGCTGCCGCATGCCGCCGGACAGTTCGTGCGGGTACTGCCGTGCGCGCCGCTCGGGGTCGGGGATGCCGACCTTGCGGAGCATCTCGACCGCCCGGTTCGAGGCCTCGTGCGACCCGATGTCCTCGTGGAGCCGAACTGCCTCCGCGATCTGGTTGCCGGTCGTGAAGACCGGGTTGAGGCTGGTCATCGGCTCCTGGAAGATCATCGAGATCGCGTTGCCGCGGATGTCCCGCATCTCGGACTCGGAGAGCTTCAGCAGGTCGACCCGCTCGAGCTCGATCGAGCCCTCCACGATGCGTCCCGGCCGCTCGATGAGACGCATGATCGAGAGCGCAGTGATGCTCTTGCCGCACCCCGACTCGCCCACGACGCCGAGCGTGCGTCCGGTGCCGATCTCGAGGTTGATGCCGTCGACCGCCCTGACGATGCCGTCGAGGGTTCCGAAGTAGGTCCGCAGGTCGCGGACCTGCAGGAGGTTCTCGGCCACCATGTCGCCCCGCCTACCGTTCGATCCGCTGGCGCGGATCCAGCGCGTCGCGCAGGCCGTCGCCGAGGAAGCTCGCGCAGAGGACGACCAGGATCAGCATGATGCCCGGGTAGAACATCAGGATGGGCTCCCGGTAGAAGTAGCGCTGAGCGTTGGTGAGCATGTTGCCCAGGCTCGCCTCGGGCGGTGAGATCCCGAAACCCAGGAACGAGAGCGCGGCTTCCAGGACCACCGAGTCGGCGATGCCGAGCGTGGCCGCCACGAGGATGGGCGCCAGCGCCATCGGCAGCATGTGCCGGAGCACGATCCGCTGCGGGCTCGCGCCCAGCGCTCGCGCGGCCTGCACGAAGTCCACCTCGCGCAGCCGCAGGAACTCCGCGCGCACCAGCCTCGCCGCCGTGGTCCAGCCCGCCAGGCCGATCGCGAAGATGATCACCCACATGTTGCCGCCGCCCCAGAAGGCGACGAGCGCGACGATGAAGAAGAACGACGGGATGGAGAGGACGACGTCCACGACGCGCATCAGGAGGTTGTCCACCCAGCCGCCGACGTAGCCGGCGACCGAGCCGAGCGAGACACCGATCCCGACGATGATGACCACGGCCGCGAAGCCGATCATGAGCGACGTCTGGGTCCCGCGCATCAGCCGGACGAACGTGTTCTCGCCGAGGTGGTCGTAGCCGAGAGGGGCCGCGAGCGAGGGCGGCTGGTCGATGAGGCTGAGGCTCGTCTTCTGGTACAGGTCACCGGTCATCGTGGGGATGAGCCAGGCGAGGACGACCAGGAGGCCGAGCACCACCAGGGCGACGACCGCCAGCCGATGCTGCATGAAGCGCTGGCGGACGAGCTGCCAGTAGGTCCGGACCGGGATGAGGTCGACCTCGTCCACGACAGCGGGACGATCGGCGCCGACGCCCGGGACCGGCGCCTGCAGCTGCACGTTCGTTTCCATGTGATCGGTCCTGCCTAGTACTTGATGCGCGGGTCGACGACCGCGTAGAGGATGTCGGCGAGGAGGTTGCCGGCGATGACCATGAAGCCGCCCAGCATGGTGAGGGCAAGTACCACCGGGTAATCACGGGTGTTCACGCTGCTCACGAGGAGATAGCCGAGCCCGGGCCAGCTGAAGATGGTCTCGGTGATCGCCGCGCCCGCGAGCAGCGTCGGGATCGTGAGCCCGAGCAGGGTGATGATCGGAATGAGGGCATTGCGCAGCGCGTGGCGGTAGATCACCCCGGACTCGGGCAGTCCCTTGGCCTTGGCCGTCCGGATGTAGTCCTGGTGCATCACCTCGAGCATCGAGGACCGCATGTACCGGCTCCATCCCGCGATCTGCTGGATCGCCAAGCTCGCCACCGGCAGCACGAGATGCCACACGAGGTTCAGCGGGTCACCCTCCTGGCCGAAGGTGTACTTCCCGAAGAGCGGGAACCACCCGAGCTCGACCGCGAACACGAACAGGAGCAGGAGGCCCAGCCAGAACGACGGCATCGCGTACCCGACGGTCGCGAACGTCGTGATGATCTTGTCGGCCCAGCTGTACTGCCTGACCGCGGCGAGGATCCCGATCGGGATGGCGAACAGGATCGTGACCCCCAGTGCCGTGCCCATCAGCTCGAGCGTGCTCGGGACCCGGTCGAAGATCTTCTGCGTGACGGGCAGGCCGTCGACGAACGAGTACCCCCACGCATCGACGCGCCAGAACTGCACGAAGGCCGTGATCCATTTCACGTAGCGGACGGGCAGCGGCTGATCGAGGCCGTAGAGGTGGATGAGGTTCTGGATGGTCTGGTGGGAGACGTGGCCCGTCTGGAACCGGTCGACCGGCGACCCCGGCGCCAGGTTGATCATGGCGAACGCCACGAGGCTGATCCCGAACAGGATCGGGATCGCCTGCATCAGGCGCCGAACCGTGTAGGTCACCATCGGTCAAAGGATCCCCTGCCAACGCCTACGCCTGACATACGGACGGTGGCAGCCTTTCGGCCGCCACCGTCCGGGTCGCTGGAGCTACTGGCCAGCTGGACGGCATCGCCTACTTGGCGGCGACGGTCCAGTTGTCCATGTTCCAGTAGTCGAGCGGGCTCGTGTAGTCGATCGTCTCCGGCGATTGCGCCGAGACGCGCTTCGAGTACCCGCGGTGGAGCTTGTCTGCCCAGAGGAAGTAGTAGGGCGCGTCGTTGTGCAGGAGGACCTGCAGCTGGTAGTAGATCGCCTTGCGGGCGGTCTGGTCGAACGTCTGCTGGCCCTGGGTGAACAGGCTGTCCGCCTGGGCGCTCGCGTAGCAGACCAGGTTGAACGCGTCCGGCGTTTCCTTGGTCGGGCACTGTGCAGTCGCGAAGATCGACGAGTCGTCGGGATCCGTCGTGACGGTCCAGCCGCCGAGGTAGGTGTCGAAGTTGTTCGGGTACTGGATCAGCGGCATGAGTACCGCCTGGAAGTCGGACTCCTTGACGGTGACGTCGATGCCGCAGTCCTTGAGCTGGTCCTTGGCGAGCTGTGCGAAGGCGATGCGCTGCGGCTTGCCGGCGCGGACGTACAGGACGCTCGAGAGCTTCTTTCCGGCCTTGGCGTAGACGCCGTCGCTGCCCATCGTCCATCCGGAGGCCTCGATGAGCTTCTTGGCGCCGGCCACGTCGAGCGTGTACTTCGGCACGTCGGGGTTGTACGCCCAGGATGCCGGCGGCACCTCGGCCTGGATCGGCACGCCCTGGTTGTCCGTCGCGGCCGCGACCGTCTTGTCGTGGTCGATGCACATCGTGAATGCCTGGCGGAGGTTCTTGTCCGCGTACAGCTTGCCCGGGCGCATGTTGAAGCCGATGTAGTAGTAGCCGAAGTCGGCGAACTCGGACGTCGTCAGGTTCGGGTCACTCTGCACGGCCTGAAGGGCATCCGAATCGACGCGGTACTGGAACATGATGTCGCCCTGCTTGAGGGCGTTCGACGCGGTCGCCGAGTCCTTGATGACCGGGATGTAGACCTTGGCGGGCCCAGGCATGTCACGGTAGTAGTTGGGGTTCTTGCTCAGGGTGAGCGACTGCCCGGCCGTGTAGTTGGTCAGGACGTAGGGGCCTGCGCCAACCCACTTGCCCGGCGCGACGAAATCGAGCAGGCGGAGCGACGCGGCGGTCTGGTCGATCGCGGACGACGACAGCGCCTTGTCGAGGTCGTTCAGCTTGTCGATGAGCGCCTGACCGTAGGTGGTGTTGTCGAGCTTGCCGTCGGTGGTGTACCCGCCCTTGTCGGGCAGCTGGACACTCGCCTTCTGCAGCAGCGGCTCGATCTCGGCGACGTAGGTCGCCGCATCGCAGCTTGCGGGGGGCGCGTCGCCGGAGCAGGCGTCGGCGGCCATCGCCGCCGAGATCTTGTCGGCTTCGGCCTTGACGTCGGCCGCGGCCACGCCGCTCGAGTTCTGCTGGAACCGCGCGAACGACGCCTCGATCGCCGCCTTCGGCAGGATCGGAGCCGCCGCGTCGGTCGCAAGGAACGGCGCGTACTTGTTGTCGAACACGAAGACGATGGTCTTGGCATCGGGGTTCGAGACCGACTTGATGTAGGTCGCCACGTCGGAGCACGTCTGCGGGTTCTGCGTGCAGTTCTTCGACGCGAGCAGGTCGAACGTGAACGTCACGTCATCTGCCGTCAGCGGCGAGCCGTCGGAGAACTTCAGGTTGTCCCGAAGCGTGAACGTCCAGGTCAGGCCGTCGGCCGAGACGTCCGGCAGCTTGGCGGCGAGTCCGGCCTGCGGCGCCATCTTGTTGTCCAGGTAGACGAGCCCGGCGTTCCCGTACAGCATGTACTCGACCTGCTGCGTGGGATCGTCGGATGGGCTACCCGCGAACGACGACGGATCGGCATCGATCGGATAGCTGAAATCCGCCGACGTCGCCGGTGCGGCCTGAGATCCCGCCGGGGTGGACCCTCCGGGTCCCACCGTGGGAGCGGTCGTCGCGCTGCTGCTGCAGGCTCCGGCCAGTATCGCGGTCGTCATGGCTAGCGCCAGCCACCGTCGAGTCACGCGACTCATCAGTTGGAGACCTCCCTCGCTGTCGGCCCTGGGGCTTTGGGCCGCTCCTCCCCCGCGCGCTCTTCCGTCCTGAGACGGGAGTTGGGCGCTCGTCTCAAGTCTTCCCACGGGGGCGCGGTGGGCTGTCGGGATTATAGAAGGGCCTTTCACGCCAATGTCAACGGTCGGGTGGCCGTTACATTCACATGACAGATTCGCCTACGGGCCGAACGAAAGGGCGGATTCGGGCGCGGGGGCTCTTGCGCCGCAGCCCGGGACGTGCTGGCGGGCACGGGCGGCGTACCGGCGCCCGGTCAGGCGGGTGTGCGGAGGTACGAGACGCAGGGTGAGACGCGGTCGGACCGCGGGCCGGCCCGAGGCGCCTGGGGGCGCCCGGCTCCCGTCAGGCCACTCCGACGTGCGTCAGGCGACCTCGCCCACCGGGGTCGCGACCCGCTCCGTCTCCTGCTGCGTCCGGTCGGCGAAGTGACACGCCGCGGCGTGTCCCTGGCCCACGATCGCCAGCCGCGGGTCCACCGTCGAGCAGATCTCGGGATTTCCCAGCCGCTCCCGAAGCCAGCAGCGAGGATGGAAGTGGCAGCCGGAGGGCGGGTTCACCGGCGAGGGCACGTCGCCCTTGAGGACGATGCGCTTCTTCGCCTTGGCCCGCTCCACCTCCGGGACCGCCGACAGCAGGGCAACCGTATAGGGATGCCGGGGATGCTCGTAGAGCTCGTCGACGTCCGCCACCTCGACCATGCGGCCCAGGTACATCACGCCGACGCGGTCGCTGATGTACTGGACGACCGACAGGTTGTGGGCGATGAAGAGGTAGGTCAGGCCGAACTGCTGTCGGAGGTCGAGCAGCAGGTTGAGGATCTGGCTCTGGATCGACACGTCGAGCGCCGACACAGGCTCGTCGCACACGACGAAGTCCGGGTTCAGCGCGAGCGCGCGCGCGATGCCGATGCGCTGGCGCTGGCCGCCGCTGAACTCGTGCGGATAGCGTCTCGTGTAGTCGCGGCGGAGGCCAACCGCGTCGAGCGAATCCTCCACGCGCTTCGTCCGCTCGTGGCTGTTCTTCAGACCCTGCGCGAGCAGGCCCTCCCCGATGATGTCGGAGACCGGCATGCGCGGGTTCAACGACCCGTACGGGTCCTGGAAGATGATCTGCATGCGCGCGCGAGTCCGCCGCAGCTGCTCGGGCTTCAGGGTGTTGAGGTCCTGGCCCGCCAGCCTGACATGGCCGGAGGTCGGGCGCTGCAGGTAGAGGAGCGAGCGGCCGAGGGTCGTCTTGCCGCAGCCCGACTCGCCCACCAGCCCGAACACTTCGCCCTTCTTCACGGAGAAGCTGACGCCGTCGACGGCCTTGACGTCCCCGACGTGCCGCCGGAGGAGTCCGCCCAGCACGGGGAAGTACTTGACGAGGTCCTGCACCTCGACCAGCGTCTCGCCGGCGCCGGCCGGCGGCACTTCGTCGCGCGCGGGGGACGCGGAGACCGTCCCGGCGGCCGGCTTCGCGCCGTTCCCGCCGGACGTGGTGCTTCCGGGGACCTCGATGTCCCGCATTTCGGGGGGCACTCCACTCGGCCCGCTCACGACGCCACCTCCCCGGCCGTCTCGCGGACCGGCAGTACCGCAGGGTAACCGGGTCGTTGCTCGATGCCGAAGGGCGGCGCCGTATGCAGCCAGCAGGCCACTTGGCGCTCCGGATGGCCCTGCGCGTCGAGCGGGGGCTCGTGGTCGGGGCAGGGTGCGAAGGCGTAGGGGCAGCGGGGATGGAAGCGGCAGCCCACCGGCATGCGGAAGGGGTTGGGCACGCTGCCCTTGATGACGTTCAAGCGGCTGCCGCGCATGGTCTTCGACGGGAATGGAGGCGAGGAGGCCCTCGGTGTAGGGATGCTGCGGGTCGCGCAGCACCTCCTCGACCGTGCCCGTCTCGACGACCTTGCCGGCGTACATGACGACCAGGCGCTGCACGGTCTCGGCCACCACGCCGAGATCGTGGGTGATGAGGAGAAGGGCCGTGCCGGTCTCCTGCTGCACGTGGCGGATGAGCTCCAGGATCTGGGCCTGGATCGTCACGTCGAGCGCCGTGGTGGGCTCGTCGGCGATGAGGAGCTTGGGATCGCAGGAGAGGGCCAGGGCGATCATGACGCGCTGGCGCATGCCGCCCGACAGCTCGTGGGGGTACTGGCGCACGCGGCGCTGCGCCTCGGGGATGCCCACCAGGCGGAGCATCTCGATGGCCCGCTCGCGGGCCGCCGCGTGGCTCACCTTGCGGTGGGCCACCACGGCCTCGGCGATCTGGTCGCCCACCGTCAGCACCGGGTTGAGCGACGTCATGGGCTCCTGGAAGATCATGGCCATCTCGGCCCCGCGCACGTCGAGCATCTCGTCGTTCGAGAGGCGCAGCACGTCGCGCCCGTCGAACCAGATCTCGCCGCCCACGATCTCGCCGGGCGGGGTCTCGATGAGGCGCATGATGGTGAGCGCGGTGACGCTCTTGCCGCAGCCCGATTCGCCCACCACGCCGAGCGTCTCGCCGCGGCGCACCTGGAAGCTCACCCCGTCCACGGCGGGCACGGTGCCGTCCATGACCTTGAAGTGCGTGCGCAGGTCGCGCACGTCGAGCAGGACGTCCGAGGACGGGGGGACGCCCAGCGGCTCTTTGGAGTGGTGGTGGTGCATCAAAGCCGGGTCCGTGGGTCGAGCGCGTCGCGCAGCCCGTCACCGACGAAGTTGATCGCCATCACCGTCACGGCAATCGCCATGCCCGGGAAGAAGGCCCACCACCAGTTGCCCAGCCCCAGCGCCTCCTGCGCGTTCGCGAGCGCGTTGCCCCAGCTCGTCTGGTTGGCACTGATGCCGAAGTTGAGGTAGCTCACGAACGCCTCCAGCACGATGTTCGAGGCCATGATGAGGGTCATCGCCACGATCACCGGACCGATGGCATTGGGCAGGATGTGCCGGAACGTGATCCGGAGGTCCTTCACCCCCACGGCGCGTGCCGCCTCGACGAAGTCGGCTTCGCGCAGGGAGAGGAACTGGGCCCGCACCAGGCGGGCGATGAGCGGCCATGCGAGCAGCCCGAAGATGAGGATCAGCGACGTCGCCGAGCCGTCCCCGAAGAACCGCGCGGCGACCAGGATCACGAAGAGGAGCGGGATGGCGAAGAAGGTGTCGACGACGCGCATGATGAGGTTGTCGATCCAGCCACCGAAGTAGCCCGAGATCGAGCCGAGCGTCACGCCGACCAGCCCCGCGATCAGCATGCTGAAGCCGCCGATGGCGACGGAGATGCGGGCTCCGTTGACCACCATCGTGAAGACGTCCCGGCCCTGGGCGTCCGTCCCGAAGATGTGCGCCAGGCTGGGCGCGTCTCCGCCGGGCAATTTGGCGCCCGGGATGTTCAGCGGGTCGTACGGGAGGATGATCGGCCCGATGATCGCGACCACCACCATGAAGGCGAAGATGCCGAGGCCGATGAGCGCCATGCGGTGACGCTTGAAGCGCCGCCACGCCAGCTGCCACTGGCCGAGCGACTCGAGGGCGACTTCGACGTCGGCCGTCGCGACGTCGTGCGTGGGGGCGCCGACAAGGCCGCCGAGCGTGGGATCCGTGGGGATTGCCATCGGACGCGGCCTCAGTCGTAGCGGATGCGGGGATCGGCGATGGCGTAGCCGACGTCCGCCACGAGGTTCATGAACACCACCAGGAACGAGCCGATCACGAGGATGCCCATCAGCAGGAAGTAGTCCCGGTTCGTGACACCCTCGAAGTAGAGCCGGCCCATGCCCGGCCAGGAGAAGACGGTCTCGGTCACGATGGCGCCGCTGAACAGGAAGGCGATCTCGAGCGCCAGGTTGGTCACGATCGGCAGCAGCGCGTTGCGGAACGCGTGTCGCACGATGACCTGCGTCTCGCGGATGCCCTTGGCCCGCGCCGTGCGCACGTAGTCCTGGTGCAGCGAGTCGAGCATGGCCGAGCGCACGAAGCGGCTGTCGCCGGCGATGCTCACCGCGATCAGCGTGATCACGGGCAGCACCAGGTGCGCGCCGATGTCCCACAGGTTGGGCAGCGGGTTGGCCGCCAGGGCGGCCCAGTACGCCGGTGTGCCGAAGGGTGCCACCACCTGGCGCACGTTGACGATCCCCTGGACGGGCAGCCAGCGCAGGCTGACCCCGAAGATGAAGATCAGGATGAGTCCGAGCCAGAAGGTCGGCAGCGAGTAGAAGATGTAGCTGATCATCGTCACCGACTGGTCGAAGAAGCTGTAGCGCTTCACGGCCGCGATGACGCCGGCCAGGATGGCGATCGTCGCCCACAGGACGAACGCGGTGACCATCAGGATGATCGTCGCCGGCAGGCGCTCCATGATCAGGCTCAACACGGGCTGTCCGGTCTGGATCGAATAGCCGAAGTCACCGTGCAGGAGCCCGTTGGTGCCGCCGCCGAGCCCGGCCGGCAGGAAGTTCGGCAGACCGTGCGAGGACAGCAGGCTCGCGGTGTTGCAGTTCCACACACCGAGCCAGCCCGAGGTACTCGCGGATGGTGTCGAAGAAGGTGGGCTGCTGGACGAGGCACCAGTTCTTCAGCCACTGGTCGATCTGGGCCGTCGAGATCCGCGGGTTCTGGTTGAACTGCGCGGCCGGACCACCCGGGGCCTGCAGCATCAGCACGAAGCTGACGACCGAGATCAGGAACAGGACCGGGAGCGCCTGAATCGTGCGTCTGACGATGTACTGGAGCATTCGACCTGTCCTCGAGGATCCGGGCGCGGAGACTATCACATGAGCGGCGGGCGCGAGCTGGGAGGCCCACGCCCGCCGCAATGCTCCCCGTCAGGGTCGGGAGCTCACCGCCTGCGTGTCAGGGCTTGTAGTACCAGTCCTCGACGTTCCAGGTCGGACCGATGCCGCTGGGGTTGTAGCCGGGCCAGTTGCCCAGGTGGATGCCCACGCCCACGGCCTCGGCGCGGTAGTAGAGCGGGATCTCGGGGATCCCGGCCGCGTACGCGTCCTGGACCGCCTGCGCGTCGGCCAGCTGCGAGTCGAGCGGGACGTCGGTCGCCAGCTTGTTGAGGGCGGCATCCATCTCCGCGCTCTTGAAGCGGGTGTCGTTGCCTCCGCTGTGGTCGCCGAGCTCGGGCCACTGGGTCGACGCATAGGTGAAGTAGTAGTCGCCGTACGGCGTGCCGGTCTCGACGTATGCGAAGTCGGCAATGTCGTAGTTGCCGCGGTAGATGCTGCAGTCGGTGGTCGGCGTCGTGCCGGTCCAGCCGGCGAACAGGGCCGAGGCCGCCGGGACCGTCTTGATGTAGCTCTTGACGTTGATGGCCTTGAGGTCGGCGGAGAGCTTCTGGAGCTCGGTCAGGCGCGTCGGGTTGCCCGACGTGGTGCAGAGCTCGAGGTTCATCTCCTTGCCGCCCTTGGCCATGTAGCCGGCGGAGTCGACGGCGTAGCCGGCCGCCTGGAGGGCGGTCTTGGCGCCTGCCGGGTCGTACGACGGGCAGGTCTCGTCCTTCCGGTACCACTCACCCGGCGCGGCCGGCGAGCAGGCCGGCGTCAGGCTCTGGCCGGGGAAGTCCGCGTTGATGATCGCCTGCTTGTCCACCGACATGGCGAGGGCCTTGCGGACGTTGAGGTCCGACATGCCGTTGCCGCGCTTGTTGTTCGGGTCGTTGTTGAGGTCGAAGTGCTCGTACTCCCAGAGGGGCGTCAGCGATGCGGTCCCGATCGAGGCCGGAACCTTCTGCGATCGCCGGGTACGAGTCTTGCAGCAGATCGAACGCGACGTCGATGTTGCCGCTGACGAACGCCGCGATCTCGCCGTTCTGGTCGCCGAAGTACTGGAACTTCAGGGCCTGGAGATACGTCGGGTGCGCGGAGCTCACGCCGCCGTGCCAGTGCGGGTTCGGCGCGTAGTCGATCTCGCTCGACGAGATGTTGGTGATGACGTACGGGCCCGAGGTCGGCGCGTTGATGACGCCGGCGCCGAACGGGTACGACGTTCTTGGCCGCGTCCGCGACCGAGATGGACGACATGTACTTCTGCTGCATCGGCCACATGCTCGTGAGCATGCCCAGCCAGCCGCCGAACAGCGTGTTGAAGTGGTACGTCGCCGTCAGTCCGTCGGACGAGACGTCGATGGCGGTGACCTCCTGGAAGCCGCTGGTCTGGCCGCAGTAGATGCAGCCCGACTGCGCCTTGTCCTGGGTCCACTGCCACGTGTACTTGAAGTCGTTCATGGTCAGCGGCGTGCCGTCAGACCACTGCAGGCCCGGCTTCAGGTGCAGCGTCATGGTCATCGTGTTGCCGGTGATGACGATGCCGCCGTTGCTGGTGGTCGGGATCTGCGTGCACAGATCGGGGATGAACTTGCCGTCCGCCGTCGTCGTCGCGCAGCTGCGCAGGATCGGCATGATGGCCTCGACGTCGGCCTCGGAGTTCGTGTAGTACGGGTTGAGCTGGGCGGCAGCCTGCCACTCGCCCATGATCAGCGTGCCGCCCGGGGTGCCCGCGGTCGGCTTGTAGTTGGTGCTGAACGCCTGGGCCTCGGCGCCCGTGAGCGGGGCGCTGCTCGCGCCGGCGGACGCAGCCGCGCTGGCCGGGGCGGCCGCGCTGGCCGGGGCGGCCACGCTGGCCGGGGCCGTGGTGGGAGCGGTCGTGGCGGCGCCACTGCAGGCGCCGAACACGATGCCGGCCACGGCGACCACGGCCATCATGTGTCGTCTGGTTGACACTCGGTTGTTCCTCCTCTACGACATTCCGCGATTGGGACACTCGCGCCGGCCTTGCATGCCGGTCGATCGACGAACGGACGAGCGCTTCACGGGCTCCGGGCCGTGCTGGCTGGCTCGCCCACCGGCGTTCCCATCATTCGGCCGTCACCGTCGTCGTCTCCGACGGCAACGCGCCATCGACCCCCTCCCGGAGAGCCTTCAGGCCGTCCGGCAGCGAACCACGCGGAGCGATTTCCACGGGCTGCGCCAGGACGACCGCGGCGTCCTCGGCCCCGTCATAGGCCCGGTCGAGCGCGGCGGCCCGGAACGCCGGAACCAGGACCGGGGCGGGAGCGGCCGCTGTGACGGACTGGATGCCGGCAGACGCGTCGCCGGCGGTACCGGCGGTCTCGCGGTACAGGCCCGGCACGACCAGGAGCGCCGCGAGCAGGGGCACCGCCACGAGGCCCGCGAGCGAGGTCCGGCGGCCGTGCCCCCGCCGAGCGGGCGCGAGCGTCAGCCGTTCGACCAGTCGTGGCCAGCCGTCCGCCGGGACGCCGGCCAGGCGGGCCGCGGAGCCGAGGCGGCGCAGCCCGGCGACGACGAGGACCATGTCCCCGGTCTCCCGCCGGCATTCGGGGCAACGGGCCAGGTGATCGAGCGCGCGCCTCGTGGCCCGGTCGGCGGGGAGATCCGCACCGGCCAGCCGCTCCTCGACGAGGTCCACGAGCACGGCCCGGTGCGTGTCGCATGCCTGATCCGCGGGCCCGGCATGGCGGCGAAGGGCGCCCCAGACGCTCACGTCGCCGGGCCCTCTGCCACGTCCGGCAACGGCACGACCGGCATCGCCGGCGCCGGCGCGGTCTCGAACTCGCGTCGCATGTCGGCGCGAAGCAGCCGGAGGGCGTTGTGCAGCCGGCTCTTGACGGTGCCGACGGGACAGTCGAGCGTGTCCGCGATCTCGGCCAGGCTCGCATCCTGCACGAACCGGAGCACGACCACGGCACGCATCTGCACGGGCAGCCTCTCGATCCCGCGTGCCAGGGCAGCGGTCGTCTCGCGCCGCTCGGCCGCCGCCTCGGGCACCATCGCGTGCTCGTCCGGCCAGGAGCCGGCCTCGGGCAGGGGTTCGATGCCGAACCGGCGACGGCGCAGGTGGTTGAGCGACAGGTTGACCGCCACGCGCTGCAGCCAGGGCAGGGGCGGACGCTCCGGGTCGAGCCGCTCCCGTGCGCCGTGGGCGCGCAGGAACGTATCCGTGACGACTTCTTCGGCGGTCATCTCGTCGCGAAGCAGCGCCAGGGCGGTGCGGAACACCGCGGATTCGTAGCGGCGGTAGAAGACCTCGAAGGCCTTCAGGTCGCCGTCCCGAACGTCGTTGACGAGCGTAGCGTCAGTCGGCTCCGGGTCGGCCACTCATCCTCCTCTGGTGCGTGGTCGGAACGTCCTTGCGTTTCAATTACCACGCGAGGGGCCGAAAGGTTCAGGAGCGACCTGCGACCGTTCCGCGGAGCGGAACGCCGAGCCTGCCGGGTCAGTCGGAGCAGGGCATCTGCGCGCCCGTCATCGGCCGCCAGTGCAGGTCGGGCTGGCGGGCCGCGGTGGCCTCGTCGAGCCGCCGCACCGGCGCCGTGTGAGGGGCGGAATGGACCACGTCCGGGTCGGCGTGCGCCTCGGCCGCGATCGCGAGCAGCGCGTCGGCGAAGTCGTCGAGCGTCTCGATCGCCTCCGTCTCCGTCGGCTCGATCAGCAGCGCCTCTTCCACGATCAGGGGGAAGTAGATCGTTGGCGGATGGTGACCGTGATCGATGAGCCGCTTCGCGACGTCGAGGGTCCGGATCCCGGTCTCGTGTTTCAGCGTGGACGAGGACGCCACGAACTCGTGCTTGCACACCCGGTCGAACGGGATGTCGTACGTGCCGCGCAGCCGGTGGCGCAGGTAGTTCGCCGCGAGGACGGCGTCCTCCGACACTTCCTCGAGCCCGCTTCCGCCGTGTGCCAGCAGGTACGTGTAGGCGCGCAGGAGCACGCCGACGCTGCCCACGAACGATCGGACGCGGCCGATCGACGAGGGACGCTCCTCCGGCCGCTCGAGGCGGAACGCGCCATCGGCCTCGCGGAGGACTCGCGGCGCGGGGAGGAACGGCAGGAGCTTCTCGCCCACGGCCACGGGTCCGGCGCCCGGCCCTCCCCCGCCGTGCGGCGTCGAGAACGTCTTGTGCGTGTTGAAGTGCATGACGTCGAAGCCGGCGTCGCCCGGCCGGAACTTGCCGAGCACGGCGTTCATGTTCGCGCCGTCCATGTACGCCAGGGCTCCCACGGCGTGCACGGCCTCGACGATCTCCACCACCCTGTCCTCGAAGAGGCCGAGCGTCGATGGATTCGTGAGCATGACCGCCGCCGTGCGCGGTCCGAGCGCCCCGCGCAGGACGTCGAGGTCGACCCCGCCGCGCCGGTCGGAGGCGACCGTGATGGTGCGGTAGCCGGCCATCGAGGCCGTCGCGGGATTCGTCCCGTGGGACGAGTCGGGGACGATGATCTCGCTGCGCTCCGCGTCGCCCCGGCTGCGATGGTACGCACGGACCATCAGGATGCCCGTCAGCTCGCCCTGGGCTCCGGCGGCGGGCTGGAGCGTGACCGCTCGCATGCCGGAGATCGCGCACAGCCACCGCTCCAGCTCCCAGAGGACCTGCAGCGTGCCCTGCGCGGCGGCGTCCGGGACGAGCGGATGCAGGTCCGCGAAGCCCGGCAGGCGCGCGGCCCACTCGTTGAGCTTGGGATTCCATTTCATCGTGCACGAGCCGAGGGGATAGAACCCCGTGTCGACCGCGTAGTTCAGGTGCGAGAGGTTCACGAAGTGACGCACCGCGTCGGGCTCGTCCACCTCGGGCAGCGCCGGCGGCAGGTCGCGGAGCTGCGCGGCCGGGATGCCGGCCAGGGCGTCCGCGGGCGGGTGCGGAATGCGCGTGACGTGGCGCCCCGGTCGGGACAGCTCGTCGAGCGTGGGCTGGAGCACCGGGCCGACGGCGGGCCGAAGCCCGGCGCCGCTGGGCATCCGGTCGACGGTCGAGGGCATCGGGCCCGACCCGCCGGCGTCGCCGGTCACGCCACCACCTCAGCCGTCACGCCGGCCAGGGCCGCGGCAAACGCCTCGATCTCGGCGGGCCGCGTCACCTCCGTGGCGCACACGAGCAGGCCGTCGCGGAGCCGGAGATCGTCCGGGAACCAGTCCGCCAGGGGCAGGCCCGCGAGGATCCCCCGCTCGAGCAGGGCCGCGTGGACGCGCGGCGCGTCCGGGACGCGCACGGCGAACTCGTTGAGGTACGGCGCATCGTGGATGCGCGGCGCCCCCGCGGCGGCGAGCGCGCGTTCGAGCTCCCGGGCCCGTGCCGCCCCGAGGGCTGCCGCGTCGCGCAGCCCGTGCGGTCCGATCGTGGCGAGATACACCGTGGCCGCGAGGGCGCACAGGGCCTGGTTCGTGCAGATGTTGCTGGCGGCGCGCTCGCGCCGGATGTCCTGCTCGCGTGCCCGCAGGGTCATCACGAAGGCTCGTCGCCCGTCGGCGTCGGTGGTCCGGCCCACCAGGCGCCCGGGCAGCTGGCGCGTCAGGGCCGTCGTGGCGGCGAGGATGCCCAGGTACGGTCCGCCGTATCCGAGGGGCAGCCCGAGCGGCTGGCCCTCGCCAGCGGCGATGTCGGCGCCGTACGCGCCGGGGGGCGCAAGGACGGCCAGGGACACGGGCTCGACCACGGCCACGAACAGGGCTCCGGCCCCGTGCGCCAGCCGCGCGACCTCCGCCATCGGCTCGAGGACGCCGAGCACGTTGGGCTGGGCGACCAGCACGCCGGCCACCGGGCGCTCGCCGTCCGCCAGGAGGCGCTCGAGGGCGGCGAGGTCGGTCGTGCCGTCGGCGGACAGCGGGATCGTCTCGAGGGCGAAGCGGCTGCCGTCGAGGTAGGTGCGCGCCGTGCCCGTGTACTGGGGGTGGACGGCGGCGCTCACGAGGATGCGGGCGCGGCCGGTCGCACGCAGGCACATGAGCGCGGCCTCGGCCGTGGCCGTCGCGCCGTCGTAGTGCGAGGCGGAGACGGCGTCGAGTCCGGTCAGCTCCGCGAGCATCGACTGGTACTCGTAGATCGTCTGGAGCGTGCCCTGGCTGATCTCCGGCTGGTAGGGCGTGTACGCGGTGTAGAACTCGCCCCGCGAGACGATCTGGTCGACCGCCGCGGGCACGTAGTGCCGGTAGACCCCGGCGCCCAGGAAGCTCGCCAGGTCGACGCGGTTCCGTCCCGCCAGGTCCCGCAGGCGCATCGACAGCTCGAGCTCGGGCTCCGGGCCGGGCAGGTCGAGGCCGTGGGCGCGCACGGCGGCCGGGATGTCGTCGAACAGGTCGTCGATCGACGCGATGCCGATCGCGTCGCGCATCCTCGCGCGGTCGTCCGCCGTGTGTGGCCCGTAGGGCATGATGTCAGGCTCCGATGAGGGCGCGATACGCCGCCGCGTCCTTCAGGTCCGTCGTGGCGCCCTCGTCGGCGATGCGCACGCGCGTGATCCACCCCTCACCGTACGGGTCGGAGTTGAGCAGCTCCGGCTTCGCGGCCAGGGCCTCGTTGACCTCGATGACCTCGCCCGGGACCGGGGCGAAGAGATCGCTGACGGCCTTGACCGACTCGACGACGCCGAACGCCTCGGCACGCTCGAGCGTCCGGCCCACCTGCGGCAGCTCCACGAACACGATGTCACCGAGCTGCTCGGCGGCGAAGGCCGTGATGCCCACCACGCCCGAATCGCCCTCCACCCGGAGCCACTCGTGCTCGTCGGTGTACAGGAGTCCGTCCCTCACGTCCACGTCCATCTCCCTGTCAGGGCCCTGTCCCTGTCTCCGCCGTCAGGCCGGGCGGCGGTAGAACGGCAGCGCGACCACCTCGACAGGCACCCGCGCATCACGGATCTCGACCTCGAGCATCGTACCGGCGTCGGCGGCGTCCGGTGGGACGTATGCCATCGCGATCGGCTCCCCGAGCGTGGGCGACTGGGTGCCGCTGGTGACGATGCCAGCCGGCCCGTCTTCTGCCGCCGCGCCCGGGCGGTGGACCGCGTAGCCGTGGCGCGCGATGCCCCTGCCCCGCACCACCAGGCCCACGAGCGCCTTGCTGCGCCCTCGCTCCTGCGCGGCGAGCAGCGCCTCGCGACCCACGAAATCCCCGGCCTTCCCGAACTTCACGACCCGCCCGAGCCCCGCGTCGAACGGGGTCGTGTCTCTGCCCAGCTCGTTGCCGTAGAGGGGCATCCCGGCCTCCAGGCGCAGGGTGTCGCGCGCCCCGAGTCCGACCGGGATCACGCCCTCGGGCGCGCCCGCCGCCAGCAGCTGGTCGAAGACGCTGACGCCGTCGTCCCACGCGACGAAGCACTCGAAGCCGTCCTCGCCGGTGTACCCCGTCCGTGCCACGAGGGCCGGGTATCCGGCCACGTGGCCCTCCGCGATCGCGTAGTAGCGCAGCGAGCCCAGGTCGACGTCGGTGAGCGGCGTCAGCACCGAGACGGCGACCGGACCCTGGATGGCCACGAGCGTGGTGCGCAGCGACGCGTCGTCGAGGGTGACCTCGAATCCTGCGATCCGGGCCGCGAGCTCCTCCGCGACGACGGCCGCGTTGCCGGCGTTGGCGACGACCAGGAAATGGTCCGGCGCGAGCCGGTACACGATGAGATCGTCGATCACGCCGCCGTCGGGCGCGCAGATCATCGAGTAGTGGGCACGGCCCACCGTGAGCGACGGCGGGTCCGTGACGAGCGCGTAGGCGAGCGCGGCGCCGGCCTCTCGTCCGTCCAGGTGCAGCTCGGCCATGTGCGAAAGGTCGAACACCCCCGCCCGCTGCCGCACCGCCCGGTGCTCCTCGAGGATGCCCGTGTACTGGATGGGCATCTCCCAGCCGGCGAACTCGACCAGCCGCGCTCCGAGCGCGCGATGACGCTCGATCAGCGCCGTGGCTCGCATGGGTGACTTCTCCTTGGTCGGGTTCCGGATCAGGCGGACCCGCGCTCCCGGAGCGCCGCGATCGCGGGCGTGGCCCGCTCGACGATCTCGCGCTCGGTCTCGTAGCTCAGCAGGTGGACCGCCTCCGTCACCGGCACCCAGCGGACCTCGTCGAACTCCCGGTCGTGATCGGACAGGTTTCCGCCCGCAGGGACCATGAGGAAGTGGTGAACCGTCTTGTCGATGCGCGTGCCCCCCTGGACGAACGAGTACCGGATCGACCCGACGGGCTCGACGATCCGCACGCGCAGCCCGGTCTCCTCCTCGACCTCCCGTAACGCCGTCTGCTCGACCGACTCGCCGGCGTCGGGCGTCCCCTTCGGCAGCGTCCAGTGGCTCCCCTCGCGCTGCCGCGAACGGCGGCCGAGCACGATCTCCGCTTCCCCGCCCGACGTGCGGATCACGAGCCCCCCCGCCGACATTGCGGGTACGGCCTGTGCGGGCCTGACCCGAGCGGGCACAGCCCCGCGAGCCCCCCCGGTCGCCTCCCGCCTCAGCGCCGCCACGGCGCGGGGCGAAGTGAGGCCGTGGTCCGGCGGTCCCCCAGGTCGCTCGTCCAGCGCAGCACGGGCTCGCGGCGCAGCAGGCCCGAACGGTGCGGCCGCGCCTCCGCGATGGTCATGCCCCGCCGGTCGCGTAGTCCGATCCGTGCTCCGCGCGACGGAGCGGCGGCGCCCGTGATCATCCCGGGCGCCATGCGGTGGAGTCCGAGGCGTGCCTCGCGCCCGTGGATCGACGGCGCCACGAAACGGGGCATGAGCCGGGCGGAGCGACCCGGGGCGAGGCTGTGCTGCATGCCCTCTATGGTACCCACTCAACGTTCCGACGCAAGCAATGCCAGCAGCTCGGCGGTGCGCTCCGGCCCCAGGTCGCCCCGCGCCTGGGCGATGGCGAGGGCCCGGCGGGACAGGGCGACGTACAGGGGAACGACATCCGGCGCCAGGCGACGCAGCGCATCGAGGTGGAGGCGCACGGTTCCCAGGTCGCCTCGCACGATGGGCCCGGTGAGGGCGCCTGCTGTTCCGAGCCGCCGCGCGTTCTCCAGCGCCTGCCCGGCCAGGCCCAGGTAGGCGCCCAGCCTGTCCTCACCGAGGAGCCCCGCTGACCCGCCGAGCTCGGCCACGGCGTCGAGGACCGCGACCAGGCCGCCCGCCGCCATGACCGCGGCTGCGTGGTGCGCGGCCTTCCCGGCGGCCGTCACCCGGACGGGCCGCGCGCCCATTGCGGCCGCGAGGTCCGACAGCAGCGGCAGCAGCCCCTCGTCGCCCTCGATGGCCAGATACGCGCCGGGGAGTGCCGCGAGGGCCGTGTGGAGATCGGCGAAGGCGACGAGCGGGTGGAAGCTTCCGGCCTCCGTGCCGGCTGCCATCGCCGGCGCGAGCACTGCCGCAGGCAGGGCGCCGCTCGTATGGACGATGGCCTGGCCGCTGTACAGCCGGATGCCCGCCGCCACGTCCGCGATGGCGTCGTCGGGGACGGTGACGAACAGGAGGTCCGATTCGTCGACGACGGCGTGGGGCGCCTCGAATCCCTTCGCGCCCGGCACGAGCGCGACGAACGCGTCCCTGCGAGCGGGGTCGCGCGAGGCCACCGCCGTCACGGGCCAGCCGGCACGCCGGAGCGCGATCCCCAGCACGGTCCCCACGCGGCCCGCGCCGACGAACCCGATGCGGGGCAGGCCGAGCCGGATCGGATCGGGGCCGGAGGCTGTGTCGTGATCGGAATCGGGACCGCCCGAAGCGCCCGCGCCGGCACCGCCCGGCGCACCCACGGCGGCGGCCGACGTGGCCGCGACCTCCGGGCGCGTGGCGTCCGGGCCGGCGCCCGGCGCGCCCTCGCCACCGCGCGCGCCGCCGGCGTTGCCCGCGAGCGGCTCACCCTGATGCGCCGCGTCCCCAGGTTCGCGCTGATCGTTCCTTCGCCAGGGCGACCGCACCTGCTCCCCCGCTCGTGCACGATCCTCGACGCGCCACTGCCGTCGACGCGGACTCCCGGGACGCCGTCGGGCCGTCCCGTGCCGTCGCGCCATCGTAGCCGGATGTGGTCCGGCCGCGCCGCCCTCCGCGACCGGCCACGACAGGCACCGACGCATCGCGAGCACCTCGCGCACGGCGGAGCCTGCTCCCCGGAGGCGATATACTCGCGCCGTCCGACCCGAGGCGGGCGCTCCCGTCAGGTGCCGATGTTCCCGCGCCACCGGCGCGATCCTGGGAGGTTCGAGCACCATGCCGTCTCGTCCAATTCGACCCGATCCGTTCGACGCGCGCGCGCCGCTCGGCGACGGGCTCCCCGACCACTACCGGCTGGATGCCCTTCGTGCGCTGGGATACGAGCCCGCGCGGACTCCCGTGACCGTGAAGATCCTGCTGGAGAACGTGCTCCGGCACGCGGGTGGCGGCATCGTGGCCGAGGCCGACGTGCAGACGCTTGCGGCGTGGCGGCCCGGGTCGACCACCTCGGCCGAGATCCCCTTCATGCCGGCGCGCGTCCTGCTCCAGGACTTCACCGGCGTGCCGGCCGTGGTCGACCTGGCCGCGATGCGCGACGCGATGGCGGACCTCGGGGGCGACCCGGCCCGCATCAACCCCCTCGTGCCGGCCGACCTCGTCATCGATCACTCGGTGCAGGTGGATCGCTACCGGTTGCCGGATTCGTTCCAGTTCAACGTCGGGCGCGAATACGAGCGAAACGGCGAGCGCTACCAGCTGCTGCGGTGGGCCCAGACCGCGTTCGACGACCTCCGCGTCGTGCCGCCGGGCACGGGCATCGTCCACCAGGTGAACCTCGAGTACCTCGCGACCGTCGTGACGGATCGCGCGGACGCGTCCGGTCGCGTGGCCTTCCCCGACACGCTCGTCGGCACCGACTCCCACACGACGATGGTGAACGGCCTCGGCGTGCTGGGGTACGGCGTGGGCGGGATCGAGGCGGAGGCCGTACTCCTGGGACAGCCGCTGTACCAGCCGATGCCCCGCGTCGTCGGCGTGCACCTGTCCGGGGCGCTCCCGCGCGGCAGCACTGCCACGGACCTCGTGCTGTCCGTGACCGAGATGCTGCGCCGGCAGGGCGTCGTGGGCGCCTTCGTCGAGTTCGCCGGCGATGGACTGGCGACGCTGTCGCTCCCCGACCGGGCAACGATCTCGAACATGTCTCCGGAGTTCGGCGCGACCGCCACGCTGTTCCCGATCGACGACGAGACGCTGGCGTACCTGCGGCTGACGGGCCGCCACGAGGACCGCCTCCGGCTCGTGGAGGCCTATGCGAAGGCGCAGGGCCTGTGGCGGAACCCGGGCGTGGTGCCGGAATTCGACGTCCTGCTCGACCTGGACCTCTCCTCCGTCGAACCCAGCGTGGCGGGGCCGCGGCGGCCGCAGGACCGGGTGCCGCTGCGCGAGCTCCGCGACTCGTTCCGCGCGGCGTACCCGGGGGCGGCGGCGTCCGCGCCGGCGGCGTCCGAGACCGGGGCGTCGCCGTACACGGCCGTCCACGTCGGGTCCGACGGCGACGGCGCCGTCATCCGCACCGGGATCGGTGGTGATCGCCGCCATCACGAGCTGCACGAACACGTCCAACCCGACGGTGATGGTGGGCGCCGGCCTGCTGGCCCGCAACGCGGTGGCGCGCGGCCTCACCGTCCCGGAGACGGTCAAGACGAGCCTCGCCCCCGGCTCACGGGCCGTGACGGCCTACCTCGAGGCGGCGGGGCTCATGAAGCCGCTCGAACGGCTCGGGTTCGAGCTGGTGGGCTACGGCTGCACGACCTGCATCGGCAACAGCGGCCCGCTGGACGCCCCGGTCGCACGCGCCATCGAGGAGCACGACCTGACCGTCGCCGCCGTTCTCTCGGGCAACCGCAACTTCGAGGGACGCATCCATCCCCTCGCGCGCGTGAGCTACCTCGCCTCGCCGCCGCTGGTGGTCGCGTTCGCGCTGGCCGGTCGCGTCGACGTCGACCTCACCCGCGAGCCGCTCGGTCGCGATGCCCAGGGCCGGCCCGTCATGCTGGACGAGCTCTGGCCGTCAGCCGACGAGATCCGCAGCACCATCGACAAGGCGATCGACCCCGAGCTCTTCCGGCGGACGTACGCCAGCGTCTTCGAGGGCGACGATCGCTGGCGGGCCCTCCCGATCCCGTCCGGCGACCGGTACGCCTGGGATCCGGAGTCGACCTACGTGGCACGGCCGCCGTTCTTCGAGGGGCTGACGGCGGAGGCCTCCGGCGTCACCGACATCGAGGGCGCGCGCGTGCTGGCCGTGCTCGGGGACTCCGTGACGACCGACCACATCTCGCCGGCGGGCACGATCGCCGCCGCGAGCCCGGCGGGACAGTGGCTGCAGGCTCACGGCGTGGGGCCGCTCGAATTCAACAGCTACGGCTCCCGCCGTGGGCATCACGAGGTGATGATGCGCGGCACATTCGCCAACATCCGCCTGCGCAACAGGCTGGTCGAGCGCGAGGGGCCGTATACCGCGCACCAGCCGTCGGGCGACGAGATGTTCATCTACGACGCGGCCATGCGCTACGCGTCCGAAGGCGTGCCGCTGGTGGTGATCGGCGGCCGCGAGTACGGCAGCGGGAGTTCGCGCGACTGGGCCGCCAAGGGCACGGCGCTGCTCGGCGTGCGGGCGGTGCTCGCCGAGAGCTACGAGCGGATCCACCGCTCCAACCTCGTCGGCATGGGCGTCCTGCCGCTCCAGTTCGTGGAGGGCGAGAACGCGGCCTCGCTCGGTCTCACAGGCACGGAGTCGTTCTCCGTGAGGGGCCTCGCCGGCGCGCTCCGTCCCCGGCAGGAGGTGACGGTCGAGGCACGGGCCGGCGACGGGACCTCGCGCTCGTTCCGCGCGATCGCGCGCCTGGACGGCCCGATCGAGGTCGACTACTACCGCGAGGGCGGCATCCTGCCGGCCGTGCTCCGGCGGCTTGCCCGCGAGAGCGCCGCGCACGACTGAGGGTCGCGGCGTCCAGGGGCGGTGACCTGCCCGTCAGCCGACCGGCGACGCCACCACGAACGACGGACCGGGGAGCGCGCTCGGCAGCGCACTCGGCACCGGGGTGGCCAGGCTGACCTGGTCGCCGAAGTGCAGACCGAGGAGCAGCAGGCCGAGGAGCACGAACAGGGCGACGAGCGCGAGGATCACGGCGTATTCGGCAAGACCCTGCCCGCGGTCGCGACCGCGGGGCCTCGCGGCGCCTGCCGGCGGCGTCTGATCGGCCGGCGGCAGGCCCTCAGCCGGCGGCGTGCGATCGGCCGATCGCAGGGGATCAGTCATCCGTGGTTCCGCCGGGCCCCGCGGCCTGGTCGTCGGCCGCGTGGACGAGCGCCGCCAGCGCATGCGGGAAACGGGCGGCGGCCAATGCACGGACGGCCCCGGCATATGCGGCGATCTCGCGCTGTGCATCGTCCGCGAGCCTCTGGTCGAGGAAGTGCCCCACGGACTGCAGCGACGCCGTCCAGCGCCACCGCACGTACATGGCATAGGCCGGCAGGAACACCCGCGCCTGCTCCACGGCCACGCCCGCGGCGATGGCTTCCTCGTAGAGCTGCAGCGATCGCGCGTGATGCGCGGCCAGCGCGGCGGAGAGTCGTTCGCCGACCTCTGCGGCAAGGGGCTCGCCCGAGCCCTGCTTCCGGTTGGCCGGGGCGCTGCGCCAGGCTCCCGGCTCGATCGCGTGGAACGTCGGCTCCTCCGTCACGTACCGCCGGCTCGATTCGTTCCACGCCTCCATGGTGTGGTCCGAGCCCACCACGTACTTCCACCACTGGCGCGCCACCATCAGCGGCGCGTAGATCTCGAAGGACAGGATCGCGTGCCGGAACGGGCTCGTGTGACCCTCGCGGCCAAGGAACGCGAGCAGTCGTTCCTCGCGGGGCCCGAAGCTCGCGGCCTCCTTGTCGAAGCTGACTTTCGCCGCGTTCACGACGGTCAGGTCGTCCCCCATCGCGTCGACGAGCCTGACGTACCCGTGGTCGAGCACCGGGATCCGGTCGGCCTGCTGGGTCATGCCCCCTCCTCTCGCGGTGCGCCATCTCGCGAGAGAATGGTGCCAGATGCGGAGTCATGGCAGGTGGACGAACTGCCGCCGGTCGCTCCCACCCCGCGTGACCCGACAGGAGGACGCCACCAGGTGAGCCAGGAGACCGCGAACCAGGGCCGGCGAACCGCCGGTTCCCGCCCGCAGCCGGAGCAGGCGGGACCCGTGCGCCGCGGAATCGAGTACAAGTGGGTGGCCCTGTCGGTCACCACGCTCGGATCCGCGATGGCGGCCATCGACTCCTCGATCGTGGTCCTTGGTCTGCCGACCATCATGACCAGCCTGCGGTCGGACCTCGTGACGATGATCTGGGTGCTCATGGGCTACATCCTGATGAGCACGATCTTCCTGATGCTGTTCGGGCGGCTCGCGGACATGTTCGGCCGCGTCCGCATGTACAACGCCGGCTTCGCCGTGTTCACCGTCGGGTCGCTCCTCTGCGCGTTTGCGGGCACCGGCGCCGAGCTGGTGCTGTTCCGGCTCGTGCAGGGCGTGGGCGGCGCCATGCTGATGGCGAACGCCATGGCGATCATCACGGAGGCGTTCCCGGCCGGCGAGCGCGGGCGGGCGATGGGCATGAACGCGATCACCTGGGCGATCGGGAACATCGTGGGTCCCGTCGCCGGCGGGCTGATCCTGGCCGTGCTCTCGTGGCAGTGGATCTTCCTCGTGAACGTCCCGGTGGGGATCGTCGGCACGCTGTGGGGCTACCTCGCGCTCCACGAGATCGGCGAGCCGCGACGGCGCGAGCGGTTCGACCTCCTGGGCATGGTCCTGTTCTCGGGGGGCATCTCCTGCCTCCTGATCGGACTCTCCCAGGGGATCTCGTGGGGCTGGACGTCGGCGCCCACGCTCGGGCTCTTCGCGGCGTTCCTGGTGCTCGAGGCGCTGTTCGTCCGCTCGGAACGCGGCGCCGGCGTCCATTTCGTGGACCCGGCGCTGCTCCGGTCGAGGGTGATCGCGTTCGGCACCGCCGCCGCCACGCTCCAGAGCCTGAGCATGTTCTCGGTGAACTTCCTGATCGTCTTCTACCTGCAGGCGGTGAAGGGCGTCGCTCCCCTCCAGGCCGCGCTGATGATCCTGCCCCTCTCGGTCGTCCAGTCGGTCGTCGGGCCGCTCGGCGGCATCGTGTCCGACCGCGTCGGGGCGCAGGTGCCGGCCACGGCGGGACTGCTCCTCCAGGCGGTCGCGTGCATCATGCTCACGCAGCTCACGACGACCTCCCCGTACGCGCTGCTGCTGGCCGGGCTGGTCGTGCTGGGGGTCGGCGGCGGCCTCTTCTGGTCGCCGAACACGAGCGCCGTCATGGGCGCCGCACCTCGCGAGCGGCTCGGCGTGGCGAGCGCCACCCTGGCCACGTTCCGTCAGACGGGCATGGTCACGAGCTTCGCACTGGCCCTCGCCGTGGCTGCCGCGGCCATCCCGCCCCGGCTCGTGGGCGCGATCTTCCTCGGCACGTCGGTACAGCTCGGCGGAAGCGTGATGGGCGCGTTCACCGTGGGCATGGCCCACGCACTGGTGGTCTCGGCGGTCATCGTGCTGGCCGCCGGCGCGATGACGCTCGCGGCCGGCGATACGAGGCCCCGACGCGACCTGTCAGCGCCCGCCGGCCGTCGGCTGGCGTGACTCGATGACCGTCGTCGGCGCGTTGTGCACGGCCGGAATGGTTCCGAGGCGTCCCGCCTGGTAGTCGGCGACCGCCTGCATGAGCTCCTCGCGCGTGTTCATCACGAACGGGCCGTACCAGGCCACGGGCTCGCGGATGGGACGCCCGCCGAGGAGCAGCACCTCCAGCTGGGGGCTGCGGCTCTCCTGGGCGGACGCGGCGTCGATGGCCACGGCATCGCCCGGCCCGAACACGGCCAGCTGGCCCATGCGGATGGGCCGATGCTCGGTCCCGACCGACCCGACCCCCGACAGGACGTAGGCCAGCGCGTTGTAGTCGGACCGCCACGGGATCGACAGGTTCGCACCCGGCGCCAGCGAGGCGTGGATCATGGTCATCGGCGTGTAGGTCGAGCCGGGACCCCGGTGTCCGGCGACGTCTCCCGCGATGACGCGCACGAGCGACCCGCCGTCCGCGGACGCGAGCAGGCCCACCTCTCCCGCGCGCAGATCCTGGTACCGCGGCGCTGCCCACTTCTCGGCGCTCGGGAGGTTCACCCAGAGCTGGATGCCGTGAAAGAGGCCGCCGCTGACCACGAGCGCTTCGGGCGGCTTCTCGATGTGCAGGATTCCGGCCCCAGCCGTCATCCACTGCGTGTCCCCGTTGGTGATCACGCCGCCGCCGCCGTTCGAGTCGCTGTGCTCGAACGTGCCGTCGATCATGTAGGTGACCGTCTCGAAACCCCGGTGCGGGTGCCAGGGCGTGCCCTTCGGTTCGCCCGGCGCGTATTCGACCTCCCCCATCTGGTCCATGTGGACGAACGGATCCAGGTCCGCGAGGTCGACACCGGCGAACGCCCGACGCACCGGAAAGCCCTCGCCCTCGAGCCCGCTCGGGGCACTCGTGACGGTCCTGACGGGACGCTGGTGGGTGCTCAGCGGATCCGGGGCCGGGATCCGGGCCAGCTGCGTGATGTCCTGGACGGTGATGGCGGGCATGGTTCCTCCGGGTTTCGTGGCCGCCATCATCCCACCGACTTGTTGCGTAGGCAACTACCTACCCGGGCAGGCAGCCGTCTGGATCGGGAGGCCCGGCCTGATCCGGGCGGCCGGGACGGGTCCGGATCGGGCAGGCCTTTGCCGGATCGGGCAGGCCTTTGCCGTATCGGGCGGCCTCGCCGGATGGGGCGCGCCGGGTCAGCCGGGTCGGTCGGAGGAACGCCGCCAGGCGGTCACCCTCACGAGTCCCCGGATGCAGGCCGGGTCCACGATGACCTCGCCTCCCTGGTCGCCGACGAAGTAGCCGAGGACGTCGGACCTGTCGACGTCTCCGCAGAGGACCGCCCCACCCGCCGGGCCGGGCCCGCCGCGCGACGCTGCCGGGGACTGCTCGTAATCGAGCCGCCAGGCGATTCCGGGTCGCTCCCCCGGCGCCTGCTCGCGACAGACCCGCAGGTGATCCCCTTCGGGGAGCGGCGCGCCCAGCGCCGGAGCGGCAGCCTGGAACATCGCGAGGTTGACGTCCTGGGAACCGCCCCCGACGTCGAAGTCGCAGTCCGGCCACCACTCGAGGAGCAGGGCCGCGGAGCTCGTCGCCGGGAAGGCGTCCGTCCAGCCACCACCGCGCGATGGCCGCGTGGCGCCCTCCTCGATCGATGAGTGCCAGCGCCTCGCGCCATTCCCGCCGGCGGACGTGGAAGTTCACGAACGGGTGCTGGGAGTCCTGCGCCTCCGTCTCGCTCACGTGCGTCCCCTCGGGCCGCTGAGCCCCGGTTCCTCGACTCGACGATCGTTACCCGAGCTGGACGCAGGGTATCAGAGGTGCCCGGACCGACCTGGTGCGCGACCTGTGCCCCGACGACCAGACGTGCCCGGACCGACCGGCGCCTCGACCGACCACAGCCCGCTTCCGGGTCATGCAGGCGATCAGCCCACCGTCAGGACGACCTCCTCGACGCCATCGACCTCGTCGCGACCGATCCGGACGTGCGCGTTGAACACCGCGCTGACGTCATCGGCCAGCCGTTCCCTGTCCACGATGTGCCGTGCGTCGTGGGCGATCTGGTCGAAGAGCCGATCGAAATCCCCGGGGACGTCGGCGACGACGATGCGGACCCGCCGCCCGGCCGACCAGACGAAGACACGCTCGTCCATGCGGGCATCATAGGGACGGAGCGCGGCGCGAGGACAGGACCGAATGGCCGTGTCTCCGCAGCGGTCAGACGGCCATCCCCTGGTCGGCCAGCGCCGATTCGATCGCGGCTGTCAGCCGTTGCAGGTCGGGACGTCCGCGAAGTGGCGTCACCCGTTCGGGGCCTTCGGTCTCCACCCACGCGAGGGACTCGTCCACGCCGGTCAGGACGAGAGGCAGGTCGGCGTAGAGATCCCGCACCTGCGCGATGAGCTCGTGTCCGCCCTCGCCGGAGCCGGCCGCCCAGGCGTCGTACACGAGCACGTCGGCCCGGTCTGCCAGCGGGCAGGGATGCGCTTCGAGGACCGGGCAATGCTCGACGAGGGGGCCCCCGCAGGCCTCGGCGTCGTAGCCGGCGCTGCGCAGGAGTGCAGCCTGCTCGGCGCCGACCGCGGGGTCGTGGTGGACGACGACGACGCGGGTCATGCGAACCTCCTTGGGCTCGGGCGACCGGCCCGCGGACGACGGTGCCTCGAGCACGGCGGGTGCGGCCCATCCGGGACGTGGCCGCACTCTGCCGCGGATGGAGCGGCGGCGACAGCGGCAATGGTCCCGGGACGGAGGGGCCACCTGGTCGCACCGTCCCGCTCGACCGGATGGGTGGGGTCAGCCGCGCTCCACCGGCAGGCCCGCGGCGGCCCAGGCCTCGAATCCTCCGACGACGTCCGTCGCGCCTGCGAAGCCGAGATCGAGCAGGGTCGCCGCGGCCATGCTCGACGAGTACCCGTGGGCACAGAGCAGGACGACCCGGCGTCCGGTGTCGGCGAGGCGCGGGTCGCGATGCGGCGACGCGGGATCGAGGCGCCAGTAGAGCACCGAGAGCGGAACGTGGACCGAACCCGGCACGACGCCGTCGTCGCGTCGAAGCTCGGCGCAGCGCGTGTCGATCAACAGCGCTCCGGCGCGTGTCGCGGCCAGGGCTTCCGCCGGGTCGAGCCGCTGGAGACGAGCGCGAGCCGCCTGGAGCAGCCCGTCGATGGTCTGCGGTTCGCTCATTGCCTCCCCCACCCGTCGCGTACTCCCACCCGCGCGCAGACCGTCCCGGTCGGCCGCCAGGGGCCGGGCGCGGTGGTCGGGAGTATGGGGCACCCCGCGGCCGATTGGAAGCCATCACGCCGCCGGACGGTACGTCAGGACGACGACCCCGGTCGGGAGGGTGACCCTGTCGACCAGCGTCAGGCTGCGCCGGGGGACGCCGTTGAACGGGGCTTCGTGCCGTCTCGGAGCGGCGAGTCGCCTGCCTTTCTCGGGCGCCGTGCCACCCTGGCCGGCGCGTCAGCCCTCCGAGATGGCGAACCCGACCCCCCGACCGAAGGTCTGGGAGAGCGCCAGCCAGACCCGGACCATGTGCTCGAGCGCGAGCGCGTTGACGACACCGCCCGCGTCCGCGGGCACGAACCCGAGCTCGGCGGCCAGGTCCATGGCGACGCGCTTCGCGTCGGCATCGTCCCCGGCCACGAACATCGCCGCCGGCTGGCGCCGGGCGCCCGCGGTGGCGAGATTCTCGAAGCCGATGGTGTTGAACGCCTTGGCCAGCTTCGCGCCCGGGAGGAGCACGGCCAGATCCTGGGTCGTGCTGCGGCCCGGATCGCCGTCCAGCCGGTTCATCGCGTCGATGACGACGCGCCCGGCGAGCGGAGGGAGCGCCTCGATCGTTGACGGCACGGCGCTCCACCGCAGGGCGAAGACGACGACGTCGGCCCCTTCGACGGCCTCGGCAGGGGTCGTGGCGGTCGCCTCGGGGATCGCCGCCAGCGCCTCCATCGTCTTCAGGCTGCCCGGGTCTCGGACGCCGAAGACGACCTCGTGTCCGACGGCGGCACACGCCGCGCCCAGACCGCCACCGACGTTTCCGGCCCCGAGAATCGCGATCCGCATCCGTACGCCTCCGAGTGTCACGGGCCCACCGCCAGGCGATCATCCGACCGGTGCGGAGAGGATAGCGGCCCACGAGTCGCGCGCGAAGAGCGCGACTCGTGGGCGCCAGGGCGGGTGGTGCAGCGCCTGAACGCCGAGTGGGCGCCAGAGCCGGCCGGGCCACAGGCCACGGAGTGCGGGTACCGCGCCGTGACGCGGCCGCAGGGCACCACCATGCCGAGACCGTGCGCGCGGCGCGGGTCAGGCACTCGCCCGATCGGGATCCGGTTCTCGCGTCCCGCCGGCGCCAGGCAGCCGCAGTCTCACCTGCCGGCCCAGGAACGCGCCGTACACGTCCGCGGCCGTGGCGAGACCTTCCTCGAGCCCCTCATGGAGCGATCCGGACGGCGAGTCGAACAGCCGGGGCTCGATCACGACCTCCCGCGCGGTCACGGTGCGGCGCCAGGTGCCCACGACCTCGCCGTCGACGACGATGGTGGGTTTGAACATCCCGTTGCCGCCGGGGACCACCGCCTGGGCGTGCGCCGGAGCGAGTGCCGCGCTGCGGTCCGCATAGCCCAGCAGGTACTCGTCGAACCCGGGCAGCAGGTGCACGCCGGTAGCCGGGAGAGGCTCCTCGAGAGTCTCGGGGGCCAGGTGGTAGGTCACCCCCTCGAGTTCGATCGCGGCAAGCTGCGACCCGCAGATCGCCAGCCCCCGGCGCACGTCGCCCATGGTGAGCGCCGACCAGCGGGCCAGGTCCCGGACCGTGGCCGGTCCGTGGCTCCGGAAGTAGCGCAGGGCGAGCTCGGCGAGCGCCTCGTCGCCCTCGAGCCGCCGGGGGGTGCGCACCCATTCGCCGAGCAGCGCGAACGTCTGTTGTCTGCCCGCCGGCGCCCCGAGCACGAGGGTCCCGGTCTGGGCGAGATACCACAGGAGGTGGTAGGCACGCTGGCCGGACGTGCTGACGCCACCTGCCTCGATCGCCCCGAGCAGCGCGTCGCGCGTGAGGACGCGCCCGCCGGTGAGCGCATCGACCGCGATCCCCCGGGCCAGCTCCACGTCGGCCTCCGCGAGGCCGAGATACGCCCGACGCTGGGCCGCCGAGCCGAGCACCCGGGGTGCCGTCAATTCCAGGAGCCAGCCCACGTCCTCGGCGGGCACGAGGTGCAGGGTGCCGCGCAACGGCCAGGACCGCACGATCTCGGCCCCCTGGAACGCGGCATCGACGGCGGCTTCGCTCGACGCCTGATGGCGCAGACCGACCGACCACTTCACGCCCGGGAAGTCCTGCGCCTGCAGCGCAAGCATCCACCGGACGACCTGAGCGGGCGTGGAGCCGTCGCGTCGCGCCACGCGCTGGGAGGCCAGACGGAGCGCCGTCAGCCGTCGGCGAGCAGGGGTGAACACCTACTCCTACTCCCGGCCTTGATCGAGGGTCGATGTGGTGGGCGATACTGGATTCGAACCAGTGACCTCACGGATGTGAACCGTGCGCTCTAACCGACTGAGCCAATCGCCCCGGAGATCTGCGGCCTGACCGCCGACGGATTATCCGCCGGTGCCCGTCCCGGCGTCAACGCGCCGCCGCGCCGGCACTCCGACACGTCCGAGCTGCTGCTCGCCGCGGCTGCTGCTCGCCGCGGCTGCCACTGGCCGGAGCTGCCACCGGCCGCAGCCGCCCCTGGCGAACCGCCCTGCGCGTTCGCTTCCAGTGCGGCCGGACCCCGCGGCGCGTCATGACCTGCCACCAGCTGCGAGGCGGCGTCGCGCCTCGTCGGCGCTGAGGCCGTCGATCTCGACCACCTTGCGGCGGCCGCGGCTGCCCGTCAGCAGGCGGACGGACGAGCGCGGGAGATCGAGCGACGCGGCCAGCAGCCGGAGCAGCGCTTCGTTGGCCGCCCCCTCCACGGGCGCCGCCCGCACGCGCGCGCGTACCTCTCCGTGCTCGTCCGGAGGATCGACGCTGTCCACGCCCGCCCTGGGGGTCAGCCGGACGGCGATGCGCGTCGCGGCCACGATCGCGGTCGGTCAGCCGACCCCGAGCGCGGCGGCAACCACCGAGAGCACCACGAACGCCACGATCGGCGAGAAGTCGACCATGCCGGTCTGGGGAAGCACCTGCCGGATCGGCCGCAGGATCGGCTCGGTGGTCTCGTAGAGGAAGCGCCCGACCGGCGAATCGAACCGAGGGTTGACCCAGCTCATCAGGACGCGCCCGAGGATGAGCACGTACAGGGCAAGGAACAGGAGTCTCAGGAAGTTGGGAAGGAAGGCGGCCACGGGACAGCAGTATAGGCGGGTTGGACCGCGCCCTTGCGGTGCGGGGCCAGCGAGACACGGCAGGCATGTCGCCCGGGCGCTTCACACCTGCGGGCGTGGCCCGAAGATTGCCCGGCCCAGCCTCACCAGCGTGGCCCCCTCCTCGACCGCGACCTCGAAGTCGTCCGTCATGCCCATCGAGAGCGCATCGCCGACGCGGGGGTCGAGCGCGCGCAGCCGCTCCGACAGCTCGCGCAGGCTCCGGAACGTCGAGCGCGCTGCCTCCGGGTCGGTGACGAGGCGTCCGACCGTCATCAGTCCCGCCAGGCGGAGGCACGGGAGCGACATCAGCTCGGGCAGGTCGGCCTCGATCGCGTCGACCCGGTACCCGGACTTGGCCGGATCACCGTCGACGTTCACCTCGACGAGTACCGGCAGTGCCGCGCGTCCGAGTTCGGCGACGAGGCGGTCGAGCCGGCGGGCCAGGGCGAGCGAGTCAACCGTCTCGACGACGTCGAACAGTTCCACCGCTCGCCGCGCCTTGTTCGACTGCAGCGGGCCGATCAGGTGCCAGCGAGGGCCGTGCTCCGTGCGGCCGGATGCGATCGCCCCTCCGGACACGGCCGGACCTCCGGGAGGCGGCCCCCCGAGCCCACCCAGCTCTGCGATCTTGCCTGCGGCCTCCTGGACCCGGTTCTCCCCGAACGTGGAGAACCCGGCCTGCATGGCGGCACGCACCGCGTCGGCGGGGGCGGTCTTGGTGACGGCGACCAGCGTGACCCGGCCAGGATCCCGCCCGGCGCGCGCGCCCGCCGCCTCGATGCGCTCGAGCAGCGTGGCGCGTCTGGATGCCAGGCGCTCGACGAGGACCGCGGACCCGGCCGCGCCGCCTTCCCCCGTCCGCGAGGCAGGATGTTCCGCCGGGCCGTCTCCCGGGGAGGGGCCGTCTGCCGGGATGCGGTCCCCAGTCTCCCCGGCGCCCGTGAGGTGCCTCGCTAGCGGCTCCGGCGCAGGAACGCCGGGATGTCCAGGTCGACCTCGTCGTAGGTGGGGCGGCGCTGGGCCGGAGCCGGGGTGGCCGCCGGCGTCTGCGTCGTCACCTCGAACGGACGCTCGGCCGGCCTGTCCGGCACGCCGAGCTGCTCCATCCGCTGGCGCTCGCGATCACGCTCGCGCTCGAGCTCGCGCAGGAAGTCGCGGTTCTCGCGGCCCGCCCGCACGGATGTGTCGGCCGACGCGGCATTCGTGTACTCGCGGCGCTTGCTCGAGTCGAAGCCGGTGGCGATGACGGTGATCATCACGTCGTCGCCCATGCGCTCGTCGATGACCGTCCCGAAGATGATGTTGGCCTCGGGGTCGGCGGCTTCCTTGATGATCTCGGCCGCCTCGTTGACCTCGAACAGGCCGAGATTGGGTCCGCCGGTGACGTTGAAGAGCAGGCCCTGCGCACCGGTGATGTTGACCTCGAGCAGGGGGCTCGCGATCGCCTGCCGCGCGGCATCCGTCGCGCGGTTCTCGCCGCTCGCACGCCCGATCCCCATCAGGGCCGATCCCGCGCTCTTCATGATGGTGCGGACGTCCGCGAAGTCGAGGTTGATCAGCCCGGGGACGGTGATCAGGTCGCTGATGCCCTGCACGCCCTGGCGGAGCACGTCGTCCACCACGCGGAACGCGTCGACGATCGACGTGTTCTTGCTGACGACGTCCTTGAGCCGGTCGTTGGGGATCGTGATGAGCGTGTCGACCTTGTCCCGCAGGAGCTCGCTGGTCTTCTCGGCCACCATGCGCCGCTTGGCGCCCTCGAACGAGAACGGCTTCGTGACGACGCCGATGGTGAGCGCGCCGACTTCCTTGGCGATCTCCGCGATGACCGGCGCGGCACCCGATCCGGTGCCGCCGCCCATGCCGGCCGTCAGGAAGACCATGTCCGAGTCCTTCAGGGCCTCGTAGATCTTCTCCTGGTCCTCTTCGGCGGAGCGCTGCCCGATGCCCGGATCGCCACCCGCCCCCAGCCCGCGGGTGACCTTGTCGCCGATGCGGATCTTGTGCGGGGCGTCCGACTGCAGGAGCGCCTGCGCGTCCGTGTTCACCGCGATGAACTCGACGCCCATCATCTCGGCCCGGATCATCCGGTTGACGGCGTTGCTGCCGCCGCCGCCGATGCCGATGACGCGGATGAGGGCGAAGTTCTCGGAATCCGACCGCAGCGGCATGCGCGCTCCTCCGGGTTCAGTGCGTCGCCGACGGGCGATGACTCGTGTTCGAACGGATTGATCGCCTGGTCAACGCCGGCGCCGCCCTCGTTGGACCCGCCAGCCTGTTGCGGAGTATAGCCCGGGGCGCGTGAGGCGGCGACCCCCGGAACGGGTGCCGGTTGGAGCCCCCCCGGAACGGTGCCGGCTTCAGCCACGCCCGGAACCGCCGGGGCTCCGGATGGCATCGGCGCCGGGTGCTGCACCGCGACGTCCCGCACGGCCCGGACACGTCCGTCCGAATCCGGGCCGACCGGGCACTGCCGCGGCGCCGCACCAGCGCGGCCCGGCTGCTGGCCCGCCGGTTCGCCGTTCAGGCAGGGACAGCCTGTTCGGTGACGTGACACCTGCCTCTCGCGGCCGGCGGTGCCGGAACGCGGCCCTCCGGAGACTCCTCGCGTGCGCAACGGAACGCTTCGTCGCTCGCACGAGCAGCCAGTACGGCCCCGAGCTCATCGTCGCAACCGGAGTCCATCGCATACCAGGCTCCCGGTACCTGCCCGGCGACCCTCCGCCCCGGCCGGCCGCATACCAGGCTCCCGGTACCTGCCCGGCGACCCTCCGCCCCGGCCGGCCGCATACCAGGCTCCGGGTTCCTGCCCGGCGGTCCTCCGGCCGCCAGCCGGCCGTTTACCAGGCTCCCCGTTCCTGCCCCGCGACCGCGGCGTGGAACGCGACGCCGAAGGGGCCTTCACGACCGGCCAGCCGCCGGCCCTCCACCCCCGTCAGGGGAACAGGTTGCGCATCCAGTCCCGGAACCGCCCCACGGCACCCCCGGCGGGGGCCGATTCATAGCGTCCCGGCTCCCCCTGGCGGAACTCGCGCTCCCAGAGCCGCAGCAGCCCGATCGAGGTGCTGAAGGCGGGCGTCAGGAGGTGGTCCACGAGGCCGCCGACTCCGACGGGCACACCGACCCGCACGGGCATCTGGAGCACCTCGCGCCCCAGCTCCGCCACGCCTGCAAGCTGTGCGCCTCCGCCGGTCAGTACGAGCCCGGCCGGCAGGATCCCGCCCTTGCCCGCCGCCGAGATCTGCTCGCCGAGCTTCTCGAACAGTTCGCGCATGCGCGCCTCGATGATGTCGCAGGCCTCGGCCCGCTGCACCGTCCGACCCTGGTCCTCGCCGAAGACGCTGACCGTGATCAGCTCCTCCGGCGTCACCGCTCGCAGGTCGGCGCAGCCGTGCTGCACCTTGACGTCCTCGGCCACCTGCAGGCTCGTCTTCAGGCCGATCATGAGGTCGTTCGTGACGTTGTTGCCGCCGATCGGCAGGACGGCGGTGTGGAACGGCCACCCGTCCATGTACAGCGCCAGCGACGTCGTCCCGGCGCCGACGTCCACCACGGCGACGCCGAGATCGCGCTCCGTGTCGGTCAGGACCGCCTCGGCCGCGGCCAGCGGGCTGGGGACCTTCTGCTCGATGCGGATGCCGGCCTGCCCCACGCACTTGGCCAGGTTCTGGATGGCGCTGACGCTTCCGGAGACGATGTGGGCGTCGACCTCCAGGCGCGTCGCGCTCATCCCGATCGGGTCCTTGACGCCCTCCTGCCCGTCGACCGTGTAGCCGCGGGTGATGACGTCGAGGATCTCGCGGTTCGACGGGATCGAGACGGCCCGCGCCACGTCGATGGCCCGCTCCTCGTCCTCCCGGCTGACCTCCTTGTCGTGCCCGCTCACGGCGACGGCGCCGTGGGAATTGAGGCTCTCGATGTGGCTGCCGCCGACGGCGACGAACGCCGACTCGATGCGGACGCCGCTGGTGCGCTCCGCCTGTTCCAGCGCGCTCGCGATCGACGCGACCGTCTGGTCGATGTTGACGACCACGCCCTTCTTGAGCCCGGACGACGCCGGCGCGCCCTTGCCGATGATCGAGAGCCCGCCGTCGGTGCTGATCTCCGCGATCAGCGCGACGACCTTGCTCGTGCCGACATCGATCGCGGCGATGACCGCTTCTCGCTCCACGCTCTATCCCTTCATCGAGTTGCGGGCCGGCCTCACAGGAAATGCCGCCGGATCAGGGCGACGTTCTGGAAGATCCTGAGGCCGAACGTGATGAGTGCCACGAGGTACAGATCCAGACCCAGCCGGTCCCCCACGAACGTGAGGAGCACGGCCACCAGGGCGTTCACGATGAACCCCGAGATGAAGATGCGGTTGTCGTAGCTCCCGTCCAGCTCCGCCCGGACTGCGCCCAGGACCGAGTCCAGGGCCGCCAGGATGCCCACCGCAGAGTAGCGGGCGAGCTCGAAGCTGACGTCGATTCGCAGGACGAGAGCCAGCAGGACCCCGACGAGCAGGCCCGCCAGCGGGATCCACACGTTTTCCCCACCTCCTCGTGCACCGACCCGGCAAGGCTACCCGACCGCGAGCGGCCGCGGCAAGGCGCTCGTGCGCGCGGGCGCGTCCTCCGACCCCGGCCCGGCAGTCTGCGGCTCCCCGGGCTGTGGTTCTGCGGGCTTCGGCCCCTCCGACCCCGGCCCGGCGAACTGCGGGTCCGCGGGCTTCGGCCCCTCCGACCCCGGCCCGGCAGTCTGCGGCTCCCGCGGGCTGCGGTTCTGCGGGCTTCGGCCCCTCCGACCCCGGCCCGGCGAACTGCGGGTCCGCGGGCTTCGGTCGGCCCCGCGGGCTGCATCGGCCCCGCGGGCTGCGGCCCGAGCTAGCGGGTGATGAACGTGCCGCACTGGTCTCCCTCCGGGAACAGGTAGACCGTCGAGACCTTCCGCTCGCCGACCTGGGCGAGCAGGCTCTTCAGGCACTGCGCCTGCGCGGGGATCAGGTCCGGCGACCTGAGCGTTGTGGTGTACATGCCGAAGATCGCCAGCCACCCGGAAGGGCCCGTCGAGACCGTGAACCCGTCGGCATTGGTGATCTCGAACGTCAGGGCGCTCGACTTGCTGCCCAGCAGGTGCGGCGTGAGCGCGCCGAGCAGGCGGGCGACGGCAAGATCGGTCGAATCGAGCGTCGCCCCCGGGGACAGCGGCGTCCGGCCCGTGCGATCGTCGGCGAAGACCGGGAGCGCGAATTCCGACGGGTCGCCGGCGGGCGCGGGCGCCATCACGAGCCCGTCGACGTCGACGAGCCATCGCGAGCCCGAGGAGGCCCACACGAAGACCGGGCGGCGCTCGTCGATGTGCACCACCAGGCGGTCGGGGAGCTCCACCGCGAGCTGCGCTCCCGTCACGGTGGGCAGCGCGAGCAGCGACCGGCGCAGGTGGGCCGTGTCGATCGAGAAGACGTTCGGGTACGGCGAGGCGGCCAGGCCGAGCGCGGCGTCGACGGATGCCTGCGACGTGTACGTCGTTCCCTGCACGTCCACCCGGCGGAGCTGGAACGCAGGAGAGGCCACCGTCCCGTAGATGGCCGCTGCGGCCGCGATGGCCACCACGCCGGCGGCGATGCGCCGGGCGGGAATTCCCGCAGATGCGCGACGAACGGCGGGCGAGCGGCGCCTGGAGGCGCGGCGGACCGGAAGCGTCACGGCAGGTCCGCACGCCCCAGGACGCGCCGCGGGCTGCTGCGCGCGCGCTCGAGCGCGAGGGCAAGGATGCGGCTGCACACCTCCGCGAACGAGCGCCCGCCGGCCACGCACACCATGGGGAAGAGGCTGATCGGGGTGAAGCCCGGGATCGTGTTGATCTCGTTCAGGTAGAGGGTCCCGCCCCCGAGCAGGAAGTCGACGCGGGCGAAACCCTCGCCGCCGATCGCCAGGAAGGCGTCACGCGCGAGCGCGTGCAGGCGTTCGCGCACGCCCCCGGGCAGGTCCGGGCTGGTCGACGTGCGTGACACGCCGTCCGCGTACTTGGCGACGTAGTCGTAGAACTCGCGGCCGGGGAACGCCTCGCCCGGGCCGTGGGTCTCCAGGTCGCCTGCGCCGTTGCCCAGCACCGCCATCTCGAGCTCGCGCGGGTGGTCCAGGTACGCCTCGGCGAGCGCGCGGCCGTCGAACCGGAATGCCTCCGCCAGGGCGGACGACAGCTCCCGGCGATCGTCCGGGTGGTGCACGATCCGCATGCCCACGCTGGATCCGAGGCGCGCCGGCTTGATCATGAGGCGAGGGTCCGGCAGGGCGTGCGCAAACGCCGTCAGTTCGTCGAGCACCGCGTCGCGATCCGCCCCGAGAGCAGCCGCGTCGACGTCCCGCCACGGGACGACCGGCATCCCGTGTGCCACCGCCAGGCGTTTGAACAGGCTCTTGTCCATGCCCACCGCGGAGGCGGCCACACCCGAGCCGGTGTACACGAGCCCGGCCGACTCGCACAGGGCCTGGACGGTTCCGTCCTCGCCGAACGGTCCGTGGAGGGCGATGAAGACGGCGGGCCGAGGGTCGAGGGCCGCGACCATGTCGAGAGCCCGCGCGGCCCCGTACGGCCCTTCCGCGCCGAGCGACGCCGGCTCGTCGTAGACGGCGGGCGGCACGGCACGGTCCAGCGCGGCGTCCGGAAGGCGCCACCATGCCCCGTCGAGCCCGATCAGCCACCCCTGGACGGCATGCCCCGCTCCGCGCAGGGCGTCGGCGATGGCGCGCCCCGACACGAGCGAGACGTCGTGCTCCGCCGACGGGCCACCGAGGAGCACCGCGACGGGGATGGGCGGCTGCGCGGCGCCGGGACGGTCCGCGTGCGCGCCCGCATCCGACCGCGCCGTCACCACGCCTCCTCCCAGCCCGACCAGTCGCCCGCGAACACCACCTCGGGCCGGAGGGCGACCCCGTGACGTTCCGACACCGTGCGCCGGACCAGCTCGGCCAGCCGTCGCACGTCCGAGGCCGTCCCGCGTTCGTCGTTCACGATGAAGTTCGCGTGCCGCTCGCTCACGCTCGCGCCCCCGACCCGCGTCCCCTTCAGCCCGGCGCGGTCGATCAGCTCGCCGGCCGACGGTCCATCGTCGGGGTTGCGGAAGACGCTTCCGGCCGATGGCATCCCGAGGGGCTGGTGTTCCCGACGCCAGCGTCGGATCTCGTCGAGGCGCTGCTCGATGACCGAGGCATCCGCGGGCTCGAGAGCGAAGGTGGCCCAGGTCACCACGTCCGGCACCTCGCCCTCGCGATGCTTGAGGTGGCTGTCGCGGTACGCCAGTCCGAGGCCGTCCGGGTCCAGGGTCTGCTCGGTCCCGTCGTCACCCGAGATCACGCCGGCCTCGGCGAGGACAGCACGCACGTCCGAGCCGTGGGCTCCGGCGTTGGCCCAGACGGCGCCGCCCACCGTCCCCGGGAATGGCGAGCCCGAACTCGACGCCGGTGAGCGCCGCGTCCTTCGCGAGCGTGGCCAGGCGGGCCATGGGCACCCCCGACTCCACCGTGACGCGCGTGCCCTCGATGCGCGCGCCCTCGGCCCGGACCTGGAGGACGAGGCCCCCGACGCCCCGGTCCGAGATCACGAGGTCCGAGCCGCGACCCAGAAGGAACAGCGGCAGGTCGCGGCTGCGGGCGAAGCGCACGAGCCCGCGCAGCTCGAACAGGTTGTGGGCGACGGCGAACAGGTCGGCCGGGCCGCCCACCCGCATCGTGGTGAACCGCGCGAGCGGCTCGTCGCGTGACGTCTTCACGCCAACCCGGCGCTGGATGTCGGTGCCGAACCGGAGCTTCTCCTCCTCGGTCAGCCGCCGGGACGCGGCCGTCATCACGCCGCCACCCCGCGGCTGAGTGCCTCGATCTCGGCCTCGGACGGGAGCGGGCGGCGCTCGGCGAGGGCAAGCACGAGCTCGGCCACGGCCGCGGCGGCGCCGGGCCTGCCCATCGAGCGGCTCGCGATCGCCATCTCCACGTGTCGCCGTGCGTCCGCCAGGATCCCGACGGCGTCGAGCAGGGCGGCACCGTCGAACGCCTCGTCCGGTATGACCATCGCCGCGCCGCTCTCGGCGGCGATCCGCGCGTTGGCCGCCTGGTGCCCCGCCGCGTGGGGGTACGGAACGAGCACGAGCGGGGTCCCGAGCGCGGTCGCCTCGGCGATCGTCGAGGAGCCTGCACGGCCGACGATGAGGTCGGCGGCGGCGAGCGCGTCGGACATCTCGTCCCGGAGGAACGGGTAGGGCCGGTACCGCTCCCGCAGCCCGTCGGGCAGCGCCTCGCGCCGGGCGAGCGCGGTCGCGTACGCCGCCTCGCCGGTGACGTGCAGCACGATGGCCCGCCTCGCGAGCTCCGGGAGTGCCTGCTCAACGGCCGATTCGAACCGCTGCACCGCCTGCGAGCCCCCGAAGACGAGGACCGCGCGGGCGTCGGCGGGGATCTCGAAGTGACGGCGAGCGGCCAGCCGGTCGAGCGACGCGAGGTCGCGGGTCGGCGTCCCCGTCACGACGCAGGGGCCCGGCAGGCGCCTGCACGTCTCGGCGAAGCTCACCGCCCTCACCCGCGCCAGCCCGGCGATCGTCCTGACGCTGCGGCCCGGGATGGCGTTGCCCTCCCACAGCACCATCGGGATGCGGAGCATCGACGCGGCGATCGCGATCGGCAGCGCCACGTACCCGCCCGTCGTGAAGATCGCGCGGGGCCGCAGGACCGCGAGCAGCGCCACCGACTGCGGGAATGCCGCACCGAGGCGGATCGGGTCCACCAGCGCCGGCAGCGAGGCGTCCACGCTGCGCAGGGAGCGGAGGACGAGCCGCGTCACGGGAATGCCGGCGCCGGGGACCAGGCGGGCCTCGAGCCCCCTGTGCCCCCCGATCCAGCGAAGGTCAAGGTCGCCGCGACGTTCGCGCAACGATCGGGCGACGGCCAGCGCCGGGTACACGTGTCCGCCGGTCCCGCCCCCCGCGATCAGTATCCGCATCGTTCCAGCTTCCTCGGGGCAGTGTCTCGCGAGAGATGGAGAGCAGCACGCCGACGGCCGCGAGACTGATCGTCAGCGATGAGCCGCCCGCGCTGATGAACGGAAGCGTGATCCCGGTGATCGGGATCAGCGCCACGACGACGCCGATGTTGATGACCGCCTGGACGATGACCCAGGTCGTGATCCCGGCCGCCAGGAGGCCCCCGAACGTATCGGGCGCGGCCAGCGCGACCCGGAACCCCTCGTAGGCCAGCAGGGCGAACAGCCCGATCACCACGAGGCCGCCCAGCAGCCCGAACTCCTCCCCGATGATCGCGAAGATGAAGTCGTTGGATGCGTTGGGCAGGTACAGGCCGGATGCCAGCCGGCTGGCGCCCAGTCCCGACCCCAGGATCCCTCCGAGCCCCAGGGCGAGCAGGCCCTGGATCGTCTGCAGCCCCTTTCCCGTCGGGTCGCTCCACGGGTCCAGGAACGCGTGGATGCGCTGGAGCTGGTACGGGTTGGCGAGGATCACGGCGGCGAGCCCGGCGAGCCCCGCGGGCACGAGCAGGAGGAACTGCCACACGTTCGCGCCGGCGACGAAGAAGAGCGTGAGCGCGGTGAGCGCGATCACGCCCGTCGTGCCGAGATCGGGCTCCTTCAGGACGAGCAGCACCACCGGAGCGAGGATGAGCAGGAACGGGAGCGTCCCCCGCCGGAGTGTCCGGACGGCCGTGCCGCGGCGGGCCAGCCAGTGCGCGAGGTACACGACCAGCGCGAACTTGGCGAACTCGGCCGGGTGCAGCGCCGGGAGCGGACCGACCTGCAGCCAGCGGGCGGAGCCACCCACGCTCACGCCGATCCCCGGGAGCAGGACCAGGACCAGCAGGGCCACCGACGCGACGTACAGCGGGATCGACAGCAGGCGCCAGTAGCGGTAGTCCAGCTGCATCGTCACGACCATCGCCAGCACGCCGAGCACCGCCCACACGAGCTGCGGCCCGACCACGGCGAACGTGTTCTGCGAGGCCACGTACGAGCGCACCGCGGAGCTCGAGTACACCATGAGGATGCCGACGGCGGTCAGCGCGATGACGGCGAGGATGATCAGATACTCGGGCTCGTGGCGCTCGCGCTGAAGCCCCACGCTGCGACCCGGAGCCGGTCGCCCCAGCCATGAGTCGAGCGTGACCCCCAGACGCGTGCGGACACCGCCGAGGCCGGCAGCCTGGGCGCGCGCGCCGCTGCGGCCGACGGCGCCGCGCGCCGTCCGCGGCCCACCGCTTCGTCCGCCGCCCGGCCGGCCCAGGAGTGGTCGCGGGAGGGCTGCATAGCGCCTCATGTCGGCTCCTCCCTGGCCCGCTCCGGGCCGCGAGCGGGGCTCCGCGCGGCCGCCATCGCCCGCACGGCCGCCTTGAACGCCCGGCCGCGCGCCGCGTAGTCCACGAACATGTCGAAGCTGGCCGCGGCCGGGCTGAGGAGCACCGTCGCGGCGTCCGTTCCGGCGCCCCTCGCGGCCTCCCGGGCCAGCACGTCCGCGCGCCCCACGGCCGCCTCCAGGCTCGACGCCTGCTCGACGTGCGGGTGTCCCGCGCGCTCGAGGGCCGCGGCAAGCAGCGGCGCGGATTCGCCGATCAGCACGACGGCCGCGGCCCGCTCGGCGGCCTCGTGCGCGAGCGCGTCCAGGGGGACGCCCTTGTCGCGCCCGCCGGCGATCAGGACCAGCGGGGGCGCGAAGCTGCGCAGCCCGGCGATGACCGCGTCGGGCTGGGTCCCCTGGGAGTCGTTCACGAAGAGCACGCCGTCGATCTCGTCCACGGGCTCCAGGCGGTGCTCGACGGCGTGGAAGTCGCCCACCGCGCGCCGGATGGCGTCCGGGGCGATGCCGAACAGCAGGCCCACGGCGACGGCCGCCAGCACGTTGCTCACGTTGTGCTCGCCGGCCAGCGGGATCTCGTCCACCGGCATGATCCGGCCCCCCGGACCGAGCGGCGCCCGCCCGCCTCCCGCGACGCCCAGGCGGTCGACCTCGTCCGCGGCCACCCAGCCGCCGGTCACGCCGACGCCACCGGGCATCGCGCGCTGGCGACGGTACATGACGGTCGTGGTCCGGCCGAGCCCCGCGTACGCCGCGCTGACGGGATCCTCGGCGTTGAGGACGACCGCGCCCTCGGGATCGACGAGCTCCGCGAGACGGCGCTTCACCGCGCGGTAGGCCTCCACCGTCCCGTGGCGGTCCAGGTGGTCCTGTGTCACGTGCGTGTACACGGCGACGGTCGTGCCGCGCGACAGCGTCGGGAGCTGCAGCTCGGAGAGCTCCAGCACGACGCGATGGTCGGGCGTGAGCTCCGGCAGGCGCTCCACCAGCGGCGTGCCGATGTTCCCCCCGAGCAGGACGGGGTGCGATCCGGCGCCGAGGACGGCGGCGCACAGCGAGCTCGTGGTCGTCTTGCCCTTGGTGCCGGTGACGCCCACCGTGGGCGCGGGGCAGAGCCGCAGGAAGAGGTCGACTTCGCTCACCACCGGCACGTCGCCCCGCGCCTCGACCGCGGCGAGGGCGGACCGGAGGCGCGGTTCGGTCGTCGGGTACCGGCTGCTGATGGAGGGGGACGTCGCGATGAGCGCCTGGTCGCGCAGGGCCTCGGCGGGATCCACGTCCGGGCCGGCGAGCAGCCGGATCGGCCGGTCCCCCAGCGCCGCGACGGCCTCGTCCAGCTCGCCCCGCGGCCGCACGTCGTAGGCCGTCACGCGCGCGCCCCTGTCGGCGAGGAAGCGCGCAAGCGCGAGCCCGCTCCGGGCCATGCCCAGCACCGCCACCGGACGGCCGGCAAAGGAGTCGAGGGTGAGATCCCGGAGGCCGATCGCGTCGGAGCTCGCGGTCATGGTCGCTCCCCCGGCCCGCTCACGGCCGTCATCACGCCAGCATGTTGAGCGAGGAGAGGAAGAGGACGACGCCGATCATCGCGGCCAGGGAGGCCACGATCCAGAAGCGGAGCGTGATCTTCTCCTCGTCCCATCCGCCCAGCTCGAACTGGCCGTGGATCGGCGTCCACCGGAAGATGCGCCGGCCGATGGTCTTGACGGCGGCGACCTGGACGACCACCGAGCCGGCCTCGATCACGAAGATGATCCCGATGATGGGCAGGATGAGCACCTGGCCGGTGATCAGCGCGGTCACCGCCAGGGCCGCCCCGAAGGAGAGCGAGCCGGCGTCCCCCATGAAGACCTGTGCCGGGTGCACGTTGAACCACAGGAACCCGAGCAGCGCGCCGATCATGATCGTGCACAGGATCGCGAGGTTCGTCTGGTTCGGCACGTTCAGCAGCGCGATGATCAGGTAGGCGATGAAGCTGAACACGAGCGTGCCGGCCGCCAGCCCGTCCAGTCCGTCGGTGATGTTGACGCCGTTGCTTGCGCTGATGATCGCGAACGCGGCCACGATGACCCAGATCACGGGGCCGACGTAGAAGTCGCCCACGAACGGCACGCGGAACCCGAGCAGGTCGTAGTGGCGCTGCAGGTAGATCGCGGCGGCGATCGCCACGACGGTCTGCCACAGGAGCTTCTGGCGGACCGTGATCCCCTCGCCGCGCCGGGCGTTCAGGTAGTCGTCGGCGGCTCCCAGGATGCCGACACCCCCGAGGGCCGCGAGCGGGGCGTAGGTGGACGCGTCGTAGATGTTGAGAGCGAGCGCGAGGACGATGACGACGCCGATCAGCAGCAGGCCGCCCATCGTCGGCGTGCCTTCCTTGCCGGTGTGGGCCTCCGGTTCCTCGGCGCGGATGTGCTTGCCGAACCCGAGCCAGTGCAGCAGGCGCATGTACGGGCGCATGAGGATGACGACGATCGCGAACGCGAGCAGCAGCCCCTCGACCAGCACGCTGTTCACGCCGGGACACCCCTGATGGATTCCTCGAGCGCGTCGACGAGGTCGTCCAGGCCCACCCCGCGGCGCGACCGCAGGCCCGGGTCCATGCCGAGCCCGCGCGACGCCTTGAACAGGACCACGTCCCCGGGCCGGAGGCGTGCCCTCAGCTCGCCGAGGGCCGCGTCGAAATCGGCCACGTGGACCACCCGGCCGGCCGGCATGCCCGCCGCCCGTGCGCCGTCCACGATGGGCGCGGCGCCCTCGCCGACCACGACGAGCAGATCGGCGGCCGACGCGGCGCGCGCCCCGACGGCGCGGTGCAGATCGGCGGCCTCGGACCCCAATTCCAGCATCTCTCCGAGGACCGCCACGCCGCGCGACGGGAGCGAGTCGAGCAGGTCGAGGGCCGCCGCCATCGAATCGGGGCCTGCGTTGTACGTGTCGTCGATCACCATCCACGGCCCGATCCGGCGCAGTGAACTCCGGTGCGGAGCCCGCCACCCGAGCTCGAGTCCGTCGACGATCGCCGCCGGGTCCAGCGCCAGTGCCACTCCCACGGCGGCCGCCGCGAGGCCGTTGTGGACGCCGTGGCGGCCGAGCACGGGAAGACGCACGTCCAGGTCCGGAGATCCAGGCAGGCGGAGCCGGAACCGCATGCCGTCGAGCCCGGCCGACTCGATCGCGACGGCGGTCACGTCGGCGCCGTCGTCGAAGCCGTAGGTGAGCACGCGAGCTCCCGTCCGACCGGCCATCCGCCGGACCCGCGGATCGTCGGCGTTCAGGATGGCCGTTCCGGTGGCCGGCAGCGCCTCCACGAGCTGCCCCTTGCCCTCCTCGATCGCGTCGAGGGAGCCGGCCCGCTCGAGGTGGACCCCGCGCACGGCCGTGACGATGCCCACGTGCGGCAGCGCGATGGCACACAGCTCGCGCGATCTCGCCCGGCACGTACATGCCCATCTCGAGGACCGCGACCTCGTGCTCGCGCCCGAGCCGGAGGAGCGTCAGCGGGAGCCCGATCTCGTTGTTCTCGTTGCCCTCCGACCGCAGCACCCTGCGGGACCGGGAGAGCACCGTGGCGACCGCCTCCTTGGTGGAGGTCTTCGCGATCGAGCCGGTGATGCCGACGACGAGGGGGTCGAACCGCCGGCGCCAGGCCGCGGCGAGCGCCTGGAGCGCGGCGATGCCGTCCCCGGCCCGGACCACGGAGCACCCCTCCGCGGACGCCGAGACGAGCCCGTCCAGCTCCGCGTCCGGCACGTCGCGGGTGACGACGAGCGCGGCCGCGCCGCGCGCCACGGCATCGCCGAGGAAGCGATGCCCGTCCGTGTGCTCGCCCGGCAGGGCGACGAAGAGCATGCCGGGTTCGACGCGCCGCGAATCGACCGCTGCACGGCGGACGGGGCGGGCGGAAGCGCGGAGCAGGGACCCGTCGACGATCGCGGCGATCCCCGGACCGTCCAGGGAATCGGCGACGTTCGCATCCGGGCGCGGGGCGTCACTCACGTTCAGGGGCCATTCTCGCATGGCGGCCCCTCTAGGGCGGACCGGGGGAGGACGTGGGGACCGGCACCTCGCCGCTCCAGGGCGGCGTGGTCGTCGGCGGGGGCACGGAAGGGGTGAGAGAGCCCGGCGCGGCTGACGCCGCGGCCGACGATTTCGGCAGTGGCGCAAGGTCGAGCGTCTGGATGGCGTCCCTGGCGATGCGGCGGAACAGCTCGTTCGAGGTGATGTTCTGCTGGAAGATGCCCTGGCCCAGGATGTCCGGGGTCCCGTGATCGATCTCCACGGCGATGACGTACTCGGGGTGCTGCCGTCCGAGGTACCCCACGAACGTGAAATCGAACCGGTTGGACATCCAGCTGCCGGTCTTCGAGTCCCAGATCTGGGCGGTGCCGGTCTTGCCGCCGACCAGGTAGCCGGGGATCAGCGTCCAGTCCGCGTACCACGGGACCGTGGTCACGGTGTACCGCATCATCCTGGTGAGCGTCGCCGAGACCGAGGCGCTCATCACCTGGACGGGCGCGGCCACCTGCGCCGGCTCCTGCCCGACCTCCTCCACGACGTGGGGCTGGACGAGCTTTCCGCCGTTCGCCATGGCGGCGTAGCCGCGGGCGAGCTGGGCGAGCGTGACGGCCACGCCCTGTCCGAATGCATGGTTCGCGAGATCCACTGCCGTCCACGGCGTGGTCGCGGGGTTGGTGACCAGGCCGGGCAGCTCGCCCGACAGGTCCACGCCGGTCGGCTGCCCGATGCCCATCTGGTTCCACGTCGCGTAGAGAGACGACGACGCGCTGTCGACGGTCTTGCCGAGCATGGCGGCCACGCGCGCGGCGCCGACGTTCCGCGAGTACGCGATGACCTTCTCGAACGGGATCATGCCCATGGGCCGGCGATCCGCGTCGGCGATCTGCACCGGGCCCACCTGCATCACGCCGCTGTCGTTGATCAGCGTGGTCGGCGTGACGACCCCCTTGGAGATCGCCGCGGTGGCCGTGAACATCTTCATGACCGAGCCCGGCTCGTAGACGCGGCTGATGAGCGGGTCCACGAACGCGGCGGGGTTCGTGCGCGCGATGCTGTTGTAGTCGTTCGCGTCGTACGCCGGCGCACTGGCCCAGGCGACCACCGCCCCGGTCGCCGCGTCCATGACGATGGCGCTGGCGCTCGTCGCTCCGTCCGCGATCCACGCGGCGTTGAGCTCCTTCTCGACCGCGAGCTGGAGGCCCGCGTCGACGGTGAGCTGGAGATTGAGACCCGGCGACCCGGGATTGGTGACGACCTCGGTGCCGGCGATCGGGCGGCCGACCACGTCGCGCTCGGCCAGCACCACGCGCGACTGCCCCGCGAGCAGGGTCTGGTAGCGCTGCTCGACGCCGTACTGCCCCTGCCCGGCGCTGTTCACGAAGCCCAGCAGCTGGCTGGCGAGCGTGGTTCCCGGAGCGCCGCCCGGGTTGGGGTAGACGCGCACGGGCTGCGGCTCGAGCGCGAGTTCGGTGAGGGACCCGTCGTCGAGCCCGGACTGGACCGCCGCGCTCTGTGCGCTCGTGAGCTGATCGGCAAGCACCGCGTACGCGGTCCCGGAGCCGAGCTTCGCGGCGAGTGCGGCGGTGCCGGAGGAATCGAGCTGCAGGATCGTGGCCAGGCTCGAGGTCATGCCCGCCAGGTCCGGCCGTGGGATCTGGTTGGGGTAGGCGACGAGCTGGTCGCGGTAGACGGTCGTCGCCAGGAGGATCCCGTTCCGGTCGTAGATGGATCCGCGCGTCGCCGGTTCGACGGCCGGCCGTTCCAGCTGCTGCTGGGCCATGCCGACGAGCTGGCCGTGGGCCGCCACCTGCCAGTACGCCAGGCGGGCGCCGGCCACCGTGGAGAGCAGCACGAAGACGGCGAGGACGGCGACGAGGCGGCCGCGACGGTCCGTACGGCCGAGCATCGGGCGCTATCGACCCCGGACCCAGAGCGGGGCGCCGAGCGGGCTCAGCCCGAGGTCGAGGGCGCGTCGCGTGACGGAGATCTCGGCTCCCTGCTGGGCGATGTCGCCCTGCAGCGACTGGATCTGCTGCGTCATGTGGTCGCGCTGGGCAACCAGCGCGTCGATGTCGTAGTTCGTGGCGGCGACCCGGACCGTCTGCGTCAGGTAGAACAGCCCGAGCAGGAACGCGACGAGGATGGCGGCCATGGCGAAGCCGACCCTGTTGCCGTGGCGCCCGGCTCGAACGCGCGCCGCCTGCCGTCGCCTGGGCAGGACGGCGGGACGCGCGAGCGGGTAGTACCTCGTTCCCTCGTAGACGGCCATCAGGCCGCCCCCTCCGCCCACGTGACCGCCAGGGGCACGAACGCGAGACGGCCGAATCGCTCGACCGCGGAATCGAGATCGACGACGGGCCGGAGCTCCCCTTCCTCCACGAGCATCGGATCGCGCCGGTCCCGGCGCTCGTGCAGCTCGTGCTGGCGTCGGCCGTAGGATCGGCGTCGGTTCTGCTGATGTCCCCTGCTCATCCCGGTACCTCCCCCTGGGACCCCGTCCCCTGCGTCACGGTCATGCCGCCAGCCGCTCGGCGGCGCGAAGGCGCGCGCTCCGCGAGCGCGGGTTCGAAGCGATCTCCTGAGGCGACGGCGTGGCGGGCGTTCCGGGCACGACCCGAAGCGTGGGGGTGTGGCCGCACACGCACACGGGAACCTCCGGAGGACAGACGCAGCCGCGCCGCTCTGCCGCGATGAAGCGCTTGACGATCCGGTCCTCGAGCGAGTGGTAGGTCAGCACGACGAGCCGTCCGCCCGGCCGGAGGAGCTGGAGGCCGGCCGCCAGGGCCGCCTCGAGGGCCTCGAGCTCGCGATTGACGGCGATCCGCAGGGCCTGGAACACCCTCGTCGCCGGGTGGACGCGTCGCCTGCCGGAGGGGCTTCCGGGTACGGCGTGCTCCACGATGCGGGCGAGCTCGGCCGCCGTCGCGATCGGTGCCGTTCGGCGGGCCGCGACGACGGCCCGCGCGATGCGCGTGGCGAACGGCTCCTCGCCGTACCGCCGGAAGAGCCCTGCCAGCTCGGCCTCGTCGAGGTGGGCGATCAGCTCGGATGCCGGCTCTCCCGAGGTGGCGTCGAACCGCATGTCCAGGGGGCCGGCCGCACGGAAACTGAAGCCGCGCGTCTCGTCCGCCAGCTGCCAGGAACTGAGCCCGAGGTCCAGGAAGATCCCGTCGCTCGGATCGAACCCGGAAGCCCGGGCGATCGGGCCGATCTCTTCGAAGTTGGCCCGGCGCACGACGGCCCGGTCGCCGAAGGGAGCCAGGCGTCGCGCGGTCCGCTCGACGGCGCCCGCGTCGGCGTCGAGGCCGAGCAGCCTGCCATCGGGGGAAGTGGCCTCCAGGATCCGGACGGCGTGCCCACCGCCCCCGAGAGTCCCGTCGATCTGAAGGCTTCCGGGATGAGGAGCGAGTGCCTGCATGACCTCCTCCACCATCACCGGTACGTGCCCTGCCTCAGCCGTCGGGGCTCCCCGGGACGGATCCCGTCCGGATCCTGGAGATGCGCGACGAAGATCAGAATCCAAGGCCCTGGAGGTGCTCGGCGAGCACCTCGGGCGCGGACATGCCCGCGCTGTACGACGCCCACGTCTCGGGCGTCCAGAGCTCGACGTGGTCGTGGCCGCCGACGACGACGGCCTCGGTGGTCAGGCCCGCCCACTCCCTGAGCGACGGGGGCACGAGCACGCGCCCCTGCCGATCGAGCTCGAGCTCGAAGGCGTAGGCGAAGACGTGCCTGCGAAACGTGCGCGCGTTGGGGTCGCCGAGCGGCAGCGCAGCCACCTTCTCCGCCAGCCGGTCGAAATCGGCCTTGGGGAAGATCGCCAGGCACGCGTCCAGCCAGCGCGTGACGACCGGCGTCTCGGCAAGCTGCGTGCGGAAACGGGCAGGGACGGCAACGCGCCCCTTGTCGTCCACAGAGTGCCGGTACTCGCCGATGAACACGACCGCCGACCTTCCGAATCCCCGCGTTACCCCACTTTACGCCACTTGGCACCACTTGGTAGCATCATACACGTCGCCGGGGCCCCGTCAATCGGGTTTGGAGGCAGGGGACGCCGGGGTCGTGCCGCATGGAGGGGATGGTCGGGACCCGACTACCGCGTGATCGGCGTAGTACGAATTGCCCGGGTCTGGGAGGTTGGGCGCGGTGATAGGCTCCGCGCCCGGAGGTGGAACGAGCAACCAGGTGGCCCTGCACGCACAGCAGATCGATCCCGCGGGCGCGGTCGCGCAGCGCGACCATCTGCGCCGCTGCACGTTCCGCCGCCTGACGGTCGTCCGTCGCGGGCCGTCGCCGACCTACATGGTCGACTGCCTCTACATCGACCGGAGCGTCCCGATCCCGCTGGGCGACCTCAGTACGGCCCGCGGGATCTGCGACGCATGCGTCGCAACGCACGTCTTCCGCCCCGACGAGGACTGATCGCCGGCGGACCCTTGCCGCAGGAAGCCGCCCGGCCACCGGGCACCCGGCAGGCGCGCCCCGTCCGGCCGCCCACCGGGTAGAATCACGGGGTCGACGAGTCGGTCGGACGGTCGCGGGACCGGCAGTGGCAGGTGACGAACCCGCCAGCAGCCGGCTTCGAGGAAAGTCCGAGCTCCATGACGCAGGGTAGCGGGTAACGCCCGTCCGCCGCGAGGCGAGGACCAGCGCCACAGAGACGAGGCGTCATCTGTTCCGGGCGACCGGACCCGATGACGTCAGGTGAAACGCGGCAAGCTCTACCCGGAGCAAGGCCGAATAGGAGGGCGATGCCGGGGCCTGCCCCGGCGCAGGTGCGTCACCGAGCCCTCGGGTAGGCCGCACGAGCCGGCGGGTAACCGCCGAGCCCAGATGGATGACCGTCGTCCCGGTTTCGACCGGGGCACAGAACTCGGCTTACAGACCGGCTCGTCGACACCGGCCCGCCTGTTGCCGGCCTCTCCTCCCCGTCCGGCCGATGGGTCTGGGCGTGCAGCGAACGGCCTGCGCTCACCCCCGGTCGAGGGCCGCTCCACCACCCGAATCTCCTCAGTCGGCCGAAGGATCCTCGAGGCCCAGCGCCGCGCGGTAGCGTCGCTCCGCGGCCGCCGCGGCGTCCGGATCGTCGAGCGCGAGGTTCGCCAGCGCGTCCGCAGCCCGGTTGCGCGCCCGCGGCTCGTGCGTCGCGCTCCACCGTCGCAACCCGCCGAGCAGCGTCCGCGCCTCGTCGTACAGGCCGCGGAGCTTCGCGTCCCGCACGCGCCACCGCCCGGCGAGCTGCTCGACGATCAGGTTCGAGTCGAGCACCAGGTCGACCTCCTCGGCCCCGATCCGCCGCGCGAGCCGCAGGGCGAGCACGACGCCCGCGTACTCGGCCACGTTGTTCGTCCGCACCCCCAGCGGACGCGCGATCACGGCCAGCGGCGTGGCGTCCGGGTCGCGGGCATCCGGCCGGGCGGCGTCGACGAGGATGGCGCCACACGACGCCGGCCCGGGGTTGCCGCGCGCGGCGCCGTCGGTCCGGATGACCAGCCTGCGCACCGGGCGCGCCTTCGCCGAGTGGGGCACGGCGCCACGAACGGCCGGGTTCGTCGCCGCCACGGGATCACCTTCCGACCCCGGGCGGTCCGGCCTGCCGCTCAGGCCGACCGCTCCACGATCGCCGCCGACACCTCGAGGATGGCCCGCGTGATGTTGATGCCGCGCGGGCAGGCGTCCACGCAGTTGAAGATCGTCCGGCAGCGCCAGACGCCGTCCTTGTCGGAGAGGATCTCCAGGCGCTCCTCCGCGGCCTCGTCGCGTGAATCGAAGATGAACCGATGCGCGTTCACGATCGCCGCAGGCCCCACGTAACCCGGGCGGGCCCAGAACGACGGGCACGACGACGTGCACGCGGCGCAGAGGATGCACTTGGTGGTGTCGTCGAAGACGGCGCGCTGCGCCTGCGACTGGCGGCGTTCCTTCGCGGGGGCAGGCTCGTCGTTGATCAGGTAGGGCTGCACCGACCGGTACTTCGCGAAGAACCCCTCCATATCCACGACGAGGTCCTTGACGACCGGCAGGCCCGGCAGCGGCGCGACGGAGATCCTGCGGCCGAGCTGATCGACCCGGATCTTGCACGCGAGCCGGTTGCGGCCGTTGATGAGCATGGCGTCCGATCCACAGATGCCGTGGCCGCACGAGCGCCGGAACGTGAGGGAGGCGTCCTGCTCCCACTTGACGACGTGGAGAAGGTCCAGGACCCGCGCCATGGGGTCGACGTCGACCCGGTACTCCTCCCAGCGAGGCGCGGCGTCATGGTCGGGATCGAAGCGCTGGATCCGGAGATTGACCTGCATGGTGCGCTCCCGCTCTCAGTACGTGCGCGGCTTCGGCGTGAAGCGCGTGATGCTCACGGGCTTGTAGGCGAGCGTGGGACCGCCCTCCGACTGGCTCGCCAGCGAATGCCGGAGCCAGTTGGCGTCGTCCCGCTCGGGGAAGTCCTCGCGGAAATGCGCGCCCCGGCTCTCCTGCCGGGCCAGCGCGGCCGCCACCGTCACCTCGGCGATGTCGAGGAGGTAGCCCACCTCGCGCGCCTCGAGCAGATCCTGGTTGAAATGGGTCCCCCCGTCCTGCACGCGCACGCGCGCGTACCGTTCGCGGAGAGTGCGCACGACGCCCTGGGCGCGTCGCAGCGACTCGTCGGTCCGGAAGACGCCGACGTCGTCCATCATCACGTCCGCGAGTTCGCGACGGATGCGGGCGGGAGCCTCTCCCTCCCGGCGCGAGCCCATCGCATCGAGCTCGGCCCGGATGGGACCCGCAGGGTCGGCCGGCAGATCGGGCATGCTGGATTCACGCGCGAACCGCGTCATGTCGCGCCCGGCACGCCGTCCGAACACGAGAATGTCGAGCAGCGAGTTCGTGCCCAGCCGATTGCCGCCGTGGACGCTCACGCAGGCGCACTCGCCTGCCGCGTAGAGCCCGGGCAGGACCGTGTTGCGCTCGTCCATGACGACCCGGGACATGACGTCGGTGGGCACGCCACCCATCGCGTAGTGCGCGGTGGGCTGGACGCCGACGGGCTGCGTGTACGGTTCCACCCCCTGGTACACCCGCGCGAAGTCCGTGATGTCGGGCAGCTTCTCGTCGATCACGGCGCGCCCGAGGTGGTGGACGTCCAGGAACAGGTAGTCCTTGCCGTCGATCCCCCGGCCCTCGCGGATCTCGCGGGTCATCGCCCGGCTCACGATGTCGCGGGGCGCGAGGTCCATCATCGTCGGCGCGTAGCGCTCCATGAACCGCTCGCCCTTGCCGTTCAGGAGGATGCCACCCTCGCCGCGGGCGGCCTCGGACAGCAGGACGCCGAGGCCGGCCAGGCCGGTCGGATGGAACTGGTAGAACTCCATGTCCTCGAGCGGGATCCCGCGGCGGTACGCGAGCGCCACCCCGTCCCCGGTGAGGGTGTGGGCGTTCGACGTGATGCGGAACATCCGCCCGAACCCGCCCGTGGCGAGGAGCACGGCCTTGGACCGGAACACGTGGAGCGCCCCGTCCGCGAGCCGGTACGCGACCACCCCGCGACTGGTCCCCTCCTCGACCAGCAGGTCGACCACGTGGTACTCGTCGAAGAACCGGACGCCGTGCTTGATGCACTGCTGGTAGAGCGTCTGCAGGATCATGTGGCCGGTGCGGTCGGCCGCGTAGCAGGCGCGCCGCACGGGAGCCTCGCCAAAGTTGCGGGTGTGCCCGCCGAAGCGGCGCTGGTCGATCCGCCCGTCATCCGTGCGGTTGAACGGCAGCCCGAGGTGCTCCAGCTCGATCACCGTCTCGATCGCCTCGCGCGCCAGGATCTCCGCGGCGTCCTGGTCGACGAGGTAGTCGCCACCCTTCACGGTGTCGAACATGTGCCACTCCCAGTGGTCCTCCTCCTGGTTGCCCAGGGCCGCGCAGATGCCACCCTGCGCGGCGCCCGTGTGGGAGCGGGTCGGGTAGAGCTTCGTCAGGACGGCCGTGGGCACGCCCTCACGGGCGAGCTCGAGCGCCGCATACAGTCCGGCACCACCGGCACCGACGATGAGCGCCTCGAAATCGTGGACGACCGGTGCCTCCTGCATGGTCATGCTCCAGCCGGCAGCGTCAGGACGACGCCCGTGCCGGCCGCGAACAGGACGACGGCGATCACGTACAGCGCCGACATGGACAGCAGGCGCGCCCGCGCCCCGTGCACGTAGTCGGTCAGGACCGTCCGAACCCCCATGAAGCTGTGGAACAGCACCGTCATCAGCAGGGTCCAGTCGAAGACGCGCCACGCCAGGCTTCCCCAGCGCGCGGCGATCCACGAAGCGTTCTCCTGGGACGGGTCGAACAGGAAGTGCATGATGCTGAAGTGGGCGAGCGCGAGCACGAACAGCATCACGCCCGTGATCCGCATGAAGTACCAGACGAACAGCTCGAAGCCGCTCCCGTGGGGCCGGCTCCGGCCTGCCGTCCGGTGGTCGATCATCACCATCGCGCCGTCCTCCTACGCCCCGATGCCCAGGGCCGGCCCGATGACCGGTCGCAGGATGATGAAGGCGCCGGGTAACCCGACGGCCACGAAGATGACCCAGCTCGCGTACCACAGCGTCCGGTGGTACACGGTCATCACCGGCCAGAGGTCGATGATGAGGATCCGGAGCCCGTTGAGGGCGTGGTACAGGAGTGCCGCGCCGAGGAGGACCTCGGCCACCCTGCCGCCGGGACTGGCATAGACCTGCAGGATCGTGTTGTAGGCCTTCGGATCGCCGCCGACGAGGTAGATGTCGACGACGTGGAACACGACGAAGAGCCAGATGGCGACGCCGCTGATGCGGTGGAACGCCCAGGCCAGCATCCCCTCTCGTGGCCGGTATCGGAGCAGCATGGCGCCTCCGAGGTGTGCAGACGGTCCGGCGTCAGGCCGGAGAACGACGGCGGGTCTGCACGGGTCCGGATCGTCCACCCGTGCTCTGCCACGCCCGGACAGGATTCCCGCGTGACGGGGCGGGAAGGGATCGGGCGTGACCTGCCATATCCACGCATTCTAGCGACGCGCGGGATCGCCCACGAAGCGACTCGGAGCGCTCCGGCCGTCGGCCCCCTGTTCGCGGTCCGGCCCCGGTGCGTGGCCCGCTCGAAGCGCCGCGGGCCGAGCCGTCCCGTACCACCCGGTGTGCAGCTGTACCACCCGTTGTGCACCTGTCGCGCGGGCCGGATCACGCACCCGCACCGGTTGGGCGTCCCCGGGATATGCTGCACGAGCCGGGCGATCGCCCGGCCGGTTCATGGAGGCGGTCGCTCGTGAAGCTCCAGGAATTCCATGCGCGCGAGTTGCTCGCGGCGGCGGGGTTGCCCGTCCCGGCGGGCCGCGTCGCCGCGACGCCCGGCGAGGCCGCCGAGGTCGCGCGCGAGCTGCTGGCCGGCGGCGCCGGCGGCGTCGTGATCAAGGCGCAGGTCCTGGTGGGCGGACGCGGCAAGGCGGGAGGCGTCAGGCTCGCCTCCACCGTCGGGGACGCGGAGCGGATCGCCGGCGAGATCCTCGGCATGTCGATCAAGGGCATCACGGTCCGGAAGGTCCTCGTCGCGCCCGCCGCGGACATCCGGCACGAGTACTACCTCGGCGCCGTCCTGGATCGCGCTGCGCAGCGCATCCTCGTCATGGGCTCGGCGGAGGGCGGCGTCGAGATCGAACAGGTGGCGAAGGAGAAGCCCGACGCGATCGTTCGCGTCCACGCACACCCGCACCTCGGCCTGCTCGACTTCCAGGCCCGCGAGGTCGCGCTCGCGCTCGGGCTGACGGGCCCCTACCTCGCCGATGCCATGGCGATCGCTCGCGGCCTCGTCCGGGTGCTGGTGGAGAACGACGCCGACCTCGTGGAGGTCAACCCCCTGGCCATCGTGCACGAGCGGGCGGCCGACGGGTCCGAAGGCGAGCGGCTCATCTGCCTGGACGCCAAGATCACCCTCGACGACTCGGCCCTCCCCCGGCACCCGGAGCTCGAGGCCCGTCGCGACCTCGACGAGGAGGACCCCGCCGACCGGGAGGCCCGGGAGCAGGAGATCAACTTCATCCATCTCGACGGCACGATCGGGTGCCTCGTGAACGGTGCCGGCCTCGCGATGACGACGATGGACCTGGTCAAGCGCGCCGGCGGCGAACCGGCGAACTTCCTCGACATCGGGGGAGGCGCCAAGGCGGACACGGTGGCGGCGGCCATGCGGCTGATCCTTGCCGACCCGCGCGTCGAGGTGATCCTCGTCAACATCTTCGGCGGGATCACGCGCGGCGACGAGGTGGCCCGCGGCCTGGTCGAGGCACGTGCCAGGCAGTCGCGCGCGGTGCCGATGGTCGTCCGCATCGTGGGCACGAACGCCGACGCCGCCCAGGAGATCCTGCGCGAGGCGGCATTCCAGACGGCCGACAGCCTCGAGGCCGCCGCGGCGCAGGCCGTCGCGGCCACGCGCCGCGCGAACCAGGCGGGCCAGGCAGCAGAAGGAGCCGCGCGATGAGCATCCTGGTCGGCCGCGACACGCGCCTGGTCGTCCAGGGCATCACGGGCCGCGAGGGCGAGTTCCACTCGCGCCAGATGCAGGCCTACGGCACGCAGGTCGTCGCAGGCACGCGATTCGGCAAGGGCGGGCAGCGCGCGCTCGACGGCACGGTTCCCGTGTTCGATACCGTCCGGGAGGCGGTCCGGGAGACGGGCGCCAACACGAGCATCATCTACGTCCCGGCCCCGTCGGCCCCCGATGCGATCCTCGAGGCAGTCGACGCAGGCGTCGGGTTGGTCGTCTGCATCACGGAGCGCATCCCGGCCCTCGACATGGTCAGGGTGATGCCGGTCGTCCGCGAGGCCGGCGTCCGCCTGATCGGCCCGAACTGCCCCGGCGTGACCTCACCCGGGCGGGCCAAGGTGGGGATCATCCCCGGCTCGATCCACCTGGAGGGTTCGGTCGGCGTGGTCAGCCGCTCCGGGACCCTGACCTACGAGGTCGTCCAGGCCCTGACCGACGCCGGCATCGGTCAGTCCACGTGCGTGGGCATCGGTGGCGATCCGATCATCGGCACGACGCACCTGGACGTGCTGAAGCTGTTCGCCGCGGACCCGGAGACACGCGCGGTCGTGCTGATCGGCGAGATCGGGGGAAGCGCCGAGGAGGAGGCCGCGGCGTGGGCCGCCGACAACCTCGGGGACGTGCCCAAGGCCGCGTTCATCGCCGGCCGGACCGCTCCGGAAGGCAAGCGGATGGGCCACGCGGGCGCGATCATCAGCGGCGGTTCCGGGACGGCAGCGGCGAAGGTCGCGGCCCTCGAGGCGGCCGGATTCCGGGTGGCCGAGACGCCGGGGCAGATCGCGGAGCTGCTGGCCGGACAGGGCGTCGCCCGCAGCGCCCGCTGATCCAACGGCGCGCGGCATCCCGCACCGCCCGTGGGAGGCAGGGCCGGCGCCGCCCAGGCCGGCCGCGCTCAGTAGCCCAGCGCCGCCCAGGCCGGGCCGCCTGCCTCCTCGATGAGCTCGACCAGCACGCCATGGCAGCTGCGGGGGTGCAGGAATGCGACCGGACCCTCGGCGCCACGGCGCGGGCTCCGGTCGATCAGCTCGACACCGGCGGCCTCCATCTGAGCGAGCGCCGCGGCGATGTCGGGGACCTCGAAGCAGACGTGATGGAACCCCTCTCCGCGTGTCTCGAGGAACCGCGCCACGCCGGTTGACGCGTCCACGGGCTCCACCAATTCGATCCGGGACGGCCCCACGGGCAGGAAGGCGATCCGCACCCCGTCCGACGGAATGGGCACGACCGAGTCGAGGGCCAGGCCGAGCGTGTCGTGGTAGAAGCGAACGGCCGCGTCCATGTCGCGAACGACCACCGCCACGTGGTGGATCGCCCCCAGCCCGTGCCGCCGGGCAAGCTCCTCCGGGCTCATGCTCCCTCCCGTCAGATCGTGATGGACTCGCGATGCTCGCCCCAGACGGCGCGCAGGGCGTCGCTCATCTCGCCGAGCGTCGCCTGGGCATGAACCGCGTCGATGAGCGCGGGCATGACGTTCTCCTCGCCGCGCGCCACCTCGGCGAGCCGGTCGATCGCACGCTGCCAGCTCGCCCGGTCGCGCTCCGCCCGGACCCGGCGGAGGCGCTCCACCTGGCGCCCCTCCTCGTCCGGGTCGATCCGCTGGAGCGGCGGTGCCACGGCAGGGCCATCGACGAAGCGGTTCACACCCACGACGATCTCGTCGCCCGCTTCCACGGCGCGCTGCCGCCGGTACGCGGATTCCTGGATCTGCCGCTGCTGGTAGCCCGCCTCGATCGCGGCGAGGGTGCCCCCCATCGCATCGATCTCCTCGAGGTAGAGGGTCGCCGCGCGCTCGAGCTCGTCGGTCAGCGACTCGACGAAATAGCTGCCCGCCAGCGGATCCGGCGTCTCCGTCACCCCCGCCTCGTGGGCGAGGATCTGCTGGGTCCGGAGCGCAAGGCGCGCGGACTGCTCGGTCGGGAGGGCCAGCGCCTCATCGCGGGAGTTCGTGTGGAGGCTCTGCGTCCCGCCGAGGACGGCGGCGAGGGCCTGGAGGGTCGTGCGCACTACGTTGTTGTCGATCGATTGTGCCGTGAGGCTGCTTCCGGCGGTCTGCGTGTGGAAGCGGCACATCATCGAACGCTCACTGCGGGCGCCCAGGCGGTCCCGCATGATCCGGGCCCACATCCGGCGCGCCGCGCGGAACTTGGCCACCTCCTCGAACAGCTCGCTCCACGCCGCGAAGAAGAAGCTCAGGCGGCCAGCGAAGCGGTCGACGTCGAGCCCCCGGTGCTGCGCCGCCTCCACGTACGCGATCCCGTCGGCCAGCGTGAACGCCAGCTCCTGGGCGGCGGTGGCACCCGCCTCCCGCATGTGGTAGCCACTGATCGAGATGGTGTTCCATTTTGGCAGCTCAGCCGCACAAAATTCGAAGACGTCCGTGACCAGGCGCATCGACGGTCGGGGCGGGTAGATGTAGGTGCCCCGGGCGATGTACTCCTTCAGGATGTCGTTCTGGGTCGTGCCGCCGATCGCGCTCCGTGGCACGCCCTGCCGCTCGGCCGCCGCCACGTAGAACGCGAGCAGGATGGGCGCGGTCGCGTTGATCGTCATCGACGTGCTCACGCGGTCCAGGGGGATCCCGTCGAGGAGCGTCTCCATGTCGCGAAGCGAGCTGATGGGCACCCCGACCCGGCCCACTTCGCCCTCCGCCCGATCCGCATCCGAGTCGTAGCCCATCTGCGTGGGCAGGTCGAACGCGACCGACAGGCCGGTCTGCCCCTGCTCGAGCAGGTACCTGAAGCGCTCGTTGGTCTGCTCGGCGCTCGCGAAGCCCGCGTACTGGCGCATCGTCCAGAGACGGCCCCGGTACATCGTCGGCTGGACGCCCCGAGTGAACGGAAACTCCCCCGGCCGGCCGAGGTCCGCGTCCTCGTCGAGCGAGCCAACGTCCGCCGGCACGTAGAGGTCGGAGACGGTGATCCCGCTGGACGTGGCGAACGTGGCTCGCCGCTCGGGGTGCTCCGCGATGGCCCGCTTCCGGGTCGTGGCCCGCCACCGGTCCCGGCCCGCCTCACTGTTCTCCGAGTCGGCGGCGGTGCCCTCCCGGCTCCCTGCGTCGGCCCCCGGTTGCACCGGCCAGGCGGTCGTGGCGCGGGTCCCCTGGCCCTCCGGCCCGGCGGTCGTGGCGCGCGTCCCCTGGCCTGCCGGCCCGGCGGTCGTGGCGCGCGTCCCCTGGCCCTGCCGGCCCGGCGGCCCCCTCGATGGCCCGACGGTCCTGCGCCTCGTCCCTCATCCGATCACCACCAGCTCGTCACCATGCTCGACGTGCGCGCCGGCCGTGACGCCCACGCGCTCGATGGTACCCGCCCGGGCAGCACGGATTTCGTTCTCCATCTTCATGGCCTCGAGCGAGCAGAGCGGCGCCCCGGCCTCGACGGCGTCCCCGGCCTTCACCCAGACGCGCACGATGCGCCCGGGAAGCGGCGCTCGGACCACCTGGACTCCCTCGCCCCCCGTCCCATGCTCCCGCCGGGCGAGGTCCCGAAGCATCGCCCGGCGCGCAGGCTCCACGACCGCCTCGAAGCGCCAACCATCCACCACGATCTCCAGCCGCTCGGTGCCGGGAGGCTGGGTCCGCGAGGGGAGCATGGCCCGGACGAGCGGCCGGCCCGCAGGGATGCCCGGCGCATCAAGGGGCTCCAGGGAGTCGCCCGGCGCGCCCTCAGGTCCCGGGGAGCCGCCCCGCGGGTCGATGACGATCACGATCGCCGGGTCGCCGTCGATCGTGATCCGGACGGCGGCCGGCGACGGCATGCCATCGAAGCCGCCATCGGGCGTCGTGGCGCTCATGCCGCGGCCCACCATGGCGCCGAGGGCACCGCCGACGCGGACTGCATGAGAGCCCGGGGTCGAGGCCCGGGCGCCGGCCACGCCTCACCGACGCGGTATCTCATGGTTCCCACGGGGCCGCCGCTTCACGCCGCGCCGCCGTCCGCCACCCGTCCATCTCCACGCTTCCGCCGCCCGGGTCCATGCCGGCACCGGATCGAGGATCGGCACGACCCGGGTTCTGCCCTGCCGGGGGCAGGCGTGCCTCCGGGCCGGCCTCCCGCCCGCCCACCCAGGCCGCGGCGGCCCCGGCAGCTCGTCGAGCCGCCCGCTCTCGCAGGGCCGCGGGAGCCCATCGCTCGTCCACGAAGGAGGTGGAGAGACGACCCTCCGCGAATGCCGGCTCCCGGGCGATCCAGCGGTGGAACGGGAGCGTCGTCTGGAGCCCGGCGACCTCGAACTCCCCGAGCGCGCGCACGAGCCGGGCGAGCGCCCGGGGACGGTCCTCGGCCGTCACCATGAGCTTGGCCAGCAGGGCGTCGTACTCCGTCCCGACGCGTGTCCCCTCCTCCACCCCGGAATCCACGCGGACCCCGGGACCGCCCGGTTCGTGCCAGCGTGACAGCACGCCGGAGACGGGCGCGAAGGCGCGCGCGGGATCTTCGGCGCTGATCCGCACCTCGATCGCGTGCCTGTCAGGAGTGGCGGCGCGACCGGCGGCCGCAAGGACGGCCGGGGACAGCGGCGCGCCGGCGGCGATCCGGAGCTGCTCCTGTACCAGGTCGAGGCCGGTGACCAGCTCGGTCACACCGTGCTCGACCTGGAGCCGCGTGTTCACCTCGAGGAACCAGAATCGTCCGTCGGGCGCAAGCAGGAACTCGGCGGTGGCGGCGTTGCGGAGGCCGAAGGCGCTGGCGACGGCGACGGCCAGGGCATGGACGTCGCGGCGGGTCTCCGCCGCGAGCCCCGGGGCAGGCGCCTCCTCCACCAGCTTCTGGTGCCTTCGCTGGACCGAGCAATCCCTTTCCCCGAGGGCCACGATGCTCCCCTGGGAGTCACCCAGCAGCTGGACTTCGACGTGCCGTGCGTCCGTCACGTACCGCTCCAGGTAGACTGCCCCGTCCCCGAAGGCGGCCATCGCTTCGCGCGACGCGGAGAGCAACGCCGACGGGAGCTCTGCGGCGCTGTCGACCCGCCGCATCCCGCGGCCCCCTCCCCCTGCCGAAGCCTTCACCATCAGCGGCCAGCCCACGGCGTCGGCCTCCGGGAGCACGCTCGTCGCAGCTTCGAGGTCGGCGACCGGGGCGGGCTCGAGCGTTCCCGGCACCACCGGCACTCCCGCCGCCCTGGCCGCCCGGCGGGCGGCGAGCTTGTCTCCCAATCCGCCGAGGGTATCGGCCGTCGGCCCGACGAAGACGATGTCCGAAGCCTCGCAGGCGCGGGCGAAGTCGGCGCGCTCCGACAGGAAGCCGTAGCCAGGGTGGATCGCGTCGCTGGCCGTGGCACGGGCGGCCTCGAGGAGGACGTCGGCCCGGAGGTAGCTCTCCCGGGCGGGGGCCGGGCCGATCCGGACGGCGCGGTCGGCGGCCCTCACGTGCAGGGCGTCGGCGTCGGCGTCGCTGTAGACGGCCACGGTCTCCAGGCCGAGCTCCCGGCAGGCGCGGATGACGCGCAGGGCAATCTCCCCCCGGTTGGCCACGAGCACGCGGTTGATGGGCCGGGCCACGGTCAGGACGCCCGGGGGGCGGGCGGGGCCTGGCCGGGGTGTCTTTGCGCAAAGACGGGAAGGGGCTCGACCCCGAGGGTCCGCGCCGCGCCCACCAGGCGGTCGTGTGCGACGTCGAGCGTCTCCTTCCGTTTCGGGAACGCAACCCTGACGAGCGACGAGCCGCGGCCGGGCGTCAGGTACAGGGCCGGACCCGGCACGACGGCGACGCCCGCGTCCTGGACGAGCCACCGTGAGAAGTCGGTCGCGTCCGCGAAACCGCCGCCCTCGATGTGGGACGAGACGTCGCCGAGGATGTAGTACGCGCCCTGGGGCGACGTGGCAGGGATGCCCGCCTCGGCCAGCGTCCTCAGCACGTCATCGCGGCGGCCGAGGTATTCGTGCGCGAGCCTCCGCTGGTAATCCGGACCGAGCCCGAGCGCAGTGACGCCCGCCGCCTGGAGCGGCGCCGGGGCGGCGATGGTGAGGAAGTCGTGGACCTTCCGGATCGCGTCGGTGAGGTGGGCCGGCGCAACGGCCCATCCGACCCGCCAGCCGGTGACGGCATACGTCTTCGAGAGTGCGCTCACCGTCACGGTCCGATCGGCCATTCCCGGCAGGCGGGCGAGGAACCGGTGCTCGCCCTCGTAGAGGATGTGCTCGTAGATCTCGTCCGTGATGGCGAGGAGGTCGCGTTCCCGACAGAGATTCGCGATGGTCTCCAGCTCGGCGAGCGTGAACACGCGGCCGGTGGGGTTGTGCGGGTTCGTCACCACGATCGCGGCCGTCCGTGGACCGACCAGGCGGCCGAGCTCGTCAGGGTCGAACGTCCAGTCCGGCGGATGCAGCGGGACGGGAACGGCGCGTGCACCGGCGAACCGCATGGCCGGTGCATACAATTCGTGGAGCGGTTCGAAGACGAGGACCTCGCTCCCCTCCTCCACCAGTGCCAGCACGGCGGCACCGATGGTCTCGGTCGCTCCACATGCGACCGTCACCTCCCGGTCCGGGTCGACCTGCGGCCACCCTCTCGACACGTACGACCCGGCGACGGCATGGCGCAGGGCCGGCGATCCCCAGGTGACGGCGTACTGGTTCACGTCTCCGCGGATGGCGGCCACGGCCGCCTCCTTCACCTCGTCGGGGGCGGGGAAATCGGGGAAGCCCTGCGAGAGATTGACGGCGCCGTGCGCATCGGCAAGCCGCGTCATCTCCCGGATGATCGACTGGCCGAATCCGTCGATGCGTCTGGCGGGGCCGGGGCCGCGTCTTTGCGCAAAGACGGCCGGGTCGGACCCGGTCACAGCGGGATGTTCCCGTGCTTGCGCGCCGGGTTCCGATCGCGCTTCCCGGCGAGCATCTCGAGCGAGCGTATGAGACGGGGCCTCGTCTCCGAGGGCTCGATGACGTCGTCCACGTATCCACGGGCGGCCGCGATGTACGGGTGCGCGAAACGCTCCTCGTACTCATGAACGAGCGTATGCCGTTCCGCGTCCGGGTCTTCCGCGCGCGAGATGCGCTCCCGGAAGATGACGTTGACAGCGCCCTCGACACCCATGACGGCGATCTCGGCCGTCGGCCACGCGAGGTTCACGTCGCCGCGGATGTGCTTGCTGCTCATGACGTCGTACGCGCCGCCATAGGCCTTCCGCGTGATGACGGTGAGCTTCGGCACCGTCGCCTCGCAGTACGCGTACAGCAGCTTCGCGCCGTGACGGATGATGCCCCCGTGCTCCTGCGCGACCCCCGGCAGGAAACCGGGCACGTCGACGAGGGTCACGAGCGGAACGTTGAATGCGTCGCAGAGGCGCACGAATCGCGCCGCCTTGTCCGACGCATCGATATCCAGGGCGCCCGCGAGGACCATCGGTTGCTGCGCGACGATGCCGACGCTGCGACCGCCCAGGTGGGCGAACCCGACGATGATGTTCTGGGCCCACGCCGGCTGCAGCTCGAGAAACTCGGAGTCGTCCACGATGGCGTGGATGACCGTCTTCATGTCGTACGCTCGCGTGGGCTCGTCCGGCACGATTGCGTCCAGGGATGCGTCACGGCGGTCCACGGGATCCTTCGTGGCACGCAGGGGCGCATCGGTGAGGTTGTTCTGCGGAAGAAAGCCCAGGATGCGCCGTGCCAGGTCGAGAGCGGCCGCCTCGTCCGGGGCCGCGAGGTGTGCCACACCGCTGATGCCCGTGTGCGTCGAGGCGCCGCCCAGCCGCTCGCGATCGACGTCGACATGGGTGACGGCGCGAACCACGTCCGGTCCGGTCACGAACATGTAGCTCGTCCCCTCGACCATGATCGTCACATCGGTGATCGCCGGCGAGTAGACGGCCCCGCCGGCGCACGGCCCCATGATGAGCGACAGCTGGGGCACGACCCCTGACGCGAGCGTATTGCGCAGGAAGATGTCGGCGTATCCGCCCAGCGAGACCACGCCTTCCTGGATGCGCGCCCCGCCCGAGTCGTTCAGGCCGACGATGGGGGCGCCGGTGCGCATCGCCAGGTCCATGACCTTGCAGATCTTCTCGGCGTGCGCCTCCGACAGAGAACCGCCGAAGACGGTGAAGTCCTGGCTGTACACGAACACGAGCCGTCCCTCGATGGTCCCGTGCCCGGTCACGACACCGTCGCCGAGGATGCGTTGCTCGTCCAGTCCGAATTCCTCCGAACGATGAAGGACGAACGCGTCCAGCTCGACGAAGGAACCGGGATCGAGCAGGAGGTCGAGGCGCTCGCGGGCGGTCAATTGTCCCCGCTCGTGCTGTCGGTCGATGCGCGCCTGCCCACCACCGAGGCGGCTCATCTCCCGCATGGCCCGAAGCCGCTCGACCCGCAGGTCCGCGGTGCGTGATTCGTCGCTCGCCACGGTCCGCCCTCCTGCTGTCTTTGTGCAAAGACGGTCGCGGTATCGTACCAGCGCCCTCCCGACCAGCCCGTGATGTCGGAATCCGTATGACCTTCCGGGTGCCCGGCGGCGGGGTCCGGAATGTGCCCGGATGCAATGCTCGTGTAATGGGCTGAGCTGATGCGCGGGCCTGAGACGTCGAAACGGGTGGCGAGCGTGCGCGGCCGGCGGCGCGCGGGAGCACCGTGATCGCTGCATATGCCCGCGACTTATCCACCAATTCGGTGAACAAGTGCCCGCTTGTGTGGACAAACTCGGTGGGCAGCACCGATACCGGGCGCTAGACTGGCGCAAGTTTCCCCAACGACATGATGCGTTCCTGATACATCCCGCGCAGGGAGGAAGCGAGCCCGTGGCGAACGTCATCGCGATCGCGAACCAGAAGGGCGGCGTTGGCAAGACGACGACCGCGATCAACCTCGGCGGCGCACTCGCGGAACAGGACTGTCGCGTCCTGTGCGTGGACATGGATCCCCAGGCCAATCTCACCGTCGGTCTCGGCATCAACATCGGCACCGTGCAGCAGTCGATGGCCGACGTCCTCGCCGATTCCAGGGCACGGCTCGAGGAAGTCATCATCCCCACGCAGACGCCGGGCATCGACGTCGCGCCCGCCACACTGGAGCTCGCGTCGACCGAGGTGGAGCTGTTCACGGCCATCGGGCGGGAACAGGCACTGCACGAGGCACTGGCCGGCTGGGTATCGGATCGCTACGACTATGTGCTGATCGACTGCCCGCCCACGCTGGGCCTGCTGACCATCAACGGACTGGTCGCGGCGGACAGCGTGATCATCCCGGTCCAGACGCAGTATTACGCGCTGAAGGGCCTCACGGCGCTCGTGAAGGTCATCAACCAGATCCGCGGGAAACGGCTCAATCCGGAACTCCGCATCCTCGGGCTCCTGCCCACGTTCTACGACGGGCGAACGCTCCTCGGTCGCGAGATGCTCGACGAGCTCAGGGAGCTCGGCGACCACCACGTCTTCAACAGCATCGTCAAGAACACCGTGAAACTCGGCGAGGCACCGCTGACCGGCAGGCCGGTCACCGCATATGCCGGGGCATCGGACGCGGCTCGCACCTTCCGCGAGCTGGCACGGGAGGTCATCGACCTTGTCTAGACCCGACTTCCGCGGCACCGCCGCCCGCCGCCTTTCCGAGGAACGGGACGAACTGTCCCCCGCGATCATCAGCCTCCTCTCGCCCGACGAGAAGACGCGCAGCACGACGGTGCGACGGATCCCCATCGCACGAATCGATCCGAACCCTGAGCAGCCCCGGCTCGCCCTGGACCAGGACGCCCTCAACGAACTCGCCGCGTCACTGCGAGAACACGGGGTCCTGCAGCCGATCCTCGTGCGTCCGCTGCCGGCAGGCCGCTACCAGCTCGTCGCCGGAGAGCGCCGGTGGCGCGCGGCCCAGATGGCGGAACTCGAGACGATCCCCGCCCTCGTCGAGGACCTTGACGATGGCACGGCCCTCGAGATCGCCATCATCGAGAACCTCCAGCGAGAGGACCTCTCGCCGCTCGACGAAGCGGCGATGTACCGCCGCATGACCCAGGGATACGGGTACAGCGTCCGCAAGCTGGCGCAGAAGCTCGGCAAGGACAAGGGCTACGTCGAGAACCGCCTGCGCCTCGCGGACGCCCCCGCCGAGATCCGCGAACTCGTGTCTTTGCGCAAAGACACGGTCTCGCACGCCTATGAGCTGATGAAGGTCGAAGACCCGCGGCGCCGCAAGCGCCTCGCGGATCAGGTCGCGCGGGGCGAGCTGACGCTGCTGCGTCTCCGAGCCCGGATCGACGGGCGGCCGGCGAACGCCGATGAGCAGCCGAGAAGGACTCGCCGCCTGCTGACGGCGGCCGGCGAGGCGGCACTCCGTGGGCCCGATGATCCGGTCGTGGTGGCTGACGCCGCCCCGGCCGAACCGGAGCCCCACGAGGCACCGACCGGCGACAACGCCCTGCAGTCGACGAAATCGCACCTGAGCGAGGCGCTCGAGGACCTGGTCACCGTCCTGCGTGCGCCGCAGGCGCTCGACGGCATGAGCGACGTCGACCGGTCGAACCTCGCGAAGTACCTGACGATCACGAAGCTTCGCCTGGAGAACGCCATCGCGCTGCTCCGGACTCTCGAACCGCGCCCCTGACCCACGCTTCGGGGGCGACACCGGCTCCGTGGGCTCGAGGCAGGAGCAGGCACCATACCGGGAAGGCTCGCCCGTCCCGTCCGCCGTGGGCGGGGCCTCGGGTCGTGGCCCGAAGGGACCGGGTCAGCAGCGGGGTCACGACCGCCCAATTGGGTGACCCCGGCTACGGCAGGCGCCGGTTCAGGCTCCCGATCAGGATGTCATGCCGCCCGGATGCGCGCCGCCTAGATGAAGGCGATTTCCTGGAAATTCTCCACGAGGTATTCGATGATCCGGCTCCGCCCGTCGGATGTCTCGCGTCGGATGCCCGGAACGAGGCACCACAGCTCGATGGCGGGAACCATGAGCTCGCCGTCGGCGGTGCGGCCGAGGGTGGCAGGCGCACCCCCACCGGAGGCGAAGACCCGTTCGAATCCGGCCTCGTCGAGGCGCGCCGCATGCAGGAAGTCGCGGATGACCTGTCTCACGCCGATCCGGATCGACTGGTCGCGCATCAACTCCATCGCCCACGCGTCGACCTGCTCATCCGGCTGATCGTCGAGACGGCGGCGGTATTCGGTGGGATCCGGGGCGAGTCCGGTCGTGCCGCTCATGGTCCTCCTCAAGGCTTCTCGGCGGGATTATCGCACGCACCACCCGACGGCTTCGGAGCGGCCCACGGGCGGGCGCATGATGGCGACGTGGGTCCACTCGCCCGGCGTGCACGAGGACAGGGCCCGGGCAGGAGCTCGCGACGCGATCGCCCGACATCTCCGGCCATGGGCTGAATCGCGAGAAAGCCCTGGCAGACCGGTGCCGGTGACTGTGCTGCACCGGGACGGCAGCGGATCGACGATCCGGGCCACGCTCGGGCACCTGCCCCGCCGAGCCAGTCCAGGCGCCGACCGGGCCGGCTGGGTCGGCCGCAGTCGGAGACGGCCCCGGTAGCCAGAGCGCGCGGGGGCACGTGGGCCGTGGCGCCCGACCTCGACGTCGGCCGCAGTCGGAGACGGCCCCGGTGGCCGAGCGCGCGGGGAGACGTGGGCCGTGCCGCCCGACCTCGACGCCGACCGTCCCTTCGGCTCTTGTGGTGCGCGACCCCCGAGGACTAGAAAGGGGCCAATGGAAGCGGTACTGATGACTGGCGCTGCGCTGGTCGTGATCGGGGTCGGGTTCGTCCTCCTGTCCCGCGCGTGGGTGCGCTCCTCGAAGGCCGGTGCCTACCGCACGACCGAGTGGTCCGACGGGCCCGAGAGCGAGCCCAAACCGCCCGAGGACGACGACGCGCGGTGGCACTGGGACGACGCTTCGCCCCGTTCCTGACGCCTCGGCCGCCAACCGGGCCCGAAGGCCGTACGATGCCGGCCTGAGCTTCGGAGCAGGTGCCGTGGAGTTGCTCGAGTTCGACCGGGAGACGCCGTGTCCCGCATGCGGGATCCGCATGGAGATCGACCGCGTGTGCCGCGAGCCGCACGACGACCTCGAGGCGGACCAGGCAGCGGCTGCGTCGCCCGCGCATCTCCACGTCGGCTGTCCGGGATGCGGATGGTCCGGCTACATGAAGCCCGCCAGCCCCGACCTGCCCCTCCCCCGTCGGCCGTAGCGCCGGCAGAGGCCAATCCCTGAGGCATTCGGCGGGTCGGCCTCTTCGGCGCGAGCTGGCTTTGTAAATAATCCGGCAGTCGGTTTATGATTTTCGGCATGGCACGCACGGTCGATCCGAAGGCGTACGCAGCCAGGCGCGACGCGTTCGTCGATGCGGCCATCCGGCGCATCCAGGTCAAGGGCTATGAGCAGCTGAGCGTCCAGGACGTCATCGAGGAAGTTGGTGCGTCCCGGGGCGCGTTCTTCCACTACTTCGATTCCAAGTCGGCGCTCCTCGCGGCCGTCGTCGATCGCATGGTGGAGGTCGCCACGAGCCAGGTGATGCCGGTCGTGGCCGATCCGCGCCTGACCGCCCTCGAGAAGCTCCAGGGGCTCTTCGACGGGATCGCGCCGTGGAAGCGCGCGCAGCCCGAGTTCCAGCCGGCGGCGGTCGAAGAGCTCGTGCGGACCTGGCATTCGGACGGGAACACCGTCGTCGTCGCGAGGATGCGGGAGGCGACCGCGACGCGTCTCACCCCCCTGCTCGTCGACATCCTCCACCAGGGGGCGGCCGATGGGTCGTTCTCGCTGACGTCTCCGGAGAGCACGGCTAACGTCCTGACCTCGCTCATGCTCGGGCTGAACGACGTGGCCATCCGGCTCTTCCTGGCCCGCCGCAAGGACACCGTGACCATCGACACGGTGATGTCCACGCTGGCCTCCTACGCCGAGGCTTTCGAGCGGATCCTCGGGATCCCGCCCTTGTCCTGGCCGATCGTCGACGAGGCGACCGTGCGGTTCTGGTTCGGCTGACGACCCTGACGGCGGTGGTGGCGTCAGTCGAAGGGACGGGCCACGCCATGGGGACGATTCCCGCGCTCGTCGATCGCTATCTCGCCGAGCGCGACTCGGCCTCCCCGCGTCCGGTCCCCGCCGGGCAGCCCCAGCCACAGGAGACGCCGGCATGACCGCGATCATCGAGACCCGGCAGCTCACCAAGCACTACGGCGGCCAGCGCGGCATCATCGATGTCGACCTGGAGGTGTGGCAGGGCGAGGTCTTCGGCCTCCTCGGCCCCAGTGGGACCCGGCCGGCGTGCTGGCCTGTGTCGTCATCTGCATCGGCGGGATCCTGCTGGGCGCCTGGGGCGTGACGCGGCGCGACATCGCGCGCTGAGGGCCGCGCAGGGCGGCGGAGCGCGCTGCGACCGTGCCGGCGGCAATTCAGCCCGACGACTTCCCGTTCTGCGACTGCCTGCGGCGCCCGGCGGGCCAGACGTGCACCCGCTCGATGTCGAGCCACGCCGTCACTCGCGGGCGTCGGCGGTTCGGGTACGCGTGGCCCGTGTAGTGGCGCGAGACGCGGTCGGCGTCGGCCAGGTCCGGATCGTCGCCGAGCGTGACCGTCCCCTGCACGCTCACGTGCCGGTACCAGTCCGCGCCGTCGAGCACCGTCAACGACACCCTCGGGTCACGGCGCAGGTGGTCGAGACGGGCCCGTTCCGCGTCGAGGGTCAGCAGGATCCGGCCGTCGTCCCACAGGTACCACGTCGCAACGCTGACCGGCGCCCCATCCGGGCGCACCGTGGCCATCACCGCCGGATTGGGCCGCCGCAACATGTCGACGAGGTCGGCCGTGAGCATCCACATCGACCATCGTGACGTGGTCTTCCTCTCTTGGGGAGCCGGGCCCCCAGGACATGCGTCCTGGCGAGCCGCTGGTTTCCGGCCCGACGGTAGCACGGCCGGCAGCCGGGGGTTCACGAGGGCGGTGGAGCACACTTCCCGATCATGACGTAGCGTTGTGCGGTGAGCCGGGCAGCCGAAGACCTGAACCGGCGCCTGCTGCGGGCCCGTGACGCCATGGACCGCGCCTACGCCGAGCCGCTCGACGTCCGCGCCGTGGCCGCCGTCGCGCATCTCTCCGACGCGCACTTCAGCCGCTGCTTCCGCGCCGTCTTCGGCGAGACGCCGCACCGGTATCTGCAGCGGCGGCGGGTGGAGCGCTCGATGTTCCTGCTGCGCGAGACCGACCGCAGCGTCACCGACATCTGCTTCGACGTCGGCTTCAGCAGCCTGGGGACGTTCAGCCGGACGTTCCGTGAGATCGTCGGCGAGCCACCGTCCGCCTACCGCCGAGGACATGGGCCGGTCGTAGCTCCGCACTGCGTCCAGCTGGCGGCGATGCGTCCTCGCAGTGACCTGGGGCAGTCGCTCGAGTCGAGCAGTATTGGAGAAGCGGCTGCCGCGCCCGCTCCATAGGATCGGGCCACAGCATCAGGCCCGGCTCAGGAGAACAACGCCATGATCACCAGGCTGAACGTCGCATCCATCTACGTCCTCGACAAGGACGAGGCGCTCGACTTCTACGTCAACAAGCTCGGGCTCGAGAAGGGCAACGACGTCCGCCAGGGGTCCTACCGCTGGCTGACGGTGCGCGTGCCCGGCGACGGTGGGACCGAGATCTCCCTGGAGCAGCCGGGCCCGCCGCTCCACGACGAAGCCACCGCGGCGCAGCTGCGCGAACTGATCACGAAGGGCGCGATGAACGGGCTCGTCTTCGTGGCGGACGACGTCCGTACGCTGTACGCGACGCTCAGGGACCGGGGCGTGACCGACTTCACCCAGGAGCCCACCGACCACTTCTACGGCACGGACATGGGCATCCGCGACCCGTTCGGCAACCCGATCCGGATACTGCAGCAGGGGAAGGTCGCCGCGGCCCCTTCGGCCTGACCCATCCCGGCCGGCCCGAAGCGTGAACCGAAAGGACACATGGCAATGACCGACACGAAGACGCCGACCAGGCGCACCACCTCGGCCGGCTCCCGCAAGACATGGACGGACGAAGAGCGAGCCGCCATGCAGGAGGGTGCCCGCGAGCGCAAGGCTGCCCCTCGCGCCGGCTCGGCCGAGGAACGCGCGCAGGGCGAGCTCGACGTGCAGGAGAAGATCGCCGGGATGCCCGATCACGATCGGGCGCTGGGCAAGCGGGTGCACGAGATCGTGCTCGCCTCCGCGCCGGATCTCGTGCCGAAGACGTACTACGGGATGCCGGCCTACGCGAAGGACGGCAAGGTCATCTGCTTCTTCAAGCCCGCCTCGAAGTTCAAGGTCCGCTACGCGACGTTCGAATTCCAGGCCGACGCGCAGGCTCGACGACGGCGCCATGTGGCCGGTCTCGTTCGCCCTGACCGAGCTGACCCCGACCGAGGAGGCCCGGATCGAGGCGCTCGTGAAGAAGGCGGTGAGCTGAGGGCCGAGCTCGCCCCTCGTGATCCCGGCCGGTCACCCTCGCAACCACCGCGCGCCCGATCCCGGCTCGACGGTCCCGGCCACTGTTGCCGTGACATCGTCCCGCATGGCATCGAGGCCGATGTCGAGCGGAGACGCGGCGACGGCGATCCCGGCTCGACGGTGCCGGCCACCGTGCCGTGACATCGGCCCGGATGGCATCGAGGTCGACCTCGTCTCGAAGCCGGGCGGAGAACGCGGCCAGCGTGCGCTCGGCGTCGTATCGCGGCGGTTGAAGCCTCGGTCGACCAGGCGTTGAACGCGCCGCGCAGCGGCTGAACTGCGCTCTTGCAATGTGCCGGCCACCGTTGCGGTGACATCGGCCCGGATGGCATCGCGGTCGACCCTCGTTCGAAGCCGCGCGCCCAGCGTCGCTCGGCGTCGTCGGTCACAGGCTCGCCGCTACCTCAACCCATGGGTGCTCCACCTCGGACTGGTCATGGTTCAGATTCCTCGTACGTACGTAGTAGCGTACGCTTGCCACTGAGGCCGGTCAAGGGGGATGCCGCCCATGGTCGGGGCCGCGACGGTGCTCGGGCCGGGAGACCGGGAGGATCCGCATGAGCGCTCTTCTCACAGGCCCTGGTCTCACAGGCCCAGGCACGTCTGGAGCGGATCGAGGAGATCCAGCGGCCGATGCCGGTCACGCCCACTGATCTCGCGACACGATCAATGAGATGAGCGGGATCATCGAGCACGCCGGGCTCGACATGCGGGTGCCGGGGTCCGAAACCTTTCGAACGGATCGATCATCGAGGACCTGACAGACCAGCCGGTGCTGGATGCTGATGCGTCGCGAGTACGCGCCGGACAGATCCCCGACGAGCTTCTCAAAGGGGGCGGCGTCTGGTACGGGTTCTGCTCGAGAACGGCCACCAGCGTTTGCGCTTTCGATTTGAGGCCGGCTGCCGCCAGCTTCTCGGCGTCCTTCTGCGCCTGCTTCGAGTAGGCGAGCTTCCAGCTCACCAGCGAAGCTCGGAGTCGAGTTCCTCCGGCGGCGTCGCCATGCCCTTAATGATTGACTCACGCATCCGGGACACGCGAGGAACAGAGTCTCCTGCGCTGCGCGCCGTCAGCCTCGCCGACCAGCACGGCGTTGCCGCGCTTCCCGTAATCTGGACTGGCTCATGACTGTCGGACACGTCGTCAAGGAGCTTGTAGAGCTGCTTGCGCGCTTCCGTCGCAGTGATGGTGGTCATGGTTCAGATTCCTCGTACGTACGTAGTAGCGTACGCTTGCCACTGAGGCCGGTCGAAGGGGGATGCCGCCCCTGGTCGGCGCCGCGACGGCGCTCGGGCCGGGAGCGGGAGCATCTCTCTCACAGGCCCGGGTCTCACAGGCGGCGCGCCGGGAGCGGATCGAGGAGATCCGAGCAGCCGATGCAACCGGATCACGCCAAAGCTGATCCGCGACACGATCAATGAGATGAGCGGGATCATCGAGCACGCCGGGCTCGACACGCGGGTGGCCGGGTCGCGACCTGTTCGAACGGATCGACGCAGCAGTTGGCTCCGGCGGTAGGACTCGAACCTACGACCAAGCGGTTAACAGCCGCCCGCTCTACCGACTGAGCTACGCCGGATCGGCAACGCGCGGAGTATAGCCGATGGCCTGCCGGCGTCGCCCGTATCCGGCGCCGTCGGTCAGTGCCCCGCGGCCGCCTCGGCGGCCTCCGCGGAGCGGGCAGAGTGCCGGACCCTGCCACCGCCTCGGCGCTTCACGAGGTACATCGCGCGATCGGCAGCCGCCAGCAACGCACCCGGCGTCAGCCCGTCCTGCGGGTAGATCGCAAAGCCGATGCTGGCGTCGACCGACGCCGTCTGGCCGCTTCCGACGACGTAGCTCCGGCCCCGGAGCGCCTCGAGCAGGCGCTGCGCGGCGAGCCGGGCGTCGCGTTCGGCGGTGTCGGGCATGAGGACGACGAACTCGTCGCCGCCGTACCGGGCCACGATGTCGTTGGTGCGGACGGCCAGGCGGAGCGTCGTGCCCAGCTCGTGGAGGACCTGGTCGCCGGCGCCGTGCCCGTATTCGTCGTTGACCGCCTTGAACCCGTCCAGGTCGAGCATCAGCACGCCGAGCGGGCTTCCCGACCGCGACGAGCGTGCGACCTCCTGCACCAGGCGCTCCTGCAGCTGGCGGTGGTTGGCGAGGCCCGTCAGCTGGTCGAGGTCGGCAGCACGCCTGAGCTGATCCAGCAGCGATGCGTTCTCGAGCACGGCGGCGGCGTGGCTGGCGAGCGCGCGGCAGTAATCCAGGTCCGCCTCTGTGTACCGTCGCTCGCCGGTCCGGTTCGCCAGCTCCACCAGTCCGATCACCTCGCCGCCGGCGGTCATGGGCAGCAGGAGGAGCGTGCGGTCGCCGCGCTGGCGCATGCGTTCCTGCTCCTCCGGCTCGTCGAGCGGATCGGCCGCCTGCAGCACGACCGTCGCCCGCTCCCGCAGGACCCGGCGCATGACCGGGCGGTCGCGCAGCTCGTATGCCGCCGGGGGAAGGTCGGAGCCGTAGCGTCCGATGCTCTCGAGCTGTGTCGTTCCCTCGATCCACCGGACGACCGAGCAGGCCTGCACGCCGGCTCCCGCGCAGATCCGGCGCGCAAGGATCGACGCCAGCGACCGTTCGTCGCGTGCCTCGTTGCCGCTGCGGCTGATCTCGAGAAGCCCGGTCAGCTCCTCGACGACACGGTCGCGGCTCGCGAGCAGCCGCGCGTTCGCGATCGCAACGGCGGCCTGGTCGGCGAGGATGCGCAGCAGCCGCAGGTCGTCCGGTCCGAACTGGTCGATCCCGAGCTTCGAGAGCACGATCACGCCCGTCACGCGCTGCTCGTACAGCAGGGGCATCAGCAGCATCGACTCCTCGATGCGGGGCGTCCCCTCGATCTGGATCGCGCGGGGGTCGGCGGCCGCGTCCGGGATCACGAGGGGCTCGCCACCGAGCGCCACGAGCCCGGTCAGGCCCTCGCCGAGCCTCACGCGCAGGGCCGCGAAGGTCTCGCCTCGGTACTCGCTGATCTCGCCCTTGAACGCGACGGGGGTCAGGTCGACGCCGTTCTCCTCGAGGACGTACACCCGGCAGTTGTGGTAGTCGATGACCTTGCGCGTCTCCGAGGTGATCGCCTGGCCGATCTCCTCGATGGAGGCCAGCCGCGTGAGGCGCGCCGCGATGCTCTGGATCGTCTCGAGCTGCCGGACCCAGCGGGAGGTGCGCTCGGCGCTCTTGAGGACGGCCACCCGCTCGGCGAGCCGGCGCGCGTAGACGCGGGCCACCGCACGATCGGCGCGAGTGAAGACGACCTTCCGCCGACGGGCCAGGTAGACGAAGCCTCCGTCGATGTCGGGCACGCCGACCAGCAGGGTGGCGCCCGGCGGGCCCGCTCGTTCGATGTGGATGGGCAGGTCGAGACCGAGGCGGCGCGTGCCGCGTGGTTCGAGCCGCCGCGCGATCGGGCCGTCGGCGAACGCGATGCGGAGGCCGCCGTCCGTGTCGTCGAGGTAGACGGCGACTCCCCCGTCCGCCCGGAGGTCGTGCCGCAGCTCGCGCACGATCGCCGAGACCGCGTCCGCTTCCGGGAAGCCCGAGGGCGGCCTGTGGTCAGCGCTCACGCGTCATCGGCGAGTGCGTGCATCGGCTCGGGCGCGTCCGTCGGCCGGTGCGTGCATCGGCGTGCGGGGCATGGGGACGGACACGCCTGGGTCTGCGAGCGGACCGACGGACGCCCCGGCCGGCATGGTCGGACAGCCAGGTGCGACGAGGCGTCTGGGACGGCGGGCCATCGACGGGGACCTCCGGGCCGCTGGTGTGCGCGCATGCTACGCCCGGTGGCCGCCTCGCGGCGCAGGACGAATCTCAGCCGCCGCCCGGCCCGATCACGACGGGATTCGTGAAGGCCCACGGCTCGCCGAAGCGCCGCGCCTCGAGCCGGTACGTGCCGGGAAGCCGGACATCGATGCACAGTTCGCGTCCGCGACCGCGTGCCAGCTCCTCGCCGTTGCGCAGGATCCGCAGATCGGCCGGGCGCGGGCTCACGGCTCGCAGCTCGGCCGCGCCCGTCCACGGCAACCACTCGCCCGGACCGGCAGAGGCGCCGGCGGGCCCGTGGGCCACGAGGTCCAGCCCCAGCGCGTCGCCGAGTCGCCGGTTCGCGAAGTAGAGCCGACCCTCCGCGATTGCCGAGAGGATCGCGGATCGCGCACCGTCGATGTCGCCGGGCAGAGGACCGGGCAGGCGCAGGTAGTTCGTGAACGCCCGGAAGAGCTGCACGTACGGGAAGATCGTGAACGTTCGGCGGAAGGCTCGGACGCGGAAGGCATGTGCGTCGGTCCCGGAGACGCCGACGGTCAGGCGGCTGCCGCCCGCGAACGGCCCCGGTCCGGTGGCCTTCCGGGCCCTGCGGCCGCGCGAGCGGCGGGGAGGGCCGGCCTCGGGCGTCGGCGACCCGGTCTCATCGGCCGCTGAGGCCCCGGGCTGCCGGGCTGCCGGCGACCCGGGCTCCCCGGCCGTTGGCGACCCGGGTTCCCCGGCCGCCGGCAGCGGCTCGTTCAGCTCGTCCCACCAGCGGAGGACGCGATCGGTCGGGCCACCAAGCCCGGTGCTCGGCAGCAGGCCGTGCAGCAGGCGGTTGCGCGGTGTCAGCCGTTCGGCCCACACACTCATGTAGTTCCACAGCTCGATGCCGCGCATCCCGCGCACGCTCCAGTCGTGCCAGGGATACGGCGCCAGCTCCGGGATGGCCACGCCGCGCCGCTCGTCCGGGTGTGCGACGTGCGTCAGCGCTCCTCGCGCGTCGAGGATGCCGATGGCGTCCGCCGGCGGCAGGGTCGGGTCGACGGGCTCGTCGCCGAGGGCGGACGCCCCGCCGTAGACGAGCATGTGGTCGCCGCCGTCGGGCGTCCATTCGTATCCCACGATCACCGCGACGCCGTCGTGGATCCCCTCGAAGCCCCGGTACGACGGGACGAGCGTGTTGTGGTCGGTCATGCCGATCCACTCCAGGCCCGCCCGACGCGCATCGCGGGCGATCTCCGCGAGGTCTCCGGAGCCGTCGCTGAACACGGAGTGGATATGGAGGGCGCCCGGGCTGTGGTACGTCACGAACCTATACTACGGGCGCATGACGGACGATCGGGAGGCGCGCGAGGACGCGCAGCGGCGAGGGGGCACGCATCCGCGGGTGGACGCGCCGCCGCAGAGGGCGATGCAGCCGGGGGAGACCGCGCAGCCGCACGAGGACACGCGACTGCGGGAGGCGACGGCGGCCGAGCGAGTCGTCTTCCAGGGCCGCTACCTGACGTTCCGCGTCGACACGATCGTCGATCCCGATGGCCACGAGCACGAGCGCGAGATCGTGCTGCATCCGGGCGCCGTCGCGATCGTCGCGCTCGACGGGGAGGACGTCCTCCTGGTCCGCCAGTGGCGGCACGCGACGGGGGGCGCGCTGCTCGAGATCCCGGCGGGCACCGTGGACATGCTCGACGACGGAACCCCGGAGGAGCCGGCCGCCTGCGCCGTCCGCGAGCTCGGCGAGGAGACGGGACGGCAGGCGGCACGCTGGACGGAGCTCGGAGCCTTCTGGACGGCGCCGGGATTCACGGACGAGCACATGCACCTGTACCTGGCTCGCGACCTGTCGCCGGCGGTCGGCTCGCGGGGGCCGGATCCCGGCGAGCGGCTCGAGCTGGTGCGGATGCCGTGGCGCGAGGCCGTGGCCATGGCGGAGCGCGGCGAGATCCACGACGCGAAGTCGATCGTGGGGCTGCTCCGCCTCGCGAGGCTGGCCGACCGGGAAGCGATCTAGCCCCGGAGCGCCCGCGGCGGCCCTACAGCACCATCGGGGGGCGCTGGCCCCCGATGCGGGCGAGTGCGTCGCGGTACAGGCGCGACTCGGGCGCGAGGGCAACGGCGAGCCGGAGGTGGGTGCGTGCCTCGTCTGGCCGTCCCATCCGCTTGAGGCTCTGACCCAGGGCGAAGTGCGCGTACGGCAGCGACGGATCCACCTCGAGCAGCTCGCCGAACGCCTCGGCCGCGCGCTCGTGCTGGCCGCTGTTGTAGAAGGCGCGCCCGAGCGTCTCGAGGATCGAACCGCGACGCGGCTCGAGCCGGGCGGCGCGCTCGAGCAGGACGGCTGCCTGGGCGAAGTGCCGCCTGCTCATCAGCGCCTTTCCGCGCTGCAGGAGCCCGTAGGCCGTCTCCCGCTCCAGCAGCTCGGCCACCGCGCGCTCCTCGTCACCGGCTCCGGCCGGGGTGGGTCCGGTCTCGCCGTCCCGGACGCCGCCCGGGGATTCCGGTTCGTCGGAGCCGGCGGCACCTTCCCCGCCACCATCCCCGGCGTCCGGCTCGTGCCGGTCCGCGTGCCCATCGGCGCTGCCAGACCCGCCGCGCGGGTCGCGTCCTTCGTCGCGGTCGTCGTCGTTCGCCATGGGGTCGCGGTGGTCCATGCATGAATCGTCGCACGCATCCGCCGACACGTCAGGAACTCACCCCCCGGCCAGGCCGCCTCCGTCGACCACGAGCGTCGTCCCGGTCACGAACGACGCGTCGTCGGACACGAGGTACAGGATCGACGCCGCGATCTCGTCGGGAGACCCGACCCGTCCGAGCGGCCGGCCGGCGCCGGAACCGAGGAGGCCGTCCTCCACCGCCTGCCCAAGCTGGCGGAACTCGTCGCGCAGCAGCGCCGTGTCCGTGTCCCCCGGGCAGATGCAGTTCGCGCGGATGCCGTCGGGCCCGTGATCGATGGCGATGGCGCGGGTGAGGTTCGCGACCGCCGCCTTCGTCGCCGCGTAGCTGACCGACCGCGGCCCCGCGACCAGGCTCCATCCTGACCCGACCGTCACGATCGCACCACCGCCGCGCTCCCGCATGCGCGGGATCGCAGCGCGGCAGCAGCGGAACACGGCCGTCAGGTTGACCGCCACCACCTCGTCCCATTCCGCGTCGTCCGTCTCCACGGCGGTATGCCGTCGGATGATGCCCGCCGCCGTGACCAGGATGTCGAGGCCGCCGAACGCCGCCACGACCGCCCCGACCGCGCGTTCGGGCTCGCCCGGGCGGGCGAGATCCGACACGACCGACACGACGCGTCCGCGTGCCGCCAGGATGCGCTCCCCGACGCGCCGGAGGCCCTCCGCGTCACGATCCACGAGCCCCAGCGCGGCTCCTTCGGCGGCAAGGCGAACCGCCGTCGCGGCGCCGATCCCCGACGCCGCCCCCGTCACGAGTGCCACCCGACCATCCAGCCGCGAGGCGACTGCCACTGCTCCCCTCCCCGTCCGGCGACCCCCCGGAACAGGGATACTAGCGTGCACCAACGCCGGGCCGAAGGAGCTGCCATGCCCGATCCAGCACGCGCACGCCACGGCGGCCGGCGCGTCGTCGTCACGGGGGGCGCGAGCGGCATCGGGCTCGCCACCGCCCGTCGTTTCGTCGAGGAAGGGGCTCGCACCGTCGTGCTCGATCGCGACGTGGCCGGAATCGAGCGTGCCGTCTCGGAGGTGCCGGGGCTGGCCGGCACGGTGGCAGCCGATGTCGCCGACGCAGCCGAGGTGGAGGCTGCGTTCGCGCGCATCGACGGGCTGCTCGGTGGCGTGGACGTCCTCGTGGCAAACGCCGGGATCAGCGTCCGCAGGCCGTTCCTCGAGATCGAGCCGGAGCAGTGGGCGCGGGTCATCGGGGTGAACCTGACCGGCGCCTTTCTCTGTGCGCGCGCCGCCGTCCGCCGCATGGCCGAGCAGCGCTCCGGCGTCGTGCTCTTCACGTCCTCCACGAACGGTCTCGACGGTCATCCGTTCTACGCCGACTACAACGCGTCCAAGGCCGGCATCAACCTGCTGATGAAGACCATCGCACTCGAACACGCTCCGTGGCTGCGGGCCAACGCCGTCTGTCCCGGGTACGTGCTGACGCCGATGCAGCAGGCCGAGTACACGCCCGAGATGCTCGAGGCCGTCAACGCCACGATCCCGCTGCGCCGGCACGCGCGGCCCGAGGAGGTGGCCGCCCTCTTCGCGTTCCTCGCGTCCGACGAGGCCGCCTACATGACGGGACAGTGCATCAGCATCGACGGAGGCGAGACGGCGTGACCGACGAATCGATGGTCCACCCGTGGATCCCGGCCAGCGTCCCCTCGATGCGGGAGGAGATGCTGCGGGCGCTGGGGATCGCGGACGTGGCGGAGCTGTACGCCGACATCCCGCCCGACCTCCGCCTGGCCCGTCCGCTGGACCTGCCCGCCCCGCTGCGCTCGGAGCACGACCTCCGCCGGCACGTCGAGACGCTCCTCGCCCGCAACACGAGCGCGGCGCAGGTGCCGTCGTTCCTGGGCGCCGGCTGCTACCGGCATTTCGTCCCGGCGGTCTGCGACGAGATCAACGCCAGGTCCGAGTTCCTGACGGCGTACGCGGGCGAGCCGTACGAAGACCACGGCCGCTTCCAGGCCCTGTTCGAGTACTGCAGCATGATGGGCGAGCTGCTCGAGATGGACGTCGTGAGCGTGCCGACGTTCGACGGCGCGCAGGCGGCCGCGACCTCGCTCCGCATGGCCGCCCGCATCACCGGCCGCGATACCGTCCTCGTCCCGGAGTCCATGAGCCCGCAGCGGCGGTCGGTGATCGACAACTACGTCGCCGGGTCGCTCGCGGTCCGGGAGATCCGGTACGACCGGGCGACGGGCATGCTCGACCTGGACGATCTGCGGGCCGGGCTTTCGCCGTCCGTGGCGGCCGTGCTCCTGGAGAACCCCGGGTTCCTCGGGTCGATCGAGGCGGAGGCGCCCGAGATCGTGCGGCTCGCACATGCCGCCGGCGCGCTCGCGATCGCGTACGTCGACCCGTCGTCGCTCGGCATCCTGGAGGCGCCCGGAGCCTACGGCGCGGACATCGCCTGCGGCGACCTGCAGCCGCTCGGCATCCACATGTACTTCGGCGGCGGCCAGGGCGGCTTCATCGGCACGCCGGACGAGCCCCGGTTCGTCGGCGAATACCCGTCGCGGCTGTTCGGCCTCACGACGACGTCGGTCGAGGGCGAGCGCGGGTTCGGCGACGTCGCCTGGGAGCGCACCAGCTTCCACGGGCGCGAGCAGGGGAAGGAGTTCGTCGGCACGGCAGCGGCCCTGTGGGGGATCACGGCCGGCGTGTACCTCGCGCTGATGGGACCGCGGGGCATGGCGGAGATCGGCGAGACCTGCGTGCGGCTGGCCGGCTACGCGGCGCGGCGCCTGGGCGCGATCCCGGGGGTCCGTGCTCCCCGCTTCTCCGGCGTCGCGTTCAAGGAGTTCGTGGTGGACTTCGGGGACACCGGCCGGACCGTCGCGGAGATCAACGCCGCGCTCCTCGCGGAGGGGATCTTCGGGGGCGCCGACCTCTCGGCGTCGTTCCCGGAGCTGGGCCAGGCGGCCCTGTACTGCGTCACGGAGACGCTGACGAAGGCCGACGTTGACCGCCTCGCCGACGTGCTGGCGAAGGTGGTGGCCTGATGGACCGCCGAGACCCGGACCGCCCGGACCTCCCCCGGGACTTCCACGCGGCGCGCTGGGACGAGCCCGTCGTCTTCGAGCTGTCGGTCCCCGGGGAGCGAGGCGTCCTCCCTCCGCGGCCGGACCGTGAGCTTCCGGCGACGGAGCCGGAGGCGCGCGTGCCCGAGTCGGTGCGCCGGCGCCGGCCGCCGGCGCTCCCGGAGCTGTCCCAGCAGGCCGTGCTGCGCCATTACCTCCGCCTCTCGCAGGAGACGCTCGGCGCAGACCTGAACGTGGACGTCGGGCAGGGGACGTGCACGATGAAGTACAGCCCCAAGGTCAACGACCAGCTGGCGCGCGACCCGCGCCTCGCCGAGCTCCACCCCCTGCAGGACGAGAGCACGGTCCAGGGGATCCTCGAGGTCATGTACCGGCTGGACCTGCTGCTGCGCGAGATCTCCGGCATGGACGCGTTCACGCTGCAGCCCGCGAGCGGGTCGCAGGCGATCTTCGCCTTCGCCACGATGCTCCGCGCGTACCACGAGGCGCGCGGCGCGTACCCGGGCCGGGACGAGATCGTCACGACGATCTTCTCGCACCCGTCGGACGCGGCGGCGGCGCACGTGGCCGGCTTCCGGATCGTGACGCTCCAGCCGGGACCCGACGGCTGTCCCGATCTGGATGCCCTGCGTGCGGCGGTGGGGCCCCGCACGGCCGGGCTCTTCATCACGAACCCCGAGGACACGGGCATCTTCAACCCGCGCATTGCCGCCTTCACCGACGCCGTCCACGCGGCCGGCGGCCTGTGCCTCTACGACCAGGCGAACGCGAACGGGCTCCTCGGGATCACGCGGGCCCGCGAGGCCGGCTTCGACGCGTGCTTCTTCAACCTGCACAAGACGTTCTCGACGCCCCACGGATCGGGCGGACCGGCGTGCGGGGCACTGGGCGTGCGCGAGCACATGGCCGGGCTCCTGCCCGCGCCGGTCGTCACGCACGACGGCAGCCGGTATCGCCTCGACGACGACCGGCCCCGGAGCGTGGGCAAGATCCGGACGTGGTACGGCGTTCCCGAAGTGCACCTGCGGGCGTACGCCTGGGTCATGAGCCTGGGCGCGGAGGGGCTGCGGACCGTCGCCGAGTCGGCCGTGCTGGCCAACAACTACCTGCTCTCGCGCGTGCGGCGGATCCCCGGGGTCGAGGTGCCATGGCCGGAGCGTCGCCGGCTGGAACAGGTGCGCTACAGCTTCGAGCCGCTCCGCCGCGACACCGGCGTCGGCTCCGAGGACGTGGGGCGGCGCATGGCGGACTTCGGCATGCACTACTGGACGAGCCACCATCCCTGGCTCGTTCCCGAGCCGTTCACCCTCGAGCCGACGGAGTCGTACTCGAAGGCCGATCTCGATGAGTATGCCGATGCCCTCGAGCGCGTCGCGGGCGAGGCGCGCCGGGACCCCGACATGGTCCGGTCGGCGCCCCACGCGAGCGTCGTCCACCGCCACGACCACGAGCCGCTCGACGATCCGGATCGCTGGGCGGTGACCTGGCGTGCCTGGCTGCGCAAGCGGGCGCGGCAGGCGCCCGCGGAGACCGCTACTCGCCGAGCCAGTCCGCCAGGACCACCGGCTGGAGGCGGGGGCTCGGCGTGATGCCCGGAATGCGGCCGCGCTTGGCGATCGGCTTGCCGTCGATCTCCTTGAGGTCGCCCGTGAAGTCGATGGGGCTCGCCCCGCTGATGTAGCTGCCGACGGCGAACGAGTCGACCGGGGCGCCGCGCTCCTTGAAGTACCCGATCCGGTCCGGGTTGAGGCCGCCGCTCACGATGATCCGCACGTGGTGGTAGTCCGCCTGGTCGAGGCGCGCACGGACCTCCGTCACGAGGTCGGCGGTGACGCGGCCGCGTTCCGACGGCGTGTCGAGCCGGATGCCGTAGAGCCGGTCGCCGAGCGCGTCGGCGACCCGCAGCGCCTCCTCCGCCTCGTCCTTGAACGTGTCGACGAGCACGATGCGCGGCACGTCCGGCGGCAGGTCGCGGTCGAATGCCTCGGCCGCGCGAACGGTGTCACCGAACATGAGGACCAGGGCATGCGGCATCGTCCCCGTGGGCCGCAGGCCTGCCAGCCGCGCCCCCGCAGGCGTCGAGGCACCCACGCACCCGCCGACCGTCGCCGCGTAGTCGAGCGTGTCGGAGATGTCCGGATGGACGTGTCGCGCACCGAAGCTGATCACGGGCTGCGGGGCGGATGCCTCCACGCAGCGCCGGGCCGCGGTCGCCCAGCCGGTCGACTGGGCCATCATGCCGAGCATGGCCGTCTCGTAGAGTCCGAAGCGACGGTAGCGCGCGCGGATCCGCAGCACGATCTCGCGATCCGAGAACAGGTCGCCGTCGGCAAGTGCCTCCACCGTGGTCTCGGCCGTGTCCGTCCCCTGGAGCGCATGGGCGAGCAGGGTCTTGGCCTCGTCGATCCCGCACAGCACGCCCGACTGCCGGGAGAAGACCTCCATCACGACGAGGGGGTCCATCCCCTCGCGCTCGAGCACCTCTTGCGCACGGTAGAAGTACACGTCGGCAGAATCTCCCTCGAGGACCTCTCGCGAGGGCCGTCGCCGTGCGGGACGAACCTGGTCCATCCCTACTCCGCGGTGGCCGGCGCGAACCGGGCGCTGGTGGCGAGGCGCGCACCCAGCACGGTGTGCATGTGCCGCAGGGCGAAGTCGTGCGCGTCCTGGTCGAAGGATGCCACGCAGTCGGTCACGATCGTGGTGTCGTAGTCGCGGTTGCGCAGGTCGGCGGTCGTGTGCAGCACGCAGATGTCGGTCATCACGCCGGTCATCGCCACTTCCGTCACGTCCCGGTCGCGGAGGATCACGTCGAGGGGCGTGTCGAAGAAGCCGCTGTAGCGCCGCTTGGGCACCACGATCGCCGCGTCCGCGAGGTCCGCCAGCTCGGGGATCAGCTCGACCTCCTCGGTACCGCGGATGCAGTGCGGCGGGAACATGTGGAACTCGAGGTCATCGGGGTCGTGCGTGTCGGCAAGGAAGACGAGGAGCGCTCCGGCGGCCCGCTCGGCCTCCAGGTACGCCCGCAGCGTCGGAATGATGGCCCGGCATGCATCGCCCCCGTACAGGTTGTGGCCCGGCTCGAGAAATCCCCGCACCATGTCCACGACGATGACGGCCTTCACGGACCCCCTGCCCCTTCGATGCCGGAAGCGCCGGAGCCGGCGGCCCGGTCATCGTCAGCGAGTGTAGCAGGGGCGCCCGTCAGCTCGGCCAGGTCGGCCGCGTAGCGCTCGAGGAGGGCGACGCCGTCGGGCGTGGCTTCGGGCCCGGATTCAGGCGACGCCTGTGCGCGCGCCGACGCACGCGCCGGGGCCCGGTCCGGTGCGGCGGGGCCGGGGCGGAGCCCGGGCCGGTGCCGAGGCAGAGGCGGGCCGGGGGGAGGCGGGCCCGGGGCCGGGACGGAGCCCGGGCCGAGGCGGCCCGGGGACCAGGGGCAACCGCAGCCAGGACGGGGCCACCGTGACGAGGTGATCGCACACCGCGAGGACGCGCGCGATGGCAAGTCCCAGCGACCGCGGGCCGGCCGCCTCCGGCGCGATCTCGACCGACAGGACGGGGCGGAGTTCCGCGTCCAGCCCGAACTTCACGAACGGCAGCTCGTCGTTCCACTGGAGGAGCTGCTGGTAGGCGCGGCGCTGGTTGTCGCGGAGCGGCGGTGCCCACGGCAGCCAGACGATGAGTCCGAGGCCCGGCTGGAGGATGACCGTGATCCGCAGGCCCAGCCGGCGCCGCCCGTCCAGGAGGAGGTCCCAGGCCGTCGCCGTGTCCCGTTCGACGCGGCTCACGGGACGCAGGCCGAACGAGGCGAGCCATGCGTCCACGAGGGCGGCGGAGAGCGGAATCCGCGGGTCTGCGGACGACGTGCCGGTGGCGGCGCTCAGCGAACCGTGCCCTGCGGGTTCAGTCGACGCCGGAGCCGGGGCCCATCGACCGCAGCCCGAGCTCCGCGTCCGCGGCGTCGCCGTGGCCGTTCTGCGCCACCGCACGGGTCCGATGCGAGACTGCGCCATCACCCGCCGTGACGCCGTCCGGCACCGCGAGGCCCTCGTCCGGTCGCGGGCGACGCGCCTGCCCGGCCGAGTCGCGATGGTGGTCCACCGTCTGGCCGCTGCGGACGATGCGGCTGCGATAGTCGGTGGCCCGCACGCCCTCCGCGACCTTCACGTTACGGCCGATCCGGACGCCCCTCGGGATGATGGCGCGCTTGCCGACCACGGTGATTCCCGTGTTGAGCCTGGACGGCTCCTGCCTGTTGGCGATGGTCAGATCGGCTCCCTCGCCGACCACGGCGTTTGGCCCGACCGAGACCTGCTTGTCGAGGATGGCACGGTCCACCAGTGCGCCGGCGCGGATCACGCAGTCGAACATGACGATGCTGTCCCGCACCACGGCCCCGACGTCCACGCGGACGCCCGGCGACAGCACGGAGTGCTCGACGGTGCCGTAGATCACGCAGCCGTGGCTGACCATGCTGCGGTGGACGCTCGCCGTGGGGCCGATCTTGGCCGGCGCGCGTTCCTCCGACCGCGTGTGGATCAGCCACCCCGTGTCGTACAGGTCCAGCTCCGGGCGTTCGTCGAGCAGGTCCATGTTGGCCTGCCAGAAGCTCTCGATCGTGCCGACGTCCTGCCAGTACCCGTCGAACCGGTACCCGAAGACGCGGGCGTCCCCGGCGAGCATGGCCGGGATCACGTGGGAGCCGAAATCCGTCCGCTCCTCGCTGAGCCAGCGGAGCAGGGAGCGCTTCGAGAACACGTAGATGCCCATGCTCACGAGGTTGCTCTTCGGGAGCCGGGGCTTCTCCTGCCAGTCGACCACCCGGTCGCCCTCGTCGAGCGTGACGATCCCGAAGCGGTGCGCCTCCTCCATGGGGACCGTGCGCACGGCGATGGTGACGTCGGCGCGGTGGCGACGATGCGCGGCGATGAACGGCTGGTAGTCCATCTTGTAGATGTGGTCGCCGGCGAGGATCAGCACGGTGTCGCCCGGCGCCTGTTCGACGACCTCGATGTTCCGCAGCACCGCGTCGGCCGTGCCCTGGTACCACTCGTTGGGCCGGCCCCTGGACACGAACGGCTGGAGCAGCCGGATGCCCCCCGACGTGCGGTCGAGGTCCCACGGACGCCCCGCCCCGATATGGTCGTTGAGCGACCGCGGGTTGTACTGGGTGAGCACGACGATGTTGTCCACGTCGCTGTTCACGCAGTTGCTGAGGGTGAAGTCGACGATGCGGTACTTCCCACCGAAGGGGACGGCAGGCTTCGCGCGTACTCCGGACAGGATCGACAGTCGCTCTCCCTCGCCGCCGGCGAGCACGACCGCCAGGACGCGTTTCACGCCCGCGATCCTACACCGGGGCGCAGCGGCCGGGCGAGACCCCAAATGGATTCTCCCGGACGACGCCGGCGCCGTTGCCGCCACGGGGGTGCGGCAGGAGACGCGTGGTGGACGCCGGTCACGAACACCGGCGCGCCGTCACAGGAACAGCCGCGGGTTGACGAACGTCCCGTTGAGCTCCACGGCCCAGTGCAGGTGCGGTCCCGTGCTGTTGCCGGTGTCGCCCTCGTACGCGATCACCTGGCCCTGGTGCACGACCTCGCCCTTGTAGACAGGCGGCGGATGCGCGCTGTTGTCGACGTGGGCGTACCACGTCAGCAGGCTCTGCGAGTGGGCGATGATGACGATCACGGCCCGGGCGTATGGCGGGTCGTACGGGTTCGGTCCGACGAAGATGACGGTCCCGTCACCGGCGGCGCGGATGGGCGTGTACATCGGGGCGGCGATGTCGATCCCGATGTGGAAGTGCGCGCAGTTGCCGAGCGGGGGCTCAGCGATGAACCCGGTGCACCCGAACTCCTGCGTGACGACGCCGGGCATGGGCCACTGGAGCGTGCCGTTGTACTGGGACGGGATCCCCTGCTGCTCGGAGACGAGCTTCGCGATCAGGCTGGCCAGCTGGTTGAGGGACTTCTGCTCGGCCGCGAGGCGGGAGGTGACCTGCGATTTGGTGAGCTTCAGCTTGTTGAACGCCGCGAGCTGGGCCGCCTGGGCGGCACGCGTCTTCGCCGCGAGCGCGTCGAGCTTCTTCTGGTCCGCGAGGAGGGCGTTGCGCTGGTCGGTGACCTCCTGCTTCGTCTGGTACATCGTGAGCCGGGCCTGCTGGGTGTCGGCGCGCGTGACCTGGGTCGCCTGCTGCAGCGACTGCAGCGATTCCTGATCCTGCTGGATCTTCGCGGCGAGCTGCGCGTCCTGCGTGCCGATGTGCAGGTAATACCCGACGTCGGCGAGGACGTCCGCCAGCGACTTGGCGGTGAGCAGCTGCTCGAGCAGCGATGTCTGCTGCACCATGTAGGCGTCGGCGATGTGGCTGGCGAGCGTCGCGCGCTGGTCCGCCAGCAGCTGCACGCTCGCGGTGATCTTCGACTCGAGCGCCGAGAGGTCGGCATCGAGATTCGTCACCTGCGTCACCATGGCGGCGTACTTCGCCCGGACGTCGGCCAGCTGCGCCTGCGCGACCTTGATGTTGGCCTGCATCTTCGCCTGGTCCACGTTGATGCCGTTCAGCTGCGCCGCGGTGTCGGCGAGGACGCCCTGGAGATGGGACTGGCTCGCCTGGAGCGCCTGGATCTGCTGGCGCTGCGCGGCGATCTTGGCCTGCAGGGCCTTCTGGGCCTTCAGCGCGTCCGAGAGCGGGTCGGCTCGAACCGTCGGCGTGCCGCCGAGGGAGCCCAGGAGGAGCGGAACCAGGAGCAACGCCACGAGGAACTCGCGGCGCAGGTGTCTCGCGTGTCCTATGCGACCCATCGCATCATCGTGCAGGCGTCGACTCCGTGCGGCACCCTCGAGGGGCGCCCAGCTTGTCCCTGCCCGCCGGTGGTGCGCCGTTCGAGCGACAGGGCACGGTTCGCGGGAACGACTCCGGCTGCGGGAATGATACCCACTCCCGCAACGCGCCTGCAACGCGGGGCGGTTCCGGCGCTCATGGCGGCGCCGCCGGCGGCGGGACTGCCGGCGCCGTTCACCGGGGCATCCGCATCGTCACGAGGACGGCCGGCGGACCTCACGGGATGGGCCGCAGCACCGCGAGGAACGCGGCGAGGATCAGGATCGGCCCGAACGGGATCGCGGTCCGCAGGCCGAGGCGGCGCGTCAGCACGAGCGCGATCAGCACGACGCCCGACGCCAGCGAGGCCACGATGAGACCGGCGACCAGCTGGGAGATCCCGCACGCGAGGCCCAGGCTCACCGCGAGCTTGAGGTCGCCCATGCCCAGCGCTCCGCGGAAGAGCGCGTCGCTGATGCCGAGGAAGAGCGGGAAGAGGACCGCCGCGGCCAGCCCGCTCGCAAGCCCGAGGTCCTTGCCGGCGAGGACCGGGTTCCACCCGACGACCAGCACGACGAGCGCCGCCGGGATGAGGGGCAGCGTGATCTCGTCGGGCAGGAGGCGCTGGTCGAAGTCGGTCGCGAGCAGCACGACGAGCGCGGCGAAGAACCCCGCCTCGATGACGAGATCGCGGGGCGCGGCGAAGCGCCCGGGAAGCGCCAGGAACGCGGCGCCCGCCAGGACGACGACGAGGGCCGTGCGCCAGTCGACCGGCCTGGTTCCGCCATCCTCGTGCTCGGGCCATCGCGCCGCCAGCCGGTCCGCGAGGAAGCCGTACACGGCGCCGCCGAGGCCGAAGACCGCCGGAACCAGCCACGGGATGCCGCTCACCCCCGCATGGTGCCGGGGCCGGTGCGTCCCGGCAACCCCGCCGGAGGTCCCGAATCGCTCGGGACTCAGGTCCGGGCCGAGCAGTCCAATCCGGGGCTGCTGCCGTGCCGCTGCGGGAGTACGGCTTCGGCCGTGGAGCTGCGCGCTCGAGGCCGGCGGCTGCGGCCGGTCGGCTGCGGGCCCGTTCGGGACGAGCAGCGCAGCTGCGGCCTACGCCGGGCGCGCCCCCTCGAGGGCGAGCTCGACCAGCGTCGCATGCGTCACGCCCGTGGAGCCTCGCGCCGCCCACGGCGTCGCCCGCCGCAGATAGCCCGTCCCGCCGATGTCCAGGTGGACCCACGGCTTCGTCACGAACTCGCGCAGGAACAGCCCGCTCTTGACGAGCGATCCGTCAGCCGAGCCCGAGTTCTGGAAGTCGCCGTACCAGCTCTCCATGTCGCGGACGTAGTCCTCGACGAGCGGCACCTGCCAGTACCGCTCGGCCTGGCGCGCTCCGGCCGCCGTCACCGTGTCGTACCAGGGCTGTGGCGTTCCGAACGCCCCCGTGACGAGCTTCCCGAACGCGCGCTCCACGGCGCCGGTCAGCGTCGCCACGTCGACCAGGTGCGTGGCCCCGATGCGCTCGGCGTAGGTCAACGCGTCCCCGAGGATCAGCCGGCCCTCGGCGTCGGTGTTCTGGATCTCGACCGCCTTGCCGTTGAGCGCCCGGACGATGTCGCCCGGCCGCGTCGAATGGGGCCCGGGCATGTTCTCGACCGCCGGGGCGAGCGCCAGCAGGGGCAGGTCGGGCGCCAGCCGCTTCGCCGTCACGATCGCGGCGATGACGGTGCACGCGCCCGTCTTGTCCATCTTCATCTCCTCCATCCGGTCCGCCGGCTTGATGGAGATGCCGCCCGAGTCGAACGTGACGCCCTTGCCGACGAGCGCCAGGAGCCTGCCCTGGACGTCGCGTGCCCCTTCGGCGCCGTTGCGCAGGACGATCAGGCGGGGCGGATTGTCGCTGCCGCGCCCGACGGCCATGAACATGCCCATGCCCATCTCGGTGGCACGGTCCGGACCGATCACGTCGATCGACAGGCCGTTGGCACGGGCGAGATCGGTGGCGGCGTCGGCAAGGACCTCCGGGCTGACGTCGTTCGAGGCGCGGTTCGCGAGGTCGCGCGCGATGCGCGCTCCCTCGCCGATCACGACGCCGCGCTCCGCAGCGGACTGCAGGGCGGCTGCGTCCGCGCCCGGAACGATCAGCACGAGCTCGTCGAGCCGGGCCGGCGCCTCCCGGTAGTCCGAGCGATACAGCGTGGCGGGGTCGTACATGCCTTCGACCACGCCGCGCGCGACGAGCATGACGAGGTCGTCCCGGCTCATGCCCGGACGGTCCCCGAGCGCGGCGGGAAGCCAGACGGCCAGCCGGGAGACGTGGAGCCCGCCCAGGCGCCGCTCGATCGACGCCGCGAGGCGGTAGGCGGCCAGGCGGTCGAACGCGTCGGCCGAGCCGGCCCCGACCGCGAGCACCCACGACGCCGCCATGTCCTGCCCGCGAAGCATCACGCGGCGGAACATGGAGGAGTCCACCTCGCCGAGGCCCCGGTACGCGCCGATCGCGCCGGCCAGGCGCCGATCGATCTCGGCGACAGTGGACCCGTCGGGTCCGGGGAGATCGGCTGAGGTGATGGGCACGGCCAGCACGTCCGCCTGGACGGACCACGGCTGCTCGGAGACGACCCGGATCTGCATGCGCACGAGCTCCTCGTTACGGGCAGGGGCGGCGCCCGGGACCGCGACACGGGGGGTCGCAGCGCCGCAGGGGGTGGGGATGGACCGCCGGTTTCAGGTCCCCAAGTGTAGCGCCGCGACCGCGTCCCCAAGGTCCCCGCGCGCCTGCTCGATCGCGATCGCCGCCTGGTTCAGACCTGCCTGCGCGATGTCTCCCATGATCACGACGATGGCCCGCGTGTCGGGCGGCAGGAGCTTCTGCGCCGCGGCGACTTTCGCCACCAGGCGCTCCCCCGTCGCGGTCATGCGCCCGCCGCTCTGCTGCAGGTTGGCGTACAGGGCCGTGAGCGCCTGGTCGTAGGCGCTCATCCGGTCGATGTAGGTGGTGAGCGTCGAGACGTCGGCGCGGGCCTGGAGCGAGTCACGCGTCTGCATCGCCTTGTCCAGTTCCGTGCCCGCCCTGCCGAGCGTCTTCACGGCGGTCGAGTACCTGGCCGCGTGAGCCTGCTGGATGGCCGAGAACACGAGGTCGTCGTGAGTCTGGAGCACGGCGGTCAGCCCGATCGCCGGCAGCGACTGGTCGGCGAGCGCGTGCCATTGCGAGGAGAGCGGCGTGGTCGTCTGGAGAGCCGCGCGCGCGGCCGCGAGCATGCTCGCCGACGCGTCGCCCAGCAGGTACGGTGGCTCCGAGCCCGCGACCGCGTCGAGCATGCCGTCGAGCCGGGTCACCTGCGTGTCGATCGACGAGACGAGGCGGTCTCCGGTGGCGAGGTCGGTGCTCAGCAGATCGTCGCGCCGCGCCACCAGGTCGACCAGCGCCGTGCGCGCCGTGTCGCCCAGCGTCCCGACGTCCCCGGACAGGGCGTCGAACTCCGGCCCCAGGGCGCGGATCCGGGCCTGGAACGCGACGTCCTGCGTCCACGTCCGCTCGGGGCGCGTCGTGTCGCCGGGAAGGTGGTCCGCGCTGACCGCGAGACCGGCGCCGGCGAGCGACACGAACATCGCGGCCACGAGCCAGGCGAGCGCCCGAAACCCTCGTCCGGCCAGCCTGCGCCATCGGCCCTGCATGGGCTGCAGTCTAGCGGGGCGCTACCATCGCCCGAGTGGAACTCAACCCCCTCGTCGACTCGCGCCGCCTCGCGGCCCACCAGGAGCTCGGCGCGCTGCTGCGCCGGATGCCCAAGGCCGAGCTGCACCTGCACCTCGACGGGTGCCTCAGGCCCGCGACCGCGCTTGCGCTCGCGCGGGAACGCGGCATCGACGAGGGTCTCGACCTGGCCGGGATGCGCGAACGGCTGGCCGGCCCGGCTCACGCGACCGACCAGGCGGAGCTGCTGCGGGCCTTCGACCTGCCGATCGCGATCATGCAGGACGCGGAATCGCTGCGCCGGATCAGCGCGGAGCTGGTGGAGGACGTGGCGTCCGACGGCACGCGCTACGCGGAGATCCGCTGGGCGCCCGGGCTGCACATGGCGCGCGGCCTGTCCCTGGCCGACGGGATCGCGGCGGTCGTCCGGGGGGCGCACGACGGCGTGTCGGCCGTGCTCTCGGCGGGCGGCAGATTCGACGGCGGACTCGATCGTGGAGGCGACGCCGGCACGCCGGACCGATCCGGTGCGCCGGTCGTCGTTCGCCTGATCGCGGTCGCGATGCGGTCGCACGACCCGGGCGAGAGCCTTCGCGTCGCCGAGAGCGCGGCGGCGTTCGGCGGCGAGTGGCTCACCGGGTTCGACCTCGCCGGTCCGGAGGCGGCCTATCCCGACGTCCTGGTGCACCGGTCCGCGATCGAAGCCGCGCGGTCGGCCGGGCTGGGGATCAGCATCCACGCGGGGGAATGGGGCGGCGCAGCCCAGGTCCGGCGCGCGCTCGATCTCGATCCGGCGCGCATCGCGCACGGTGCGCCGGCCATCGACGACCCCGCTCTCGTCGCGGAGCTCCGGACGCGCGGGGTGACGCTCGACGTCTGTCCGACCAGCAACGTCCAGGCCGGGATGTACGCCCGCCTGGCCGACCATCCCCTGCCCCGGCTCCTCCGTGCCGGCGCCCCGGTGACGCTGTCGACGGACGAACGGACCGTCACCGGTGTCACGCTGGTGGACGAGTACCGCAATGCCGTGGACGTGCTCGGTCTCACGCTGGCCGAGCTCTGGTCGATCGACCGCCACGCACTCGAGGTCGCGTTCCTCGCCGACGACGAGCCGGCCCGGGCCGGCCTGCTCCGCGCGTTCGACGCGTTCGCGGCCGCGGAACCGCTGGTACAGGGGTGACGCCCGGCGACCGACGGCGAATGGCGGTCGGGCAGGGCGCGCCTGCCCTCTCAGGCGGCGGCGCCCTCGCGGTCGAGCCTTCTCAGCATGGTCCGCAGCTCGGCCGCATCGGCGGCGATCAGCGTCGGGCCCCGATCCGGGGGGAGCGACTCGGCTTCGGCGCGGCTCGTCACGCCGGTGAGCATCAGCACCGAACGGGCGCCCACGCTGTGCGCGGCGGCGATGTCCGTGAGCGCGCCGTCACCGATGACCACCGCCTCGCCCGGCGCGCAGCCGACGGATCGCGCGGCCGCCTCGAACATGATCGGGCCCGGCTTGCCGACGACGAGGTCGGGGGAACGACGGGCTGCGACCTCGAGCGCGGCCACGATGGAGCCGGCCCCCGGCATCAGGCCGTCCGCGGCGGGGAACTCGGGGTCGCGGTTCGTCGCGACGAACCGGGCGCCCTCCCGCACGGCCTGCGCGGCTATTGCCAGCCGGGCGTACGTGAGGCGGCGGTCGATGCCCACCACCACCACGTCGGGGTCAGCGGCGAGCCCGCGCGGAGTCGGCGGAACGGTCCGGAGACCGGCGTCTCGGAGCTCGCGTGCCAGTTCCCTCGCGCCGAGGACCATGGCGAGGCGGGCTGGCGGATCCGAGGCCGCCAGCTCGAGCGCGGTCGCGCGGGCCGACGTGAAGATCCATTCGGGCCGGACGGGAGCGCCAAGCGACACGAGCTGCTCCAGGTAGTCGGTCCGGTACCGGCTCGAGTTGTTCGTGCAGTACAGGATCGTGTCGCCCGCGGCGGCCCGCTCCGCGAGCACCGTGGCGACACCGGGCACGGGCTCGCGGCCGCGGTAGACCACGCCGTCGAGATCCACGAGGAGCAACATGGGCTCATGGTAGGGCGTGGGAACGGGGCGACGCGCGCCGCCGCCTGCCGCGGGCGCCGCGGGCACGGCACTCACCGCGGGCGTCGGGCGCGCCGCGCGGCCGGTCCGTCACGATCCTTCCACCCACCAGGCCCGTCCGTGACACGGAACACGCGCCCAGCACACCCGTGGGCCGACGTTGCGGTTCTGCTGGTCGACGGGAACAACCTGCTGCACGCGGTAGCCGGGAACGCGGGTCCGGCGTCACTCCGCGGCCTGCTCCCACGGCTCGCGGCCGCCGTGCCGCCGGACGTGGACACGCTCGTGGTCCTGGACGGACCGCCCGACCCCGGCGGGCCTGCCCGCGTGCGCATCCGCCGCGGGCTCACGATCCGGCATGCCGGACGCATCGGTGCCGACGCGGTGCTCGTCGCCGTGGTGGAGGAGCGGACGTTCGCCGATCGGGCGGGCACGCTCGTCGTGACCAACGACGTGGCCCTCGGCGACGAGGTCAGGCGCATCGGCGGCAGGGTCCGGCCCGTGCGCTGGCTCCAGGAGCGCCTCGACGAGCCACCCGTCGTCCGTCCGCCGGGGGCGTCGATCGGCGGACCGCGGCCGGGACGCGCCCGGCAGGGAATGGTCAATGGCCGTGCATCGACCGGCCGGTCCGGGGCGGGCGGACCGCGCACCGCGGGAGAAGCCGGCGCCGCGGCCGAGACCGACGGCACGGACGACAGGGAGCGGGACGCCGCCCGTCCCTCGTGGGCGCCGGGCCGTGGCGCCACGCGGAAACGCGGAAATCCGAGACGCGGACACTGACGGGATCCTCGGGCGACCCGGCCACGGGGTCAGACCGTCCGGGGCGGCAGGGCGCGTACCCGGCGTGCCGGGCGTGCCCGGCGTACCCGATGCACCCGGCCCGGAGGCTCGCAACCCGAAGGGGAGTGACGGCACAGGCGCCGGGTCGGCAGCGCGGTCGCGGCCGAGAGGGCGATGAACGACGCCCCGTCGGGCGGTCGGGCCGAGAGGGCGATGAACGACGCCCCGCCGGGTCGTCAGGACCGGGAGGAGGCGGGCGTGGACCCACCCCCGGCCGCAGCGAAGGCCCGCCGCGCCATCTCGCGGTCGGCGGGGAACGTGAGGAGGTTCAGCGCCTCCTCTCTGCCGTAGAACGCGGCCTCCTCGAAGATCGGCTCGAGGCGCAGCTCGCCCCCTGTTCGTCGAGCCACGAACCAGTCGACCACCTTCCGGTTCCAGCGGCCGTCGGAGGACGAGAACCCGAATCGGGTCGAGCCGAGCGACTCGCCCAGCTCGATCTCCAGGCCGGTCTCCTCGAGCACCTCGCGGCGCGCGGCGTCGCGCGGTCCCTCGCCCGGCTCGATGTGGCCCTTCGGGAAGGTCCAGTCCCTCCCCCGGCGCATGACCAGGCAGCGGTCGCCGTCGAGGACGACCGCGCCGGCGGAATGGTGCCTTCGTGGCGTGGGCGTCACGGGCTCACCGGTCGAGCGGCGCGGACGATCACCCGCTGATCGTAGGCCCACCCGGGGAATCGTGACCCGCGTCCGTCGAGGGGGGCGCAGAGGCACGCGCCGGCGTGTGCGTCCGCTTCCACCTGGCCAGCCCGCGCCGGTCCTCCGCCCGCGTGAGCGCGCGGCCCGCGTAGCGGACGAGCGCGTAGTCCGCGGCGAGCAGGTCGAGCTCGAGCATCCCGTGGCCGGCCATCCGCAGGCGGCGCGCGTGTGCCGCCGGTGTCTCGTCGGAGCCGCGCGCCCGGTCCGGATCGCCACGAAGCTCGCCGATCATGGCCACGTAGGCGGTGACGGCGTCGTGGGGCGGCGGCGTGGACGGCCTCGGCCGCCACCTCGGCAGTCCGATGGACGGCCGGATGCCCCCCTGCGGCAGCACGATGCTGCGTTCCTCGTCCGCGGAACCGCGTCGGTCACGGGACGGCAGCAGGCGCCAGGCGAGCAGCGCGAGGCCGAGCAGCAGCAGGGCTACCACGATCACGGCGAACACCGGCCCCGCGCCCGGCGCCGTCGGCGGCGGGTGGATCGGGCTGCCGGCCGCACCCGACGTCTGCGGCGAAAGGTGCGCCGGACCGAGGATCGCGCGCAGCAGCACGACGAGTCCCGCGGCCAGCAGGCCGGCCGGGATCGCGAGCACGGCGATCGCGGCCACGACCACCAGGTAGACAGGCCCCGCGGCGCCCCGGATCGCGGCGTCGAGCGGGACCCCGAGCACGGCCGCGAGCGGCAATCCCACGACGACCGCGCTTGCCACGATCGTCACGAGCACCAGCAGCCATGCCGGGTTGTGGCGCCAGTCGACCCCCGTGCCGCTGCCGAGGGCATCGAGCCGGGCGATCGCAAGCGCGAGCAGCGCGGTGACGACGAAGGTCATCGTGGCGACGAACGCGGGATCCGAGAACCCGGCACGGACCGCCGGCGATGCCACCTGGGCCAGCAGCCAGGGCAGGGCGAGCCCCGGCAGCGCCCAGGACAGCAGCCGGGACACGACGAGGTCGTCCTCCGACCGCTCGGCGTGCATGCCACCCCGGACGACCGCCACCCCGGCCAGCCATCCACCCGTGTGGAAGCCGAGCGCCGTGTCCACCTGGCCTGCGAAGAGCGCCTGACGCACGTCCGGTGCAAGCGCCCAGCCGGCGAGCGCAGCCACCACGGCGGCTACCGCGACCGCCGAGCGCCCCGTCCAGGGCGTCCCGCCCCTGGCCAGCAGCAGCCCCGCACCGGCGAGCAGCGAGAACTCCAGCGGCCCGATCAGGATGGGGCCGTGTGCCCCCAGGACCTGCAGGGCAAGGTAGGCGATTGCCAGCCAGGAGCCCTCGACGATCGCGTCAAGGGCGGCGGGCAGGAGCTCAGACGCCGACGACCAGCGCATCGCTCGTCCGCCAGTCCGGCGCCAGGGTGGCCGTGATCGCGCCGACCCCGTGAGCGCGGGCCGCGCCCGCCCGGCCGGCAGCCTCCGGCCCCATGAGGATCAGCTGGACCGCGTACCCGGACCGCCGCAGACGCTGCAGGACGCCGAGGAAGGGCGCCGGGTCCCGTCCCGTCACGGCGACGATCGTGGCACCGGCCCCGACCCGGCGCGGGAGGGACGCGAGCAATTCTTCGAACGGCGCCGAGGCGCCCGGCATGATCCGCGCGAGCGTGTCGGCGATCCGGCCGAGCTGGTCCGCACCGCCCGATGGGGCGACCCACGCCACCTGACGCGTCGACCCCGTGTGTGCCGCCGCCGCGAGGCCGCACTCGGCGCCCTCGGCAAGCACCCTCCGGGCGAGCGACGCTGCGGCGACGCACAGCCCCTCGAGCACGTCCTCGTCGTAGGTCAGCATCCAGTGCGGGCCGTCCACCGTCTGGACGTCGACTGCCAGCAGCAACTCGCGCTGCCGTGACGGATCGAACCGTTTGACCACCGGCCGCCCGGTGCGTGCGGTCGCCTTCCAGTGGATGTGGCGAATCGGGTCGCCCGGCTGGTATTCCCGCACCCCGGCGAACAGGGCCGGGTCCCGGAAGAGGCTCATGGGCGCCGCCCGCTCTCCCAGCGTCGCGCGCTCCGCCAGACGCTCCCGCACGGGCACGCTCCTCGGCCGCACGACGTACATGGCCGGGACGGAGCGCTCCTCCTCGGCGGTCTCGCGGGCGAACAGGTCCGCGACCCGGAGGCGCACGGCTCCCAGCCGGAACACCCCCCGCCGGTCGGCGACGACATGCAGGTGGCGCACGACCCGCTCGTACCACGCGAGTGACCAGGTGTTGTCGAACAGGGCGAGGCCGGGGCGGTCCGACCTGGCGAGCGATCGCTCCTTCAGCGTCATGCCGTCGGGGACGAAGTCCTCGGCGCGCAGCCACGGCAGCGGCAGGAGCTTGCGGTTCCAGATCACGACGTCGAGCGGAACCTCGTCGCCGTACACGGCGCGATCCGTCGCCAGCCGGCGCTCGTAGACCACACCCCGCAGCCCGTAGCGCGACCACGCGGTCCGCAGCAGCGCGACCAGCACGACGAGCACGCCCACGAGGACCAGCGGCGGTGCTCCGGAGACCGCACCGAGGCCCGCCAGGACGATCCCGAGCCAGCCGGAGGCGGTCACGTGCGTTCGACGGGGACCGGGACCGACTCGACCACCTGCTCGACGATGCGCTCGACGGACGCGCCGCGGAGCTGGCGGTCCACGTCCAGCAGGAGCCGGTGGCCCAGGACCGACGGCGCGACCGCCTGGACGTCGTCGGGGAGGGCGAACGAGCGCCCCGCGAGCAGAGCCCACGCCTGCGTCGCGCGGTACAGGGACACGCTGGCCCGCGGGCTCGCCCCGAGCTGGACGTCGGGATGCCGGCGCGTCGCGCGGGTGAGCGCCACGAGGTACCGCTCGACCTCGTCGGCCACCCGCACCTCGCGCGCGGCCTGCTGGAGCGCCGGGATCTCGTCCCCCGCCACGACCGCCTGCACCCTCTCCAGAGGCTCGGAGCCGTCACGGTAGCGGCGCGCGATGGCCCGTTCGGAGGCTTCGTCGGGGTAGCCCAGCCGGATCCGGACCAGGAACCGGTCGAGTTGCGCCTCCGGGAGGGCGAACGTCCCCTCGAGCTCGATGGGGTTCTGGGTGGCCAGCACCAGGAACGGCACCGGGAGCGGGCGGGTCGCTCCCTCGATCGAGACCTGCCGCTCCTGCATGGCCTCGAGCAACGCAGACTGGGTGCGCGGCGTCGCGCGGTTGATCTCGTCGACGAGCAGGACGTTGGTGAACACCGGTCCGGGGACGAAGCGCAGGCTGCCGCCGTCGAGGATCGACGTGCCCGTGACGTCCGTCGGCAGCAGGTCCGGCGTCCCCTGGACCCGCGCGAACGTCAGCCCGAGAGCGCGCGAGAACGCGTGTGCCAGCAGGGTCTTGCCCACCCCCGGCACGTCCTCGATCAGCGCGTGGCCCTCGGCGAGGAGCGCGACCGCCAGCAGGCGGAGGGCGGCCTCGTCGCCGACGACCGCCTCGCCCACCGCTCCCCGCAGACGGTCCCAGACCTCCGGCGGGCGCCCGGTGCCCGTCGCGACGCCGGCCGCTGCGCCCTCGCCCACGTGCACCTTCACATCGTCCACGCGCGCTCCCGCCTCGCTCAATGCGCGCCTCCATCTCGATCGTCCCGGCCATGGCGTGCGGGGCGTCGGCGGAATGGTAGCCGCGGACGCTCGATCGGGCGCCTCGCGGCACGTCCCCCGCGGCCGGGCACAACCCACCGGTGGGGCGGAGGGGCCTCGGCAGGGAGCCTGTGCCATTCGGCCCGGGCCGAATGGCATGCCCTCCGCCGGTTCGGTCTATGATCCCGCGGATGGACCTCTGGACGCAGATCCTGCAGTTCCTGGCCAGGATCATCATCCCCGATTGGGGCACCGTGATCGCCGTGCTGCCGATCCTGCTGATCATCGGCGTCATGGGGCCGATCGCGACGCTGATCGCCATCGGATGGGCGCTCGAGTTCGTGCGCCGCCGTCGCGGGCGCGTACGCCTGGCCCGGGTGGAGGTACAGGTGGCCGACCGCGACCCGCTCGGGGTGCCGGTGGTCCCGCCCAACGTTCCCTACTGCCCGCGCGATGGACTGATCTTCGCGCCGCGCGACACGCGCTGCTCCGCCTGCGGCCGCGACCTCGAGGTCCGGTGCCCGGTGGACGGCACCGTCCGGCCCGCGGCCCGACAGGTCTGTTCCGCCTGCGGAACCCGTTTCGTCCTCGGCGAGCTGCCGGCGCTCGTGGCAGCCACGCACGGCGGCCCGCCTCCGGGCGGTGCCGCGGCAGCCTGATCCCGGGCGCGTCGCGCCCATCGGAAGGAGTCGACTCCGTGGCTCAGATGTCGCTCTATCTCTTCACCGGCGGCGGGCTGGCGCTCGTGTTCGCGTTCGTCTTCCACGTGGCGCACACCACCATGCTGGCCGCGGGACGTCGATCGCTGGCCGTGCTCGTGCCCGCGCAGCGGTTCGCGGGTGCCGGCGCAGGGGTCGGGACGATCGATCTGGGCGGCAGCGCGGGCGCCGATCGCGGGACGCAGACCGGCGGGAAGGCCGTCCGCGCACCCACGGGCGCCGGCGCCGGAATGTCCGCAGCCTCGCTGTCCCTGTCGGGCGAATCGGACGCGGACGACGCGATGCCGACGACGCCCGCCGCCGGGCTGGCGATCACCGGCGCGTGGGTCGCCTGGGCGCTGATCGGGCTCTCGATGCTGCTGCGGGCGATCATCGTGGGACGAGGCCCGTGGGGCAACATGTACGAGTTCGCCGTCGCGTTCAGCTGGGGCATCACCACCGGGTACCTGTTCCTGCAGCGCCGCTACCCGATCCGCGCGCTCGGGTTCCTTCCGCTCGGCGTCGCGCTCTTCCTCGTGGGGTACGCGGCCACGCTGCCGGCGACGATCGAGCCGCTCGTGCCCGCCCTCGACAACGCGCCGCTCCTGACGGTCCACGTCGCGATGGCCATGATCAGCTACGGCATCTTCGCCACGAGCTTCGCGGCCGCGGTCGGCTACCTGCTGCAGGGCAGCGCCGACAAGTACGCCTGGCTGCCGTCGCACCGCGTGCTCGACGCCGTGGCGTACCGGGCGGTGATCATCGGGTTCCCGATCTTCGCCACGATGATCATCCTCGGGTCCTACTGGGCGTCCGTCGCGTGGGGAAGCTACTGGAGCTGGGATCCCAAGGAGACCTCGGCGCTGGTCACGTGGCTGATCTACGCCGTCTACCTGCACGCCAGGAACCAGCGGGGCTGGGCCGGCCGCCCGGCGGCGCTGATCCTCGTCGTCGGGTTCGGCGCGATCCTGTTCACGTTCTTCGGGAACCTGTACTTCTCGGGCCTGCACGCGTACAGCGGGCTCAACACGCCGACGACGATCCCCTAGCGGCGGCGCGTCGTGCCTACCCTTCGCGGAGCGCGTGCACGATCCCGCGCTCGATCCTGTCCGGATCGTCCACTTCCACGACGAGCCGGATCCACGGCTCGTCCCGGAGGCCGATGCCCAGGCTCCTGCCCGGGTCGTGCACGTCCCAGAAGACGTCCCCGTCGGTGCCCCTGAACGTCCCGGCGGACTCGAGGCCCGGGAAGTGGCCTCCCGGAACCCGCACCCCGGATGGACCGTTGTAGGCCTCTCCGGGCCGCGTCTGGACCCACACGACGTGGTCGAGGGGGATCTCGATCCGGTGGCGCTGCGCGAGGAACCTGTCGAGGCCCTCCACCTCGACGATCAGGCGTCCCTGGCCGATGGCGATCCGGACCACGCACGCTCCCTCCGAGCCACGGAGATGGTGCGCCGGCGGCGTTCGCGAGGCAAGCGCAGACCGCACCGGAGACGGCGGTAACGACGGCGACCGGCGGCCGGTCCCGCGACGGGCGGCCGGTCCCGCGGCAGGCGCGTCAGCCCGAGCGGGGAAGGCGCTTCGACATCCAGAGCGCGATCGGCCCGAACCCCTCGCGTGTCTCGAGCCGGCCGGTCGGCCGGTACCCGAGGCGGCGATAGAACGCCTCGTTGCGGGGCAGCGTCAGCCGGACGGCCAGCCGGATCTCGGAGAGCCCGCGCGAGGCGGCGAGATCCTCGAACCAGCCCATGAGGGCGGTCGCGACCCCACGTCCCCGCCACGCCGGCGCCACGGCGACCCTCGCGACGTGAAGGTGAGCGGCGGGATCCTCGTCGTCGTCACCGCGCGCCGACCACCTCGCGCATCCGACCGGCACGCCATCGATGGAGGCGATGACGCCCCCGGACCGAGGCGCCTGCCGCACGTCGCCGGGCACCTCCTGCTCGTCCCCACGCGCAGCCGTGCCGGCCGTTGCGTGACGCCGCGCCGCCGGGACGAGGATCCCCTCCGTCCCGCCCAGCTGCGCCCTCACCAACTCGACCGTCTCGTGGAAGACGCCGCTCTCGGGAACCAGCGCGTGGCGGTATTCCTCGTAGGCCTCGAGCGTCAGGGCCAGTACGAGCGGCGCATCGTCGGCGGTCGCCGGCCGGAGTCCGAATCCCGGCGGCAGGTCGCGCGCGTTCCCTCCCGCCCCGGCCGACAATCGCGTCCTCCACTGCACCTGCTCGCCTTCGGCATGCTATCCCTGACGTCCCCTGGCAGGTTCTCCCGGTACGATGGGCAGGTGACGGGCCGATCGGGGCACGAGGGCCTCGAACACCAGATGTAGCGGTGTAGGGACCGCACGTACCACAAGATCTTGTGGTTCCGGGATTGACACCGCCGTCCCGCGATGTAGATTCCGTGTCTGCGGCCGGACCGGGAGCGGCGCCCCGGCCACACCGCGACAGCGTCTCAGCCCAGGCTACGGAGGGAGATCACCAATGGCCCGCGCGACCGGATCCGGCAGCTCCAGCATCGTCGACGAGACGAATGGCCGGACCTCCCCGGGGCTCACGTTCCAGCGCCGCTGGACCACACCCGGCGTGAACCCCTACGACGAGGTGACCTGGGCGATCCGGACGGCGAGCATCGGCAACGAGAGCGGGAAGGTCGTCTTCGAGCAGACCGACGTCGAGGTGCCGGAGGCCTGGAGCCAGCTGGCCACCAACGTCGTCGTCAGCAAGTACTTCCGGGGCCACCTCGGCACGCCCGGACGCGAGCGCAGCGTCCGCCAGCTGATCAGCCGTGTCGTGGACACGATCTGCGGCTGGGCGGCCGCCGGGAAGTATTTCGCCACGGACGACGACCTCGAGACGTTCCGCGCCGAGCTGACGCACCTGATCCTGCACCAGAAGATGGCGTTCAACTCGCCCGTCTGGTTCAACGTGGGCGTCGAGGACCACCCCCAGTGCTCCGCCTGCTTCATCAACTCGGTCCAGGACTCCATGACCTCGATCATGGACCTGGCCAAGACCGAGGCCATGCTCTTCAAGTACGGCTCCGGGGCCGGCTCCAACCTGTCGCCCATCCGGTCCGCACGGGAGAAGATGGCCGGCGGTGGCATCGCCTCCGGGCCGGTCAGCTTCATGAAGGGCTACGACGCGTTCGCCGGCGTGATCAAGTCGGGCGGCAAGACCCGGCGCGCCGCGAAGATGGTCATCCTCGACGCCGACCACCCGGACATCCTCGAGTTCATCAACTGCAAGATGCTCGAGGAGAAGAAGGCCTGGGCCCTCATCGAGGCCGGCTACGATCCCTCGTTCACGGGCGAGGCCTACGCGTCGGTCTACTTCCAGAACGCCAACCACTCCGTGCGGGTGACGGACGAGTTCATGCGTGCCGTCGAGCACGACAGTGAATGGACCACGCACTACGTGACCACCGGGGAGCCGGCGGACACGTTCCGCGCGCGGGAGATCGTGCGGCAGATCGCGGAGGCCGCGTGGGTCTGCGGCGACCCGGGCATGCAGTACGACACGACGATCAACGACTGGAACCCGGTCTCGAACTCGGCACGCCAGGTGGCCACGAACCCCTGCAGCGAGTTTTCGTTCATCAACGACACGAGCTGCAACCTCGCCTCGCTCAACCTGATGAAGTTCGTGCGCGAGGACGGCGAGTTCGACGTCGAGGCGTACCGCTACGCGTGCCGCCTGACCATCACGGCCCAGGAGATCGTCGTCGACTACGCGAGCTACCCGACGCCGCGGATCGAGGAGAACTCGCACCGCTTCCGCCCGCTCGGGCTGGGCTACGCGAACCTCGGCGCGCTGCTGATGAGCCGGGGCCTCGCATACGACTCGCCCGGCGGCCAGGCGTTCGCCGGGGCGCTCACGTCGATCATGACGGCCGAGGCGTATCGCCAGTCGGCGGTCATCGCGCGCGACCACGGTGGCCCGTTCGTCGAGTACGACCGGAATCGCGAGCCGTTCCTGCGCGTGATCCGCAAGCACCGCGAGGCCGCCCAGCACCTCCCCGAGACCGGCGTGCCCGCGGACGTGCAGGCCGTCGCGCGCGACCTGTGGGACGAGACGCTGGCCCTCGGAGAGCAGTACGGCTACCGCAACGCGCAGGTCACCCTGCTCGCGCCCACCGGCACCATCGCGTTCATGATGGACTGCGACACGACGGGCATCGAGCCGGACATCGCCCTGGTCAAGTACAAGAAGCTGGTCGGCGAGGGGTTCCTCAAGATCGTCAACCAGACCGTCCCGGCCGCCCTGCGCAAGCTGGGGTACGACTCCCGCCAGGTCGAGGAGATCGTCCGGTACGTCAACGAGCACGAGACCATCGAGGGTGCGCCGGCGTTGAAGCCCGAGCACCTGTCGGTGTTCGATTGCGCCTTCAAGCCGGTCAACGGCGAGCGCTCCATCCACTACATGGGCCACGTCCGGATGATGTCGGCCGTCCAGCCGTTCCTCTCCGGCGCGATCAGCAAGACCGTGAACATGCCCGAGGCGGCGACGTCGGCGGACATCGAGCAGGTCTACCTGGAGGGCTGGCGTCTCGGCCTCAAGGCGATCGCGATCTACCGCGACAACTCGAAGCGCTCGCAGCCCCTCAGCACCGGCCGGAAGAAGGACGTCGAGGAGACGGCGGTCGAGGTCGTCGCGGCCGAGGCCATCGCTGCGGCCACGGCGGAGCTGACCGCGCGGGTGACGGAGCTCGAGCGGCAGCTGGTGACGGCGCAGGCCGAGGCCAAGAAACCGCACCGGCGCCGTCTTCCGTCCGAGCGCCAGTCCGTCACGCACAAGTTCGAGATCGCCGGGCACGAGGGATACATCACCGTCGGCTGCTACCCCGACGGCCAGCCGGGCGAGATGTTCGTCCGCATGGCCAAGGAGGGGTCGACGGTCGCCGGTCTGATGGACTCCATGGCCATCTCCGTGAGCGTCGCCCTGCAGTACGGGGTGCCGCTGCGCGACCTCGTGAACAAGTTCGCCCACGTCCGCTTCGAGCCGTCCGGCTTCACCGGCAACCCGGAGATCCCGATCGCCAAGTCGATCGTGGATTACATCTTCCGCTGGCTCGGGTCGCGCTTCCTGCCGAAGGAGGACCGGGACGCGCTGGGGATCCTCGACCGGTCGGGTGACGGTGAGTCGGAGGCTCCGTCCTCCATCGCGGCGTCGAGCGTGACGCCGGCGGCCCAGCCCGCCGTGCCCTCCCCTGCCGCCGGACCTGCCGCTCCTCCCGCGGTGGGGGTGATGGCCGGCTCCGCCGGAACACCTGCGCCTGCCGCCAGCGCTCCGGCTCCGGTGGATGCCGTCGGGACTGCGGCTGCGCCCGCCCCCGAGGATCGTTCGTCGGGGACCCGGGACGGAGGCGTCGGGGACTGCCGCCGCTTCATCCGCCGGCCCGAAGGCTACGGGACCGTCCGCGACGCCCGCCGGTTCGAACGGCCACGCGGTCGCCGCCTCGAACGGGGCGGCGAAGTCGATCGGCATCCAGCTCGGGCGCTCGCAGAAGGTCGCCTTCCAGGCCCAGGCGGACGCGCCCAGCTGCGCCGACTGCGGCTCGATCATGGTGCGCAACGGCTCGTGCTACAAGTGCCTCAACTGCGGCAGCACGAGCGGCTGCAGCTGAGGCAAGCGACCGGTGATCACCGAGTGCCAAGATAGGTGGCACTCGGTTGAGTCACGTTCCTGGGGTTGGCACTCGAAGCGGGTGGTAGGCAGTGGAGTGGTCGGACGCAGTCGCGGCCGTCAAGGCGGAGGCGGGCACCCTCGACAACCCACAGACTGACCTGCCGCGCCTCGCCAAAGAGCCGCGTGTCACGTCCGTGATCGATCGCGTGCTCCGCGAGGTACCAACAACACACCTGCTCGTCCAGCACGACGCTCGCGACCTGTCCATGCAGCCGGATGCCAGCGTTCATCTCGTTGTCACGTCGCCGCCGTACTGGACGCTGAAGGAATATCGTGATTCCCCCGGACAGCTCGGGCACGTCGAGGATTACGAACTGTTCCTCGGTCAGCTCGATCGAGTCTGGCAGCATTCGCTGAGGGTTCTCGTTCCAGGCGGCCGCTTGATCGTCGTGGTCGGAGATGTCTGCCTGTCGCGACGCAGGAACCACGGCCGCCACACCGTCATCCCTCTGCACTCGTCGATTTCCGAGCACTGTCGTCGAATTCGGCTTCGATGGGCTGGCACCAATCATCTGGCACAAGATCGCCAACGCCGCGTACGAAGCCGAGGGCAACGGAGCCGGTTTCCTCGGCAAACCCTACGAGCCGAACGCAGTCATCAAGAACGACGTCGAGTACATCCTCATGCTGCGCAAGCCCGGCGGCTACCGGAGTCCGTCCCTCGAGACCAGGCTGCTCAGCTTGATTTCGGCCGACAACCACCGCCGGTGGTTTCAACAGGTCTGGACGGACGTGACGGGAGCTTCGACGAAGAACCATCCTGCCCCGTTCCCGATGGAGCTGGCCGAGCGCCTGATACGCATGTTCACCTTTGCTGGAGACACCGTCCTGGATCCATTCACAGGAACTGGCACGACGAACATCGCTGCCAGCCTGTGGGGTCGCAACAGCATCGGGATAGAGATTGACCCGACGTACGTCTCATACGCCGAACAGCGGTTCGTCGGCAAGGCGCCCAGAAGCGCTTCGCTGAAGGTCGCTTCGCCGGAGCGATCCGGCGCGGCCTCCGCCGCGTAGCCCGGTGAGCACCACGCGTCTTCTCGGGCAGGTCGCGCACACGTTCGAACACGGTCCGTACATCCACCGGAACTCCCAGGTCGGCAACCGGATAGCCGATTGCCTGTATGAAGATCTCTACGCCCTTGGAGAGTCCGAGAAGCTCGTCCATCGCATCGATGCTGCTTCCCGGGTGCTGAACCCAAAGGGACTGAGCCCAGGCATCCGGGCGCGGCGTGGAGATGGGTCGTTCGGAGATGCGGTGCCTGGTTCCACGCTGCTGGCGGTGCCTGACTTCCATGTCCGCCGCGGTCCAACAGCCGACGTTGAGATCGGCGTCGAGGTCAAGATCCTCGCCAAGGCCATGATCAAACAGATCGACCGTCTCATCAGCGACCTCTGCGGACAGGCACACCACTTCCGAGAGAAGAGCGAGCACGCCATTCGCATTGGTGTGGTGGCGATCAACCAGGCCGACCACTACGTCTCATTCGAAGGCGACCGGTCATTCCGGACGGACGGCAGGAAGTATCCGCATCCCGCGCAGGAAGCAGCAGAGGCCGAGCGGAGACTCAGGGATAGCGCTGGGCCGTGCTTCGATGAGATCATCGTGCTTCCATTCAGTGCAACGAACGAGGCTCCGTATCCGTTCGCGTGGACCAACGCCGAGCGGACGCGTTCGGACTATATGGCGGCCTTGTTACGCGTCTCTCGACTCTACGATCGTCGGTTCTGAGGCTGCCTTCACCGGATGTGCGAAGCGGATACGTCCCACCGCAGAGGCGCGCGGAATTGATACTGGCCCGGGCTGACTTCGACCCCGATCGGGCACGGACTCCTCCCTCCTGCCGTCCGCGTTCTGCAGCTGTCGTCCCACTCAGACCAGGGGCCCTGCCTTGAATGGCGGCCTTCATCGTCGGTGCGTGATGCCGCATGACGTGGTGGTCGTCGGGGCAGGGAACGCGGGGCTCTGCGCCGCGATCAGCGCCCGGCGCGCGGGCGCGAGCGTGCTGCTGCTCGAACGTTCCCCCGAGGAGGTCCGGGGCGGCAACACGCGCCACACGCGCGACATCCGCCACGCGCACGCGGAGAGCCTGCCGAGCGCTCCCGGCGTCTACGCCGAGGAGGAGTTCCTGGCCGACCTCGAGGGGGTCAGCAACGGCACCCAGGATCGCGAGCTGGCACGCCTCGTGGTCGAGGAATTGGCCGGGCTGCCGGCCTGGATGGAGCGCCACGGGGTCCGCTGGCAGCCGCAGCTGCGGGGTGCCCTGCACCTGTCCCGCACCAACTCGTTCTTCCTCGGCGGCGGCAAGGCGCTCCTCAACGCCTACTACGACGCGGCGACCGCGCTCGGCGTGGAGGTCGCCTACTCGACCTGCCTCGAGGGCATCGAGCCCGGCGCCGGCGATGGCGTCGCGCTGCGGGTGAGCGGGCCCGGGACGCGGGAGATCCGCGCGAGCGCGGTCGTGCTCGCCGCGGGCGGTTTCGAGGCCAACCTCGACTGGCTGCGCCGCTACTGGGGCGACGCCGTCGACCACTACATCGTGCGGGGCTCGCCCTACAACGACGGCTCGGTGCTGGCCCTGCTGGGCGAGCTCGGCGCGGCCACCGTGGGCGACCCGCGGGGCTTCCATGCCGTCGGCGTCGACGCCCGCTCGCCGCGCTTCGACGGCGGCATCGTGACGCGGGTGGACGCCACCCCCTACGGCATCGCGCTCAATGCGTCGGGCCGCCGGTTCGCCGACGAGGGCGAGAACCTGTGGCCCAAGCGCTACGCGAGCTGGGGCCGCCTCATCGCCGAGCAGCCCGGGCAGACCGCGTACGCGCTGGTCGACGCCAAGGTCCGCCCCCTCTTCATCCCCTCGGTGTACCCGCCGCTCGAGGCGGGCTCGATCGCCGAGCTGGCCGGGCTGCTGGGTCTCGATCCCGCGACGGTCAGCGACACCGTGGCGGAGTTCAACGCCCACACCGACCCCGGCGGCCACTTCGACCCGGGGGTGCTCGACGGGCTCGCCACCCGCGGCCTCGTTCCGCCCAAGAGCAACTGGGCTTTGCCCCTCGACACGCCGCCCTACGCCGCGTACCCCCTGCGCCCCGGCATCACGTTCACCTACATGGGCGTGCGGGTGGACCGGGACTGCCGCGTGCTGCTCGACGACGGCGCGCCCATCCCGGGCGTGTACGCGGCCGGCGAGCTGATGGCCGGCAACGTGCTGACGAAGGGGTACCTCGCGGGCATCGGGCTCACCATCGGCAGCGTGTCGGGGATCCGGGCAGGGAGAGAGGCGGCGCTGCATGCTCGATGACCTCCTGAGCGGACGCCGCCCGGCAGCTCACCGTCTGCAACGCCTGCCGCTACTGCGAGGGCTACTGCGCGGTGTTCCCGGCACTCGAACGGCGCACGAGCTACGACCGCGACGCGGTGGCCTACATCGCCAACCTGTGCCACGACTGCCGCGACTGCTACTACGCCTGCCCGTACACCCCGCCGCACGAGTTCGCCATCGACCTGCCGAGGGTGCTGTCGGACGTGCGGGTCGCGACCTACACGGAAGCGACGCCGGTGGGGGCCCTGCGCAGCGCGGCGGACAGCGTCGGACGCCTCGACCTCGGGCTGACGCTGCTGGGCGCAGTCGCGGTGCTGACCGTCACCCTCCTCGTCAGCGGCTCGGCGCTCTTCGCGGCGCACACGGGCCCGGGTGCCTTCTACGCGGTGATCCCGTGGGCCTTCATGGTCGTGCCGGGGCTGCTGCTGGGGGTGTGGGTCGCGCTCTCGCTCGCCGTGGGCGGCCTGCGCTTCTACCGTGCCACGTCGAGCACTCCCGACCAGTGGCTCGACCTGCGCGCCCTGGCCGGCGCCACGTGGGAGGCCCTGACCCTGCGCTATCTCGGCGGTGGCGGCGATGGCTGCCGCTACCCGACGTCGCGCGCCTCGAGCGCCCGGGTGTACCTCCACTCACTCGTCTTCGGGGGCTTCGCGCTCACGTTCGTCTCGACGGCGCTCGCGGCGCTCGAACAGGACGTGTTCGGCGTGCTGCCGCCCTATCCGCTGCTCAGCGCGCCGGTGCTCACGGGTGCCGCGGGCGGGATCGCCATGCTCGCCGGCTGCGGCGGGCTGCTCGCCCTCAAGGCGGCCGCGGACCGCCGCACGGGCAGCGAGACCATGCGCGGGCTCGACGTCGCGTTCATCGTCAACCTCGGGCTGGCCTCGCTCACGGGGATGCTCCTGCTGGCCTTCCGCGACTCGGGCGCCATGGGCCTGCTGCTGGTCGCGCACTTCGCGACGCTGGGCACGCTCTACCTCACGGCGCCCTACACGAAGTTCGCCCACTTCGTGTACCGCTACGCCGCGCTCGTGCGCAACCGCATCGAGACCCGGCGCGAGCGGGACGTGCTCGACGCGGCCGAGCACGACAGGGAACTCACGGCGGAGCCCGCCTCCTCCCGCTGATCGGCGTCGGTGCGCGCATCGCCCGCGTTTCGGTCTCGGCCGGTCCCGCCGACCGGCTACCATCCTCGGAAGTCGCGAGGAGGAGCCACGTGTCGAAGGCCGGCGTGCCAGCGGCCCTCCCCCTTCTGGCGGGCGCGAGCTTCGTGCTGATCGGATGGAGCGGCCTGCTGATCCCGTCCATGGTCCGCTCGGTCGAGCGCGATTTCGCGGTGTCCGACGCACTGCTCGGCGCGTACTACCTGGTCTACGCGATCTCGTACGCGGCCGGGTCGATCCTCGGCGGCGTGCTCACGGAACGGGTCGGGCGGCGGCTCGTGCTCGGCGCCGCGGGCATCCTGCTCGGTGCCGGCCTCGTCACGGAGGGCACCCAGGGGGCGTGGGCGATGTTCGCGCTCGGCGGCATGGTCCAGGCCTTCGGCTCCGGTGCCATCGACGGCGGGTCCAACGGCCTGTTCATCGACCTCTACGCCTCCAGCCGGGGCCGTCCGCTCCTGCTCCTCCACACGATGTTCAGCGTCGGCGCGCTCGTCGCTCCCGCGGCCGTGGGCGCAATGCTCGACGCCGGCGTCCGATGGCAGACGGTCCTCCTGGCGACGGCGCTCGCGGGCATCACCGCCGGCCTCCTGTTCCTGGTCACCCCGATCCCGTCGGGCCGGCGACGGGGCATGAGCGGCCCCGGATCGGGACGCGTGACGATCGCGATGCCCCTCGTCCTGCTCGGGGCCGCCATCGGGTGCTACGTCGCGTCGGAGGTGGGCGTCTCGAACTGGCTCGTGCGGTTCCTTGCCGAGGCCCCGCTCGGTGTCGCCACCGGGGCGCTCTCGCTGTTCTGGGCCGGCCTGGCGCTGGGCCGGCTCGCATCCGCCAGGGTCGCACACGCCTACGACCCCGTGCGGTTCACGGCAGCCGCGGCAGTGGCGACCGCGCTCGCCGTCGCGGCTGCGGTGCTGGTCCCGTCCCTGCCCGCCTCGATCGCGCTCTTCGCGCTGGTCGGCTTCGCGTCCGGCCCGATCTACCCGATGATCATGGCAATCGCAGGCGACCGCTACCCGGGGCGCGCAGCCGCGGTCAGCGGGCTCCTGGGGGCCGCGGCCGTGACCGGCTCGATCCTCTACCCGCCCGTCATGGGCGTGATATCGGTCACGCTCGGCCTGACCCCGGCGATGCTGGGAACCGCGGTGCTCGCCCTCGGATGCGCGGTCGCGGTCGTGGCCGTCGGCCACCACCGGCCCGGCGCGGGAGTGGTGCTCACGGTCTGAACCTCACGCGCGCCGGCACGGCACCCTGCGCGGAGCAGCAGGCGGCCGGGGCAGCGCGTCTGCGCGTGCCCCGGCCGGGGTTTCGCTGGAACGATCGGCCTGGATCAGGCCGTGGGCGTCGGGGTCGGCGTGGGAGTCGCGGGCGGCGGTCGGGGTCGGGGTCGGGAAGGGGCAGTGGCTGCCGGACTTGCCGGGCGGGTTCGTGCCGCACGGCCCGTGGTCGCCGCGTGCGACTTCGCTCACGGCGCCACCGTGGTTGTCGTTCTTGCCACCGACTGCCGACTTGTCCTGCGCGACCTGGGAGACCGCGTAGCCGTGGTTGTCGGTCGGACGGGCGGTGCTCTGTGCGTTCGCAGTGCCGGCCTCGGGCGTCTCGGTCGGCTCGGGCGTCGCGGTCGCCGTCGGAGTCGCTGTGGCCTGGGGCGTCGCGGTCGGCGTGGGCGTAGGCGTGGGCGTGGCCTCGGCGACCTGCCCGTTCGGCGTGGTGAAGCTGCTGTGTCCCGGCGTCGCGGGGTGGTTCACCAGCCCGCTGGCCGCAACCAGTCCCACGGGAAGCATGGCGGCGATGACCAACGAGGCGGCGAGCTTGACGCTCACGTATCTGGCGATGTTCCCGAACATGAGGCTCCTCGTGTTGACGGGCCCGCCTGTCCGGGCCTTGCCTGTCAGAACGATGGTGCGCCGGATGTGTTGCGGCCGGGACCCCGGACGATCGTCCCTAGCGGTCGCACCGGAGGTCCCGTCCGCGCCCGCGTTCCATCGTGCCGTGTCGCGCGGCGTCATACGCGCGGCGTCATGCGGGCCGTCATGCGCGGCGTGCCACGCGCGCGCCGCGTCATGCGCGCCGTGCCCTATCCTTCGCGCGTGACGCTGTACCGGCTCGACCACGTCCCGCGGCTGGAGGCTCCCGTCCTGGTCGTCGCGTTCGACGGATGGGTGGATGCCGGCGGTGCCGCAACGACGGCGGCGAACCGGCTTGCCGAGGGCGCCGAGGTGATCGGGAGCCTCGACCCGGACGCGCTCTTCGACTATCGGGCCCGCCGTCCCTCCCTCGAGATCGTCGACGGCCGGCCGACCGAGCTCACCTGGCCCGAGCTCACGGTCCGCCACGCCCACCCGGGTGGACGCGACGTGCTCGTGATCGCAGGCCCGGAGCCGGATTACCGCTGGCGCGAGATGTCCGATTCCATGGTGGAGCTCGCCGTGACCCTGGGCGTCGTCGAATGGATCAGCCTGGGCGCCATTCCGGGGGCGGTGCCGCACACCCGGCCGGTGCACGTGATGGGAACCGCGTCGAGCCCGGAGCTGCTCCGCGGAGGGGTCGAGCCCGGTCCGGAGGGCATCCTCCGCGTGCCCGCCGCCGCGCTGTCGGTCATCGAGATGGCGGTCGCCGCGGCCGGCATACCCGCCGTCGGGTACTTCGCGCACGTGCCGCACTACGTCACGGGACCGGCGCCGGCCGCCGCCATCGAGCTCCTTCGCGTCCTTGGTCGGCACCTCGGCACGGAGATCCCCCTCGGCACGCTGCCGGAGGAGGCTCGCGAGGTCCAGGCGCGACTCGACGTGGCCATTGCCGCGGACGATGCGACGCGAGCCCACGTCGCGCGGCTCGAGGCGCGGGTCGACGAGCAGACGCAACCCAATGGCGACGACCTGATCGCCGACATCGAGCGGTTCCTGCGCGATCGCGGCAACGAGGGAAGCCAGCGCTCGTGATCGTTTCAGGAGCTTCACGCCGAGAGGCGGTACTCTTGCAGCCCTGCGCCGTCCGGCGGCGCCCACGCACACAGGGATCCTGAACACGCCATGACATTCCGCACGCCTCGCGCCGCCCCCCATCGAAAACGCCGCTCCTCCGTGAGCGACGAACAGCGCCAGCAGATCGTCGTCACGTTCGGGTTCATCGCGGTCATCGTGGTGGCCGTCGCGATCCTGGTCGGCGGCGTGGGCGTGATCTACTACGGCGACCACCTCGCGACGGTCGCCACCGTGAACGGCGTCTCGATCAACAAGGACCAGTGGAACCAGCGCCAGGTCGTCGACGCCTACCGCATCAACTCGATCCTGGCCAGCCTCCAGAGCGACGTCGCGTCCGGTGCCGTGGACCAGGCGACCGCAACCCAGGAACAGCAGTACCTCCAGCAGCAGCTGCAGACGCTGCCACAGACCGCCGCCAGCGAGCTCATCGACGGGATCCTGCAGACGCAGCTGGCCAAGCAGTACGGCGTGTCGGTCAGCCAGGCGGACATCGACAACCAGCTCAAGCTCGAGGCGACGACCCCCGAGCAGCGCAAGATCCTGGCCATCTTCGTGCAGCCCGGCGCGACTCCGGCGGCGCTCGCGACGCCGTCGCCATCGCCGAGCGCCAGCACGCCCGCCAGTTCCGCGGCCGCGAGCCAGGCTCCGGGCGCGAGCACGGCGCCCGCAGCATCGGCTGCGGCTTCCGCCGTCGCCTCGGCCGCACCGTCGGCGGCAGCCTCGGCCGCCCCCGCTTCGTCCACGGCCCCGGGCGCGTCGCCCTCTCCCTCGGCACCCACGGGTCCGACGGATGCGCAGAAGGCCGAGGCCAAGGCCAACGCGGATGCCGCGCTCGCGGCACTGAACGCCGGAACCTCGTTCGCGCAGGTCGCCAAGCAGTACAGCACGGACCCCAGCGGGACCAAGGGCGGCGACTTCGGGTACATCACGTCGACGGACACCACGGACACGGCATGGGTCGCCGCGCTGTTCAAGCTCCCCCTGAACGGGACGACCGGCGTGATGCTCGGCTCGGACGGCACGTACCGCATCGGACGCGTAGCGGACATCGTCCCCGCCAAGACCGACCCGAACTACCAGCAGAAGCTCCAGCAGGCCGGCGTGGACCTGACCGCGTACCGGAACGCGATCTACGACGACCTCCTCGCCCAGAAGCTCCAGACCGCCGTGACCGACAAGGCCACCAAGGGCAACGTCGAGCAGGTGCATGCGTGGGAGATCGAGGTCGCCACCGCCGATTCCTCGGGCAATCCGATCACGGCTCCCCAGGTGCGTGCCTCGCACATCCTGTTCAGCCCCAAGGGTGACCCGAACAACGCGGCCTCGGTTCCCGCCACCGATCCGTCGTGGGCGGCCGCCAAGCAGAAGGCCGACGCCGTGGCCGCCCAGCTGCGCGCGATCACCGACCCCACCCAGCGCGCAGCCGAATTCGCCAAGCTGGCGAAGTCCGACAGCAACGACACGTCGTCGGGCGCGAACGGCGGCGATCTCGGATGGTTCACGCAGGCGCAGATGGTGTCCGCGTTCTCGACGCCGCTCTTCACCGGGACCCACACGGCCGACGAGATCATCGGCCCCGTCAAGAGCCAGTACGGCTACCACGTCATCCTCTACGTGGCGAGCCGGCCTGCGCCGCAGGACCGCGTGACCCAGATCCAGAAGGAGCTGGCGGCACCCGGTGCGAGCTTCTCCGCCATCGCCAAGGCCAACTCCGATGCCACCGACGCGAGCACCGGCGGGGACATGGGCTGGGTCGCGCCGCTCCAGCTCGACCAGGCCACCGAGAACATCCTGTTCGGCCTGAAGCCCGGCCAGGTGAGCGCGCCGCAGACGCAGTCGTCGGGGATCTACCTGTACGAGATCACCCAGAAGGAATCGCGCCCGGTGGACGCCTCGCAGCTCAGCACGCTCCAGGGGGCGGCGTTCACGAACTGGTACACGGCGGAGAAGGCGAAGGCCAACATCTGGCAGTCGCCCGACATCGCCAACGCGACGCCGCCGGCAAGCTGAGAGTCCGCCGATCCTCCGTCGGGCGGGTCACCCGGTCGTGCACGTCCACCCGCTCCTCGGTCGACCGTTGCCGCGGCGCGCGCGGCAACGGGCCGCGGAGGCCCACCGCCAAGCCGCCGCGTGGCGCCGGACGACACGTGCATCGTGATCGCGGGGACGGCGGCGCTCGAGCTCGCTGACTGGCGCCGGCAGGTCGCCGAGCTCTATGCCGACGTGCGCCAGGCGGCCAGGCGGGATCCCGGGGCGGCCCACCACCTGTGGCGAACGCGGCGCGAGCTGCTCTACCGGGGTCATCCGCAGTCGCCGGTGCCCGCGGCGGCACGGGAGACCTTCGGGGCCATGCACTTCGACTACGATCCCGCGCTCCGCTTCGAGGTCCGGCCGGAGACGCTGGAGGATCCCGCGATCGGAGGACCACAACGCGGAGGCACCGGCACGGGTCCGGGGCTCGTGAACCTGACCGCAGCCGGAAACCCTGGGATCGTCCAGGCGGCGACCCCGCTTCTGCCGGTGAGCGCCGGCGACGCCAGGAGCTTCGACCGCGTCGCGTGGGTGTCGGTGCCATTCCCGTCGGGCGCCCGCCGGCTCGCCATCTACTGGCTTCGCGAGTACTCCGGTGGGCTGTTCCTGCCGTTCATCGACGCCACGAGCGGCCGGGAAACGTACAGGGCGGGCCGGTATCTCCTGGACACGGCGAAGGGCGCCGACCTTGGGCCCGGCCTGGAGCCGGCCACGATCGTGCTGGACTTCAACTTCGCGTATCAGCCCTCCTGCGCGTTCGATCCGCGCTGGGCCTGCCCCCTGGCACCCGCCGAGAACCGGCTCGACCTGGAAGTCCGCGCCGGGGAACGCATCGCCTGACGCGGGCACGGCCCGAGCCCGGCGCGTGTCCCGGCCGGGGCTTCGGCAAAACCGTGCGCTGCGACCGCGCGTACCACTGCGCAGGCGGACGATGCCGGCGCGGCCGAGAGGGGCCGTCGGAGGCGACGCCCGCACCGTCTCGAGCCGGACTCGCTGCGCGATCGCCCAGCCCGCCCGAGGCGCCACCAGGAGATGCATCATGGCCCGTTCCCGGCTCCGGTACCTGCTCCCGGCCATCGTCCTGCTCGTCGCTGCGTGCTCCGGCACGACCGGGACGCCTCCGCCCTCGGCGGCCGCGGCGGCACCGGGAGGCGCAAGCGCCTCCGCCTCGACCGCGCCCCCGTCCGGCTCCGCCGCGAGCGGATCAGGCGCGTCCATCGGCCCCGCCGTGGCGTCCGCGGCACCCTCCTCCACCGGCACGACGCCTCCGGAGCCCACCGTCGGGTCGACGCCCGTCCCCGCGACACGGCCGCCCGCCACGCCGCCACCCGCCACGCGTCCACCGGCTACCAGGCCGCCTGCCACCCCCAGGGTCACGCAGCCGCCTGCCACGCCGGCCCCGTCGGCAGTGGCCGTGAAGATCGTCGACTTCGGGTTCTCGCCGGATGCGGTCACCATCCGGGTCGGCACGACCGTCCACTGGACGAACACCGGACAGGCGGACCACACCGTCACGTCGGACACCGGCGCGTTCGGCAGTGGCACCCTCGCTCCCGGCGCGTCCTTCTCCTTCACGTTCAGGACCGCGGGCACGTTCGCCTACCACTGCGCGATCCATCCCTTCATGAAGGGGACGATCACCGTCACGGGTTAGCCGGGCGGCCTACCATCGGCGGCGTGCCGGTGCGTGCTGTTCCCCTGTCGGTCCCACTGGACCTCCGACTCACGCTCGGGCCGCTGCTGCGCGGCCGTGGCGATCCGACCATGCGGCTCGACGAGGGCGAAGCCGTCCGGGCATGGCGCACCCCGTGCGGGCCGGTCACCGTCGCGATCGTCGTGCACCGCGACCAGGTTGCAGCCGAAGCGTGGGGGGCCGGTGCCGCCTGGGCCCTGGATCGGCTCCCGGCCCTCCTGGGTCTCGACGACACGGCCGCCGACTCGTACGTGCCGCCGCATGCGGGGCTCGCCGGGTTGGCCGGGCGCGTGCGCGGGCTGCGGATCGGCCGCACGGCCTGCGTCCTCGACGCCCTGGTGCCCGCCGTCCTGGAGCAGCGCGTGACGCGCGCGGAGTCACAGCGCGGCATGCGCGGGCTCGTGCGGGTCCACGGAGAGCCCGCGCCCGGCCCCCACGGGCTGCGCCTTCTCCCCGATGCCGCCACGCTCCGCGACCTGCCGACCTGGGCGTACCACGTGCTGGGCATCGAGGAACGGCGCGCGCTGACGCTCCGGCGTGTCGCCGACCGCGCGGACCGCCTCGAGGAGACGGCGTCCCGACCCCTTGACGACGCCTACCGCCGCCTGACCTCGATCGACGGGGTCGGAGCCTGGACCGCCGCGGAGGTGGGCGCCCGTGCGTTCGGCGATCCCGACGTCGTGAGCGTCGGAGATGTCCACCTCCCGAGCACGGTGTCGTGGGCGCTGGCAGGTGAGCCCCGCGCGACGGACGAGCGGATGCTGGAGCTGCTCGAGCCATTCCGGGGCCAGCGGGGTCGCGTGGTGCGCTGGATCGAGTCGGCCGGTATCCAGGCACCCCGATTCGGGCCGCGGATGCCACCCCGCCGGATCGCCGGCATCTGACGCGCGGGCGAGCCGCGGATCTGACTCGTGACCGCGGCCCGGCTTGAGCTGCGGATCTGACTCGTGGCCGCGGCCGGCCGTCAGCTTCCCTTGAGCGCCTTGAGCCTTGCCTCGACCTCGAGCTCGTCCGAATCGCTGTCCAGCGACGCGAACTGCTCGTCGAGCGACGTGGCCGCGACCTCGGCACGGCCGCGGGCCATGGCCTCCTGGCGACGGATCCGCTCCTCGAACCGGTTCAGCTCGCTGGTCGGGTCCATCACGGACGCGTCGCGGAGCGTCTGCTGGACCTGCGTCTGCGCCTGCGCCATCTTGGCGCGGCTGACCAGCTCGTCGCGCTTCTGCACGAGCTCCTCGCGCTTGACGCGCAGCTTCGTCAGGCCGTCCTTGAGCTTGTCGACCAGCTCCGTCTGCTGGGTGATCTGCGACTCGAAGGTCCTGACCTGTTCCTCGAAGCTCAGCTGGCGGCGCAGCGCGATCTTGGCCAGGTCGTCGAAGCGGTCCGCCTCGGCCGTGTTGCCGGAACCACGCAGCTCGTCCGCCTTCCGCGAGGCGGCTGCGGCCTTGCCCCCCCACTCGGACGCCGCGGCACGTGCCTCGCTCGCGTCGTCTTCGACCAGCCGGAGATTGCCCACCGTCTGCGCGACGGCGTCCTCGGCCTCGGCCATGTTGTTCGTGAAGTCCCGGATCAGCTGATCCAGCATCTTCTCGGGGTCTTCCGCCCCGTCGATCATCCCGTTGACGTTCGCCCGGACCAGCTGCCCGATGCGCCCGAGAATCGACGTCTGTGCCACCCTGTCGCTCCTTCCCTGGTTCTCATTCGTGATAGCCGTCATCAGTCATCCGGCGAGGCCGAGGCCCGTCTCGCACCCTTCGATGTCGATCATGCCGGCCCGGCTCACCAGCTCCCTCCGCCGCCGAAGCCGCCACCTCCGCCGAACCCTCCCCCACCGCCGAACCCTCCGCCGCCGAAGCCTCCACCGCCGCCGAACCCGCCGAACCCGCCGCCGCCCCACGGCGTCCCACCGAAGCCGCCGCCCCGGCGGCCGCCGCCGAGCAGGCTCCCGAGGATGAGGCCTCCGATCAGCGCGCCCGTCGGGTCCACGCCGCGCCGTCCCCCTGGCCCTCCCCGGCCGTTCCAGCCGTCGAACTCCGAGCTGGCGATCCGGTAGGCGTCGTCGGCCAGGCGCTGCGCCTGCTGCGCCTCCGCCAGCGCGCCGGCAGGATCCGGGCCCGCCTGGGACTGTGCCTGCGCAAGGTGCCGTTCCGCTTCGGCCAGCCGCGTCCTCGCCTCGCGTCCGACGCCCTGGCGCCGGCTCTCGATGTAGTCGCCGGCATGGGTCACGCTCGACTGCGCGGAGACGAGCGCGGCCTGCAGCGCGGCCTTCTGGCGCGCCAGCTGCTCCTCCGCCGCGCGCTCGGACGCCAGCACCTCGTCCGCGATCGCGTGTGCCTGCTGGGCACCCGTGAACGCGCCGAGCGGGTCGGGTGCCGCCGCGGCCGCGGCCGCCTTCGCCGCCGCGAGCCTGGCCTCGGCATCGGTGAGCTTCGCGCCCAGTGCGGGATCTGCGGCGCCCTTGTGAAGCGCGGCCCGGGCGGTCGAGATGTCGGTGGCCGCCTCCGCCGCTTCGGGCCCGAATCGTGTCCTTGCCTCGTCGACGGACGCGGCGAGGTGGTCGATCGCGTCGAGCAGGGTGGTCGCCTGCGTCAGCGCCGTCTGCCCTGCTCGCGCTGCGTCCCGCGCCGTGTGCGTGTCCGGCGGCGTGGCCGTCAGCGCCGCGTTTCCATGCGCGACCGCCGACGCGACGAAGTCGATCCGTTTCCGGGCCTCCTCGACGTTTCCCTTGACCGGCGCCCAGGTCGCCTCGGCACACGCCTGCAGCCCCTTGACGGTCGTCTCCGCTCCCGGAAGGCGCCCCTGGAGCGCGGTGGCCTGCGCGGGCAGCGCCGCGAGAACCTCGGGCGCGCGTCGCTCGAGATCGCGCAGCTCGGAGAAGCGCTGGCGCTGCTCGGCGATGAGCGCGCCCACCCGCTGCGCCCGGGCCACGATCTCGTTGAGCATCGCCTCGCGCGTCGGCGGGTCTTCCGGCACCGAATCGTCCAGCTTCTGGCGGACGACGAACGCCGCCTTGAGTTCCGCCTGTGCCTGGGCAAGCGCCGTCCGGAACGGCTGCACGTCATCGGCCGTGAACTCGGCCTCCGCGTAGCCCAGGTCCTGGCCGGCGTCCCGTACCGAATCATCCGCCTGGATCAGCAGCTGGTTGGCGGTCCGCGCGAGCTGCCCCGTCCGGCGGTCACGCTCCTCCGCGGCGAGATGAGCGACCCGCCACCGGCGCACCCACGAAACGATCACCGCGAGGCCGAGCACCAGGATGATCAGCCCGACCAGCGCGACCAGCAGGCCGGAATCCTGCGCGGGCGCCTGCGTTGGCGGTTGCGGAGTGCTTCCGCCGCCGACTCCTCCGCCCGCCGTGCCCTGCGCGAGGGCGCTGCCGAGCGCATTGGCGAATGCCACGACTCCGCCCGGGTAGTCCCCTGCCCGGAACTTCGGCTCCAGGTAGCTGCTCAGCAGGCCGTCGACGTCGTTCGCCGTGAGGTTCTGCAATGCGCCGTTCTGGTAGTAGCCGTAGCGCCGATCGTTCACGGCGACGAGCAGGACCATGTCGTTCCCGCCCAGCCCGTTCTGCGTGTAGGTGTCCTGTGCGAGCTGGGGGGCGCCCGTGCTGCCACTGGTGGCCACGAAGACGACGTACAGCTGCACGTCGTGCTGCTTGAGCAGCGTATCGAGGGCGGACTGGACCTGCGCCCGTCCGGACGCGAGCGAGCCGGTCTCGTCCGTGATCTGGCCCTGCAGCGTCGGCACCGACTGGGCATGGACCGCGGATGCGGTCACGAGGCACAGCAGTGCCGCCCAGAAGATGGCGCGGGCAATCGATGTCGCGCGAGGAATACGACACATTGGACGCCCCACATGCTACTCGCGGCGGCAGGGACCGGTAGTCGCAGCGACGGGCCGTGCTTCCCCGGGCGCCGACCGGACGTGGGTAACGGCGCGACGGGCCCGGACGGATGGTGGCGGAGCGGCCTGGCACGGTCCAGTGCCATTCGGCGCCAGGCGGACCGCCCGCGCCCCGGGCCGGCGTCCAGGCGGGCCGGCGCCCGGCGCCCGGCGCCCGGTGGCAGGGTCCTGACAGGCCATTCGGCCCGGTCGATCGTCCCGGCTGACACACGCCAAACCGCCGGCAAGGTGGGACGGTTGTCCGGCCATGGACGGTTACGAGCGCCCGGCCGACTCGGGCATTTCCGGCGGCCTGTCCCGCGAACGCCGCACCTGCCCGGCGACTGACCCCCGGCACACGATCGATCTCGCATCGAGCCGGGGGCGCGCGTGAGCTGGCTGGTCGGAGCCGCCTCACCACCGGCGGCGGACGGCCGCGACATCGTCGACCCGGCCGAGGCGTGGGAATCGCCCGTCCCACGGTCGACGGTCGTTCGGTCCGCATCGGAATCGAGAACGGGTCGCCTGGTCGCTCCGACCTCCGATTCCGACCTGCCCGCGGGCGTCCTGCGGGCGCTGCGGTTCGCGTGTGGATCGCTGCCGCTCGATCGGGTGCTCATGATGGCGGCATCCTCGCGCCCGATCGACCACTCCAGCCGGCGCTGGGTCACGGCGCGCAGGCAGATCCTCGGGTTCGGCGAGCGTGCCGCGGGGCTGTGGGTGGAAGGGCGGGGCCGCGATCCCGCGATCGTCGTCCGGATCGATCGCATCGGCGCGATCGAGGACCTCATGGTGCTGTCATTCCGGCGGCTCTCGATCCGCGCGGCGGATGTCCGCCTCTCGCTCCGGTACGCGCCCGAATTCCGCCCGCTCCTCGTCCCGCCCCTGTCGTGGCTGCGGCGGAAGATCACCGGAGACGCCCGAGGTGAGGTGCCGTGGCTGGGTGCACGCACGGCCGGGACGGGCCTCATCCCCGAGGCGTGGCAGTCGATCGCGGACCTCGTCAGCCATGATGCCGGGCCACAGGGAGCAGCGATGGTCTTCGGGCTCGCGCCGTCGCGCGGGGATCACCGGGACGATCGCGGGGCCCTCGTGGCGATCAGCGCCGCCGAGCTCATCGTGCTCGCCCAGTCCGACCCCGCCGATGCCGGCCCCGGCTCGGCGCCACAGCTGGTCCTCCTGCCGCGACGCACGCTCCAGGCAGTGCGCGACGAGGGCGACCGGCTCGTGCTGCGATCCGCCGGCGTCGAGCGCACCCTCCGGCTCGGCCCGTCATTGACCGCGGCTGCGGCCGACATGATCCAGTGCGCGGGACCCGCGGTGCCGGCAGTGACCGCCTCGCGCTGAATCCAGGCGGGGAGCCTGCCGGCCGTGGCCGCCTCTCGGGGCCGAGGCTCCCGTTCCGGCCGCGGCGAGGGCCCCTCGAGGTTCGGCTGCAGGGGCGTTTCGCGCTGCGGCCGTGGCGGGCATCGGCGGCCCGCTCGATGGCCAGGGGCTGACGCGCGGCGCCGGCCCGACACGGTCCCGGGCCCCCGAGCGACCAATTCCCGGGAACGCGCGATCATGAGTCGGGCGGCGTGCCGCCCCACCGGGTCTGCGCGCCGCCCCGCCGGCTCCCGTGCCTGGTCCGGACGGAGCGACAAGGGGTCGGCCATGCAGCTGGTCCGTCTTCCGCCGTGGCTCTACATCGTGCTCGGCGTCGTCATCCTCGCCGCCGGACTCGTGATCGGACGGCCCGTTCTCGACGTCGCCGGCGTCATCGTGGTGGTGGCCGGGATCGCCCGGCTCGTCCTGGCACGATGATCCCGCGGGCCGTGCCGCCCGGGACGGCGGCCCCCGACGCTGTGTTAGCCTCGGTTCCGCGGTCACGACGGTGAGGACGCCGGTCGCGCCCCGCCGTGCCGGTGAGCATTCCCCTTGGACGCACTTCGAACCTCGACCCCGCCCGAACGAGCGGACTTCATCCGCGAGATCGTGGCCGCCGACCTGCGGGACGGCAGACGCGAGACCGTCGTCACGCGCTTCCCGCCTGAGCCGAACGGCTACCTGCACATCGGTCACGCCAAGTCGATCTGCCTGAACTTCGGTATCGCCCGCGAATTCGGCGGCCGCTGTCACCTGCGCTTCGACGACACCAACCCGGCGAAGGAGGAGCAGGAGTACATCGACGCCATCCAGGCCGACGTGCACTGGCTCGGCTTCGACTGGGGCGAGCACCTGCATTTCGCGTCCGACTACTTCGAGCAGCTCTACGGGTGGGCCACCGACCTGATCCGGGCGGGCAAGGCCTACGTGGACGACCTCTCGGCCGACGAGATCCGCGAGCACCGCGGCACGCTCACCCGGCCGGGCCGGGAGAGCCCGTGGCGGGACCGGCCCGTCGAGGAGAACCTGGATCTGTTCGGGCGCATGCGAAACGGCGAGTTCCCGACCGGCGCCCGGGTCCTCCGCGCCCGGATCGACATGGCGTCCCCGAACATGAACATGCGGGACCCCGTCCTGTACCGCATCGTGCACACCGCGCATCCCCGCACGGGGGACGCCTGGTGCGTGTACCCGACCTACGATTTCGCCCACGGGCAATCGGACGCGATCGAGGGAATCACGCACTCGATCTGCACCCTGGAGTTCGAGGCGCACCGCCCCCTCTACGACTGGCTGATCGAGAACCTGCCCGTGCCGTCGCGCCCGCGGCAGTACGAGTTCGCGCGGCTCAACCTCACGTACACGGTCCTCTCCAAGCGGGTCCTGCTGCGCCTCGTGACCGAGGGGCACGTCCGCGGCTGGGACGATCCCCGCATGCCCACCATCTCCGGCCTTCGCCGGCGCGGCTTCCCGGCGCAGGGGATCCGCGACTTCGCCGATGCGATCGGCGTCGCCAAGAGCGACAGCGTGATCGAGGTCGGGATGCTCGAGCACGCCGTCCGCGACGTCCTCAACCGCACGGCACCCCGCCGCTTCGCGGTGCTGCACCCGCTCAAGGTCGTCATCGAGAACTACCCCGCAGGACGGACCGAGGCGATGGAGGTCGTCAACAACCCCGAGGATCCGTCGGCCGGAAGCCGCAGCGTTCCCTTCACTCGGGAGCTGTGGATCGACCGCGATGACTTCATGGAGGATCCTCCCGCGAAGTTCTTCCGCCTGGCCCCCGGCCGCGAGGTCCGCCTCCGGTCCGCGTACTTCGTGACGTGCCGGGACGTCGTGAAGGACGCCTCGGGCGAGGTCGTCGAGCTGCGGTGCACGTACGACCCGGCGACACGGGGCGGAGACGCGCCGGACGGCCGCCGGCCCAAGGCTACGCTGCACTGGATCTCGGCCGATCACGCCGTCCCCGCAGAAGTCAGGCTCTACGATCACCTCTTCACGCGCCCCGATCCCGGCGCCGACGGCGATCTCTTTGCCGACCTGAACCCGGACTCCGAGCTGGTGCTGCAGGGGTGCCGGCTCGAGCCCTCCCTCCTGGAGGTCCCGATCGGCGAGACCGTGCAGTTCGAGCGCCTGGGCTACTTCACCCCCGATCCCGATTCGACCGCCGCGCACCCGGTCTTCAACCGGACGCTCACGCTGAAGGACACCTGGGCCAAGGTCCAGGAGCGCGGCCGCCAGGGCGCCTGAGTAAGCACGGAGGCGCCCAAGCCTGGGCGTCTCGGGACGATACCGCCAGACGCCTCCACGACCCGCCGAACGGCTCTTTCCCGCCGTCGCGCACCGCGCTTGAATGATCCGTGCTCTTGCGTGCCCCATAGGAAGTGAGCGCGCCCGAATGGCGCGCTCGGGGGGAGCGGCACGGTGGAGCGCGAGCTCGTCGAGCGTGCGCAGCGGGGCGACCAGGAAGCGTTCACCGCACTGGTCAATCTCGTCGCGGACCGCCTCTACGCCGTCGCGTTCCGGATCCTCAGGGACGCCGACCGTGCCGAGGAGGCCCTGCAGCAGACGCTGGTGGATGCCTGGCGGGATCTTCCGGATCTCCATGATCCGGAACGGTTCGAGGCCTGGTCGTACCGCCTCGTCTGCCGCTCGAGCTATCGCGAGGCGCAGCGCGCTCGACGATGGACTGCCCGCATCCGGGAGATCGACGCCACCGATGGGCCCGTCGGGGACGATCGCTGGGACCGGCTGTCAGATCGTGACGAGCTGGAGCGGGGTTTCCGGCGCCTGACGCCCGAGCACCGGGCCGTCCTCGTCCTCCATTACTTCGTCGGCCTGCCCGTCACCGAGATCGCCGAGACGCTCGGCGTCCCGGTCGGGACGGCCGGCTCCCGGTTGCACTACGCGGTGCGGAGTCTCCGCGCCGCGTGCGAGGCGGACGCGAGAAACGTCGTCGCCTGGAGGCATCCCGCGTGAACCACGAGGACGACTTCGAACTGCGGCTGGCCGAGTGGCTGGAGGAAGGACCGTTCGTGGCCCCGAATCGGCCCGTGTCGGCGGCGATCGAGCACGCGCGCGCGCATCCACGACGGCGGTTCCTGCGCTCCGCTCCCTGGAGGAGCACGATGGACAGCATGCACGTGACGCCGCTCGCGCCACGTCATTCGAACAACACGGGCCGCATGCTGGCGGCCGGGCTCGCGGCCGTCGTCGTGGTCGCGGTTGCCGTGATTTCCGGGTCGGTCCTGCTCGGAGGCGGCGGACACGAGGCCGTACCCGGAGGGGCGGTCGCGCCTGCAGCGACGGCGACACCTTTACCGACTCCGACGCCCACTCCCACGCCTGTCAGCGTCACGGGAAGACCGGATTGCACGACACAGAACATGGGCACCGACACCCAGGTGGCAGATATCGAACAGGTTCGCGGTAACGTTCAATCCTGCCAGGGTATGGCCTCGGACCCGCGAGTCGCCGGCGAGGCGACGGTCAACCTGAACGTCGATCTGCGCGCAGACCAGAGTGCCGACATGTGGGGCATGGTGACGCTCGCCGGCCCGAATGGCACCTGGACAGGCCCGTTCACCGGCCTGATCGACAAGGGGTACGCGACCCACCGCGTCGCGGCCGTGCTCCGAGGCACCGGTGGCTACAAGGGACTCCAGTATCGATACACACAGACAGGCAACATAACGGTGGGCGCCTCGAGCAGCTTCGAATCGACGGGCGTTATCGAGGCCGTCCCATCGTTCGCGCCGAGCGCACCGGTCACCGCAACGATCGGCGTCTCCGGCGGCGAGCAATGCGGCCCGGTCCAGCTGGGCACCTACGGGACGTCGGTTCAGGCGGGCGACGTGCTCAAGACGAGGAACGGGACGGTCGGCTGCTACGAGTTCGCGTCCGACGACCGCGCCAGCGGGTCATCCACGCGGACCATCAACCAGGACGAGCACGCGGATGGATCCGCAACCTGGTGGGGCACGCTCGAGATCGTGAACGCCGGAGGCACCTGGACCGGCGTCTGGACCGGCACGGTCGACTCGAAGACCAACGTCTCCATCGTCGGCGCCACCATCGGTTCCGGGGGTTACGCCGGACTGCAGTACCGCCTGGAGGCGACCATGGCGAGCGACGCGGCCGAATTCACCGTGACCGGATCGATCTCCCCGGTCGCGTGAGCCGCCGGCTGGTGCAGCCGGCGTCCGTCGGATCAGGCGTACTGCGCGAAGGCCTGCTCGAGCCGCTCGAGATCGTCGGCGATGTCGACGGGCAGGGGCGCTGGCAGTGCGTCGAGCAGGTCCGAGATCATGCGGCGCCGATACTGCACCAGCTGTTCCCATGCGTGGAGACCCGCGGGGGTCGGGTGGACGAGCGTGCCGCGCCGATCGGACTCGTCCCGGGCGGTCGTCACGAGGCCGCGGCGCTCGAGCCGGCGCACGACACGGCTGGCCGACGGCAGTCCCATCCCGACGCGGCTACCGATCTCGCCGATCCGGACGCCGTCGCCTCGCGCCACGACGAGCAGCGCGCGCCACTGCGGCAGCGTCAGATCTGCGGCCGGTACGCACTCGGCGAGGGCGACCGTCGTGATCCCGACGGCACCAACGACCAGGCGCTCGAGGGTCTCGACGAGCCGGGGGTCGGCCATGGCTTCTCCACTCGTGTTCACGGGTCCGGATGTTCCGCGGCACCTATTGTCGCGCTTCCCCGACCCGGCTCGTCGCCCGCTCAGGCCCGCGGCTGCGGCCGCCGCTCGCGCACCCGCAGCCGAACCTCTGCAAGCACGAGACCGAGGCCCGGACCGCCAGACTGCGGCGGCGGTCACGCTCCCGCGGTCACACGGGCACGCGGCCCTGCTCGGGAGGCTCCGGCTTCCGCGCGATCAGCACTCGGTGGATCAGGTGGTGGTACACGAAGGCCGCTATCACCGCACCGACCAACGGGCCGACGATCGGGACCCAGAAGTAGTTGTCGATCCCCGGCAGCGCCACCTTGCCCCAGCCGGCGAGGGCGGCGAAGAGGCGCGGTCCGAAGTCGCGCGCGGGGTTGATCGCGTATCCCGCGTTGGCACCGAAGGACATCCCGATCGCGGCCACGGCAAGGCCGACGATGAAGGGCGCCAGGTTGGCCGCCGGAGGCAGGTTCAGCCGGTCGACGATGGCGTAGATGAAGAGGAGCAGGAAGAACGTGCCGAGCACCTGGTCGACGAACGGTCCGACCAGGTCGCCGTGGTAGTAGGGCGCCGGGAACGTGGCGAAGATGCTGTAGGTCGCGGTGCTGTCGTGCGGGCCGCCCAGCGTGCCCCGCACGATGCCTGCCGCCTTCTCGTAGGCCCCGATGGCGGTGCCGTAATCCCAGAACACGACCGCCGCGCCCACGAAGGCGCCCACCACCTGGGCGATCCAGTAGGGAATGACCTTCCACCAGGGCAGGTCTCCCGAGACCGCGAATGCCAGGGTGACGGCGGGGTTGATGTGGGCCCCGGTCACGCCTCCGGCGACATAGACGGCGAGGGCGACCGCCAGCGCCCAGCCCCAGGTGATGAGCAGCCAGTCGCCGGACGCCTGGAAGATCGTGGTCGGCGTCGCGGCGCGGCCCGATGAGTTGAGGGCGGCCACCGCCATGGCCACCACGCCATCGCCGAAGGCGATGAGGACGGCCGTGCCGAGGAACTCGGCGACCATCTCTCCCCAGATGTTGTTCCCCCAGCCGCGCTTGGTGAAGAGCCCGGACTGGGCCGTCGAACCGGTCATGCGATCTCCTCGAGGCGGGACATGACGGTCCTTCAGCGTCCGCCGGCGACTGGAACGTGGCTCGGGGGCCGGGTGTCGCGCCCGGGACGCCGGCGACCGTCGCCGGATGGGTCGCGAATGGGAGCGAGGCGTGTGTCGTCCACGGCCCTCCTTTGCTGGGAGCGCCACGCGACCCGGCGGCCGCGACCGCGGACGATCGAAGGCCGCCGGCCGCCAGCCGCAGGGTCGCTCAGTGCGTCATGCGATCCCGCCGCCGGCCCAGTGCTGCACGCTGGGGTTGTGGCGGAAGCCGCTGAATCCGGCCTCGCCCTCCGGCATGTCCTGCGGGCGCCGCCACGCGCCGCCACCCCCGCGTCCCTGGTCGCCGACCCACTGGAACTTGTTCCATCGAGCCTGGTGGGTCCGTGGCTCCGGCAGCTCGTCCGCTGATCGTCCCGCCCACTGGGAGCAATCCCAATCCTGGTACGGGTCCATCTGTCGAGTCATGACTCGACCTCCATGCCGGCGACGGCAGGATGTCGGGTCTGCGCGTCCGCCGTCGTCGTGTCGACGGCATATTAGTGCTGTAGAGCAACGACTGTCAAATAACAACTGTCTCTCTGGCATCGCGTTGTGCGCGACACCGGGTCCGACAGGAGAGGCATCTTGCGCGACACCCGGGTCCGACAGTGAGGCATCGGAAAGCAACTATTGTTGTAGGTACACTACCGGGACGGACGCCGTCTGCGGCCCGTCCCCTGCTTGGGCAGAAGCATGCGCATCCCGAGGATGGCCCGCCCGTGGATCCAGTCACCCGAGACCCGTCATCCCCGCCGTCCGAGGAGGAGCTCGAGGCGCGGACGGCCACGCCCGGCGAGCGCCAGCTCGGCGACTTCACCATGACGCTGTACGACCTGCGCCTGATCCCCCTCGCGCTGGCCATCGGGGTCATCGCGTCGGCGATCGCGCTCGTCCTGCTCGACCTCATCGGGTTCTTCACGAACCTGCTCTACTACGGCCGCCTCGACGTCCGCCTCACGTCGCCGGCAGGGAACCAGCTCGGGCTGCTCTCGATCGCGATCCCCGTTCTCGGTGGCCTGGCCGTCGGGCTCATGGCGCGCTTCGGATCCGAGCGGATCCGGGGCCACGGGATCCCCGAGGCCATGGAGACGATCCTGGTCGGGGGCAGCCGGATCGAGCCCCGCCTCGCGATCCTCAAGCCCATATCGAGCGCGATCAGCATCGGGACCGGGGGTCCGTTCGGAGCCGAGGGCCCGATCATCCTGACGGGCGGCGCCTTCGGCTCCCTGGTCGCGCAGTTCTTCTCGCTGAGTGCCGCCGAGCGCAAGACCCTCCTCGTGGCTGGCGCGGCCGCCGGCATGACCGCGGTCTTCGGCACGCCCATCGCGGCGACGATGCTCGCGGTGGAGCTGCTGCTGTTCGAATGGAAACCGCGTTCGCTCGTGCCCGTGGCGGCGGCCTCCGCGCTGGCTGCGGCGATCCGCATCGGCTTCGCGAGCGCCGGCCTGGTCAGCGCCGTGCCGCTCTTCCCCGTTCCCGCGCACGCGATCCTCGACGACGTCGGGCTGCTGAGCGCGCTCGCAGTCGGGATTGCCGGCGGCCTGACGGCGTGGCTCCTGACGGCGTGCGTGTACGGCGCCGAGGACGGCTTCAAGTGGGTCTTCTCCCGGCTCCGCGTCCACTGGATGTGGTGGCCGGCCATCGGCGGGATCATGGTGGGGATCGGCGGTCTCGTCGATCCGCGCGCGCTCGGCGTGGGATATGACTCGATTCGCGCCGAGCTCGGGGGCCAGATCCCGCCGACGGGGCTGCTGACGCTGTTCGGCGTCAAGCTGGCGATCTGGGCCCTGGCCCTGGGCTCGGGGACGAGCGGCGGGATCCTCGCGCCGCTGCTGCTGATGGGCGGCGCCGTCGGCGGGCTGATGTCGCCCGTGCTCCCGGGCGGGTCGGAGGCGATCTGGTGCCTGATCGGCATGGCGGCGGCCCTTGCGGGCGTGACGCGCTCGCCCTTCACCGGCGTGATCTTCGCCCTCGAGCTCACCCACGATCAGAACGCGCTGCTGCCGCTCCTGGTCGCGTGCACGGCGGCGCACGCCATCAGCGTCCTGGCCCTCAAACGGTCGATCCTCACGGAGAAGGTGGCGCGGCGCGGGTTCCACGTCATGCGCGAGTACGCCGTGGATCCGCTCGAGGCCCTGTTCGTCCGTGACGTCATGCGCACGAACATCGTGTCGATCGACGCCACCCGCCCACTCGCCGACCTGGGGCCCGTGCTGCTCGACCGGCAGAGCGACGGGCAACGGCTCTTCCCGATCATCGGCCCCGACCGCGCCCTCGTGGGCGTCGCCGGCCGCCGGGAGATCGCGGAGGCGATGGAGTCCCTCACCGATCCGTCGCTGCTCGCCGTCGCCCTGGCGCGGGCCCGGGTCGTCGTCACGTATCCCGACGACACGCTGCGGAAGGCCGCCGACGAGATGGCGGGCAGCCGGGTGGGCGTCCTGCCCGTCGTCGACCGCCAGCGTCCGACACGACTGCTCGGCCTGGTCAGCACGTACGACCTGTTTCGCGCGCGCACCCGGCTCCTCGACGAGGAACGGCACCGCGAACACGTGCTTCGGCTGCGATTCCTGCCCCGTCAGCGGTCCCGAGGCCTGGCTGAGGCCGCCTCGGCGGGGGCGGCTGCCGGATCGACGCGGTCGGATGGGCCGCAGGGCGCCTCGGACGCGTCGGACCGCCCGCGAGAAGGAGCGGAGCGCCCGCCTGGTGCATCCTCGCCTCGCGGATCGGAAGGGGACGGCTGAGGAGCGCCGACGGCAGTCGAGGTCCGAGGATCCGAACGGTTCAGCCGCCCTTGAGGGCGCGCCGCATGATCTCGACCGCCCGCTCGTGCTGACCCTGCGCGGCGAGCACGTCGGCGTACTCCCCCAGTACTTCCCGGATCCTTGCCGGCTTGCCTTCGCGCAGCGCGAGGTCTGCCGCTCGCTCGTAGAGGCCCATGACGTCGTCGGACGGAGCATCCATTGCGCGCACGTGCCCGAGCGTCAGCAGGGCGGTCATGATGCCCTTCTGGTCGGAGGACTCCTCCGCGAGCCGGAGGGCTTCTTCAGCGAGTTCTTCGGCCCGGGACGCGTCACCCTGGGCCAGCGCGATCTGCGCCTCTGCCTCGCTGACGTAGGACAGCCAGCGCCGGTCCCCGAGCCGCTCGAAGACGGCCCGCGCGCCTGCCGCGGCCTCCTTGGCCTTGGCCGTGTTCCCCAGCGCAAGGTACGACCGCGCGAGGCCGTTCTGGAGCCCCGCCCATTCGTATTCCGCCTTGGCCGCGTGCAGCAGTGCGAGGCCGATCATGCCCGTCCGGATGGCCGCCTCGTAATCACCGATCTCGCGGTAGCTGTGCGCGAGGTCGAAGTAGTAGACGCCACGCCGTCGATCGTCGAGATACTCGCTGAGGCCGCGGATCTCGGACAGGTAGGCAAGCGCGGACTGGTGCTCGCCATCCTGCGACGCGTTGCTGGACAGGGCCATCAGGATACGAACCTGGAAGTCCGGCTCGACCTTCAGGCCCGCCCGCACCTTCGCCAGGATCGCCTCGAGGATGGCACGGGCCTCGGACGTGTTGCCCTGCTGGTATTCGCCACAGGAGAGCCAGTAGTTGGCCAGTGCCGCTTCGGCATCCCGACCCGCCGTCGCGAAGCGCTGGGCAGCCTCGGCCGCGGCGGTCGCCGCGTCATGTCCACGGTCCAGCCCCGCCAGGCCCTCGCCCAACCCGAGCAGCAGCTCGGCTCGCCTTGCTCCGTCGCGTTCGTGACCGAGCAGTGAACGGTACGCGTCGACCGCCCGATCCCAGTGTCCCGCGGCCAACTCGAGGTCGGCGGCAAGACGCGTCCACCCCGCCGGCTGATCCTCGAGGAACCTGCTGCTCGGCAGACCGAGGCGCGCGGCGAGGAAATCGAGCGCCGCCATCGAGGGTTTGCTGAGCCCGTTCTCGAGCGCGCTTATGTACGCCTTCGTGTACCGCCCGTTGGCGAGCTGCTGCTGGGTCAACCCGGCTGCCAGCCTCGCCGCCCGGATCCGGCCTCCGATCTGCTGCGCCAGCGCGCTATCGTCGACGACGACTCGACGTCGGCGCACTGGCTGACCGCTCGGCGTCGATGCTGGGCGCTCGCTTCGCTTCGGGTTCATGCGCCGGAGCATACGCGTCGGCTGGCTCGGAGCAGCCAGGGCCGCGCAGCCATCGGGTCAGGTGCGCGGCGGCACGGTGCCCGGCGCAGCCGGCAGACGACGTCCCGCCTTTGAGTCACCGATCCGTCACGGAACGGTCATTCGGCGGTCATCCGTGCAGGGCACGCTCGGGACTTCCCGGGGGTGTGCCCGGGGCCTCGAAGGAGATCGCATCCCATGCGTCGCAGACTGATGGCCGTGCTCGGCATCCTCCTTGCCCTGTTCGCCTTGACTGTTCCCGCCACGACGGTCGCCCATGACACCAGCCAGGTCGCCAGCGTGTACACCATCACCAACGCCGCGGCCGGCAATGCCGTCGTCGCGTACGCCCGAGCCACCGACGGCAGCCTGAGCCTGAGCGGCAGTTTCGCCACGGGCGGCCTGGGCACGGGCGCGGTCCTGGCATCCCAGGGCGCCGTGACGCTCAGCGCCGACGGGCACTGGCTGGCCGCCGTCGACGCCGGCAGCAACGACGTCGCGCTCTTCAGGGTCGGGCCGGACGGTGGCCTGCACCTCACCGACCGCGTCCCTTCCGGCGGCGCGAGCCCCGTCAGCGTCACCCTCCACGGCCCGTTCCTCTACGTGCTGGACGCGGGGGGAAGCGGCAACATCGCGGGCTTCGTCCGCATCGCCGGCCATCTGGTCCCGTTGCCGGGGTCGGTGCGGCCCCTGGGCGGGTCCGCAACCTCACCCGAGGAGATCGCCTTCAGTCCCGACGGGCGCCTGCTGGTCGTGACCGAGAAGGGGGCCGGTGAGCTCGTCACGTACCGGGTCGGGTTCTTCGGAATCGCCGGCCCGCCGAGCTCCTACCCGTCGGCCGGTGCGGCGCCGTACGGCTTCGCCTTCGACCGCGCCGGGCGGCTGTTCGTCAGCGAGGCGGCCGCGAGCGCGCTGTCGTCCTATGCCGTGTCGGCGGCCGGCGTGCCGAGCGTGATCTCGGCCTCGGTGGCCAACGGCCAGCAGGCCGCGTGCTGGGTGGCCCTGACACCGGACGGCCGGTTCGCCTTCACCATCGACGCCCACAGCCCCGCGAGGATCTCGACCTATGCCATCGCCGCCGACGGCAGCCTGACCCTGGCCGACGCGACCGCGGCGGGAGAACCCACCGCCCCGCTCCTCGACGCGGCGGTCAGCGCGGACGGCCGCTTCCTCTACGTCGTCGACGTGGGTGCGGGCGCGATCGACGCGTTCCGCATCGGTCCGGGCGGCAGCCTGACCCCGATCGGCAGCACCGGCGGTCTGCCGGCCGGTGATGGGGGCCTCGCCGCCTCGTAGCAAACGGGCCTCGAAACGCGGAGCGGCGGCCGGCTGTCGCCGCTCCGCACAACCGCCGAGCCTGCCCGTCGCTCCGGAGCGGACTCCCGAGAGCGACATATGGTCGGCCGGCCCAGAATGGGACCATGGACGACACGGATCTTCGCCGGCGGCTGACGCCGATCCAGTACGCCGTCACGCAGACGGAGGCCACGGAACCGGCCTTCAGCGGCGCCTACTGGGATCACCATGGTGAGGGCGTATACCGCTGCGTGGTGTGTCACGCGGCGCTCTTCGACTCGGGCACGAAGTTCGAGTCGGGCACGGGATGGCCGAGCTTCTCCGATGTGCTCGAGCAGGGCCGGGTCAGCCTGCACACGGACAGCGCCCACGGCATGGTGCGGACCGAGGCGCGCTGTGCTGCCTGCGGCGCCCATCTCGGCCATGTGTTCCCGGACGGCCCGCAGCCGACCGGCCTGCGCTATTGCATGAACTCGGCAGCGCTCGACTTCGCTCCCCGATAGGCGACTCCAGCGCGGCAGGGCCTGCCGCGGTCCGCGGTCGAGCCGGGCGCCGATCCGCCGGGACCCCCTGATGAAGTCCGGGCTGCCGACACGCCCCACCCTGACCAGTGACCATCGCGAGTGGTCGCCGTTGGCGCAGCCGAACCCGTGAGCGTGATCGACCGCCGATCCGGATCGGTCAATCCCTACCGTCCGTCGAGTGCCTCCCGGAACCGCATGCGCATCCCGCTCCGCAGGGCGGCGTTCGCGTAGATCCGCCCGGCCAGCCAGGTCATCCCGACGATGCTGGCAACGCTCAGCACGAGGGCCAGGCCGATCTGCCAGAACGGCACGTCGCTCGTCGCGATTCGCACCGCCATGAGGACGGGGGCGAAGGGCGGCAGCAGCGAGAGGAGCGTGGTCAGGGGCGTTGTGGGATCGATCATCCGCGTGGCCTCCTCCTCGACGACGCCCTGGGCGACGAGCCCTCCGTACTGCCCGACGGCCACGAAGAGCAGGATGCCGACGGCCAGGCCGGCGAGGACGTCCTGGGTCGGGACGGGGTTGGCGGGCGCGGGCGGCTGAACGGACTGGCGCGGCACGAAGGCCATCGGCGAGGAGATCGCTGCGGGTGGCAGTCCCGCCGCCCCCAACCGTGCCTCCAGCACGGCCAGGTACAGGGCCGAATCCACCAGCGACGGAACCGTGTCCTGCACCACGAGGGTCGGCGACTTGGCGGACCCGGTCGCGAGGACGTCAAGCGTGCCCGCCTTCACGTCCGCCGTGCCTGCGGTGACGTCGGCGATGTCGTTGAAAGACCCGGGAGCGCAGGCGCATGCGGACCTCGCGGCGGGCGACGAGGACGATGGTCGGCAGGTGGCGCCCGATTGGGCTGCGTGACGCCTCAATCACGTTCGTAACCCTCCGAGGATCGCCAGGCCGACCGTCAGCCTATGCCGGTTGTGCGGTCCGCGACCCTCACCCACGGAAGGCCTCGCGGAACGACACCCGCATCCCCGTGCGCATGGCGGAGTTGGCGTAGATGCGACCGGCCAGCCAGACCACCCCGGCGATGCAGGCCATCATCAGCACCATCGCGAGCCCCACCTGCCAGGGCGCCACGCCGACCTCCGCGATGCGCATCGGCATGAAGATCGGCGCGGCCGGCGGCACGAACGAGAGCAGCGTGACCCAGGGGCTCGTCGGGTCGGGCAGCGCGAAGAACATGAGGATGTAGGACCCGGCAAGCAGGACGTTGATAGGCGTGGTCGCACCCTGGACCTCCTCCTGCCGCGACACGAGTGCGGCGACCGCGGCAAACGCCGCGGCATACAGGAGGAAGCCGAGCAGGAACCAGGCGAGGTAGCAGGCGACCTCCACGATGCCCAGCGCCGGGATCGAGACCGCATGGGTGAGGCTGCCCGCGATGAGCGCTGCGGCGCCCACGATGCCGAGCTGCAGGAGACCGACGAGCCCGATCCCGAAGATCTTGCCCGCCAGCAGCTCGGCCGGGCGGATGGTCGCAAGCAGGATCTCGATGATCCGGGTCGCCTTCTCCTCGACCACACCCTGGGCCACGAAGTTCCCGTACATCTCAATGGAGATGAACAGGAGGATCGCGACGACGAGGGCGGCGAACACGCTCTGGTCGGGCGCGGCGCTCGACCCGGCGAGCGGCACGGGCTCGAATGGGACGCCCGCCATCACCGAGGTGATGGTGGCCGGAGAGAGGCCCGCTGTCGCCATGCGGGCGTCCTGAGCCGCGGCGTCGAGCGCGATCTCGACCATGCCGGGAATGCTCTCGTTGACCAGCGCCGTGGGGTCGGTGGCCGACCCGCTGACCGCCATGTCGAGCGTGCCCGCTTGGAGCTGCGACCGGCCGGTGCCCGCGTCGACGACGTTCGTGACCGTGACCGTCTGCCCGAGGGCCGCGGCGACCGAGCGGAACGACGGCTCCAGCGCCTGCGATGCGCCGATGAACCCGACGTGCACGGCGGCGGGCTGACTGGTGGTGCCCGCCTGCAGGTACGAGGCGGCCAGGATGCCGCCGGCGACGACGACCGCCATCACGATTGTGCTGACCGCGAAGACCCGCGAGCGCAGGCGCATGCGGACCTCACGGCGGGCGACGAGGACGACCGTCGGCAGGTGGCGCGATCCGCCCGGGCGCCCGGCCGGCGCGGTCATGCCGCGGCCTCCCCGATGACCGTCCGGAAGAGCTCGCCGAGGCTGGGCTCGACGCGCTCGAACGCGCGCACGGGTCCCGTGGCCAGCGCCGCCTGCAGCAGGGCCTGGTCGTCGACGCCCGGATCGAGCTCGAAGAGCCGTCGCGCGCCGTCGGCCGCCACGAGCCGCACGCCGGGCACATCGGGCTCCCAGGCCTCGGGCGCCGCGGGCACGTCGAGCCAGCGCCGCTCGCGGCCCCCGGCCCGCAGCTCGTCCACCGTGCCACAGGCCAGCAGGCGGCCGTGGTCGATGATGCCCACCCGGTCGCACAGCCGCTCGACGAGGTCGAGCTCGTGGCTCGAGAAGATGACGGGGACCCCCGCCTCGGCCCGTTCGCGCAGCACCTGCGCCATGACGTCGACGGCGACCGGGTCGAGCCCGGCGAACGGCTCGTCGAGCACGAGCACGTCGGGCCCGAAGACGAGGGCCGCGGCCAGCTGGACGCGCTGCTGGTTGCCCAGGCTCAACGCCTGGAGCTCGGCGTCGCGCCGCTCGGCGAGGCCGAAGCGCTCGAGCCAGCCCAGGGCCGCCTGGCGGGCCTCCCCGTCCGTCATGCCGTGCAGCTCGCCGAGGTAGGCCAGCTGCTCCGCCACGCGCATCTTGGGATACAGGCCGCGTTCTTCGGGCATGTACCCGATGCGCCGGCGGGTGGCGAAGCTCAGGGGCAGGCCCAGCCAGCGCACGGTGCCGGCATCCGGCGCCAGCACGCCCAGCACGACGCGCATCGTGGTGGTCTTGCCGGCGCCGTTGCGCCCCACGAAGCCGAACAGCTCGCCGGCATGGATCTCGAAGCTGAGGTCCTGCACGGCGACGGTCTGCCCGTACCGCTTCGAGATGCCGTCGATCTCGAGCATCCGATCAGCGGTCATCCTTCACCTCTATCCGAACTACTAGAGCCCTGCGATGAGGTCGCGGAGCGCCGCGGCGTACGAATCGAGCGCCGCTGCGGCCCTCGTGGGTGAGCGCGGCCGTGGTGAGCGAGGCCGGGCCGTTGCCGGTCTTCTCGGTGGCGATGTAGCCGGCGCTTTCGAGTCTGCGCAGGTGGGTGATCAGGTTGCCCGGCGTCAGCCCGATCATGTCCTGGAGCCGCGTGAACGAGAGCGTGTCGCCGTCGGGCAGGGCGGCGAGCGTTGCGACGATGCGCAGCCGCGCCGGCGCATGGATGATCGGATCGAGCTGGTCAACGCCCATCGCTGCGCGCCCAGGCGGGGCCCTGCCAGTGCCAGATCTGGGAGGCGGCACGAGCGAAGAGCAGCAGGCTGAAGCCGAGGCCGATCACGCCCCACACGTTGGCCGGGCCCGCATAGCCGGCCACGGCGGCGAGGGCGATGACGGCGAGGGCCAATGCCGACCAGCCCCACTCCTCCCGTGCGACCGCGTACGCGGCTGCCCCGCTGCCCACGATGATCAGCGGTGCGGCAGCCGGGTAGATGCCGTAGACGATGGCGGGACCGACCCCGGCGACGCTGAGCGCCCCGTCGAACACGTAGACGAGGATCCAGATGATGGCGAAGGCGACGCCTGCCGCCGTCTGCTGGCGCGAGGAGCGCCCGCCGATGCCGCTCGTTGCTCGCGAGCGGACGACCAGGAGCACGACGATCCCGACGGCCAGGATCGCGTAGAGGACCACCAAGGCCGTGCCGCCCGGGCCGGCGTAAGGGTGCTGCCCGCGCACCGACACCCAGATGTCGCCGTAGCAGATCAGCACCAGCACCGCCAGGAGCAGCATCACCCATGGCGGCCTGACCTCGAGCTGGCGCTGCGCCCGCTTCCGGGTCTCCTCGAGCAGCGCCGCGGCCGCACGGGGATCGAGCACGTCGTCGTCCTCCTCGTCGGTCGTCGCGCGTGCTGCCTCGTCTTCGTCGGTCATCCCGCTTCCTTCCTTTACCCTTTGTGTGACAAAGTTACGCCGCTTTGCCCCGCAAAGTCAAGGAGTCCCGCCCAACCCCGCCTGGGAGGTGCTCCTCGCGCAGGCTCCCTGCCGCACGGATGATCGGATCCGGGACAATCCCCGCTTCCCGGCGACAATGCACGGGGTCGCACAGCGACGAACAGCGTGCTGCTCGGTTCCCCTACGATCGATCTCGTTCACGGACGGTCCGTGAACCGCGGTCCGTAAACTCCGTGAACTCTCGGGCGAAGGAAGGGGAAACAGGCGTAAACCGGAGAGGGCCACGCTCAGGGTCGGTGGCTGCGGTATCATCCGCAGGCCTGCACTGGCGAGTGGCCTAACGGTAAGGCACCTGACTCTGGATCAGGGGATTGAAGGTTCGAATCCTTCCTCGCCAGCCAACTTCTGAGCACGAATGAGCCCCGTCGGACCAGTTCCGGCGGGGCTCTCGACGTGATTGACAGCCAGTCTGACAGCCACGGCCGTGTGATCGGACCTCACGAGACGGCCTCCACCGGCACGAGAATGTCCTGCATCCGCCCGGCCGCCTCGCGCCGCGCCTCCGGCAGCAGGTGGGCGTAGATCTCGGCGGTGGTCGCGAGCTGGGCATGTCCGAGGACTTCCTGCACGACCTTCAGATCGACGTGCTGCGCGACGAGCAGGGACGCCGCGCCATGGCGCAGGTCGTGGAAGCGCAGGCGCGGCAGTCCCGCCACCAGCAGGGCGCGCTGGAAGCGATGGAGCACCACGCGTCCGTGCAGCGGCAGCCCGATGTCGGTGGTGAAGACGTAGCCGTCATCGTGCCAGGTCTCGCCGGCGGCCAGGCGTGCCCGTGCCTGCGCCGTGTGCTGCGTTCGCAGGGCATCCACCACGACGGGCGGCAGGGCAAGCGTCCGCCGCGATCGCTCGGTCTTGGGCTCGTCGAGCGCGTACGTGCCACCGGGCACCTCGCGCAGCGTGTGCCGCACGGTGAGGGTCGCCGCGTCGAGGTCGAGGTCCTCCCAGCGCAACCCGAGCACCTCGCCGCGGCGCAGCCCGAGCGCCATGGCCACCACGTAGAGCGGACGATCGGGGCTCTCTGCCACGGCGTCGAGGAAGGTGCGCGACTGCTCGGGCGTCAGGGGCTGGACCTCGGTGCGCCGCACCCGCGGCGCCTCGACGAGGCTGGCCACGTTGCGCGGCACGAGTCCCGTGCGCACGGCGTCCCCCAGGGCCTTGCGCAGCACGGCATGCAGGTACTGCACCGTCCGCGGCGAGAGCCCGGCGGCGAGCTTCTGGGCCTCCAGGCGCTGCACCTGGCCGGGTGTCAGACGTGCCAGGCGCTCCCGTCCGAGGATGGGCTCGATGTGGCGGGTCACGAGGTACGTGTACGACTCGCTGGTGCGCGGTCGCCGATTGGGCGCCACCGTGTCACGTCAGCCAGCGGTGGAGGTACTGCCCCACCGTCAGGCGCTCGTCGGGCGGCTCGATGCCCTGGTCGAGCTCGTGGCGCGCGGCGCTGAGCTTGGCGCGGACCTCGGCCTGCGTGCGGCCGTACAGGGGCCGGCGGCGCCGCCGCCCGTTGGCATACCCGAGATCGAGCTCGGCCACCCAGCGGCCATCGGCGCGCTGGTAGAGGGACCCCTCCCCGTTCGCCCGGCGCGCCATCATGCCTGCGCCTCCCTGACCGAGCGTGCGTATCGCTGCGTGGAGACGCGCGACTGGCAGCGGGCACTGCAATAGCGCCGCTCCTGGTGGCCCACAAGGAACGGGCGCCCACAACGCGCCCCCTTGCCGTGCTCCTTGGGCGCCTCGCAGAAGCCGATCGCCCCGCGGGCCAGATCGAGGCCCACCATCGCTGCGATCGCCTGCCACAGGTCGAGCTGCCAGACCGGTGCCCCCAACGCGTCGGCCAGGACCTGGCCATAGGCGGGAGCCGCTTGCGGTTCGACGTCGCCGACAGCGGACCACCCCTCCGCAGCCGGCACGCGCCCCGCATGCAGGGCTGCGATCAGGCCCTCCTGCACGTGGCGGATGCGCGCGAGGGAGATCCAGCGCCGCTCGCGCGCCGACCAGGGGACGTCGCGCCCAGCGGACCCCGCTCGTCGTACCCGAGGTCGGGTGGCGTGCCGAACGTCTCGAAGAAGCGGCCCGACGTCATCGCGGCGCAGGTCGAGCCCGAGGAACGCGGCGTCGAGGGCCTGGCCGCTGAGGCGAGGCCGCGGTCGGATCGACGCGCCCGACCTGCTGCGGCGTCGAACTCGATAGCCGGCCCGACGTCGAACAGGGCGACGTCCAGCCAGCCCGCGTCCTCGGCCAGGGCGTAGCGCCGTCGCTCGACGCCCCGGACCGCGGCGGCCTCAGGCCCCAGGAAGTCCGGCACCGGCAGGGCCGTGCCCGACCAGCCCCAGGGACCGTCAGGGACCTCGCCCAGGCCACGCAGCGCCGCGCGACCCAAGGCTCGTGGGCTGCCCCGGCCGCCAGTGGCGTCCCGGCCGGCCGACCTGCACCGCTGACGGGCGCGTCACGACGCAGCGCCCGCCAGACGGTGGCAGCCTCGATCGTCCAGGCGCTCGCCGGCGAGGTGGAAGTCGCCGACCCGGGCGAACCGCCCATGCAGACCCAGGGGCTTGGCACTGGCGCGCCAGGCGACCGCGTGGTGCGCTCCCTCGGCGAGTGCCGCCGGATGACGGCCGAGCGGGGCGATGGGCAGGTCCACGGGCTCTCCTCTGGGCGATGAGGCCAGTTGTGGCCTGTTCTGACAGTCCAGGCCCTTTAGCTACCAGCAGTATGGCCCTAAAGTGGAGACATGACCAGGGGCTGATCCCTCAGCCCGCATCCCCGGACCGCAGGAGAACCCCCCATGATCCAGACCACGGCGACCTGCGCCACGCTCAGCGTCGAGGAGGCGGCGGCCGTCCTCGGCGTCTCCAGGACCACGATGTACGCCCTGGTTCGGTCGGCCAGCGTGCCCCACCTGCGCTTCGGGCGCACCCTGCGCCTGCCCCGCCAGTCCTTCGACGCCTGGATGAACGCGCAGGCCACCCGGGCGCTCGACGGCAGTGCCGAGGCCGGGCGATGACCGCGCTGCCGGCCCCCCACGTGCCCTGGAGCGGCGGACCCCACCGTCCCCGCCCCCGGCGGCTGCATCTACGCCGCGCCCCCGGCGCAGACCCGCTGGATCGAGCTCGCGTTCTCCGACTCGTGGACGCGCTCGCTGCTCATGGGCAGCCTCGCCTGTTGCATCACGGGCTGCGCCTACGCCATCTTCGAGCCGGGTCTGGGCGCGACGGAGAGCCACTGCCCGCGCTGCGGCGCCACGGTGGTCTCCTTCTCCACCTCAGAGCCCCCGCTGACCGTCCGGCTGGGGTGCGGCAACGGGTGCGATCCGCGCGATGTCGTGCTCGACATGTTCCAGGCCGCCTACCCGCGGTTCCGCGGGCGCAACCGGCGGCTCCTGCTCGACTGGGCGGATACGTGCGGCGTAGCGGAGCTCGTCGAACTCGCGGCCGGTCTGCGGGCGAGGCTGCGGGCGTGACCGGGGCTGCGGAGACCGTCCTGCTCGACGGGAGCCTCAGCCGTGCCCAGCTCGGCGCGTAGCATCGGAGTAGCCCACGATCCCGTCCCCGAGCGCGGGAGCGAGCCGCCACTGCCCAACCAGGTGGCTATCGACCCCGTCGACTGAGGAACCCAGCAAGTCGCGCCCCACACGCGCACCGGGGCCGGTCGGACAGCAGGCGCTCCGATCGACCCGCTCTCGGTAGTGACGTGGCGGCACGGTCAATGCGCTACCCGTCCCCAACCTGTTGTTCACACCGCACGCCCGCTAGGAGGGCCCATGGAGATCCTCGAACCGGTCAGCACGCCGTACCTCACGGCGGAGATGGCGACCCGTATCGAACTCGAACCCCGCACCACCGGTCACTGGCGCAACACCGCGCACGGCGCGCTCCGCCATCCGACCCCGAATGGCATCCACGACCCCCTGTCGGTCCTCGCCGTCCTCGACGTGCTCCAGAACCTGAAGGCGCCGGTCTACTTCACGACCGCCCGCCTCGTCCAAGAACTGGAGGCGTTCTACCCGCACATCTTGTGGGACCCGGTGACGGTCGGCCGCATCCTGGGCGAGATCGCCGACGAGGCCGGACAGGCCGACCCGAAACTGCCGGCGCTGAAGCGCACCCGCACCAGCAAGAGCGCGTACTGGAACCTGTTCACGGAATGCCGTGCGCAGTGGCGCTGGCTCTACGATGCCCGCGTCTGGATGCAGGCGGAGGCGGAACGGATCGTCGCGAAGGAGACCAAGCTGCGCGCGGTCCGGGCCCGGACCCTGTCGCCGTGGACGAACCTCCCGCACAAGGAGTGAGGCCGAAACGGGCGAACGGGGTGGACCCAGTGGTGGTTCATGTACTCAGACCGGCTGTTTGGTGCAGGGTTCGTTCCCGATCAGGGTGGTGGCGTCCACGTTCAGAATGCTATGCAACCTGACCTATGGAAGCTCCGTTTTCGGCCAAGGCCCGAGCCCATGAAATGGCCCGTTTCTGCACCAAACAGCCGGCTTAGGTATGTCAGACCTCCCACAACTCTCCCAAAAATGCTAGGTCAAAGGTGTAGGTATCCAACCTTACTTACACTTCTGAGCACGAAACACAGACGAAAACATAGCGGCAACACTTTGGAGAAAACGTACTTCCATAGGTCAGGAACCATGCTCTCCGGGTTACCACGGAAGGCCGTCTCTCCCTGTCCGGAGGAACGGCCGATGAGTTTCCGTATGCACGGCGGCCGTGGGCCTAGTGTCGTCGACCCGCCAATGCTCGACGAATGCGCTCTGGACGCCGAGGACTATTCGTCGGGGCACGCGGACGAATACCGACGAATGCGCCGCTTCCCGTTCACACAATCGTCGGCGGAGGCCGACGAACACGAACCAGCAAGAAGTCCGGCAAGAGGTGTCGTTGCATCCGGCGTCGGGGGGCTAGGGAGAGCCCATGACCGACGAAGACGAACCAGCCCATTTGAATGGAGAGACGCAAGGTGCCTCCCCCTGCCGACGCTCTCCCACGTGCCGGCCGACTGCTGAACCGGACGGATGCCGACGCGTCCCCTTCCGACGGAGTCGCCGCCCCGCTCAGCGGCGCTCGACAAGCTCCGTGAAGCCCAGCCGCACGCGATCGACCAGCAAGCGAGCCCGTAGGTCAGCATGCGCCGCGACCACCGTCTCACCCGCACCCGTGGTCTCCCACACGTGGTCATCGAGCTGATAGTGGGCCACCAGTCGCACGCCCTCGGCTTGCTGTCGCACTTCGGCCGATGAAGCGATCGCGGGACCGAAACGCCAGCTCCCTGTCGATCTCAGCCGATAGCGATCGTCACTTCGGCCTTGCCCTTCCCGGATGACCCGCGCGCGAAGTGAGCTCGCACGACGTCCGCGCCGAGCGAGAGGGCCGAGCACTCGGCGAAGCCCGCTCGCCGCTTCGAGTCGACCTCGACGATCACCTGCGGCGGTACCGGGGTCCGGCCCGGATGGCCGATCGGGTCCTGGAGGTCCGTCACGACCGAGGACCTCGGCGGGCCCGCGAGCCATGCACGACCTACCGGCGGAACACCCGGTCGACACCGGTCGCGAGACGATCCGGGACCAGGTCCGGCAGGCCGAGGGCCACGCCACCGCGAACTGGCCCGATACGTGGGGCTTCGGCCACGACCTCCGGCCGGGCCGGCGAGGCGGAAGCCCTGTACCGCGCGCTCAGCGACGGATGGGCGCAGAACTGGCGTCACCCGCGGGTGTTCGTGGCGCCGTCAGACGCGCCGAACGGACATGCCGTGTTCCAGGGGATCCCCGTCCAGGCGGCGGCGTGGGTTCGGCCCGGTTTCGCGGTCATCATCTGGAATGAGGGTGAAACGGTCGCAGCCGTGTGAGGACTGGAAGCATGGAAGGTCGAGTAGCGATGCAAGGCCCTCTCCCGATCAGGGAGGGGGCTTTCCCGTTCAGGGAGGGGTGTAGGTTGCGGCTGGAAGTTACTTTTGGAGGAGACAGGAGGGGTCGAAAACGAGGGAGTTTCTGCATCGCTACTCGACCTTCATGCCATACCCTACACTATCAGTCGTGCAACAAAGGGCCATTTAGGGGGTAAGTAAGCCAAGTGAAGTGTCACAACTGAGCACGAAAACAGACCCACACGACAAAGCGGCAGACCTTTTAGGGAAAATCTACGTTACCATCACTCAGCCTACACACGTTTCTACGGGTTTCACAACGGAAAGGCCGTCCCTTCCCTGTCGGAAAGAGACGGCCCATGAGTGCCCTGGATGCGTGCCCTGGTCACGGTCCTAGCCCGAGGCCTTGCCGAGTTGCATCCTCCGCTTGACTCCCTCCCTGCCCATCCCTAGCACGGCCTGCCGGTCGAACGGAAGTCAACGGAAAGCATCCTACCCGATCGAGGGGGGCCATGTTGCACACATGCGCAAGTTTCGCCGCCATCCGATGGTCCTGGTACTCCATCCTGGAGGGGTCAGCCCTCACCTCGCCCTCGGACCAGTCTTCCCACTGTCGTCCCACGGCCCCTGGGCCCTCGACCCCGTGAGAGATCCCACCGTTTGCCATGAAGTCTGGGACCCCTCACAACCACAACACACACACCACACACGTAAAGCCCCCACCACACGACACACAAGCCACGCACGCACAGCACGCACAACAGCAGAGCAGGGCAAGGCAGGCAGCACAGGGCAGCACATGCCATGCCTGCATGACAGGGCACTGCCCGTCCCACACGCATCACAGGCAGGGCAGGCAGGGCAGGCAGCCGCTCGCGATGCTGGTGGCGCCCGTCGTGCCCGTGGCGCCCGGCGTCGCCGGGTGATGCCCTGCGTCGCGCAGGTGGCGCCAGTCGTGCACC
>CAVWSU010000022.1:0-39840 GCA_963757865.1 uncultured Chloroflexia bacterium
TGCGCGGTCTTCTATGTCTTGGCGCGCCCGCCATCGGGCGGCGTGTTCCCTCGACGGCATCCGGGAGCTCGCCGCCAGCCAGCCTGGTGAGACCGAGGCCCGGAGACAGGCCGAGCGCGCCAGGAGCGGACTATCGTGGTGCCATGAGCACTACGCATACGTTCTTCCCGAACCTCGTCGCCGAAGCCCCCGTGCCGGCCCGCGGCATCCACAGCCAGACCCTCTCGAACGAAGCCGGCGTCGAGCTTGAGCTGTTCGCCTTCGCGGCCGGCGAGCGGCTCTCCGAGCACACCTCGGCCCGCCCGGCGATCATCCACATCCTCTCCGGCGAGGCCGACCTCACCGCCGAAGATGATGGCTACGCTGCCATCCCGGGCTCATGGCTCCGGATGGCCGCCGGCACCCGCCACAGCGTGCTCGCTCGCACGCCGCTCGTGATGGCCCTCTATCTGCTGCCGCCCGAGGGCGGGTCCCAGGCGTGACCGCGGCGCGCCCGGCACCGAGCTACCCTGAGCAGATGGTGGAGGCTCCATGGCAGGCTGGGAGGTGCCAGGCGGTGTGGCGCTGGCAGCGCAGAGGCGCGGTATGACCAACCAGCGGGGCGGGCCAGGTGACGTCCGCCCCAACACCCTGCGGGACCAGCGGGCCCCGAATACGTTCCGCAACCAGGCTGTCGAGGGAGCCGGCGGAGGACAGGATCTGAATGCCGGCGGCGGCAGCGCAGGGCCACGTGGGCGCGCGACCCGGCTCCCGCTCTGGGTGTACGCGGCCCTGGCCGTCGTGGCGGTCCTCGCCGCCCTGTACCTGCTGAACGGGTTGCCGTAGTCGCGTCACGCGGCGTCCTTCCGCGCGAGACCGAGTCGAGCCGCGATGCTCAGCGCGGCAGCGTGCGTCGGGCCGGCGAACCCGCAAACGAGCGCAGGCGGGCCAGCAGTTGCCGGTCCGTGAGCGGACCGCACTTCTCGATCTCGATGCGGCGGGGCCGACCGTGGCGAGGGTCCACGGCTCGCACGTACTCGGCGAAGTGCTCGACGACCTCTCCGTCACCGACGAGCAGCAGGTCATCCTCGCCCGCCAGCACGTGCGCTACCTCGTCGAAGAACGTCCGCATGTGCTCATCGCGATGCCCCTCGCCGGCCGGGTGCGCTTCGGTCGGCGGTCGCCCGGTGGATCGATGACGTCCCGGCACAGTGGAGGCGATGCGGTGGCGCAGGCTGCCCTGCGGACCCCAGCGGATGACGGTGGCCGACGTAGCGGAGATCCATACGCCGGTGGCGGTATCGGACATCATCTGCCCTCGCGGCTGCTCTGCATCGAGCGACGGCCCCAGGCCGGCGCCGAGGCAGAGGGATGGTGGCCGGAGCCACTAACGAGAGTGATCGGCCCACCACCCCGGACCGGTATGCGCGCTCCCCGTACCCCTGTCAAGGTCCATGCGGTGCTCTGGGCGACGCAGGCCGGTGTGGCCGGGCTGCCAAGCCGACGTCGCAGGTCGACCACCGCACCTCGCGAGCCACAGGAGGCTGTGGACCGCGCTCGTACGGGACCGCATACTTGCCGGTCTGGTTCGCAGGAGGGGGCGCATGACTGTCCAGTCCGATTCTGACCCAATGTCCCCCGGGGTCGCCCGGGCGCCGCTCCTTCGTGCCGCGAGCGACGTGCACGTCGTCGAGCTGGGCCCGAACCGGGTGTCGTTTCCCCTGGCCGGCCTGGACACCGGCGGCGCGTATTCGCTGAGCGACTTCACCATGGCGGCGCTGAGCACCGGGGGCGAGGCGCGCCGCTTCTAGACCGCTCAGGCCCGCGTTGCCATGCTGGCGCGTGACGCGAACGAGCCCGCAGATCGCCTGCTCCGTGTTGGCGACGTCGACCAGCACCGACCGTACGGAAGCGACTCCCGCTCGCCGGCCCGGTAGTCGAGCCATGCCGCGAACACGTGCTCGGAGCTGTAGGGGAGCGACTCCCGCTCGCCGGCCCGGTAGTCGAGCCAGGCCGCGAACACGTGCGCGGAGCTGCAGGGGAGTGGCTTGCCCTGGTCCGAACTGGCTGCGAGGGCGCCGGGCTCAGGGACGAGTGCGTCGGCCGCCAGCGGCGACGGCGTCACGGAAGCGGCGGACGGCACGAGCACACGGGACACGAAGGCGAGAAGCACGAACAGGCTGCCCGCGCCGACGACGCCCAGGGTGTGAAGGCGATCGGCGCCATGCACGGCCCGGACGACGAGCGCATCGGCGGCTGACTTCATCCCCGCACCCCCTCCTCGAACAGGGGAGGCACTGCTCCCGGGGCTGTTCGAGCGCGGATCCACGCATGCGAGCGGGTCGGTCTCGCCAGTAGCTCGGCGCGGTCCCTGGCGGCCGTGGGCACGGGCCGCGCGTCAACGCACCCGCGATGTGGCTCATGGTCGCGTTGTGAGCGCCGGTCGCAAGGTGCCACCCGGCTCATCCGGCGAGCCTTCCGTCCATCCGCGAGGAACGCGGGCACTGATGCACCCGTGCCCGACCGGGCGTCCTCGATGCAGCGTCCGGGCTCGCTCCCTCCTCGGAGGCTCCCCTCGGGGCCTCACGGAGCCGACCTCTCGGGGCCCGCCTCGACAAGTCGCGACCAACGGCCCTGACTCCACGACCCAGGACACCGGTAGTTTGGGTCCGCAAGGCGCGAACACGAGGCGTCCCAGGGGGCCGTTCCAACGCGACGCATGGGCGTGCCGGCGGACCTGGCGGGGGTGTTCGCTCCGCTCTGCACCCCGTTCGCCGCGAACGAGGACGTCGACTACCGGGCCCTCCGGTTCAACGTCGGCCGGTATGCGGAGAGCGGGATCCTCGGCTACCTCGCGCTCGGCTCCAACGGCGAGAACCGCAGCCTCTCCGAGGACGAGCGACTGCGCGTGCTCGACGTCATCGTGCGCCACAAGGGCGCGGGGCAGGTCGTCATGGCCGGGGCGACGTACGAGGCACAGCGCGACGCCGAACGCTTCCTTGTCGCGGCCGCGGACCTGGGAGCCGACTTCGGGCTCGTGCTGTCCCCGGGCTACTTCCGCAAGCAGATGACCGACGAGGTCCTGTTCCGCTACTTCTCCTCCCTGGCCGACGCCGCGCCAATCCCGCTGCTCCTCTACAACGCGCCCGGGTTCTGCGGGATCACGCTCAGTCCCGAGCTCGTCGGGCGTCTGGCCCTGCATCCCAACATCGTGGGGATGAAGGACAGTGCGGCGAGCGGCATAGAGAGCTTCCTCCCGTTGGAGGGACCGGCCTTCCATGTGTTGGCGGGCTCGGCCAACTTCCTCTTCCCCGCCATGATGGGCGGGTCGCTCGGCGGCACCGTATCCCTGGCCAACGTCTTCCCGCATCTCGCACTGGAGCTGTTCGAGGCGGGACGGGCGAGGGACGAGGTCGCCGGCCCATCGCTGCAGGCCCGGGTGGCTCGAATCAACCACGCGATCTCCGGCACCTACGGCGTCGCCGGGGTGAAGGCGGCCATGACCCTCGCCGGGTTCGTGGGTGGCATTCCGCGCCGGCCCCTGCTTCCACTCGACGGGGAGCACGTGGCGGCGCTCCGGGGGCTCCTTACCGACGAAGGGTTACTGCCGTGACTGGCGACATCCTCGCCGTCGACGTCGGCACCAGCGCCTTGAAGCTGGGCGTCTTCGGTCCAGACCTCGAGAAGCGCTGCGAGGCGCGACGCGACTACGACCCGCACTACTACGACCGCGGAAAGGCGGACATCGACCCGGAGACCTGGTGGGGCGCCCTGCGCGACTGCTGCGCCGAGGTGCGCGGGTGCCTGCCTGCCGTCGGGGTGGTCTCCCTCTCTGTCACCACGCCGGGGCTTACTCCGATGACCGCGGACGGAACGGCGCTCGGCCCCGCGATCCTGTTCCTCGACGGGCGTTCCCGTGCGCAGTCGGCGGCCATCCGCGGGATCGTCGGCGAGGAACGGTTCCTGGCCGAGACGTGCAACCTCCCGGTGTCGGGGGGCTCGTCGCTCTCGTCGATCCTCTGGTTCCGTGACGAGCAGCCGGGGATCTGGGCGCAGGCGGCCAAGTTCGGCCACTGCAACACCTACCTCGTCAAGCGCCTGACGGGACGCTGGGCGATCGATCCCTCCACGGTCTCGATCACCGGCCTGTACAACACGGCCCGCAACGATCTCTCCTGGAACCAGGCCGTCCTCAGCCTGGCCGGTATCCCCGAGCGCAAGCTGCCGCCACTCCTGCAGTCCTACGACCCGGTCGGCGTGATCCGTCCGTCGGTTGCCGGCGAGCTTCGGCTGCCCCGCGACTGCACGGTGCTCTGCGGCGGCAACGACGCCGTCCTCGCCGCGCTGTCGGGCGGTCTCACCGAGCCCGGCGACATCAACCTCATCAGCGGGACCTGCGACATCGCGAGCGTGTGCACCGACGCGGCTATCGCCTCACCCGACTTCAACGTGCGCTGCCACGTCATCCCCGGGCGCTGGCTCACGTTCTTCGTCCTCAACACGGGAGGCGCAGCCCTGGATTGGTTCCACGCGTCGTTCTGTCGTGAGCTCACGCACGACCAGTTCTACGACGAGTACGTCCCACGCGTGCTCATGGCGTTCCTCGAGGACCCCGATGCCGACAGGCGGGAAGCCAACCTCCCGGTGTACGAGCCCTACCTCGGTGGCAGCCGCTACTCCCTGGAGCCGCTCACGGCCGGGTTCACCGGCCTCACGCTCGAGACCACGCGCGACGATCTGCTGCTGAGCGTCATCCGGGGCAACGCGGCCTATCTCGGTGCGCACCTCAGGGCCGTCGCGCAGCTCCTGAGCCTGGGCGGCACGGTCGGGATCTCGGGTGGCGGAGCCAGGGTGCGCGGGATGCTCGACGCCCGGCGCCGCTGGACCGGTGCGTTCGAGTACGTCTACCAGGAACAGTCCTCGTTGCTCGGGGCGGCCATGTTGGGCCAGATCTACCAGTCGGGACGGCAGCCCGGTCACGGTCGAGTCATTCGTAGCAGGGACAAGGAGGCGGTCTCATGAGCGCTATCGGAACCGGCTTCACCACGAGGGCGGATGCTGGTGCAGCGGCTGCCGAGCTGGTGCAGCGAGCCAGGGCCGGGTTGCAGGGTGCGCCAACGCTGGCCATCCTGTTTGCGACGACGCAGTACGACACGGAGGGCCTGGTCGCGGGCGTCTCCAGGCTGCTCGGCGACGTCCCCCTCTGGGGTGGATCGTCGTCCACCGGCGTGTTCCAGGACAGCGGATGGGTCACCAGCGATGCAGGCGCGGCCAGCCTCATGCTGATCGCCGACCGGCCGGCCGGCGTGGGCGTGGCCGCCGTCGCCGAGGGCGACGGGTGCGCGGCCGGCAGGGACGCGGCTCGGCAGGCTCTCAGGCAGCTTGGCGGCAGGGCCAGCGCCCTGCTGACCATTGCGTACATGGGACCGGAAGAAGAGATCCTGCGGGGGATCGCCGAGGTGGCCCCGGGCGTGCCCGTGGTCGGCGGCACCGCCTCGGACCATTCGCCCGATGGCAAGTTCCAGCAGTTCGCGAACGGGCATGCCTACACGAACCATTTTGCCGTCGCGGCCCTGGGCGGGCCAGTCGGGTATGCCTTCACGAACGGTTACCGGCTGACCGGCAGGACGACCCACGTCACCAGGGCGTCGGGTCGGACCGTGTTCGAGCTCGACGGGCGCCGCGCCATGGATCTGTACTCCGAATGGGTGGCCAGGCCCGAATCGGAGATCGGCGGTGGCGCTCTCGTGTCGTTCAGCGTGCAACACCCCCTGCTGTTCCACAAGGACGGCATCACCTATTCCGCTCATCCGACCAACAGCAATCCAGACGGCTCCATGGACTTCGGGGCGGCGATGAGCCCGGGCATGCTGCTGGAGCTTGGCGAGAACACCGTGAACGGGCTGATCGCCGAAGCGGGCAATGCCGTGCACAAGGCGGCCCAGGGCGTGAAGCAGCCCGAAGCCGTCGTTCTCGCGTACTGCGGCGGCCGCGCGATCGCGCTCGGTGACCGGATCAGGGAGATCCCGGGGGAGCTCGAGCACACCATCGGCCACGTGCCCTGGATCGGCTACCTGGCGTTCGGCGAGCAAGGGTGCTCGGTGCCCGGTATTCCCACGCACGCGGACCTGAGCGTGTCTGCGCTCGTCCTCGGCTAGGCGTCACCCGGATGTTGCTGACGGGCGCGGGGCCGATCAACGACTGAAGCGGCGCCGCGCCTGCCACGCAACGTGTTCCCGCGCCTCGCAGGTGCGGTCGGTGCACTCGGAGGATCACGATGGCTGTCGCAACTCGCCGCTACCAGAACTACGTGAACGGGCGGCTCGTTGACGCCCAGGGGGGCAAGACCCTGACCGTGGAGAACCCGGCCACTGGACAGGTTGTGTCCGAGGTGCCGGACTCATCGGCCGAGGATGCCCGCGAGGCAATCGCGTTGGCCGACAAGGCCCAGCGCGCCTGGGAGAAGCGAGCGCCGATCGAGCGAGCCGGGTACCTGCACCGCATCGCAGCAGGAATCCGCACGGATGCCGAGCACCTCGCGCGGGTGCTGTCCGAGGAGCAGGGCAAGCCGCTGGACCAGGCCAGGGGCGAGGTCAGTGGCACCGCGGACTACTTCGACTACACGGCCGAATGGGCCCGCCGGGTGGAAGGCGAGGTCATCCCGAGCGACCGGCCCAACGAGATGGAGCTGCTCCTGCGGCAGCCCGTCGGCGTCGTCGGTGGGATCGTGCCCTGGAACTTCCCCCTCTTCGTGCTCGCCCGCAAGGTTGCGCCGGCCCTCCTGACGGGCAACGCCATCGTCGTGAAGCCGAGCGAGATCACCCCGAACAGCACGCTCGAACTCGGACGGATCTTCGACGCAGCGGAGGTTCCAGCCGGGGTCGTCAATCTCGTCTGCGGCTACGGGCCGATCGTCGGCGAGGAGCTGGCGTCGAACCCACTGATCGGCATGGTGAGCGTCACGGGTTCCATTCGCACGGGCTCCCGGGTCATGGAACTCGCCGCCCAGAACATCACGAAGGTGAGCCTCGAGCTCGGCGGCAGTGCTCCGGTGATCGTCATGCCGGACGCCGACCTCGATCTGGCCGTCAAATCCATCAAGGCGTGTCGCCTCCTCAACACGGGCCAGGTGTGTGGTGCGGCCGACCGGACCTACGTGCAGCAGAGCGTCGGCGACGAGTTCACCGACCGCCTGGCCGAGGCCATGGGCCAGGCAACCTACGGGAACTCGCTTGTCGAGGAGGGCCGCGATCTGGGTCCTCTCGTGAGCGCGCGGCAACTCGAAGCGGTCAGTGGACGGGTCGATCGGGCGGTCGCCGATGGGGGCCAGATCGTGGTCGGCGGCAAGCGGGCGGAGGGCCGGCCGGAGGGCAACTTCTACCCTGCCACCGTCATCGCGAACTGCCGGCAGGATATGGCCATCGTGCGGGAGGAGATCTTCGGGCCCGTGATGCCGGTCGTGACGTTCCGCGACCTCGACGAAGCGATCGCATACGCGAACGATTCCATCTACGGTCTCGCGTCCTCGATCTTCACGAAGGACGTCAACGTCGCCATGCGGGCCTGCAACGAGCTGCGGTTCGGCGAGACGTACATCAACCGCGAGAACATGGAGAACATGCAGGGCTTCCATGCGGGCTGGCGCAAGTCCGGCATCGGCGGCGCTGACGGCAAGCACGGGGTACTCGAGTACACGCGGACCCACGTTGTCTATCTCCAGTACGACACGGCAGCCGGGAGGCCGTAGGCTCGGCAAAGGAGGCCGTCGATCGCCTGGTCCAATCGGCGGCCTCAGACTCCCACGCACCCGGACGAGGGCCGTCCGAGAGCGTGTCGCGCGCGGCGGCCCCGTAGTCGAGCCCGGCCGCGAACGCCCGCGCACCGTGCATCGAGCTCGCGCCCTCCGTGCGGCGTCCACGCTCGTTCCCTGTTCCGCCGGTCGATGGGCCCGTTCGGCTCATGCCCCTCTTTCGTGCCCGCCCATACCCTGTCCGACAGGAAGGGGGCCGTCCGGGTGGACGACGAGGCGACGCTGACGGGGAAGCCGACACGCCCCTGGGCCATCCAGGGAGCCGAGGTGGCCGCGTCGCTCGCGACAGACCCGTCGCGCGGCCTGACCTCGGCCGAGGCTGCCGCCCGCCTGGCCATCCACGGGCCGAACGAACTGGCCGCCCGCGGCGTGAAGCCGGCGTGGATCCTGTTTGCCGAACAGTTCGCGAGCGCGATGATCGTCGTGCTGCTCGCCGCCGCCGCGATCACCGCCCTCCTTGGCGACCTCAAGGACACGGTCGTCATCCTCGCGATCGTCGTCCTGAACGGCATCGTCGGGTTCGTCCAGGAGTACCGCGCCGAGCAGGCCCTGGCGGCCCTCCGCCGGTTGACCAGCCCGACGGCGCGCGTGGTTCGGAACGGGGACACGCTGCTCGTGCCGGCGGCCGAGGTCGTCCCCGGAGACCTCGTCCGGCTCGAGGCCGGAGACTTCGTGACGGCCGACCTGCGGCTCCTCGAGATTCACGCCCTGTGCATCAACGAGGCCGCCCTGACGGGGGAATCGGAGCCCGCCGAGAAGTCGATCGAGCCGCTGCCCGACGTGCCACCGGGGCTCATCGCGGATCAGCGCAACGTCGCGTTCAGCGGCACGGCAGTGACGTACGGACGCGGGGCCGGCGTCGTCGTGGCGACCGGGATGTCCACGGCCCTCGGCCGCGTCGCCGAGCTCCTGCAGAAGGAGGGCTCGGGGCGGACGCCGCTCCAGGTGCGACTGGCGCGCCTCGGCCGGGCGCTGGCGGCGCTGGCGCTCGTCGTCTGCGTGATCGTGTTCGTGGCCGGCGTGGCGCGCGGCGAGCCGCCCCAGGCGATGTTCCTCGTCGCGGTGAGCCTGGCCGTCGCGGCCATCCCCGAGGGACTGCCGGCGGTGGTCACCGTGGCGCTCGCGCTCGGCGCCCGACGCATGGCGCGCCGGCACGCACTCGTCCGCAAGCTGCCCGCCGTCGAGACGCTCGGCTCGGTCACCGTCGTCTGCTCGGACAAGACGGGCACGCTGACCGAGAACCGGATGCTCGTGGAGCGGGCGTGGACGCCGCTCGGCAGCGTGACCGTGGACGGCGACGGCTACGCGCCGGACGGCCGCATCGCGGTGGAGGAATCGGGGCAGACGGCGGAGGGCGGGCCATCGGCCGACCTCGATCATGCCCTCGACCGGCTGGCCCGCATCGCTGCCGCGTGTAACGATGCGACCCTGCGGGCGCCGTCGGACGCAGGCGGCGCGTGGTCGATCACCGGGGATCCGACGGAGGCGGCCCTCCTCGCCTTTGCCGGCAAGCGCGGCATCTTCGCGCCCGACCTGCTCACCGCACACCCCCGCCTCGAAGAGGTGACGTTCGACCCGGCACGCCGGCGCATGACGACGTTCCACGCAGCTGGCCCGTCCGTGTGGGTCGCGTCCAAGGGTGCGCTCGAGGCACTGGCCCCGCTCCTGGACCCGGCCGACGCGGACTGCCTCTCCAGTGCCGAGGCCGCCGCGGCCCGCTACGCCGCGGGCGGGTATCGAGTCCTCGCGCTCGCCGAGCGCGAGATCCCGGCCGTCCCCGGGGCGCTCGACGAGGCCGAGACCGGCCTGCGGCTCGCCGGGCTCGTGGCCATGGCCGATCCGCCCCGCAAGGCCTCCGCCGGCTCGATCGCCGCATGTCGGGCCGCCGGGGTGGTGCCGATCATGATCACCGGTGACCATCCCCTGACCGCAGCCGCGATCGCCGGGCGCCTCGGCATCCTCGCTCCCGACGGCGACGTCCTGACGGGGGTCGAGTTGGACGCGCTCGACGAAGGGGAGTTCGAGCGCCGGGTGGAGCGCGTGACCGTGTACGCGCGCATGAGCCCCGAACAGAAGGTCCGGATCGTCGAGGCATGGCAGGCGCGGGGCGGCGTCGTGGCGATGACCGGCGACGGCGTCAACGACGCGCCGGCCCTGCGTCTCGCGGATATCGGCGTGGCGATGGGGATTGCCGGGACCGAGGTGAGCAAGGAAGCGGCGGACATGGTCCTCGCCGATGACGACTTCGCTACCATCGTCGCCGCGATCGAGGAGGGACGCCGGATCTATGCCAACATCCGACGCTTCGTCCGCTATCTGCTCACGACCAACTCGGCCGAGGTCTGGGTGATGTTCCTCGCGCCGTTCCTCGGTCTCCCCGTGCCACTCCTGGCCGTCCAGATCCTGTGGATCAACCTCATCACCGACGGGCTTCCCGCGCTCGCCCTCGGCGTCGAGCCCGCCGAGCCCGACGCCATGAGCCGTCCGCCACGCCCCCGCAGCGAGTCGATCCTTGCGGCGGGACTGTGGTGGCAGGCCCTGTGGGTGGGCCTGCTGATGGCCGGGGTCGTGCTGGCCGTCCAGGCGCTCGCCATCGCCGCCGGCTGGCACTGGCAGACGATGGTGTTCACGACCCTCGCGGCGCTCCAGCTCGGGAATGCCGTGGCGGTTCGCTCCGAGCGGCTGAGCGCGTTCTCCCTCGGAATCCGCACGAACCTGCCGCTTGCCGTCGCCGTCGGCGGATCGTTGCTCGTCCAGCTGGCGCTCGTGTACGTGCCAGCCCTGCAGCCGATCTTCGTCACGGAAACCCTGGGCCTTCCGGAGCTCGCAGTCGTCCTCGCGGCCTCGACCGCCGCGTTCGTTGCCGTCGAGTTGGACAAGGCGCTGCGCCGACATGTGCCCAACCTCGCGACGGCCGGCACTTGACGCTCCGGGGGTGGGCGGCCGAGCCTTGGAGCGCGAAGGGGAGTAGCCCCTCAAGTGTTGCCGCGACATCTCGGCCACGTGTTGTGACCCGCGGTCGCCACCTACCCGGTCGGGCAAGACCTTCGACGCGGACTGGGGCAGGAGGTCGCGGATGCTGTCCGACCTTCCTTCCTGGGCACTGCTGGCCGTCGCGATCGTGCTGGCGGCGCTGGCCGTGCTTCTGGGGCACCGGCTCTTTCCGATGCTCTCGGTGAACCGCGCCGTGGGTGCCGCGGCCGCGCGGCCGGTGGCCCGGATGGCGTGCGGCATCGCGCTGTGTGTCCTGGCGGTGGGTTTCTTCGCGCTCGTCTCGTCGATCGCTCGCGGGCAGTTGGCGGCGCTCTCGCCCGCCGCCGCCGTGCTTGTCACGTCCGCCGCGGCAGGGGCCGTCGGGGGCATCGTGGGGCTGCAGTGTGATCGTGCGCCACGATTGGCCGTCCTCGCGTCGCGGACGGGAGCTGTCGTGGTCGGCGCAACGTTCGTCCCGGTCCTGCTCATCGCCGCCAGCGACGCCAGTGACGCTCGAGACCTGTGGCTCACCGTCGACGTCGGCATCGTCGCCGGTGTCGTGGCGGTCATCGTGCTTGGCGTCGCGCAGCTCCGCCACCTTCACGCCCGGTCGGTGCTGCTCCGCATCTGGCTCGCTCTCGGCGGTGCGATGATCCTCGGACTCTCGCTCCTGGTCGCCTTCGACTGACCGGCACCGGCCTCGGGTGCGCAGGCGCCCCCACGTGGAGTCACGAGGCTCAGGGTTCCTCGCGCGGCGCATCCATGTGCCCGCCCGGTGCCCACGAAGCCTCGCCGCCTTGACGGCGGAAGGGTCAACCCGGCACTTGCCTGACGGTCGGGCCGGTCGGAGCCTGTCGCAGTGGATACCGACCGCAGAGGCGACGACGACATGTCGCTCGGCACGCTCATGGAACCGGAGGGGCAGCCCGAGGTCGCGGCCACGCCTTCGCGATCGCGCCCCGACGTGAGCGCCACCGCGATCGGCCCGATCGAGCCGGGCAGGACTTCGCCAGGTCTGCCGCATCTCGTGGTCGTGTTGCTCGGCCTTGCCGCAGCTGTCGTCGCGCTGGCCGGGGTCAGGGAGCTGCGCGATCTCGTGGGTCCGGGGTTCCTCGCTCTCGTGCTCGTCCTCACGCTGGACCCCATCCGCGCCGTGCTGCACCGGCGGGGCGTCGCCGAACTGGGCAGGTGTGGCGGCCCTCCTCGTCGCGACCTACGCGATCCTGCTCGCGCTCGTCGCGGCGCTGGTGTATGCGGTGGTCCGACTGGGGCTGCTGCTGCCCGACTACGCCCCCCGCTTCCAGGATCTCCTCGCCCAGCTGCTCGCCGTGCTGGAGCCACTGGGCGTCTCGCAGGCGGACATCACCGATCTCGTGAGGGGGATCGACCTCTCGAGTTACCTCAGTGGGGTCCGCCCGATCCTGGGCGGCGCCGGCTCGGCCGCGTCGGCGTTGCTCGTGGTGATCATCCTCGTGCTCTTCCTGGGCATCGACGCGCCGGGCTTCGCGCAACGCCTCCCCGGGGCGCGGATCCGGCCGGACCTCGCGGGCGCGCTCGAGACGTTCGTGCGCCGCACACGACGCTACGTGGTGGTCTCCAGCGGCTTCGGGCTCGTCGTGGCGGTGGTCGACGTCGCAATGCTCTACGCGTTCGGGGTGCCGCTGCCGATCGTATGGGGGCTGCTCTCGTTCGTCACGAACTACGTGCCCAACGTCGGGTTCGTGCTGGGGGCCGCCCCTCCGGCGCTCCTCGCGTTCCTCGACGGCGGCGTCGGGCCGATGGTCGCCGTCGTCGTGGGCTACTCCATCGCCAACTTCGTGATCCAGTCACTCATCCAGCCCAAGGTCGTGGGCGACGCCGTCGGGCTCACCGCCACGGTCACGGTCCTCTCGCTGCTCTTCTGGGCCGCCGTACTGGGGCCGCTCGGGGGGCTCCTCGCCATCCCCCTCACGCTCTTCGTCAAGGCCATCTTCATCGACGCCGATCCCGGCGCGCGCTCGCTCCGAGCACTACTCGGCGACGTCGAGGCGGAACCGGCCGCCGGAGGTCCGGACGACGTTTCCGCCCGCGGCAGGGCGCCGACGCCAGGCGGGTAACCCGAAGAACAGCCGGCCAAACGCCGGCTCGGGTTACCGGGTGGCGGGCGGACGGTTCCGGATGCGTCAGCGGGCGGCGGTCAGAGCTGCGAGGCCGATGCCGATTCGGTCTGCCACAAGCTGTTCGCGGAGCGCCCCGTGGGCCGCCAGCAGGGAGGGTCCCGCGCCCAGCGAGACGTCCGTGAACTCGCCGAGCCGATAGCGGGCCAGGAGGACGATCCCCCCAGCCGTCTCGTCCGGCTCGAGCGACACCAGATCGACCTCATTACCCAGGATGCCGCGTACGTCGTCCGCAATGGCGTCGAGATGGCGGGCATCGGCGTCGCTGGGGTCACACACGCACCGGATCCTCCCGTTTGTCCTGCCAGGCGAACCGCAGAACGCGAGACGTCTCCGATCGCCATGGCGCGCGCCGCCACACACCCCTGAGTCCGGCGCCCGCGGGCACGACGGGCAGGACGCCAGTTCCGGCCTCGAGTTCCTCGAGCCACGCGAATGCCTGCAGAATGAGCAGCGCGAGCAGCCCGTTCACGAGCAGGATGGCCCCCACGAGGACTCCGGCGAGAAGAGCCTGCCCGAGGGCGAGCCGGTCGCATCGACGGGGCCAGATGGCGCGGATGATGCTGATCATGTGAGGTACCTCCCCCACAGGTACAGCGTGCTGATCGCCATCGACTCGACGACCACGATCGCGCCATACCGGAAGAACTCGACGAAGCGGATCGGGTGCCCGGCCCGGGCGGCCATGTTGGCCACCACGATGTTCGCCGATGCCCCCACGATGGTCAGGTTGCCGCCCAGGCAGGCGCCAAGTGCGAGGGCCCACCAGAGCGGCTGGGCGGCGAGCCCGTCGGCGGTCAGCCGCTGGACCACCGGGATGGCCGTGGCCGTGTAGGGAATGTTGTCCACCACGGCGGAGGCCAGCGCGGAGAACCACAGCAGCGCGACGGCTGCCACCCCGACGTCGCCGGCGGCAGCGCGCGCGAGCGCCTCGGCGACACCGCCCACGATGCCCACCTTGACCACGGCCTCCACCAGCATGAACAGCCCGACGAAGAAGAAGAGCGTCGACCACTCGATCTCACGGAGCGCCTCGTGGGGGTCGATCCGGGCGACGAGCAGGAGGACGGTGGCACCGAGCAGGGCGATCGTGGCGGCCTCCAGGCCGAGCCAGCCGTGCAGGAGGAAGCCGAGGAGCGTGATGCCGATGACGAGCAGCGCGATCCGCAGCAGGCGGGCATCCCCGATCGCATCGGCCTCGCGGAGCTCAAGGATCGCCTCGCGGCGCTCGTCGGGGATCTGCAGCGTGCCCCGGAAGAGCCAGCGCAGCGTCAGCACGGCAACCCCGAGGACGACGATCGTGATGGGGGCCAGGTTCGCCACGAAGGAGACGAAGTCGAGGCCGGCCGCCGATCCGATGAGGATGTTCGGGGGATCGCCGATGAGGGTCGCGGTGCCGCCGATGTTGGAGGCGAGGATCTCGCTGATGAGGTACGGGCCCGGCGCGATGCCGAGCGTCCGGGACACCGAGAGGATGACCGGGGTGACCAGCACGACCGTGGTGACGTTGTCGAGGAAGGCCGACAGGACCGCCGTGATCAGGGCGAGGATGATCAGGAGCCGGAACGGGTCCCCGCGGGACAGCTTCGCCGCCCGGATCGCCAGCCACCCGAAGAAGCCTGCCCGGCCGAGGGCACCCGCCAGGACCATCATCCCGGCCAGCAGGAAGATGACGTTGAGGTCGATGGCAGCGAACGCCTCGGCCTGATCGATGATCCCGAGCGCGACGACGGCGAGGCCGCCGAGCAGGGCGACCAGCGTCCGGTCGACCCGCTCGCTCGCGATGAGCACGTACGCGGCGACGAAGATCGCGGCCGCCAGCCACGTCTCCATCACCGCTGCCTCGCTCGGGCGCCGGGCATCGACGACGCGACGCGCGTCCCTCGAGACGGGACCCAGCGCCTGTCACTACCGCGGGGTTGTTCGATCCGGATCGGCGGGCCCGAGTGCGCCGCGCACTCAGTCGACCGTCCGCTCCACGTCAGTCTCTCTCCGTTCACCCACCCTGCCCGTCGCCGGCCGCCACCACCAGCGACGCGGGCCACACGACGACCGCGTTCATCTTCTCCGTCCCCCAGCGTGTGGGGATAGGGTATCCGGCGAGCGCAAACACAGGCACGGGCCGAAGGCGTCCATCGGGCCATGGCGACTGGCCCCAGCAATGCGACGCATCCACGGCAACGGAGACGTGAGCATGCGCCAGCCGGTTGCGGACCCGCCCCAGGACGCCAAGGCGCCGTGGGCCATGCCGGCGCTCAGCGCCTGTGCGCCGAGGGAAGCGCAGCCGGCGGGCCCGGATCGATGCACGCTCGAGCCAACGACGCGCTCACGCCCAGGCGCCTTGACCGCGTCGTCTCGGCGGCGCCGCCTGGGCGAGGTCGCTCCCGAATCGTTGCACCGCGCGCCTGAACCGGGCGTCTGAATTCGCGCCCGGCCCAGACTCATACTTGCCGCGGGCCGATCGAAGCGTCATCCACCGGCACATGCCGCCACGAGGGCGGATCGACAGGGGCGGCTCGTGTCGCCGAACGAACAGGGTCTGCTCGCGAGTCTGATCGCCGGGCTGGCGACGGGGATCGGCGGCGCCCCGGTGCTTCTCGGTGGTCGCCTGTCGCACCGCGCATTCGACGGGCTGGTGGGGTTTGCGGCGGGCGTCATGCTCGCGATCAGCGGTTACGAGATCAGTGCCGGCCTTGCGGACGACCGCCTCGCCACGCTGGTCGCCGCCAGCGCGGGCGGCGTCCTGGTGATCGGTGTCCGAGCCCTTCCGCGGGTCCCCGCGCCGATCGGGAGCGGCTGGTTCAACCGCGGCCGTCGCATCGCCCTCGTGGTGACCCTTCACAACCTCGTCGAGGGCCTGATGGTGGTTGCCACGTTCGCGCGCTCGGGCACGACGGTCGGTCTGGGCGTCGCCGTGGCCATCGCTGCCCACAACATCCCGGAAGGACTCGCCATTGCCGAGCCGCTCCGCCGCGGGGGCGTGTCGGGCTGGCGCTGCGTCGGCTTCGCCGCCCTCTCGGGCCTGGGCGAGCCGCTCGGCGCACTGCTGGCCCTCGCGGCGCTCGACTCGGCGCTGCCGTCGTCGGTCGGCGGCGCCCTGGCCGCCGGCGCGATGATCGTCCTCGCCGCGGTCGAGTTGATCCCGGAGGCCTTCAGTCACCGGTACGCGAAGGAGGCTGCCTGCGGGCTGCTCGGCGGGATCCTCCTCGCACTCGGTCTCGTCGCCGGGCCCGCGTAGCCGATCCCGACCGCACCGCGCGGTATCGCGCGGTATCGCGCGGCATCGCGCGGCATCGCCCCGGACCGGGTCGTCGCACGTGCCGTTCGGCACTTGTGGTGGCTAGAGGCATGAGGATGCTTCTGGCATATGGATGCCGAAACCTTCCACCACGCCGATCCCCACCACCATCACGACGCGTATCGGGGCTGGGTCCGCCCGGGCGGCCGGCGAGGGCGCTGGCTCGAGCCGTTCCTCCTGCGTCTCGTGGCAGATGGGGAGACCCACGGTGGTGCGCTGATCGCCCAGTTGAACGCGCTCTGCCTGGCACCCGATGGGGTCGACGTGGGCATGGCCTACCGAACGCTGCGGGAGTTCGAGGCCGAAGGCCTCGTGGACTCGGCGTGGGTGACCGACGACGGGCCGGCCCGCCGCACGTATCGGCTGACCGACGCGGGCGCGCGGGCGCTGGATGAATGGATCTCGGTGATGCACGAGCGGGCGCGACTGATCGACGCCTTCCTGGACGGGACCGAGCGCCTCGATGGGGGCGAAGGAGGTTGACATGGGTTGCTGGCACGGCTGGCACGGCTGCGGTCCGTCGTATGGCGCGCCGTACGGCCGAGGCTGGTACGAACCCGCGGAGTGGTACGAGGACGCCGGCTGGCCAACCCGCCGGCGCGAACGGCGTACCCCGTGGCTCGACCGGGAGGCTGCGGCCGACGAGCTCGCGGCGAGGCTCGATGCGTTGCACGACGAGGTCCGTCGAGTGGAGGCCGAACTCGTGAACCTGCGACGTTCTCAGGAGGGGGCGGCCGGGAAGCCGTAGCGCTCGGGCGCAGGACTCGGGCGCAGGACTCGGGCGCAGGAGTGGAAGGAGCAGTCCGTGCTTGGGACGTCTGGATCGTCGGCGAGCACGCCCCCCGCGGTCACGATCGCGGGGACCGCAGGGGACAGACGAGGCCGCGCTGCGCCCGCCACCGACGAGGGCCCGACTGGGTCGGGGGCATCCACCCCTCCGATCGCCTTCGGTCCGGTCCGGTCGCGACGCCTTGGCTGGAGCCTCGGGATCAACAACGTCCCGCCCAAGACCTGCTCCTACTCGTGCGTCTACTGCCAGGTCGGCCAGACCGACCGGGCATGTCTCGAGCGCGAGACGTTCTTCGAGCCCGGCGAGGTCGCCGCCGCCGTCCGGGATCGACTCGCCGAGTGCCGGGACACGGGCCAGCCGGTCGACTACGCGACGTTCGTGCCGGACGGGGAACCGACGCTCGACCGCCATCTCGGCGAGACGCTCCGGCGCGTCGCGGCGCTCGGAGTGAAGGTCGCTGTCCTGAGCAACGCCTCGCTCCTCTGGCGCGACGATGTCCGTGAGGAGCTCGCGGGCGCCGACTGGGTGTCGCTCAAGGTCGATTCGGTCGACGAGCGGACCTGGCGGCGCCTGAACCGTCCGATCAGGCGGCTCCGCCTCGAGGCGGTCCTCGATGGGATGCGCCGCTTCGTGGCCGGCTACCGGGGCGACCTCGTGACCGAGACGATGCTCGTCGCGGGGCTCAACGACGACGAGGCCTCGATCGGGCGGACGGCCGAGTTCCTGAGCGTGCTCGAGCCCCTTCGTGCCTACGTCGCGATCCCCACCCGTCCACCTGCCGAGGCGTGGGTGCGGCCGCCGTCACTCGACGCCGCCCGCCACGCGGCCGAGATCTTCCGCGAATACGAGCTTCCCACGACGTGCCTGGTCGAGGAGATCGAGGCGGGCGACGAGGGAGAGGGGCCGTTCGCGGTCGGCGGCGACCCGGCGCAGGGGCTGCTCGGGATCCTGGCGGTTCACCCGATGACCGAGTCGGCCGCCCGCGACTACCTCGACCGATCCGGGGCCGACTGGTCGGTGGCCCGCGCACTCCTCGAGGGCGAGCAGATCGTCGCAGTCCGGTACCGGCAACGGACGTTTCTGCGGAGAGCGGGGGGCACACGAGGCCGGCATCGATCGAGCGAGCGGAGGAGAAGGTAGACGGATGACTGGAACCGAGCGCCGGCACGACCTCGGACCCGGCGGGGAGTGCATCTGCCCGAAGTGCGGGACGCGGGTCGCCCACCAGCGGGGCACCCGCTGCGCCGACGAACGCTGCCCCCAGTGCGACGCGAGGATGCTTCGCGAGGGATCCCGCCACCACCAACTCTGGCTGGCCAGGCACGAGACGGAACGGAGCCGGCCACCGGCCGGGAAGGTTCGGACATGACCGGCTCACCACTGCCCGAAGCCCACATCGAGCCAATGGAGGTGTCCAGGTGATTGCCCCAGCCCAGACCCGGATGGTGGACCGCGGTGCGGTCGCGGACGGCCTCGCCCGCCTGCTCGCCGACACATACACGCTCTACCTCAAGACCCACGGCTACCACTGGAATGTGACCGGGCCGCAGTTTCGGGCGCTCCACCTCATGTTCGAGGAGGAGTACCTGGAGCTTCAGGCCGTCGTCGATGAGATCGCCGAGCGGATCCGCGCCCTCGGCCCGTCGGCGCCGGGCTCCTACCGGGAGATGGCACGCCTCACGTCGGTGGCCGACGAGGGGGGCGCGCCCGAGGCGATGGAGATGGTCCGCCGCTTGATCGAGGCCAACGAGACGGTCGTCACGACCGCTCGCACGGTGGCGAGCGCGGCGGAAGCGGCCGGTGACCCGGCATCGCTCGATCTTGCCACCCGGCGGATCGCGGTCCACGAGAAGACGCTCTGGATGCTGCGGGCCACCGCAGAAGCTGCCATGGGGAGATGACAGGATGACAATGCAGCCTCTGACCAGGGTGTCCCACGAGCACCACGACCTGCTGTGGCGCTACGTGAACCAGCTCAACGATCTGGCCGACTGCCTCAACTGCGACTGCCTCGACAGCGCCAGGCTCGTCGCGCAACTGCCACAGCTGCGCGAGGTCCATGAGGCGCTGACGGGCATGCTGATCCCCCACATGGAGGCCGTCGAGGCGGTCATCTATCCCACGCTCGAGCGACTCCTGGCCGACCACGAGACACGCGTGCTGCTGGCGGTCGAACACGAAGAGATCCGCCGGCTGGTCACGACGCTCGGGACGTTCGTCAACGACGATCCGGCGGCCCATGCCGATCGCACCACGGTGCTCGGCCTGCGGCGCGTCCTGCTCCGGCTGTACGCGCTGCTCAAGGCCCACCTGTCCGAGGAGGCGCTATATATCCCGATCCTGGAAGACCGCCTGACGCCCGGGCAGGAGGCGGCTCTGGCGAGGGCCCTCGATCACCTGGCGGCCGAACGGCTGTAGGCGGGCGCCGGTCGGCAGCTCGTCGCAGACACTGGATCCGGGTGGAGCGGGGCCGCTGGCGATGAGGACGCCGCCCGAGGTGCCGTGTCGGCCGGCGGCGCGCCTCGCCGGGCGCCGCGGACCGGGCGCGTTGGCGCGCGTCGCCGCGGCGCTGTTCTCGACGCTGCTCAGCCTCGCGGGCTGCACCGGGGGGCAGGCGGACGAGGGGCGCCCACTGGTCGTCGCGACGACGAGACCGGGCCTCCCCCGGCCCGTGGTCAGGTTGTCACAGGACGAAGATGGGTCGGCTGGTACAGGGCGATCCCCGTACCACCTGGCAGGGCGATGGCGGTCAGCCTGCCCCACGCCTGTTCGCTGATCGGCTGTGCGAGCCGCACGCCCGTCGCCTCCGGCGCCACCACCGTCGCGTCCAGGTCGTCGCACATGAGGTAGAGCTCCTGCCTGGACTCGGCCCCGGGATGGACGGCGAGTTCGGCCGGCGGCAGGGCGAAGACGAGCCAACCCTCGCCTGCGTCGACGCTGGGCCAACCAAGGTGGACGGCGCCATCCGACGGCGCGAACGGACACGCCTCAGGGCCCGAGCGAGCGCGTGTCGTCCCAGAAAGGTTGCCCCGCAAGGTCTCTCGTAAGGTGACCCCGGCATGATCCCCGCTCCATGCGGTACCGCGTCGTATACCGAGACCAGGACGGCTCCGAGTGCCGCTCGCGGACGATGAGCAAGAAGTCTGCGATTGCCGAGGCGCGCGCCGTGGCGGACCAGTGCTGGCCCGCCCGCGTCATCCGTGACGGCGACGGCGTCGAGCTCGGGCGCTACACCCGGCACCACACGCACGGCGTGCAGTACCAGCCGAACCCTGCGGTCCCCTGAGCCGGGTTCCTCGCACGAGGGAGAGCCGTGGCGGCGCCGGCCGATCCAACCACCCGGGCGCACTTGACGATCGTGACCGCTTGATCGCCGGGCGGATCGATCAATCCGACGAGATGCGCGGGGTGCTGGCAGCGTGCACTCGGTCAGCGTCATGATTGGATCTCGGCCGCCCGAGGAGCTGACAGGCGATCCCGATGTTGGAGTCACCACCTGGCCGGCGTGACCGGCGAGGGCCCGCGCGACGACCTGACGCGTTTCACACGCGCGATCTCCGGCGCGTACTACTTCGTCCCGTCCGCCGAGCGGTTGGCGGCGTTCGGCACCTAGCGGGCTGGCCCGCTCCACGGTCCCGCCGACCCCGCTCCGCCGGTGCCGCCACCGTGTGCATAGAATCCCGAGGATCGTGTCGCGTGCAAATGGCGCACGTCGCACGGATTCCAGCCTCGTACGTCCCGGGGGTGCGTCTCATGAAGGACCTGGAGATCTTCGAGCGCGTGAACGCGCTGTCGGAGGAGGAAGAGCGCCTGTACCGGCTGGCCGGCGACGGTCAGGGGCTGGGCACCGAGGAGAGCGAGCGCCTGCGGGTGATCAACGTGGAACTCGATCGCTGCTACGACCTGCTCCATCAGCGGACCGCCCGGCGCGCCACGGGCCAGAACCCGGACGAGGCCGCGGCGCGACCGGCCGGCGTCGTCGAACGCTACCAGCAGTAGATCCTCGGGCTGCTCGCCGCGCCAGGCGTGCCCGATGCCGTGATCGCCGGTCGCCTCGCGGGGTCGGGCCCGGCGAGAGCGTACGTGTCGCACGTTCGCGGATGGTTACGATCCTGAGACGTCCCGATATGGGTGCGCGAAGGGCCGGGAACTGCTCGCCAGTGGGGCACAGACAAGCCCTGCTACCGCGCCGAGTGGCTCGTGCCCAGTTCCTGGCCTAGGACGCGACCGATTGCGTCCGACGGGGCATCCGCGCGGGCGCCGCTTCCTCCGCCACGCCGACGATGTGCCGGCGTTGCAGCAGGGCGAAGGGATACGTGCCGACAGGATCACCGGACAGTCGCCGCACGCGAACCTGCGTCAAGGGGATGAAGGCCGGATCGGACGCGTCGATGAAGGCGTCGAGCGACGCCTGCACGTGCAGGTATGCCAGGCCTGTGACGAGCAGGGCCGGAGTCACGAACAGGAGCCGGTGCGTGCTCTTCGGCACGAAGTGGTCGGCTGCCACCGGTCGGAGCGGGATGCGCGTCTGGGCGATCAGGGCGATCTCGTCGAGCTTGATGTGCAGGTCGAGCCTGCCGGCGCCCGCGTCGCTCGTCCCGGTGCGCACCCTGGCCTCACGGAGATGGCAGAAGCCGGACAGCGAGTTGACGTAGTCGGACAGGCGGGCGAAGGGACCGGTGTCGAGGATGCCCTCGGCCCGCAGCTCGGTACGGATCAGTTCGACGCGGACCTGCCCGCCGCGCACGGGCCCGTCCGCCGCCGCGGTGGCCGCCGGCGTCGTGGGCTGCATGTCCTCCTCGCGGTCGGTCGTCATCGTCGTCAACTGTGCGTGCCGTTCTCCCGTTGGAGCATCACCCAATGGGGGTACGACGCGGACGCGACAGTCCTGCGGCACGAGGTGCGAGGCCTCGGTTGTCGCGGCCCTGTCGACCGCGCTCCGGACCCGTTTCAGGCCCTGCACCCCCCTCGCCGTCATGCGATCCCGGCGCTCCGCCCTCTCTTGCGCGGGCGTACCCTGCGCCGTGCAGGGGGGGGTCGATGAGGGGAGGGGTTCGAATGCGCAGACTTCTTGCCGCCGGCGTCGCGCTCGGTGTCGGGCTGCTCCTGCCGGCGAGCGCGAGCGCCATCACCTACGGGACACCCGACGCCGCCGGACATCCCGAGGTCGGGGCACTGCTTGCGCCGGAGGCCTACTCGGACGGCACATGGGAGACGTGCACGGGCACGCTGATCTCGCCCACCGTGTTCCTGACCGCCGCCCATTGCGATCAGGGTGTGAGCAGCGTCGCCGTCACGTTCGATCCGGCCTACGACTCCAGTGGCGGCACGACCTACTTGGGCACGTGGTACGCCGACCCGAACTACAACAGGTCGCAGAACGACCCGCAGGACATCGCCGTCGTCGTGTTCGGCGAGGCTGTGCCGGGCATCACCCCGGCGCGGCTGCCGGCCGCGGGGTCACTCGCGGGCCTGGCGCACGGCACACCCGTGACGTCGGTCGGCTACGGGGCGCAGTCGGTCACGGTGAGCCACGGTCCGGTCTTCCACTACGCCGACGTGCGGTACGTTGCGACCGGCGCCCTCGACGCTGTCACGCCGAGCTGGCTGCGCAACTCGATGAACCCCGCGCGTGGCTACGGCGGCACCTGCTTCGGGGACTCGGGCGGACCGAACTTCCTCGGCGCGGGGGCGACGGAGACGAACATCGTCGCGGGCACGACGATCACGGGCGATTCGATGTGTCGATCGACCAACGTCGACTACCGCCTGGACACGCCTTCCGCAAGGGCGTTCCTCGGGCAATACGTGACCTTGCCCTGACGGGCCCCGACGCGGCTGCTCCTCGGCCTCGGCCAGCCAATCGTCCTGCGCCGAATCGGTCTCCGCGCAGGAAGCCAGCGCCGGAGAGGCAGCCGTCCTCAGCCCCAGCGGCCTGACCGATCAGGTCCGGGAGGTTTCGGACCGGGCAACTACGTTCGCGTAGGCCTCAGATCGACGCTGAAGTCGAGATGCGCCCTAAGCAGATCCAGGGCGTCAGCCCACGTTTCGAGGGCTTCCGCCCACGCGTCGAGGCCGCCCGTCTCGTCCAGCGAAAACGGCCCGTCCTCGAGGTCGATCCGGGTCCCGTATCCCGCCGGCGTGATCGTCACCTGTACGTCGCTCTGGATCGCATCGTCGGGACCCGAGGCCCGGTGGAAGGCAAAGACGTGGTAGGGCTCTGCCCGCGTCACGTCCCAGCCGGTCCGGCGATCGGGCCACGCCAGCACACTCCGTGCGCCGACCGCGAGTCCCCCTTCGACCTGCACGGGCAGCCAGCGCGCCAGCTCCTCCGGATCGGCCCACGCGCGAAACACCCGTTGTGGCGGGGCATTCAGGCGTCGCCCCATGCGCACCCAGCGGCGTGGCTCAGGACCGAATGGGAGCAATGGCGCGTCCGGATTTCGCACGACCGTTCGTCGCCTCCCTGGTCGGCCAGGCGTCTCGGTCGACCGACTCGGCCGACCGGTGGTGGGGCCGGGATCCCGCAATGCGAGCATCCGTCGCTGCACTGTAGCGGCGCGCGCGTGGCATGCACAAGGCCCACCTGGCCCGGACTCAAGGCGGGCCACCCGGCGACGCGACTGCAATTCCGGGCCGGTCGCCCGGGCGGCCACCGGAGCCCGTTGCCAGAAAGCCGGGCGAGGACGGCTCTCGTCAGCAGGTGACGTGAAGGATGGCGTACACGTCCCGTGGATCGAGATCTGCGAGCAGGCGACAGGCATCCCGCGTGGGCATTGCCTCGACGCGGATTCCGCGTCGTTTCGCCTCTTCGTAGACGTCGGATGCGATGGGGAGCGCGCCATCGGCACCCGTCCCGATGATGAGCCGCCTGCCACCCCAGGGAATCTCCTCGGCGCTCGTGAGAGGCGTATGCCCGAACTCGCCGCGCCGAGCCTTCGAGGGACCTTTGCGCCGGCGGCGGACTCGGCCGGCCTCGATCGTGACGTCACGCTCGTACCGCGCGCCCTCGAGCTGCAGGTTCCCGAACGCGACGAGCCGCGCCTTCATGGAGCTATTGTCGCGCCCGGGTTGCGAGCCCACGAAGGCGGGAGAACAGCACCATGCCCGGCCGTCCGACGTTACCGCGATGATGGTGACGCCGGAAGCCTGCCCTGGTCGCCACGCGACGTGAAGCCTCGTTGGTCGGTTCGATGAACACATCCACGCGGTTCATGCCCAGGTCATCGAACGCGAAGTGGCACACGAGTTCCGCCGAACGGGTCGCGTAGCCGCGACACCGATATGGCGGGAAGACCCAATAGCACAACTCGCCGCTCTCGCGGTCGTCGGGGCACGTTTCGAGCACGCAGCCGCCCACGAGACGGCTCGTTCCCGCCTCCCGGACGGCGAAGCAACGCCTCGGGCCGCTCCATTGCCGCTGCAGGCCGGCGATTCGCCGTGCGATGTCTCGTCGCGTGAAGGGACCGGGGAGACACGATCGGCGCACGAACTGGTCGTCCTCACCGGCCCACGCTGCATCGATGTCTGCGGCCGTGAAGCGGTCCAGCAGCACGACGCCGTCGGTGAGCAGGCGACGCGCGCCCGCTGGAGCCGCAGGAGCATGCGGAACTGTCCGGCGATCTGCCGGGAGCAGCGGCGCAAGTGCCGGCCGCTCCCCTTCCCGGCACACGGACCCCCCCGATCTCTTCGAGCACGACGTCCAGGTACGCGCGACCGCCACTCCATGAGGGGCCCGACCTGATCGGGCCCCTCGGTCAGGCCTGGGGTCGCGAGTTCCGCGTCGCGTGCCCCAGGCGAGTGCTAGACCTTCAGTTCCCGCTCGAGGAGCACGGGGAGGGGGATCCCGGGCTGCGCGGCCGGCGAGTAGGAGGGGTGGTAGGTGAGATCCACGCTCACCACGCGCCAGCCCTGCTTGCCGAGCTCGTTGACCTTGCTCAGGAGTTCCTCGATGTGCGCCTCGGGATGCTCCATGAAGGGCATCCGCTCCATGCGGTACTCGATCCGCTTGGCCGGACCGTCCGGCTCCCGCTCGAGGAGCACCGGCAGGGCCATCCCGGGCTGCGCGGCCGGCGAGTAGGAGGGGTGGTAGGTGAGATCCACGCTCACCACGTGCCAGCCCTGCTTGCCGAGCTCGTTGACCCTGTTCAGGAGTTCCTCGATGTGCGCCTCGGGATGCTCCATGAAGGGCATCCGCTCCATGCGGTACTCGATCCGCGTGTTCCGGCCCTCGGTCGGTTTGACCACGTCCGTCTGTGCGACCATCGCCAATGCCTCGGATCTGCCATCGCGCGACCACATGCGTGGTGCTCCGCGACCGGCCATAGCATCTGCCCCTGTGACCTGCGAGTCGGTGACTCCGGTCACCGGTTGAGCGAATCACCTCGGCTGCCGCGCGTGAGAGTCTTCACCGCGCGGACGGTTCCCTGGTGGCTCTGGATGGGAGCGGGCGGGCGTTCTACACTCCGCCTACGAGCGGGGGGAAACGCCGTGGCGGCGTCAGTGGACAACGAGTCGCCCCGTCGGGTCGTCGGGGGAGGGGACCCGCCTGACTTCCTCGCGGGCCTGCCGGAGCCTGCCAGGGCGCGACTGCTGTCCGACGCCATCCAGATCAACGTCCCCGCGGGCGCCCTGGTCTACCGGGACAATGAGCGACCGCGCGTCTTCCTCGTGATCGACGGCCTGCTCCGGGTGTTTCTCCGCTCCCCCGATGGGCGGGAGGTGACGGCGCGCTACGTCCGGAGCGGTCAGGTAGCGGGACTTCCACTCGTGGTCGGGGGTCCGGGACCGGAAAGCATCCAGGCCGTGACGAGGGCCCGTCTCGCGGCGCTGCGGGTGGACCAGGTGCGAGCGCTCCTGGCACGGGACCCCCACGTGGCGCATGCCTGCGCCACCGAGCTCGTGCGCCAGCTCTATCAAGTCTTCGACGAGCTCTCGGAGCAGGCCTTCCGATCTGTCCGTCAACGCATCGTCTTTCATCTGCTCAACCTGGTGGTGCCGGGCGAGGGATCCACCCTGGTGGTTCGCGCCACTCACGAGGAACTGGCCGAGGCCGTCGCCTCTGACCGCGAGGTCGTGACCCGCAATCTCCATCGCATTCGCGACGACGGGCTCATCGCGCTCACTCGCGACGGGATCGTGGTGCGGGACCCGATCGGGCTGGCCCGCGAGCTCGGCCCCGGGGGACGGACCCGGTCGATGGCCGCGACGGCATCGGAACGGGAATCGTCCGTACCCGGAGCCTCCGGTCGGACGTGACCAACTCAATCGGGGCCGACGGTCTCCCCACCCCAGTCCTCCGGGGCAACGTCGGCGATGGTCTCCGAGAACGTCCATTGGTGGCCCGCAGGATCCTCGGCGCTGTATTGCCGTTCGCCGTACTCCATGTCGGTCGGCTCGTTAAGCCCGGATTCACCGAACCTTGCCGTCTGACCGCTTGAGACGGGCATCCGAGGGATTCGACGGGCTCGGTGTGGCTCCGCGGACGCCCGATGAAGGTCGAGGAGCCACGGACGGTGGTCGATCACGACCGCGTGCTGTTGCCGGACGGCGCACGAGCCGTCGCTGGGCAGGCTCCCGCCAACCCGGAGCGCGGAGGGCCATCAGTGCCCGGTCAGGCGAGGAGCGGGATCGCCCGGAGCCTCGTGAGCGCCGTCGTCCAGCCGATCGACCACGGCCAACGGGCTGGCAGATGGAGCCTGATCCTCCGAGCCGAGCGGGTCAGCCGGCCGACGAGCGCGAACAGTCGCCGCCGGAGGGTCTTGGTCGTGACGATCCCGGCAGCCAGCCCGAGCCGGGCCGTCCAGCGGGCAAGGTTGTGGGCGATGACCTGGACCGCCAGCCAGGCCCCGTTGGCACCGAACCGCCCCGACGGCAGGTGATTGAGCGCCATGCCGTACTTGAGATCGCGGATCGCGTTCTCGATCTCGGCGTGGCGGCGGTGGTCGGCCTCGAGGACCAGCGTCGCGCCGTCGCGGTCGGTGACGAAGGCGTGATAGTCGTACAGGGTGAGGAGCGCGAGCTGCGAGCCGGGCGTCGGCTTCACCCGCCGGACGATGAGCCGGACCGGCAGCGCGTCCGTCTGATCGGCGAACGGGGTGTACGTCGTCTCGGCCACGTCGGCCCCGCCGTCGATCCAGTACGGGATGGGGGTCCAGGCGTCGTCAGGGATCGCTTCGATCAGGCGGTGGACCGAGGCGTGCTGGCGGATCGTGATGCTGAAGCGGACCTTCCTCGCGCGGCAGACCTTGACCACCTCGGACGCATAGAAGCCGGAGTCGGCCCGCATCGTGAGCTGCCCCGTGGCGCCGGCGGCACGGACCCTGGTGATCGTCTCGCCCAGGAAATGCGCTGCCCCGCGGACGGTGTTGGCGCGGCCCTCACGCAGACGGGCCATGAGCACGTCGCCGGTCCCGGCGGCGACCGCGAGGAGCGGGTGATAGCCGCGGACGCCGGTGTAGCCATGGTGGCGGGCACCCTGCTTCTTGAGCCCGTACGTCTCGCAGATCGTCGAGTCGAGATCGATCGTGAGCGGATCGGCGCCGGGTCCCGCGCCGGCCGCCCAGGCCCGGGCGAGGAGCTCCCGGCTGAGCCGGTCGAGCTGGCGGACGTGGCCCCAGCGGAAGCTGCGCAGGAACGTGCCCAGGGTCGAGGCGGCCTTCACGCTGAAGCCGAGGATCCGCTCCGTCCCGCCGGCCCGCAGCGCATTCGCGTCGTTGATGCAGTCACCACCCGCGAGCGTCGAGAAGATGAGGGTCAGGAGCTTGTCGCCGACGTGTGCCCGGCCGGCCGCCGAACCCAGGTGCAGGTGCCGCTCGACGAGTCCCCGGAGGTCGAGATGGGCGGCCAGGGTGGCCGGCAACAGGAGCCCGGCATCGGCCACGAGTCGGTCGTCGTCGAAGGCCGTGTCAACGCGGTCGAGGCTGTGCGAAGATCGCATCCGTCAGGTGCTCCTCTGTCGGGCTCGATGGGCTGTTCTCAACGCCATCTTCCCAGTTCAGATGGGCACCTGATTCGTTGTTTCCGCGCCTCTCAGACCGAAGTCATCGGTGGATCAGGGGTTAGCTTGGATCAACTCGGACGACTACTACCTCCCCGGGGCACTGTCGACAGTGGCGGAGGAACTGCAACGCCGTCCCTCCGCACTCATGGTGTACGGGCAGTGCCTGGTCGTGGACCAGGACGGGCGCTCACTCGGAATGATGGGAGGCCCATTCGATTTGACGCGGCTGCTGCTGGTCGGCAACATCAATTTCGCAGCCGGCGACCTTCATCCGCCGACAAGCGCTGGAGCTGGCAGGGCCCCTCGATGAGGACCTGCGTTACGCGATGGATTACGACTTCTTCATCCGCGTGGCCCGACTTTCCTCCCCGGTGTTTGTCGAGACCCCTTTGGCAGCCTACACAATGCATCCGCTCGCCAAGACGGTTCATGAGCGTGCCCGCGCAAGAGTCGAGACCTACGCGGTCGCCGGACGGTATGCGACCCGGCGCCAGCACGTGGCCGTTGGCGTTCTCGCCCTGCGCTCGCGCCTGTACCATCGACTGCCGAAACGCGCCCTGAAGGCTCTCGACCGCCTGCGCGGATTGCCGAGCGCTGGGCCCTACCCACCGTGACGCGTATCGGTTCAACCCACATGTCGACCCACACATCCCGCGACGCCAGCTACTCGGTCGTGCCTTGGCATGGGTCGGACTCAGTCAGTAAGCGGCACGCATCTCCCCGTTGCCGGCACCCGCGCGTCGAGTTACCGGCGGACGCCATCGAGGCAGCGCATGGCCCACGGAACACTGGTCGTTCCGCTCGGATCCGAGATCGTAGCCACGGGGATGCACCCGAAGGCGGCAGGCAGTCGGTATCGCACTGCCCCCCACTGGCTTGGTCCAAATGCCAGCCACACGACGTTTCCGGCCAGGGCTGTGACTATCACGGCGCCCGCGAGCATGCGTAGTGTCGGACGCTCGACCGTCCGCGTGATCTCGGCGAACCCGAGTAGGGTGAACACGGCAGCGGCGTAGAGGTACCGCGAGGTTTCGACGTATTCGGTGTCCGAGCGAATGAGGCTGATCAACAGGAACTCAGTGAAGAGACCCGAAGCAGCGGCCAGCAACAGGGGTGAGGCGCCGCGTTTGGCGATCACGATGGCAGCGACGGTCAGCGAACATAGCGCCCCAAACTCGCCGACGCTGAGCACGGATCCGACGGCGAACACGATGCTGCGGGAGATGAAGCCCGGCGCCTGAAGTATCGTCGAGATCGCTAAGGGATCCTGGGAGACGGTGTCGCCGCGGCCGAAGGACAGCTGCCACACAGCGAAGGCGGCAACCGGAAGAGCCAGCCACCCTATTCCGTGCGTTTGTGAACCGCACGGACTTCGCTGGAGGCAGCGCACACCACTCGAGGGCTTGGGGTTCAGACGGCCGCCTCGCTCGCCTGTGGCCACTGATGGCAGGTCGCCTCGAACGTAGTCGCGAGCTCGACTTGGTCGGCCGTGCGCCAGAAACCCCGGGCCCGGATGAGCTCGGTCTTGTGGAGCCCGTTGACCGGTCTGACGAGGTGTTCCGATGAGGAGGACAGCTGAGGCGGCGACGAACGGCAGCCCCATGTTGGAGAACATGATCGCCCCGAGCAGCTCGACGGCCGCCAGGCGGGGACGACCATCGAGGGACGCGAGCATGGCCGCCGTGCCGAGCGCGCAGGCGCCGAGGAAGCCGATCTGCCAGGCCCAGAAGAGGTCCTCCCAGGCCGTGCCGAGGACAAGCAGAACGGCAGTCAGGGCAAGCCCCGTCGCGCGCGAGGCGCGTCGCCCCAGGATCGCATATAGAGCGCCAGCAGTCGCAACGTGACAGGCCATCAAGACGAGTTGGAAGGGCAGATAGGACCGCTCACCAAACAGCGCGGCCACCCCGCCGTAGACGACAAAGAGGGCCGTGGACCAATGGGTATTCCACGGACGAAACACGTCGACGAGCGAGCCGGGCTCATGATTCAAGAAGACGAGCTCATCGTAGAAGAAGGTCAGATGGCGACCTGTATAGAGGATGTCCGCCACGGCGAGCGCCGCCACGACGGCGAAGAGGCGCCAGTCATACGCAGCCGCATCCTTGCGTGGATGAAGGACCACCTGCTCTGCCTTTACCCGGCGCAATACTCGAGCCCCTGCACTCACCAGGGCCGCCACGCCAAATCACTGGCGTGACCACGATAACGAACTGACGTCGCCCCGAAGGCCATCCTGCCGTCCGTCTCCGAACAGACCAGTGGTCCGCACCGCCTCTTGTCTACGCAACGCTCCCTGTGTCGTACTGGATATGCCATCTCGGCGAACGGTGCCTCGCGCTATAGGTCCTGAGCGCGCGCATCGAAGGCCTGTTCAACGAAATCCATGACGTCGATGAAGCGCAACTGACCTAAGGTGGACGCCAGGCGCGACGTGTCGGCGCGGGAATACTCCGCCTCTGAGACAAATCCCCGCTCGATCCTCAGTTGCGGCTGAAGCCGCTGGACAGCGGCAACGATGTCCGAGATGCGAGTCGCGTTGCCCGTGCCAACGTTGATGTGAACCTCCGGGAGCGCCATGGGCAGGAGTGTCATCACGATCCGTGCAACATCCGCGACGTGGATGAAGTCGCGTTGCGCGATTCCGTCGTTGTTCAGGGTGAATGGCGTCCCGTGGTGGAGCGCACTCCAGAGGTGGCTCAGAATCGAGAAGTGGTCAGCCCCTCCGAACATGTTGAAGACTCTGTAAATCTGGCAGTCAATGCCGGCGTCGACACAGAAGGCCTGAACGATCCGCTCGTTGAGTAGCTTGGTCAACCCGTTCACGGTCACGGGACAGCAGGCCGCGTCCTCCGTCGTGTTCATGCCTTCTCCATAGACGGCACACGTGCTGACGTAGGCAAACTTCGTGATGCCGTGCGTGCGGCATGCCTCCAGCAAGCGCATGGTCGTCATCAGGTTGGCCTCGAGCACGTCACGGGGACGATGCGTGACGCGCGTCTTGAGATCCCAGGCGGCATGCAGCACCGCGTCAAGCCCCGGCTCGAGCAACTCGTCCAGCCGAGACCAGTCCGTGCGGCCGACGGGCACGAACTCCGCTAATCCAGAGCCGGTCAGCGTCGTCCCGAGGTTACCAGTCGCGCCCGTTAGCAGGACTTTCAGGGGTCATCCCCCTTTCGCTGTGCTACAACGAGGCTGAGCCGCTCGCGGAACCTGGACATGTTCCGGGTCAGACTGCCGCGCTCGCGAACAATCTCCCGATTACGGCGCCGTATCTCATCCAACTCCACTTCCGGCCGCGCGAGGAGCGCCTCGATCCTGGCCGTCGCCGCCGGTTCGTCATCGAACGGAATGAGGGCGCCATTCACACCGTGCTCAACCCACTCACGATTCGGCTCAATGTCGGAGACAACCGGTATCGCGCCAACGGCCATCGCCTCCATGAGCGAGAGCGAAGCGCCATCCGAGGCCGTCATGGAAAGGTAAAACGCCGAGCGTGCGACCACCTCCACGTTCTGACGATGGGTGAGCACGCCCAGAGGGATCACGCGAGGATCGGCCGCCGCGAGTTGCTGGATCTCCGTCTCCAAGGGCGACCCGCCACCCACGAGTGCCAGGGTGGCAGGCGCCGCCAGGCGGCCGAAGGTCCGCAGGAGCAGTGGGATCCGAGAATTGCGCACCCAGGCACGGTTTGAGACGAAGGTATACGTCTTCGCCAGAACTGGATGCCCGAGTACCCAGTCCTCCAATCCGTACTGTTGCGTCAGGATAGCCTCGGCAGGCACCCCCGCGATGGCCGACAAGCGAGTAGCAAGTGTCTCGGAGGCGCACACGAAGAGGTCTCCACGAGCCAATGTCCAGCGGGCCATCCGGTCGTACACCCATGAACGTCCGGGCGTGGACATCACATCCGAGCCGATCAGCACGTGCACAAGGACGGCATCACGCCTCGCGATGGCCCCCATCAGGCCGTAGCTCGAGAGGTAGATCGCCACGATCGCGTCGGGTTTCATCCGGCGGACCGCGCGCACGACCCTCGGCGTATTCATCAGATACCGCCAGTTGCCGCCGCTGGCATTTACCGGGCCGGCGTAGTACTCGCAGATTTCCCTGACGGCAGGGATCTCCCGCAGACCGTCGCGCACGCCGGCCGAATTCATGGTAACCAGGCGCAATTCCGAGGGACCGCTCTCGGCGACACCGCGGACCCATTTCTCCGTGTGGATGCTGCTCGCGTCGGCGAGCACGAGCAGGCGGAGAGTGCCCGTGCGCTGCGGCACGTCTTCGATCACAGACCGGCCGGCACGAGCTGTTGGCAGCGAGCCCGCAGCATCTCGGTCGCTATTTCGTCGAGCACTACTGCGCGTCGCCACGCGCACATACATCCAAAATGGTCCCGGGGCCGGGCAAGCATGGTGGTCATGCGGCTCGACCCCCCTTTCGTTGCGCGAGATCCAGCCGCTCGCCGGGGCCGAGCGGCCGTCACAGCCTGACTTGGTCGTTCGTACACGGCTGCCGACTCGCGCCGCGAAGATATGCGGTCGCTAGCGGCGAACGCGACCCGGAGCGGGCGGCTTCTGTAGCTTCGGGCAGAAGGACGATGCTCACCAGACGTATCTTACGCGCGGTACCTCGCGCTCATCGCGGGGCAGGACGGTGGGTGTGCCTGCCCGCGAAGTACTATTCGCACCTCGGGACGCGTCGTGACGGCCGCTCGATTCCGCAGGAGCAGGTACTCGCCCGCGGGTACGAGAGGGCCACGGATTCGGGTAGTCGCGGCGTCATACACTCCTCAACGTGGTTCAACCCGTCAAGCGCTGGCGACTCACGCCCTCCGCCGTGTCGATCCGGGGCCGTCACCTGTTCGTCGTGGACATGACGGTCGGCGTTCTGGCCGTTCTCGGCGCGATGGTTCTCCGGTTCGACACGCTCCGGTTCACGCAGACGATCCTGATCTACTTCCCGGCTGCATTGTTCCCGCTGCTGGTGCGACCTCCGATCAACGTGTATGCCGGCCTGTACAGGCGCGCGTGGGCCTACGCGAGCGTGGGTGAGCTGATCCGCGTCACGATCACCGTCGTCGCGGGCTCCGTGGTGGGCGTCCTGCTCTTCTACGCCCTCCTGGTGCCGCTGGACATCACCGGGACGGTGACCACGGCCGGCCGCTTTCCGAGGTCCTTCTTCGTGCTCGAGGGGCTGCTCGCGCTGGCGGGATATGGCGGCGTGCGCTTCATGATCCGTGCTGTCAGCGAGTGGGACTCGCATACGGCCGGATCATCCGGGGCCCCAGGCGCCCTCGAGGCGCGCGTCCCGACATTGGTGTACGGCGCGGGCGAAGTCGGTGCCACGGTCCTGCGGACCATCGGGCAGGCGCGCGACGGGCTCGGCATGCTGGTGGTCGGACTCATCGACGACGATCGCGCGAAACGAAACCAGCTCCTCCGTGGCAAGCGGGTCATGGGTGGGGTGGACGACCTGTCGGCGGTCGTGGAGTCCACCGGCGCTCGACGCCTGCTCATCGCGATGCCCATGGCGTCCGGGGCGGTGGTGCGGCGAGCGGTAGAGGAGGCAACCCGGCTCGGACTGGAGGCCCGGACTGTTCCCCCGCTTGGCGACCTGGTTACCGGTCGGGCAACGGAGGCTGCCATCCGGGAGGTCAGCGTGGACGACCTCCTCCGCCGGGAGCCGGTCACGATCGACGAGGCCGGGCTGCGGGAGGCGATGGCTGACCGCACCGTGCTGGTCACTGGCGCGGGCGGGTCGATCGGGTCGGAGCTCGCCAGGCAGGTCTTCGAGCTGGATCCGGCCTGCCTCGTCCTGCTCGATCGCGCAGAAGGCGCCCTGTACGACATCGATCGGGAGCTCGCGCTGCTGTCCTCGCGCGACTCGGGCACGCCCGTACGAGATGGCCGTCCACGTGCCGGGCTGCGCACGCGATTGGCCAACGTGGCGAGCTTTCCGGCGATGGATCGGATCATCAGGGAGGACGACCCGGTCCTGGTGCTGCACGCCGCCGCGTACAAGCACGTGCCCATGATGGAGCACCACCCGGCCGACGCCGTGTATACGAACATCGGGGGGACCATGGCGGCCCTGGAGGCCTCTGTGAGCCACGGCGTCGAACGGTTCGTGCTCGTCTCGACGGACAAGGCCGTCCACCCGGCGAGCGTCATGGGGGCGTCCAAGCGCCTCGCCGAGCTCGCCGTGGCGCACATCGCCGCGCAGTCGGGGCGTGCCTACGTCACGGTACGGTTCGGGAACGTCCTGGGGTCATCGGGCAGCGTGGTGCCGCTGTTCCAGAGGCAGCTCGCCCAGGGCGTCCCACTGACGATCACAGACCCGGAGATGACGCGCTTCTTCATGACCATCCCCGAAGCGTCCCGGCTCATCCTGCAGGCGGCGCTGTACGGGAGGCCGGCCGACCTGTTCGTGCTCGACATGGGTAAGCCGATCCGGATCCTCGATCTGGCCCGCGACCTGGCGAGGCTGGCCGGGCGTGATCCCGACTCCGTGCCGATCGAGTACATCGGTCTTCGCCCCGGCGAGAAGATCCACGAGGAGCTCTTCTACGAGCGAGAGCAACGGGAGCAGACCGCCCACCCCAAGGTCCTGCGCATCACGACACCGACGGCGACTCCGCCCGACCTCTGGGAGCGGCTCCGATCACTCGTGGACGTGGGCGCATCCGGAGATCACGCGGCCGCCCGCGCCGCGCTCTTTGCCACGCTTGCCGAGGCTGACGCGTGAACGGGGAGCCAGTCCCCTTTCACCGGCCGAGCATCACGGACATCGAGCGGGACGCGGTCCTTGATGTGCTCGACTCGGGATGGCTGACGACCGGTAGCAGGGTTCGGGCCTTCGAGGAAGCGTTCGCTGCGTTCGTCGGGTCGCGCCACGCGGTTGCCCTGAATTCCGCGACGGCGGCGCTCCACCTGGCCCTGGTCGGCCGGGGAGTCGGCGCCGGCGACGAGATCATCATCCCGACGTACACGTTTGCCTCGTGCGGGGAGGTGATCCAGTACTGCGGTGCCCTACCCGTGCTCGTGGACGTCGAGCCGGGACAGCTCACCATGGATCCGGCCCGCACCGACTCCGCCGTCACCGACCGCACGCGGGCGCTCATGCCCGTGCACTTCGCGGGACTGCCGGCCGACGTGCGTGCCCTCCTAGCGGTCGCTTCTGGTCACGGGCTGGACGTCATCGAGGATGCCGCCCATGCATTCCCGAGGCCGCATCGGGCCGACCGGCCGGTATGCGGGAACGATCGGACGCGCCGGCGCCTACTCCTTCTACGCCACGAAGACCATCACGACAGGTGAGGGCGGGATGCTCGTCACCAACGACGACGAGATCGCGACTCGAGCCCGCAGGATGTCGCTGCACGGGATCAGCCGGGACCCGTGGAACCGATATGCAGCGAGCGGCACGTGGTACTACGAGATCGAGGACGCCGGCTACAAATACAACATGACCGACCTGGCCGCGGCGCTCGGGCTCGCGCAGCTCTCCCGTGCAGACGAGATGCGGGAGGCGCGGGAGCGCGTCGCGCGACGCTACCTGGCCGAACTTGCGAGCCTGGAGGACCGGCTACAGCTGCCCGAGGCGGGCGCGCCCGGCGAGCACGCATGGCACCTGTTCGTCGTGCGGCTGCGATCGGATGCCGCGCTCGGAGACGCCAGCGCCGACGAGAAGCTTCGGACTCGTCGCGCCGCGGTGATCGATCGCCTTCGGTCGGTCGGGATCGGGACGAGCGTCCACTTCATTCCGCTGCACCGCCATCCGCTGTATCGCGAGATGGGATGGCGGCCCGAGCAGTTCCCGGTCGCCGAGCGAGCTTATGCCGGCGCGATCAGCCTGCCGATCTTCCCTGACATGACTGACGACCAGGTGAACAGGGTGATCGAGGCGCTGGCGGCCGCGGTCGGCGGTCAATGACGGTGGTGGACCAAACGCCGACGGTCGCACATGAGCAGCCGCTGCCCTCGCAAGGGCCAGACTCGGTTGACGGTCATCGCCAAGTCAATGTCAAAGGCACCGTGGTTGCCTGGCGGATCATCGGGCGAGTGGCGCTGGGCGTGCTCATCGTCGAATCCGCATGGGTCGCGGGTGAGTTGGTGTTTGGCTTCGACCGTCAACGCTGGGGGATCGCCGGCGACTACGTGCTGTACCGCGATGCAGCGGCATCATGGCTCAACGGCAAAGGCTTCTACCACGCCTATCAGATCGCTGGTCCCTACTCGATGTGGCAGCATCCGTTGCCCATCATGTACCCACCGGTCGCGCTGTGGCTGCTTGTGCCGTTCGTCTTCCTGCCCGCTGCACTCTGGTGGGCGATTCCGCTTGGCGTCGTCGCGTGGAGCCTCTGGCGTCTGCGGCCTGCGCCTTGGGCATGGGTCGCGATCGTGGTCCTGGCGCTCATTCCATCGGCACCCCAGGAAATCATCGACGGCAACCCTGGGATCTGGGCATGGGCAGCGTGCTCGCTGGCTGTTCTGGTCGGCTGGCCCGGTCCGCTCATCCTCTTCAAACCGAGCCTTGCACCATTCGCGATCGTGGGAATCCGCCGTCGTTCCTGGTGGTTGGTGCTCATCCTCGGGATTGCCGCCTCGCTGCCCTTCGGGGCGATGTGGGGCGAATACGTCACGGTGAGCCGGAACATCATCGCGCCTTGGACGTACTTGTTGAACGACGTGCCATTGCTTGCCATCCCGGTGGTGGCCTGGCTTGGGAGCCAGGTCCGCGACCAGAGCCAGCGCTCGTGGGCAACTTGTGCCTGACACGAGCCCGTCCCACCAGAACTGAGCGTAGTGCGCCGCGCAGGGTGGGCGAACAGACGCAGCCCCGGACGACAGGCGCCCGTGGCAGCGTCGTGGAGTCACTGCTGATGCGGTACAGGCCGGGCTCGGTCTGATGCCTGTGGGGACGCGGGTGCCGACGCCTGATAGGGGGCCCTTGGCCCGCTGGGCACTGGGCCAATCGAAGCTGGAACCGAGCGGCGAGGGAATTGCGCCGTTGGGGAGCGTCAGGACCCGCGTTGCGAGTCGCGAGCTCTTGTGGCAAGAAGCAGGTCTCGAAGAGGCGCGTGCGGCGGCGATCAAGCCGGTCTCTGCCCGCCGCGCACCCGCCCCTCTCAAGAGGCTGCGCAATGGATCCGCAGGGGCGATCCTGGCTACGTACGCCGCATCCCGCGTCCTCGTGGCGCTCGCTGCGGTCGTTTCCGAATCGCTAATCCCGCGCAACCCTCTGCTGCAGAGCGCCGCGTCGGGGCCCGTTCTGTCGAGCCTGACCACGTGGGATTCCGGCTGGTACCTCGGGATCGCCCAGAACGGCTACCACGTGGCGGCCATCGGCGGCCACCACGATTACGTGTTCTTCCCGCTGTATCCGGCCTTGATCAGGCTTGCATCCGTGCTGGATCCTCCGTTGACCGGCCTGATCGCCGTGGCGCTCTCGAACGTTCTATTCCTGGTCGCCCTGTGGCTGCTGTACCTCCTGACTCGAGCCGTGCTCGACGAGGATCGCGCTCTCCGGGCGTGCATCTACCTCAGTCTCTTCCCGTTCTCCTGGGTCTTCTCCATGGCCTACGCGGAGAGCCTCTTCCTGGTGCTGAGCCTCGCTTCACTGCTGGCCGCAGAACGGGGGCACATGGGATGGGCCGCCGCGCTGGCCGCGGCAGCCGGCGCAACACGCATCCAGGGGGTGCTGCTCGTGGTGCCCCTCGCAATCATCGCGTGGCGCAAGGTGGCGACTCGACGGACCCTGGTCTGGCTCCTGCTACCCGTCGTCGGGTCAGCCGCGTTCCTCGTGTACGTGATCGCACTCACCGGATCCGCATTGGCCTACACGACGGCCGAATTCGACGTGGGGACATCCGTCGCCGCTGGGCTCGTCAGCGACAATCTCGGTCGCGAGCTCGTCAGCGGGCGGTCCCTTCGTGGTGTGGTCGCTCCTCGCGACCCTCCTAGGGTTCGCGTTCCTGCTGGTCTACCTCCGCCACGACCACATCCCGCTGCCTTACGCCGCGCTCTGCGTCCTGAGCCTGGGGATCATGGTGCTCGCGGGCCTCAACTGGTCCGTGGGACGGTACGGCATGGTCGCATTTCCGTTCATCTGGCTGCTGGCCGGCCGGCAAGGAAACATGTTCCGCACGGGATGGCCGACGGTGAGCGCGGGGTTGTTCGCGATATTCGCCGTGATGGCGTTTTCCGGCTACTACGTCCCGTGATGCCATGCCCGCTGCCGGCGCGAACGTCGGGGGCCGGCAGGGTCATGGCCAGAGTCGGGTATGGGACCGATAGGTGAGGGATTGGCCGACACGGATTGCTACGATGCGGCGGTCGTGACGCATATCCAACCCGATCCGACGTCGCTCCTTCCCGCGGGAGCGGGGACAGGCACCACCGGTGCACCGGTGCTGCCCGGGTTCGTTCGCCGTCTCGGACTGGCGCTCGCTAACCCACGGTTCCGCATGATCGCATTCGGGTGGTCTGTGCTCGTGACGGCGGTCGTGTTCCTGCCCGACCCGGCCGGGTTCGCGGTCGACACGCACATCTACGTCGGGGCTTATCGCAACATGACCGCCGGACAGGCTGCCTACGGCGTCCCGTATGCGATGACCGCCGACCCGACGGGCACGCAGACGATCCAGTACTTCTCGACGCCGGCCGCCGCGATCGTGGGTGGGGCCATTGGTGCCCTGCCGCAGGGTGACTGGTGGTGGCTGTCGGTCAACGTCCTGGCGACCGTTCTCGCGTTCACCGTCATGTGTGTCGCCGCGCGGTCGCTCCTGCCGGGTGCGACGCGCCGGCAGACTATCGCCACATCGATTGTTCCGGTGGCGGGGGGGCTCGCAACCTGGATCCTGTTCCAGCCCGACATCCAGCAGCTGGTCTACGGCAACCAGGAGAGCCTGACCCTGCTCGCGATCGCGGCAAGCGCGGCGGGAATGGTTGGGAGCCGTCGTTCCCTCGCCGGCGCCGGACTCGGCGCGGCGGCAGTGCTCAAGGGCTGGCCTGCACTGCTGCTCCTTCCGTTCGCGGTCCAGAGGCGATGGCGTGAACTCGCGTGGGCGTTGGGCGTCGGTACGGTGGGCATGGCGCTGACACTCCCGCTGGTCGGAGTGCGTCCCTGGCTCGACCTCCTGCAGGCGACGTTCGGCGGCCTGGGCAGGCTCGCGCAGGGGGGCTACAACATGGCGCCCCTTGCGACGCTGGTGCCGTCCGTGCCCACACCGGTCTGGATCGTGGCCACCATCGGCGCCGTGGCGGCGACTGGCGTGCTGCCACTGCAGCGGGCATTGCCGGCGGCCATGCGTGCGTACCTGCTCCTGTGGCCGGTGGTCTGGATGCACGACGGCGTGATGCTCCTGGTGGGTCTGACCCTGCTGCTCGCCGCCGAGCGCCGGCTTTCCCCAACGCTCGGCCTCCTTTACGTGCTGTTTGCGGCAAGGGTTGCCGTCGTGTGGCTCCCGGCATCGCTCCTCCTGATCGTCGCCGCCGCCGTGCCGGAACGCATCGTCGCCGCCCAGGACGGCGTCCACCGCTGGCTCGTCGGCGGCCGCGCGGCGATGCCTCCTGCCGAACAGATCCCGGGAGACGTCCGTGGCTGACGCAGAGCCTCTCGCGTCCGATGCAGGACCTGCGGATGGAGGGGCGGCACGCACCAACCAACGTTCGCGGCGTCCGGAGATCACCGGACCTGTTGCGGTCGCGCTGGCCGCCTGGCCGGGCTCGCGCGTGCTCATCCTCCTCGCGGCGGCGGCGGCCGAGTCTATGGTGCCGCGTAACCCACGGCTCATCCCGGGCAGCGCAGGGCCGATCCTGACCAGCCTGACCA